>NZ_JBALDP010000034.1:0-152388 GCF_036917355.1 Nostoc sp.
CAACTCCTCAAAACCCTAACTGGTCATAGTAGTCCAGTCAATAGCGTCGTCTACAGCCCCAATGGACAACAGTTAGCTTCTGCGAGTGCTGACAACACCATCAAAATCTGGGATGTCAGCAGCGGTCAACTCCTCAAAACCCTAACTGGTCATAGTAGTCCAGTCAATAGCGTCGTCTACAGCCCCAATGGACAACAGTTAGCTTCTGCGAGTGCTGACAAAACCATCAAAATCTGGAATGTCAACAGCGGTCAGCTTCTCAAAACCCTGACTGGTCATAGTAGTCCAGTTAATAGCGTCGCCTACAGCCCCAACGGAAAACAGTTAGCTTCTGTGAGTGCTGGCAACACCATCAAAATCTGGGATGTTAGCAGCGGTCAACTTTTCAAAACCCTACCTGGTCATAGTAGTCCAGTTAATAGCGTCGTCTACAGCCCCAATGGAAAACAGTTAGCTTCTGCGAGTGATAACAGAACCATTAGAATCTGGGATGTCAGCAGCGGTCAACTCCTCAAAACCCTGATTGGTCATAGCGGTGAGGTCTATAGCGTCACCTACAGCCCCAATGGACAACAGTTAGCTTCTGCGAGTGCTGAAAATACCATCAAAATCTGGGATGTTAGCAGCGGTCAAGCCCTCAAAACCTTGATTGGTCATAGCCGTTTGGTCAGTAGCGTCGCCTACAGCCCCAATGGAAAAGACTTAGCTTCTGCGAGTGCTGACAAAACCATCAAAATCTGGGATGTCAGCAGCGGTCAACTCCTCAACACCCTAACTGGTCATAGTAGTCCAGTCAATAGCGTCGCCTACAACCCCAATGGAAAAGACTTAGCTTCTGCAAGTGCTGACAACACCATCAAAATCTGGGATGTCAGCAGCGGTCAACTTCTCAAAACCCTAACTGGTCATAGTAGTCCAGTCAATAGAGTCGCCTACAGCCCCAACGGACAACAGTTAGCTTCTGCAAGTGCTGACAAAACCATCAAAATCTGGGATGTCAGCAGCGGTCAACTCCTCAACACCCTGACTGGTCATAGTAGTCCGGTTAATAGCGTCACCTACAGCCCCAATGGACAACAGTTAGCTTCTGCGAGTGCTGGCAAAACCATCAAAATCTGGGATGTCAGCAGCGGTCAACTCCTCAACACCCTTACTGGTCATAGTAGTCCAGTCAATAGCGTCACCTACAGCCCTAATGGACAACAGTTAGCTTCTGCAAGTGCTGACAACACCATCAAAATCTGGGATGTCAGCAGCGGTCAACTTCTCAAAACCCTTACTGGTCATAGTAGTCCAGTCAATAGCGTCACCTACAGCCCCAATGGACAACAGTTAGCTTCTGCTAGTTTTGACGACACCATCAAAATCTGGGATGTCAGCAGCGGTCAACTCCTCAAGACCCTTACCGGTCATAACACTTGGGTATATAGCGTCGCCTTTAGCCCCAATGGACAACAGTTAGCTTCTGCGAGTGCTGACAAAACAATAATTTTATGGGATTTAGATTTCGACAATTTATTACTTAGTGGTTGCAAGTTACTAAATAATTACCTCATTGCCCATCCTGAAGTGTTAGAAGAGTTGCAATCATGCCAAACGCGATCGCGTTTGGTTCAAGCTGCTACAGTATTAGTTATCCAAGGTGAGAAGTTAGCGCGAAATGATGATATTAATGGCGCTGTTGAAAAGTTTGGCAAAGCACAACAGTGGGATAATAATTTAAAGTTTGATTCCCAGACGAGAGCGAAAGAGTTGGCAAATCAAGATAAAGTTGAATCGCAGTCGAAGTCACGTTAAGAGATTTTCAAGAAATAAATTATGCAATCTTGTGGGGTGGGCGTCTCGCCCGCCCGTAACCAGAGGCGGACAATATATCCACCCCACAAGAAAAGTTGGATATTTTTTTATTTGGAAGTCTCTTAAAAATAAATAATCACAAGGTGGAAGGATGGCATACAGCGATTTTAGTCTCGCCAAGGTGAAAAAGAGTTTTAATTTAACACTCGATGAAACTCGGAATTTATTTGTTGATACAAAACCTGTTACACCATCAGAAACTCTCAGCACTATTTTAATAGATTACATTCCTTTAGCAACTGCGATTTCAACCGAAAAAGCAAGGTCAGAGTTTTTAATTGCACCAATCCTCGCAGAGGTCAGACGATTATTAAATAATAAAATTTCGCTGTTCTCTGGAAATGAATTTAATGTTGATGCGACTCAAGGCTTACAAGGTTTTTGCGATTATATAATCAGTAATTCCCAAGAGCAATTATTTATTTCTGCTCCGGTAATGTTTATTTTTGAAGCGAAAAAAGAAGATATTATCGGCGGTCTTGGTCAATGTGTAGCGGCAATGATTGCAGCGCAATTGTTCAATCAAAATCAAGGCAATGAAGTTGGGCGGATCTATGGCTCGGTTACTAGCGGAACTAACTGGAAGTTCTTATTTTTAGAAGCGACAACTGTTTATATAGATTCGACTGAATACTATATTAAAGAAGTTGATAAAATTTTGGGTATTTTATTGCAACCTTTTCAGCCTGTTTTAACTGCTGTTTGAATATATAGCAGGTGTTGATGTAACTTACCTGGTCAAGTTTTAAAACTTGCTAAAAAATAAGAAAAGTTAAAAAACTCGTCTACCATTACCACTATTCAATTGATATGAGTCTATATTGTCTAGTTCACGGTGCTTTCCAAGCCACTTGGTGTTGGGATTTGCTAATTCCCCACTTAGAATCACAGGGTCACAAAACCGTAGCAATGGATTTGCCAATTGAAAATGCATCTACTACTTTGTCCCAATTTGCAGATGTAGTAATTCAAGCGTTGCCAAAAACTGATGATGATATTGTCCTAGTCGGTCACTCAATGGCTGGTACTATAATTCCCTTGGTTGCAGAAGCGGTAAAAGTGCGTCAACTAGTGTTTGTGGCGGCGCTACTTCCATATCCTGGAGTTAGTACACTCGACCAATTTTCTCATCGTCTTGATTCTGATACGCTCAAATCATTCAATTACCAGCCAAAAGACCCAACTAAACTCGAACAGTTCTACGATGAGCCTGATATGTTTGAACCAGCTTCCGTAGGCAAAGATTATTCTGACGAAGCAGTATTAAGGGATTTTTTCTATCATGATTGTCAACCGGATGTAGCACAGTGGGCAATCTCGAAAAGTCGTTCGCAACAATCTATGGCATATATACTTGAAACGAATCCTTTAAAAGCTTTGCCGCATGTTGAGCGTAAATATATTGTTTGTGCCAATGACCGAATAATATCTCCTACATGGTCGCGTTACGCTGCACGCAAGCGCTTAGGAGTCGATGCCATTGAGCTAGTTTCTGGACATTGCCCACATCTGTCTCATCCTGACCTTCTTACCTCAATATTAACTAGTGATTAATTATTGGAGTTTGAGTCAATTGTTGCCATAGCAAACTTACTTTCCAACTACTGCATTTTTGACGAATCTGATAAAAATGCGGAATATCTTGTGGTGCGTTGGCGCAGCCCACCATAGGCATCGCTCATAATAAATGAAGCCCGATAAAGGTAAACTGGTATGGATTGGAGAACTTATATTCATTCAGACCCGAAAATTCTCCTTGGAAAGCCTGTCGTCAAAGGAACGCGGCTATCTGTGGAATTCATATTGGGGTTGTTTGCCGAAGGTTGGACAGAACAGCAAGTTACAGAAAGCTATCCAACTCTCAGTGCTCCTGCAATCCAAGCTGTGTTCGCGTTTGCCGCGGAGTGTCTCAAAGAGGATGTATTCTACACACCATTGCTGTCTACTGAGGCCAAGTAATGCGGTTTCTGGCGAATGAGAACTTTCCATTGCCCAGTGTGCGGCTGCTACGGCAAGCGGGCTATGATGTTGCTTCGGTGATAGAGAATTCTCCAGGTATTGAAGATACAGAGGTTTTGACTTGTGCCGCTAATGAGCAACGGGTGATTTTAACGTTTGATCGCGACTACGGCGAACTCATCTATCGCTTAAGATTACCATCACCAAGGGGTGTGATTTATTTGCGGTTTCGCCCCCATATTCCAGAGGAGCCAGCCATACTATTGTTAAATTTACTAGAGATAGAAGGATTGCAATTTGAGGAGGGGTTCACGGTATGAGAGCGCGATCAGATTCGCCAGCGTCCTCTGCCATAATTAAGGAATACCACAAATCAATCCAAAAAGGCTAGAAACTCTATCTAAGGTGTCTCTAGCCTTTATTTACTGAATGGGCAGTACCAGACTCGAACTGATGACATCCTGCTTGTAAGGCAGGCGCTCTACCAACTGAGCTAACCGCCCGTTTGACTAATCCTTAACTAATATAGCAAAAGATTTCGCATTGCGCTAGTAGTTTCAAGAAAATCTTTTTTTCTCTTATACTGACTCAGTATTCAGTTACTCAGCACTGGCTCAACGTCCCGCTATCACTAACAGGATTTAGGATGCCCTCTGGTCGGACGCACGATCGCATTACTATGTATGCTCTGCCATTGGTGGCGGGCGTTACTTTTTGGCAAACTCGCAGTAGCAGTGCGACTTTGTTGGTTGCAGGCGGGTTTCTCTTTGGTGGGCTGATGTTTGGCCCCGATTTGGATATTTACTCTGTGCAATTCCAACGCTGGGGTTTCTTGCGCTGGATTTGGCTACCTTATCAAAAAAGTCTCCGGCATCGTTCTTTTTTATCCCACGGGCCGATTATTGGTACGATTTTACGGGTGATTTATCTGGGGTGTTTGCTTGCTATTTTGGCAATGGTCGTTTTGGCGATCGCTCAAAGGTTATGGAATCTAAGTTTTAGTTGGCAGGATTTGGGACAAACTGTGGGGCGATCGCTCGTGCAATACGATACTGAATATATCGCTTTGTTTTTGGGGTTGGAACTCGGTGCGATGAGTCATTCTCTCAGCGATTGGGGGGGTTCGGCTTATAAGCGCGTGCGAAAACAGGGGGTTCGGGGGTTGCTTCCTAGTGGCAAAATTAAGAGGCGGAAAGTGAGGGGTGGTAGTCGTCGTCCGAGAGTGAAGAAATAATTTAAACGCAAAGGAACGCTAAGGGAAGCGCAGAGGTATGGAAAAGCAAGAAGAGATTTTGGGGGCGTTGCAGGAGTTGATTGAGGTGGTGGCGAAGTTGCGTGAGCCTGATGGTGGTTGTCCTTGGGATTTGGCTCAAACTGCGGAAACTTTGACGCCTTTTGTGATTGAGGAAGCTTATGAGGTGGTGGATGCAATTAAGAGTGGGGATAAGGGTGCGATCGCAGAGGAGTTAGGCGATTTATTATTACAGGTGGTATTACAAGCCCAAATCGCTAGCGAATCTGGGCAGTTTTCTCTTAAGGAAATAACTCAGGGGATTTCCCAAAAGTTGATTCGCCGTCATCCTCATGTGTTTGGTGATGTGTCGGTTGCCAGTGTGGATGAGGTGCGGCAAAATTGGGAACAAATCAAAGCTGCGGAAAAGGGCGAAGTATCTCCAGACGCCCAAAAATTTAGTGCTAAACTCGCTCGTTATGGACGTACTCTTCCCCCACTGACGGCGGCGATGAAGATTTCTCAAAAGGCTGCGGCGATCGGGTTTGAATGGGAAAATATTCAGGGCGTCTGGGATAAGTTTCATGAGGAGTTGGGAGAGTTCCAACAGGCTTTAGCTGAGGAAACACCCGAACGACAAGAAGCAGAATTAGGCGATTTACTATTTGCAGTTATTCAGCTAGCACGTTGGCATAATCTTGACCCTAGCACCGCTTTGCAAAGCACTAATCAGCGCTTTGTCCAGCGATTAGAAAAAATGGAGGCGGTTGTTGACCGTCCCCTTTCTGATTACAGTTTGAATGAGTTAGAAACTCTCTGGCAACAGGCAAAAGCTCAACTGGCGAAAGAAGGGAGTGGGGAGTAGGGAGTGGGGCATTGGGTATTGGGCGGAAGAGGCAGAGGGGCAGAGGGGAAAGACTTACTGCAACTTCTCCCCTGCTCCTTTCTTCAAGATTTTTCAGCATCAAACCACTTATCATATAGCGATTGATAAGTGCCATTTTCTTTGAGACTCAGCAAAGCCTGATTAATTGGTTTGCGGTAGGGACTGTTATTGGGCAGAATGATACCGTAGCTTTCTTCACGCAAAATACTGCCAACAATTTGTACCTTTCCTTTGCCTTCGTTGGCAGCATAGAAGAGGAGTACAGGCGCATCAAACACTACGGCATCAGCTTTTTTTATTTGCAGAGCATTGTAAGCTTGCTCAATCTTGGTAACTTCTAAAACTGAAATCTTATGTTCTCGCAGGTATGTGGCCGCTGTACTACCCGCAGTTGTGGCTACTACCTTGCCGGGTAAATCGTCTATACTCCTGATATCGCCCTGAAGCTGTTGCACTGTCAATGAGGTAGTCGCGCTGGCTGTAAAGTAGGCGGCAAAAAGTACTCCGATGAACATCCAGATAATACCTACTAGGCGTCCCATTACTCCCTTGGGCATTTCGTCAGCTTGGGTTGCTAAGGTGGCAGCTGCCCACCAACAGGCTTTGAAAATGCCAGGAAAGTATGATTTGGGAATCATGCCATCTTTGTGATGACGCTCAGATAACCAAATAATATGGGCTGCTACAACAATTAGCACTAGGGCAACGCCTATTACTTGCAAGAGGCTAGTAGAGAAAAACAATTGCAAAATATTTGGGAACGCACTGCTGTTGCTCTCTGCGTTTCTTACCATAATTTGCAGCCCCCCAGAAAAAATAGGTAATGAAAAATCAAAATTCTGCTCGCGTTCGGCTGTAATCGAGATGGCTGAAATCCCTAAGTTGGCTTTGCTGTCCTTAATAGCCGAAAGCAGTTGCGGCACTGTGGAATACTCTATAAATTTAGACTCTACACCTATTTGGTTAGCAATTTTGCGCCAGAGGTCGATACTGAATCCTGATAGCTCGCCTTTGTTTGATAGTACAAAAGGCGGTATAACTCGTGTAGCTACTAATAAAGGTTGTTGGGGTTGTGGTTTTTGGGCTATTCCTGGGGAGGCCATTAACAACAATGCCAGAATTCCACCTATTAATCCTATGCAGGTATACAGTACTAAAGAACGCTTGGTTTTGTTTTTCGGGTCATATCTGCCAATTAGGCTGTTTTTTTCAGCCATAAGTTGACGAAATCTAGTAGTGAGCGCATTGATCATCAGAATTCTCTTAGGGTTGTGTGCATAATCTATTTATCATGCCCACCCCATATCAAATATCACATTCATCATCCTCCTAAAATCGATTTTTTTCAGATTTAAGGGGATGAATAAACAGACAAGGGGACAAAGCGAGAAAATCCTCCCTTGGTCATAGCAATTTACCCACACAGTACCAGCCCAAAGATTGTTGGCGATCGCATGACCTTTATCGCATGAGCTTTCAGAAGGAAAACCAGCTTCAATAATCAACTCACCTAGTGATTTCTTTATGAATTCTTTATTTTAGGATCGGAATTAGAGGTTGAGACACAATATTAGGTGTCTAATTCACTTTGTATAAATTGTGTTGTCAAGACAAACTCTATCTTTTGAGCAATAGTTTTGAGATCGGCTTTTAGTGTAAGTTTAGATTTATGATTATTACCAAATATTTTATCTAACTTACGCTTCTTAGTCTTTGCAAAGTGAGCAATATGGATGTAGACGATTTCAGTCAACAAATAGAGACATTGCGCTCACGGGTAACGGGATTAGTGCAAAAGACTATAAGTGAGCCGTATTCACAGCAAGAGCTAACAGCAGAAGCTTTTGAAGAACTTCAAGTTACTTTAGAAGAACTAAAAATTGCCTCCGAGGAACTACAAACAACACGAATCGTAGTAGAGAAGGAGCGTCAGCGCTACCAAGAATTATTTGATTTTGCACCTGATGCTTACTTGGTAACTGATACATTTGGCACTATATTGGAAGCTAACCGCGCTGCTACCATACACCTCAATGTTTTACAGCGATTTTTGATTGGCAAACCGCTGCTTACTTTCATCGCCCAATCAGATCATCAGGCTTTTTTTAATTACCTAACTCAATTACAGCAGCTCGACCGGGGCGGGGAATGGGAGGTGTGTTTACAACCACGAGAAAAAATCTGTTTTGATGTTGCTTTGACAGTAGTTACCGTTCGTAATGAGTTAGGTAAACCAGTTGCTCTGCGCTGGCTAATGCGTGACATTAGTCACCGTCGGCGTTTAGAGTTGCAGCGCCAGCAGTTATTCTCCAATGAGCAAGCCGCCCGAATTGCAGCCCAAGCGGCAGAAAAACGCTCTAATTTTTTGGCTGAAGCAAGTAGTGTATTGGCATCTTCTTTGGATTATCGCACTACTCTAACCAGCGTCGCGCAATTAGCAGTGCCTACCCTTGCCGATTGGTGTATTGTGGATGTCATCGAAAATAATTTGCCCGTCTTCACTAACCCAGTCATCGTTGCATCTGAACCAGCGAAGGACACGCTGATCCGAGAACTCCAACAACGCTATCCAATTTCTGTTGATGCTGATTATGGCCCAGCGAAAGTTTTACAAACTGGTAAGCCAGAACTGGTTACAAACATTCTTGAGTCTTCATTACAGAAAAAGTCCTCGAACGAGGAACACTTTAGTCTGCTGCGTCAACTCCAAGTTAAGTCTCAGATGGTAGTGCCACTGTTAGTACGCGAACGCAAGCTGGGGACAATTCTATTTGCGTCTGCACAACCAGGACGCCATTACACGACTGTAGACCTAGAAATGGCTGAAGAACTTGCTCAACGGGCAGCATTCGCCATTGAAAATGCCCAACTTTATCAGCAAGCCCAAGAAGCTAACCGCATCAAGGAAGAGTTTTTAGCGATCGTTTCCCACGAACTTCGTACACCTCTCAATTCTATGCTGGGTTGGGTTCAAGTAATACGTATTCGCAAATGGGATCAAGCAATAACCTCTAAGGCATTGGAGACAATCGAGCGGAATGCCAAACTTCAAAGAAAACTGATTGAAGATATCTTGGATATCTCACGCATTGTACAAGGAAAAATTCGCCTAAATATTTGTAAAGTTGACCTTGTGCCGATAATTCAGGCGGCAATTGAAATTGTACATCCCACATCTGAAATTAAGGATATTCAAGTTGAATTTAATCTTGACTCTTCAGTTGGTCAAATTATGGGTGATGCCGAACGCCTGCAACAAGTTGTCTGGAATTTGCTCTCTAATGCCGTCAAGTTCACACCTAGCGGAGGGCGAGTTGAAGTACATCTCGAACAGGTAAACTCAAATGTCCAGATAACTGTCTCTGACACAGGTAAGGGAATTAGTACTGACTTTCTACCTTATATCTTTGAGCGCTTCCGTCAAGCTGATAGCACAACTACTAGAGTAGACAATGGTTTAGGGCTGGGGCTAGCAATTGTACACCATTTAGTAGAAATGCACTCAGGCACAGTCTACGCAGTTAGCGAAGGGGAAGGAAAGGGAGCAAAATTTACAGTGTTGTTGCCTCTTGTAGAACCGCAACCAGAGCAGTTAATTAAAAAGAGTAAAGTAAAAGTAGATAACCTCTCAATACTCAACGGTTTGCAAATACTTGTTGTAGATGACAATGCCGATACGCGGGAGTTAATTGCCTTCATTCTTGAACAGTCTGGAGGGCAGGTGAGGGCAGTTAGCTCAGTAGGTGAAGCTCTAGAAGCACTAGAACGATTAAAACCAGATGTGCTAGTCAGTGATATTGGAATGCCAGATGAGGATGGTTATTCTCTGATTCGGAAAGTGCGGGCGCAGGAAGCAGAACAAGAGGAGAAGATTCTAGCTGTAGCACTAACGGCATTTGCTAGAGATGAAGAACGCAGGCTCGCTCTGCAAGCTGGATTCCAAGTTCATGTATCCAAGCCAATCGAGCCAGAAGAGTTGGTGACAGTGGTGGCGAACCTGGTAAAAGGCAGCAAACAAGTTTAACGCATAAGTAAGCTTTTAGTAACAAATGCGAACGCCGAATCAACAAATGCGAACGCCAAATCAACAAATGCGAACTCCAAATCAACAAATGCGAATGCCAAATCAACAAATGCGATCGCCGTATTGCCCTGCCTCCTGTTTGGTTGTTGAGCGTAGTCGAAACACTGCCCCCTTCCATAAAAAACGGAGGCAGTTACTAACCACCTCCTGACAAATTAAAGCTTGGATGGACTGAGAAATGCTTCGACAGCAGCCTAGAAACTTTGCTAGCTGCGGCTCAAAAACATAATCAAGACCACTCCCAGGATAATCGATCCACCGCCCAGGATGAATGACCAGAAGCGATGATAACTGTTGACAATAGTGCCATTTTTACTTTGGAGTTGAATCAAATCCATCCAAGGCGCAACACCTCGACGGAACCAACCCACAGCCCCAACTTGTTCGCCAATCAAGCTTTGGACTCGCTTCATCCCAAACAGAAAATTGCCGATGGGGCCAAAGCGTGAGGCATAATGCAAATAAAGCATCCCGCTACGATCTTGAATTTTTAAATCGGAACCAAATTTATAACCAGCGTCGCCACGACCAATAAGTTGACCTTCAAGTTTTGCGGGTTGTCCACGCAACGGACTGGCATAAGGGTCTGACATCAAAGTGAGAATATCGGTTTCCGATGCTTGCTTGTAGTCGGGGAACATCACCAAGGCTTTGATGAGAATTCCAATCCCTAGGCCAATTAGTGGCGCACCCAATACTAAACCTGTGTTTTGCGAACTTGACAACAAAATCACACCTATTACCAAGCCAGCGAAGAAACCAATAGTTTCAGCGCCGTAGAGTACAACATCTAAAAAGAAGTTGCCGTAAAGCCTACTTTTATTAAGAGTTTTTCCTTCTCCAATAACTCGCCCCATATCAAACTCAGTCGGTAAACCCAATTGTTCAGCATAGTTGCTTAATGCACGAACTCGCTTACCTGTCAATGGGTGAGTGGAATTTAACTCCATCCACCAGCCCCAAGGGTTAAACATATCCCACAGAAAGACGCGACCGATTTTTTGGGTATCGGATGCAATGCGGTAGGCAGTTCCTGTGGAAGCGGCGGCTTTATGGTCATAGATACCCAAGGCGCGAGTTCCTTCAATTAAACGGCTGGGTTCTTGTGCCCGCGAACCTTCTTCTAAAATTCCGTAGGCAATCTTCACTAAAGCGCGGGACAATCCATTGGGATTACCCGTACTTTCGGCTGCAAAGTGGTCAGCAAAATATTCCCGTGTGCGAGAGAGGTAAAGCACTAGATAAGTACCGACGACATAAAACACGTAGGCAACTAAGGCAGCAGTTTGCATCGCATCTTTGATTTTGCTATCACCACCACCACGCCCAAATCTTCTGGCTGTGCTGTAAATCAGGTAACAAATTTGCACTAAGGTAGAAGCTACTGTCATCACTGCAAAGTCCCAGTGGACGATATGCCCCAATTCGTGGGCGTAGACGGTAGCAATTTCGTCGTCATCGAGGTATGTGAAAAGTCCCTGACTGACGACTAAACGGGCGCTGTTCGGTAATGAGCCATAAGTAAAAGCCGTGGGGTTTTGGTCGTCAATAATTCCCAAACGCGGCGTTTTCAGCTTTTTCTGCTCGCAGACTTGGCGAATAACTTTAGCTGTCTCTGGACTGAGGGTTTCAACTTCTGCCAACTCTACCCAGCGAGTTTGGTAAAGCCAGCCTTGGGTTAAGTCCATGATGAATGGAGATATGAAAAAGGCGGCGATATTAAAAACTAGGGTAATACCAATAGCGATCGCTAATCCTTGGAGTGGATTATCGTTACCCAAAATAAATACTATGCTCAAACCTAAAGCCAAAACCATGCCAAACAGCAAGGTCATGGTGACACCAGAAGCTAACGCCAAACTACCACCCACTCCCCCCATTGCTAATTTCATCCCAGTGGTAACGGCACGACCAGCTTTTTGGCTAGCTTTAGGTGGCGTTTGGCGAAAGGATTGACTGGCTTGTTCTGCCCAACTGCGAGCCTGGGGATTTTCACTCATGATTAACTTTTGACACAAGGCCTTGGCTTTTTCGGTTTCGCCTGTGGCTTGATAGGCTTTCATCAACCACATCTGTGCTGAAAGATAATCTGAGGAATTGTGTTCAGCGCAATCGCGGCAGAATTGTTCGAGTAATTCAACCGCTTCTTGATAACGTTTTTGGTTTAATGCATCTAATGCAGATTGCAATGACATAGGATCTCCCTACTAAAAGAGTGGTATTTGATCTATCAATACTCAATAGATCCAGCGATCGTCACTGCAATTTCGTAAAAATTTAATTAATGACAGTATAAAATATCTACTTAAGTAAAAGACTAGAGAAACATATATTACTATGTCTCTCTAGCCTGGGGAACGCATAAATCATATTTAAGACTTTCAAATAAGAACTGTAATAATACTTAGAATATTCTTGCTACAGTAAACTTAGTACCTCTTTGTCCGTGTTTGATATTTAGAGAATAAATGTTTTCAACCCAGTCTTGCTTCACCCGATTAGAGTAATTATTGATTACCCAAATGGTTCACCCGATTGGAGGAAGACGAATGATGAACATAACCTGAGATTGATAAGATGAGGAAAAAGTAAAGATTTGTACTATGACTATTTTTGATATAGCTTCTCCCCTAATTGCGATCGCTGGACAAACCCGCCAAGCTGCAAGTAAGCTAGCGATTCTCTCCACTGAGGCAAAAAATCAGGCGATTGAAGCGATCGCTCAAGCTTTAGAATCAGCTAGAGATGAAATTTTACAAGCAAATGTTGCTGATTGTAAAGCTGCTACCGCCGAAGGAATACCTCAACCACTTTATAAACGCTTGCAGCTGGATGAACATAAATTAAGAGATGCGATCGTTGGGGTACGAGATGTTGGTAAGCTAGCCGATCCAATTGGTAAAGTCCAGATTCACCGCGAACTTGACACTGGTTTAATTCTCAAACGAATTACTTGTCCTTTAGGCGTTTTGGGAATTATTTTTGAAGCCCGTCCAGAAGCGGCGATTCAAATTGTTTCTTTAGCAATCAAATCGGGAAATGGTGTAATCCTCAAATGTGGAAAGGAAGCTGTACGTTCTTGCGAAGCGATAGTTAAGGCAATTAAACAAGGATTATCGCAAACTGCTGTTAATCCAGACGCGGTACAGTTGCTCACAACTAGAGAAGAAACTCTAGAACTTTTGAAGTTAGATAAGTATGTAGATTTAATTATTCCTAGAGGTTCTAATTCCTTTGTCAGATTTGTGCAGGAAAATACTCGTATTCCGGTACTAGGTCACGCTGACGGAATTTGTCATCTTTATATAGATAAAGCCGCCGATATTTCTAAAGCAGTTCCGATTACTGTCGATGCAAAAGCGCAATATCCTGCTGTTTGTAATGCAATTGAAACTTTGCTAGTTCACTCTTCTATTGCTACAGAATTTTTACCAAAAGTTGCTGAGGCTTTGCAAGAACGCCATGTGGAATTAAGAGGCGATCGACGCACCTTGAAAATTTTACCTAACATTGTACCTGCAACAGAGATAGACTGGGAAACAGAATATAGCGATTTTATTTTGTCCATAAAGATTGTAGACTCTATAGAAGATGCGATCGCTCATATTAACGAATATGGTTCTCGTCATACTGACGCGATTATCTCTGAAGATTCAGCATCTGTTGAAACTTTCTTTGGACTAGTAAATTCAGCTAATATATTCCACAATTGTTCTACCCGATTTGCTGATGGTTTCCGTTATGGTTTCGGCGCAGAAGTAGGAATTAGTACGCAACAAATGCCTCCTCGCGGTCCCGTTGGTTTGGAAGGATTAGTTACATACAAATATCAAATGACTGGCGACGGACATATTGTAGCTACTTACACCGGGGCGAATGCTAAAGCTTTTACTCATCAGGATTTAGCCTAAAACATCATTAAAAGTATATGCTCTAGTAACGCTAGAAATACACCGATTTATCCGGTGTATTTTTTATGTTAATAGTTTATTTGAGTTATCAAAAGTTTTAATTGGGCCATGCCATCGATGATCATTTAAGAAAACATCGTTAAAAGCTCCATTAGTGTATTGACTAATTACCTTGCTCCAAAAAGCTTGTGCGCCTAAGTTTAAAGCAGTCTGCCGTACTTCCCAACTGCCAGGAAACTGGTTGAAAATGTGAGTAGCTACCTGTTCACCAATACCTTGATTTCGATACTTCTTGAGAATAAAGAACTCGGCAATAGACATAGCATGGTTATCTTGATGAAGGTAGGTGTGCTGATTAACAAGTACAAATCCTGCCAGTTTTTCATCAACTTTAATCAGAAATGGGTGTCGCTCAGGTTCTGTCCAATAGTAATCAAGATATCGATAACCAAACAAGCCGCAGGTATCTACATCTTTAGCTTCTATTTCACTCAGGTCATACTGGTATAATTCCATTAAATTACACAGTACTGACTTCTGTTGTTGAGTAGCTTTTACCACTTCGATTTTCATAAAGCATCTACGATACTGAAACTAAAACATAATGAGCACCAACGATTTAAACAATATCTCACATCCTAATTGGGAAACATTGGAATCGATGTCAGATAACGACGTTGATTATTCTAAATATTCCATTATTAAACGATGAGTTTTTCGAGAAGACAATGTTGAGATTGCCAGGAACTCAACCACAGAAATTAATTCAGCTTGATCCAGAATCATAGCTTGGTTTCAATTCCAGGGTGTTGAACACGAAACACTCATTAATTCTCTCTTGTGTCAACATATTAAATCTTTGAAATGAAGCGATCACTTCAAGAATCTTGACTCGAAAGGGTTAATTTTGGAGTTAACATTAACCTATTGGGCTAGTTACAAAAAAGTAGATTTCACATGAGTAGCAAAATATCCAAGGTCGGTATTATTGGTGCGGGTAATGTGGGTGCAGACGTAGCAAATGCTTTAGTGCTACTCGGTAAATGTGTAACAGTCGTCCTTTTTGACCGAACTTTATCAAAAGCTGAGGGGCAAGCATGGGATATTGAAGATACCATTCCCCTGCTTAAAGACATGGAGATTGTACCATCAAATCAGTATGAAGATTTAGCGGATTCTGATATTATTGTCGTGACTGTTGGGGTGCAGCAAAAAGAAGGACAAAGCCGATTAGATACGTTGAGCGACAATGCACAGATCGTGCGTTCAACAATAAAAGAATTGGATCGAGTTGCACCGAATTCAATCATACTTATCGTTAGCAATCCAGTGGATGTACTAACACGGATTGCGATCGCTAGTTCCACTAGACCAGAAAAGCTAATTTTCGGCTCAGGAACCGTTCTTGATACTGCTAGACTGAGATATCAACTTGGTAAGCGACTGAACGTTAGTAAAAAAGACGTTCATGTTTATGTGATTGGAGAGCATGGAGACAGTGAATTTGTCGTTTGGTCTAATGCATTTATTGGGGGAATTCCGTTAACTAAATTTTCCATACCACAAGGAGCAACTCTGGAAGAAATTCAGGAAGAGTACGCAGAGTTAACCCGTAAGCGAGGCTATAACATTTTTGAACGTAAAGGAAATACTAGCTATGGCATATCAATAGTAGTTTGTCAGTTAGTTGATAGCATTCTGCGAGATGACAAGCAGATATTTCCAGTATCGGCCAGAGCAGATTCTAACTATGGAGTTGGCAGTGAAGTTGTTCTTGGACTTCCATGTATCATTAGCTCCCAAGGTATTGAGCGCCAACTGGTGTTACCAAGAAATCCTCATGAACAACGCTTATTAGAAGAGTCAGCCACCAAACTGAATGAAGCCTACAATTCTTTGGATAATTAAAATTAACTCAAATAGTCTGTTTAAAAACGTCCTTTTTTGAATTTTAAACTAACGCTTTCAGTAAAGCTTGAAGTTTCAGCTGTACCTCAGCAAATTCCCTATCAGGATCGGAGCCAGCAACGATCCCAGCACCAGCATACAATCTCGCGCGATCGCCATCAATCAATGCTGAACGAATTCCCACAATAAACTCGCAGTTACCCTGAGAATCTATCCAACCTAGAGGCGCAGCATATAAACCCCTCTCAAAGCTTTCATAACGACGAATTTCGGCACAAGCAACATCTCGTGCTGCACCCGCAACGGCTGGCGTAGGATGCAATTGTCCGACAATTTTTAATGGATGGATGTTAGTAGGAACTATCGCACTTATAGGTGTCCATAAATGCTGGATATTCGATAATTGTCGTAGGCGGGGTGCTAATATTTGAGGTGATAAACCTAGCTGAGATAGACGTTGAGTTATAAAATTAAGTACTAAGGAATGTTCATGCTTTTCTTTTTCACTATTTAGTAAGCGATTGGCATTAGCTGCATCTTCAGCAGGGGTTTTACCTCGTGGCGCAGAACCAGCTAAAGCATCAGTAATTAATTGTTGATTATTAATACTAATTAATCTTTCTGGACTTGCACCAATAAAATTTTGTCCTTTGCCATTACTTGTAGAAAAAATATAACAATTAGGATGATTGTGTCTAAGATTATTTAAGGATTTAACTAAGCTAAAGCGGTTGCTTGATTTTACATCTAAAATATCTGCTAAGACAATCTTACTTAAATGAGTAGACTGAATTTTTTCCAAAACAGATACTACTGAACGTTTAAATTGGGCAGAGTTTGTGACAGATTTTTTATATAAGTTTGTAGGAAAATAATCAATATTAGTAGAGTAATTTTCTAAAGTTTGGATAAATTCAATTTTATTTTGGATTTTCTCCAACAATCTTTCAATATTTACATTTGGATTGATAATTATATTTGTTACTAATATGCAACGCTGATTTTTTACGGCTACTTGCCAACGTGGAAGAAAAATGGTAGCAGATGGAAATGGATAATCTACTTGGGCGTTTTTATCAAAAAAGCTGAAATAACAAAAAAAGTGAGGCCCAGAAAAAGGTTGGTTTCCGTTACCAAAATTAATTATATTCTTTAGACAAGATTTGATAAAATATTCTGCTTGATTAAAACGGTCAGAGCCATCAATCTGTAATTTTGCTACAGCATCAATTGCCGCGATCGCTTCTCCTTTACCTCTGTCCTCAAAGTAAAAATTTATTTCATTTGCTTGTGTAAGTTTATCTAATACAAGTAAAGGGTCAACTAAATCAATTTCTTGGGAGACACTGACAATTTGTCTGCAATTATTTTTGACGCACTTTTCTTGCACTGCTACCAGAAATTGATATAAATCTTTGTGCTTTACAAAGAAGTTGCTACGACATGGTGAAACTGTCATGGATTTAACGATAGTAAATTTTTTTTAAGTTAACTTCCTAAAGTGTAATTAATCGTGGTCGTATTTTTACAGGTAACATATTAAGTTGCTATTTCACCAGCGTAGGGTTTGCCTTATTTATGGTGTTCTCAGACTATGATAAGACAGTTTCAGCCTGAGACTGCAACGTGAGGGTGAGTGTTAACAACACAAGGTTAAGAAGCCATAGTAAAAGTGACAGTTGTTTATATATCACCCATCTCTAACGTCTCTTGAAATCATAAAATCTCAAGTGTGAGTAATATTCCGGTAATTTAATTAATCACAACTGATGACTACCAAGCAAATTTTATATCCCAACACTAAGTTATGGATGGCAGCGATTAAACCGCCAATGTATAGCGTTGCCATTATGCCCATTTGGGTGGGAACAGCAGTAGCATTTGCCGAAACTAAAATTTTCAATGGTGTAGTATTTTCTACTTTTGTAGCTGCGGCAATCTTAATTCTTGCCTGGGAAAATATCAGTAATGATGTGTTTGATTCTGAAACAGGTATCGATCAAAATAAGCACCATTCTCTGGTGAACTTAACAGGCAATAAGCCATTAATATTTTGGATAGGAAATTTGTGTTTAGGTTTGGGATTGCTGGGCATACTAGCGATCGCCTTTTGGCAACATGACCTAACTGTTATCGGCATCATTCTACTATGCTGCGGTTTAGGTTATACGTACCAAGGGCCTCCCTTTCGCTTAGGATATCAGGGTTTAGGTGAGATTATTTGCTTTTTTGCCTTTGGCCCCTTAGCAGTGGAGGCAGCATATTACAGCCAAACGCGAACTTGGTCAATGACAAGTTTAGCAGCCTCAGTCATTGTTGGGATTGCCACAACCTTAATTTTGTTTTGCTCGCACTTTCACCAAGTCAAGGATGACATAGCCGCAGGCAAGCGATCGCCTATCGTCCGTTTAGGAACAGCAAAAGGTGCTCAACTTCTAGTTTGGTTCACTGCTAGCATTTATCCCCTCACCTTGCTGTTTGTGCTATTGGGAATTTCTACAGCTTGGACATTACTGAGTTGGGTGAGTTTACCCTTTGCTGTCAAATTATGCCGCCACGTCCAAGAAAATCACAACCAGCCGGACAAAGTTAGTAACTGTAAATTCATCGCCGTAGCCGTGCATTTCTGGGCTTGCTTGCTGTTCGGGCTGGGATTTATGCTTTAGCAATTACTAATTGATGCGTTATCAATTTAAATTTCGTCCATATCAGCGAAGATTTTTGCGATCGCTTACCACCAATCATGGTAAGTGGGATATTCGTGAAGGTATTATTCTTCGCCTTACCAATGAATCAGGTAAACTCGGCTGGGGAGAAATCGCCCCCATTAGCTGGTTTGGTTCCGAAACCCTAGAACAAGCCTTAGATTTTTGTCGCCAACTCCCAGTGGAAATCACAGACGAGATAATTTTCTCCATCCCAGATGAGTTACCCGCTTGTCAATTCGGCTTTGAGTCAGCGTGTGGGAGTGAATTCTTTTCAATGCCCAATGCCCCATACCCAATGCCCCATGCCCAATCTTTCAGTGGTTTATTACCATCTGGGAAAGCGGCTTTAAATCAATGGAAAACTCTATGGCAGAAGGGATATCGCACGTTTAAGTGGAAAATTGGTGTGAATGCGATCGCTGATGAACTAGAAATTTTTGAATCATTGATACACACCTTACCAGCCTCTACCAAACTGCGATTAGATGCCAACGGTGGACTCACTTATGAAGAAGCTAACTTATGGCTGCGGACTTGCGACAATCTCAAGGCAAATCCAGAACTACCTCTAGAAATTGAATTTATCGAACAACCGCTACCCGTTGAGCAATTTCAGCAGATGTTGGAATTGAGTACGAGTTATGAAACTGCGATCGCTTTAGATGAATCTGTCGCCACACTTGGGCAACTCGCCGCCTGTTATCAACAAGGTTGGCGAGGGATTTTTGTCATCAAGCCTGGGATCGTTGGATCGCCATCTCGTTTGAGAAAGTTTTGCCACCAGTATCAAATTGATACTGTATTTTCGTCAGTATTTGAAACTGCGATCGCAAGACAAGCAGCACTCCAGCTAGCAGCCGAATTATCCCAAAACAACAGGGCAGTTGGTTTTGGCATCGACCATTTTTTTGAACAAGAAGAAACGTGGTTTCAAAGTTTATGGAACGACCTTTAGACTGTCTTAATAACCTGGCTCAAAATGATTGGTTTATCGGTTATAACAGCCGTGAATTTAATCAAATAGCTCAAGAATTATATTTAGAACTAACACAATTATCAGCGTGTGGAACACTACCAAAAATAATCTTAGCTGAACGCGAACCAGTACGATTTTTAGCAAGTTTTATTGCTGCTTGTGCAGCGAATTGTCCAGTTTTTCTTTGTAACCCCGATTGGGGAACACAAGAATGGCAACAAGTCTTTGATTTAGTACAGCCAGATATTATTTGGGGAATAGGGAATAGGGAATGGAGAATAGGGAATGGGCATCATAATAGCCAATGCCCTATTCCCAATAGCATTATGATTCCCACAGGTGGTTCATCAGGAAAAATTAAATTTGCCATTCACACTTGGGAAACTCTCATCTCATCGGTACAAGGATTTACAGAATACTTTCAAATCAAACAAGTTAATTCATTTTGCATGTTACCGCTATATCACGTTAGCGGTTTAATGCAATTTATGCGCTCTTTTACCACCGCAGGTAAACTAGCTATTCAACCATTTAAAGCCGTAGAAACCAGTCAAATATTAAATATTAAACAATCAAAATTTTTCATATCTTTAGTACCAACACAGTTACAACGCCTCCTGCAAAATCCCGAATTAACTCAATGGTTATCTCAATTTAATACAGTACTTTTGGGAGGTGCGCCAGCATGGAACGAACTACTAGAAAAAGCCAGATTTCACCACATCCGGTTAGCACCTACCTATGGCATGACAGAAACCGCCTCTCAAATTGCTACCCTCAAACCAGATGATTTTCTCGGCGGTAAAATTAGCAGTGGTCAAATTCTTGCCCATGCAAAAGTAACTATTCGCAATCAGCAAGGCGAAATTTTAAATTTCAATCAAATCGGAAATATCACTATTCATGCTCAATCTTTAGCCCTTGGTTACTATCCGATAACCAGAGAAAAACAAACTGATTTCCAAGTAGATGATTTAGGCTTTTTAGACGAACAAGGACATTTAAATATTGTTGGACGTAACAGCGACAAAATTATTACAGGTGGAGAAAATATTTACCCAACAGAGATTGAATCAGCTATACAAGCCACTCAAATGGTTGCCGATATTTGTGTCATTGGCATTCCAGATAAACACTGGGGGCAAGCCTTAACAGCGATTTACATTCCCAAAAAATCAGATATCTCTGCCTTAAAAATCCAAACCCTACTCAAAGACAAACTCAGTAAATTTAAAATCCCTAAATATTGGATTCCCCAGCAAAACTTACCTCGTAACTCCCAAGGTAAGATTAACCGCCAAAAGTTACAACAAATAGCCACAGAATTCCTGCAAAATTCCATCACATAATCTCTCTCGACCTTCTTCTCTCTGCGTCCTCTGCGTCTCTGCGGTTCGTCTCCAACCACTGAATAATCTCATCAGGTAATTCCTGTTTACTTCTACTACTCACATCAATACAAACATGGCGAGTAATAGCCTTAGCAACTACCACCTCAGCCACAGTAATTTCATAAGTAATTTCAAACTTCTCAACACCTATTTTTTGGGGAATTAAGCTAATCAGCAATTTGTCCCCACCAAACATAGGGCGCAAAAAATCGACACTAGCATGAACAATGGGGAAAGCTACAGAAGGATTAGTAAAAAAATCTTTGAGATTAATACTTGATGCTTCTAAAGATTCTTCATAAGCTTCATGGCAAATACCCAAAACATTAGCAAAATAAACTACTCCAGCAGCATCAGTATCTTGAAAGCGAACAGTGCGGTTATAAGTAAAAGGCATTTTTGACAATTGAATATTAAAAAACAGCAGGTTTATACCCTGCTTTACAAACTAATTTTATTGCAACTAAGATAAGTCGGCGATCAAAATTTAATTTCCCCAATTCTGAGTTATGTATCGATTTGTTTAGCCTCATTCAATGCTTTGGGGTTGAATATATGCTGAGGAAAGGCGATCGCTTCTACATTGACTCCAACGCTGGAACCTCGAAGTCATTAAACGAGGAAACATTGTAAGACGAAGCGGCTAAAGCCTTTACCAGCTTACCGTCGAGAGTCAGCAAAGTAGCACCTACCTGCTGTGAAAGTGCAACATAAGAAGCATCGTAGGCAGAAGTTCCATAATTCAAGCTTATAGTAACTGCATCCGCCATCAAATCAGCTGTTGAAACAACACGCAACGGAAAAGCTTTCAGAGTAGCTAAATCTGTCTGAACCTCAGCAGCAGTGTACATCCTTGCACGAACATATTTCCAGAACGTGTTAGCACACTCAATGTAAAAAAAGTCTGGAACAAAAATTTCTGTCTGTGGATTGGCGAGATGACCGAAGAGTTGATTAACTTTGGCAGTTAGTGGGTCAGCAATAAAATACTTGATGCACACACTGGTATCTACCACGCATCTAAGAGGATTGCTCATCTATCGCGGTCTTCTCGAATTAGTTCAGTACTATCAGGTAATCCAAAGTCTGCTGGATTCAAGCGGCGGCGACGGCGACTAATTTCCTCTAGGAGTTTTGGGACATTTTTTCGCCTTTCCTCTTCCGTTGGCTGTGTTTTTGCCTGCAAAGCGTTCTGCAAGATTGTAATAACTTGAGCATCAATTGAGTTATTTTCAGCTTTAGCTAAGTGTTGTAGTTGTTCGTATAATTCATCAGGTATATTGAGCGCATGAATGGTAGCCATAGATTGACCTCCCAAAAGAATTTATTGGTAATGGTAGCACGATGGCAGTAGGGGGAGAGGTTAGGGAGCGATCGCCTTTGGTTTGTGGGTGCGATCGCTTTATTATTTCTACTACCCACCTGTTTCTTAATCCTTCTCCTCTAATTTCTCTGACAGAGATTTTAGTGATGTTTTTCGTAAAACCCAATCAAGATAAAGTACAAGAATCTGCATTTGCAGAAAGTTGTTAGCACTTTTGATATTTGCATCACTCAGCACCCATTTACAAAACTTTTCCAGCAGTATTCCAACAACAACTTCAACAGACTTATTTACAACCAAAGGGATTAGTGTTTCTAGCATTGCGATCGCCTCAGTAGCTTGACTGAGTTCAATGTCGCAATTTTCTTTTGTAGTTATTTATCTGACTTACCTTGACTTAGCCTGACTTACACTGATTTAACTCCACATTTTGATAAAAACTTTGGCTACACTGGCTTATAAGTAATTGTGGGAGTGGTCAATGTCTATACCAGAGGACTTTCTTAAGCAACTGGAGCAATACAGTGAATTGTCGCACCGAGAGAAAGAAGTCTTTGTGGAAATATTCGGTCTTAGTAAAAGTCGAGTACAGGTAACTCAAGAATTAAACATTTCTGAAAGTAACGTCAGTACTTGCCTTACAGGTATTTACAAAAAATTTTCTATCCCTGGTAATGGCCCTGTTAAAGAAAGTCGCTTACGGGAGTATCTGAGCAAAAGATACTCACAGCAAAAACCCCCTGGCGATTTAACTAGAGATGACGTAGATGATTCTATTGATACTTTAGTGCAAGAAATCCGCAAACAAATCAAACCCTACATCAAAGAAAAGTGCGGAACCATGAAGGTATTAGATATGCCTAAGCCAATTGAGTTAACAGGAAAACAAGGTATTTACACAAATGTCAATATTCTGGAGGAAATAACAGGACGAACACGACTAAAAGTTGCAGAACTAATGCAAAGCTGTGACTATGATAACTTTGAGCGGATTGGACTTAGCCGGGTAAAACAGAAACGAGTCTCAGGGCTAGAGGTTGTACAGCGTCATAGTAAGCTGATGGTTTTAGGCAAACCAGGAGCAGGAAAAACCACTTTTTTACAATATCTAGCAATGCAGTGTATTGAAGGGAGATTTCAAGCAAGCAGAGTTCCCCTGTTTATCACATTAAAAGATTTTGCAGAAGCACCTAAAAAACCAGATATTTTTAAATTTATTGTTCAACTATTATCAACCTATGGGGTAACTCATACCAGTGCGGCAGTAGAGAAACTTTTAAAACAGGGTAAGGCGTTGGTATTGCTGGATGGGTTAGATGAGGTACGAGAGGAAGATACCAAGCGTGTTTTACGACAAATTCGGGAATTTTCCGACCTGTTTCATACCAATCAGTTTGTAATTACCTGTCGTATTGCTGCCAAAGAATACACCTATCAAAGTTTCACAGAAGTAGAAATGGCAGATTTTGACGAAAAACAAATAGCTATTTTTGCTCAAAATTGGTTTCAGTTGACTGATCCAGTTAAAAGTCAAAGATTCATTGAAAAACTAAAGGAGAATAAACCAATCCAAGAACTAGCAAGTAGTCCTTTACTTCTGACATTATTGTGTTTGGTGTTTGGAGATAGTGGAGATTTCCCAGCAAACCGTTCTGAACTTTATCAAGAAGGATTAGATGTATTGCTGAAAAAATGGGATGCCAAACGCAATATTGAGAGAGAACAGGCCTATAAAAATTTGTCTTTGCAGCGTAAGGAAGACTTGCTGAGTCAAATAGGCTTAACTACGTTTGAGCAGAAAGACTATTTCTTTAAACAAAAAACGACCGAAGTATACATTGCTGATTTTATCCGTAACTTACGTGATGCTGATACAGATCCAGAAGTCTTGAAACTCGATAGTGAAGCCGTTTTAAAATCTATTGAAGCACAGCATGGACTACTAATAGAACGAGCAAAAGGCATCTATTCCTTTTCTCACCTGACGTTTCATGAATATTTTGCCGCAAGAGAAGTAGTTGCCAACTCTGCCTGGCAAAATTTGGTAGAGCGTATTACAGAGAAACGCTGGCGAGAAGTTTTCTTACTCACAGCAGGGATGATGAGGAAGGCTGATGATTTGGTGTGGATGATGAAGATACAAATTGATAAAGTCTTAGCACAAGATAAGAAAATACAGCAATTTTTAGTATGGGTAAATGAGAAGACAAGTTCGGTTAAAACTACTTATAAACTAGCAGCAGTTCGAGCTTCATACTTTATATTTACAAATGAAATTATGTATGACTTTACTCTTTATGGGTTTAAAGATATGAGTCGCAAAATTTACTCTAAGTTAGCTGTACAAATAGATCAAAGATTAATTCAAAATTTTGAAGCTAATGAAATTAATATTGATGGTCTAATGTTATTCTTAATTAGTCGTTCATTGGATATAAATTTCTATCATGAAAATTTGTATCAACTTCTTGGTGAAATATCAAACTTAGATTTTCGGCAACAGATTAGAGAGATTCAGAATGAACTACCTACTCTAAGTCAAGATAAAGAAGTTCTTTCAGAGTGGATAGTTACCGATAAAGATATTTGGGTTGAAAAATTTCGCTCTGTAATAATAAAAAATCGTAATATTGGGCATGACTGGCAATTCAGCAACATACAGAAGAAACTGTTAAAACAGTATTATGATGCAAATCAACTCTTGGTGGATTGTTTAAATAGTGATTGTTATATTAGCCGAGAAGTCAGGCAGGAAATTGAAGATACCTTATTTTTACCAATTAAAAGTTAAGAATTTAGTAGAAGCTGAGACAATACCAAACACAAAGGAGAAAAACGGTAAAGTAATTTATTTTAATTTTTAATATTGACTAATGAAAAAAGATATTTGCGATCGCAAATATCTTTTTCAGTTCGCATAGTCAAATTGTGCCAGTTTTTAGATGACAAACCAGGAGTAGCGCGAACCCTTGCTCAACAGTTATTAAGGTCAGGAACATCGATTGGAGCTAATGTAGAAGAAGCACAAGCTGCTCAAAGCAAAGCAGATTTTATCAGCAAGCTGATGATTGCACTAAAAGAATCCCGTGAAACCCAGTATTGGTTAAGATTGCTTATTGCTTCCGAAATAGTACCTCAAGAAAAAATTAGTCAACTCCAATCCGAAGCCGAAGAACTAACAAAAATTCTTGGTGCCATAATTATCTCCACCAAAAACCCCATCTAACCTCATCCTCTTCAATTTTTAATTTTTAATTTTCAATTTTTAATTCCTCAACGGAGAGGGGGAGATTCGAACTCCCGGAGGTTTTAGCCTCATCCGATTTCAAGTCGGACGCAATCGACCACTCTGCCACCTCTCCAGTAAATCTGTCAAACTTGTGCTTATCCTAATTTCAGACGCTATTCAGGCGCTTTTGTGGGTTAGCACTAAACTTGACAGATAATACTATACCCTATTATTTACGCAGATTGCACTACTGGATGCGAATATCTACGACACAATACGCGATCGCTCGTACAAAATTTCCCCCTTAGCCACCTGAAAGTCATTCCCCACCCAAACTAGGGAAACTTGCGAAACCACACCTGCCTCTAGGGTGACAATGGAAAAATTACGCAACTTTTCGCCATCATTTTCCACAATCCTGGGGACACTAGCCGCATTTAAGTAAATTGTCCCCTCTGGACTTCTAAAGATGGGTTTGCGCTGCACCTTCTTGGTATGGCGTAAATCTCGGTGCATGTGACCAAATGTCACCAGAGGAATGGTTTTACCAGCAGTCAAGGCTTGAGAAATCGCCTCGCCCAAATCTGGATCGCCAAAGTCGCCGCCAATTGGATGCCAGTCTTTGCCGCAAGGATCTTCGGGGCGATCGCCTAATCCACTCGGCCCATTGTGACCCAAAAATATAATTGTCTCGTAAGCGGCACTTTTGATCGCTTTCACGATGCGATCGGCGGATTCTTCCAAACTCGTCACACCGTAACGTTCTTTACAGATTTCCGCGAATTTCCACTCTGGGCCACCCCAGGTAAAGGGACGACCCCCCACTACAGTTAAATTCCAAGTGGGAAAATCCAACTTACCGTAACCGACATGGGACGGGCCTAATAAATCGAGTTGTTCCTGTACCCAGTCTTCCTTAGAGCGGTCATAAGGAGCCTTTTTACGTCCCCATTCGGTGGCTGTGTACCAGGCATCGTGGTTGCCCATCACGGCTGCTTTGGGAATATCGAGAGAAGCGATCGCTCTGACCACTTCCACCGACTCGTTGCCAAAATCCCCGACAAACAGCACTAAGTCAACACCCAAATGCTTGAGTGCAACGCCATCTTCCACTTCCCATTGGTCGTGAATATCTCCAACTACAGCAATTTTGAGGTTTATCGATTGAGTTTTCTGACTGGTCATGCCACTTTCCTTGCCGTCTATCTCCAGGATATGAAACTCAGCCCGATTTGGACACAACCCCAAAATATCAACCGTCCACTATTTTTGGTAAAAACTACTATAATTGAATCCACAGGACATACATTTGCAACATAAAGCACCCCTAAACTGTGTTTACCACTGCACTAGCTCAACGAGAAAACACCCAACTGGGTGAACTACCATTAGATTTGTTTGCCGCGATTCAGAGTCTCAAAAAAGAACTCAACGCCGTTATCCTGGCGCATTATTATCAAGAGCCAGATATTCAGGATATTGCCGACTTTATTGGGGATTCATTACAACTAGCAAGAGCCGCCGAAAAAACCAATGCGGATGTAATTGTCTTTGCTGGCGTTCACTTCATGGCAGAAACAGCAAAGATACTTAATCCCGATAAATTAGTACTTTTACCAGATTTGGATGCTGGTTGTTCTTTAGCCGATAGTTGTCCACCAGACGAATTCGCAGCTTTTAAAGCAGCGCATCCAGATCATTTGGTGGTGTCTTACATCAACTGCTCTGCTGATATCAAGGCGATGAGCGATATTATTTGTACTAGCTCCAACGCTGTGAAAATTGTGCAGCAGATACCAAAGGAACAGCCGATTATTTTTGCCCCAGATCGGAATTTGGGGCGGTATGTGATGGAACAGACTGGAAGAGATTTGGTGCTATGGCAAGGTAGCTGTGTTGTCCATGAAACCTTTTCGGAAAAGAAAATTGTCCAGTTAAAAATTGCCCATCCTGAAGCAGAGGCGATCGCACATCCAGAATGTGAAAGTAGTGTATTGCGCCACGCCAGTTTTATTGGCTCTACAGCCGCCTTACTCAAGTATTGTCAAAGCAGCCCCACCAAAGAATTTATCGTTGCTACGGAGCCGGGAATCATTCACCAAATGCAAAAATTAGCTCCTGACAAGCATTTTATTCCTGCACCGCCGATGAATAACTGCGCTTGTAACGAATGTCCGTTTATGCGGTTAAATACCCTAGAAAAGCTTTACTGGGCAATGAAAAATCGCACTCCCGAAATTACCATGTCAGAGGATATTCGCCTTGCTGCACTGCGACCAATGCAACGAATGCTGGAAATGAGCGTGTAACCAGTATTTTTTATACAGATGGTAGAGACGCAGTTTTTTTGCGATCTCTACCCGCAAGTTATTTTTTCTAATCACTTGCAATTTCTAAAACATGGTGCTAAGATTTTAAATCGTGAGACAAATCGGGTCGGTGTCCGAGTGGTTAATGGAGACGGACTGTAAATCCGTTGGCTAGCGCCTACGCTGGTTCAAATCCAGCCCGGCCCACCACTTACGAAGTTATAAGTTATAATGACTGGGTTAAGAGCAAAGCTCCCAGCATTGTAACTTACAACTAAAAAACCAAAGTTATATTTCGCCCGTGTGGCTCAGTGGTAGAGCACACCCTTGGTAAGGGTGAGGTCACGAGTTCAATCCTCGTCACGGGCTTTTTAAATTAACGAAATAATCGACGTAAAGTTAAGGGTTTCAGGCTTTTTAAGGAATCTGAATGTTGAAAAGCTAACTCTATTACTTGCATTTTTGACTATGATTTGGCTATGCAGGACAGAATTTTGGCTATGATTTGACATAGAAAACAACCACTGTAACTTCAGTACTATCTATATACCGCTATAGAGGAAATATAAATAATTATCCCTTCCACGATCTCAGCTTAATTTTCAGATATAATAGTACGCTGCTAGCTGCTAAAATACAACCTGTAAAAACTGTAAAAAATTCAATGACTTAAGTCTATTGCGCTCTAAATTTGATCGCTAAGAAGCATTAATTATTGATGATTTAATATTTTCTCCAGTTTCTGTTAACTGTAGTTCCACTTTTCCATAAGCCTTTTTCACCCAATACCCTCTAGGTGGCTTTTCAACCCCATAAGCCTTACACCACTTCTCTACAGCTTTATCAGACACGCCAAAATCTCTCCCAATTTGTGCGGTTGGCTTTTCCCAAACTAGTTTTTCTAGTTGTTCTTTTGATGGTCTTTCTACTTTTCTAGTATGAATTCTAGAATCTGGGTTAACCTTTCTAGTTGTTAAATCAACGCCAAACTCCTTGTAGGTTCGCTTAAGTGCTACTTCAGTAAAGTCTGCAAAATCCTCCCACCAGTAAAAAGGATTGGGTGATTTAGGTGGCGTTGTCCTGATACCGCAACCACCAAACGTGATTGATGGATACACTACTTTGTTTATATCTGGCAAATAAAGGCCATAGAAATCAAAGTCATCAGATTTGTACTTTTTCTCATGACAACCATTCTTATCTGCCCAATTGCTTTTGTTTTTCAGTGTGCCATCACAACTGTATTTAGCTTGAATTCTGTAGCATTTGCTATCTTTGTAGGCAATCAAATCAAAAGGTGCATGTTCAGTTACTACTGGTATAAAAACCGAATATTCTTTCTCGACTAAATCTGCTATCACTTTAGCAGCTGCTA
This sequence comes from Nostoc sp., assembly GCF_036917355.1. Lineage (GTDB taxonomy): Bacteria > Cyanobacteriota > Cyanobacteriia > Cyanobacteriales > Nostocaceae > Nostoc. Next base: position 29,149 of record NZ_JBALDP010000034.1, read on the forward strand.
GATCACCCTTATCTTTTGTGTGGTGCATTTATATGAACTCTCAAGCCTATTTAGTAAATTACCATGAAAAGGCTTCTTTAGGGTTCGTATTAAGTTAAAACGAGCGCGGCAGGGTTCGAACCTGCGACCAACGGATTAGAAATCCGTGGCTCTATCCACTGAGCTACGCGCCCAACATAAATTAATGGCTCCTGAAGGAGTCACCTAAACTATTATATAGTCTTCGCCTACCAAGAAGCAATCAAAAATTGCAGATTTACCACTAGCAAGGCTAAGATGCTAGTCGCTAGCTAGTCAATTTACACTAAAAACGAAACAGATGGAGTATTGGTTTAGATATATTGTGTTGTCAAGGGGTTATTTGCCCGTTAGCGCTAACGTTCTCTGGGCGGCTACCTTCGGGAAGAATCTGGCGATCGCTAGGCTTATTTCCACACTATGCTAGGTAATTTCAGCCTTGGCGATGCTGCCAAATGCCATTATATATTCCATATTAAGAGTGCCCCTGTGAGGAGTTATTTGCTAGTGCCATGTTTATTCTCAAACGGCAGGATGTTGAAATATCAAGCATTCAGCACCCAAAAAAGGATCAGCAGGTGCCGATCCTCAGTTATCAAGGGCAGACTTTCCGCTTGATTAGTGTTTTCAAAGCTAGTCAAGAAGAAGAAGCTAGAGGCTTATGGAGAGAATTAACGGATAACCGGGGTAAAGCCTGTGTTTTGCTGGAAGAACCCGAACGCTTTAGTGTTTGGGGTAAAATCCGTTTAGAGCAACTAGATAGTGACACAGGTGGTCATGGCAAAACGGCGATTTTAATCCAAGCCGGTATTTTGCTGTTGCAGGGTGTTTCTATCGACATTGAAGAGTTTTTAGGTGCTAGGCAAGCTGCATTATTTGAAAAAGATATTGCGGAGGTGTTCAAGCAGAAACAATTTCCCCAAGCATCATCCCTAGAAGCGGTTAAATATTTGGTATCTACTAATCCTTTGCCGACAGCTAAAATACCTGATTGGCAAGAAAATCATGTAGTTATCCTGTTACAAGAACTGCATCGATTAGGAAAAGCCTATTTTGGCAATGCTAATTTTACCAAACAAGTGATTTATAAGCTAGAAGATATGCCAGAAGCCGAGCGATCGCTGTTTATCACTTGGCTAAATCAATCGCCACTAGGTAAACTATGGCAGTAGCATGGAAATTTTTCACAAAATTCCTGCCACTGGCACTTGCTTTTGGTGTCCGATTGTGTATTACCTGGCAGACACACTGCTAGATATACAGTCCTTTAAATCAAAATACTGCCAGAGTGCATCTACATAGTCAAGTCTTATGAATAACTCTTACGAGAATTCGTTCCTTTCTAAATCAATTTTCACCACTCAGAACATTGTCTTAGCTAATATTGGCTGGGCCGTACTGGCACTGCTATACTTTTTGTTGTTTAGTGCCAAAGTTCCCGGAGCAGATGGCATCGAAAGCCGAGCCGAATGGTATGTGATTGGCACAAATATTTTTGAAGCTTTAGCTTATTTGGGTGCCAGTATCTTATGCTTGAGGAACTGGCTGAGTCCGCAAATCGTCAGTGGCCGGAATGTTTGGCTCTTAATTGGGCTAGGTATGCTTTCCTATTTCGTTGGGGGGATAATTTTCGGCTATACCGAAATAATTTTAAAAGATGAACCGGATGTGTCTGTGGGCGATATATTTTTTGTACTGACTTATCTATTACTTGGCGCAGGCATGATTTTAGCTGTGGCTTCCAGGCGAATCAATCTGGAAAAATGGCAGTGGCTAATTGTGTTAGCAATTGCAGTGTTCGGTAGTTTGTTGGCATGGTGGATTTCTATGCAACAGGAAACACCCTCAGAACTGCTAGTCGCTATTTTGAATTGGTTTTACGTAGTTAGCGATGTAGTTTTGTTAATTATTGCTACCACTCTGCTACTAGCCTTTTGGGGGGGAAGAGTTTCCCAGTCTTGGCGAATGATTGCAGCCGCGGCCTTTTCGCTCTACATTGCAGATATGTGGTTTAAATACGCCCAAGGCCCCAATTATCAAAGTGGGGAGATATTAGAAGTGTTTTGGGTGTTTAGTGGAGTGTTATTTGGCATGGGCGCTGTCTTAGAATATGACGCATCACTAAGACGAACGCGGCGTACCAGTGGACGAAAACGAGCTTAGTAAGGATTTTTGGTATCTACCGTGAGAAAATTAACAGACTCTGACAAGCAAGAAATTCTGAAGTTATATCGAGAGACTGCCGAAACAACCTCAACTTTGGCAGACCGCTATGGTGTGAGTAACTCGACAATTAGTCGTCTGCTCAAAAGCACTTTGCCAGAAGATGAGTATGAATACTTAGTCTCTTTAAAGCGGGCTGCGAGAACTCCTGAAGGAAGGGCACAGGTAAGCTACGAGCAGTTACCGCTGCTGAGTCAACCAGAACCAGAGCCGGAAATAGAAGTTCCACCCAGCGAAAGCCAACCCTTGGAAGTGCTAAAGGTTGAGCCACTACCACGTAAGATAATTCGTGTAGAGCAGGAACTTTACTCAGAGGAAACGGCGGAGTCACTCGCTGCTAATAGACGAGTGCGGCGACGCCCGTCGGCGACGGAAAAACCAAAGCTCCGAGTCACAGAGAAATTAGAAACTCCAGAGCCAAAGCCGCCGGAAATAGTCAGCATCCCCATCCCACCGCTAAAGAACGAGCATCCAGGAGCGGCTGTCATCGCCCAGATGCTAGGCGAAGATTTGCTCGACGAATCAGAGGATTTGGATGATTTAGATGATGATGATTTAGAGGATGATGATTTTGAGGAAGAAGACTTTGATGACGATGACCTGGATGAGCAAAGACCTTTAGTTACAAGAAGAAGACCAGGTGAAGCATCAGTTGAAGTTTTACCACTGTCGATAGCCAATTTGCCCAAAACTTGCTATTTGGTAATTGACCGTTCCTCAGAATTAATTACGCGACCTCTGAAGGACTTTGGTGACTTGGGACAAATTCCCAGCCTGGAAACCCAGCAAAGAACTCTGCCGGTGTTTGATAACCATCGCGTCGCCAAGCGCTTTTCTACGAAGCGCGATCGCGTGATTAAAGTTCCTGATAGTAAAATGCTCCATAAGGCTCGGACTCATTTGCAAGCTAAGGGCATCACACGGCTGCTGATTGATGGTCAGGTCTATTCTTTGTCTACGACGGTTTAGAGGTCATGGAGACACCTGCTGGCTATGGTGTGGTATTGGTGACAGCTGGCAACATCCAGGAGGCAGAAACAATTGCAAATGTCCTTGTGAAAGCTAAACTCGCTGCTTGTGTGAGTCTGTTACCAATCCACTCAATTTACACCTGACAAGGGGAACTGCATAAAGAGCAAGAATGGCAATTACTGATTAAAACTGATTTGGCGCAATTTCCGGCAATGGAGGCCAAAATTAAAGAACTTCATTTTTATGAAGTGCCAGAAATTATTGCTTTACCAATTGTTGCCAGTTCTCAAGCCTACTTACAGTGGATTTCTCAGCAAGTAAAAAGTAAATAGTGAGGATTGTTATAACTTCTCACTCTTTACTCTCAACCAGTAACTCTAAGCGTAAACAGCCCTTGCAAAACGCTCTGCTAAGTAAATAATGTCCTGTCTACGAGCAATTTGGTTCATCCATTGTTTAGGAATATTTTCCACGCCGTAGTAAATTCCCGCTAATCCACCAGTAACGGCAGCGGTAGTATCTGTATCTCCGCCTAAGTTGACAGCTTTCAGCACCGCCTCAGAATAAGACGAGCTATTTAATAAACACCATAAGGATGACTCCAAGGTATCAATCACATAGCCGCCAGAATTAATCTCTTCTACTGGTATCTTGGCAATCTCACCACTGAAAACTCTGCCAAAATGCGGCTTCTCTAATAGAAATTCCCGCACAGAATAAATTGTTTGAATATCTTGCAATCCTTGTAAATAAGCTGTTTGCAGGTCAGCCCCTTCCAAGAGCGCCACTGCAATACTAATATAAATGCCACAGGCCATTTGCGATCGCGCATGAGCATGGGTAATCGCAGAAACATCATGTACCCGCGCTAGCAACTCGCCTAAAGTTAAGTTTCGGTGACAATAAGCCATCGGCAAGATTCTCATCAAAGAACCATTGCCATTACTATTTTCAACCTTACCGCCCGCCTGATGGGGAACAACTCCCTGCTTCAAGCGCATAATTGCTGTGTGGGTAGTTTGACCAATATCAAAGACATCGCCACGGGGAGTCCAGTAAGCCTCCTTATACCAGCGCCAGAAGGAATTGGCTATCGCATCTAAGGAATACCCTCTACAAAGGCATTCTGCCAAGCAAAAGCTTAAGGAGCTGTCATCTGACCAAGTTCCTGGTGGTTGATTCCATGTGCCATAACCTAACATCGTTGTCACTGGAGATTTTACTCGTTCAGCACGGCTAGTAAACTCCACTGGTACGCCCAACGCATCACCGACACATAAACCCATCAAACCAGACAACGTTTTTGCAGCGGTTAGCATTATTCAATCTCCACGAGAATTGCTCAAAATTAACTTTATAGATTCCCTCTATAGCTTATTGCAACAGATGTTACAGCCTACTTTTTCATCATCTGTGAAAAGCTCGGCAAAAATTATTAATTGGGTATTTTATTTACCATATCCCGACTTAGTTTTAGTTCCAAATATTGTGACAGTTTTAAAAGCGTCTATTGGGGAACAAACAGATAGAATGGGAAGACATTGAGATGTAATTATAACAACTTATTTATCAATTTAAGGGATAGCTATCCTGTAAGCGTTATACATTAACAACAACAGGTTTTTAATAAAATTTAGGAATCATTTGGAACATTATCACTTTATTTTCGACCTGGAATATACAAGTAAAAAATACAAAGTTTGGTAAAAATTATGAAACGCTTACTCAAGTCTTTCGTGACAATTTCTGCATTGTCTTCCTTAATAGTTACTCCTTTTGTTCTATCAGCTGGCCAAGCTTCTGCTGAAACTAAAAAGGGTACTGATGCTAGTTATGTTGGTGCTGGTGTTGCAGCTGGCGTTACCAGTGGCGGACAAGGCATCAACGATGATGCCACATTTGGTGGTAATGTCACAGGTCGCGTGAAATTAGGAACTACGCCGTTTTCTGCACGCGGTAATGTCCTCTGGAGTGATAAAACAAGTGCCATAATTCCAGAACTTTCTGTGGATGTGCCTATCGCTAATAAAACTAATGCCTATTTAACTGGTGGTTATTCTTTTGTTGAGAAAGATGGCTCACCAACTCCTATAGGTAACAAAGATTCAGTAGTGGTAGGTGCTGGTGTTGAATCGGAAGTTGCTAATAACTTCCTCGTCTACACTAATGCCAAAGTAGGACTTGGTGCTTACCAAAATAGCGATGCTTCTGCTGTTAGCATCAATGGTGGTATTGGTTATCGTTTCAAATAAAAGATTATTGAGTCCTCAGTCAGTTTATACTTTACTTAGTACTCAGGACTCAGCACTTCTTCACTCACTACTCCAAAAAGCTGGTTTTGTTAAGTATTACATCACTGACAAAGCCAGCTTTTGCCGTGATAAAATTAAAATATTCCTCATTATTCCGGCCGGATTACCGGGGATCAAATAGCCGAAGGGTGCTGATTCGGCGTCTACTAATGCTTTATTGAGAATACTATACAAGTCTAATGGTTAAATCTGCTCCTTCCCCCATCGCAACCCGTAAGCCTTCCAAAGTAGAAGGAATCAAGGAAAATAGTAATTTTTTGCGTGAACCTGTAGCAACTGAGATTCTTCAAGACACTACGCATTTTACCGAAAATGCGGTGCAGCTTTTGAAGTTTCACGGTTCTTATCAGCAGGATAACCGCGACAACCGCACCAAGGGACAGGAAAAAGATTACCAGTTTATGCTGCGGACAAAAAATCCCGGTGGTTTAGTACCGCCGCAGCTGTATCTAGCTTTAGATAAAATAGCTGATGAGTATGGCAACCACACGTTACGAGCAACTACCCGTCAAGGTTTCCAACTACACGGTATTTTAAAGAAAAATCTTAAATCAGCAATTGCCACGATTGTCAAGAACCTGGGTTCGACTTTGGGAGCTTGCGGCGACATCAACCGCAATGTGATGGCACCACCAGCCCCTTTTAAGAATCGTCCAGAGTATCAGTATGCTTGGGAATATGCCCAGAATATTGCTGACTTACTCTCAGCGCAAACAGGCGCTTATTACGAAATTTGGCTAGATGGGGAAAAAGCAATTAGTGCTGAAGAAGACCCAGAGGTGAAGGCAGCACGACAGCGCAACGGGAATGGCACAATTATCCATGACAACGAAGAACCAATTTATGGCACGCACTATATGCCCCGCAAGTTCAAAATTTGCGTGACGGTGCCAGGGGATAATTCGATTGATTTATATTCCCAAGACCTAACGTTGGTAGTAATTACTAATAAAAAGAAACAGCTAGAAGGATTTAATATTTTTGCTGGTGGTGGTTTAGGTAGAACCCACGGTAAAGAAGAAACTTTCGCTAGGTTAGCAGACCCCATTGGTTATGTGGCGAAAGATGACGTTTACGACATAGTGAAAGCGATTGTTGCTACCCAGAGAGATTATGGCGATCGCACCGACCGTCGTCACGCCAGATTAAAATATCTAATCAACGACTGGGGCGTAGATAAATTCCGCACCCAAGTTGAAGAATATTTCGGCAAACCAGTCGAAGCCTTCAAACCACTGCCAGACTTTAAATTTCACGACTTCCTCGGCTGGAACGAACAAGGTGATGGCAAGCTATTCTTAGGAATTTCCATTGACAATGGTCGAGTCAAGGATGAAGGTTCGTTTCAACTGAAAACCGCCTTGCGGGAAATTGTCGAGCAGTTCAACTTACCCATCCGTCTGACACCCAACCATAACCTGATTTTTTACGATATCGAACCAGATAGCAAGGAAGCTATTCAAGACATTCTCAGCCGTCACGGTGTCGGAGACGACCCTAGTAAAATCGAACCTTTAGTGCGGTATGCAATGGCTTGTCCGGCTTTACCCACTTGTGGCTTGGCAATCACGGAATCAGAACGCGCAATACCAAGTATTTTGGAGCGGATTCGCGCTCTATTAGATAAATTAGGTTTACAAAAAGAACATTTTGTGGTAAGGATGACAGGATGCCCCAATGGTTGCGCTCGTCCTTACTTGGCAGAATTGGCTTTTGTCGGTAGCGCTCCAGAATCTTACCAACTATGGTTAGGGGGTTCGCCAAATCAGACTCGACTGGCACAACCTTACATAGAAAAGCTGCACCATAATGACTTGGAAACCTTTTTAGAACCGATTTTTGTTTACTTTAAGAAATCTCGGAAATCAAAGGAAAGCTTTGGTGATTTTTGCGATCGCGTTGGTTTTGATAGCATCCGCGAATTTGCTGCTAGCTACGAACCCCAAACAGCTAATAGTGCAAACAAATCGCGCCATCGGGTGAATTTGAAAGAAGAGGTTTATAGCAAGTTGAAGGAAGTAGCAGAAAGTCAAGGTAAGCCAATGACTCAGTTAGTGACTGAAGCGCTAGAGGCTTACTTCCAGAATCTTTCGTAAGCCGAATAAATAATTAAACCATGATGGACACAGATGGATTTATCTGTGTCCATCTTTGATTTGATATTCTTAAAATTCCAAAATCCCATGTCTCAACTGCAAAGAATAGCGATCGCACCCTCCCAATTTCAACAAGGGCAAATTTTGCTCACCAAAGAACAACAGCATTATTTAGGGCGTGTGTTGCGCTTGCGTGAAGACGATCGCTTTATTGCAATGGATGGTAAGGGAAAATGGTGGTTAGCGCAGTTAGCAGGGGAACAAGCAGAGGTTTTAGAACCGCTTTTAGTAGAAACTGAATTACCTGTATCGATTACGCTGATGGTGGCGTTGCCCAAAGGTAATGGATTTGATGAAGTAGTGCGGTGTTGTACAGAGTTGGGAGTAGCTTGTATTGCACCAGTATTGAGCGATCGCACTTTGCTTCATCCTAGTCCTCAAAAGCTTGAACGCTGGCGGCGCATCGCTGCAGAAGCCGCTGAACAGTCAGAGCGCTCTTTTGTGCCGACAATTTTAGAACCTGTTGCTTTTAATACTGGCGTCACCGCGAATCAGACAAGTCACCGTTACATTTGTGAGGCTCGTGGAGAGTATCCCCATTTAAGCAAAGTGCTGAGTAGCATCTCCAAGGAGATTGTCATTGCTACTGGGCCAGAAGGGGGATGGACAACAGAAGAAATTGAGAATGCGATCGCATTTGGATTTCAACCTGTTTCTCTTGGTCGCCGCATCCTGAGAGCAGTTACAGCCCCAGTAGTAGCATTATCCTTGATTACCGCAGCTTGTGAAGTATAAATGATTTATAGCTCACGCAAAATTACTTTTGCGCGAGACATCACTCCAGCGTCTATTTAAAGTAAGTGATGATTGAGCAAGTTGCGATCGCCTTTGAGCATAAAGACTATCAAACAGCAGCTAAATTACTCAAACAGCTGCAAAAAGAATCACCCGAAAATCCTTGGGTACAATATTATCTCGGTCGGCTACATGAAGTATCTCAAAAGCACCAAGATGCAGAAAAAATTTATCGGCAACTGCTGCGAGATACAAGGAACGCCAAAATAGTAACGCTCGCACGCCAAGGTTTGCGACGGCTACAAGAAATTGAACTAGAAGAAAGACAAAGAGCTATTTCCCAAGCAAAATCTGAACCAAATAACACCGAACTTGGCGTACTAGTTTTAGAACCACTCAGTACCGAGATGAAAACAGAAGCATCTCGAAAATTTGCTCAGATTATGCAGCTAGACCCTTATACTGCACGATTAATACTGCCAAGTCGTGGCTGGAGATTGTACCGCACTGGCCAAGTAGGAGAACTAAAATTTTATGGCAAACAGCTACAGCAGGCTGGTATTCCTTGCTTTTGGGCAACAATAGCGCAAATTCAGCAAATTCAAGTTTATCAAGTCAAACATTTCCAAGCATCTACTCCACAAGCTACCGTTGTTTGTCGTAACGAAGTCAATCAACTTGGTTCTCTCACCTTTGACTGGTCAGAAGTCACAGCAAGAGTAATAGGACTTTTGCCTATTTTTGAAAAAGTTGTAGATGTTGATGCCCGACATCAATTGGAATGGAAAACTCAAACACAAGACTATGCTCAGTTTTGTGATTTACACATACCTGGTAGACGTTCCATTCTCCGATTTTATGATAACGGCTATGAATTTCAGCAAGGTTTAGAAATCATTCCTCAAGCTAGCCAAAATACAATCAGAATTAATTGGAATAGTTTATCAAGTTGGATTGACCAGCAACTACCTCAAGTGAAAATCTGGTCAGATTTCGCGTCTTTTGCAGATACAACATTAGATCAAACAGAAATATTGAGTCACATCAAGTCTCACATCGAGCTGTTTCGTAGGGAACAGACCAATTGGGATTCAGCTTTTCATTTGTATAGTGGACTGGTGTTTGTTAAATAATTCGTAATTCGTAATTAAGTTACTTCTTACCTACTTTAAGAAGTAAGTTTACAAATCAAATAGGAGTGTTCTATGAATACAGTAAGTGCTAAAAACCTAAAGTTAGGAGGCTTGTACGTCCAATCTCCTCAAGGAGAGCAAGTAATTTTTCCGCTCAAGCACACAGAAGTTCTAGCAAAAATTGCAGGTAATCTGTCACGAGTTGAGGTCATCCAAAGTTTTGAAAATCATTTCACGCAGCCTTTAGAAGCAGTCTATATCTTTCCGTTACCTGATGAGGCTGCGGTGGATGATATGGAAATAAAAATAGGCGATCGCATCATCAAAGGTAATATTAAAAAACGTGAAGAAGCTGTAGCCATCTACGAAAAGGCAAAACAAGAAGGACGCACCGCCGGACTTCTAGAACAGGAACGAGACAACATTTTCACCCAATCTCTGGCTAACATCAAACCTGGCGAACAAATTGATGTCACAATTCGTTACACCGAAAGTTTAAAATTTGAGGCAGGAAACTACGAATTTATTTTCCCGATGGTTGTAGGACCAAGATATATTCCGGGAACGCCGATAGATGGTAGCGGTGATACAGACCAAGTTCCTGATGCTTCGCGCATTACACCACCTGTAGTCTTAGAAGGAACGCGCTCGCGTCACAATATTAATGTCACAGTAGAAATTGATGCAGGTTTACCAATTTCGGAAGTGCGTTCTCCTTCCCATCAATTAAAAATTGAACACTCAGGTCAAATTGTGCGGATTCAGTTAGCTGGAGAAGATACAATTCCCAATAAAGATTTAATTCTCCGCTATCAAGTTTCTGGTCAAGAAACTCAATCTACAGTATTAACCCAAGCCGACGATCGCGGCGGACATTTCGCCATATATCTGATTCCGGCTTTGGAATATTCCACTGATGAGATTGTCCCCAAAGATGTCGTATTTTTGGTGGATACTTCTGGTTCCCAATCTGGCGATCCGTTGCAAAAGTGCCAAGAATTGATACGGCGATTTATTAATGGGTTGAATCCCAACGATACTTTCACAATTATCGATTTTTCCGATAGAGTCAGACAGTTATCGCCAACACCTCTGCCAAATACACCAGAAAATCGTGCCCAAGCGATCGCTTACATTAACAATTTACAAGCTGATGGCAGCACAGAAATGCTCAGTGGCATTCGTACAGCCATAAATTTCCCTACACCAGTCGGAAGATTACGCAGCGTTGTACTCTTAACCGATGGCTACATCGGTAACGAAAATGAGATTTTGGCAGAGGTACAACAGCATCTAGAACCAGGAAATCGCCTTTACAGTTTTGGTGCTGGTAGTTCAGTTAACCGTTTTTTACTGAATCGCATTGCCGAAATTGGCCGAGGAATATCCACAATTATTCGTCATGATGAACCCACGAGAGAAGTTGCCGAAAAGTTTTACAGGCAAATTAACAATCCTGTACTCACAAATATTCAAATTTCTTGGCAAGGTGACACAGAATCGCCTGTGATTTACCCAAAGGTAGCGCCTGATTTATTTTGCGAACAACCATTAGTTTTGTTTGGTCGCAAACAAGATAGAGTTGGAGGTAATCTACAAATCTCCGGCATTGCTGCGGGCGGTAAGCACTATGAAAAAATGTTTAACCTGATATTTGAGGAAACAGGAAATCTTGCTGTGGCGCAGTTGTGGGGACGCGCTCGCATCAAATACTTGATGAATCAAATGGTGAGTTTTGAAACTAAAGCTGGTGTAGAAGCAGTTACAAAAACAGCCTTAACTTATCAACTTCTTTCTCAATACACCGCTTTTGTGGCTGTCAGCGATGACGTGCAGGTTGAACCAGGAAGCGAATATCTGTCTATGCAAGTGCCAGTGGAAATGCCCGAAGCAGTTAGGTTTGGTAAAGCTTCGGCTGCACATAAAATATCACTCTCAATGCCATCAGCGCCAGCTTCAGAAGAAGCTCCAGATTTTCTTCGGCAAAAGCGATCGCCACAATCTCCAGTACCCAAAGAAGTCGAGATATCTTTGAGCTTTGATTTAGAGGAGATGGTACAAGATGAAATATTAGACGCAGCCATAAACCATCAGTTAGAGGTCATCAGCGTCACTGGCTTGGATAATACAGAAATTGCTGACCTAACTAGACACCTTCAGCAATTAAACTTTCCTTCAGGCTTTAGTGGTGAAATCGTCTTTGAGTTCACCGTCAATAAAGGTCGGGTAGAACGGGTAGTTTTGAATGAGGAAACCTCTACCCTAAAAGATCCAGTTGTAGTGGAGAAAATTAAGCGATCGCTATTACTTTGGAGAGTTACCCCATCTACAACTGGCAAAGTTATCTTAACCTTGCATCTTCATCTTTAATCTATAGAGACCGTAAATTTACGGTCTCTATGAATTATTTAGGTGTTTTAATCTGACGTGCCATGTCTAGATAAGCACTCATATTCGCTCCTGGACGACGACGACCATTAGAGCTAGTAGTCGAAGGAGCAAGATATTTTGGTGCAAAGGTTGTTTCAGTAGGCTGTTCTTTGAGTACTTTAGCTGCTGCGGCTTTTGCTTTTTTGCCCGGTTCAACTTTAAGACCTTCAGCAGTCTGGACTAGTTGAACGTCGGCTGGTTTGGGATTTTTAGCTGATTTTTCCTTAGCTGGTTTTTCCTTAGCCTTAGCTGCGGAGGTTTTTGTTCCATTCAATGAATCTGGTTTAGATGGAGTTGGTGCTTCTGATGAAATTGTCTCTGCTACTTTCTTAGCATTCGATGCAACTGTGGATGTAACTGTCTCTGCTACTTTCTTTGCATTCGATGCTACCTCTTTAGCAGCATCTTTGGCAGCATCTTTGGCTTCGTCCAATTCTAAGAAGTAGCCGTTGCTTTTTTTCTTCCCTGGTAACAATCCGGTAATGAAACCCAAAATACCGCCAAGAAAACCCTGAATACCCGAAATTAACTTTTTGATAAAATCCATTACAATTACTCCTGCCTTTTACCTTTTATATTTGTAACTCGAACGTAATTGTTAAAAATTACGACAAAATGTTACAGTATCTACTTAGTGTCACCTCGCTCTGGTGACAACCCTTATAGGCTTGTGCTTAATTAACATTGTAGTAAAACCACAGGGCAAAATGTTCTATTGCAAGCATTTGCAACCTGCATACACCGAGAACTAATTATTAAATTTTACTGTAGCTAAGAGCAAGATTCTGAAAGCAAGCTTTACAAGAATTAACATTTCTTTGTTTGGTAAATACCCAATTGAAGTTAAACAAGCAGTTTGCTCTCATCCAGTGGGAAGAGTGTCATAGCCGAATAGCAAATGGCAAGATTAATTCGTTAAATTTTATACAAACTATTTTTTAAAGCATTTCAGTTTTGTTTGCAACAATATCTTTATAAAGAAAGAATCCGAAAAGCAATAGCTTCAGTTTGTAGAGCAGTATGTACCTACAAAAGTGAAATACACCCTTTAATTCAGTTAGATTTTGTAAATGAACATTGAAAATCAACAACGCAATCCCGTTTTGTTAATACACGGCATTGACGATACGAGGGCAGTTTTCCAGAAAATGGCGGTTCACTTAGTATTACAGGGTTGGTCTGTACATTCTCTGAATCTGGTTCCTAATAATGGTGTAGTGGGTCTTGATGAATTGGCAAAACAAGTAGCAGATTATGTTACAGCGACCTTTGCACCAGAACAACGCCTAGATTTAATCGGCTTCAGTATGGGAGGAATTGTCAGCCGTTACTATGTTCAGCGATTGGGAGGAATTAACCGCGTGCAGCGGTTTATTACCATCTCTTCGCCCCATCATGGAACTGTGGTTGCTTATGGTTCTGGGCGTCCTGGTTGCCTACAAATGCGTCCCGACAGCATTTTTCTCAAGGATTTAAATTCTGATGCTGTAATGTTGGGGCAGCTAGATTTTACGTCTATCTGGACACCTTATGATTTAATGATTGTCCCAGCAAATAGTTCACAAATGTCCGTAGGAAGCCAAGTAATAGTACCAGTTACTCTACACCCTTGGATGCTAACAGACTCCAGGAGTTTAGCGGCAGTCACAGCAGCTTTAGCAAAGCCTATTAAGCTACCCTTGCTGAATAAAAAATCCAGTTAGTAACCAGGATGCTTGTTACGCTTGCATCACTTGATTTTTAATTTTTAATTTTTTAAGTTCTATCCCCAATTTGCGTATGTTCGTAACTCCCAAAAATCGCCTCTGGGTGACGATAATACTTGAACTCCATGAGATTATAAAAGGGATCTTCTAAAAAGAAAGTGCGATGCTCAAGAGGAGAACCGACAAAGCGATTTTTGGTTTCTTCACGAAAAAGTAGCTGTTGTTGTTGTGCCCTTTGTAGTAAGTCTTGCCAGTCACATTCTTGGGTAAAAATTAGCCCAAAGTGTCTGGGATAGATAGTTTTTTGCGGTATCAAAGGTTCTTTGGTGACATGAGCCACTAATTGATGACCGTAGAGATTGAGTATCAGGGCATGGTGGTTTTCACGACCAGGAATGCAGCCCAAACCATCTACATAATATGCTTTTGTTTGGGCAATGTCAGTTACAGGAAAAGCTAGATGGAATAAAGTTTGGCTCATAGCTTATGTGAAAAATACTAGTAATTTATGCTATCTACAATTTATGCTATTAAGTTTTGATTGTGGTTAACTTGGACACAGTTTTTATTGACATTAACTTATATTCTTTATCCTTATTACTAAGATTGGGGACTGAGTAATACTTCCGCCACTGTACTCTGCGGCTACGGAGAAGAGTCTACCTAACTCAAAAGAAGTTTTGCATTTTGTTTAATCATTACAGCGTATATCTAAGACATCATCGATGGTTTGACACTCAGCTTTCAGAGCGATGCCTACGCAATTTACTTAATAATACAAACATATTACTTTACTTAGAGAGGTTTCAAAAATAAAGCACTAAACATCATAAATTCGTTATTCTGTTGATATTCAGACAAAATTACTCATAATTAATTGCTGATGTCATCCTCAATAGATTCTGTAAATCCCTGGTTAGTAGCAGTAGTATTAAACACAATTTTATTGGGTTTAGCTTGGATTGCTCCGAAAAAGCTACTTACCCCTGCTGGATTATTCCACGCCTGGTTTTTGGCCATCTTAATTTGGGTAACTCTAGGCTGGCAAGGATATGCAGTAGTAATGTTCTATTTTTTGGTTGGTTCTGGCGTTACCCGCATCGGGATGGCGCAGAAGGAGGCAGAAGGAATTGCCGAAAAGCGTTCTGGGGCAAGAGGCCCAGAAAATGTCTGGGGTTCGGCTTTGACTGGGGCACTGTGTGCCTTGGGAGTAGGAATAATAAATTCGGGATTCCTCGTACCTAATCCCCAGTCGCTAATCCTCAATACTTCGGCTTCGCTCAGTACAAGTCTTCAGTCTCTATTATTACTAGCCTATGTAGCAAGTTTCAGTACGAAACTAGCTGACACTACTGCCAGCGAAGTCGGTAAAGCTTATGGTAAAAGTACCTTTTTGATTACCACACTCCAACCAGTACCTCGCGGCACAGAAGGAGCGGTAAGCTTGGAGGGAACTTTAGCCGGGATCGTGGCTTCTGTAGCGATCGCATTTGTGGGTTGGGGAGTTGGCTTAATCGATCTATTGGGAGTAGTTTGGTGTGTACTGGCAGCATTTATTGCCACTAACCTAGAAAGTGTGATTGGGGCAACACTGCAATCTAAGTATACCTGGCTGACCAATGAAGTAGTAAATATTTTTAATACATTAATTGGTGCGATCGCATCTGTGCTACTTGCTTGGACATGGATAACTTTCATTAACTAGACTGACGAGAATAAATAATTACAATTACTCGTTTAAGTGGGGCATTTAGGCCGTTACCAGTTCCAGATTCCCCACTCAGCACTCTTGAAAGGCATTGGTAAAAAATAACTATTTGCCTTACTACTGCGCCACCACTAATATTTTCAATCCTGATTTTGTCCCCACTATACTGTAAAAGTGATCGTGGCAAATTATTTTATTTACTAGCTATATAATTTTTTGACCATTTAGATGTAATTAGTTCATTGAATCTTTATCGTATTTATCCATGAATGACCAGATGATTTCTATATGATTTAATTTAAAAGTTCTATAAGTGTTTAACCATTTTCACATAATTAGTTCATGGAATCTTTATCATTTTTGACAATTAATGACCAAATAATTTCTATAGAGCAAGCAGTAAAGTACCTGCAAGCCTCTGGAAAATTGGGACAGTTCATTGGAGATATTCTCCGGCAGTACGTAATTGAGGAAGAAATCAGAACACGAGATGATATTGAAATTGGCACCGCAATAACTGAACAGTCAATTATTGACTTTAGGCTGAAAAATCAACTCACTGACCCCCAAAGTTTTCAAGAATGGTTAAAGACAAATAACACAGATTACGCTACTTTTCACACATCGGTTGCTTTTGGTTACAAGTTAGAAAAGCTGAAAGCTGTAGTCACACAAACAAAACTCCCAGAATATTTTATCGAACGCAAGATTTTCTTGGATCGGGTAGTACTTTCCCGGATTGTTGTTGATAATCGAGAATTGGCAGACGAACTCCAAACCCAAATAGAAGAAGGAGGTAGTTTTGAGCAACTAGCCAAAGAGTATTCTCTTTCAGATGACCGAATTGTGAATGGCATGATGGGAATCGTCAGCCGAGGTAGTATGCCGGATATATTACGGGCAGCTATTGATGTAGCCAGTCCTGGACAATTGATAGGTCCAATAGAAATCGTTGGCAAAGACTCTCCCCAAGGAGAAGGGCCTTATGGTTTGTTTCGAGTAGAACAATTTCTACCAGCGTCTTTAGAAGATACTCAACTACAGCAAGCACTACAAAATGAGTTGTTTGAAAAATGGCTAGCAGAGAAAATTCAAAAACTGACAGTCAAGTTACAAGTGAGTTAAAAACTCTGGATAATGAATCTTTACGATTAAAAGTGCTAGCTTCTTTGCCTTGGAATCAGCCACCGCTATCCTGGCTGACTCCCGAACAACAATCCCGATTGGAAAATGAGTGCCAAACCCGCCAGTATCGTCTTGGAGAAAAAATCTGGTCAAACGATGTCGGTGGCTATCAATTTTTAATTGTGGCTGGGAAAGTCCGCTTGCGAGAAGAGGGCGTTGGCAAACCAATAGCCGCCCTAGATGCAGGAGATTGGTTTGGCGATTTCCAAAAGCTGTCTGCGGATTTTAAAGCTGTAGCTGCTAGTAAAGAAGTGGTAGTAGTTTGTTGGGAAACTGCGTTGTGGGCAGAATTTTCTCACCCACAAATTCAGGAATTTTGGCAAGCATTACCAGTAGAGATGGAAGGACAAAGGGAGACATTTTCCTTCTCTAGCACTCCTTCGGTAACATCAGCCTCAGACGGGACTTCCAGCCCCCACAGCCTCCAACCCCAAAAAGGACTCCCAGCCGCCAATTTAATCGCTGCAATTTATCCGTTTGTTGCCAGTTGGAATACCGCTGCTGCCTGTTTAACAATGGTGGCGCAACAACTAGAAAATTCTGTGCAACTGGAATGGGTGCAGCGTCAACTCAGAGGACAACGCCCAAAACAGGTTGTGGAAGCAGCAGAAAAGTTAGGGTTAGTGTTGCGGCGCTTACAAGTGAGTTGGAGTGAGTTGCGACAGTTGTCATTTCCAGCTTTATTGCTGTGGAATTCTGACTCACCCCAGAGTCCATCCTGGGTGGTGGCTTATGGAGTTAAAGGCGATCGCTTAATTATCGCTAACCCTCTAAATCCCGAACGGACTTGTGAAAGCTTGCCGCAGTCGATAGTTGAGGCATCTTGGGATGGACAATTGTGGCAAGTAGAACTCATATCCCAGCAAGAAAAATTTAACCTCAGTTGGTTTACCCCAGCAGTTTGGAAGTATAAGGGATTGCTCACGGAAGTATTGTTAGCATCTTTTACCTTGCAGCTTTTGGGGTTAACAACACCGCTAATTACCCAAGTCGTCATTGATAAAGTGATGGTGCAGGGGAGTTTGCCGACTCTCGATGTGATGGCGCTGGCACTTTTATGCGTAGCCATATTTGAATCCATACTGGGTATTCTCCGCCTATTCATCTTTACCCATACAGCTCGTCGTCTGGATTTAAGTTTATCAGCGCAGCTATTTCGCCATCTGATGCGTCTGCCTTTGGCTTATTTTGAGTCGCGGCGCGTTGGAGACACAGTAGCAAGAGTCCAGGAACTCGAACAAATTCGTCAGTTTCTCACAGGTACAGCATTAACTGTGATTCTGGATAGCATCTTTGCTGTGGTTTATCTGGCATTGATGTTTTACTATAACGTCCCACTCACCTTTGTGGCTTTAGCAGTACTGCCACTATTTGCCACACTAACGATAGTTGCAACACCAATTCTGCGTAACTGGCTCAACGAAACCTTTAACCGGAGTGCCGATAGTCAATCGTTTCTAGTAGAGACAATCACCGGAATTCACTCTGTTAAAGCTCACGCAGCCGAACCAGTAGCCCGCGATCGCTGGGAAGGCTTATTTGCCCGCTTCATTCGCACAGGTTTTAAAGCTTCAACCACCTCCAATATCAGCAGCAACATTGGTGACTTTCTCACTAATTTGTCGACCATGCTGATTCTCTGGTTTGGAGCCAAGTTAGTCATCGAACAAAAGCTCACAATTGGACAGCTTGTTGCATTTCAAATGTTGTCTGGTAGAGTCACAGGCCCGCTTTTGCGCTTAGTACAGTTGTGGCAAAACCTTCAACAAGTGCTACTTTCTGTAGATCGCATTGGTGATATTCTCAACGTCTCCCCAGAAGCTGAACTGGGAACTGGCTTAGTTTTGCCACCCCTGAAAGGACAAATCACCTTCGAGCAAGTATTTTTCCGCTACCGGCCCAACTTTGAAGCAATTCTGCGAGGAATCTCTTTCAGTGCCGAACCAGGGCAGTTTGTTGGTATTGTCGGACGTAGCGGTTCTGGGAAAAGTACCCTATCTAAGCTATTGCAACGCCTCTATCAAATTGAATCAGGACGCATCCTGATTGATGGTTTTGATATAAAAAGTGCCGATTTAGCCTCACTGCGGCAACAAGTTAGTGTAGTTCTCCAAGAAGACTTTTTATTTAACGGTTCTATTTTGGAAAATATCACTCTCGGTAGTCCCGACATTACCGCAGAGCAAGTTGTAGAGGCGGCAAGATTAGCCGTGGCACACGACTTCATTAGTCAATTACCCTACGGTTACGAAACCAATGTTGGCGAACGCGGTACAGCTTTATCTGGTGGACAGAGACAACGGATTGCTCTGGCAAGGTTATTTCTTTCCCAAGCGCCGATTTTAGTTTTGGATGAAGCTACTAGTGCCTTGGATAGTGAAACTGAACAACAAGTGCTGCAAAACCTGCAAAAAATTTCCGCCAACCGTACCGTGTTCCTGATTGCTCACCGCTTTGCTCCCCTTAAACGTGCCGACTTGATTTTGGTATTAGAGCAAGGCGTGATTGCCGAACGTGGTACTCACTCACAATTGTTGCAACAAAAGGGTTTGTATTGGTCACTATATCAACGGCAGCAAGCAAACATTTAATAGATTTAACTAACTCAAAGCTTGTGGCTACATAAAAGATAAACCTTTGCAAAGCGACTTAAGCATAGCCTTTGGCGAATGGAGCATAACTTCATTCGCCATTTTAATTTTGCTGATTTCAATAGACCTCTTGCAAAAGTGCTTTTTGCAAGAGGGGGAAAAGGGTAAAGGTTAAAGGGAAAGGGGACAATACAGAACCTTTCCCCTTTCCCCCTTTCTCTTTTCCCGATAAATGCCAAGAAGTCTAATAATTACCCTTGCTCAGTCTGGGTGGTGTAAATACTTTTATAGCCCTCTACAGTTCAGTTAGCCCTAAAAACCTTAAACTGCGTAGGTTGGGTTGAGGAACGAAACCCAACATTTTTAGTGCTTTGTTGGGTATTACTTCGTTCAACCCAACCTACGATTATCCTTAACTGAACTGTATTTTTTATAGTCGGCGATCGCAGCAGTTATGAGAGTAATAAAAGGAGCCATGACATCCTAGTATCATTTTTGCATTAGTCTCCATTAATACACCTCAAATATTTAATATTTACTCGATAAAGTTACTCTTAATAAAAACCATAATTATCATAATTTTTTTGGTAATAAAATTAGCATTTTGTTATTAGATTCCATAGTAATTATTGAGAATGAAGTTTGAATCACCCATTGAAATCTTTTTATTGTAAAGGTTTCAAGACTTCAAACTGTCAAAAAACGGTTGCTATCTTTGAGAAAAATTTTATGCACATTGATGATGTTAATAACAATATATTGTCAAAGAAACAGCTAAATGCCACTTCAATCTCCTCATTAGATAGCTTTAATACAAAAGATAACTACAGCCTCAACTTCAGCAGACGTAGTAGCTATAACTCAGCAAATGCTGATGTGCGGTTACTAAATAGCGATGAATCTGAAAATAGCAATAACGCTACTACTAATACTTTTAGCACTCAAAATTATAACTCCACTAATGGCTATGGCTTGATTAATGGAGCAGCAGCAGTGGCTAGAGCTATTGGTCAGAATACCTTTGCTGATGTTCCCGATCTGGGTGGCAATAATTGGGGAGCAGACATGGTTAAAGCACCGGAAGTTTGGGCACAAGGATATACAGGTAAAGGCGTTATTGTCGCTGTTGTAGATACTGGAGTTGATTACAACCACGAAGATTTAAAAAATAATATTTGGACGAATACTAAGGAAATTGCGGGTAACGGTATAGATGATGATGGAAATGGCTATATTGATGATAATTACGGCTGGAACTTTGCCGATAAAAACAACAACACCCTAGATGACAACGGTCATGGTACTCATGTTTCCGGCACGATCGCCGGAGAAAATAATAACTACGGTGTCACTGGTATTGCCTACGATGCCAAGATTATGCCTGTCAAAGCTTTAGATAGCTCCGGTTCTGGTTCCTATAGTTCCATATCTAAAGGTATTCGCTACGCTGTAGATAATGGAGCTAATGTGATTAACCTCAGCTTAGGAGGCGCATCTTCTAATCGCACTTTAGAGTCAGCCATTAACTATGCCAGCAGTAAAGGAGTAATTGTCGTTATGGCAGCAGGTAATGATGGTGACTCATCACCAGACTATCCCGCTCGCTATGCATCCAAGTCGGGAATTGCCGTTGGGGCAGTAGATAAAAATAATAATTTGGCCGACTTTTCTAACCGCTCTGGAACAAATCCAATCGCTTACGTCACAGCTCCAGGAGTCAAGGTTTATTCATCAGTTCCGAATAATCAGTATGCAACTTATAGCGGCACATCTATGGCTGCTCCTCACGTTGCTGGTATCGTTGCCCTGATGCTTAGTGCTAACTCCACCCTGACTGATGCCCAAGTACGTCAGATTGTCACAGAAACCGCAGGAAATAGTACACAAACTACAAGCTCTAGTTTGAAGATTTCTAATGTCAGTTCTCTAGCGAGTCAAGTGATTGCACAAACCGCAGGAAATAACACACAAACTACAAGCTCTAGTTTTAAAATTTCTAATGTCAGCTCTCTAGCGAGTCAGGTGATTGCACAAACCGCAGGAAATAGTACACAAATTACAAGCTCTAGTTTTAATAGTTCCAATTTTGGCTCTCTAATCGGTCAGGGAATTACAGAATCCACAAGATATCTAACCCCAGAAAAGATTGCTAGTTTTAATAATTCCAATTTCGACTCTCTAATCGGTCAGGGAATTATAGAATCTGCAAGATATCTAACACCAGAGACGACCGCTAGTTGGAATAATTCTGATTTTAGCCCTGTGATTGGTCAGGCAATTACAGAAATCACAAAATATTTGATATCAGGCGAAGGTAATAACATATCAACAAATCCAGAATTATGGTCGCAATTTCAAAACTATGAGAAGATTCTGGGCAGTATCAATGTGAATAGCAATCAAGATGAAAATAATCCAGATTTTGCCAAACTACTAGAGGGAATGCAAAAACAAATAGATCAGTATAGAAAATTTTTGGGTATAGCTTGAAAATTATAGCGATTTGCAGTTAAGTTCAATACTGCTCGTCTGTCGTGGATAAATGTAGGGGTTTAACAATGCTAAACCCTTACTTGTGGCTAATCTAACAGACTGTTCTATCTAACAGAAAATGCTTCATTGAAACGCCGTGTCACAGGCTCAGTGATGAATGTCAAAATTGATTTTTTACGAGTGACAATTTCACCTGTAGCAGCCATCCCTGGTGTAAATTCTACTTCTTGACCCCGAACATTGACTGCGTGTTTATTTAGCTTAATTCTCGTTGGAAAAACTAAACCCAATTCTTTATCAGCAATTGCATTTGGACTGACTTGCATAACTTCGCCATCCACAATGCCAAATTCTTGGAAGGGAAAAGTCGCCATTTTCACTTTTGCCTTCATTCCCTGACGAATAAACCCAATATCGCGGTTGAGAACTTTCACCTCTAGAAGCATTTCTTCGCCTTCCGGCAAAATTGACAGCAATTCTTCACCCGATTGTACTGGCCCCTTGGTGGCTTTGACTTTATAAATTGTACCGGCTACGGGAGCCTCAATCGTTTCTAAAGCTTGTTGCTTCCTCGCCTGCTCTAATTGACCTTGAACAGTTGTCAGTTCTTCTTTACGCTTATTAAACTGCGTCAAAATTTCGCTTTGGCGTTCTGATGCTACACGCTGGGCCTGACTGCGTGCAGCGTTGTAAGCTTGTTCTGCTTGGCGAATTTCTTGGACTTGAGCCGCAATATCTTTTTCTAATGATGTGACTTTATCTTGAGCTTCTGTGATTCTATTCTGGGCGTTGATGACTTCATCTTGCGCTCTAGTGATTTCTGTCTTTGCACGAGTTAATCTTTCTTGGGCATCCAGGTAATCAACACGAGGCACAGCGCCAGGAGTAATTAGAGTACGTAGGCTTTTTTCCCTTTCTTGAGCCAGGGCTAAATTACTTTCAATTTTAATTCGGATGCTATCTGCATTGACAAGGTTGGTTTGAGCATTCGCAAAGCTGCTTTTAGCATTAACTAAGTTATCTTGCAATCGACTCAAGCGGACTTTAGCTTGATCGATGAGTGCTATTTGGCGATTTGCTTCTGCTTCTGCTGCTGCTTGACGCGCTTGGTAGTCTTGCAGGCGGGAGCTTAAAAGTTCATCTTGCAGTTTCGTCCCAGTAGTTTTGCCTCCAACACGTTCTGCATCCAAACGCTGTAAATCGTCTTGAATCAATCTAGTAGATTTAGCTAGGCGGGAAACGTCGGTTATTTGCAAGTCTGGATCTTTTTGAATCAGAATTTGACCTTTAGTAACGCGATCGCCTTCTTGTACTTTAACAGCGACAATTGACCCTCCACCCAAAGATGTCACCGGTCTTACCTGTGTAGAAGCAATTAATTCCCCTGGTGCTGTTGCTACTTCATCTATTTGCGAGAAGTACGCCCAAGCGATCGTCCCAAATACGATGGCGCTCATCGTTCCCGCTAATAATCTAGTGTACAGGGGTGGCAATTCCTGTACCGCCTTCCCCAACTCATAAGTAAGTTGTTCTTCCGGTTTAGCGAATCGCTCTTTTGTTTGACGTGCTTGAGCAGCATTTACCATATATTTTTGTCCTTTGTCATTTGTCATTTGTCATTTGTCATTTGTCCTTGATTATTCACGAATGACCAATACTTCGGCTTCTCTACGAGACGCTACGCGAACGCTCAGTACAATTGACTAATGACTAATGACTATTCAAACTGCTAAATAGCGCCGCAAAAAACTGTCTAATGTCTCTAATTGGAAGTTAAAAATTGTCTCTAAATTGGCAATTTCATCTTTTGTGCAGAAAAATTCATTTGCTAGCAATGTACGATAAGTGCCCAAAGCTTTTTGGGTTTGGGGATTAAATAAACCCAATGCACTCTGTAACCCATCAATGAGAAATAGGGGTGAGTTAATTATTACTGGTTCTTTGGCGAAAATCCGACCAAAAATCCGGGGAATATCTTCTCGCAATAAAATCTCTGGCCCTCCGACGGGTAAAATCTGGTTGCGAGCGCCTTCAACTGTCACAGAATCCACAACTATCCTTGCCAAATCATCAGTACTGACAATTGAGGTACGGTTTTTGCGATCGCCAACCAGCAGATACAATCCCGTTTCCCGAAATCGTTCTACTAGTGGCAGCAAGTTAGATGCTAATCCAGATGGGCGCAAAATAGTGTAATTTAAGCCACTAGCTGCTAAATATCGCTCTACTGCTCGTTTAGCTTTGAAAACAGGAGCATCTTCATAACCGCGATCGGCTCCCAGTACGGAAATGAAAACAAAATGCTCTACGCCATTGGCTTTTGCCTGGTCGATGAGTTCAATATTGGCGCGGTAATCTAAAGATAGAGCATCGCTATCAGAACCGTGGGCGCTGATAATATACCGCACATCCTGACTCGCTTTCTGGATATCTTTTTCTTCTAGCAAGTCACCAATGAAGATTTCTGCACCCCGATGTTCTAACTCGCTATAGCGCGAAGTAAGGCGGACAAATGCCCGCACAGACTGTTCTCGTTGTCGTAGGAGTCGCACAACTCTGCGACCAATTCCTCCCGTTGCTCCAGTTACCAGAAACATATAAATACCTAAATTGAATAGTTACAGCGTTTATAGTTGTCAAACTGCTCGATATATGCTCATATGCTCAAAATCCATTGAGTAATACTTAAAAAGAGATATGAGCATATTTTTATACTTTGTTACCATACTCAAGATAGTCTCACGCCAATAAGTCACACCTTATTCATTTTAATACTTTGAAAATGATCCCCCATATTTTTGTAAATGTCAGGGATAGATTAATAGGAGGATGCAACACGAAAAAGGGGGATGTCGGGGATGCAGAGGAGACAAAACAATGAATAAAGAAGCAATTAAAGAAAGATTATAAGGGTTTTGCCTCGTGCAATCCAAGAAGCATTAGATAAAGATAGAGAAAAGTAATCGTAAAGAAATAGTTGTCATAACTGTGAGAATTACTGGTATGAGTAAGCAATCAAGCATATTGCTTTCTTGATATGCTTGATTACTTGCGGAAAACACCAAAATGAGAAAGCAAACTGGGGTTTGAATAAGTCAAAGGTCATTTTACTTGCGGAAAACACTAAAATGAGAAAGCAAACTGGAGTTTGAATAAGTCAAAGGTCATTTTGCTTGCGGAAAACACCAAAATGAGAAAGCAAACTGGGGTTTGAATAAGTCAAAGGTCATTTTACTTGCGGAAAACACTGAAATGAGAAAGCAAACACAGCTTTTGAATAAACAAACTGGGGTTTGAGTAAGTCAAATGCCATTTTGCTTATTAAATTCGACTTTATATATTGTTTCGATAAATTAACTAGTACAACACGGCGTAAATAAACCACCCATTCCAAATCAATGAAATGCTTATGTTAGATTCATTTTTAATTCCGTTTTACAGTACTAGTTATTGTCCATCGTGACTTTTTCGGCTTATTCCCTGGCTTGAACTATGGTCAATATTTATTGCAAAATCCTCAGTATTTAGCAGCGTATTCATTTACAAGAGTCTTTTTTAACTGTCGCTTGTAGGACAAGGAACAGACTTTTCGCCTGACCAATCTGTAAGAGTATTTTCATCTCTATAATGCCGGGGAGTTTTCAGCAGCAAATACCAAGCTTCTCCAGCATCCAATAAATTAAAGTTTTTAGAATAGTGAGTTTCTAACAAATCCCTAACTATAACATAATAATCCGAGTTCATTCCTGGGAAAATATGATGTTCAGTGTGATGAGAGAAATTTAAATGCAACAAGTCAAATATTTTGTAAACCCGCAAAGACATACTATTAATTAGTGGATCGTTTACACTAGTCATGCGACAAAGTAAATGATTTGTATAAATATAAAAAATTACTCCAGCATAACCAATTGCAATCGGTAAAAAGTAACCAAGTATGAGCTTTATGGGGTCAAATTGGAGATAGATGAGGATACTCAGATGAATGACGATCATCATCAATAATTCCCCTGCGATCGCTCGACGATCTTTAGGACTGACTGTAAATGCAGCAGGAACATAATCGACGGATTTATGATTGAAAAATAGCACAGATGTCACATTACGAAAAGTATGTACTCCCCAAGCAGAAGTCATTCCCACTATGAACCATATAGGATTGACTTCAGTTGAAGGTACAAATAAATCCTGAATCCATTTTCCCCAGGTTGAAGATTGTTCATATAAGTAATTACGATCTGGGTCGTCTAAATCGTTAGTGTGATTATGATGTACTCTATTATGAACTGCTTTCCATAATGTTGGCGGCATCCACAACATTGTTAGTCCTAGAAAGCTAATTATATAGATTAACCGCGGGTTTTTAATTACGCTACCATGCATCAAATCGTGGGTGCTAAATAGTAAGACAACCACGCTATTGCCCATAATTATGCTTAAAGGTACATAAAGCCATAAAAGGTATGGCGACCAAGAATCTAACCGCGCCGCTATCATCCAACCTAGAATCAAAATCGCCAGACTAATGAACAAGATAATTAACTTACTTGGATCGGGAATAAATGCTTCAGGTGGCATCAGTGAACGTAATTCTTTCGCATATATTTTCTGGTGAATAAGTGTCCGATCTGTACTAACATTCATAAATAATTTTTCAGTTATATAATTTAACTGGGTAAAGTTTTGCGGTAAATCGTAGCGTTTTTCAACTGGAATAATTAAATTCACAAGTAGGTAAGTATTTAAATCGTAACACAAAATATTTATGCGGTAGACCTCTTGCAGAATTTTGCCATTGCCTACACGTCTTCCTCAGAAAAATTTATGTGCTTCAAAGTGAAAGTTATCTGAAGCTAACTAAAATTATTGTTTTACCTACATTACTAGCTAGAAGCTATTATGATGTCAAGTTTATCTTAATAGTTAATAATTTTTTTTAGTAATAGCTTTAGTCTTTATTTTCTAATCACTAAAGTGTTTACTAAAAACCCTCGATGCTAGCTTGAAAAAGTACTAAGAAAGGTGAGTTCGTTAAAAGTCAATACGCTTGGGTTAGCGCCAAAAACCTTACAGCAATTTTCATCTATTTGAACCACATCTATCGTAAGGGCACAGCAATGCTGTGCCCCTACCGCGTGGTCTATTTACCTGAAAATAGCTGTAAGCTTTGTTGGGTTGCGCTTTGCTTCACACAACCTACAATTTTGTTAACTGAACCGTATTGCGTTAAAAGTTTTCCTAATTTTCAATCCCCCTACATCTTTAAAGATGCAGGGGGAGTGATAAAATAACCCACAACTTGGATTTTTGATCGATTTTTGAGCAGTATTCACCGATTAATCCTACATACAGCAGGTGTGATGTCTACGACGAGCTACCTACGCCTACGCACTATTTATACTTTGTGCAAGCAGCCCACCTCAAAACTATTCAGGCGCTTTGTTATTAGCTCTATTAGCACGCGCCTCTGCTGAAGCCATTACCTCATCAAAATTCTCTAGCACTTCGCCAGGAAAGTTTTCCAAAACTCTGGTAGAAAGAGCAACCCGTCCTTTACCTTCATCCAAGTCAATAATTACAGCTTTAATTGGCTGACCAACTTGAAAGACTTTTTCTAAAGAATCAATAAATTTCTGGCTTACCTGCTTGATATGAAGTAGGGCACTCATCCCACTTAAATCGACAAATACACCAAAAGGTTTGATGCCAGTAACTTTACCTTCCACCAGTTGACCTAGTTCTAATAAGCTGAAGTTGCTAGAACGAGTTGCTAAACGCTGAGAAAGGATAAGTTTGTTGGTGTTTTTATTAATTTCCAAAAAACCCACAGTCAGATTTTGACCTTTGAGTGCTTCTAAGTTATCACGCTCTGCCAGGTGCGATCGCGGAATAAATCCCCGCAAAGAAAGAATATCGACGGTGACACCACCTTTATTCACACCCATAACTCGTACTTGCACAGTTTGAGCATTTTCCTGCATTTCGGTCAGTCGTTCCCAGATGTGCTGGATTTCCAACTGCTTTCGAGAAAGGGTAACTTGCCCTTCTGCATCTTGATCTCGGATAATCAAAAACTGCATTTCCTCTTGCAATGGCAGCACTTCCGATAAATCGGTAACTGCTCTCAAAGAAGCCTCATCGCGCGGCAGAAAAGCTGACGACTTGCCACCAATATCCACATAAGCTCCATCATGGTCAAGTTGGAACACTTTGCCATGTACAAGCTGTCCCTTTTGAAATTGGTAGTCGTGTTTTTCTAGTGCTTTGGCAAAATCGTCCATTGTAAAGGGCGAATTGGCTGTTTGAGAAAGTTTCGATTCGGAATTCATGACTTTTGAAGATTAGTTGTTATTTGATATGGTGCAACTGAAGTTTAGATTGTCATTTGTCATTTGTCATTTGTCCTTTGTATTCACCAATGACCAATGACCAATGACGAACTTGGCTGCGTATGCTTCAGTTTAGTTGACCAAAGAGTTGTTTTACTTGCTCCCATGCATCGGCCGCAGCTTTAGGATTATAACTGGCACGGTGGTTACAGAAAAATCCGTGATCAGCTCCATCGTAGCGAAACACGCGATGAGGAATTTTATATTTTTCTAACTCTGTTGCAATCTCATCTACTTGTTCGGCTGGGATGCTAGCATCTTCTGTGCCAAAGAAGGCATAGAGAGTGCCTGGAATTTCTCTGGTGCGGGTAACAGTAGGAGCGCCACCTCCTGGTGTGCGAGTGGTAATTCCAGCACCGTAGAAGGAAGCTGTAGCTTTAATATCTGGCAAGGTGGCTGCAAGATATGCGACATGACCGCCAAAGCAGAAGCCAATACAGCCAAAACCATCTTTTTTCACTTGAGGCAGATTTTTGAGGTAGTCAATTGCTAATTGAATATCGCTTAATAACTCTGAGGCTTGAGTTTGCATGGCATAGCTTCTGCCCGTTTCAATATCTTCGGGTGTGTATCCGGTTTCAAAGCCAGGAGCAATCCGTTGAAAAAGGGCAGGTGCGATCGCTACATACCCAAGTTGGGCAATCCGTTCTGTAACTTCCCGAATGTGAGCGTTGATACCAAAAATTTCCTGTAATACTACAACTCCTGGGTAAGATCCAGGTTCTTTTGGCTCTGCTAGATAAGCAGATACTTGAATATTATCTTGCAAAAGATTAACCGTTGTGGTACTTGTTGCTTGCTCTGTCATAATAATTTTTACCAGTGCTATGTGATTAGCTGTGTGTTTATTTGATATAACTATGCCAGTATGCCTAGCTTTTTTCTAATTAAATTATCAATAACCAATAGTGAGCGCATTAGAAATTTCTATCAGAAAAACTTTATATGTAAATAAACCTATTTGAGATGTAGCAAATGTAGCTGGTCACAAAAGGAGGGCTGAGTTAAAAGTGTTGAGTATAAAAGCAACACTTAATATTCAAAACTCAGCACTCATTAGCACTTAGTATTCAGGAGGTTTGGTGATGATTCAATTCCGTATTCAGCCAGACAGCGAAATTCCCGCATCAACCCAGCTGTTTAATCAAATCCGATTTGCGATCGCTTCTCGACAATATCCCCCGGCTTACAAATTACCAAGCACACGGGCGCTGGCAATGCAAACGGGTTTACACCGTAACACCATAAGTAAGGTTTACCGTCAACTTGAGGAAGACGGATTTGTTGAAAGTATGGCTGGTTCGGGTATTTATGTTCGTGCCCAAGGTCATGAGGGCGGTAGTAGGCTGCAATCACCAATTCTCAAACAAAATCCTGATGCATATCAAGTTGTCCAGCAAGCACTTGACGAGTTGCTCTCTCAAGGATGTTCGCTGAATCAAGCTAGAGAGCTATTTTTAGCGGAAATCGACTGGCGCTTGCGTTGTAGTGCGCGGGTACTGGTTGCAGTGCCATCTTATGACATGGGTGCTGGTGAGTTGATGGTCTATGAATTAGAGCGATCGCTAAAAATTCCAGTGCAGTTGGTAGCAATGGAAGAATTAACAGCTGTGCTAGATAAAACCACCTCTGCGACAGTAGTCACCAGTCGGTATTTTATCAGTAATGTGGAAGCGATCGCAGCTCCAAAAGCTGCACGGGTAATTCCTCTAGATATCTACGACTACAGCAAAGAACTTAGCCTCTTGAAAACCCTACCAAAAGAAAACTGTGTTGGGATAGTTAGCCTCAGTTCCGGGATTGCACGAGCCGCAGAAGTCATCCTCCACGGTTTGCGGGGCGATGAACTATTGGTGATGACTTCGCAACCAAAAGATGCTTATAAACTTCAGGCAATGGTTAAGCGGGCTGAGGTCATTATCAGCGACCAAGCTAGTTTTGCGGCAGTACAAGCAGCCGTGCAAGCATCTGATGAAGATATTATTCGTCCACCAAAGCTGATTAAGGTTGAAAATTATATCGGCGCTAACTCGATTAACTTGCTAAAACGAGAACTGGGTTTAAGTTAATCTCAAGATAATTCTACCAACATCTTTGAGAGCAACTGATACAGGAGGGATAGGATAGTGCAGATTGTGATTGTGGGCGCAGGCCCAACAGGTGTAACCCTTGCGCTGCTCCTTGTAAAACGTGGTATTGCTGTAACGTTAATTGAAGCAGCAAAAGACTTTCATCGTGTATTTCGCGGCGAAGGATTAATGCCCAGTGGCTTAGATGCCCTAGAGGAAATGGGTTTATCAGCCTTGTTGGAACATATTCCCCATCGGCAACTCGACGCGTGGGAATTTATTATCGGGGACAAGCAGTTGTTTCGAGTTGATGAACCAATGGGAGCAACCCGACCCTGTACGCTCGTTTCACAACCACCGCTACTCAAAGCACTTATTTCGGAAGCTCAAAACAATGATGGATTTGAATTTATTCAGGGTATTCCTGTCAAAGATTTGCTGTGGAGTAACCAACGTGTTGCAGGTGTAGTACTGAGCGATGGGAAAGAATTTGCTGCTGACTTAGTGATTGGGGCAGATGGTCGAAATTCTCTTGTGCGACAACGTATAGGATTGGAATTGGTACGTCAGCCCAAAAATATTGATATTCTCTGGTTTAAACTTGCCGCCAGCCCTGAGTTTGCAGCCGATAATGTGTTTCGTACTATTGTAAATGGCGATCGCGTATTTACCATCTTTCACGGAGCAGAATCAGGAAAACTACATCTAGCTTGGGTGATGTCGGCAACCGAAAATACTGACTCCAAACAAGCCAACTGGGCAGAGATTTTTGCCTCACTATCCCCCTCATGGCTAGCAGAGCATTTCCGTAATCATGCAGACACCATCGAATCTCCCATTCGGCTTTCTGTTGTGGTTGGTTATTGTCCCCAATGGCACGCACCAGGAGTACTGCTTCTAGGTGACGCTGCACACCCAATGTCTCCCGTCCGTGCCCAAGGAATTAATCTCGCATTCCGTGATGTGATTGTCGCTGCTAATCATCTTGTGCCACTGTTGCAAAAAAAAGCCGGACACCAGGATATTGATATGGCACTATCGCACATCCAAGCAGAACGTCAGCCAGAAATTATCCGCGCCCAGCAGCTCCAATTAGAGGAAGCGAAACAAGGCGAACTACTGCGAAAAAATGCACTGCTGCGATCGCTGTTGATTCAACTTGCTCCCTTACTCCGTAAAATAATTAAAAAGTCTTGGTTAAGGCGACAATACAAAATGCGTCAAGGTATCACACAGGTACACTTAACTGTCTAAAAAACCGCCGGCAGTTATCCGACTTGTGGTTGTGGGGTGTTAATTTGCAAAAACTCTTGTACCTGTTGCATATAAGTTGGCGCATCTTCCAACATAGGAAAATGCGCTGTGTTACGAATCATCACAAATTTAACTTTGTCATTCAATGCAGCTGCTTGACGCCCCATCTCGGCTGGAATAATTTTGTCATACTCCCCCGCCACAAGCAGAGTCGGCACTGTTAGCTTGGCAAACTCTTGCGGCATCACTTCAGATTGAGCCTTACTGACTGAAGTAAAAATTGTTCCTAAAGCCGCATCATAATCTGCTTCGAGAAAATCTTCCAAAAAAGCTTGCCGCTCAGAATGTGGTATCGAACTATGCAGAAATCGGGCCATAAACATACGGTCAACAAATGGAATTTTGCTTAACCACTTGGGACGGAATTTTACTACATAGCCACCAAATTTATGAAAGGCACTAAAAGATTTTTCGTCGTACTCAAAAATACCGCTACAAGTTAAAATTCCTCGTTCTACTCGTTCGGGATAGCGGTTAAAAAATAAAGTGGCAACAGAAGCGCCCATCGAATGAGCATTAATATAAACACGCTGGAGATGCAACCCATCTAACAAAGCTGCCAAATCATCAGCGTATTCCTCTAATTCATAGGTTAGCTCTTCAATTGCCTCTGATTTTTCCTGGGGGGATTCCGATTCGGCGACAGCTTCACTTGCTTCGGCTATGGTTGGCTTCCCACCAGAACGGCCAAATCCCCGCATATCGTAGAGTAAACAATCAAATTGCTCTGATAAAGCATCAGCAGTATTTTGCCAATATCTAGCCGAACCAGCCCAACCATGCATGAAAACCATCACTGGTTTTACCAAAGAACCGGATGGTTTTTTCACCCATTCGTAGTAATGCTCAACGCCACGAACATTAATATAAGGCATTAGTCATTTGTCCTTTGTCAGTTGTCATTAGTCCCTGGTATATGGTTATTATTCCTTATTTTTTGACCAATGACTAATGACCAATACAACTCTTGGAGAGGCTACACTTCGACTACGCTCTGTTACCACGCCAACGACTACGCGGTAGTTGAGCGCAGCCGAAACTCAGTACAAGTGACTAATGACTATTAAGCTGATTCTGGCTTCGGTAGTGAAGACGGATGGATTATCAGTTCAGCAGTCGATCGCTTCTCGACCATTTCCCTTGTAACTGTACAGCGTGTCACATCCTTACGGGATGGTAACTCATACATTACATCCAGCATCAGTTCTTCAACAATACCGCGTAATGCTCTCGCGCCAGTTTTACGGCGGTAAGCTTCTTGAGCGATCGCTCGTAAAGCATCTGCTTTAAAATCTAGCTGGACATTATCCATCTTCAGCAGCTTTTGGTACTGCTTGACTAAGGCGCTGCGTGGTTGGGTAAGAATCGCCATCAGCGCTTCTTCATCTAGCGGATCTACTACTGCTACCATTGGCATCCGCCCAATAAATTCTGGAATCAGGCCAAATTTTACTAAATCATCCGGTTCTAGAT
Organism: Nostoc sp.; assembly: GCF_036917355.1. GTDB lineage: Bacteria > Cyanobacteriota > Cyanobacteriia > Cyanobacteriales > Nostocaceae > Nostoc. The sequence goes on from NZ_JBALDP010000034.1 coordinate 62,056, forward strand.
GGCGAAGGGTGTCTGCTGCTCGTTTCTCTTTTGATTGGCCTTCCCCCGGTTGTACAAAACCGATTGCTTTTTTGCCAACTCTCTGATCTACAATTTTTTCTAAGCCCACGAAGGCACCACCACAGACGAACAAAATATTACTTGTATCAATCTGGATGCAGTCTTGATAAGGATGCTTGCGCCCTCCTTGGGGTGGTACATTAGCGATCGTTCCCTCTAACATTTTCAGCAAGGCTTGCTGCACGCCTTCGCCAGAAACATCGCGGGTAATTGACGTGTTCTCGCTCTTACGAGCAATTTTGTCAATTTCGTCAATGTAAATAATTCCCCGTTGCGCTTCTTCTATATCCAAATCTGCCACCTGCAACAGTCGCAGCAAGATATTTTCCACATCTTCTCCCACATACCCTGCTTCTGTCAGCGTCGTCGCATCGGCTACGGCAAAGGGTACATCCAAGATTTTCGCTAGAGTTTGCGCTAAGAGAGTTTTGCCGCAACCAGTCGGGCCGATTAACAAGATGTTGGATTTTTGCAGTTCTATGGCATCATCTGACCCAGGTTTGCCACTGGCTTTAGACTGAATGACTGCCAGCCGCTTGTAGTGATTGTAAACAGCTACTGACAGAACTTTCTTCGCTTCGTCTTGACCAATAACGTGTTCGTCGAGATACTTTTTAATCTCTCTTGGCTTGGGTATTTGATTAAACGAAATACTAGCAGAGTGAGTACGCCGTTTTTCCGGTGGCTCTGCTCTTGGTGCTGGTTGTGCTGCCGCACCATTAGTATCGAGTAACTCCTCGTCTAGTATTTCATTACACAAGTCAACGCATTCATCGCAGATGTAGACTCCCGGCCCTGCGATTAATTTACGCACCTGCTCTTGAGACTTGCCACAAAATGAACATTTCAAATGGGAGTCGTACTTAGACATACCAGCCTCTTATTTCAGAATGGTGACGTTTTCCCCTGCTACGGGAAGATTTTGCCTGGAAATGACTTGATCGATCAAACCGTAGTTTTTTGCCTCTTCTGCCGACATAAAAAAGTCGCGCTCAGTATCTGCTTCAATTCTTTCTAGGGGTTGACCAGTATGGTGAGCCATTAACTGATTCAACTTAGCCTTAACGTAAAGAATTTCTCTGGCTTGAATTTCAATGTCAATGGCTTGACCTTGAGCGCCACCAAGTGGTTGGTGAATCATAATCCGGGAGTCGGGCAGAGACATTCGCTTACCGGCAGCCCCTGCTGTCAACAAAAATGCCCCCATGCTCGCGGCTAATCCAAAACAGATGGTAACAACATCAGGGCGAATTTGCTGTATTGTATCATAGATTGCCATCCCTGCGTAGACGGAGCCGCCAGGAGAATTAACATACAGTTGGATGTCTTTTTCTGAGTCTTCGGCGTCTAGGAATAACAATTGAGCCACAATTGAGTTGGCTACGGCATCATCTATTGGCGTTCCTAAAAAGATAATCCGCTCTCGCAGCAGGCGGGAGTAGATGTCGAAAGCTCTTTCTCCCATGCCAGATTGCTCTATCACCATCGGCACGATGTTGCTAGGGCTGCTTAACTGGGAGTTAATGTTTATTCGACTTAAGTTGCTGATTGGGGAATTTCCCGACTGCGATTCAAGCATACAAGCTTTCTTTGACAATTATTTAGGACAAATGTTTCAGCAGCAGATGCTGCCTTTTCAACGAATGGAATTTTTATAAGCTACGTATTAACCATTATGCCTCATATAATTTCCTCTCGTGTAACACAGTATCAAGCCTAGGCAATAACAGGTGTCACTATTTGCCGAAAATTTATTAATTATTCAATTATTTTGACTTAATCCCTAAGTCATTGGGCATTGGTTATTTCTCTCCCGACTTCCATCATCTCCCTTACCTTACCCATTTCACCAGTACTTTAACTCAGGACTGGTGAACTCATGGTTGGTTGTGGGATTTTTTATTATCCTTCTGTAACTTCTGTAGAAGCTTCGCTGTTTTCTTCCTCAATCTGAGGTGCATCAGCATCAGCATCTGATTCTGCGTCTTCCGTTTCCTCCGCAGGACTCAAAGAACCTTCGGGTACAAGTTCAACTGATGAGTGTTCTAAGAGCCAATCGATGATTTTTTCGGTTAACAGTTCGTTTTCCACGATTGAGCGCAGTTTATCTTCATCAACGTCTTGTTCCTCTGAGTATTGCTCCAAAAGTTCTGTGACTCTGGCTGCGATTTCTTCTGGTGTTACCTCGATAGATTCGCGTTTGCCGATTTCCCGCAAGGATAAGGAGCGTTTGATGCGTTCAATTGCTTCAGTACGCGATCGCTCCCGCAATTGCGGAATAATATCTTGAGTAAACAGCTTTCTCACATCCAATCCCTGCTGAGACAGCCGGATTGCTGTTTGAGTCAGCATTGCATCCACTTCTTGCTCAATCAAAGTTGCTGGTAAGTCAACTTCTACGTGCTTAAGTAGTTCCGTTAACAAGGCTTCCTGCTTATTGGTTTTTGTTTTGTCGTCCGCCTCTTTTTGATATTGCTCTACCAAAGAAGCGCGCAACTCCTCTAAGGTTTCAAAATCGCTGACTTCCTGGGCGAAATCGTCATTTACTTCTGGTAGTTCCTTTTCCTTCAGCTCTTTGAGCGTCACGGTGAAAGTTGCTGCTTTTCCAGCTAATTCTTCATTAGCATAAGGATCTGGGAACTGCGCCGCAATTTCTTTCGTTTCTTCAGGATTCATCCCGACTATTCCCGAAATAAAGCCTGGAATAAACTTATCTTCCTGCAACTCAACTTGAAAATCAGTTGCTTCGGCTCCGGGAATCGGTTCTAGTTCAGCTGTTTCGTCCTCGCCCTCAACTCTGGCGAATGAACCTTTAAAATCGACTACGGCAATATCGCCGATTTGGGCTGCACGTCCTTCCACAGGAATCAATGTCGCCAATTCTTGACGTTCCTTGTCAAGGTTAGCGTCTACTCGTTCTGGATCGTACTTAACTTCTTCAGCTTTGACTTGCAAATCAGTGTACTGCACGAGATTCACTTCTGGTTCTACATCGACAGCAGCGGAAATCGTCAGGGGTTTTCCAGGTTCATAATTACTAATCAAATCCTCAAAGGAGGAGCGCAATTGCGGCTGACCGATTGCTGGGATGGATTCTTGTTTGACTGCTTGCTCAATGCCATCTTGAATTAGTTCTTCCAGCGCCGCTGCCTTGATTCGAGTTGTACCCAGCCGTTGTAGTAATATCGGCCGAGGCACCTTGCCTTTACGAAACCCAGGAATATTGGCAGTACTCGCTAAGTTTTTAATGACCTGTTCGTAAGTTTGCTTGGTAATTTCCGGCGTAATCTCTATTTCCAGGCCAATTTGGCTGGCGGGAAGTTTTTCCTGGGTAACTTTCATGCTTCGTCTCTAGTTTTCTGGTATTTTATACTCCGAGTACACACAAAACGCAATAAAATAATTGTTTGCGTTTATGGCTTGATGTCTCTTAGGGGTAATGAGAGTTTGCCAAAAGGTCTTGTGACATCCAAGGATGGATGTTTGTCCTGGGGCAAAGATCCAGTTTACTGCCAATTATCAAGGACTTGACATTTTACCTTCATAACAATTTGGTTAATTGGGTATTGAGATCAGGGGGAAGATGACAGGTGATAGGAAAAAAATCTGTAACCTCTACCCTGTAACCTAATACCCTATTCGCTTTTTCACTCCTGACTCACCTAAAACTTGGGAATTAATTATTCAGTGGGCTAACGCCGTGATATCCTGGTCTCAAAGAGTGGTTAGTACCCCAGATTAAAGTTATAGTATTGAGTCTAGCTATTATCTAGCTATTATTAAGTTATGTGTGGTACGAGAGTGCATCTGTTACTTAACCGCATAGCTCAGTTTTACGTTGTGCTGGCTTTTTGCATTTAGTAGTATATTCATCATCTTAGTCAGCACGTTTGTAGCCAATATATTTGTTTCTTTACAGGAAGGATGCTTGTTAAACCCCTAAATGCAGATATCTCCCTTTTTATGATAAATAGCGGTTTATTGTATAATATCTAGTTATAGTAAATCAATGAAAAAATCGCCGTTATTTTAAAATGCAACATCACTTAACTTAATTAAAAAAATGTATTAAATATATAAAGATATATTAAATTAAAGAAAAATCTAAACCTATTAAAAATGTATTTCCAGACTGCGATCGCTATTTAAATATAACTAAATTGTCAATTGTTCCAAATTGCAGATTAAGTCTCTTATAAGGAGGAAGCAAGTTTGTCGAAATCCTATCGTTTAGCTATTTTAGGAGCTACTGGTGCAGTAGGCACAGAGTTGCTGGAATTATTAGAAAGTCGTAATTTTCCGGTTGCTGACTTGAAGTTATTGGCATCAGAGCGGAGTGTTGGGCGATCGCTACAATTTAAAGGGGAAAATATACCAATAGAGTCAGTCAGCGATCGCGCCTTTGAAAATGTCGATATAGTACTAGCTAGTGCAGGCGGTTCTACATCCAAAACTTGGGCAGCAGTTGCTGTGGAAAAGGGCGCAGTGGTAATTGACAACTCTAGTGCCTTTCGGATGAACCCGGAAGTTCCCTTAGTAGTTCCAGAGGTGAATCCCCAAGCCGCAGCGCATCACCAAGGCATTATTGCTAACCCCAACTGCACAACGATTTTAATGGCTGTGGCAGTCTGGCCATTGCATAAAGTTAAACCAGTGCAACGCATCGTCGCTGCAACCTACCAATCTGCTAGTGGTGCGGGTGCTAGAGCAATGGCAGAAGTCAAAACCCAAACAAGCGCTATACTACAAGGACAACCACCGATTGCTGAAATATTGCCTTACCCATTGGCATTTAATTTATTCCCGCATAACTCCCCATTAAACGATTTGGGTTATTGTGAGGAAGAAATGAAAATGGTCAACGAAACCCGAAAAATATTTGGTACGCAGCAAATCAGAATCACTGCAACCTGTATACGGGTTCCTGTACTCCGCGCCCACTCAGAAGCCATTAATTTAGAATTTGAGACTCCCTTTAGTGCGAAGGAAGCCAGAGAAATTTTAAATTCCTCCCCCGGAGTAAAATTGGTAGAAGATTGGGGAACAAATCATTTTCCGATGCCAATTGAAGCAACAGGGCAAGATGAAGTTTTAGTGGGAAGAATTCGTCAGGATATTTCTCATCCCTGTGGCTTGGAATTATGGTTATGTGGCGACCAAATCCGCAAAGGCGCAGCATTGAATGCAGTACAAATCGCTGAGTTATTAGTAGAGAAAAATCTACTCAAACCATTAGCTATTAGTCATTAGCCACTTGTACTGAGCGTAGTCGAAGTATTGGTCATTGGTAAAGTGACAAAGGACTAATGACAAAGTAAAAATGACACTTGAAAGCAATTTGCAGATAGGTTATTACAATAGAGAACCACCAAGATATAAAAACATGGGTAATCAGGAGTGAAAAAAGGGTGGGAGATTTTGGCAATGTTTTAACCGCTATGATTACGCCATTTAAAGCAGATGGTAGTGTCAACTATGATGTAGCGGCAGAACTGGCGGCGCATCTAGCTAACAACGGTACAGATACATTGGTGATGTGCGGCACAACCGGAGAATCACCGACGCTAAGTTGGGATGAAGAATACCAGTTGTTTGTCGAGGTATTGCAGTCCGTGGCTGGAAAAGCCAAGGTAATCGCGGGTTGTGGATCGAATTCCACCAAAGAAGCGATCGCAGCCACCCAAAAAGCGTCTAAAATAGGAGTACATGGTTCCTTACAAGTTGTTCCTTATTACAACAAACCGCCGCAAGCGGGATTGGAAGCGCACTTTAAGGCAATAGCACAAGCCTGTCCCGACTTACCGTTGTTGTTATATAATGTTCCCGGTCGTACCGGACAAAACCTTCAGCCAGAAACAGTTGCCCGGTTAGCTGAGGTTAGCAATATTGTTGGGATTAAAGAATCCACTGGTAATATAGATCAGGCAAGCGAAATTCGTCGCTTGACACCAAAAGAATTCCACATTTATTCTGGTGATGATTACATGACTTTGCCCTTGTTAGCGATCGGGGCAAAGGGTGTGGTAAGTGTGGCTTCTCATCTGGTAGGAAACCAACTACAGCAGATGATTCAAGCTTTTAGGGCGGGAAAAGTTGAGGTAGCAAGCGACATTCATCTCCAACTATTTCCGTTGTTTAAAGCTTTATTTCTCACTTCAAATCCCATTCCAGTGAAAAAAGCACTGCAACTTCAAGGTTGGGAGGTTGGTTCAACTCGTCCGCCCCTATGTGAAGCTGATTTAGAACTCAGTCAAAAATTAGAAGCGGTTCTGAAAGAACTTAGTTTAATTTAACCACCAACTTATTTAAATGCTGGTAGTCTCCTCCTTGTCAAAGATACATATAAACAACGATCATAATTGTTCATAAGTTGCAATTTAAAAACCTGTGCTAGGACTGATAGATATACTATGAATCCTTGAGTTTTACAGTTGATTTTATTAAATAAAAAATTGAAATCTTCAATTAAAACTTGATTGCTTTGGGACTGGCTTAAGAGACAGATGATGTTGTCTTAAATACAAGTTCGTTAACTATCAACTTAATTAACCACAAGTAACAATCTAAGGAGAAAATGGCTAAAAACGAAGCTAATAATTCCGCCTTGAAAATTATTCCTTTGGGCGGTTTACATGAAATTGGTAAAAATACCTGTCTTTTTGAGTATGACGATGAAATTATCCTGTTAGATGCAGGATTGGCTTTTCCCACAGAGGCGATGCATGGGGTAAATATTGTTTTACCAGATACGACCTATCTGCGGGAAAATCGCCACAAAATTAAAGGGATGATCGTTACTCATGGTCATGAAGACCATATCGGCGGAATTGCCTTTCATCTCAAGCAATTTGATATCCCGGTGATTTATGGGCCCAGACTAGCAATGGCAATGCTAGAGGGTAAATTAGAAGAAGCAGGAGTCCGCGATCGCACAGAAATTAGAACAGTTCTACCACGTGATGTAGTGCGGATTGGCAAAAACTTTTTAGTTGAATATATCCGTAATACCCACTCCATTGCTGATAGTTTTACTGTTGCCATTCATACTCCCCTGGGTGTTGTCATTCACACAGGGGATTTTAAAATTGACCATACCCCAGTGGATGGTGAAAAGTTTGACTTGCAACGCCTAGCAGAACATGGAGAAAAAGGCGTTCTTTGTTTACTAAGTGATTCCACTAACGCGGAAGTGCCAGGATTTACGCCTTCAGAACGTTCAGTTTATCCCAATCTGGAGCGAGTATTTAGTCAAGCACCTGGGCGATTATTTGTCACTACCTTTGCTTCTAGCGTCCATCGCATCAACATGATTTTGGATATTGCGAAGAAACAGAATCGTGTAGTGACAGTTGTCGGGCGTTCCATGCTGAACTTGATTGCTCATGCTCGCAATTTAGGTTACATCAAGTGTGAAGATAATCTGCTGCAACCATTGCACGCCGTCCGAAATCTACCCGATGAAAGAGTACTGATTTTAACTACAGGCTCTCAGGGTGAATTGATGGCAGCCATGACCCGCATTGCTAACAAAGAACATCCTCACATTAAAATCCGCCAAGGAGATACGGTAGTCTTCTCTGCTAACCCAATTCCCGGAAATACGATCGCTGTAGTAAACACCATTGATAAGTTGATGATTCAAGGTGCAAAAGTGGTCTATGGACGAGATAAAGGAATTCACGTCTCCGGTCACGGCTGTCAGGAAGAACAAAAGCTGATGATTGCCTTAACTCGACCCAAATTCTTTGTGCCATTTCACGGCGAACATCGGATGCTAGTGAAGCACGCAGAAACGGCTCAGAGTATGGGCATTCCCGCAGAAAATATGATCATTATTCAGAATGGTGATATTGTCGAACTGACTGAAGATGCGATTCGCGTCGCTGGTAAAGTGCCATCTGGTATCGAATTGGTGGATACTACTAGTTCGGGTATGGTAAGCGCCAAAGTGTTGCAAGAACGGCAACGTATGGCCTCAGAAGGGATTATCACGATCGCAGCTGCCATTGATTGGAATGGTAAACTGTTAGCAAAACCAGAAACTCACCTCCGGGGTGTAGTTACAAGTGTAGAGCGATCGCTGTTACAAACCTGGGTAAAACAACGCATTGAAGAAATTCTCGCTGTGCGCTGGACAGAATTTGCTCCTGAGCAAGGTGAAGCAGCAGATATAGACTGGGGTGGATTGCAAGGAACTTTAGAACGAGAATTGCAACGTTCCATCCGTCGGGAATTGCAATGTCAGCCATCTGTGACTTTGTTGATGCAAATCCCTGATGAGCCACCTGTGAAAGTTGCTGACGGGAGAAGACGGCGGACTCGAACTGCTGCTCAGGTAGCATCATAGGCTAAGATCGCAATTTAACGTAGAAGCGCAAAGACGCAGATTTTTTATGAACGTCTTTGCGCTTTTATGTAAGATATGGTCTCTTATCATGGGTACAGAAGCCGAGCGGTTTGTATTTGCCTATAGTTATTGGAGGCGATCGCTATGACTAAAACACCAATAAAAATTAGTACTCTTGAGGAATACATCAATTTTGATGATGGTACAGACAAGCGTTATGAACTTGAGGATGGGGTGCTGCTAGAAATGCCTCCTGGTACTGGCAAACATGAGGCGATTATCACCTTACTGTTAGTTCGCTTTTTTTTAGAAATTCAAAAAATGGGACTGCCTTTACAACCGCGCCCTAACGGTACAGAGGTGCTGACCAATAAACAACTTAGAAGACCTGATATTTGTGTAATTACCAATGAACAGGCAAAAAGTATTGAGACTACCTCGGCTATCCTCAAAACTGCTTCACCCCTCTTAGTTGAAGTGGTAAGCCCTGAATCTATTGACCGAGACTATAACCAAAAAACCTCTGAGTATGCAGCTATGGGTGTGGTCGAGTATTGGATTGTTGACCCCCTGGAAAATAAAGTAACTGTGTGTTTACTAAATCAGAGCAGTTACAAGCAAACTGTGTTTATTGAAGACCAACGGATTGTTTCTCAAACGTTTTCAGAATTGACCCTGACAGCCCAGCAGGTGTTTTCAGCTTAAGATTGTTTGGTTCCTTTGCGTGAAATAAAAAAAATACTGATTGCGTTCGTCGTTCGCGTTAGCGTCTCTGAAGGAGAAGACGTTGCCGAAGGCATCGCCTAAATCTTGCAATATTCAACACGGCATAGGGAGCTAACTTGTTAGGTTGCTGACCAATACTTGTCGGGTTTTGGGGGAAAGGGAAAGGGTTTGAATTTACCTTTACCCTTTCCCCTTTTACCTTTCCCCCAAACCAAAAGAGAGATTGTTGGGTTTATCCGAAAAGTATTGGGTTGCTGTCGCCTCAAGCAACTGCAACCAATATCTCCTCATTTTTCTCGGCTGCTGAAAGATACAAATTTCTCCATCGCTCGAAGTCTTCAAAACACCATTCATTTCTTGCAAACAGTTTTTCAGGATCGATCTGTCGAAAAATGCTGGCCCCTTCACTGACTAGCTCACGAGAAATAAGTCCCAAAGACTCCTCTGTTGATAACAGAGTTGGAGCAAAGGTTTGATCTCCGAACATGAGTTTTTCAACAATCTCATCAGCATTCGCAACCTTTCTTCTCGATAGCTCCTGCGACAAACGTTTCTCGATTTCAGCAGATGTTTTTTCTAGTAATGCTGTTCTATCTTCAATCCCTGGATAGGCTTGACGAGTAAGCTTTAACTCAGACCGCAATTCAGCAATTACCCAATCTGCTTCTAGTTCAGATCCAAAAATCTCGTGGTGTGTTTCGATAAAATCTTCAAGGATTTCATTATTCTCTTCAGGATCAATCTCAAAAAAGCGGAAAATACCGCAGCCATAGGGGAAAAGATAAACGACAAGGATGCTGAGTGCCTTTTCACGTTGAAGGCGTGCGTACAGGGTACTGCCAGGAGGAATTGCGCTGTAGAGTACGGAAACACCCATAAGCAAGCTCATCTGAATTTTAACGCTTCAGACTATATCATTCTCAAATCGCACTGCCAACCTAAGTTTAGTGAAATGCAATCGATTCTAGTCGATCAAAAATCGCTACTTCTACCGTATTCAGCAAGCGATGAACAAGACACACTTACGTGAGAAAGTGGGAACACGGAGAGGAAAAAAGCCTTCTAGGATATTACTGATGTTTATACTTAGCAAAAATACTTTCAAAAAGACCTTATATTAAGTTCTGTAAATGTTACACTAAAACCTATCCAATGATGGATGTCTTTATTAAAATTTAAACTGTGTCAAGTTATGAACAAGATCGTAATATTACACTACCGATCCCCAGAAATTTGCGATTAACTTGACGTAGTAATAAATTAGGTTCTGACTTAAGTGGCTAATCAGGTATTACATTATATCGCAGTCAGAACGCGATTTTTCCGGGAAAGTTCGTTGCCACGTTGTATATATTCATCAAAAAGGTGAATAGCCTCAATAACACAGAGGGTTAACCATGAAGGTATTCGACAATACCACAAAAAAGATTTTTCTGGCTAGCTGGGTATCAATCAATCAAGCAGAGACTACTGACCATAAATTAACCCAGCTAAACCATTCTCCTTCCAAGCCTCACTGGGATATTCTCCAACCCCTACGGCAGCGAGTAGAAAACATTCAAGTCCGCGATCGCCAACTAGCTCACCGTTTGTGCAAACTGATTCCATCTCAGTGCCCCTTTGAGCGCGATGTCAAATTATTTGGCAAGACCTTGTTTCACATCCCGCCCATGTGCAAGCTCAACCCCTTATATGAAGAAGTGGTTGGTTTACGTTTCCGAGCGTTGTGCTATCTAGCCGACGACTGTGGCGAAGATGTATCGCAGTACTGCTAATACTGAGATATGAAGGCTGAGGAAAAAGTTAGGAGTTAGGAGTAAGAGGTCGGGGATCAATAATATAACTCCTAATTCCTAACTTCTAACCATTTTTTATTATTTTTTTACTATTTCTTTTGCCATTTTTGGATGGCATCTTGAGCATCTTCATAAGCGCCTGTCTCCTCTGGCACTAAAGCTGCGGTGGCAATTGCGGCTTTACGTTCTCCTTCGGCAGCGCGGCGCTTTGCCAGGTCTAAAATTTTCTCACTCCATTTATTGATCGATTTTTGGGCAGTATCGAAGCCTGGTTGACCTGCCGGCACTTTCTTGGCAACTTCGATCGCCCGATTGTAGGTAGATGCCTGTTCGGGCTTAATTAAGGCATTCGCTGCATCTAAAAGAGTTTTGTTACTCACATACTGCTTACCCTCTAAGCGCCACAGGTTAATTGCTGCTTGTGCCTTCGCGTAGGGGGCTTCATCTTTGGTGATTAATCGAGCCGCAGCAATAGCGCTGGCATACTGTCTTTGTTTAGCACGACCTTCTGCTAAATCTAAAATCATCTGGCTCCAAATCTTAATATTCTCCTGAGCTTGTTCGTACAGTGGTTCGCCAGGTTGAATTTTTCGGGCTGTAGCGATCGCCATGCTCAAATCGCTCGCCTGAGTTTGTCTAAGCGACATTTTCGCCAAGTCTAATACTGCTTGATTCCGCTTTTTCGATTGGGAACTAGAGACTATTTGGGCGTTAGATTGGTTGTTAAGTCTAACTGGTTGAGTGCGAGCGCTTGGTAAATTCTCCACAACCTGGCGATCGCTAACAGTAGCATTGGGTGATGCACTTGATATTTGCTTAATTCTAAAAGTTTCTTGATTACGCAGAAAAACTACGGCGATTAAACCTGCTACCAGCAAGCTACCTCCGCCCCACAAGATAAACTGTTTCCAAAAAGGGATGCTTGGCTGATTCGCTGGCAATCGCGAGACGTAACCTTTTGAGGAATTGGGGATAAATCTTCCTCTGGTATTCACTCCCAAGGAAGTTTCCGCCATTGGCTGGGCAACTAATCTGCTACCTGACTCCTGGACTTTTTGACCCTTTGCCTGTTGGGAGGAGTTCACACTAAGTTTTCCCTGTCTGCCTGGATCTGCTGAACTTTTAGCGGAATCGTCGAGGGGAGGAGCTGCAAGGGCAATAGCAAAAGATTCTTGAGGATAAATCACCGCTTCCGGCTGAAAATCACTTTCCATTGCCAATTTTGGCAAGATTACTTGCTGCCTTGATGGGATGATAGTGGCAGGGTTTTGGATAGGACGCCAGTGATGGTGACATAACTTTGGCACAATCAGGCTGAGATAGCTTTCTAAATCTGCCAAGTTGCTGCCATTACCAGAACGCAAAGCTTCTAATAAAGCTGCTGTAAAGAATCCGTGACCTAGTTCGTTACTCTCATGGGAAAATTGCTCTGGTTGGCAAGAAAGAATTGTCGCCAGTTGTAGCTCTTGGGCTAGTTCTATTGTTTCTTCACCAACGGGAGCATCCGCTTGAGTGCCAAAAGCGCGGTTGATATCGAGTAGTAGCAATACATTTAGGTTAGCAAGTTGTAGACTTTGCATTAGCGATCGCAATTCTATGCCGGTCTCTTGCACGAGTTCCGGATTGCCCTCTGCTGGCATTAAGTAATCTTTGCCCTTGTAGTTGACTCCATAACCGCTAAAAAATAACCACAGATAGTCTTCCGGTTGCCAACTTGTTGCTGCCAAATTTTCAAGCAGCAGCAAAATATTTTCCTTCGTCGGGTAAGTCGATCTATCCCCAATCGGCGGCGAAGTATCTGTCATAACTAGACAGTGTTTGGGGAGAAAACCTGCCTCTGTCACCAAAAAATCTTCTAGTGCCTCAGCATCTGCTTGGGCACAACTTAAAGGTTGAAATAACTGATATTGATTGATACCAATCGCGATCGCCCAGTAATTTGCCATCCCGCTCTTTGTCAGTTATTGTTGTTTGCTGGTCTTAAAATTGCGGTTGGCTTTGCCAAAAAAACAAAGCTAACCTATGTCTTATAGTCTAGGTGATTCTGATTGAATCTTAAGTTAGAATGTAATTTTTATTACGTTAATTAGCCGGAAAATACCTTTACCTAATTTCAATAACAGATCATTACTAAGGAGATAGAAGGTCATGAGCAAAATTTCTGCTCACCTACCATCATCGCTCGCTCCCTTTTCAGTTATTAGCCAAATTGCCAGAAGAATCCGGATAATTCCTTTAGTAGTTTTGCTCATATCTACTGTTCCTGCGTGGTTTTTGATGGAAGCGATCGCACCGCAGCTTGTGCGAGCTTACACCGCTAGAGTCGATCTAGCTATTGACCGCCTGCCAGAAGAAAACTATGAAACCGTTCTCAGGAGAGCGGAAGCGGTCGCTAGGGCAGCTGCTCAAAGGAGCTTCGACCAAGATATCTTGGTGACAGATGTTTCCATCATTGTGTCCGTACAAAATTATGGCGCGATCGCACCAGTCCTGACATTAGATGTAAGTCGTCCTCAATGGCGATCGCGTCCTGATGCTCAAAATTGGGCCACTTACTTCAAAACTGCGCGATCTTTACTTTTCTTTGAAAACAACTCTAATCAAGTTCCAGCAGCTAGCGCTGTGTCAACGCCAAAATGACGGGTTGAGCTAGAAGTCCGAGCCAAAGCTTTTTTGGCTCGGTACCTTGGGGGATTTAAAGAAAGTCATTGTTGCTGTTCCCGCGTTGTGGCGTCAGTCCTAACCCAACTTACTTATTCCTGACTCAACTGTTGTCTTTGGCGTCAGTGGATGGCCTAGAATAAGAAGGTTGTCAAGAATCGCGATATCTGCTGACATGGCTGTTCCTAAGAAGAAAACTTCCAAATCAAAACGAGATAAACGTCGAGCTACCTGGAGGCATAAAGCCGTCGTTGAAGCTCAGAAAGCCCTATCTCTGGGCAAGTCAATTTTGACTGGACGTTCTACATTTGTTTATCCGGCTGCTGAAGAAGAGGAAGAAGAATCATAATTTCTCAGTCAGGAAAAGCATGAACAGCACCGATAGATTTGATTGCCAAGCTCAACAATCAAAGTTCCGATCGCTAGATAAATGCTTTTTCTTAGCTTTCCTGATTGCATTATGAATCATAACCACTCTACATAAGCTCATTAGATCGAAAAAAATTGGTAGTGAGTAATTGGAAATATCCATTACCCATTACCTATCATTCAAGAGTTGATATAAAGAGTAAAACATTTGGTGCTGTTGGCAACTCAGCAAAAAAGCTTGTAAACATCTTGAGAAAACTGATTTTTCTCTAACTATGCTAGGAAAATTTTTTCAGAAACCAGGCAAAGAAGAAGGCGATCGCGTTCCTCCTGGTCAACACTTAGCTAAAGGTTTTCCCGTATTAACTTACGGTGAAACTCCCCAAGTCAGCACTGAGGAATGGGAGTTTCGAGTTTGGGGTTTAGCAAAATCTGCTACCTTTAGTTGGTCAGACTTTATGGCGTTACCTCAACATGAATTCACAGCTGACTTCCACTGTGTAACGCGCTGGTCTAAACTTGATGTCAAATGGACTGGTATTAAAGTTACAGATTTTATGGGTCTGATTGAATTAGACCCGAAAGTAGCCCACGTTATGGAACACTGCTATGGCGGCTACACCACCAATATTTCTGTAGAAGATTTTCTACGCGAAGAAAACTTCTTTGCTTTTAAAGTCTTTGGTGAAGACCTTCCATCTGAACATGGTGGCCCGATGCGGCTAGTTGTCCCCCACCTCTACGCTTGGAAAAGTGCTAAGTGGATTAATGGTTTAGAATTTTTAGCTGCTGAAGAACTTGGTTTTTGGGAGCGCAATGGCTACCATCGCCGTGGCGAACCTTGGGCTGAGGAGCGTTACAGCAACGCTTTTGGGATTTAATAGTTAGGAGTTAGAAGTTTAGAGTTAGGAGTTAGGATTCAAAAATTCATAACTCATAACTCATAATTTCTAACCTAGAAGTTTCTTGATTAGCGGCAATTTGCCCTGATATGGAGCATATCGCCATTTTAAATCGAGCCAGAAGGAGTTTTGCAATACACTTTTCTTATGGGAAAAGGTGTCAAAGCTAGCTTTGCCGTGATAGTTGCCAATACCGCTATCTCCCACTCCACCAAATGGTAAAGACGAGACACCAACCTGCATAACTGTGTCGTTGATACAGACTCCACCAGAGGAAGTTTCCTGCAAAACTCGCTTTTGCAGGTTTTTGTCTTGAGAAAATAAGTATAACGCCAAGGGTTTGGGTCTAGAGTTAATTAAGGCGATCGCTTCTGCAATGTCAGTATATTCAATGATGGGTAAAATAGGCCCAAAGATTTCTTCCTGCATGACAGAATCTTCTAGTGAGACATTATCAATTAGTGTTGGAGCAATATAACGCTCTGAAGGTTGATTTTCTCCACCGATGACAACTTCACCGTCTTTGAGAAAACTAACCAATCTCTCAAAGTGTTTTTCACTGATAATCCGGGCATAATCAGGACTGCTTGCTGGATTCTCGCCATAAAATTCTTTTAAAGATTTTTCCAGACCATCTATTAAATCTTTTTTGATTGTTTTATTAACTAAAAGATAGTCAGGGGCGATACAAGTTTGTCCAGCATTAATAAATTTGCCCCAAGTAATTCGTCTGACAGTGTGTTCAAGATTAATGTCAGTATCTACAATACAAGGACTTTTGCCACCCAATTCTAAAGTCACTGGTGTGAGATATTTTGCTGCTGCTGCCATGATGATTTTGCCGACGGCTGTACCACCAGTAAAAAAGATATGGTCAAACTTTTCTGCAAGTAGTTTTTGACTTGCTTCCACGCCACCTTCAACCACTGCAAGATAAGCAGGATCAAAATGTTTGGCAATAATCTTAGCTATGACATCAGACGTATGAGAAGCAATTTCTGAAGGTTTGATAATTGCACAATTCCCAGCTGCGATCGCACCTATTAAAGGTGAGATAATTAACTGAAATGGATAGTTCCAAGGGCCGATAATTAAGACAACCCCTAATGGTTCTGGATAAATTTTCGCTGAGTAGGAAAAAAAATCCCAGGAAACCGCTGCTTTCTTGGGCTTACTCCAGTTTTGAAGATGTTTGATGGCGTAATCAATATCTTTAATTACGCTGATTTCTGTAAGATAAGTTTCTACTTCTGGCTTATGTAAATCCGCTTGTAATGCCTCGACTATTGACTGTTCATGCAGGGTAATTGCTTGCTTAAGATTTTTCAGTTGTTCAATGCGAAAATTTACATCTTTAGTTTTGCCCGTTTGAAAAAAATCTCGCTGAGTCTGGATAATATTGCCAATGTTAGATAATTCAGTGGTAATCATTGTTTTGTCCTATCAAAAACTATTTAATACTCATGCCATTATCTCAGCATATTTGATTCTTTAATTTTTAGCGTTTGATTTTTTAAGTGAATTTTTTACTTTAAATGATTGTAGATAATAGTAATGTTATAAATTATGAATTACCAAGATAAAAAACTCTAAAATTCATAATTTATAATTACTAGTTTTTTCATGCTTTGGTGGGAAGAAGCACAATAAATACACTACCTTTGGCCAACTCAGAATTAAGCAGAATAATACCTTGATGTGCCTCGACAATTCGACGAGCAAGGTACAATCCTAAGCCACTACCAGAACTCTTATGACTGCCTTGGCGAAATCGTTCAAATATAGTGGCTTGTTCTTCAGGGGGAATACCTGGGCCTGTATCCGCTATTTCAATTCTAATGTAGTCAACGGAATTGGATGTTGCAGATAACTGAGATTGATTACTTTTATCGAACTGGCGTTGAGAAGTAAAACGAATAGTAATAGACCCGGAGTCGGTAAATTTGATTGCATTTCCGATGAGATTGGTAAATAGACGATGCAGTTCCAAGCGATCGCCCATCACTGTGTTTGACTCTTCAGTAAAATCCAAATTTAGGGACAGTGCTTTGTCTTGGGCTAGAGGTGACAATTCTCCAGTCACTTCTTCTAGTAGTTGTCTCAGATTAACTGGTTGAAATGCCAAACTTTTGCGACCAGCTTCAAAGCGATAAACTTCCAATAAGGTATTGACCATAGTAAGCAGGTTCAGATTACTACGGGCCATGATGGCGATTACTTCCTGCATTTGCGGTGATAATGTTCCCAACGCACCTTGCTGAAATAGCATTAACATGCGATCGGCGGCTACCAAGGGAGTGCGTAAGTCGTGGGTGAGGCGGGAGACAAAATCTTCTCGCTGGCGGGCAATTTCATCACGTTCATCCATACTATGCTTCAAACGCAGGAGCGATCGCACTCGTGCCAGCAATTCATCTACTGTTACAGGTTTGCGGATAAAATCATCAGCACCCAAGTCTAATCCGTGGGCGACATTGGGCGCATCGTGGGCAGTGATCAGCAATATGGGGATATATTGCGGCAATTTCATATCTCCACGAATGTGCTTGGTAACTTCGTACCCGTCCATACCTGGCATCATTAAATCCAGCAGAACCAAGTCACAAGGAGAAGCTTTCAATTCTGCCAAGGCCGAAATACCATTTTCTGCGGTGCTAATGGTGTAACCTTCTTCTTCCAAAATAGTTTTGATCAAAAACACGTTATCAGGAGAGTCATCGACAACCAGAATTTTGTCAGAGCGAGAAGATTGTGAAGTCATATAGATGCAAGGTACGAGGTAAAAGTAAATTTTTGTAAGACTAGCTGTATTTGTAACAATTTGTCTACCAAGTTTTTTAGTAAGCCTCCCTACCTAAGAAGTATTTTTTACTATTAAATTATGGCTGGTAGAATTTTAGCTTTAGATACAGCAAATGGTTGAATGACTTATGTAGCCTTTGATGTATCGGTTTCGGTAGGGAACTGGAGATGTTGCGTAGGCGATCGCCCAAGACTAAGAGTGCCTTCTGAGTTTCTTAGGGCAACATACTTCTTATGGTAGAGTGAGCTTTCCCGTATGTAGGATAATCCCTGTTCAGCATTCTGCAAAATTTGTTTTCAAAATTAGAGCATAGAGGAAACCGTTGCCTCCTTCACAACTAGCCACTGGTGTCTGAATTGTTCTCTTTTGCTGGCTCCGGCAGAAATTTTAAAGATGTTTTAAGTAAAATCCAATCCAGATAGAATGCAAGAATATGCATTTTCAGAAAGTGGTTGAGGCGTTGGAAGTTTTCATCCCTCAGCAGCCATGCCCAGATTTTTTTCAGCAGTAGCACTAGGATAACTTCAACAGATTTCTTGAGAATCAGAGTAATTAATATTTCTAACATTGCGATCGCCTCAGTTGCTTGACTGAGTTCAATGTCGCAATTTTGTTTTGTAGTTATTTATTTGACTTGTTGTGACTTAGATTGACTTGTCTTGACATCTCATGACTTGCCGTAATTCGCTTGAAATGCAGGGTAAACTTAACTTTAAGCCGATTTTAGAATAGGTATATGTCGTTACCAAAATACTTCCTTACACAACTAGAGCAATACAGCGAATTGTCAAATAGAGAAAAGGCAGTTTTTGTGGAAATCTTTGGTAATAGCAAGAGCCGAGTCGAAAGTGACACAAGCGTTTCATGTCTCTGAGAGCAATTTAAGTAGTTGCCTTACAGGTATTTACAAGAAGTTCAGTATCAGTGGCAGGGGTCCTGTGAAGGAAACCCGCTTGCGGGAGTATCTCGAAAAGCGATATTCACAGCAGAAGCCTGTTGATATTACAAAGGATGATATTGATGCTCTAGTTCAAGAAATCCGGGAAAAGGTTAAATCCAGCATTAAACAAAAGTGTGGAACGATGCGCGTGCTGGATATGGATCGGCCTATTGAGTTAACTGGAGAGCGAGGCATCTATACTAACGTCAACATTCTGGAGAAAACCACAAAACGCAAGCGAGTGAAAATTGGGCAACTGCTACAAAAGTTTGATCGGGAGGACTTTGATCATTTTGGACTTCATGAAGCCAGTGAGAAGCGAGTACCAGGACTGCAAGCAGTACAGCATCACAATAAACTAATGGTTTTAGGTAAACCGGGCGCAGGAAAGACTACATTTTTGAAGTATTTAGCGATGCACTGCATCGAAGGGCAGTTTTTGACAAATCGAGTTCCTGTATTTATCTTATAAAGAAGGGTTGGATATATTGCTTAAGAAATGGGATGCTAAACGGAACATTGAGCGCAATCAAGTTTATAAAAATTTATCTTTGTGCTGTAAAGAAGATTTACTAAGTGAAATTGCTTTTACTACCTTTGAGCAGAAAGACTATTTTTTTAAACAAAAAACTGTAGAGGCATATATCGCCAAGTTTATCAGTAATTTACAGGATGCTAATTTAGAGCCAGAGGTTTTACAAGTTGATAGCGAAGACGTTTTGAAATCTATTGAAGCCCAGCATGGGTTACTGGTGGAAAGAGCAAAAGGAATTTATTCTTTTTCACATCTGACTTTTCAAGAGTATTTTTGTGCTAGAAAAATTGTAGCTACTTTAGCATATAAAAATTTAGTGCATCACATCAATGAAAAACGCTGGCAGGAGGTATTTTTACTCACAGTTGGAGTTATGGAAGACCCAGATAATTTAGTATTATTAATGAAGCGTAAAATTGATAATTTAGCTGCTTCAGATGAAAAACTACAGCATTTTTTAGAATGGCTTGATTGTAAATCTAGTTCATTTGAATCTTTTTACAAGCCAGCAGCTATCAGAGCATTGTATTTTACAATGACTTTAGATAGCGAACAAAATAAATTAGATAATGCTCTTGAATGGGATATAGAAAATACTTTATCTGGTTTAGATAATGCTCTTGGATTGGATTCAGAAGATACTTTAGATGATATAGAGATAGATTGGTTACTCAATCATGCTCTCACAAATACTCTTGTTCTTAGTGATGACTTAGCTAACGCTTTTTTTCAAGGTCTTGATGCTACTGATATTCTTGATGAAACTATTGAGAAATCATCTCGTGGACAAGCGTTAGTTGCTCGGGATAATGCTTGGTGTAATATAGCTGATCTTGATGATTTTCTTATAAATGCTATAGATTTAGCTTCTTCTTTTCAATCAGAATTGAAGACGGCATTGCAGTTACTAAGAGATAAACTCAATGAGGCAATACCAGAATGGGAAAACCTATTTGAAGAACTAGAAGAATTTGGAGAATGGTGGGATAAAAATAGTCAAGCCTGGACTGAGCAGTTAATAGCTTTAATGATTGAACATCGTAATATTGGTCATAACTGGCAATTCAGTTATAGACAAGCTAAACTATTACAGCAGTATTATAATAGTAACAAGCTCCTGGTAAACTGCTTAAACAGCGATTGTAATATTAGCGATAAAATTAGACAAGAAATTGAGCATAACTTGCTATTACCAATAAGTAAATTAGAAACGGAAAATAACAAAGATATTTCCTAATTTTGCATTTTAAACCTTTATCTACGTCTTTAGAAGTTTCGATAATCCTTTCTCGGTAACTTCTGACTTCAGTAGATTGAACTGTGATGAATTAAAACAAGAAGTACCTCTGTGCCATTGGTAAAACTGTTGCAGGTTCACAAATCAGCAACTCTCCATCTGCCCTAACTTGATATGTTTCTGGATCTACTTCAATGTGGGGTAGTGCATCATTCAGCTTCATATCCTGCTTACTCAATTGACGTGTCCCAGAAACTGCAACTGCTGCCTTTTGTAAACCTAGCTGGCTAGGAATTTCTTTCTCTAAAGCTGCTTGCGAAACAAAAGTTAATGATGTGGTATGACGCGCCCCTGCGAAACTACCAAACATCGGCCGCATATACACTGGTTGCGGTGTAGGAATACTGGCGTTAGCATCGCCCATTTGCGCCCATGCAATCATTCCGCCTTTAATCACTATCTCTGGCTTCACGCCAAAAAATGCCGGACGCCACAAACATAAATCTGCTAATTTTCCCTCTTCCACAGAACCTACATATTGAGCAATTCCATGAGCGATCGCCGGGTTAATTGTATACTTCGCAACATACCTTTTTGCACGAAAATTATCTGCTTTTTGCTCAGTTCCTTGTGGGTTAAGACTTCCCCGTTGCACCTTCATTTTGTGAGATGTCTGCCAGGTGCGAATTATCACTTCGCCTACCCTTCCCATTGCCTGGGAGTCAGAAGAAATCATACTAAATGCGCCTAAGTCGTGCAAAATGTCTTCAGCAGCAATAGTTTCCCTACGGATGCGAGATTCGGCAAAAGCGACATCTTCAGCGATCGCAGGATCAAGATGATGGCATACCATCAACATATCCAGGTGTTCATCTAAGGTGTTGAGGGTGTAAGGGCGTGTCGGATTGGTGGAAGATGGCAAAACATTAGCTTGTCCGCAAACTTTGATGATATCTGGTGCGTGTCCTCCGCCTGCGCCTTCGGTATGGTAGGTATGAATGGTACGATTCTTAAAAGCGGCGATCGTATCTTCGACAAATCCGGCTTCGTTCAGGGTATCAGTATGAATCGCTACTTGCACATCGTATTCATCGGCAACGCTGAGGCAAGTATCAATTGCTGCGGGTGTGGTTCCCCAGTCTTCATGTAGTTTTAACCCCATTGCACCGGCGGCTACTTGTTCTACAAGTCCTTGGGGTTGACTAGCGTTACCTTTGCCCAAAAATCCTAAGTTGACGGGAAAAGCATCAGCAGCTTGCAGCATTCGGTAAATATTCCAAGGGCCGGGGGTGCAGGTAGTGGCATTTGTACCCGTAGCTGGGCCAGTACCGCCGCCGATCATGGTGGTAATCCCGGAAGCGATCGCAACTTCAATTTGTTGGGGACAAATAAAATGAATATGGGCATCAATACCGCCAGCAGTGAGGATCATTCCTTCCCCTGCTAAGGCTTCGGTTCCGGGGCCAATAATAATATCTACATTATTTTGAATATAAGGATTTCCGGCTTTACCAATTTTGAAAATCTTGCCATCTTTAATGCCAATATCTGCTTTGACAATACCCCACCAATCGAGAATTAAGGCATTAGTAATTACTAAATCTACAGCACCATCAGCGTTAGAAATGGGGGATTGTCCCATCCCATCTCTGATAACTTTACCGCCGCCAAATTTTACTTCATCGCCGTAGGTGGTGAAATCTTGTTCAACTTCAATAAATAATTCTGTGTCTGCAAGTCGGATGCGATCGCCTACTGTTGGCCCGTAGGTTTCGGCGTAGGCGCGGCGATCCATTCTATAAGGCATATAAAATCCTTCTTTTTAACGCAAAGGGACGCGGAGGGAAGCGCAGAGGTACGCAGAGGTTTTTAGAGGTTTCCGTTAATTTTGGCGTTGAAGCCGTAGACTTGGCGAGTACCAGCGAGGGGGATTAGAGTTATTTGTTTTTCGTCACCTGGTTCAAAGCGAACTGCGGTTCCTGCGGGGATATCGAGGCGCATTCCTCGCGCTTGTTCTCTGTCAAAGTTTAAGGCGCTATTAACTTCATAAAAGTGATAGTGTGAACCGACTTGTATGGGGCGATCGCCTGTATTTGAAACTTGTAATTTTATAGTTGGACGACCAACATTTAGTTCAATTTCACCTAATGGTGTGATAATTTCCCCAGGAATCATAATAAATTCAAAAGTTAACGAATTGGATTATGTACTGTCACTAACTTGGTGCCATCAGGAAAAGTAGCTTCTACCTGTACTTCATGCACCATTTCTGATATCCCTTCCATGACATCATCCCGCGTCAATAGAGTTGTACCATAACTCATTAATTCAGCTACAGTTTGCCCATCTCTTGCACCTTCTAAAATGGCAGCAGAAATATAAGCGATCGCTTCAGGATAATTCAGTTTTAAACCCCTTCCTTTACGTCTTTCTGCTAATAAAGCAGCAGTAAAAATTAATAGCTTATCTTTTTCCTGCGGCGTAAGTTGCATTCTTACCTCCTCTGTGTTCTCTGCGCCTGTGCGGTAGCCTTCGGCAAGCCGCTACGCCTCTACATTCAAACCTGCCACACTCTTGGTATACAATTACCACGATTCAAGAAAGAAACTCGCAGCAGCTGCCAAACATTAATAAACCAGTTTCTCACCTCAGATGTAGAAGTACCGCGATATCGGCACAATAATCCATGTTGTAACCGACTAACACCCGCTTCTCCTTCCCCATGCCATAAATTTCGCGTTTTTTTGACAATTTCTGCTGAAACTGCACCACTAACCCAAACTAGACTACCTACTATTGGTTTTCCAGCCAAACCGTGGGGATTGTGAAAAGTTTCTTCGCTACCCTGTAACCATTGCCGATCAATCCATAAAGGAATACCTTCTTGCCAAATTTCGGTGTGCGATCGCCATTCTCCTTGCAAGAATTTTTCTCCTCTAGCACTGCGACCAAATCGGGTAATTTCCCAGCCTAACCAACTGCCCCCGGTTGCTAATTCTACCCGTAAATCTTGCCGATAAATCGCGTCGTTAAATAAAATTGTCTCTTGCGGCAACCATTCTAAACAAGCACCAGTATCAACTTGCATCTCGATGTTTTGTCTTACTTGTAAGCCATTACTGCGATATATTTTGCTTGCAGCAGCTGTAGTGATTAAGGCTTGGGTTTGGGGTTGGAGGTGGATGTTAGAGGATAAGCGATCGCCTCCCACCATGCCCCCAGCCGTGTGTAAAATGACGCTATGACAAACTTTTTCCCCTTCTGGATAAAATGGGCGTTGTACCTTCAGAGGCGCTTGGTGGTGACTGTAAAGTAATTGGGTTTTACCCTGGCGATCGGCATAAACTAAATTAAGTTTGCCATGCCAACCTTCTGCTATTTCTGAGTTGCAGGTCATTTATAAATTTTTATTTTTAAATTACTTCACCAAGGTGTACGCTAGTGCGATATACCATATAGACAAAACCATTTTTATCACGAAATCGCTGATATAACTCTTGGAAATTATTAATAAGCTGTTCGTATACCGACCCTTCACGCGGTAAATAAGAAACACTCATTGCTCGTCCAATAAATCCAGTTAAATCTAACTGTTGTCTATAAGTAAAATTATATTCACGGATGTTAATAAAATAGGGAGTTACTAATAGTGGCTCTACCGATTGCATTCGAGATTCTGCTGGGTGATTATTAGATGCTTCGCGGACTATTCGGCTATATTCTGTAGTTAAAGCATCTTCTCGATCGCGGTTATTCCACACCACAGCCAAGCGTGCTGATGGTTTTAAAATGCGGTGAAATTCCAATAAAGTTGGTTCGGGATTGAACCAATGGAAAGCTTGAAAACAAGTAACTAAATCAACTGATTTATCAGGGAGTTGGGTAAATTCTGCTGTTCCATCACGAAACTCTATCAAAAAATGTGGTTTAGCAGCTTCTCGCATCGCTGCATTTGGTTCTATGGCTATGACATTAACTCCCCGTTCAGCTAACAATCTTGAAGAAATTCCTGTACCTGCGCCAATATCTGCTGCTACGAGTTGTGAATTTTCACCTAATCCTTCCAAGATAATATCAATTGCATCTGCGGGGTAGCTAGGTCGATATTTTACATAATCATCTGCTCTGTCAGAAAATCGGTTGAGTGGGTTTAAGGTATGTAAGGGCGTTGTTTCAGGATTAATTTGGCTCATGGGTTTTGATGTAAAAGTAAAAATAAACCTGTTAGTTGGGCATATTTTCAGGGAAGCATAGAACTGTAGCTCATGAAATGCGTCAATCTACCAGAAATTATGACAGCTAAAGTGATAAGTATTTGCAACCTCAAGGGTGGAGTCGGTAAAACTACCATCGTTATGGCATTAGCGGAATATTTAGCAGGCGATACAATGTACCAAAAGCGTGTACTTGCTATTGACCTTGATCCTCAAAGTAATTTGACTAGTGCTTTAATGTCAGAAGAGGTTTGGGAACAAGAATTTGAAAGTAAAAAATTGACATTGCCTTATTTATTTAAAAATCCCGAATATTTTTTAGAAAATGTTAAAAACGAAAATTTTATAGTTAAACACAATCTTTCAAATGTTAGAAATAGAAATTCTTTTGCCCACTTGCATCTGATACCTAGCGGCCCAAGGCTATTTGAAATCCAGGAAGAATTGCCATCAGGTTATTATTCTTTTAACTTTAAACCTGTTGAGCTTATTCGTACAATCCTCAAACCCTTATTAAATAATTATGATTATATTTTAATAGACTGCGCTCCAAATATTAATACAGTAGTTAAAAGTGCATTTCTAGCTAGCAATGCTTGTATAATCCATTGTGTCCCAAACCGAATGTCTATTCATGGATTAGATTTATTACTTGAACACATTGAAAAGTTTAATAGAGATTATATACATAACTTAAAAGCAGTTGGGACATTAATTTCTCGTTACAACCGAACTATAGCCCAAAGCGAAAATCTAAACTCTATTATTGTTAACCCTTTCTATCCACCAGTTTTTGAAACCAAAATTTTAGAAAGAGCAAAAATTGCCGAAGGGTTAGAACTAAGTAATTATTTGACATATAAACAAAAATATGATGATTCTCATGAATCTATGGTGAAATTAACTAAAGAATTTATACAGAGAGTAGGTAGATAATGGAAACATCACAAATTGCAGATTTATTAAGAGCGATCGCAGAAGTTGTAGAATCTGAGCCAAAACTTGCCAAGGCTATAGAAAAATGTTTAACTAACAGTTTAAATGCTCAAAAAAGTAAAGATTCATCCGACGCAACACCAAAGCAGTCAGACACTAAAAAAACTCTCCAAAATGGCGATATTATCCTAACTGAATGTCGGCAAATTTTACGTAAACAGGGTGAAGAACAACTGAGATTTTACTTAACTGAGCTAGGAGAACAGGTTAGAGAACTATTGAAACACGGTCAACTTGACCCGAAACGCTCTATGCGCCGCCGGAAGGATTTGAATAGCATTATTGAGCATATTATTCAAAAATTGCAAGCTCAAGATAAAAGCGGAAAACTACTTGCAGCTTCAATCTCTAAAATATGATGCAGCTTTACTAATTCCTCTATTGCTGTTCTAACCAAGCTATAAAATCAGCAATTTCAGAAAAATCTAACAACGCCTCTCCCAAATTTTCTAACTGTTCGGCAGATAAATTCCGAACCTGCTCAACTAATGATCCATCAATATCGCCGAAACGCCGTTTAAGTAGACGACTAATTAATTTAAACGCTTCCTTTTGAACGATATCTTGATAAATTACAGACTCTTTCATAATATCCTCCCGCAAAAATTGCCGAACCAAATCCTTGTCAAAGCGCAAACCTGCCAATATTTCTACACAACCCGCGATATTTTGTCGCTCCTCCCTATCTGGAATTGTAGCGACTTGTTCAGCCACTTGTGCCAGTAAAGTTTGCGGCGAGTCAGTTCGCGTCAAACTTGCTAAAGGTAACAGTGCCGGATTAGTTAAAAATAGTGTTGAATCTTGCTCCCAAAGACGAACAACTTGATATTGGTGAATCGTCGTGTTGTCCCGATATTCTTCAGTAAAAGCCATTTCATTAGTAGTCTCTTGCAAAAAGATTAGCACTTGCACTACAGGACAACGGTATTGACGCTTCAACCTCACAGAATAATCGAGCATTCGGAAATTAAGCGCCGGATTAGATTTCGCCAAAGTTTGAAATTCAATGTGCAAAATTTGGTTAGCTGCTTGCAAAAATGTCACAGAATCTGCACGAATTGGTTCAAGCGTGAGTTCCGTTTTTAAAACTTCAATTTGTTGTACCTCTACCCCAAGCAACCAATGCACAAACTCGGCTGGGTATTGTTCAGCTAAATATTTACAAGCGTTGTCGTAACTCACCCTTTTGCTCTTCTCTTGACACAAAAAAACAGCCGCATCCACAAGGGAAGCAGCTGTTTTATTATGTAACTACAAAGTATTAGTAGTCGAAGTCGCCGCCGCCAGCACCAGCGCCAGCAGGAGCGCTATCTTTAGGCTCAGGCTTGTCAACTATAATACATTCGGTTGTCAACACCATACCAGCGATGGAAGCAGCGTTTTGCAGAGCAGAACGAGTCACTTTAGCAGGGTCAACAATACCAGCAGCTAACAAATCGACGAATTCGTTTGTTGCAGCGTTGTAGCCAACGTTGAAGTCTTTCTCTTTCACGCGTTCAGCGATAACAGCACCATTCTGACCGGCGTTTTCAGCAATCCGCTTCAGAGGTGCAGGTAAGGCACGAACGACAATCAACGCACCAATCAACTCTTCATCCTTAAGATTGCTCTTTGCCCAAACTTCCAATTCAGGAGCAAGGTGAGCCAGAGTTGTACCACCGCCAGGAACGATACCTTCTTCCACAGCAGCTTTGGTAGCGTTAATAGCGTCTTCTAGGCGCAACTTCTTGTCTTTCATTTCGGTTTCGGTTGCTGCACCAACTTTCACTACAGCAACACCACCAGAGAGTTTAGCAAGACGCTCTTGTAATTTCTCTTTGTCGTAAGAAGATTCGGTTTCATCGATTTGACGACGAATCTGTTCGACACGAGCCTTAACAGCAGCTTCGTTACCTTCGGCAACAATTGTGGTGCTGTCCTTGGTGATGGTGATCCGGCGAGCTTTACCCAGGCTATCCAGCTTGGTGTTATCTAGCTTCAAACCAGCATCTTCGGTAATTAGTTGACCACCAGTTAAAACAGCAATGTCTTCTAGTAGTGCTTTGCGGCGATCGCCAAAGCCAGGAGCCTTAACAGCAGCCACGTTGAGTACGCCGCGTAAACGGTTTACTACCAAGGTTGCCAAAGCTTCTTTTTCAATATCTTCGGCGATAATCACCAAAGGACGACCAGCACGAGCTACTTGCTCTAACACTGGTACCAGGTCTTGTACCAAAGCGATTTTCTTATCAGTCAGCAGGATGAAAGGCTCATCAAAAACCGCTTCCATCCGCTCAGGGTCGGTAGCGAAATAAGGAGAGATGTAGCCTTTGTCAAAGCGCATCCCTTCAGTGATTTCCAACTCGGTGAACATAGATTTCCCTTCTTCTAGGGAAATTACGCCTTCCTTGCCCACCTTGTCCATTGCTTGGGCAATCATCTGACCAACTTCTTCGTCATTACCAGCCGAGATGGCACCAACTTGGGCAATGGCTTTGGAATCTTCCACTGGACGGGCGTGTTCTTTGATTTTGTCTACTAAAAAGGCAGTAGCTTTATCAATACCACGCTTCAGCGAAATTGCGTTAGCACCAGCTGCAACGTTCCGCAAGCCTTCTTTGACGATCGCATGAGCTAAAACGGTAGCGGTGGTAGTACCATCGCCCGCAGCATCATTGGTCTTAGAAGCAGCTTGACGAATCAGAGCTACACCAGTGTTTTCAATGTGGTCTTCTAATTCGATTTCTTTGGCGATCGTTACACCATCATTAACAATTTGCGGTGCGCCAAATTTCTTTTCTAGGACTACGTTACGACCTTTGGGGCCAAGGGTAACAGCTACAGCCTCAGCCAGGATGTCAATGCCTCGTTCCAAGGCGCGACGGGCGTTTTCGTTGTAGATAATGCGCTTTGCCATAGGTGTCTAAATTCCGGGAGTAAGTCAATTTTTTTCTTGAATTGGGCATTGGGTATTGGGCATTGGGCATTGTCTTTGACATTCCCTATTGCTTATTCCCCACTCCCACTAGATAACAACTGCTAAAATATCTTTTTCAGAAAGCAGTACATATTCTTCGGTGCCGAGCTTGATATCAGTGCCAGCGTACTTAGAGTACAGCACCTTATCGCCGACTTTAATTTCCAATTCCTGACGGTTTCCATCGTCATTACGCTTGCCAGGACCAAGGGCAACTACTTCCCCTACTTGGGGCTTTTCCTTGGCAGTATCGGGCAAATACAGACCACCTGCGGTCTTTTCCTCAGAGGCGCTCACTTTTACGAAAACGCGATCGCCTAAAGGTTTAACTGTAGAAACGCTTAGAGATAAAGCAGCCATAATTATTTTCTCCAGAGTTTAGCACTCTCAACTCCTGAGTGCTAATTTACCGAAAAGTGGCGTCCAATGGCAAGAATGCCTTGAGTACGGGTTTCCGAACTAGAAGGTCAGAGATGTACTTAAGTATAAATGCTTAATTATTTATACCTTGCGGGTTTTGTTCTGTAAGTTACGAAGAGAGTAGGGAGTGGAGAATTAAGAGTTATGAAAATTCTTCCCCATTCTCTATTCCCCATTCCCTACTCTCCAGTCAACTTTATTTGCAAAGCTTGCAAATTGTTATAGAACTGTAATCAGGGAGCCCCTCGATGAGTAACAATACAGTGACAGCGATCCAGTCCAGCCATCAAATTCCCAAAACCATTAAGTCTCTGGAACATAAGACCCTAAGTAATTGTGTAGAAAGTTTAGGACTTGCAGAAATTCAGCGACACATTTTTATTTCCGCTGACCAGGCAATTGCTGCTCAAAACAAGCTAGTCTGGAATTCTGGGATTACTTAAAAAAAGCGACTTAAAGATTTAAAATTCAATGAGCCGCACTAAAGTCATTCTATTTGCGTCTATAAAACTAAAGCCAATTGCTTGCGTGTTTCTTGTTCTAGTCCCATAATGGTAGTTTACCCTGATGGTGTCTGGTATCGCCAAGCAAACCCGGAAGTTACCCTGCGGATTATCCGAAGAACACTGAATAGGCAATAAGGTGGTAGAAGAATATGCGTTTTCAATCCATCTTTTGCCAGAAACTTCCCTAGTTTCTTGTGAACACCTCATAGAGGCTTAACAACCAAAAGATATGGTATAGCAGTAAGCTTTAAGAAAGTGCGGGTTGGTTTTGAGGTAGGGTCATCTTTAAGCCAATACTTACTTGTGAGTCCGAAAGATTATTATTTAATCAGTGTTTTTTACCCCGCCCCTTTCAAAGCGATATATAATAGCGCATTATAGATACTACTGCTATACGTATCCTTGCTGGACTTTTGCTATCGAGCTACTAGTCTATTGAAAGTGCTCGGCATTTTTGAGACTTCGAGACAGCAAAGGCAAGTTAAGTAGGAAAAAGGACAACATCTCGAATAACCCACCATAGAGGATAAATATTCAAGACTTTGATGGACCGAAGCGCGACAAGTGCCACTGCTATGAAAGAGCCCAGCATGAAAGATCACAAACGACTTCTATTGATTGATGATGACCCTAACCTCATCTTGCTGGTGAAGGATTACTTAGAATTCCGGGGATATGAAGTCATCACCGCTGAAAATGGACGTGAAGCTCTGGAAATTTTAGAGCAAGATGTTCCAGACATGATCATCTGCGATGTGATGATGCCGGAAATGGACGGATATACTTTTGTGGAACAAGTCCGGCAAAACGAACGCACCAGCTGGATTCCAGTTCTTTTCCTTTCAGCTAAGGGACAAAGTGCAGACCGAGTTAAAGGTCTGAACAAAGGTGCTGATGTTTATATGGTCAAGCCCTTTGAACCAGAAGAACTCGTCGCCCAAGTTGAATCCTCGCTGAAAC
This sequence comes from Nostoc sp., assembly GCF_036917355.1. Taxonomy (GTDB): domain Bacteria; phylum Cyanobacteriota; class Cyanobacteriia; order Cyanobacteriales; family Nostocaceae; genus Nostoc. The sequence continues at coordinate 92,484 of NZ_JBALDP010000034.1, forward strand.
AAACTATCCGTTGGAAAGAACACCAAGCAAAAGGAGGCGAAAACGGTTCCCGTATCCAGGTTCCCTTCGATGTGCAATTAACTCCAACCGAACTGAAAGTAGTTCAGTTTGTTGCTAGGGGTTTAGCTAACCGTGAAATTGCTGAAGAACTTAATGTTAGTCAGCGCACGGTTGAAAGCCATGTGTCCAATATGTTGGGCAAAACCAATCTCCACAATCGCACTGAACTAGCGCGGTGGGCGATTGAAAATCAAATGGCTTAAACAAAGTTAAGAGTTAAAAGTTAGGAGTTATGAATTATGAATTTTTTAACTCCTAACTCCTAACTCCTAATTAAATTTACCAACCATCTTCTTCAGGGCTGGATTGGTGCAAAACTTCTAAATCCAGTTCATCCAGGTAAGTCAAGGCACTTTCAATCTGGGAAACAGTGCCCCGTAGTTCCAGAGCAAAGCAGCTATGTTGTGGCACGTTTGCGCTTATCTCGGCAGCAGCAATAATGACTGTGATACCGTAGTGAGAAACCAGTCGTGAAATGACTGGTTCCTCATGCAAGTCTTTAGGAATACGAACCTGGATGCGAGTTTGGGTGCGTCTATTATCTAAAATATCAGTATTAGATTTTACTTGTTTATTTGAAATTGCCATTGTAGCTTCCTATTCGACTTCTGGGATGAGGGTTTGGCTTTACACGACTTCTTTTAACACTAGCGTTACTCATCCTATGCACGCAAACGGTAGCAAATGATTCATAATTCATCATTAAGATTCGATGATATGAATTGTGAATTCCGATAAACAAGTGCGATGGCCGCATTTAAGTTGATTATAAATTTATTAACTTATAAGTAAATCTTTGTTGAAAAATCAATAGACATCTTGGAGAATAATTCTCCGATGAAATCTTAATTCAAGTGTTGCTTTTATTATTAACAGCTAATGCTATTGGAATTTCGATCGCAAATTCAGTTCCATAGCCAAATTCAGACTTTAGCTGGATATTTCCCTGATGTTTTTCAATAATTTGATGGCTAATTGCTAAACCTAGTCCCGTTCCTTTATTGATAGGTTTAGTTGTAAAAAAAGGATCGAATATCTTGCTTTGAATCTCGGAATCTATTCCATCACCGTTATCTCTGAATGTAATTATGACTGTTTCTAATTTAGTTACTTCAGTTTGAATTACAATTTGCTTTGGGATCTGATTATCTAGCTCTAGTAAAGCATCAATGCCATTACTAAGGATATTCATGAATACTTGGTTTAGTTGTGCTGGATAACATTGAACTGGTGGGAGATTTCCATATTTTTTTATAATTTCAATTTTTGGTTGTAGTCGATGATTTAAAAGTAATAAAGTACTTTCAATACCTTCATGAATATTAACAGCTTTTTTCTCTGACTGATCGAGTCGAGAAAAGTTTTTTAGCGATAGCACGATGTCGCGAATTCGATCGGTTCCTACGCTCATTGATGAAAGAATTTTTGGTAAATCATCGATGATAAAATCAATATTAAATTCACCAAATTTTTCTTCAAATAAAGAATACGAATCTGGATGTTCTTGTTGATATAGTTGGATTAAATTTAAAAGACAGTTGACATGGTTATTAAGATGATTAAAATTCCCGTGAATAAAATTAACAGGATTATTAATTTCGTGCGCTAAACCTGCAACCATCCGACCCAAGCTAGACATTTTCTCTGTCTGGATCAATTGAACTTGGGTAGCTTGTAATTCTCGTAAGGTATTTTCTAACTGTTGTGCTTGAAGTTGGGCAGTAGCAGTTGCAGTAGTGAGTGCTTTGAGGTTATTGTAAGCTTTGGAATGATAACGAATGCGGGCAATTAACTCAACTGGATCTGGTAATTTGATTAAGTAGTCATTAGCGCCTTCAGTAAAAGCTTCTGCTTTGAGCTTTGCTTCTTCTTTACTGGATAACATAACTATTGGCACATCACGAGTTACTGGATGAGAGCGAAACCAACGCAGTAACATTAATCCATCGATATCTGGCATGATCATATCCAAAAAGATCACCGTTGGTTCTATGGCGATCGCATCTTGAATAGCTTTAGCTGGATTACTTGTGTAGTGAAGGGAAATATCTGTTTCTGTCGCAACCATCCGACGGAAGGCTTCGCTGATAATTACCTGATCGTCAATTAGTAGAAGTCTTACTGTCAATATTTTGGCATCTAGAATAAATGGCGCAGCTTGTGGAGTTTGTGGTTGACTCCAGTTTGGTGATAATCTCGCTGTCTTTGGAGATATTTCTAAGAGTGCTGTTTCTTGCAGGTTCATTTAGTACCTCTAAATCGGTCTTTGTTTTTAATACTACAAACTAGCCAGTTAAATCCACTAATCGCCAATTGTCGTAATTGTATCTCAGTAATCAAAGGTATTAGTATTCTGCAATACTTCGTAAAGGTGTTTTAAGTATCTGCTTTCATGTATATATTTTATATCAAGAGTAAAATAAAGCACAATATTGTTAAGTGTTATGCCGTAAATTTGATGCAGGCTGGTGCGATCGCCTCAACTGGCAAAACCTCTACCGCAGCTTTTAATTCCATTGCTACTTTCGGCATACCATAAACAACGCAAGTTTTGCGATCTTGAGCAATAGTATGCCAACCTGCTTCGCGCAATTGTTTTAAGCCTTGAGCGCCATCTCCACCCATCCCCGTTAGCAACGCCCCAATCCCCTTTCCAGTCCAATTTTTAGCCACACTCTTGAAGAAAACATCAACTGATGGACGATAGGACAAATGTAGTGGTTCTTTGTCATAGCCAAAGGTGAGGTCGGGACGCATCACTAAATGAAGATTTGTGCCAGCAAGCAGAACTTTACTAGGCTGTGGTGTAGAACCTGCGATCGCTAGTTGCACAGGCAGAGGAATTTGCTCATTCAACCAGGCGGCAAAACTTTGAACAAATTGGGCATCTATATGCTGAACAACAACCACCGCCCCCGGAAAGTCTTGGGGAAATTGGCAGAGAATAGTTTTCAATGCCTGGGGCCCACCAGTGGAAGCCCCGATAACGATTAGAGGTGGAAGTGATTTTGAGTGATGGACAGGCGGCGATCGCCGATATGAAGATTTACCAATTAAGCGGGCGATCGTGGCAATTTTATTTAGTAGCCCATCATCACCTAAGATTGGCGTATCGATAGCATCCAAGGCTCCATAGCCCATTGCTTCAAAAATCTTGGCTGCATAGCGATTAACGCTAGCTGTTACCATCACAATCGCGCAGGGAGATTGCCTCATGATATGCCGTGTAGCTTCTACTCCATCCATACTGGGCATCAGAACATCCATCAAAATCAAGTCGGGAGTATCAGCCGCACACTTGCTTACAGCTTCCGCACCATCGTAGGCAACCCACGCCAGCTTGTAACCTGGTATTTTTACCACAATACGCCGTAGTGCCTCTACAGCCATGAACATATCGTTAGCGATCGCAATTCTCACAAATTATCGCATTTCTCCAAAATAACGCGACAAATACAACAGATAGAAACCCAGATTAAATAGACTTCTTGCATAAGTCGGGTAAAGGGTAAGGGTTAAAGGGAAAAGGGATAGAATTAACATTCCCCTTTAACCTTTCCCCCTTTCCCGACCTCTTGCAAAAGGCACTTTTGCAAGAGGTCTAATCTAGATTCAGCCTTTTCAAGGTGGTGAAATTTGGAAGGAAAATTGGTAATTTCAACATTCAAAAAGCCCAAAATCTGAGCGGAGGATTCAAAATGGTAGCACTGAAACAACGTATCTTTGTTCGTCACCTTGAAAGGGCTAGTCCTATATAATTTAGATGCCTTTGCCATATAGTCTAAACTCCAGTTTATAAAGCACAAGGAGTAACCAATGAAGCACTTTACCCTGTTTACTTTTCTGTATCTAGCAGCAGGAGCTTGCCTAACAGCGATCTTCCTTGGACATTCTGACATCGCTCCAAACCTTAAAACAATTCTGCTAATTAATGCTGGACTGTTATACCTTACTTCTGTCCTAAGTACTTTTCCCTTTTGGCGTAATCGCGTACTACAAAGCGAAGCGAGACTGCGCGATAAACCTGCTTGGGATCGGAATATTGTCATGATTATACCGATATTCCTCATTGCATTGATGCTTGTTATAACCATCCCCGACCTGGTGAATCACAACTGGGCAACTCCGGCAATCGCCAGATCATCTATAGGGCTACTGGTCATCCTACTTAATGCAGAACAACTTTTTATCAGAAACAAAATTCGGCAAGAATCCTGATTACTAGACAGACAGTACAGGGAGATGGATAAAATTTTTTGTCAATGCGTAAGTTCTAGATTCAGCCCTTTCAAGGTGGTGAAATTTGGAAGGAAAATTGGTAATTTCAACATTCAAAAAGCCCAAAATCTGACCGGAAGATTCAAAATGGTAGCACTGAAACAACGTATCTTTGTTTGTCACCTTGAAAGTGCTAGTCCTAAAATCTTACTTTCTTAATTACGAATTACGAATTACGAATTATTATCAAGCCTCTCCAATTAAATCAATCACCGCCTTTAACAGAGTGTCATCATGAAAGCTGCTCTTAGTTAAGTAGTAGTCTGCACCTGCTTCTAACCCTTGCAGTCGGTCTTCTTCCCGGTCTTTGTAAGAAACGATAATCACAGGTATTTGCTTCAACTTGGCATGAGTTTTTATCTGGCTGGTGAGTTCAAAGCCGTTCATCCGGGGCATATCAATATCTGTCACCACCAAGTCATAATCGCCACTGCGGATTGCATTCCAACCATCAATGCCATTAACCGCCACTTCAGCTTTGTAACCGTTGTTTTCTAAGAGTTTGCGCTCCATTTCGCGCACAGTTATTGAATCATCCACGACTAACACTCGCTTGTAAGTTTTAGTAACTACCTGATGAGTAGACTGATTTACCTGAGAAAGTTGTCCGCTGGAAAACACCTTAGCAATGGAACGTACCAAATCTTCAACATCGACAATCAACACTGGAGAACCATCATCCATCAGGGCGGCGGCGCTAATGTTGGCGACTTTACCAAGGCGGGGATCTAGGGGGCGGACAACCAAACTGCACTCACCGAGAAACCGATCTACAACTAATCCATAACGATTGAAGCGATCGCTAATCACAATCACTGATAGCGATTCTATATTCACCGCAGGCGAGGCTAACTCTAAAACTTGACTTGCTAAAATCAACTCCACAGGTTGATTATTTATCAGGAAAAATGGGCGATTTTCCGATACAGCAATCTTAGACTTCGATAATATCAACACCTCTTCAATGCGTGTCAGTCCGAAAGCATAAGGTTCGCCAGCAATTTCCACCAACAGGGTGCGAATCACAGATAGCGTCAGGGGTAACTGCAAGTAAAAGGTCATGCCTCTTCCCAACACAGAAACCGCCCGCAGCGTCCCACCAACTTCCCGCACTGCGCTATGGGCTATATCCAAACCCACACCTCTACCCGAAATTTCAGTTACAGTTCGGGTTGTGGAGAAACCAGGCAAAAACAGGAATTCCATCAACTCAACTTCGGTAAGTTGGGCTGCCATTTCCGGGTTTGTAAGTTTTTTGCTGATGACTGCTTGGCGCAAAAACTCGATATCGATTCCCCGTCCATCATCTGCAACGGTAATAAACAGCATTCCGGCGCGATGGGTAACTTCAATGCGAATAATTCCTTCTTCTGGCTTTCCTGCTGCTAGACGTTCCTGGGGCGTTTCAATGCCATGATCGATCGCATTCCGCAGGATATGAGTCAACGGAGCTTCCAGACGTTCTAGAATATCTCGATCTACCAAAGTAGACTTACCAAAGATTTCCAGTTTCACCCGTTTACTCAATTGTCTGGCTAAGTCGCGCACCATTCGCGGAAATCCCTGTCCCCCATCCGCAAAGGAACACATTCTAGTAGCAATAACTTCTTGATATAGGCGCTGGGAAAGGTTAGCAGAACGCTGAGAAAATTGTTCTAGTTCGTTTTGGCGATCGCTCATCATCTGGTAACATTCGTTAGCTTTTTGATGAGTTGCACTCAAGGTTTCCTTAATTTGCCGATCCAGATGATAGTTGCTCAATAACTCCTGTAACTTCTCCAGCAGGTTGGATAATTCCCCCTGATTCTTTCTCAACTTCAGCAAAGAGTTAGCAAATGGTTCTAATAAATTCGCCTCAACTAAAGACTCTCCTGCTAAACCCATCAAGCGATTCAGATTTTCAGTACTCATTCGCACCGCCCGATTTTGGGTAATGCCCAGTTCTTCTAATGGGGATGGGGAAATAAGGGTTGTCTGTTGGTTGTCTTCTAACTGCGCTGTTGTTATTAGGGGATGAATTTCTGTAGAGGTTGCCTCTGGAGTTAGGATATTAGCGATCGCACTCACCAATGATTGAATGCCAACATCTTCTAAAATCTGTAAATTTGGGTTGGCTGTAACCCTTTCCGCTATCCGCAGGAGCATATCTACCCCTTGTAACAATACATCAATGCGATCGGCAGTTAAGGAAACTTTTCCCTCTTGAGCCGCCACAAAGCAGTCTTCCATGACGTGGGCAAGGTTGACAGCCGGATCGATTTGGACAATTCGCGCAGCGCCTTTGATACAATGGGCTGCCCGCATTAAAGCTGCCAATTCTGGTTGGGGATCGGGCTTAGTTTCCAGTGCCAACAGGCAATCGTTCAATACCACAACTTGAGCTTTTACTTCCATGTTGAATAAATCAAACAAGGAAAGATTGCTGACATCAAATTCTTCTAACATCACAGCACCTTCCTAGCTAAGGTGGTGAATAACAATTCATCATCCAAATAGCTGACACTGTGCCTTAGCTCCATTTGCGATCCGCCAGGTTGCCAGTGAAATAACCCTTTTGTATAAGTTTGAGTCAGACTCTTGGGCGGATCTTGTAACTCATCCCGGTGAAATCGGTGTACTCCATAAAGTTCATCTACACCAAACACCCAAGTTTTATCTGCCTTTTCCAGCACCACCATGCGCGAATACACCACTGGACTGAGGGTTTGTACTGCTGTATCGGCAGTTTCCAGATTTAACAGATCGCTCAAAGAAATACACAATCGCAATTCGCCTCGGATACTTACCAATCCCCGCAAGATTTGGTTGCTGCGATGCGGTAGGGTATGAACCACACTCGCAGGAGAAATTTCTTTGAAGATTTGGGCAGAAAGTGCCAGCCATTCCCGTTGCAGACGAAAAATCACAACCGTGATTTGAGTGGTGGCTAAAGTATGGGATATCTGGGAATTTTCATCAGTTCTAGATTTAGCTAGTAACTCAGTCCACTGATGGCGATAACTTTCAGGTATGGAGCGCTCTAGCAAATAACGTCCAGCAGTAGAGTAAACGGGACAATTGCGGCAATGGGTGTAGGTGGCTAATTGCGGACAAGAGCGATCGCCCTCAATGCCGATAAAATTCCAACAACGTTCAATATTTAATGGTGTAGCGGGGTTCATAAGGGCTGCTCAAGATAATTGGTGAATCAGGGGTATAACGTCTTCTGTTTTCACCTGAAAGCGGGCAATCTCTTGACGCAATCCCTGCGCCACTTGGTTAAGTTGGGCTATGGCATGATTAATTTCCCGCAAAGAATCCGTACTTTGCACGGAGGTACTGCTTAACTGCACCATCGCCTCACTAATTTGTTGCGCTCCTATAGATTGGGTTTCCATACCCTGGTTGACAAATTCAAATCGTGGATTCAGGTCTTGCACTTGCTGGATAATTTGCCCAACCTGTGTACTAATACTGGCAACATCTCCTATACTCCGCCCAACTTCTGCGGCAAACTTGTCCATTTCCATCACACCTGTAGAGACTGACGATTGCATCTGCTTCACCATCTGCTCAATGTCGAGGGTAGCAACGGCGGTTTGATCTGCTAATCGGCGAATTTCTCTTGCCACTACAGCAAAGCCCAAGCCATACTCTCCAGCTTTTTCGGCTTCAATAGCAGCATTTAACGACAGCAGATTTGTTTGGTCTGCCACCTTGGTAATTGTGACGACGATAGTATTAATGTTATTTGCCTTTTCGCTAATTACTCCCAATCGGGCAGCGATCGCATTAGTGGCTTCTGCTAACTGCCGCATAGTGGTTTCCATCCGCACTATGTCTTTTTGACTATCATTGGCTGCTGTCGTCGTGATTTGGGAAATGCTTGCAACTTGTTCCATTGCACTTACTAATTCCCTAGAGGTGGCGGAAATTTCTTTGCTAGCAGCAGTTACCTCATTAGTAGAAGCTATCTGCTCGGTGAGCGTCCCTTCTAATTGTTTACCCGAAGCTGCTATTTGAGTCGCTGAAGAAGTAACCTGTATGCCTGAATGCTGTACTTGACGAATCAGAATGTTGAGACTCTGAGTCATGGTTTGGAAAGCAGTTAAGAGTCTATTCATTTCATCTTTGCTGTTGGGGTCAGCCTTGACCTGAGTTGTTAAGTTCCCCAGAGAAATTTGCTCTGCAAGTCCAACCACACCCATAATCTGACTAATAATCTGCGATGCAACTTGGCGAGCGATTACAACCCCCAAAATAATTGCAGTTGTAGGGCCAATGAAAATTCCTACACAAATCCAGAAAATGCTGCGAACTACATTCTGTTCGACTTCTTTTTGTATATCTAATATGTAACCTTCATTAAGTTTTAAAAGTTTGCCTGCTTGCTCGTCAGTTATTTTAAATAACGGCTCCTCCTTATTTGCGCCTTCAGAATCCATGCGATCGCGTAATCCAAGAGCCATTTGAATAGTGTTAAAATCCGCTGATTTTTCTTTTGCTTGACGGATTAATTCACTTTGTTTTTTCCAAGGATTGCGAACACCCAGTTGATTGAACTGTTGCTCAATATCTAACAATTTCTCATGGGCTTGTTTCCAGACACCCAGTTGGTCTTTAAGTAAGTCATACTCTTTTTTTTCTTGTTCGGTTAATGGCGTTGCTTCGTACTGTTTAATCCCTTCGTTAATCTGTTTCCAAGCATTCTGAATTTGAGTTATTGCACCCTGTCTTTCAGTCACAGTGACTTCAGGATCGAATAGTAACCGTTCTGCCGATTGGATTTGCGTCTGACCTTCGTTAATCTTCCATATCCCAGATATACTGGGAATATTATCTTTCTGTAGTATATTAATGTACTCATTTAACTGGTTAGTGGTGAACCATCCTAGCAAGGCCATTATGAGTACGATCAGTCCCATGAATAAAAAGGAAGCGATCAACCGTGTTTGCAAGGTCATGTTCTTGAACATTGGATATCCTACTGTTCCTCTGTTGCTGTAAAATGCGTTCATCTGTTAAAATTCCCAAATCACAAGCAAGATGAACAGTTTGTATTTTTATTTTTAAACAAATTATTAAGTAGGTAGCTTAGTTCAGAAATTAGCTTTTACTAATAAAATAAAAGTTTTGAGATATTTCCTCAATTGTTGATTAGATTGATTGCTGAGGAGTTAAACCGGAATATTCTGTTTTCACCTGAAAGCGGGCAATCTCTTGACGTAATCCAAGAGCCACTTGATTGAGTTGAGCGATCGCACTATTAATTTCCGTAGAGAATCCGCCGTTTGCACTTTCAGATAAGCCCAAAACACTTGTAGAGACGGCGATTTATCGCGTCTCGAAAACTCAAAATTGTTGCCAGTAACCCTTAACTGAGCCGTATTGAATTATATGGGTAGGCTCATACAGATATACGCCTTTATAACTGATTCATTTGTTGTAAAGATTTTTGAATATGATGTTAAAAGTCTTTTGAAACACTTGCAATTACTAGAGTTCCCAGATCGTAAACGAGATTAACAGTTTGCATATTCAATTTTGAAACAAATTATTAAGCGCTATCCTGATTTCACTTCTTCTTTAGTCGGTGAATTCGCTGCCAAAGGATATTTGCGCTACCATTATTTCCTTGATGTTCTCTGAGTAATGCTAAATGAATAAGTGCCTCTTCATGAGTAGGTTGCAGGTAGATTGCTTTTTGAAAAGATTGTTCCGCCTGCTCATTTTGTGCCATTGCTTGCTGTACCTGACCAAGTAGAAGATACGCTTCAATACTGACCTGATTTTGGTTCAGATAGTCGTTGCATAATTTAGCAGCTTCATTCAACTGACCTTGATTAGCTAAGTTTCTGGCTGTTTCTAACAAATTTATCTTCAGGTCTTTTGGTAATATGGGGTTTTGAGGAGGAAGATTCAATCTCCCTTGTGCGGCAAACTTGGAATGGTTTTTGTTCGGTAGTTGTCGCTTGTTGAGAACATCAATATTTTTGCTGCTAAAGTCTTGTTTCTGAAGATTGGGATGATGATTTTTGCGAACATTTTCGCACGTTGGGGACTTTCGATGAGCAACTACTGAATCTTGACGAACTGAAACAAATTGAGTTTTAAATAGTAACCAAGCTTCAGCATGTCCAACAAATAGAAAACCTTGCGGGTTTACCAACCTTTCTAGAATTCTAATAGTATGTACCTTGGTGGCACTATCAAAGTAAATCAGCAGGTTACGGCAAAAGACAATATCATAGGGCGGCGTACCCAATAAAAAATCGGTATCTACTAAGTTACCTTGCAGAAAATTCACCATACATTTTACCTGTTCGCATAGGTGGTATCCTGCCTCAGTTGCCTGAAAATAGCCTTCTTGAAAGGATCGGCTATTGCTACGAAACGAGTATTGATGGTAGATTGCTCGTTGCGCTTTTACCAGGCACTTGTTGCTAATATCAACAGCATCAATGTGAATGTTTGCAGGGTTCAATCCTGCTTCCAAAAGAGCGATCGCAATGGAATATGCTTCTTCACCTGTTGCACACGGTACACTCAAAACCCGCAGTATGCCCTGGGGATTTTTTGGCAACCACTCAGATAATACATAATGCTTCAGAAATGCAAAAGATTCTGGTTCTCGGAAAAACCAAGTTTCTGGAACAATTATGCTGTCAATCAGTGCTTCCCATTCTTGGCTAGATGCCTGTAACTTTCCCAGGTAGTTAGCAATATCTGTGATGCCACAATCTGCCATGCGTTGATAAATCACACTTGCGATCGCATCAGCACCAATAGAATTTGCATCTAAACCAATCTTGCTTTTTAGTAAAGCTTCAATAACAGATTGTGCCATTTATAGAGTCTTCAGACCAATCTAAAATCTAGTATTGTGATGAGTTTCTGGCAAGAGATTGACTTGCTGCGCTTCTGACAACAAGTACTCAATGCGAAGACACTGAATCATCCCTCGATCATCTACAATCATTTTGCCCAAATATGGCGCTGTATCTATCTGGATATTGGGATTAACAAATTCAGACTCAGACTTATGTAATGTTTCTACAACTTGTTCTGTCATCAAACCCAAAATATAGGGAGCCTTAAGTTCTGTATTATTACTCCCCCAATAATTGACTAATACAATCCTAGTACTCAAGTACTCACTGGAGGGTTTACCACGCATCAACTGACATAAATCAATTACTGGTACAATACGTCCGCGATAGTTAAAAACACCAGCGATATGCTCAGCCTGGTGGGGCAAAGTTTTGAGTATAACAAGTGGTATTACTTCTATAACCTGTCGGCTTTCTATGGCATATCGCTCATTTCCAATGTTGAGAAGTAACATTAACACTAATTTTCATCTCCAGTGCTAGCTTTTGTATTACTTGTAGACTATGCAAGACACCTATCATAGGATGTCTAGTAATAGTAGGTTGGGTTGACGCAAGGAAACCCAAGACTAACAAATTTAATTTTTATCAGCAATACATGATATCCATTTTTGAAAGCTGCCATGTATGACAATATCTGTAAATTCATTGCCGAAAACTTCAAAGATGACTTGGCAACTTGGTTACTAGGTTCACCGATTAAATTAACAGAACTTAGCCCTACTGAATTATCAAACGAACCAATTCGCGTTGAGAAAAACCAGTTCCGAATTAGTTAGTGAAAATACTTTTAGATTAAACAACACTTACCATCAGTTTGAAGTAATACGCCTGTGGGAACAACCAACAGAAAGGTTTTTGAGTATTCCAGGGCTATTACCCTTTGCCGTGCTAAGTCAGACAAACGATCCTACAATGGTATTAACCCAAGTAGCCAAAGCGGTTGAAGCGATTAGCGATCGCCAGCTACAAAGAAATATAGCTGCTGCCAGTGGCATTTTAGCAGGTCTGGTGCTAGGTAAAAATGTAATTAGCAAAATATTAAGGAGTGAGATTATGCGCGAATCAGTCATTTATCAACAAATCCTAGAAGAAGGCGAAGCTAAAGGTGAAGCCAAAGGTAAAGCGGAAACAACAAGAAAGTTGGCTTTAAATTTGTTGCGAATTGGAATGAGTTTAGAACAAATTGCTCAAGTTACTGAATTATCTCTTGAGCAAATTCAAGTTTTACAAGAGGAGATTCAAAATTCTTAATTTTAATTAATCGCTTTAGAAGATATATGGCTATACAAGTAAAACCCGCATTCGCGGGTTTTAAAGTTTTGATTAGTCCATCGAGACGGACTTGGTTTGTGTAGATGCGATTTATAATCGCCTGGTTTTCAAATTCTCAAACTAAAACTCAGCACTTTGTGGTGTACGCGGAAACGGAATCACATCACGAATATTTCCCATACCCGTTATAAATTGCACGAGTCGTTCAAAACCCAAACCAAAACCGGCGTGTGGAACAGTACCATAACGACGCAAATCCAAATACCACCACAAGTCTTCTGGGTTTAATCCTTGCGCTAATACACGACGTTCTAGAACTTCTAAGCGTTCTTCACGCTGGGAACCGCCGACAATTTCGCCAATTTTCGGTGCGAGAATATCCATTGCGCGGACGGTTTTTTCATCGTCGTTCAAGCGCATATAAAAAGCTTTGATTTGTGCTGGGTAATCTGTGACAATTACTGGCTTTTTAAACTGTTGTTCAGCCAAGTATCGTTCGTGTTCTGATTGTAAGTCTAAACCCCAACTCACTGGATATTCAAATTTAACATCAGCTTTTTCTAAAAGTTTGATGGCTTCTGTATAAGTTAAGCGTTCAAACTGATTATTAATTATATTTTCGGCTGTTGCCAACACAGATTTATCAATGCGTTCATTGAAAAACTCCATATCTTCTGGGCAAGTTTCCAATACATATTTAAAAATGTGCTTGAGAAACGCCTCAGCTAAATCCATATCGCCTTCTAGATCGCAAAAAGCCATTTCTGGCTCAACCATCCAAAATTCTGCTAGGTGGCGCGAGGTGTTGGAATTTTCTGCACGGAAGGTAGGGCCAAAGGTGTAGACGTTGCTAAATGCCATCGCCATCACTTCTGCTTCCAACTGGCCGCTAACTGTTAAATATGTGGGTTTAGCAAAAAAGTCTTGGCTGTAATCTACTGCTTGATTATCTGTGCGGGGAATATTCTTTAAATCTAAACTGGTAACGCTAAACAGTTCACCCGCGCCTTCGCAGTCGCTAGCGGTGATGATGGGTGTGTGTACCCACAAAAAGCCTCTTTGTTGGAAAAATTGGTGAATTGCTGTCGAACAAGCATTTCTGACGCGGAAAACTGCACTAAAGGAATTAGTGCGCGATCGCAAATGTCCAATGGTTCGCAGAAACTCAAAGGAATGGCGTTTCTTTTGCAGAGGATATGTATCGGGATCAGCTTCACCGTAAACTTTCACGGACTCGGCTTTCAACTCAATTCGCTGTCCTTTCCCCAGAGAAGCCACTAGTACCCCTGTCGCTTCGACAGCAGCACCCGTATTCAGTTTTTTCAATATAGCTTCATAATCTGGCAAATCCTGATTAATGACGACTTGCAAATTAGCTAGTGATGAGCCGTCATTGACTTCAATAAAAGCAAACCCTTTGGACTCGCGCTTCGTCCGCACCCAGCCTTGCACTTGGAGGGACTCATCAGGTTGGCCACTTCGCAATATTTCTGCAATCCGTCGATTTACCATATTTATCCAGCATAAGACTTTAATATCCAGCCTATGATAACGCCCATTCCACCAAAGCGGACTACTTGCCAGAAAGGTTTTTTGAGGCTACGCCAAGAAAATAACTGGCTTTCTAAGTTTAGTTCTAGCCTTTCCAACTGCTGTTGAATGTGCCGTAACTCTGCTTTGATTTCTGGTGTCTGAGATTTATTGTGCTTTAGTTGATCCCGGCGTTGTTGCCATTGTGCCTGTTGTTGGCGATCGCGTTGCACTTGATCGTAACGTTCTCTTAAGGATACGAGCGATCGCTCTACTTCCTCTAGTTCTTCTTCAAAATTTGGTTCGGGATTTTCTGCTGACGGCTGTGATTGTTTTGGCGGCTTCATTTACAAGTAGTAAAGTAGAAGTAAATGCAAATGTGCCAATAATTATGTCTCAATCTACTCAGCTGCCTAAAACCAGTCAACTGAATGAACTTAGTACTCTGGAACTAGCTCAAGCCCTCATGGAAAGGCTGACTATTTCCCCTAACGATTGGCATCGCCTCAAGTCTAACCGTAATTCCCGTGCTAATGAACAAGTGGCAGCAGCAATTGTATATCTTTTAAAGAATCAGCCAGAAGAAGCTCAAGCGAGATTACAACAGGCAGTTGGTTGGTTAGATCGCTCTATTTCTGCCCCTCCCTGTCCGACTCACGGGAAAAGTTAGGAGTTATGAATTATTATTCAACTCCTAACTCCTAACTACATCATCGCCGCAGAGATAATCCTCGGCGATTTTCCATTTGTTTACAAAGCCTCAATTCTGTGCCTTTGCGGTTCCACTCTACCTGATCAAAAATTTGATGCAGAAGACATAAACCACGACCATTTTCTGACTCATCTGGTGGAAGATAGTCTGTTGGTTCTTCATTAATAGTAGATGAAGGAGTAAAGCCACTACCTTGGTCTGATATTATCCACCAATATTGATTATCTATTACGGAAAAACGAACTAGGACTGTTTTACTAGGATCGAGATTATTACCATGTTTAGCCGCATTTACTAGGGCTTCTTGAAGTCCTAGCCGCAGTTCTGCTTGTAATCTTGCTGGAATTTCTGCCAACAATAAGTCTAAGATGGGACAAAGGTAGAGGGTTGAGGCAAAACTAATAGTGCCCCAATAACGTCCAACTGGACGGAGTGAAATAGTAATCACAAGAGAAACCCCATAGCTTTCAGTTAGCTAGACATCAGTTTGCTATTACAGTCACCCTGATAAAACTTGAGGTGGTCATGCTGCCTTCAAACTTGCGTCTTTAAAACTAAATTTTGAAAATGCTAGGGAGCATTGGCTCTATAACTATGAATTGGGATTGTTTAGGTATATATCGGCTGGAATAAGTTTGGTCATGAGATCAGCAAATTAAGAATATGCTGTTAATTCTAGATAGTATTGGCATACTCTAGTTAGTTACCGATTTATAATTTACGCAATCTTCTTCATGTTTTTAAGAACCCATGCAACTTGAATTTATTTAAACAAAATGAATTTTTATTTTTAGCTTAATTCAATTTTAGCATCTTTAGTATGCACTAGACTAAAATTTTCAAATTTCAGTTTTTTTGAAGGAATTACTACCCTTGTCAAAATGTGATAGCACAAGAAAGGCGGCAGCTTCAACATGAGCAGTTTGAGGGAAAAAATCAGCAGGTTGTACCCGTGTGATGGTATATTGCCCATCTTGACAAAGCAATTTCAGGTCGCGGGCGAGGGTAGCTACTTTACAGCTGACGTAAACGATCCAAGATGGTTTCAATTGCCGTAAAGTATCTATGACTGCGCGATCGCACCCCTTACGTGGTGGATCGAGTATTACTACTTCTGGTATTGTGCCCATTTGGGGAAGCAATTTCTCTACTGCCCCGACTTGGAATGTCACATTATCAATTCCGTTGCGGTGGGCATTCAAAATTGCTTGTTCTACTGCTGCTGATTGCACTTCTAATCCTGTAGCAATACGTACTTTTTTGGCGAGAGGCAAAGTTAAAGTCCCAATACCACAATAGGCATCAACTAGGAACTCATGCCCTTGAAGATTGAGTTCTGATTGAATTACTTGTAATAGTGCCTCTGCTGTTTCGGTATACACTTGGAAAAATGTATCTGGGCGTACTTGAAATTCCAGTCCAGCAAAATTTTCACGCAGGTGGGGTACTCCAGCGATGCAACGGGTTTCTGATCCAAAGATAGCATTTGTGCGATCGCTATTGCGATTGAGCGACACTCCCACTAACTGCGGATAGCGCTTTAACCATTCCTGGGCTTGGGTTTCAATTCCTGATAAATTCCAGTCTTTTACCACCAAAGTCAGCAACATTTCTCCAGTATGTCGGCCAATGCGTAAACCGAGATGGCGAATTTTTCCTTGGTGGCGCTGTTCGTCGTAAATTTGCCAACCTTGCCGTTGAATATCCTGCTTAACTTCGGCAAGTAAGGGATTTAATCGCGCATCTTGGACTGGACATTGATTTAAATTAATTAATTGGTGACTACCTTTTTGATAGTAACCAGCTTGTACTTGTCCTGTTGCTGATAGCGAGAGAGGATATGTAGATTTGTTACGGTAGCTGAGAGCAGAAGGGGCAGCAAGTACCGGATCTACTGGTGGTTGGATAAAACCGCCAATGCGTTCTAAAGCTTGGATAACTTGATTTTGCTTGGCTACTAGCTGGTAATCATAATTAATATGCTGCCACTGGCAACCACCGCACTTGTCAGCCACAATACAACTGGGCCGAATACGGTGGGGGGATGGTTCCAATAGCTCTTGGAGCTTACCGTGGGCGTATTTGGGTTTAACGTGTACTAAACGGACAATGGCGCGATCGCCTGGGACAGTATCTGGGACAAACACTACACGTTCATCAGCGCGCCCCACACCATCGCCTGTATCACTCAGGTTAGCGATCGTCACTTCAATTAATTCACCCTGTTGCCAAATTATTTTAGTCATTTGTCATTGGTCATTGGTCATTGGTCATTGGGATTAGGTGACAGGTGACAGGGAATAATCTGTACTCTGTAACCTGTTACTTATTCCATTCTTCAGTCCCCACTCCCCAAAATAGATAAATTCAATACATAAGTAGCTCCTATCCCTTCACTTGTGTACCTCCAACTCGCTAAACTAACAGATAATATTTCAGGTGATTTCAATAATCATGACTGTAATTAGCCAAGTTATTCTCAAAGCCGACGACGAACTGCGTTATCCCAGCAGTGGCGAACTTAAAAATATCAAAGACTTTTTGCAAACCGGCGTACAACGGACGCGGATTGCGGCTACCTTAGCCGAAAACGAAAAGAAGATAGTTCAAGAAGCAACCAAACAACTTTGGCAGAAGCGTCCTGACTTTATCTCCCCTGGAGGTAATGCTTACGGTGAACGCCAACGCTCTCTATGTATCCGTGATTTTGGCTGGTACTTACGCCTAATTACTTATGGTGTACTTGCCGGTGACAAAGAACCAATTGAAAAAATCGGTTTGATTGGTGTGCGGGAAATGTACAATTCATTGGGCGTTCCCGTGCCTGGAATGGTAGAAGCGATCAATTCCCTCAAAACAGCCTCCCTTAGCTTACTAAGTGCGGAAGACGCTGCCGAAGCAGCACCTTACTTTGATTACATCATTCAAGCGATGTCTTAATACAAAGTGTGTGCTGGTTCTAGGAATATACTTCCGGTCTACTAGAGTGAGTGCGAGGTATTAGCGCTCGATAGGCATAAAATCCCCAATTTGATCATACCTTCCCCACATTTGGTAGTGGCTGTGGCAAAATCTCTGTCAAGTTACCAACCAGTTGTGGGGAAATTTTATAGGTATGGGGCAAAACAGTTCCGTTAGAGGTAGTGGGGCGTTTAGCCTGTTCCGAGTTCCGAGCGAGTTCCGAGTTGAAATTTTCCCTACTCAGCACTCTTGAGGGGCATTGCTCAAAAGACAAAAACAATATAGATACAAAAAACCGACAGTCCTTGATTAAGGCTGTCGGCTATTAAGTGTGTTCCCTATTAATGACTCGGCTAGAGTTCAGTTGTCATTAATTATGCCTAGTTACCAATCGCTGGGAGACGATCCTAATCATCGATATGTGTGATTCTCGTCACTTGATTGTTACATCTAAACTGCATATACCCGAATAATCTCTGAGTGAGACTAGACTCACGTAAGTAAAGGAGCTAGAAATTTCACCAAGATTAAAAAATCAAGTTATCTTTAAAGACTAAAGCATTTTGTGTGCTAACGATCTTAATTTTGTCTACCTCATGGTCGGAATAATCCTATTGAGTGCATTTTGGGGTTGTACTACCCTTCCATCCAAGAAACAAGTTTGCTTGTAATAAAGGCTGTATAAGCATCTACTGTCAATATTTACCAAGATGGAAATACAAGTATTTAGTTAGAGTTTAAATTGAAGAGCGATCGCGCTTCAATCTACAGGAAGTAAAATTGCGTAGCTTGCCGCCGTAGGCATCGTGTTTTGCAACATAATGAGTAAATCACAATAGGGCGATAAGCTAGAGTTAGCAAGAAAACTGATTCATAACTGGCAATGAACCTAGCTTGGGGTAACGATGGCAACAGAACAAAAGCAAAGCACTTATTTATCAGAAGCCGAAAGCCGTTTGCGTCAACTTTCTATTGAAAAGTTGCGATTAGCAGTCGCGTTTCTGGCTTATTTGCAAGAAACAGAAGAAAACGAAGTTACTGAAAAAGTATTATTAAATATTCCTGATTTTGCCGAATATTTCCGTAAAATTGAACAAAATGAAGACAAATTAGAAAATACTGCCTCAAATCAGATTGCCTCAGATGAAGAAGTATGGCAGGCTTACTTAGCAGTTGAAAAAAAATGGGAAGAGGTATTCCTTCAGCTTGCAGACTCCTAAATTTCTCACTATTTCTCAGGTCTTAAATATTCACCAACGCCAAATTCAAAGATTTGGTGGAACATCAGGTGTTAAAGACGAAGGTTTGCTAGATTCAGCATTGGCACAACCTCAAGCTACTTTTGGCGGTGAACTTCTCCATCCAACAATTCACGAGCAAGCAACAGCGTACCTATACCATTTAGCAATGAACCATCCGTTTATTGATGGCAATAAGCGTACCGCTTTCGCTGTTATGCTTACTTTTTTGAGCTTAAATGGCTACACTCTCAACCTATCTCAAGAGCAAGCTTACAACTTGGTGATTCAAGTAGTTCAGAAAGAAATATCCAAAGAAGAATTATCTACATTTCTGGAACTGCACTTACAGCGCAAGTAAATCGATAGAATAATGCTCTGTCCCCCCAGAGTGCATTACTTCCATGACTGCAACCTCAAAACCAGCCTTTTCCCCCCAAGAAATTGCTGCTGAAGGTCTTAAACCAGAAGAATACGCAGAAATTGTCCGTCGGCTAGGCCGTCATCCTAATAAAGCTGAACTAGGAATGTTTGGCGTGATGTGGTCAGAGCATTGTTGTTATAAAAATTCTCGACCTTTACTCAAACAATTTCCCACCGATGGTCCCCGCATCCTGGTGGGGCCTGGTGAAAATGCTGGTGTTGTAGACTTGGGTGATGGACTCCAACTAGCTTTTAAGATTGAATCTCACAACCATCCCTCAGCGGTCGAACCCTTTCAAGGAGCGGCAACGGGAGTCGGAGGTATTCTCAGAGATATTTTCACAATGGGTGCGCGTCCCATTGCCCTATTAAACTCGTTACGCTTTGGTTCCTTAGAAGATCCCAAAACCCAACGACTGTTTAGCGGTGTGGTGGCAGGAATCTCTCATTATGGTAACTGTGTGGGAGTACCCACCGTTGGCGGCGAAGTCTACTTTGACTCTGCTTACTCTGGTAATCCTCTGGTGAACGTTATGGCATTGGGGTTGATGGAAACCTCAGAAATCGTCAAATCTGGAGCATCTGGCTTAGGCAACCCCGTGCTGTATGTTGGTTCCACCACTGGGCGCGACGGTATGGGAGGCGCGAGTTTTGCTAGTGCAGAATTGAGCGATCAATCCATAGACGATCGCCCTGCTGTACAAGTGGGCGATCCATTTTTGGAAAAGTCGTTAATTGAAGCTTGTTTGGAGGCGTTTAAGACGGGTGCAGTTGTCGCCGCCCAAGATATGGGAGCAGCGGGGATCACCTGTTCTACCTCAGAGATGGCGGCAAAAGGCGGTGTGGGAATTGAATTAGATTTAGATAAGATTCCCGTCAGAGAAATGGGGATGGTTCCTTACGAATATCTGCTTTCGGAATCTCAAGAGCGAATGCTGTTTGTTGCTCATAAAGGGCGCGAGCAAGAATTAATTGACATTTTCCATCGGTGGGGACTTCAAGCCGTTGTTGCCGGTACAGTCATCGCCGATCCGATTGTGCGAATTCTCTTTCACGGTGAAGTAGCAGCAGAAATTCCCGCTGAGGCTTTGGCGGAGAATACCCCACTATATAACCGGGAGTTATTGGCAGAAGCACCAGAATATGCGCGTCAAGCTTGGGAATGGACTGCTGATTCCCTACCTCCTTCTACAACTACTGGAATAGAACTCTCAGGAGGACTGCAAAGTTGGAATGATATTCTCTTAACTTTGCTCGATACACCCACGATCGCTTCTAAAAATTGGGTATATCGTCAGTATGACCATCAAGTACAAAATAATACAGTAATGCTGCCAGGTGGTGCAGATGCGGCTGTTATCCGTTTGCGCCCTCTGGAAGAGGATAGGGAGCGGGGGAGCGGGGGAGCAGAGGAGCAGAGAAAAATTCCCAATGTTCAACCCGGTGTTGCGGCGACGGTAGATTGCAATCCTCGTTATGTTTATCTTGACCCCTACGAAGGAGCTAAGGCAGTGGTGGCAGAGGCTGCACGCAATCTTAGCTGTGTGGGTGCTGAACCTCTGGCGGTGACAGATAACCTAAATTTTGGCTCTCCAGAAAAACCCATTGGTTACTGGCAATTGGCAGAAGCTTGTCGCGGTTTGGCGGAAGGTTGCCGAGAATTGGCGACACCAGTCACGGGCGGCAACGTCTCTTTGTACAATGAAACTCTTGATTCTCAAGGCATCCCACAACCCATTTATCCCACTCCTGTTGTCGGTATGGTGGGCTTGATTCCCGATATCACCAAAATTTGTGGTCAAGGTTGGCAAGCATCCGGCGATGTGATTTATCTTCTGGGATTGCCTCTGGCATCCCAAATTAATTTGGGAGCATCTGAGTATTTAGCCACTATCCACAATACTGTTGCCGGAAAACCACCACGGGTAGATTTTGACTTGGAACGCCGCGTCCAGAAAGTTTGTCGTGAAGGAATTCGTAATGGTTGGGTACGTTCAGCTCACGATTCTGCTGAGGGAGGAGTGGCGATCGCACTAGCCGAATCTTGTCTTGCTGGCAATCTTGGTGCCGAAATCAATTTAGAAATAGCGCCTACACAGTTAAACCACGGCAGTTGCTCCACTTGGGGAGACCCCAAGATTGCACTGCCTCGCCTTGACGAGGTGTTGTTTGCCGAAGGTGGTGCCAGAATTTTAGTTTCTGTAGCATCAGCACAACAAGAAATTTGGGAATCATATTTACAGGAACATCTGGGTCAAGAGTGGCAAAAACTGGGTGTAGTTAGTAATTTTGAGACGGGTTTGGGGGTTTTCACCACTGATAACCAAACCTTAATCAAAGTTAGTATCGAAGATATGAACGATCGCTATTCCCATGCGATCGCCAAACGTCTCGCCATCCATACCACTACCCCTGAAGAAGTTAGGAGTTGAAAGTGAGGAGTTAGGAATAAAAAGCATAACTCCTAATTCCTCACTCTTTTATTAGCGTCTCTGAGCAAATTTACGGTACTGTTTTAATGGATGGTTAAAGATTTGTTAAGAACTCCCCATCCATCTACATAATCCCAGTGACTGACTACCAATTTTAGATTTTGGATTAGGGGCATTGCTTCTAGTTCATACCTTGCTCTTACTGGGCAAAAAAATCTAAAATCGCCATTCTTAAATTCCAAGCCGCATCCTTACTACGGTGCGATCAATCCAAAATCGTCAATCGTTCGACTGAGCGTAGCCGAAGTCTCAAATCCAAAATTGATTGACCCCCCCCACTAGGAGCAAAGCTAGCATGATTTCTATTCATTCTGTCACTTCGGATGAATACCCCGACCAGACCAACAACCCAATCAATAGTCATGAAAATCAACCTGACAAGCCAGAAGAAGCTTGTGGTGTTTTTGGCATCTACGCCCCAGGAGAAAACGTTGCTAAACTGACCTACTTTGGATTGTATGCCCTTCAGCATCGGGGTCAAGAATCAGCTGGCATTACCACCTTTGAGGGTACACAAGTACATCTCCACAAAGACATGGGCTTGGTGTCTCAAGTCTTCAATGAATCTGTCTTGGATCAATTGCCCGGTAGTCTTGCTGTTGGTCACACTCGTTATTCCACCACAGGTTCTAGCCGCAAAGTTAATGCCCAACCCGCAGTACTAGAAACCCGTTTAGGTTCAATAGCTCTTGCACACAATGGTAATTTAGTCAATACTGTGCAACTTCGTCAAGAGTTGCTTGAGAATAAATGTAACTTAGTCACAACAACAGACTCAGAAATGATCGCTTTTGCGATCGCAGAAGCCATAGATACGGGAGCTGATTGGCTAGAAGGTGCAATTAAGGCATTTCAACGTTGCCAAGGAGCCTTTAGTTTAGTTATTGGCACTCCCGTCGGCGTTATGGGTGTCCGTGACCCTAATGGAATCCGCCCCTTAGTAATCGGCACTTTGGCTGGTAATCCAGTCCGTTACGTTTTGGCTTCCGAGACTTGTGGTTTAGACATCATTGGAGCCGAATACCTGCGAGACGTAGAACCAGGTGAATTAGTTTGGATTACTGAAGAAGGTTTAGCTTCTTATCATTGGAGTCAAAAATCTGAGCGGAAATTGTGTATCTTTGAAATGATTTACTTTGCCCGCCCTGATAGCGTTATGCACAACGAGAGTTTGTACAGCTATCGAATGCGATTAGGACACCAGCTAGCTAAAGAATCTTTTGTAGATGCCGATATTGTTTTTGGTGTTCCTGATTCTGGTATACCTGCTGCTATTGGATTTTCCCAAGCGTCTGGTGTCGCTTACGGCGAAGGACTGATTAAAAATCGCTATGTTGGGCGAACCTTCATTCAACCAACCCAAACCATGCGGGAATCGGGTCTGCGGATGAAACTTAACCCTCTCAAAGATGTGCTGGTAGGTAAACGAGTAATTATTGTAGACGACTCGATTGTAAGGGGTACTACCAGCCGTAAATTAGTCAAAACTTTGCGTGATGCAGGTGCAATAGAGGTACACATGCGAATTTCGTCTCCGCCTGTAACTCATCCCTGCTTCTATGGCATCGATACCGATTCTCAAGATCAGCTAATTGCTGCTACCAAGTCAGTAGCAGAAATTGCCAAGCAACTGGAAGTAGACAGCCTCGCCTATCTGAGTTGGGAAGGAATGCTAGAAGCGACACGAGAAGACACCAATAGTTTCTGCTCTGCCTGCTTCACTGGAGATTACCCCGTCACCATTCCTGAGCAAGTCAAACGTTCTAAGCTGATCTTAGAAAAAGTAGTGGTATAAAAACTGGGGGATTAGGGAGATGAGGAGGAAGAGTTAAAATCTTCCCCAGTACCCAATCCCTAGTCTCTAATCCCCAGTTCAATTACGAATTGTTACTACTGGCTTCATCTAGGGATGATTCTGATTTTTCTGGCTTGAGTAAAGGGAAGGCGATCGCATCCCGAATACTGGCACAATCGGTTAATAACATCACCAAGCGATCGATCCCAATCCCTAAACCACCTGTAGGTGGCATACCATATTCCAAAGCTGTCAGAAAGTCTTCATCTACACCTTGGGCTTCTAAGTCACCAGCAGCTTTCCGTGCCGCTTGTGCTTCTAAACGTTCTCTTTGATCGATGGGATCGGTAAGTTCTGAGAAGCTATTCCCAGTTTCTCGCCCGACTATAAATAACTCAAATCGTTCCACCAAACCAGGTACAGAACGGTGAGGTTTTGCTAGGGGCGAAATTTCTACAGGGTAATCAATTACAAAGGTAGGTTGAATTAAATTAGCTTCTACTTTCTCTTCAAAGGCTAAATTTAGTAACTTACCAATTGATTGGGCTTCATCTATACCAGGAATAGCAGCATTTTTACTTGCTGTTTTTGCTTCTTCTAAACTTTGGAACGAATTAAAATCCAAGCCTGTAAATTCTTTAACTAAATCGTGCATTGTCACCCGCCGCCAAGGTGGTGTTAAATCTATCGGTTCCCCTTGGTAGGTAATTTGTAATGTGCCGAGTACATCTTGGGCGACAGTAGTAATAATCCCTTCAGTCAACGCCATCATATCGTTGTAGTCGGCGTAAGCTTGGTAAACTTCAATCGTCGTAAATTCGGGATTGTGTCGAGTCGAAATTCCCTCATTGCGGAAAACCCGCCCCAATTCAAACACCTTTTCAAAACCACCCACAATCAACCGCTTGAGATGGAGTTCTGTGGCAATTCGCAGATACAACTCCATTTCTAAAGTGTTGTGGTAGGTGATAAATGGACGCGCATCTGCACCCCCAGTCTCACTTTGCAAAACTGGCGTTTCAATTTCCAGAAAATCTCGCTGTTCCAAATAGCGGCGAATACCAGCAGTAATTTGAGCGCGACGGCGGAAAGTTTGCCGCACTTCCGGGTTTACAATCAAGTCAACGTAGCGCTGACGGTAACGCTTGGCAACATCCGTTAATCCATGCCACTTGTCGGGTAGAGGTAACAGGGATTTAGTGAGGATAGTATATTGTTTAACGTAGACAGATAACTCGCCCTTTTCAGTCCGTTTAATAGTACCTTTGGCTCCTAAAATGTCGCCTGCATCTGTAAGTTGCTTCAGGTGATTGAAGGCATCGGCATCAATATCTGCCATACCTTCTTGGATACGATTTTTATCCAGATAAAGCTGAATTGTGCCGGTTTCATCTTGCAAGGTGAAGAAAGCCAATTTACCGAAAACGCGACGCGCCATAATGCGTCCGGCTATAGCAACTTCTAAATCAACTTCTTCGCCACTGGATAAATCGGCAAATTTTTCTTGCAACTGCGCTGCATGATGGGTAGATTCCCAACGATAGGCATAAGGGTTAGTCCCTAGCTGCTTGAGTTGTTCTACTTTCTCCAGCCTGGCGGCTCGGATATCTTCTTCCGACATGGTAACGAACTAAATAGGGCAAGATTAATTATAGATGCTGCCAAAGTTGAGAGTAAGAGATAATCGCCTAATAAGTGATGTGCGTAGGCGTAGCCCGCCGCCGCAGGAAATATACAATGACACAAACTAGAGTCCGCCTGTCGACTGTAAACGAATATCACCGGATGTTTGAAATCAGTCTTATTACAGAGGATGAAAGGGTAGAACTGATTGATGGGCAAGTTATCCGCATAAGTGCCACAAATCCCCCCATACAGCGACAACACTAGTGCATCTGATTATCTCAAGCGTTGGTGCAGCCCGCCGCAGGCATCGCTAGCAGAAGTTGTCTTAGTTCGGGTACAAGATCCCATTCAGTTGAGCCAATATTCCGAACCTGAGCCAGATATCGCTGTTGTCCGCATCGATTCGCGAAAGTATATCGATCGCCATCCCGCACCCAATAAAATCTTTTTATTAAGTATCCTTGCGTATTTGTCAAGATTTTGAGATATTAAATTGAAAAATCAATTCAGATAGAAACTTATGGCAACCGAGCAAGAGCTTCAATCTCTTTTTAATACCTTAGATAGCGATCGAGACGGCAAAGTATCCATTAATGATCTTTTTTTAAGTCCTGGCTTAAGTGCAATCATCTCGTCAGAAACAAATACCACTAGTCCCCAGGAATTACTAGTAAATTATGATTCAGACAAAGACGGTAGTATTACCTTTGAAGAGTTAAAGGAAGCAGTTGAGAAAGCAAATAATTTAAACTAGCAGTCAAAAAATTAACGCCACACTCACTCCAAAATCTCTCTAGCCCACACTAAATCCCTCTCTAGGCAACTATTGAGGGATTTGCCTTTATTTGCCCCTTAGTAACACTTTGCTATCCTCTACATGACACTTCATTCTTGCTAGTAATAACCTACCATCGACTCTGTAGCCACCTTTCAGAGGGTTTTCGATTGGTTAATGATTTTGACTATTTAACCCATATTCCGCAGGTGCGTAGGCGTAGCCCGCCGCAGGCATCGTAAATACTGTATATGCTACAGCGGGAATTGCTGACTACTGGATTTTGGATGTGAATCAGCGTCAGATTTATGTTTTCCGCGAACCAGGTTTGGAAGGTTACAATCTTGAATTTATTTTGCAGGAGGATGCAACGTTATCCTTGATTGCCTTTCCAGAAATTGAAGTCTAGATTAGTCAAATGTTTCCATAAGTTTTATAAATCAAACTTTTACTTCTCTGCTATTTTTAGCAAATGTCTAGATGAAATAGCCTTCATTTTCAAGTTAGTAAATTGCACGATCGCCTTTACTAAATCTTGCTGTTCTGGTTGCAAATTTAGTTTTTCTAGCGCTTGATTAATATTATTACCAGCCCGGAGATTGTGATTAAGTTGGTCACGCTGGGATGAGTTTAACACTGCCGCAATTTCCCTGTTTCTTCTCTGACGCACAGCTTGGAGTTCCTGCCGTTGTAAAGGAGTCAGGTTAATCTCCGACCAGGTGGAGTAGCTTGCAGTTGTGGTAGTTTGGGCGAAAAGAACACCAGAATTAGTATTGATTTGAACGGGTGCAGCTAAGGAAATTCCCGGTATGAACAGGATAAGAGCAAGAATATTAGCGAACACAGATAGCCGTTTTGTCAAGTAAATTGCCATATTGAGAAATGCCTATTAGACTGTGGTGGAAGTTTACCCACCTTTAACAAGTTGCTTGAGCAACTTGTTGGGTTAATTAACCTCCAAAACCAGGAATTAAACGCTTGAGGGCGCGACCAGCAACATCGCCATAGCGCAGTTCTCCACACAGAATCTTACCCATGATTTTCGCACCGGAAGGACGCTTAACACCAACTTTGTAGCCAATGCCAGGAAAGCGATAAAATGCTCCACCTAATTTTTGCGCCCAAGCCATCTCAGTACCCCATTGTTCATTGATGGCTTCGCTATATTTTTCTAAAGCGTTGGTATCACCAGAAAGAGCCTCATTAATGGCTCCTGCTGCAATCAAACCGCTAAAAATTGACGGACGAATGCCTTCTGCTGTCATCGGATCGACTACACAAGCAGCTTCCCCAGCTAAAACTGCATTTTGAGTATGCAACTTTTGGTTGCCATCCCATAAGCAAAGAGGATAACCATACTGCTTGCCAGTTTTGATATCTACATTAAACGATCGCGCGTACTCATCTAAAATTTTCTTAAAATCCTGGCGTTCGCCGCCAAGAAATGTACCGACACCAATGGAATAACCATCAGCTTTTGGGAAATTCCAAATATAGCCGTTTTTCACTAAGCCAAACTCGAAATGAATTGTCGATTTATCTTTGACATTTGCGGCAACTTCTGCCTCTAAAGCTCCTGCTAAACGGCGTTTACGGTCTTTGAAGCCGAGCCATTTTGCCATTGGCCCTTTAGCACCATCAGCCGCAATTAAGTAGCGACTTGTAACTGGGCCATTAGTTGTGTTAACTTGCCAATAGTCATCTTGAAACTCAATACCCGTTACTTCCGTATTATCCCGTAGTTCAGCCCCTTGCTTTTGTCCTTGCTGCACTAGGAAATGGTCAAAAATGTCTCGTCGCACCATCCAGACTGGTTCTTTAGTGGCGATTTTTGCTTCCACAGGGTCGCCTAATTTCCAGGTAAAGCGGAGGGAGTCAGCTTTTACAGAAATTACTGGGCTAAAATCAAAGTCAAACCATTGAGCGATCGCTGGAGATACACCACCACCACAAGGTTTATATCTTGGCAGAGATTCTTTTTCCAACACTAATACTGAGCGACCTTGTTTGGCTAAATGATATGCAGCTGTTCCACCAGCTGGCCCAGCGCCGACGATGATGCAGTCGTACATATTGAATTTTTGCTCCAGAATTAGTTTATTTTCTATTGAGAGGGGCAATTTAGGAATTGTTCCTAGTTTAATTATTCATGTCTAGTTACTTACTCGATCAATTTTTCTAGGATTTATGCAATAAATTAAGAAATGATAAAGGCTGAAGAATTTATCCATTATCCTTCAGCCTTTATGCTTAAGACTTTTGACTTTAAACAGTCGTGATGTCTTTTTCTTTTTCTGCCAACAGTGCGTCTATTTTGGCAGTATACTCATTTGTCAGTTTTTGCAAGTTGTCTTGTTGGTCTTTTGATTCATCTTTGGAGATTTCAGAGGCTTTCTCCTGTTTGCGAATGGCGTCTATGGCATCACGGCGAATGTTGCGAATAGCAACACGACCCTCTTCAGCATACTTGGATGCCATTTTGACGAATTCCTTACGGCGTTCGCTCGTTAAGGGCGGAATATTCAACCGGATTACAGAACCGTCGTTACTGGGTGTTAAACCCACATCTGAGAGGGAAATAGCCTTCTCAATGATGTTTAGGGTGTTGCGCTCGTAGGGTTGAATTAAGATCGTCGTAGCATCCGGCGTGCTAATATTTGCCAGTGATTTCAAGGAAGTAGGCGAACCGTAATAGTCCACCAATACCTTATCTAATAGACTCGCATTGGCGCGACCAGTGCGAATCGAGTTAAAAGCTCGTTGAGTTGCCTCAACGGTTTTTTGCATCGTACTTTCAGCTTCAGCTAATTTCACAAGAACCTCCCACAAGGGTGCCGATGGATTCTCCCAAGACTGCTCGGTGGATATTTCCTCGCACCGTTAGGTCAAATACCAGAATTGGGATATTATTTTCTTTACATAAGGCGATCGCAGTACTATCCATCACCCGCAAATCTTGGGCTAAAACGTGCGCGTAGGTTAAGCTATTGTAGCGCTTGGCGTCAGGATAAATATGAGGATCGGCATCATATACTCCATCTACTTTGGTGGCTTTAAAAATCACCTCAGCATCAATTTCTGCTGCTCTTAATGCCGCAGTCGTATCTGTAGTAAAAAAGGGATTTCCAGAACCAGCACCAAAAATTACCACCCGTCCTTTTTCAAGATGACGGATGGCACGACGACGAATATATGGTTCTGCTAATTCTTGCATAGCGATCGCGGTTTGCACCCGCGTCTGTACTCCTATGCGTTCTAGCGAATCTTGCAGCGTCATGGCATTCATTACCGTGGCAATCATCCCGATATAGTCAGCGGTTGCCCTGTCCATCCCCGCCGACGCTGCTTTGACGCCACGAAAAATATTGCCGCCGCCAACAACTATGGCGATTTGAGTACCAGTGGCTATCACCTCTGCTAATTCTTGTGCTATTCCTTTGACCACTTCGGGATCAATGCCATAGCCCATGTTGCCCATTAAGGCTTCACCGCTCAGTTTGAGTAAAACCCGTCGGTAATTCGTTCCCATGAAGTTACGCTTTATCAAAAAAGTTGCAATTGCCTCCAATTTAAGATAACAGTTACAGGGACTATCTATGTCTAGTTACGCCAAATCAATGTAGTACCTACTGGTTCTGTTTGTGGTATAGCTATTTCTTCACCTTTAAATAGAGAGGCGATCGCAGTTCTCAAATAATCCTCTCCCACTGGTAATGGTTCTTGGGGATGATTATCAATTTTACCTTTATAGCGGACTATACCGTTAGTATCTATGAGAAAGGCTGTTGGTGTTTTTGTTGCCCCGAAACTACCGGTCACATCTTGCGTTGAGTCCCACAGGTAGGGGAAATTCAACTGGTGACGTAGGGCAAAAGCTTTCATATTTTCAAAGCTTGACCTAGTGTCGTAGTCAACATTACTACCATTGAGTCCAATTAGTGTGAAGCCTTTTGGGGCAAATTCGGCTTGAATGTTTTTTAGTCTGCCTAAATACCGATCGACATAAGGGCAGTGGTTACACATAGAAATAACGCCGACTGCTCGGAACTTCTCAAGATAACGCCTGAGATGGTGTACTTGACCATCAATTCCTGGCAATTCAAAATCTGGTGCGTAGCTCCCAACGGGAGTATCAATTGTTTCTAGTAGATTCATGATTTCTGGCCCGCAGAACTAGGAACAAGAAAAATATTGTTAAATTCAGCGTCAGTTTCCAGTTGCAAACCACCCCTTAGCCGATGCCTCATATTCGCCAATCTTATAGACCAAATTTGCGATCGTAAATTGTGAAACTACTGAATCTAGCACTGATGCTAATTCACTCACATCTAAAAAATAGCCCAAATATTACTCATATTAGAAACGTTATGATTTTTAATACTGACATAATCTCAGTTGTGAGGAAATTACCTCTATCAATAAGATAAAAACTCTCTATACTGGATAAAATTATCAGCTTGATGCTAGGATTATTCAGCCTAGAAGCTTTTGTGGTATATGTATAGGCTATCACTAGAGCAAAGGATTAATTTTGAAAATCTGATAAATTTTCTGCAAATTCAAAACAATTTTACTTGTGCCTTGCTGCTAAAAAGCTTTTAGCATTCTTTACATCAAATTTACCATGACAACCTCAAGTTCAAAAACAGCACTTAACTCTATAAAAACCTGGATTTGGCAAGATTTTCCGATCTGTTACCAAACCCAAGGAACTACTGGGCCAGCTGTTGTCCTGGTGCATGGATTTGGTGCTTCTTGGTGGCACTGGCGAAAAAATATTCCGGTATTAGCGGAAAATTGCCATGTTTATACTATTGATTTGATTGGTTTTGGCGCTTCTGCAAAACCTCAACCTAATGAAAAAATTACCTACACATTAGAAACCTGGGGACAACAAGTAGCAGATTTTTGCCGTGAAGTTGTCGGTGAGCCAGCTTTTTTAGTCGGAAATTCCATTGGCTGTATTGTTGCTATGCAAGCAGCAGTCAGCAACCCAGATATTGCGTTGGGAGTTGCTTTGCTCAACTGTTCTTTACGGCTGTTGCACAATCGCAAACGGGTAACTTTACCTTTATCTCGTCGTTACGGAGCGCCTCTACTGCAACGCCTGTTATCTATCAAACCAGTTGGCGATTTCTTTTTCAATCAACTCGCTAAACCGAAAACGGTGCGGAAAATTCTCCTGCAAGCATACTCAAATCCTGAGATGGTGACAGATGAGTTGGTAGATATTTTGATGTCACCAGCAAGCGATCCGGGGGCTGGGGCTGTGTTTCTTGCTTTTACTTCTTATTCTACAGGGCCACTACCAGAAGACCTTTTACCACTGTTACAGTGTCCGGCGATTATTTTGTGGGGAACAGCCGATCCGTGGGAACCAATTAAATTAGGGAGAGAATTGGCTAACTTTCCCCAGGTAGAAAAGTTTATTCCTTTAGAGGGAGTAGGGCATTGTCCGCAGGATGAAGCACCGGAGTTAGTCAATCCGATTTTACTCGATTGGATTTTGGAGCGATCGCTGCTAATAGACTCGGCAAAATTAGAGGCATAATTTACCCGCATTCTGCAGATATTAAAGCAGATTTAATAAATATGAAATTCGAGGAATAAAAGCCTGAAATTATTGCCAAGCAATAGTTTCAGGCTTTTTTAAGATAAAATAATTGAGAATTTTATAAATTTTATCCTCGCCTGCTAATTGCAAAGTTTAAACTACAGGACTAGATAATTTGTAGGCAAAGCCTACTTAGTAGTAGTGACAGCGTTTTCTGAAATATCGTCGGTCATGGTCGCGGTATCCCCAATAGTCTATTATTCATTACGAATAGCTATGATAGATTTAGTCATCCCAAAAACTACTTCATGCTTGATAAAACAATCGACAAATAACTCTTGTAACATTTTCTTATCTAACAAACGATAATTTTCAAGTTTGGCGGTAGCTTCGTTAACTGTCTGAGAACGTTTGTGATTTCCTAAATCAAAACGCATAATTAAACTAATTCTTACTGGTCTCGGTAGCCAATGGAAAAAAGGACACATAAAATGTGGCTCTATTGGAAACCAAAAATATGGTGTTTGTACATATGTATTTGGTGCTAGCCTTTTAACTTCTTTAGCAAAATTTATCATATTTTGCCAACTTCCAACATGCTCAATTACAGAATTAGAATGAACTATATGGAAAGAATTATCTGGAAAATTATTCAGGTTGCAAGCATCTCCATAAATAAATTTATAATGTTCTTCAGTTGCTGGTAAAATTTCCCCAGGTAAATTAACAATAGTTATATGAACTTTCTTTAGCTTCAATAATTCTTCGGGTAATATATTCCAGTAATTTTTTCTTCCACCAATATCAAGTATGTTAACTAATCCATGCTTTTCATAAGTTTTTTCAATTATTGAAACTAAAGTTGCGATTCGTTTGTTTCTAAATTTTGAACCAATGGATTTAGGATTATCATAATTACTTATTTTCTGGGCTATTTTATTAGATAAACTCATAATTATTTCCTTTTAGCGTTACAGAAGCAGAATAGAAATTAGCGGGAACACTATGTAATGTTAAAGAAGTGCGTTTCAAAGTTTTGCACAGGTGCAAAATCTAGACTAATAATTTATCGACTATCGCTCTTTAAAGAAACAAGGCAGGAGGCAGCAGGAAAGAGGATTTGACTGACTTGTTTTTTCCATTTATAACGGAAGCGAGCGCGTCGGTAAACAGCTTTCATGACTGCTCAGGAGATAAAAATTAAGAAATCCTCAGATTAGGAGATGTCTGAAATAGCGAATAAAATTCTATTTATCAATGCAATTAGTGTTAGAACTGCAATTGATAAATGTCAAATCTGAAAGACCCTAAACTGAGATTTTAAGTAAATTAAAAAATTTGATAAATTGAATGACTAACTGGACTCAACAGTATCATCTCACGAGAGTTGACAAAACGCGCTATCAATAGAGGTGAGATTATAAATACTTATGCTTTGGAATATTTTGCATTAGTTTGACGTATTAAACCTCGGAGTTCCAAGTTGTTCGCCTACCTGCTCGGCGCAAAGTCAAGGCGGCCATATCATGTCAATAAGAACAGTCTATTCTCAATAATTTCAAAAATAATCTCATTAACCTTTGCTTATTGTTAAAGGTTTAAGCGTCACTGCTAGCCTACCCCTACACAAAAGCAAGCTATGCATAACGTCTCGTAGAAAAGGAATAAAAGTTGCAGAGAGTTTTTGCATAAGTCCTGAACAATTAGGAATGGCGCTCAAGAAGATTATTAACTAAGAACTAAGTTACTTAAAAAGAAGGCAAGGGCTGCACTACTCAAAGGAACTGTCAAATTGTCAATACCCAAAAATGAAACAGCTTCTAAAGCAGTAGCTATAAATGCCACTATCAGGGATATCGCCCAAGTTTGCCAACTGTTTCCTTGAGTTCCAATTAAAATCAAACTACTGACGACATAGCTAACGAGCATCATAGTTAGGGAGCCTTCCCAACTTTTTTCTGTACCAAAAACTTTATACTTATGTTTACCAAAGCGTTGCCCAATTAAGGCTGCTAGTCCATCTCCCCAAGTCATTATCAAAATTCCGAGTGCTGCATACTGGGGTTGTTGTAAATACCAGAACCAGGCAACTAAAATACCGAAACTGACAGAATAGAAAAATGTCCCTAAACTTTGCCGTCCAACGCTATTAATACCAGGAAGAATGGGCAATCGGTAGGACAATAAGGTGATTGCACTCGCTAAAATAGAAGCTGTAATCCCTACACTGGCAGGAATATCTAGCCACCAAGCGATTAAAATCACATTACCAGTGCCAATATGAACTATCTTCCGCACAATTTCTGGCTCGTTGGCGAAGCGGTTTACCACCCATGCAATCAAGAGGATGAGTAATACCCAGATTGCAGCCAACGCAATTTGCAGCCATAAAACCGGAATTGAGGTGAAGTCAGAAAATGTAATTAACAAAGATGCAACAAAATGAAAAGTTTTATCCCTGTTACTAATTTATAAGATTTGGGTGGCTGCAATGAAATTATTATTTATTTGGCTGATTCGGGGCTACCGAATGTTTATCTCGCCGTTGTTTCTCCCGACTTGTCGCTTTCAACCAACTTGTTCGATGTATGCTATTGAAGCTATTGAACGATTTGGAGTGTTGCGTGGTAGCTGGATGGCAACTCGGCGGATTTTGCGCTGTCATCCGTTTCATCCAGGTGGTTACGATCCAGTGCCAGAGGTGGTAGAAAAGGTGAAGGAGGAGTAGTTTTGTGCAAATGGTGACGAATTGAGGTTGGAGTTTAAACGCAAAGGAGCGCGGAGGGAAGCGCAGAGGGACGCAGAGAATGAGAGGAGCGGTAAATTATTAAATGAAGTGTTTGTGGGTATAGCTATTTGGAGAGATGTCAACAGCTGAGGTTGTCATCTAGCGTGGGAAGGTTGAATAATTTAATTTAGACTTACGATGATTAATCCTACTGCGATTTCTATACCCGAACCACAAATTCCTACTCCTGGGCCGAGTCCGCTACCTAGTCCCAATCCTGAGCCGAATCCGCTACCTAGTCCCGAACCTGTACCGGGGCCAGCGATTCCTCAACCGTTACCGGGGCCTGTACCAGAACCAGTACCTGCTCCCATTCCTCAAACAGTTCCAGGGCCAATTCCCCAAACCATACCGGAACCTGTTTAGATTACCTTGGTAATGTAATCCAAAATCCAAAATCTAAAATCCAAAATGCTAAGAGCCGGAATTGTCGGACTTCCCAACGTCGGAAAATCTACTTTATTTAATGCTGTAGTTGCTAATGCTAAAGCAGAAGCAGCTAACTTCCCTTTTTGCACGATTGAACCGAATGTCGGCGTTGTCGCAGTACCGGATGAACGGTTAAATGTTCTTGCTAAGATTGCCAGTTCGGCACAAATCATCCCGGCGCGGGTTGAATTTGTAGATATTGCCGGTTTAGTTAAAGGTGCTAGTCAGGGTGAGGGACTAGGGAATCAATTCCTGTCCCACATCCGGGAAGTTGATGCGATCGTCCATGTGGTACGTTGTTTTGAAAATGATGATATTATCCACGTTGCTGGTTCTGTTGACCCAGCGCGAGATATTGAAATCATTAATATAGAACTGGGTTTATCAGATTTAGCACAAATTGAGCGGCGAATTGATCGCACTCGCAAACTAGCTCGTACCAGCAAAGATGCACAGTTTGAAATCACAGTTTTAGAAAAATTAGCTGCGGCTTTAAATGAAGGTAAATCAGTGCGTCAGGTGAGCTTGAATGAAGAAGAAACAGAAATTATTAAAGGTTTAGAACTGCTCACTTATAAACCGATTATCTACGCTGCGAATGTATCTGAAGATGAGTTGGCAATGGGTAATCATTTTGTGGAAATAGTGCGGCAAATTGCAGCAACTGAAAAGGCCCAAGTTGTGATAGTTTCGGCTCAAGTTGAAGCTGAATTAGTGGAATTACCAGAGGAAGATAAAGCTGATTTCCTCGCGTCTTTAGGTGTGGAAGAAGGTGGTTTGAAATCATTGATTCGGGCAACTTACACGCTTTTAGGTTTGCGGACATATTTCACCTGCGGCCCCAAAGAAACCCGCGCTTGGACAATTAATGCAGGAATGTCTGCGCCTCAAGCTGCTGGTGTAATCCACAGTGATTTTGAGCGGGGATTTATTCGCGCCGAAACTGTCGCTTATAAAGACTTGGTAACAACTGGTTCGATGAATGCTGCGAAGGAGAAAGGGTTAGTTCGCAGTGAAGGGAAAGAGTATGTTGTGCAGGAAGGGGATGTAATGTTGTTCCGATTTAATGTGTAGGGGTAATTAATGAGTGACCGTTATCGTTCAGATAATGGTTAATTTACACTAAGTTGCGATCGCACCAAATAATTTGACAAAATATTCAATATATGTAGATTAGCTGGGAGGCGATCGCAAATAAACCAGCAATCCTGCAAACATAGTAGCTACTTCCACCCACAATATAGCCAAGCTGTGAGTATCGGTAAAATGAGTCTGTTAACGGATGCTCAATCATATCAAATCCAACCAATTTGCACCCACTTAATAAAGCAGCGTTTTGTACTCACGGCTAACAGTTTATTTACGTAATTAGTTGACTTCCGATAGTACTTTCTGTAAAGAAAGCAATAATTCGTTGACAGTATAGGGCTTCGACAAAAATGTATTGACACCAATAGCTGCTACTGCACTGAGTTTATTGTCAGACATCAGTCCACTGCTGGCGATAATTCTGACTTGGGGGTTGATTTTTTGCAAGGTACGCATGGCTGTTAAACCATCCAGTGAGGGCAGCATAATATCCATGAGGACGGCACTAATTTTGTCTCTATTTTGAGCATATAGTGCGATCGCCTCAATACCATCACTAGCAACTAAGATTTTGTAGTTGTGAGCTTCTAATGATGTTGTCGTAATCTCTTGAATGGCGGCTTCATCATCCACAACCAAAATTAATTCTCCATGTCCTGTCTGTGGCGGCAAATTTTCGGGGCTGCGTGTTTCTATTCCCCCCACTGCTGGCAAGTAAACCTTAAAGCTAGTGCCACTCGCCAGTTCACTATACACGTTCACAAAACCTCCATGACTTTTAACAATTCCCAATACTGTGGAAAGTCCTAAACCAGTGCCTTGTCCAACATCTTTTGTAGTAAAGAATGGCTCAAAAATTCTATCTAGCATTTCTTTAGGAATTCCAACTCCAGTATCGGAGACAGTAATCACTATGTAAGGCCCCTCTTTGGCTTCTAGGTTCATGCGGGCATAATTTGCGTCAATCAACATATTTTCGGCAGAGATACTCAAAGTACCACCATTGGACATAGCATCGCGGGCGTTAACGCAGAGGTTCATCAGCACTTGATGCAGTTGGGTACTATCTCCAGAAACCATCCACAAATCTTGCGGTACATTAGTGCTAATTTCTATCGATTTGGGAAATGTCTCTTTAAGAATCTTGGCAATTTCCACAATTATATGTCTGAGTTGCAAAGTGATGTGCTTCCCTTCTACACCCCGCGCAAAGGACAGTACCTGTTTGACTAAATCAGCACCGCGTCTAGCGTTAATTTCTAAAATTTCTAGGAGATGACGAGTCCGCTCATCTGCATTAGGAAATTTTAGCGGTAGCAGTTGCGCTCCTGCCAAAATCGGTGTCAGGATGTTGTTGAGGTCGTGAGCAATACCACTAGCTAAAGTGCCAATACTTTCAAGGCGTTGAGCGCGAAATAATTGGGCTTCTAGGTGCTTTTTCTCGGTAATATCTGTGTCAACGGTGAGAATTGATTTAGGTTTTCCTTGTTGATCGCATACCAGAGTCCAGCGACTAGACACAAGAACTTCTTTGTTCATTTTAGTAAGTTTTGTTAACTCGCCCTGCCACTTACCTTTACTAATAGCTTGCAATAGAGCCGCTTCAATTTCCGGTGAAGGTTCGTCATACAAAAGTTCGCTAGCATTTTTACCCCAAGCCTCTGTAGCTTGCCAGCCGTAAAGTGTTTCTGCACCTTTGTTCCAGAAGATAATTTGATTGTTTAAATCTCGGACGCAAATGGCATCTGTGGTGACATCTAGTAATGCTGCTTGTTCGCGAATTTTTTCTTCTGCCAATTTGCGATCGCGTAGCGCAGCTTGTCGTTCGCTAATATCTATACTGGCACATGTCACCCCGACAATTTCTTGGGTTTCATTCCGCAATGGCTCGATAGTTAAATCGTAATATCGCGTTGTATCTTTGATGGTAATTGATACTTCCTCTCGAGTTCCTATGCCTGTAGTCAGCACCCCATGTTTAATTGCGATCAGATGTTGAGCATCTTCTACTGGGACGATATCTAAGTCTTGTTTGCCCAATATTTTCTCAACTGTCAATCCAGATGGGGGATTGTAAACCCAGGTGTACCGTAAATCTTTATCCTGATTGTAGACAAAGATTGGAGAGTTTTTAAGAGCAACCCGAAATCGCTCCTCGCTCTGCCGTAGTGCGTTGTCTGCCCGTTGACGTTCGATGGCATAACGCATAGATCGCACCAGCAAGTCACCAGTTACTTGTCCCTTCACTAAATAATCTTGCGCTCCTTGTTGCATTGCTCTAGTTGCCAGCGTTTCATCATTTATACCCGTCAGCACAATGATTGGAGTTGCTTTCGCCTGATTGTGAGCAATGACAAAGGTTTGTAATCCCTGGCTATCTGGCAGCGAGAGGTCTAATAAAATAACATCAAAAATTTCGTTTGTTAGGTAGTTGACTGCTTCAGAAAGCCGTTCAACGGGCATCAACTCAACTACAACTGTGGTAACTTCCTTAAATAACTCTTGTAACAATAAGACATCACCAGGGTTGTCTTCTACTAACAAGACTTTAATAATATTTTTACCTGCCATTTCCACTACTCCGGTGGCAGTTTTACGATCGCAAACCAAAAATTTTCTATTGATTGGACAATTTTAACGAATTGATCGAAATCTACTGGCTTGGTTATATAACAGTTGGCAAAAAGGTTATAGGCTTTGAGGATATCTTCTTGAGCTTGGGAAGTCGTCAAAACTACTACAGGAATTCGTTTAAGGTTTTCATCTCCTTTTATTTCTGCTAATACCTCTCGTCCATCTTTTTTCGGAAGGTTAAAATCGAGCAGCACAATATCTGGATGAGGTAATTTAGCATATTTTCCCTGTTTTCGCAAGAATGCCATTGCCTCTACACCATCCTCGACTACGTTTAAGTGAATTGAGATTTTACTATCTTCTAGGGCGATGCGTGTGAGTTGGACATCGCCAGGATTATCCTCTACTAACAAAACCTCAATAGGCATAATCGCTGTTATGGTATTTACCATTGCTTACCTACTCTATCTGGAATTGTGAAGTAGAAAGTCGAGCCTTGACCCGGTTTCGACTCAACCCAGATCCGGCCGCTGTGGCGTTCGATAATTTTCTTACAAATGGCCAGACCAATTCCAGTACCTGGATACTTGTCTCTACCGTGCAAACGCTGAAAAATTATAAAGATACGCTCAGTATATTGGGATTCTAAACCAATTCCATTATCACGCACTGAGAACAACCATTCATCCTCCGAACGGGTAAAATTTAAATTTTTTCCATGTAATATATCTGCATCTCCCTTACTTACCCCAACATGAATTGATGGCTGTTGACGATCGCAAAATTTGATCGCGTTGGCAATCAGGTTTTGAAATACTTGTGTCAATTGCGTAGCATCAACCATCAGTTGAGGTAGAGTATCGTAAGTGACAACTGCCTTTCGATCTGCGATCGCAACTTGAAGATTAGCAAGCACCTTTTCTAAGACAACACTACAATCAACTGGCACAAAAGGCTGTCCGCGGGTGCTGACGCGAGAATAGTTTAACAAATCATTGATTAGGGTCTGCATCCGGCTGGCCCCATCTACTGCATAGGCAATAAACTGATCCGCATTGGCATCTAGTTTGTTTTTGTATCTCCGCTCCAGCAGTTGTAAATAACTAGTTACCATCCGCAACGGCTCTTGCAAATCATGGGAAGCTACGTAGGCAAACTGTTCTAATTCTGCATTAGAACGAGTAAGTTCCTGACTTTGCTGGGTTTCTTTTTCTAATAGTTGTGCCTGAGATAAAGCAATTCCAATTTGGTTCGCTAATTGCTGTAACAAATCCATCTCAAACTGATTCCACTGTCGAGGTGCGCTACACTGATGAGCTAGCAATAAGCCCCAAATATCGTCCCTGACAAGAATCGGCACTACCAGATTAGCCCTGACAGCAAACCGCTGAAGAAATTCTCGATGGCATGGTTGGATATGAGCAGATTCAATGTCTTCAAGGGCACTTACTCTTCCCTGGCGATATCTTTCTATATATTCTTCTTTAAAGCAGGGGTCGAAAAGATTTTCTCCTAGAATTACAGGCCAACCAGGCAGCACTGCCTCTTGTACCACTGTTCCCGAACCGTCAGCTTCCAGCCGAAAAATCAAAACCCGGTCAGCTTGTAGTAGTTTTTGTACCTCTGTGACAGTGGTTTGAAGAATTTCATCTATTTGTAAAGATTCTCGAATTTTTAGGGTAATTTCGGCAAACAGTTGCGATCGCAGATTTTGCCGCTTTAATTCTTCATCTGCCCGCTTGCGATCTGTGATATCAGTATAAGAACCAACCATCCGTACTATATCACCCAATGCGTCCCAAAGTGCCTGTCCTCGATCTAGAATCCATTTATACCTGCCATCTTGGCACTGGACTCGATATTCACAGACGTAAAACGGTGTTTTCTTGGCAAAATGGTCTTGGAAAGCCTGAAGTACCCAATCTCGCTCATCGGGATGGATTCGTTTTGTCCATTCATCCCAATGGTTGGAAACTTCGTAGTCTTTATAGCCGAGCATTTCCTTCCATCGAGTTGAGAAGAACACTTCATTAGTCTTGAGGTTCCAATCCCAAATACCATCATTATTACCATGTAATGCCAATTGCCAACGTTCTTCACTTTCTCGTAGTGCTTCTGCTGTTTTCCGTCGTTCAGTAACGTTTTGAAAATAAACAGACAAGCCGTCTTTTGCCGGATAGGCATGGACTTTAAGCCACTGTTGCTGTGGCAGATACAACTCCTCAAATTCGACACTAACCTGTTCTAAAATTGCCCTGCGATATTCACAATCAAATGTTGTGCCGATAATTTCTGGAAACACCTCCCAGATGTTTTTACCTAAAAGCTCATTGTGAGTTTTTTGCAACAACCGTTCTGCTTGACCATTAATATAGGTGAATTGCCACTTTTGATCTAGGGCAAAAAAACCATCAGTGATACTTTCGAGAAGATTGGTGATGCGGGTTTTAGCGGCTTCAGATTGGGCGCGGGTTGCTTGCTCATGCGCCACTAGTTTTTCGGTAACTTTAGATACCTCACTTACATGACGCCTGAGTTCGAGTTGGTCAATTACCAGGCGACTCAAACCTACAAACGCCTCCACTTGTTTTTGGCTTAGTTGCCGTGGAACTTGGTCAATAGCACACAGAGTTCCCAACATATCTCCCTTCGGAGTAATTAAGGGTACACCTGCATAAAACCGTATATATGGATAGCCAGTTACTACCGGATTATTTGCCAACTTCTCATTAGCTAGAGTATCAGGAACCACCACAACATTACGCTGCTCTTGGCAAAGATAAGATAATCCAACACTTCGGGGCATTTCTGATACATCTAAACCTATTTTTGCCTTAAACCATTGACGGTTTTCATCAATAAAATTTACCAAGGATATGGGAGTACCACAAATAAAAGCCGCTAACTGAGCAAGATTGTCATAGGCTTCTTCGGGTTCTGTGTCAAGAATTTGATACTGGCGGAGGGCTTCTAACCTCGCGACTTCTGTATCAATATGTCTAGGTTTCATTAACTTTTTTTAATAAATCTAAATGTGATATCCAGTCAGCAGCGTGATTATCTCAAGAATAGCTTAACTTTTATTAATAATTCTTAATTTTTTCCTCACCTTTGGCTGTTCGGGAAAGTCTATTAAAAGCGATTTTTAAAGGATGTTTGACAAGTATTTTCGTAATATCTAAGCCTTAGAAACCTAACTCTCCCAGCCCCCTTCGCTACAAGAGAATGGGCCTTTCAAAGCTTCTCTCCGTTTGGGGGAGAGTTTTGGAGAGGGGTTTTGAGTATACTTTACAACTTTTTAAACAAGCTCTGATCAGTCACTGCCTGTTTACGCCGCAAAGTTATTGCGTAGGTGTAGCCCGTCGTAAACATCGCACTAATCCTAGTGTAGACAAGTTTAGGACTGATATTATTTACTGTGCACGATTAGATTAACCATTCTAGGTCGATGCGATCTTCTTCTACTGTGTCGGAATTCTCAGGAAAACTGGCTTTTACATTAATGCAAAATTTATCTGCATCAGCATCGATGCACAGGGGCTGATTGTAAGATATCGCTCTAGTATTTCCACTACATGACTAAGGTATTCTCTATTCGCTCAATCAATGTACTGCGGATACATAAATAAACTCTACTAGAAAGGAGCAAGTGTATCAAATTGGCAGACGAGAGAGAGTATCCTAAAGTATATTTTTTAATCCATTTTTGAAGTTAATAGGCTTTAATTACGTATTTATACGGCTAAATCATCGCTTGATTTTTGATCTGTGGTGATTTTGCTGAGGTTGAATTTTTGCTCAAGAATTACACTCTTGTTGCAGTAAATCTGCTTAATCCTATTTTATTCTTTGCGCCAGGATAAGAAATCAAACTTTTTTGACTATCTATATTTACTGAAATACTGTTGAATACATCGAAGCAAATAAATCAATAATCACTTCAAAGACCAAGTATTAAATAATGGTTAATTTTCGATATTAGCCAATGCTCAATAGTTTGAATCGCCAAAAATTTTATTCTGAAAACATTGAAAAATCCAAATCGAAAAGGTATCAATATCTCCCTAATGAGATTCAAAAAAAATGTAAAAATTCTTGGAATTTGTTTATTGTATTCAACAATACTATACAAAATTGTATTTATTAAATTACCTGCGATCGCTCTAAGCATAAACAGGCAAAACAATATTGATTTAATCGCTAATC
The DNA here is from genome assembly GCF_036917355.1 of Nostoc sp. Classification (GTDB taxonomy): domain Bacteria; phylum Cyanobacteriota; class Cyanobacteriia; order Cyanobacteriales; family Nostocaceae; genus Nostoc. The sequence goes on from NZ_JBALDP010000034.1 coordinate 135,158, forward strand.
ATAACAAATCATTAACCAATTCCGATCGAAAAACAAATAACTTACCAAGCCAAGAATTGTTAAAACAGGCTTTAAGAAAGTCTAACTCTAACCTAGAGAAACCAAAACGGTTACGCCAATTCACCATTGCTGACGTTATCCCAATTGAAGAATACAAAGACAAACCTCCTAAGCTACCTGAAGAAGATGAAGAAAAGCCTCAGCCAAATACAATTCAACCATCAAATTCATCAAAACCATACACCCTCCAGCAACAAATACTAATAGAAAAACTACGTCGAACAAAAAAACAACAACAAGTAATCCAAAAGAAAATAATTATTGACGCTTTGACTGCAAGTTCCAATCGGTATTCTTGGATTGTTAATCCTACAGATAACCTGACTTTTAAACCTCAATTATTTAAACCAAATGAAGACGAAAATTATATAGATACAGATTTAAATATCAGATTTTCTGGAGACAATCAGTTTATTGATAAATTTACTTATGCTAAATTTCCCAAAGATGACCAGTTTTACTGGGTTCTCGATAATAATAGATTAGTAATTGAGACTAAAGGTACACAAGCAGGTATTCTTGCCCAAGGTAGAGCTTCTGAAACTTACATTACCCAAAATATGACATCAACCCAAGGATTTTGGGGATTGCAAAATATTACTACTTTACCTGTGAATTTTGATGAATTAGTTGGTGGAGCTAAAATTCAAGATTTTTCTATACTTTCTCTAGCAGGAGAACTAATTAACCCTGAAGGGATACCTGCTGGTAAAGTAATAATTAATAGTGGAATCAATCTTAACGATCCTAATGTCACAGTTTTGGCAAATACTACACCAATTATTGGAAGCGGTTCCACTTTTAGTAATGATGGTGGCGGCTCTTTATTTGATTTCTTAGATGCTACTAATACACCTAAAATTCTACAAGCTTTTCCTACTACTAATTTAAAGCCTTTACTAAATGGCGGAAGCGTTCAACTCAAGCTAGGCGAAATTATTCCCGATCGTGTTCTAGAGGCGACTGGTATTTTATGGGGAAATATCTTGACGGGTGAAGGTTTTGGTTTTACTGCTCCTGTCTCTTCATTACCCGGTGTTAAGATTGCCCAGATAGGCGAATTTGATAATTTTGATTTATTAAATATAGCAGTTAATCCTTACTTGACGCCACTTGAGAGAGACTTGTCTTATTTAAATTCTTTATCTTGGGTATCTTTCGGCAAAAGAGACCCCATATTTGAAACTTTATCTGAGACAAAAACAACTTCTAATTGGCACAGATTATATGTTAACTATCCTCATAACCGTACTATTGTTCAATATGATAAAGAAAAAATTAGTGCTAATTATTCTAATATTTTTTCTAGCCCAGGATTGTCTATTACAGCTAATTTAAGTGACTTTAGTATTGATAGTATACAAACAGCTAACTCGACTTTAGGATTAGCATTAGGCGGAATCTTTGAATATATTAAAATAGATAATATTAATGAAAGTTTAGCAGAAGCACGACAAAGCTTTAAAAACGGAGAAGGTTTTGTTGAATTAAATACAAAGTCTACACCAAATCAAAGAAGACAAATTAACAACAGACTAAATCGTACTTTAGCTTATTCTAATGCAACCAGCGATCTAGAACAAGTCTCTGGAAGTATGACACTTCAAAGTAAAATCACTCCCAATAATTCTAGTATTTTAGAACTGAGAACAGGAAATCATAAACGCACAGTCCAATTTTTACAAAGAGATGTTGAACTCTTAGATCCAGGCGATACATTCTTTTCTACCCTTAGACTTTCTAATGAAAGATTTGGCCCTCTGACTTTCATAGGAAATCAAATACCTTTGACTAATACTGATATTAATCCTATTAACGAATCTAGCGGTGCCGAAGTTATTTTGACTAACTCCCAAGGACGACAATTTGTACAACGATTTAATTCTGAAGATAACACTATAGTACCAATTCCAGTCCGCACATTTGATTTAGCATTCGATTATTTTGAACTCACCAGGGTCGATCGCATCGGTGTGAGTTTTAAAAGCTTTGATGGTTATCTATCTTTACCTTCAGTCGAATTATTAGCTGCGGGTTCTGCTGGAGATTTAAACTATAGCGCTAGCTTAGGAACTTGGTTTAATATAAATGCCAACTCAGCGCCTGGAGTTTCTAATAATAATTTAGGATTAGCAGAACCATCTGTGGGTATATATGCTAGTATTTTGGCTAACTATATTAAAACTCATGTCCAGTTAAACTCAAATAAAAAACCTGTAGCTGTCAACACTCACATACCATCATTAAAAATTGACTGGAATAGTGCATCAAATAACAATAATCCTTTTTCAACTGTATTCAGTTATTATTTTAATCATCAAGAAAAACATATAAGTTTTTCTTTAGCACCTGCAATAGCTTTTATTCAAGATAATAGCAATGGTGAGTTTTTAACCCTGTTTAGTGGTGAAGTTAGCACTAGTACGGGTTTAAATATTAATACGAACCTAGAGTTAGGGAAAAGCCTTTTTTATGAGTTAGAAGGTTTACAAAAAGTTGGTAGAAATTTATCTGTTGGTGCTTATATTAAAAATTATTTTACTAAAAATGTGGGTTTAAACACCCGATTATCTGGTCTAAACTATGGAGCTATTTTTAGATATAATTTTATAGATAACAATATTTTTATACAATCTAAAATTGGTACGGGAGAAAATGGGCTTGATATGCAAATTCAAGGTGGTTATCGATTTTAAATACAAAAAGAAATAGGCAAGCTGAAATTATAAATATTTACTCTGGATTATTTAATTAAACAATATAGATTTAATATGTAAAAACAATCAGTACAATCCAAGGAGGCTTCTTTCCCTTTATATTTTGGCTTTTTCCTACTGCCTTCTGCCCTTTACCTCTTGCCTAAGAATTATCAAATATCGTAGATGCAGCAATAATAAATTTAATATAGTTTTTGCAACTATTCTAAAGCCCCTAAGCCATTACTACTGTTGATTGTCTGAATTAAAGAGGCTGTATCGGGAATTAATGTTTGATTATTGACTGTTTCTAAAGTTTGGTTCAAAAACGAATTGTTATTATTTGTGATTATTTCACTGGCTGTGCCTACTGTCAGAGATAAAGAAGTTATGCTTTGATTAGTTGCTCCAATATTTGTCAAAGTAGGCGTTATTGTTAGAGTCGTATTTGTGCCGGGATTTAAAAAATTATTACTAACAGGTAAAGAGAGTTCACCGCTAACACTTTGATAAGCGCCGGAAGGCGAAACTATAGAAATAGCCCCACGTGCCACAGCTTCTTGTGCATATACTGGCACTGCAATAAAATTGCCTATACTGATAAAACCCAGCAAGCAAATGGTTCTTTTGATAGTTATAGGCAATTGACGAAACACGCTATACATAATTTATTCCTCATGCTTTTTTTGACTGGCATGAGCAATATAGCGGTAACTTTTCAGAAAATTTGATTGCTAGACTACCAAAATTTGGTATAAGAATTAACACTTAGTAAATAAAGGCAAAGTCCAATAGGCAAATAACAAGAGTAATTATTGTGTGATTGTCTTGTGCCTATTGCCTTCTAGCTTCCGTCTTTTGCCTTTTATATTTTACCTATTGGCTAATTTAAAAGATTTCGTAAAGTATCTATTTAAACAACATCAAAAGCCCGATTTCTGCAAGAAACCGGGTTTATATGGTAATATAGTAGATGAGTTTGGAAATACCGCCCCTCAACTACATTCAAGGGGCTGTATTTTTTTTCAATCTTTTACGTCTCAGTCACTCTCTACTTTATCCCCTGTCAAAACTATGGATATAAGTAAAGGAGAGTCAGTCAAAGAATTGATTCGCGTATTACCAAATACTTTGATGCAAATGCCCAGCATGGGGATAGTCGTAGACGTTTCTTCTCAACTGATGGCAAAATTTTCTCAAACAATACCCAAACAGAGGTTGAAAATCAATTCAAGAAGTGAAAGCATATAGACTAAAAGCCAATAGCTTTTAACACTATAGTGATTTTCTGTCAGTTAACAATCAGTCTATTCTAGACCGCCATTAACACTAGCTGCTCTGACAAGGGCTGCTAGGTCTTCAATTGATGTAGCAGTACCGGCATCAATCTTAGCTGCAATAGCTGCTTCGATTGTAGAACTAGGTGGTGATACCAGGTTTACAACTACACCTGGATCTATTGTTAAACTAGTTACAAGTTCGTCATTTCCACCCGCGGTACCGCTATATGCAGGTGTAACAAGTAACATTGGTCCGGTGAAATATGCAGAAGTGGGTGCAGTTAACTCAGCACTGACGCTGACAGAAGAACCTGATGGTCTAACAATTGTAACTGCACCACGAGCAGCAGCATCTCCTGCATTTGCAGGTGCTGCAAAGAAATTACCAACACCAACCAAACCTAATACACAAACGCTGCCTTTGAGAATTGCAGAAATTTTCATGATTAACAAACTCCCCGTGTTGTTTCTCTTTACGTTCTCAATATAACCATTGCCTGCAAAAAAAATCCCAGTAATAATACTGGAATTTCTAAAAATTACAGAGGTCATAAATTAAAAAAACTAATAGATGGAAGTATGAGTGTGAATCTGAATAAAAGCTTCAAAAACCTGATATAAATAGAGTTGTAGCAAGGCTTATGCCTAAGCAGTATCTGTATAAAAGTTGTGGCAATGATTACCAAACTTTTGATTTGGGAAAACCAAATCCATAAAGTACTGGAGGTAAGGCTTGAGACTGCTTTCAACACCACAATCCTATGTAAACACTGCTTAATAATTTATTAAAACTTGTCAGATATGGCAACGTTATATCTTTGCTAAATCTTAAGTGCATCTTTATGGTTAATATGCTGTGGGCAACGATTTGAATCCCAATGCGATCGCAGTTATTGTATGGATGCAATATTTTGAAAGGGCAGATAACTATACGCCAACACCATATTCCACAAAATTAAAAACGGCTATAAAATCTAGTTATAGTTTGGGTGGTTAGGGTGGTTATCTGGAAGATAACCAGGGCGATCGCGCGAAGCACCCAAAAATTTCTTAGGAATGTTGGCTTTCGTGCCTACACAAGTTAATTTTTGAGTCTTTGACTAAAGTTATTTAAATACAAATAGATTTTTGAAACTTATGATGTCTGTCCTTTCCCAGTAGCGAGGTAGATCGTAAGCACAGCAAAAAATTGTCTTAGTGTTACCCTCAAGCACCATTTAACCTACTATATTTATTGTCCCCCAGTTCAATGGGCTACATCTGCCTGGCGTTAGGTCATTATGGCAAAATCTAAGAAAAGCGCTACCCCCATCAATCTCAGCGATCCACAATATTATCTTAACCGAGAGTTAAGCTGGTTAGAATTTAATGCCAGGGTATTACATGAAGCCTGTGACGATCGCACCCCACTTCTGGAACGTCTTAAGTTTTTGGGAATATTTAACTCTAATTTAGATGAGTTTTTTATGGTGCGCGTTGCTGGCTTAAAGCAACAAGTAGAGGCAAAAGTTAGCCTGTTAACTCCTGATGGTCGCACACCACAACAACAGCTAGACGATATTAGGTCTACCCTCACTCCCCATGTTAACAAACAGCACCAACATTTTGAGGAAGTGCTTCGTCCTCTACTAGTAAATCATGGCATTCATATTCTGAATTACATAGATTTAAATCAAAAGCAGCGGACTCATCTAAACAGCTATTTTGAGGAACAAATCTTTCCAGTTTTGACTCCTCTGGCTGTCGATCCTAGTCATCCCTTTCCTTTTATTTCTAATCTCAGTTTAAATCTGGCTGTTGTCGTCAAGAACCCAGACACCGAAGAAGAATTTTTTGCCAGAATCAAAGTCCCTAGTGTTCTCCCACGATTTTTACCGATACCACCTGAGTTGGGAGATCAAAATAACGAAAAACCTGCCCACTGGACTGGAGTACCCTTAGAACAGGCGATCGCTCATAACTTGGAATCTTTATTTCCAGGGATGAACATTCAAGAATATCATCCGTTCCGCATAACCCGTGATGCCGATTTGGTCTTAGAAGAAGATGAAGCAGATGATTTGTTGTTAGCGATCGAACAGGAATTGCGAAAACGGCGTTTGGGTGGTAGTCCAGTCCGGCTAGAAATTCAATCCCAGACTCCGGAAATAGTGCGATCGCGATTATTGCAAGATTTGGAATTAACAGAAAGTGATGTTTACGAGGTAGATGGTCTTTTAGGACTGCGGGATTTAATGTACTTTATGTCCTTGCCATTGCCGGAACTCAAAGATCCACCACGCCAATCTGTTGTACCATTACGCCTGCAAAGGTTGAGAGAACCGAGTTTAGACCCAGATGCGCTGGAGACGGACGAAGGAAAAGACTTTTTTGCTGTAATTCGGGAAAAGGATTTACTAGTACACCATCCCTATCAATCCTTTTCGGCTACAGTAGTCCGCTTTATTACCCATGCTGCCTACGATGCGAATGTATTAGCCATCAAGATGACCCTTTACCGGACTTCTGGTGACTCGCCCATCGTCAACGCCTTAATTGCCGCTGCTGAAAATGGCAAGCAAGTATCTGTGCTGGTGGAATTAAAGGCGCGATTTGATGAGGAGAATAATATTTACTGGGCAAAACGACTAGAAAGAGTTGGAGTTCATGTCGTCTATGGTTTAGTCGGGCTAAAAACCCATAGTAAAACCGTCATGGTGGTACGGCGCGAAAAAGACCGAATACGTCGCTACGTGCATATTGGGACTGGTAACTATAACCCCAAAACAGCACGACTGTATACAGATTTGGGATTGTTTAGTTGCCGTGAAGAATTGGGTGCTGACATTACAGATTTATTTAATTTCTTAACCGGATATTCCCTGCAAAAATCTTATCGAGAGTTGCTGGTTGCGCCTGTGAATATGCGCGATCGCTTTTTGGCATTAATTCACCGCGAAATCGAAAATGTTCAAAATGGATTTTCTGGACGGATTGTAGCCAAAATGAATTCCCTAGTCGATCCAGAAATTATCTCCACTTTATATGAAGCTTCCCGCGCCGGAGTGCAAATCGACTTAATTGTTAGGGGTGTTTGTTGTTTACGCCCAGGAATCAAAGACATTAGTGAAAATATTCGCATCATCAGTATTGTCGGTCGCTTTTTAGAACACTCTCGGATTTATTATTTTCATAACAATACACAGGAGGAAATCTATATCGGCAGTGCTGACTGGATGCGTCGCAACTTAGATCGCCGAGTCGAAGTAATTACTCCAGTAAAAGACTCAGATATTGCTAAGGATTTGCAAGAAATTATGGGAATTATGCTCGCAGATAATCGCCAAGCTTGGGAATTACAAGCTGATGGTACTTACATTCAACGGCGTCCTTATGATGATTCTCCAGAAGCTAATTCACAAAAAATTCTCATGAACATGGCATTACGCTCAACTGGTGTAGTCCCAACCTGATGGATGAAAAATAAGTTACTTAATACCTTGACAACTAGATCAACTTAGTTTTTTTTCCAAAAATAAAATTTTTTGAGCAGTTGTCTAAGTTCTTTATCATCATAGGTTCACACAAGTTATACCAATTTGAAAAAAGAATGTAACAAATAGAACATCCTTGGTTGAAGACGCGATTCATCGCGTCTTCAACCAAGGATGTGTTGCAATCATTAATTGAATTGGTATTATTCAACCATAGGATAGAGTTAGTGCTGGCACTTATTCTCATAAACTGGAGAGGTTATTCTGAATAAATTTGTCTTTCCCCTCAATGTTAATGTTATCCTGCGAGCTCTCTACCTTGCGTGTTTTAGTAGTTGATGACCACGAACTGACTCGCTTAACCTTACAATTGGTTTTTTCTTGCCAGGAAAATATTCAAGTAGTAGGTTTAGCCAGTAATGGTGAAGAAGCTATAGAAATGGTTAAACGTTGCCATCCTGACGTAATTGTTCTAGATTTACAGATGCCAGTCATGGATGGCTGGAGTGCGTCTAGTCACATTAAAGCTATATCTCCAAACACCCAGATACTTGCTTACTCCTCAGTGGAAGACGTAAATTTTCACGGACAAAAGGCAATGTCTAGCTTTGATAACGTTTGCAAGAAAGATGTACCTACAAGCGAACTTATTGCCTTAGTTAGGCAGCTAGGTCAGCGTGCAGGAGATGGTTCAGTGGCAGGATAAATGATGCAGTGATTTATTGCTTCGCCAACTCAGGCTTAGTTCAATTCTGGGGATTTGAAGACATGATACTACTGAAGAACGTCGGTCTAGCCTGAAGTTGGGGTTAAACCGACGTAAATTTTGATAATTTCTACTCTACCGGAATGGTGCGTGTAAATTCATCAATTAGTTCATCCAGTTCTTCCAAAGCCTGATTTACGTCAATTCTCAAAGTTCCCAGGTTTGGTTGCTCCAGTAAGCTTAATAGGTAATCGCGTTTACTTTGAACTGCGACAATTCGTTCTTTTATAGTCTGTAAATCCATTATTTTTTTCCTATCTTTAACTACCTTTAAATTTAAAGTTAACTCAAAATCTAATATTCTGGAACACTATACGCCCTTAGTGGTCAACTTATACTCACTTGCCTTCCCTACGAGATGCTGCGCGAATGTAGACTAAGGAAAAATTGAGTGTTTGAAAATCACAAAGACAAATGTGGGTAAAGTCTCGTTTAAACGAAGCCAGTGCTTTAGGCGACAATGCCTGACTTGTTCGTTCTTAGTGTTCCCTCGCGGCTCTTGAGCAACTGGCGTGCGGTTTTTAAATGCCTGAATAGGCAATTTAGGGTTAGTTGAATACTAGCACTTGGGTACGATGTTCTTTCCTAATTTGTTGCTTATAGCCGATGATAATAAAACTAAGGTATTCAAACTTTATACTAATTTAAGCTCATGCTACGCCAAATCTCTTTAGGAACACTCGGTCTAACTATCGGTGGCATATTAACAATCATTGGCTTCGTCGCCTATGCTGATAATAATGCCACACTCAATCTTGTCGGATTTTTTTACGGGATTCCTCTATTATTGGGAGGGCTGGCACTAAAAGCTAATGAACTTAAGCCAGTACCATTTACCCAAACTACGTCACCATCAGCATTGATACTGCGCCAGCAGCAAGCAACTGATACGCAAAATAAAATTCGCAAAGACATCACCCGATATTGCTACGGTCAAGATGCTCATCTAGATACAACACTTTCTTTTCTAGGTTTGAGTCCCAATGACCAGGAACGTCCAACAGTCACAGGGTTACGAGAAACAGAAGTTCATGGAAGTTATGCCCTAATTTTAGAATTTAATTCACCGCTAATACCAATTGATGTGTGGCAAAAAAAGCATGAAAAAATGACCAATTATTTTGGTCCTGGATTGGAAATTCAAATAACCCAGCCATCTGAAAATACAATTGAGCTAGCGCTCATCAATATTCAAAAAGAATCACTAGTCAGTAGTCAATAGTCAAGAGCAAAATCTTAAGCATTTACCAAAAAGTTACTTTTCTAAACGAACTGCGTACCACTGTAAATATTTCCCAGGCCCAATATCTAATTCGCAACTAGTGTCAATTAAATATTGGGCTTGAGTTTCAACAGTATCAAATTTTTGCAAATCAGGTGGCAAATCTTGAATTATGAGTTGTTGAAGAGTTGTTTTGAGCTTTTCTAATAACTCTGATGGGGTCATAAATTGTTCTGGTTGATTTGTTTCGAGAACAACAAAATTATCCTGCTGATACATTAATGAGTCTGGCATTTTAAAGATTTAGCGAATGTCAATAGGTTTGGATGGTTTCTGGAATAACTTTTGCTTGTTTGTTTAGTCAACTTGAGTTTTGAACAGTTTGTGGCTAGAACGAAATGGTTATGAACTAACTTGAAAATAAAGTTTTATCTCAATCTTATGTAATTATACTAAACCTCAGCAAGCCTTGTCGGATAGACTAAATAAATTTCAGTCAGGTGATATTAGTATTTAGTATTAGCTATTTTCTGAGGATACTTTGGTAATTGCTTTTCCTTGTTTCACTGTTTTTATAAACTAACTATATAACTAAATAATTAGGGTGTGTATTTGTAATTCTCAAAAAAATCGTAATTTGACTTTAACAATAGGGAAATATAAAAGTAACATTTTCTACCCTAACCATCGCTGAACAAGAAGGCAATTGCTGCCTTCTTGTTCCAATTACAGATTGTCTATGCAACTTATTTATCTACCGCTTGCTTGGCCCAACAACATTGGGCAGTCCATTGTCAAAAAACAGTTGATTGTGAAGCCAGACACGCCTTTGCCGCAAATCCTGGCATTGATGAAAATAGCGATCGCCCCCATGCGATTGAGTTGCACAGCCTTTTTCAGGATAGTCCCGCAAGTGGAAGGCAACTCATGTCAGGCATAAGCCCATTTACTGTTTCTAAGCAACCACCACTGATTCTAGTGGCTGATGATGACAAGACCATCCGGGTATTGTTGCGTAAAGCAATGGAACAAGAAGGTTATCGAGTGGTCGAGGTTAATGATGGTAAGCAATGTTTAGATGCTTACGAGACTATCAAACCGGATATAGTTTTGCTAGATGCTGTAATGCCTGTGATGGATGGCTTTACCTGCTGTAAGAACTTGCTCCAGATTGCCAGGAATAATTTAATTTCAGCCCTTGCTACCTTTGATACTGACTCAACTCTTAACAATACAGTCATCTCCAAGATATGGGAGCGCACTCCCATCTTGATGATCACTTGCTTGGACGATGAGGAATCTGTAAACCGTGCTTTTGAAGCGGGAGCGACTGATTATGTCACTAAGCCAATTCACTGGCCTGTATTACGCCAGCGGTTGCGCCGACTGCTACAGCAAGCACAAGTATACAAACAGTTAGAGGCGGCAAACGAAGCTTTGCATCACCTTGCCAATGTAGATGGCTTAACTGAGTTGGCTAATCGTCGCCGCTTTGACGATTATCTCAATACTCAATGGATTAATCTCGCACAAGAGGGATTTCCCCTGTCAATGATTTTGTGTGATATCGACTTTTTTAAATTTTATAATGATAAATATGGCCATCCGGCAGGGGATGTCTGTTTACAAAAGGTGGGTGCTGTCTTAAGCCTTAAGGCACAAAAACATCAGGATTTAGTAGCGCGTTATGGTGGCGAAGAATTTGCTGTAATTATGCCATACACTCCTGCATCTGGCGCACTTCACGTTGCCGCCGCAATTCAAGCGGGAATCAAAGATTTGCAAATTGTTCATGACGGTTCTGCGGTGAGTCAGCACGTCACTCTCAGTATGGGCGTGGCAACTGTTGTCCCGACTTGGGAATCTTCACCTTCAGAGTTGATCGTGCTGGCAGATAAAGCACTCTACCAAGCAAAGGCCGGGGGACGCGATCGCTTTGTCTCAAGTTCTTAATTGTCATTTGTCAATACCCATTATCTAAGAAGGATAAACTGGCAGTGTGAAGTGAAACCATGCTCCGTTATTGGGGGCAGAGTCCACCCAAATTTGGCCATAATGTGCTAAGACAATACGTTGGCATAGACAAAGGCCAATGCCGTAACCTTCTGTACCTTCATCCCGTTGCAGGCGGAAGTGGTTTTCAAAGATACGATCGCGATTCTCTACAGGAATACCAGGCCCAGTATCGCCAATACTAAACTGAACTTTTTGGGTAGTGCGGTGCAATCCGGCGATGCTAATCTTGCCACCTTCTGGAGTGTATTTGATGGCATTATCCAACAGATTTACTAGCACTTGCCGGATGCGTTCTGGATCGGCATATACATAAGGTAAGTCATTGGGAATATCTGTTTCGACCTCTTGGGATTTTGCGGTGTAGCGATCGCACAATTCTTCTAATACATCTAAGCACAGTTTACCTAGTTGCACCTTTTGTGGTAAAATTGGAAACTCAGTATCTTTGCCGCGACCTACCTGCAAAAGGTCGGTAATCATCCGATCGATGATCTTAGTTTGATTACGGGCTTGTTTTAATAGATGCGCTGTCAAGGATGGTTTGAGGCGCTGAAATTGGCCTGTCTCTAAATTGTAGTTAGATTGGAGAGTTTCGATGGCGATCGCGGCAGCAGTTAGGGGATTACGGAGATCGTGTGCCAGCATCGCAATCACCCGATCTTTAAACTGTAGCTGCTCTTGGAGGTTATCTTTTTCTTGTTTTAAACGAAAAATTTCGTCTGAGAGTCGGATGAGTTCGGCAGAAACAGCAACTGAACGAATAGTGGATTTGGGTGATGTCACTTTAGCAGTATCGTCTATCCGTTCTTGTAAGTCTTCCTGTAATTTCAAATAGGCGTCTACAGCGGTTTGCCAGCGAGGCCACCAGTTTTTCAATTGCGCTATGATATTACTCCCAGCCAAAACCTGTCGTGGTTCCGGGTGAATTTTGATTAAAGCTGGCGTTGCTACCAATTTAAAGTGTTCTGCTAAGTAAGGTTGTTGACCAACATCAATAGTTTGAAGTTCAAAACTATACTCAGCCTGCAATTCTTTTAAGTAAGCACGTATTCGCTGCACCTGTTGGCGGGACTTGGGGCGTCCATCGACAAACAGTAACAGCTGGAGTGGAGCTTCAGAATAAATAGGCTGATCCTGGGAAACTTGCATGTAATCGTGTTTCAGCACTGGTAACAACCCGGTGACGCTTTACAGAAAGTAAAAAAGACTGACGGTTGTCAATGGTCGTTGTTTTTTCTTAATATCTATTTTAGATTTTCATACTCCTATCCGATCTGCGTTTTTGACATCAGACATATCTTATTCAGCCTTTTGCCCCCGTTTGGTTAACTTCATCTCCAAGAAACACCCAAGCCCCTTGAATATAAGTCTTAATTTGCCCTGAATCAAAAATTTTCGCCAGAGCCAGAGGTGAAAGGCTAATACTATGTCAAATCGGCTAGTGCAGCACCATGTCAATTTGAGCAAGCGATCGCCCAAGAAAACACAGATGCTAATTGTATCTAATCTATCAGGAAGCTGTTAACTGTTCAGACAAAGTTTGTAGAGGTTTTTTTCAACCGCCAGTGCATTTGATGAAGTGTCTTTTTTGCCTCAAGCCAATCATTAACTAGGATTGGGAAAAACAGCCATAGATAACTATGTACTACTTCTATAACTTGCGAAGCGCACCTTCCAGTCTTCCTAAAAGAACCACAGCCCTATCCCAGAATAACAGGGGATGGGTTGATTGAGGGAAAGTTTTAGATAACATAGAGGCGATGCCTACGGCGGTAAACTACGCACTTTTTGAGGAAGCACTCACTGCTTTTGAGACTGTCAATAAACCCTTGACTACAGTACAAGTAACACTTTCTCCAGAAAATCAATTTAGAAATACTAGGGAAACTGCTGCGACTCTTGACTGCTTTACCTATTTACCCCAGTCGCCAAGAATAACGAACTTACGCTAATTTCCTGGAATTGTTTGACACTGGCATTTTCCAGAGATTCCCTTACTCACCTTAGCATCGTCAGATGAGTAATTTCCAGAATCGATTGTTGGGCAGTATTAGTTAACTCGATCTATTACCCTCTTTGGGTGAGGCTAAGGCAGGCTTTATTCCTAGTCTATCACTTCAGTTGCTTGGCGTAGGCTTTGCCCACCGTAGGCATCGCATTACAACTAGTGCATCTGGAAGTAAATTCAAGCTTTTGCTAGCTAAACTGTTTTTTGACCATTTATCAATCAGTTATCTGCTCTACAACTTGATGTTTAGATAACTATCTGAAAAATTGGTTCACAATCAAGTATCGATCGGTTTGTAGTTGGTGCCTCTAGTCCTCATCTAAAGACTAAAGTCCTTACTACAAACTCCCAACTCATAAAACTCTTATTTAGCAAGGATTTCAGATTTATTTATGTTTTTTCTCAAAAATGTTAGTTTTTCAGAATTTTAGGGAACTCTATAAATAAGCATAGGAATTATCAAAACCTAATGGCTGTAAAACGAAGACAATACGGTAGCTTTTGCTACCGTTTACTCATTTTTAGAGATATCATCACTAACATAGACATTTAGGAAGAAGACGTAGTAAGTCGGTAATGTCTTTTGGTGATTATAGAGAGTCAGAGGAGAGTAGGGGAATAAAGGAGAATAACCATGTCCTATGCCCCATTCCCATTTAATGGACAGTCTGCGCTAGGGTAGGAATTGAAACTCAATCTGTGATTTCCTGTGCTTCCCTGTAAACGTCCAGCTGTATTTCTAATTTGGGCTGTTATACTCACTTCGTTAACAGCCTGTGCTAATAGTCCAGTCGCCAAAAACCTTGAGCAATCTTTGGCGGCAGATCCGAAACTGCAAAGCGATGGAGTCGTCTTTGGAGAATCCCCAGGTAATCAACCGCAAACACAGCAAAATGAATCAGCAGTTCAGTTACCATCTGATTTTCCTAAAGATATCCCCTTATATTCCAATGCCAAACTACAGAAAGTTACACCTGCTAGCGGCTCAGAAAACAAAATCTCAACTCGTTGGTTAAGTTCTGATCCCAGTAATTTTATTGCTAGTTTTTATCGCAGCCAGTTTCAAACAAATAACTGGCAGATTTTACAACAGCCAACAGATGATACAGGAGGCGCTTTTGAGGCACGTCGCAACGATTTGCTGTTGAAGGTTTCCATTCAGCCCAAATCAGTTACTAACGCCACACCTAATCAACCCCAAACAGCCACTGAATTACTGATTGATTACGTACCGAATAGCACTGCAACAGCACAACCTACTTCACCTACAAATCCTAACGAAACTGCTAACGCCGTTCCTCAACCGGGAAATTCACAGTTCATTGGCCCAATACCACCTACAAACTTGGCAGCACAGCCACCAAGCACAGCTAATAACCAAACAATCCCTACAACCACCCCTAAATCTCAGGTATTCAACGATCTGAACAAAGCACCACAAGAATGGCGGCAACACATCCAAGACTTGGCTGCATTAGGTGTTTTATCTATAGAAGCAAAGACAACTAAGAGCAATTCCACTACCACAACTAATCAGTTTGAACCCGGTAAAATCGTTACACATCGGGAATACGCCCGTTGGCTAATTGCTGCTAACAATGCTGTATACACCAACAATCCAGCTAAACAGATTCGTTTGGCATCAGAAAGTACTCAACCAGCTTTTAGTGATGTGTCAGCAAAAGACCCTGATTTCCCAGCAATTCAGGGATTAGCCGAAGCTGGGTTAATTCCCAGTCCTTTGTCTGGAGATTCTACAGTAGTTTTGTTTCGTCCTGATGCACCTCTAACGCGAGAACAGTTGCTGCTGTGGAAATTACCTCTAGATAGTCGCCAAGCTTTACCCTCTGCTAACTTAGATGCGGTCAAACAAACCTGGGGTTTCCAAGACGCAGCGAAAATTGACCCCAAGGCTTTAAGAGCAGTACTGGCTGATTACCAGAATGGCGAACAATCGAATATTCGGCGGGTGTTTGGTTATACGACTCTGTTTCAACCCAAAAAATCAGTAACTCGTGCTGAGGCTGCTACGGCTTTGTGGTATTTCGGTAGTCAGGGTGAGGGTGTTTCGGCTACTGAGGCTTTGAAATTAAAGCAAAGTTAAAGCTATATCTACGATGGTCTACCTGGTTTAGTTGCGGTTAGTCCAGCATCAGCATAAAAGTGGGCAATTCTGTCCTTTAGGATATAAATTTTGCTATTTCTTTGTAATACACCTATTTTTCATCAAGAAAATGTAAATCTAAGTGTTTTAAGCGTTTTTACCTGGGTTTCATAAATTTTTGAGGCATAGTTAAGTGAAACAACGTAAATTAACTCAATAGACGTACTTAATTTTGAAGTATCTCAAAAGAGTAAGTTGTTAGACTATCGCCCTTTCATTGCTTTTAAACAAATAAAAAAGACCACAGGTAAAACAAATATGAAAAAACAAGCTGTAGCAGCAGGATTTGTTCTATTTTCTTTCATGTTGCCGACCAAAGCTTCGGCTCTGAGTTTTGATCGGCTTTATGTATTTGGCGATAGTCTTTCTGATACAGGCAATATATATAATGCTACCGGGAAAACATTCCCTCTAAGCCCACCTTACTTTGAAGGACGTTTTTCCAATGGGCCGCTCTGGGTGGATTATCTCGGAGATCAGCTAGGGTTAAAGCCTACTTTATTCACTACTCTTCCTTCCACACCTGCTACCCAAGGGATAAACTTCGCTTTCGGTGGTGCTAGCTCTGGTTCAGGTAACGCTGTCGTTCCTAATCCAAATTTACCAGGAGTACTCCAACAAGTCCTTGGTTATGCTGGAACTCTGCAAGCAAATAATCAAACTGCTGACCCAAATGCACTTTATACATTGTGGGGAGGTGGGAATGATTTCCTTTTTCTTAACTCCGAAGACTCTACCACGCCAATCAGTAATATATCCCTGGCGTTGAATACTTTGGTAGGAGTCGGCGCGAAAAATATTTTGGTGTTTAACTTGTCAGATTTGGGAAAGATCCCAGCAGCTACAATTGACGATCGCAATCCTACAACCCTTAGTAAATCGACTAGTGAGTTTAACTTGGGTTTAGCAAAAACTGTGAGCGCTTTGAGTCAAAACCCAAATCTCAACATCATCCCTATTGATACTTTTTCTTTATTTAATCAGACCAGTGCATTAGATTTTACGAATGTAACCGAGTCTTGTCTATCTAGGCTAGATATATGCGATCCAGCTAACAACAAGTTTCTCTTCTGGGACGATTTCCACCCAACGACTGCTGCTCATAAGTTAGTAGCAGACGCTGCACTGGCGGCGATTGAGGCTAAGTCTGTTCCTGAACCTTCGATAAACTTGGGAATTTTAGCCCTTAGTGCTTTTGGTGCGCTAGGAGTGCTAAAGCGTCAACAAAAAAGGTCAGGAGGTCGGGTTATTAATGCACAATTTTCTCATATAATAGTTAAAAACTAAACTAATTAGATGTGAGATTGCGATCGCTTATTGGAGATAATTGAAGAATTAGCCATGCACCATTCTCCGAGTGGTGCAGAAGCTGAGATTAACCAGTTTTTGATGCAAGGACTTGCGGCGCTGGATGTAGAAGTCTGGTGCGTAATACCAATTCACGAAAAGTATGATACAGATAAATTAGGAGTAAATATGAGCGGGCGGAAATGGTTGGAGTCACTAAAGTAGAAATATTTGAGTCAGTGCAAGAGTTACATGAACT
>NZ_JBALDP010000035.1:0-20908 GCF_036917355.1 Nostoc sp.
CCAACTTACATTTGAGCAGGTAATTTCTGTCTCTTCTTACAACTTTATCCTGGAAGCTTTATTCTATGCAGCTTCATATTAAATTGGTATAAGGTTATTATCTTAGATTCTGCACCTGTGGGATTAATTACTAATCCAAAAGCAACGCCTCTAGCTGTGCAATGTCAAGAATGGTTTTATACGCTATTTGAGAGAGGATATGAAGTAATTTTACCAGAAATTATAGATTATGAAATTAGACGGGAATTATTAAGGGCAAATAAATTATCAGGAATTAAAAAACTTAATCAACTAAAGTCAGAAATTATCTATCTTCCTATTACAACAGAAGTGATGTTGAAAGCAGCAGAGTTATGGGCCCAAGTAAGAAATCAAGGAAAATATACAGCAGATAATAAAGCTTTAGATGGTGATGTAATTTTGGCATCTCAATCTATTCTAGTTGCTAATTATGGGCATGAGGTTATTATCGCCACAAGTAATAAAAAACATCTATCTATTTTTATTGATGCTACAGAATGGCAAGAAATTTAGAAAATGAACCGAGTGATCGCACTGTGAAGATTTGGCGATCGCTCTTTTTAACAAACCACAGAGGCGCAGAGGACACAGAGTAAGGAGAGAGCGATCGCACAATAGAGATTTTGCAGGCGATCGCCTTTTTTACCAATATTTATCAGTATAAATGTACTATAATCTATAAACTAACTCTAATAAGAAGCTATCCCACTAATCATTTTTGTCTTATAAAGCTTAAGTTTGTTAAAGAATGAAAACGAAAAATTAAGGTTTTCAAGCATATTTTACAAAGACAAGTAGGGATTTTTCAAATAGTGGGATAGGTTGAAGGAGAAACCACAATATGTTT
Source organism: Nostoc sp. (assembly GCF_036917355.1). Taxonomy (GTDB): domain Bacteria; phylum Cyanobacteriota; class Cyanobacteriia; order Cyanobacteriales; family Nostocaceae; genus Nostoc. Next base: position 869 of record NZ_JBALDP010000035.1, read on the forward strand.
GGTAATGTAAGTCCTAATTATTATTCATTGGCGCTGGCCTATCAAACGGCTCAAAATGCAGCCCAATTAACTAAAATTCAAGCAGTATGGGAAAAGGGTTTTATTCTTCCAGACTGTGATCCAAGGATCTGGCGGAAAGATCAGTTTGGAAGATTGATAAATAGATATAAGTATGGAAAGCGTCAATCTACTTATGGATGGGAAATTGACCATATAATACCAAAATCTCAAGGGGGCAGCGATCATATTTCCAACTTACGCCCCCTACAATGGTACATCAATATTGTCAGACAATAGGTTAGATTCCTCTGTTGCTCTACCCCACCTACAATAAATTTTAACTGCAAAAAGGCAAACAATGGCTAAACGATCTAAGTCAGGAAGATGTGTACATTGTTTACAAAATGTGGAATATTTGACACGAGATCATGTATTCCCCTTTGCTTGGTATCCAGATAATACTCCTGAAAATTTGCAAAGATGGACAATTCCATCATGCAAAAAATGCAACGAGCAATATGGTAGATTGGAAGAGGATCTACTCTTGAGACTAGGTTTGTGTATTGATCCTGAAGATGCAAAGTCAAGCGGAATTACAGATAAGGTATTACGTTCAATAGATCCAGACTATGCAAATGATAGAAAAGAAAAACGAATAAGAGAAAGGAAAAGAGAGAAGATAAAACAAGAAATAGTTAAATGGGAAGCAATTCCACCTATAGGTTTACATCCAAATTTTCAAGTACAAAGCAATATTTATTATCCAGAATATGCATCTATTCCAATATCAGCCGATAAGTTAGAACGTTTGTGTCATAAGATAGTTCGTGGCATAACTTATTTTGTTGATCAGACTTTTATAGAAAACAATTTTGAGATTCAATTTTTTACTGTAGATGATAAAGCTGCTCAACCCATACTAAAAAAATATCAACAACATTTGAACACATATGATCGCCCAGGTATTAAAGTAGTACGTGCTATGACAAGTGACAATCCAGATGCTGGTTTTTATGCTATAGAAATATGGGGCAGATTAAAAATGTACGCCGTAGTAAGGCAAAAGAAATTGTCATGATAAATTCTATAAATAGTTTATGCAAGATAAACACCAAAATCGAAATTTGCAAAACTCACTTTATTTGACTAAAAAACTTGCTTCAGAAGCATCACACCCCCAAAGCAAGCCAACTCTCTAAATTATTTCTTTACTTTGCGCCCTTCGCGGTTCGTTAAAGTTGCTTCACTTCCGAAACCAACTTCGCCACCATATCCTTCGCACTACCAAAAAGCATCGTAGTTTTATCCTTGTAGAACAACTCATTATCTACACCGGCAAAACCCGTACTCATCCCGCGCTTAATTACAATTGTTTGCTTCGCCCGATCAACTTCCAAAATCGGCATACCATAAATCGGGCTACTTGTATCACTCCGCGCCGCCGGATTTACCACATCATTTGCCCCAATTACTAAAGCGACATCCGCTTGATCGAACTGGGGATTAATATCATCCATGTCATACAACTGGGTATAAGGCACATTTGCCTCCGCCAGCAACACATTCATGTGTCCCGGCATTCTACCAGCAACGGGGTGAATGGCATACTTGACATCAACGCCCATTTTTTCTAACTGATCCGACAATTCGCGGACGCTATGTTGTGCTTGAGCAACTGCCATACCATAACCAGGTACGATTACCACAGAACGAGCATAACCCAACATCATCGCTCCTTCTTCAGGATCGATGCTGCGGACAGTTTGATCGATCGCACCACCACTAGCAGCACCACCACCAGAACTAGAACCTGTACCAAAAGCGCTGAACAGCACACTGAAGAGAGAGCGGTTCATCGCCTTACACATAATTTCGGTAAGGATTAAGCCGGATGCTCCTACCAAAGCACCAGCGATGATTAACATATTGTTCATCACCACGAAACCAGCCGCCGCCGCCGCCACCCCTGACAAGGAGTTCAACAGCGAAATTACCACCGGCATATCGCCGCCACCAATGGGGATGACGAACATCACACCCAGCACTAAGGAAACAGCTACCACTCCCAAGAATATGGGTAAGCTATCTGGTGTAATGATTAAATAGACACTGCCTACCAAATAAGCACCCAGAAGCAACAGGTTAAATGGTTGCTGGAAAGGAAATGTAATCGGGGAACCGCTAATTAAACCTTGCAATTTGGCAAAGGCTAAAAAACTACCTGTGAAGGTAACACCACCGATTAACACGTCCAACAGCATGGAAATGTTCACATCTATGGGTATGGGTGCGCCAGAATCCAATAATCGCCAGAATTCGGCAACGGCTACTAGTGCAGAAGCCGCACCGCCTAAACCGTTGAGTAAACCCACCATTTGAGGCATTTCGGTCATTTGGACTTTGTAGGCAACGATCGCACCAATTCCCGATCCAATCGCCAAGCCCAACAATATCATCTCGTAGTTCAACACATGCCGATCTAGCATTGTCGCCACAATTGCCAGCAGCATCCCCACAGATGCAATCACATTACCGTTTCGCGCTGTAGCTGGTGAACCCAGCTTTTTCAAACCAAAAATGAATAAGGATGCAGCGACTAAATATGTCAGCTGAATGCCAGTTGGTAAAAAGTCGCTCACGCCTTAATCTCCTTCTTCTTGAACATTTGCAGCATTCTATCTGTGACTAGAAAGCCACCTACAACGTTGACTGTAGCTAGTACTACAGCGATTAAACCGAGAATTACTGACACACTTGTTTCTCTAGCACCTGAGGCCACTATTGCCCCAAGTACCGAAATGCCAGAAATCGCGTTTGAGCCTGACATTAAGGGCGTGTGTAAAGTCGGTGGGATTTTGTTGATGACTTCAAAGCCGATAAAAGATGCCAATACAAATACAAACAAAGCAGCAAGTAATGCCTCTGTCATGAAATCAAAACTCCTTGTGTAAATGGGCACTGGGCGATTCAATTTTGGATTTTGGATTTTTGATTAAATTTCAATCTAAAATCTAAAATCTAAAATCTAAAATTCTTACTTGCCACTCCCTAATTAACCGCCGGTTGTTGAGTATTCGATGCTTGTAGTGCATCCCGCACTCGTTGATTGCGAATTTCACCTGCATGGGTAACGCAAGCAGCATCAACGATGTCGTCGCTAAAGTCTACCTGCAAAGCCTTGTCCTTAATTAGCAATTGCATCAACGATGTTACGTTCTTGGCATACAATTGGCTGGCGTGAATTGGCATCGATGATGGGAGATTGATCGGGCCGATAATTGTTACACCGTTCCACACAATATCTTTGCCGGGTTCGGTGCAGGCGCAGTTACCACCCTGATCGGCAGCCAAATCCACAATTACTGAACCTGGTTTCATTTGTGCCACCATTTCTTCTGTAACTAGCCGTGGTGCTTGTCTCCCAGGCACTTGAGCAGTAGTAATCACTACATCAGAATTCTTAACGTGTTCGGCGACAACTTCTTGGGTACGTTGTTTGCTAGCCTCAGAAATTTCCTTGGCGTAACCGCCAGCAGCGACGGTTTCTTCGTCTAATTTGACTTCAACGAATTTTGCCCCTAAGCTTTGCACTTCTTCTTTCACGGCGGGACGAATATCAAAGGCTTCTACCACTGCTCCCAAACGTCTAGCGGTAGCGATCGCTTGCAATCCTGCGACACCAGCGCCCATAATAAATACTTTCGCTGGAGCGATCGTACCTGCGGCTGTGGTTAACATCGGGAAGTATTTCGGTAATGCAGCTGCTGCAATTAATACTGCTTTGTAACCTGCTAATGAAGCTTGCGAGGACAAAGCATCCATACTTTGCGCTCTGGTGGTACGGGGGATCATCTCCATACTCAAAGCTGTGACTTTCCGATTGGCCAGTTGCTGCGCCACAATGGGATTTCCCAAAGGATTGAGGAAACTGACTAACACAGCCCCTTCCTTTAACAAGTCAATTTCTGAGCGTCCATCTTCTCGTTCTTGCGGTGGACTGACTTTCAACAGAATATCTGTTTCGCCCCATAATTTGGCAGTATCGCTGATTATTGTGGCTCCTGCGGCTTCATAGTCAGGATCGCTGAAAAAAGATCGCTCTCCTGCACCTGCTTCTACCCAAACTTCCAAGCCTTGTTTTACCAATCGGGCAACTGTGTCAGGAATTAATGCCACACGACGTTCACAAACCTCAATTTCTTTAGCAACTGCTATTCTCATGAAATCTCCTGAAGATAAATACTTAATCTCTGCCAAGTAAGTGATTGTCCAGATGATGCGTGTCCCGCACTCATAGTACTTAGGCAGGAACATCAGCCATGAATTTTACTTGTAGATTGAACCTTGAATCTTTCCTCTCCCACTCTTAGCTCTCCAGGCAAAGCCTCACTTTGCCGCTCGCAGATGTCATATTTTCAGATAGTTGCAAACAGGGTTACGTATTGCACATCCTAAATTGATTCCCAAATTTTGCATCTTTATCTTTAGCTTGTTTTCGGGATTGAGAAATTTTGGTATTCCTTTCTTATAGAGTAATATTGACCGAATTTTGAAAGCTTGATAATTTCCCAATCAAATTTTAATGATTACGAGTTTCGATTCCAATCCAACTTATTTTAATCAATTTAGCCCAACTTAACTGGCGATCGCTGATGACATGGATCAATTTTTATAACAAAATTCTCAAATTTAGATACACTTATACATATTTGGAAACACAATCTAACCCCCAACTGTGTTTATATCTAGTTCAAATTTGACCAACTTAGTAATCAAATCAGGGCTATATAAGGGTAATGAAGTAAATTCAATATCCGTTTTTTTTAACACTAAGTAATTTTACTGTTGCCTAAAATTCAGATAGAATGGCACTTTTTTTGGAAATTAAACGTCCATTGTCAGGAAGCCAGTAGTAAAGTTTAGTAAAGAATACTAACACACAGTCATTATTTAGATAACAGATTTATATTTTGGTAGAGGAAGGCCGATTATGCGACGTTTACTTTCTGCTTTAGCCGTGACTAGCTTTTTGGTTACTGGATTACCAGCCTTGAGTTGGGCGCAAAGCTTACCTGGATTTACGCTGTTTAGCGGCGTCAAACAAGAAAATCAGCTACCCTTCCGGTTAGATTTTGGGGGACAAGCTAATGGTTGGGATCGATACATATTGAAGATTCCAGCCAAAAGAATGAAATTGGCAGTTGGTCAATTTGCCATTACCTACCCTGATTATTACAAAGGAACTTTTGACCAGAAAAAAATTGAAGTCCGAGTCAAAGGCAAAGCAGTTCCGCTTTCTGAGGTGAAGTGGGACAAAGAAGGTAAACTGATTAATATTTTTCCTCAAGAGCCAGTGCCAGCAGGTAGTGCAGTCGAGGTAGTGTTATCTAACGTGAAAAACCCATCCTTCGGTGGAGTTTACTATTTTAACTGTCAAGTGCTCTCCCCTGGCGATGTACCACTACTGCGCTACATGGGAACATGGATTTTGAGCATTAGTTAAGAATAGGGAGTAGGGATATAACCAATCGGCGATTCCCAATTCCCTAACAAAGTGATAAAATTAGAGATTGTGAGTTTTTATAAAAATCACCTAAGAGGAGAAGAGTATGAAAAGAACACTGGGCGGTACTAGCCGTAAGAGAAAAAGAACTTCTGGTTTTCGCGCCAGGATGCGGACACCAGACGGCAGAAACGTGATTAGCGCCAGAAGAAAAAAAGGCCGTCACCGTCTGGCTGTTTAGGGCATATCAAGCTAAAAGAGAATCTGTGGCTTTGCCCAAAGCAAATCGTCTAAAATCCCGAAAGGATTTCCAGGCAGTTTTCCGAGAAGGAATTCGGCGTCATGGCTCTTATTTAACATTGAGAGCCTTAAAACCCTTGTGTTCAACGAGACCTTCTTTGGACACTGCCATCCAGACTACACAAGCAACTGACTCAAAGCTCCTTGCCAGTACGCAGATTGGCATTTCGATTAGCATAAAAGTCAGCAAAAGGGCAGTGGTTCGCAACCGAATCAAACGGCAAATTACTGCTGCTTTACATAACCTGCTGCCAAAATTATCACCAGGATGGCGGCTAGTATTCATTGTCAAACCCACAGCAGCAGAATCTAAGTGCGTAAGCCGACAATTTCTGCAAGAATTAGAGCAGTTGTTGGCACAAGCTGAGGTGTTCGATGGGAATTCGTGAAGATGTTTATTATGAAGGTGGTCCCCATGTTGGGGATTTAATTGTCAACTTGCTGATTGGGCTAACCATTGTCGGGATACCATTAGCAGTCGGGGCAATTGTCAGGGCATTGTGGCTGCGTTTCCGCATCACCGACCGCCGAATTACTGTGATTGGAGGTTGGCAGGGACGCGATCGCACTGACGTAATTTACTCAGAAATTGTCAAAATCGTCAAAGTTCCCCGTGGCATTGGCTTTTGGGGAGATATGGCCATTACTCTAAAAAACGGCAGTCGTCTCGAATTGCGCGCAATTCCCAAGTTTCGGGAAGTCTATGACTACATAAACGAAAGAATTGCTGCGAAAAATCCTGAATATAGCGCCGTTGCTGACAAGTGATGGAACCAGAGGGAGAAGAACCAATGCCCAATGGTCCATCCCCAATGCCCAATTTAAATGTGCGGCTATCCGTAGCGAAAGATAGTCGCCGACAAATCATGATTTAGATAAATTAGATTCAGTTTACAGTACCTCAGGTTGAATTCAGAATAATGGATTTTGGTATCGGCTTTCTCTCGAACAACGTGATGCTGCCAATCATAGATTTCTTCTATGGTATTGTGCCTAGCTACGGATTAGCGATCGTTGCTTTGACCTTGATAGTCCGCTTCGCGCTCTATCCCCTGAGTGCTGGCTCAATTCGCAACATGCGGAAAATGCGAATTGTACAACCTCTGATGCAGAAGCGGATGGCAGAAATCAAAGAGCGCTATAAGGATGAACCGCAAAAGCAGCAGGAGGAAATGGTTAATGTTCAAAAAGAATTTGGCAACCCTTTGGCAGGCTGTTTTCCATTACTAGTGCAAATGCCAGTCTTGTTAGCGCTGTTTGCAACTTTGCGGGGTTCGCCTTTTGCAAGTGCGAACTACAGTGTTAACCTGCAAATTCTTCCCGCAGAACAAATCGAACAAATTCAACCACAAGCCTTTGCCACTGCTCCTCAAAATATTTATGTTGCAGATGGAGAACACGTTAAAGTAGCTGCGATTATTCCTAGCGGAAATAAATTAGCGGTGGGAGAACAAACCAAGATACAGTATCAGACTGTTGAGGGTAAACCATTTCAGGTACTTTTAGCAGAACACCCAGAAAACAAGCTGATTCCTGATTGGAAAATTACCAAGGGTGAAGATAAGATAAAAATTGATGCCCAGGGCAATGTAGAAGCTTTGCAACCAGGAGATGTCACCATTCAAGGAACAATTCCTGGACTAGCCGCAGAAAAAGGCTTTCTATTTATTGATGCTTTAGGAAGGGTTGGCGCACAAGATCCAGATGGCACAATCCACTGGGATATCGTCGCCATGATTGTCTTCTTTGGGATCAGCCTTTATGTTAGCCAAATGCTTTCTGGGCAAAATTCCAGCGGTGGCAATCCGCAGCAGGATACAGTTAACAAAATCACCCCTGTTATCTTTTCTGGGATGTTCTTGTTCTTTCCCCTACCAGCTGGGGTGCTGATGTATATGGTGATTGGTAATATTTTCCAAACCGCCCAAACTTATCTTCTCTCCCGCGAACCTCTACCAGAAGAACTGCAAAAAATTGTAGAAACCCAGGAGAAAGAAGCAGCAGTCACAGAACAAAAAGCATTACCGTTTGAACCAAAAAGTGCCAAGAAAAAGGCGACAGGGGGATCATGAGCGACATTCCGATGCAGCGAGGTCAGCAGTGGTTAAAAACCCTGCTGGAACTCACTGGAATACCTGCTGAGATTCAGGGTCATTTAGAAACTGCCCATTCTCAAGACGGCGATTCTCCAGAACCAGATAACTACTGGTTGACTATTGACCAAACCAATTTGACATCAGAACAAATCCAGGTGTTAATTGGTGCTGATGGTTCTGTGTTAGATGCGATTCAGTATCTAGCAAATTCGGTTCTAAACCTTAGCCAGCCCCCGGAAGAACAAGCCTCTTACACCATTGAGTTAAATGGCTACAGGGTCAAAAGAGAAGCCGAAATTCGTGCATTGGCAGAAGCAGCAGCCGATGAAGTGCGCTTTTCTGGTAGAGAAGTGGAAATCAAATCTCTTAGTTCTGCTGAACGGCGTCAAGTTCATACCTTCTTGAAGGAATTTGGAGATTTAGAAACCTTCAGTCGCGGTAAAGAGCCACATCGTCATCTGGTTGTCTGTCCAGCTTCGTTGGAAGGAGTTAGGAGTTAGGAGTTAGGAGTTATGAGTTTGGAGTTAATTGAAAACTCATAACCATATATAATTTCAAAATTTCTCTTGTTCTTGAGGGATAAAATAAAAATTCAATATCAGTATAGTTACTGGTAATCAAGATAAATTTTAGTGAGGATGTCTCACAAATCCTATGGACGCAATTTATATTCCGCAGCTAACTCAAGCCCCGGAGCGGACAGAGGAAGTTCAGGTTAATGAATTTCTGCCTGGTCTGGAAACTTTGACACCAGTTCGTGGCTACGTGCGCGTGCAGCATCATGGTAATTACTTGCAAGTATCTAGTCAGGCAGAAACAATTATTACTTGTACCTGCAACCGCTGCTTGCAGCAATACAATCGCCGTTTAGGGCTTGATACGAAAGAAATCATCTGGTTAGACGAAACTGCAAATCAGTCAAATGACTTGCCCTTAGAAAGGGAAGTAGTTATGGAAGATTTGCTGGAAAGTTTACCGCCCGATGGTTATTTTTATCCAAACGAATGGCTTTATGAGCAGATGTGCTTGGCAGTACCACAACGGCAACTGTGCGATCGCAATTGTCCAGGTATTCCTGTAAGTAATACAGCTGATATTCCTGATAATTCTGATAGTCGTGAAACTCCAGTTGATAACCGTTGGGCTTCTCTGGAAGCGCTGAAAAAGCAACTTCCGGGGTAGTAAGACGCATTACGCCGCAACACTTGCTCATCTTAAGTCTTACAACTTATGCAGTAGTTTAGTAAGCTAATCTATGACGTTTACATGGAAACTCGGCTTCTCTAGGAGACCGGGTTTCTTCAATTTTAGTTGGCAAAATAAGTTAAATTACCAATAATAGAACTAACTTAGTCAATAAATGATACAAAATGTTTATCAAGAAGCTACAAGTATTTAACTATAAGTCATATCTCGATTCTGGACTAATTGAATTTTCACCAGGTATTAATATTATTGTTGGGCGAAATAATGCAGGAAAAACATCTTTACTTGAGGTACTGACGCTAGATTTTGAAAATCATCCTCATAGAAGTTTAAAGACCTTGCCAAATAAGTATTCGAGTATACAAGAAGAATCAAAAATAGAAATTACTTTGCATATTGAAAAAGAAGAATTACGTAATCTTATAAAGCAATTATCATCTAAAATTGGTATTCCCGCACCAAAATTAGATCATAATTATATTGAATTAGTTTTACCTCAATACCAGAATGATCCAGATATATATGATAGAGAATATATAAACTTTTTACATGACTCAGTTAAATATGCTTTTAAGCAATTTAAACAGTTTTTGAATGATTCTAATTTTTTAGAAATAAGTTTATTTTTGCGTTTTGATTTAAAGCTAGATGATAAAAGCCTAAGAAGATTACTTAATTTTGAATCTTATGAAGAAGGTTTTGACGAAAATTTTTATCAACTTTATTATGAGTATGATGAGCTTATTCTACAAGAAGTTTACTATTTTGATGATTACCACCTTAATCAAGTAGACTTTATGAAATATAAAGGAAAAATCGAAGAAAGTATAGGTAGAAATATATTTAAAATTTTTCAAACTCGTATTTATAGATTTAATGCAGAACGACTAAACATAGCTAGTTGCAGATTTGAAAATAATAAAGAACTAAAAGATGATGCTTCTAATTTACCTGAAGTACTTTTTATATTGCAGGGTAAAATTCCTGGAATGTTCGATCAACTGAATAAATTAGTTTCAGAGATTTTACCAGAAATCAAATGGTTTTCTGTTGTAATGAGAGATAACGCAAATGTTGAAATCCTTATTTGGAACACAGATAATCTTCATAGACATGATTTATCGCTATCTCTCTCATCATGTGGAAGTGGAGTTGGTCAAGTACTAGCGATTTTATATATTCTAGTTTCTTCTGAAGAACATAGAACATTGATTATTGATGAACCACAATCTTTTTTACATCCAGGTGCAGCTAAAAAACTTATAGAAACTATTAAACAATTTCCACAGCATCAATATTTTATTGCTACTCATTCGCCAGAAATTATCGCATCTGCTAATCCTTCTAATATTGTAAAGCTCCAATATCAAGATTGTGAAACAACTGCATCAGTAATAAATACAAAAGAGATAGAGTCACAAAACGAAATTTTATCTGAACTTGGAGTAAGGTTATCCGATGTTTTTGGTGCTGATAGTATTCTCTGGGTGGAAGGACAAACCGAGGAGAAATGTTTTCCACTTGTATTGGATAAAGTTACAAGAATAATATTAATGGGTATTAAAATTTTATCTGTCAATAGCACCGATGCTCTTTTGGATGGAAAACGGTCTGACCTGGTTTTTGATATTTATAAAAAACTCACAACAGGAGCAACTCTGTTTCCACCAGCTATCGGATTTATATTCGATAGAGAAAGTAAGACAGAAACAAAGATTCAAGAACTAGAGAAGAGAGGTGTGACTTTTTTACACCAACCTATGTATGAGAATTATCTACTTGATCCTGAAGCTATATCAGTGGTAATTAATGAAGAAGCTACATGGCTAGCAATACCTATCAGCATTACTCAGGTTCAGCAATATATTGACAAAATAAAACAGGAAAAATCCTATCTGCTTCAAGGTGTAAAAAGAGAAGAAGTTTCAGATAATAATTGGTTATCTAAGATTCACGGTGCAAATATACTTGAAAGAATCTTTCAAGTATTATGTGACAATAAATTAGAATTTAGAAAGACTAGACACTCTTATAGGCTTACAGAATGGCTAGTTGAAAATAAACCTGATTTCTTGTCTGGACTGGCTGAAGAATTACGAAATACCTTACATAAAAACGAGTAGTTATTTTTATACTAATTATTTAATCACGATCACCGCATAAAGAGCGATCGCTTTTAAAAAATATCTCACATAGAGCGATCGCACTGGCAACCGCTATGAACTGGTAGATGTTGGTTTTTTAGTTGTTAGAGGCGATACAAACCTGAACAATGAGAGAAGAACTAATAACGATAGCCAAATATGAACTTCCGTGAAGAGTTTAAACTGCTACTACGCGCCCGCTACCCCTTAATTTATATTCCTACATACGAGGAAGAACGGGTAGAAGCAGCTATCCGGGAAGAAGCAACCAACCAGGGTAATCGCCCAGTGTATACGTGGGATTTTGTCGATGGCTACCAAGGAAACCCCAATGATGTTGGGTTTGGGCGACGTAACCCGTTGCAAGCTTTAGAATTCATCGAAAAATTACCAGCTTCCGCACCTGCGGTATTAATTCTCCGAGATTATCATCGCTTTTTAGATGATGTAGCGATCGCTCGCAAACTCCGCAACCTGTCGAGACTCCTGAAGTCGCAACCAAAAAATATTGTCCTACTATCGCCACGCATCGCCATCCCCGATGACTTAACCGAAGTGCTGACAGTCGTCGAGTTTCCCTTACCCGCCGCCCCAGAAATTAAAACTGAGGTGGAACGTTTACTGCAAAGTACTGGTAATTCCCTTTCTGGGAAAGTTTTAGATGACTTAGTACGCTCTTGTCAAGGACTTTCGATGGAACGGATTCGTCGGGTTTTGGCAAAAGCGATCGCTACCCACGGCGAATTGCAACCAGAAGACGTGGATCTGGTTTTGGAAGAAAAGCGCCAAACTATCCGCCAAACCCAAATCTTGGACTTCTACCCCGCCACTGAGCAAATTTCTGATATCGGTGGACTCGATAATCTGAAAGACTGGCTGATTCGTCGGGGAGGCTCATTTACAGATAAGGCGCGACAGTACGGATTACCGCACCCCCGTGGTTTAATGTTGGTGGGTATCCAGGGAACTGGTAAATCGTTAACAGCAAAAGCGATCGCTCATCATTGGCATTTACCCCTGCTACGTTTGGATGTGGGAAGGTTATTTGGTGGTTTGGTGGGTGAATCAGAATCTCGGACTCGCCAAATGATCCAAGTAGCTGAAGCTCTCGCTCCCTGTATTTTGTGGATTGATGAAATAGATAAAGCCTTTGCTGGGCTTGGTAGCAAAGGTGATGCCGGAACAGCTAGCCGTGTGTTTGGCACTTTTATTAACTGGCTAGCCGAAAAAAGCTCGCCTGTGTTTGTCGTCGCCACCGCCAACGACATCCAAGCCTTACCGCCGGAAATGCTCCGCAAGGGGCGATTTGATGAAATTTTCTTTGTGGGTTTGCCCACGCAAGAAGAGAGAAAAGCAATTTATGATGTTCATTTATCCCGACTGCGCCCCCATAACTTGAAAAGTTATGACATCGATAGGCTAGCTTATGAAACGCCCGATTTTTCTGGAGCCGAGATTGAGCAAACTTTAATTGAAGCGATGCATATTGGATTTAGCCAAAACCGCGACTTTGCTACCGACGACATTTTAGAAGCAGCCAGTCAGATCGTACCCTTAGCACGAACTGCCGTAGAGCAAATTCAGCAACTCCAAGAATGGGCTGCTGCTGGGAGAGCGCGTTTAGCATCTAAACACAGTCCTTTGAGCGAACGCCTCCGGCGCACTACGTGAACCCAAAAAAATGTAGAGACGTAGGAGTGCTACGTCTCTACAAAGGTTTTGGATAACGCATATTTAATTTCACCAGATGTCTATTCAGCATAGCTACAATAATCAGTTAGTCAAAAGTCAATAGTTAATGATGAATTATTATGGACTATTGATTCTTATACTGATGGGTTACTTGCTTCTCTACTCGTAACCCTTGAGAGCCAGTTCAATACTGCTCCCCTCAATGGGGGAAAATACGCACATGACTGGCTCACCTTCACCCTTGACTCTTGATAATCAGGTTTTAATTATGTTGTCTGGCTTAACAAAATTTATACTGGGGTTTTTCTTAGCGATCGCTGTGCTAATAGGTGGCGGTGCTGCAATTGCACTCTATTTTATGAATCGTACTGGCATAGCCCCTGCCAAACCCATTTATTCCAATGATAGTCCTTCGGTGAAAGCCCAAGCTCCTAAAAAAACTGAGCCTGGAGGAAGTAAGCCCGCTCTTACACCTGGGACATCTACTCAATCGTCTCCAAGCTCAACCTCTACTCCTACAGAATCACCAAAGGCTACCCCATCATCCAAACCGTTACCATCGGGAGCTTACCGAGGACGTGTTAGTTGGGCTGAAGGCTTGAGTTTGCGATCGCAACCCAATCAAGAAGCTGAAAAGATTGGTGGGGTTGCTTTTAATCAAAAAATTATTATCTTGGAAGAAAGCGACGATAAATCCTGGCAAAAGATTCGTTTGGAAGGTAGCGAACAAGAAGGTTGGGTAAAAGCAGGTAATACTGAAAAAGTTGATGAACAATAGATATAGGGCATGGGGCACTTGTACTGAGCGACTCGTGCCGAGCGGCTTGCCCTGAGTGCAGTCGTTGGCGCAGCCTCTCGTAGAGAAGGGAGCCAAGGTAAGCCGAAGTATTGGGTATTGGGCAAAAGAGTGCTGTTAGCGGATAGCTAGGGTTGAGCCAGTGCTGAGTTTTGTTTATCCTCTTGTCCCCCACTCGCCAGGACACTTACTTGTAAAGAATCATACGAAAAGTAATTCTTACATATAGCTAAGTGGTATACTTTTTTATAGTCATTAACTTTAAAAAAGCAAGTGAAAACAGGGGTAGCTAGCCATTTAATCAAGCTTGCCTCAGTCTACGAGGCATCCGAAAGCATCAAGGTTGTTCCTATCGTAGTTAATTTTAAATTTTTAAATTGGAAAAAGTTATCGACTGGTGCTGCAATGCGTCTTTTGTCTGTGGCTCTAATTACGGGGCTTTTGAGTATTGCTGGAGAAGCTTTAGCACTTCAGAAAATAGGAAGTAATAGTCCTGAAGTTAGCAGAAGCCAGAGATGTTTAAAAAAGTTAGGCTATTTTAACGGCCCAGTGACAGGTAAGTTTGCTAGCTTGACTCAAAATGCTGTAATCAAATTCCAGCAAGCCAATAGAATATCGGCTGATGGAGTTGTGGGTGCTAGTACTCAACGAGCCTTGCAACGAGCGTGTCAAAGTAGAAATTTTAATAGAAGTATCGGTGGCGCAGCGCGATCGCCTGTTGGTCAATATCCTACTCTTTCTCAAGGCAAAACTGGTGCAGCCGTCACAAGATTACAACAGCGTCTACGGCAATTAGGCTACTTTAATACTAATCCCACTGGGAATTTTGGACGAATTACTAAAGATGCTGTAATTGCATTCCAGCGAAGTTATCGCATAACTGCTAACGGGATTGTGAATCAACAAACTTGGAACGCACTAATGGGTTCCTCTCCGACTCCAGGAAGATCGAGTCTTTCCACTCAACAAGTCAAAGAACTCCAAGTGCGTTTGCGGCAGCTAGGTTATTTAAATGCTGATGCCACTGGGAATGTTGGCCCAATGACTAGAGAAGCTGTAATTGCATTCCAGCGAAATAATGGACTACCTGTTGATGGCATTGCTAATGCCCAAGTTTTGGACTCAGTGCGTAGAGTCTCTACAGGTGGTATTCAACAACCAGGTAGAAATTATCTAACTGTAGGCGATCGCGGAGAAAATGTCAGAGTAGTCCAAGCGCGTTTGGCGCAGTTGGGTTTCTTCTCTAATGCTAATCCTGATGGACTTTTCAACGATTACACTAGACAATCTGTGATTGCATTCCAGCAATATTCTCGAATTAATTCTAGTGGAAATGTAGATTGGCAAACTTGGGAAGCATTGGGGTTAAATGGTTCAATGGGGGGCAATTATACTGAGAATAATGATTATGTATTAGCTGACACTAACCGCTATGCATTACCTCCTGCCAATGATTATGTAGTACCTGTTACCAATGGCAATACATTAGTTGCTAATAATCCTTACAGAGTAATAATTCCAATTTCCAGTAATGATACTCTGAGTAAAGTGCAACAATATATACCCAGCGCTGTCGCGGAGCAATCCAATTTAGGGGATTATGTGAATGCAGGAGCATTTAGCGATCGCGCCCAAGCAGAAACGTTAACGAAAAAGCTCCGCTCATTAGGTCTGGATGCACGGGTAAAATACAATTAACTAATTCGTAATTCGTAATTAAATTGACAAGCTCAACTGTGAACCTTCTTGAGTTTTATTAACCTCAATCCTTGCTTGGAAGGCTTCTTTGAGGTGGGGCATGTGGGTGACAGTGAGGATGCAGGCGAAATCGGAAGCGATCGCATTAATCGCGGCAATCAAGCGATCGCATCCTTCAGCATCCTGTGTACCAAAACCTTCATCTACAATCAACAATTGCAACGCCGCCCCCGCCCTTTGCGCTAATAATTTCGCCAAAGCCAAGCGGATGGCAAAGTTAATTCTAAATGCTTCTCCACCAGAGTAAGTTTCATAAGCTCGTGTTCCTCTAGAATCAGCGATTAAAATATCTAAGGTGTCTATTAGCTTGGCATTTTTTTTGGTTGATTTAGCACTGCGTCCAGCTTTCTGAGTAATAAATTGTACATGAAATTGATTACCACTCAGCCGCGAAAGTAGTTGATTTGTCTCGGCTTCCAGTTGCGGTAACACATTCTCAATCATCAGTGCTTGGATACCATTTTTACCAAAAGCTTGCGCTAATTCCTGATAAACACGATATTCCTGCTTGCAAGATTGTAATTGCTGCTGCTGTTGGTCATACTGAATTTGTAGCGTTTCCAGTTGATGCGTCAGTTGTTCTAAACGCCCCAACTTGGCTATTTGCTCATCGAGTTGCCGTCTGCGTATTGCTAATTGTTGCTCTAAAGCCTGAATTTGGGCAGATGGGTTAGCTGTTGCTTGTAGTTGCTGAATAATGCTTTCGATTTGTCCGCCGAGTTTTTGCCGCTCGGTTAATCTGGCGCTTCTGGATTCCTCTAACTCTTGCAACCTCGCCTGGAGTTGCGGATACTGCTGCTGGGCTGATAGCAGTTGTTGACACCGCAAATGCCAAGATTGAGCTTTCTTTGCAGCCATACGCAGATTGTTGTGCTGCTCAGAACTGTAGCCAATTTCGGTAATGTGACGCTCAAGAGCCGCGATTTGTTTAGCACATTCAGAATCAATATGATCTTGTTGGATTCTGGCTTGTAATTGGGCAATTTGGGATTGTAGTTCTGGTTTTCGGGCTAATAGTTGCGCTTGTCGCTTAGTTGCATCTTTAATCTGCCCTTGTTTAATTTCTGCCCATCGCCACCGCTCAACTTCGCTCCGGGCGAGGGCATGATCTTGTTCATTATAATTAACTTGTTGCAGATATTGGTCTAGTTGCCGGAGTTCCGCTTGTTTATCGGGAGCGTAATCACCTGCTTGGAGCGATCGCTCTAAATGGTGTTTTTCAGCAGCAATTTGTTGTAACTGTTGTTGCACATCAGTTGTCGCTTCTAATTGTGCTGCCAACTGTCCCCGTTGTTCCCGTAAACCATCATAACCTGCCAATTGTTGCGATATATCGCGATATTCCTGCCTAAGTACCTGAATTTCTCGGTCAGATACAGCCATTTGTTCTCGCACTACCCAAAACTGCCCTTGAGTATCCTCTAACTCACTTTGGGTTTTTTCCACCACCCGACTCCAGTGATGTTCGTCTAAAGGACGTTCACATAATGGACAAAGTGCTTCAGGATTTTGGAGCATTTGCAATTTCTGCTCTAATTCTCCCAGCAGTTTTTCATAATCCCGTTGATGAGCTTGCAGACGTTCGATAAAGTGCCGCCTTTCTTGCCCTTTTTCTTGAACTCGTTGCAGATAAACCCGCTTTTTCTCCAGTTCCTCAATCTGGATTGCTACATCCATCACCGCTTGTTGTAGTTGCGGTTGGCGGCCGTGTTGGCGTTGCAATTGGTTCTCAGTATTTTGGAGTTGTTCGAGTCGCGCTACTAAACCAGCATGAGTGCGATCGAGTTGGCTTTGTAAAGTTGTTCTTTGTTGCAACAGGGGAGTCACTTGCATTTGCAATTGATCTAAACGAGCAACATGGTGACGTGCTGCGGTTAGTTGTGACAAAGCGGCTTCTACTTCACCCGACTTAGTGAGAGTTTGTTGAATATCTCGCTCTTGCTGCTGTAAAGCTTCTAGCTGCGCTTGAGCTTGTTGCAGTTGCCGTTCGATTTCGTGAATTTGTTTGGTAAGCTGTTGTTGCTTTTGTTGGCGATTCTGTTGGGCGCGGGTGTATTCTTCAAATTTGACAGCAAAAGCTTCTTCTTGAGATTGTAGACTTTGATATTGGGCGTATCCAGCTTTAATCTCAGCTTCTTGGTATAATATTTTTTCTAAATCTGATAGCTGAGAGCCAATAGCTGATTGTTCTTGTTGGAGGCGATCGCAGTCTTGGGTAAGATTTTGGTATTGCTGCTTTATAAAATTAAGTTGTTGTTCCCAATTTTGGCGCTGGTGCTGGACAACTTGCAAACTTTGTAATTGAATATTATCAAAAGCTTGCACCTGTTGCAGTTGGTTGAGTTCGGCTTCTAACTCCACTCTTTGCGCTTGGGTGATTTCGCGTTGTTGCAGCTGAATTTTTATCGACTCCAAAGAACGCTCTAACTCTACTGCCCGTGCTTTGAACTGACGAGAAGATTCCTTTGCCCGTTCTTCCAAATCATCATACTGATTGAGTTTTAACAACTCCGCTAAAATTTCTTTACGTTCTGTGGGACGCTTGAGCATGAACTCATCTGCACGACCTTGACGTAAGTAGGCAGAATTAATAAATGTATCGTAATCGAGCTTGATATGTTCTAAAATCAAATCCTGTGTTGCTCTTACCCCTTTGCCGGTGAGTGAGCGAAACCCAGATGGTATTTCTATTTGAAATTCAAGAACGCTAGGACCTCCCCGAATTCGGGTACGAATCACCCGATATTTTTGCTGATTACTTTGGAAAGTAAAATCAACCCGAACTTCTTTTGCACCAGAATAGATGACATCATCTTCAGCAGTAGCGCGGCTTTCACCCCAAATTGCCCAAGTGATTGCTTCTAAAAGGGAGGATTTACCCGCACCATTGGAACCACAAATACAAGCCGTATGCAAACCACCAAAATCTAAAGTTGCATCACGGTAACTGAGGAAGTTTTTGAGGATAAGTTGTACTGGGATCATTCACGCTATAGCGCCACATCTACTTTTAATAATTAACAGTACAGATGCACTGTTTGTTAGTTTAGCTATCTAGATATCAGGTTTCTAGTCTTGAAGACATCAAATTTACAAAAATTTACAATAATATCAGTCAATTTTTCTTATTGCATGAAAAAGTTTTACTGTCTTCGGAGAAAAATGAAACTCTTCTGGAGGGTTTTCGTTATTTTTTTCTATTGAGTGAGAAGAAAAAATTCTTAGTTTGATTTGTGAGAATTGAAAGTTACAGATCCCTGACTTCGTAAAACTTGCCGGGGATCTTTTCTCTTACGAATTATTTAGGATTGTCATTGGCTAGTTGCGTAGGCGTAGCCCTTCTTAGACATCGCGATCGCTTGACCTTGACCGAGGTATCAACAATCCAATATATGTACCGACAGCAAATTTGGTTAAATCTAGAAATGGAGGGCGACTCTTCTCATCGATAACTGCAAGAGTGAGAGAACCAATCACCATAATCAGCGTTACAACAGCCAGCACTTCATCTCTTGAAGGAAATTTCTTGGATAACATCGACTCACTCCCAAATCGTTTGAATCACTACATCCATACTTTGACAGGTGAGTGTTTGTTGTAGGCTTAAATACAGGTTGGTGATATGAGTGACTTGTGTATGCGATGAGCATGAATTGCCAAATAGACAGTTAGAATCAGCAAAAGTCTAGTGGTTAGCTTATGTCCGGGCGATCGCTTTCCTGTTCTCCAGAAGGTATCCAAAAAGCAAAAAGAGCTTTGATTCGCTGTTCCTTAACTCAAAAAGCATTAGCTGAAGATTTAGAAGTAACTCGCCAGCCAATCGGAAAATTCTTTACAGGTAAACCTGTTGACCGCAATCTCTTTGTGCAGATTTGTGACAGGCTAGACCTAGAGTGGGAAGAAATAGTTGCTGAACCAGCAAGTGAACCAGAGATAAATCAAGATAACAGCATTGATGTTGATATTGATGCGATCGTGCAAGGGGTACGCGAAAAGATAAAACCCATCATTCAAGAACGTTACGGTACAATGCGGGTGCTAGATATGACTCAACCCATTGGGTTGAATGACATTTACACCAGCGTTAATATTTTGGATAAAATCACTGGACAGCGGCGGTTAGGCATTGATGAATTATTACAACAGTGTAAAAGCCAGGATTTTGACCTCTTTGGACTCAACAGAATTACTGAAAAACGATTGCCAGGACTGGAAGCGGTTGAAAAATACTCCAAGCTGATGATTTTGGGTAAACCAGGTGCAGGCAAAACTACGTTTTTAAAGTATTTAGCAATTCAGTGTCTTGGAGGTGAGTTTCAGGCTGAACGTGTGCCAATTTTTATCACGCTCAAAAACTTTGCAGAAGCTGCAAACAAACCTGGATTATTGCAATACATCACTGAAGAGACGATAAATCCTATCTCTTCTATTCGAGAAGTACTAACCTATGCAATACCTTCGCCAAAAAAAGAGTATGAAGAGATAGGGCTGCCGTAGTAGAGTTATTGTCTCTCACAACGACAACTCAGAACCCACACACAGCCC
>NZ_JBALDP010000036.1:0-62627 GCF_036917355.1 Nostoc sp.
TTTGACTGGTTGACCTTCAACCGTGACGTATTTGCTGCTCATAAAGCTAGTTTGGGCTTTATTTGGGCTTAATTTTTGTCTAAGTCCCGCTAAGAAATCAGATTTTCTGAGGGCTGAGGAATAAGCTCAAAACCAAAAGCCTGGGCTTTTTTGTGGAAATTATTAACCATTCGCTCACGATAACGCTGCTCATAATAATCCATACCAGGATCTGTATAATTTCCTCCAGTAGTCCAAAGTTTGTAAAAAAGCCGCGCAATCTTATGAGCAGTAGCAGTGATAGCTTTAGGAGAGCCAAGGCGAGAACGTAAACGACGATAAAAAGCACGACTCGGCAGAATTACTTTTTCCAGCAGTTTGTGCTGCCATACGGAAAGCGTTTGCGGCACGGTTGACTACTGGGCGAGTTTGAGAACTTTTAATCTTGCCACCAGTAATGCGACTGCCAGGGATAAAAGAGGGTAATATACCTCGAATTTTTGAGCAATTTTATACAACAGACCCCGCACGACGCCAAAGGTAGCAGTAATGGTCTAGGGTTAGCAATTCTAAGCGGATTATTGAAGCCCATCAAGGCAGTATTATCGCCGGCAGCACATCAAATCAAGGGGCAACTTTTACTATATACTTGCTGATAATTCGTAATTCGTAATTCGTAATTCGTAATTCGTAATACTTTACGGGTAGGGTTGCGCCTATGTAATTAAGTTTTAACCATGATAACTGTACAATTACTCTTGCGAGAAATATTCTCGGCAATATTTCCTTGAATCGTTTGTTGTAGTAGGCTTTCACGGCTAGCTCCCAGAACAATCACATCACTGTTATCTTGTTCGGCGCACTTCAGGACAGCATCAGAAACAGAATTGGCACGAACTGGAGTAGCCACCACTTTACCGCTAACTCGGCGTTGCAGAAAGTGAACAGATTTATCTAATAATGTTGTGTCAGGAATTGAGTTAGTAGGCTGGAAAACTTGACATAGCTTGATTTGGGGCGATGTACTTAGAGAAGAAAGAGCAGGTAATAACTTAATTGCTTGGCTGGAGTTAGGGCCGCCTGCAATTGGCAACAACCAACGGTCAAAAGATCTTTTATTATCTAATTTAGCCAACATGACATCACAACCTGCCTGTCGAATTATGGTATCCACTACTCGGCTAAAAACTCTACCAGGAGTTGATGTACTGCCTTTCCATCCCATCAGTACCAAGTCAATGTGTCGTTCTTTGACAGTCTCCAAAATTGCTCCAGCAACATTATGGGCAACTCGGATCTGGGTATGAACGGGAATCCGCGAATTCTCTCCTAAAAGTATTGCCCGTTGCAAAAGTTGAAGACTTTTGCTGATTTGTACTGGTGTTTCCGATGGGATGCGGCCAGACGGAACGATAATCACTTGTAGGCATTCTATTTCGTAATTGCGATCTTTGGCGATCGCAACTGCCATTTCTAGTAAATTCTCGGCTGTCTGGGGATGTGAAAGCGGTACTAACAATCTTCCTTTGCCTGTAGCCGGAGCGCGAGTTTGGTAAACCACATAAGAAGGTGCTGATTTACGTTCTATTTGTTCGCTATTACCACTGAGTTGCTCTGCTTCTACACGGATAATATCACTACGAGTAATAATTCCTATGAGCTTCCGATTTTCTGTAACGGGTAAGCAGCTGAGATGATAACGATTAAGTATATGCAGTACATGAGCCAGTGTAGCTGTGGGAGTTACTGTCACTGGCTCTGGTGTCATAATCTCACTAATAGTTGTATCTTTGCTTAACTGTTCTGAAGCAATATTAACTAAATCTTTCTGAGTGACAATGCCAACAACTTTACCATTCTCTAAAACCGGAAAGTTGCGATGGTGAGAGTGGGAAAATGCCTGTACTGCTTCATCAGTACTCATTTGGCTAGAGAGAGTTTCTACACGCCGTTGCATTACATCTACGGCACTGAGTTGCGCCAGAAGCCCCTCTGTGCTTGGCTCCTTGGTGATGTGAATCCCTTTCCACTCCAGTAAAAGGTCGTAGAGCGATCGATGGTCAATTTTTTCTGCTACTAAATAGGCAACCACAGAGGCAATCATTAGCGGTAGCACCAGATTGAAATCTGTTGTCATCTCAAACACAATGACAACTGCTGTAATTGGTACTTTGGAGACGGCGCTAAAAAAGGCAGCCATGCCGACATGAGCATAGACTGTTGCAGCACTCATTCCCAGTAAACTGTGTTCGACAGCACCCACTAAGTAACCAAGGGCAGCTCCCAAGACTAAGGTGGGAACTAGTAAACCCCCTGGCGCTCCAGAGCCGTAGGTAAAAATAATTAGGGTAAACTGAACTAACAGAGCGATCGCGGCAAATGACCAGTTAGTATTACCCGCAAGCAAAATTTCTCTCAACCCAGCATGATCGCGAAAGGCAGCAGGTAATAAAGCGATCGCCAAACCACTGACTAACCCAGCAATTCCAATTCGCCAGGGTAAACTCACGTGTAGTAAGCGGCGGTTAATTGCTAGACTCTCAAGGATACCTTTATTAAATAGAATGCCTAGAAATCCTGCCAGCACTCCCAAAATCAAGTAGAAAGGGATTTCCTGAGCGAAGAAAGTTGTATCGGGAAGACCTAAATTTAGATGATTTAGATCCAGGTTGTGGCTACCATAGAGCCGGGAGATGACTGAAGCGATGAAAGAAGCCAAAATCGCAGTACCAAGAGTGATACCTGACACATCTTGGAGTAATTCTTCCACTACAAAAAGCACACCTGCGATCGGTGCATTAAAAGCCGCAGCTAAACCAGCCCCGGCTCCGGCGGCGATGAGTTGGCGACGATGCTCTGGTGAAGTCGGTACCCAGTTACTAAGTTGATTTGCCAAAGCTGCCCCAATTTGGACAGTTGGCCCTTCCCGTCCCAAAGGCATTCCAGAACCCAACACTAATGTCGCGCCGATCAACTTGACCAAAGCAATCCGCAGATTTAACGGCATCGGCACACGAGCCAATACCGCTTTCACTTCAGACATCCCACTACCTGATGCTTCCGGTGCGAAGCGCTCTACTAGCCAACCAGCTAAAAGTCCCCCTACTAGTCCAATACCTGGTAGCACCAAGTAGGCAGCCCAATGGTAAGAAACACGCACTCGCAATGCGCCTGCCCAATCCACTGCCTGTCCTAACAGAACTGCCGCTAACCCAGAAACTAGACCAATCACGCAAGCTTCCACGAAAGCCAAGCGCCTAGGTCGAAGCAACTGACGGGAAAGCCTCAACCAGAGAATTTTACCCCTGGCTAACATATTTTTAGCAATCACTTGTCACCAATGAAGGTATATAAATGTCTGAAATGTCTTACCGTTCACCCTATTCATAGCTTTTCGTAAAAAAATGAAATCAGAATGAAATTTTTCTATGCCTAAAGATAGATATCTGCACTAGCAGTACAGTGCGTATAGTGTTTTATACTTAAAAAATATCGCTTTACTTTAATACAGCCAACTCTAATCATCTGCGTTTGTTTCTTTCATATCTTTATATCTTCATAAAGTCAAACCAATTGAAGAAGAATTCAGAAGTCAGAATTCAGGAGCAAAGCCGGAGACGCTCCGCCTCCGGTCAGAATCAAGACGCTCTCTACGAGACGCTGCGTGTAGCTTGTTTGCTTCCACGTTCGCGCAGCGTGCCGTAGGCAAGTGGTACGACAAAGCTCAGTGACCACCGCAGGCATCGCATAAATTGATGGGTGACAAGCATCCATCAGTCGATAACCCGCAACTTGGGTTATAAGTTGGATAAGAGAAATTTGTTAGCTTACTCAAAGCTTGCTGCTGCATTTACAGCAGTTGCGATCGCATTTTTAACAGCAACATCTCTTTGTTCTAAAATGATATTTTCACTATCAGTGCGCGAAGCAACTACACCGCAAATAGCAGCAGCCGCAAAATTGTACACTCCTGCCATTTTGAATAGTGTGCCGCATTCCATCTCGTAATTCAAGATATTTAAGCGCCGATATTCTTCTGTAATACCATGTAGCGATCGCATTAAATTTGGATTGGCTGAATCAGTGCGTTCTTGTCCTTCGTAAAAAGTATCAACTGATGCCGTAATTCCGATGTAATGTTCAACCTTTAATTCTCGTGCAGCTTTAACTAAAGCGACTGTCAGAAAAGGATCGGCCGCGGCTGGATATTCCACAGGTGCAATGTCATTTGCTGCACCTTGGCGACATAATGCTGCGCTGCTAATAACAACACTACCGACTGGTATATAAGATTGAATTGATCCGCAAGTTCCAATGCGAATAATTTGCCGGATTCCTACTTGTATCAACTCGTTGACAACAATACTCAATGAAGGCGCACCCATACCACTAGTAGCTGATAAGATGCTGCGACCATTCGGTAAATATCCCACATAGCTATTGAGTCCGCGATTTTCCGACAATAAGCGAACATCTTGGAAATAAGTTTGGGCAATTAGATGCGATCGCTCTGGATCGCCAGATAATAAGGCAATGTTAGGAGGCGATGAACCTAAATCATCTTGCCCAAAGCCAATGTGATAAAAACGTTTATTTGCCATTCAATGGTACTCACATACTTATTGCTGGCTCCTACAACTAAGGAGCCAAAAATTGCTCTCGATAGGTTGGGCGATCGCTAAATTATTAGGACTGATGCAATTAACTTGTCACGCATGAACTAATAAGTATTGACCATTACCAAGAATTTCACCATCACAACCGTCAAAATACACAATGCACAAGAGCAAATAAAGTCTCCACATCCGGCAGAAATTTCCATAGTTCATGCCATAATTTAAATCTTTGACTTTAGCTTGATTTTGTTCAAAATTCATCAACCAATTTATCAGAGTTTTTGAGTAGTTAGCACCATTTAAATACCATTGATTAATAGTTTTCAGGTCTGTATTAATCTTTGGGATGACATCATAACTCCACACCCGCATGTTTGGAAAAACATATTTATCGATAAAAGGATGGGTTATATTATCAGGTAATCTGGTTGTGATTATGTGAATTAACACCTTGCCATCATCTTTGAGGAGAGAAGCCAGTTTTTGAAATGATTTCGTTAAATTCCCTATATGTTCAAACAAGCCAATCGCCATAATTTTATCAAACTTATTCTCAAAATCAATATCATTAAAGTCCTTTTCATATAGAGTGAATCTATCTGAACTGAGGTAACTGGTAGGGTCTCGCATTTTTTTCCGAATATATTCGCATTGCCCGTGGCTCAAATTAAGAGCCGTTACTTTCACATGCGGAAACCGGGAAAGAATGTAATTTGATGCAGAACCCCAACCGCATCCCAAATCTAAGATTTCGTCTCCGTCTTCGATGCCTGCTTTTGCGATCAAATCATCGAGCATGTGCATTTGAGCTTGCTCAAGGTTAGATGCTCCTTTTTCCCATAAAGCCATTGTGTATTTGGGATATAAAAGTTCTGTCTCTTTTAACATCAGACTGAACATGTCTTCGGGTAGGTTGTATTGAACCTTCATTAGTTCGTGTGACCCTTCTGCAAGGCGATCGCTTTCTTGCAACAGCCATTCATAGGGAACTAAAAGAGAAGGAAAATGTTTGTAGCTGATTTGCATGGAGAGATTTAAAAGGGATTTAAGCAGAGTATCGGGGATTTTTAGCCCATTGATGTAAGCCTCTGCTCCTGCCATTAGGATTGCATTGAATGCAGCGATCGCTGTGCGGTTAGCTTGGTAAGCAATTCGGTTTTTGTTATTCAAATCTACTAAAAGAGTATGTCTTTGGATCTTGTCTGTAATGCTGGAAGTCATGTATACATTACCTTAGATTTTTAGTTATATTAAATTTATGACAAAACTAAATACTCGTCTTTTACAATTTCGGCCTGCGATAAATTCAAAACTCCCATAAAATCAAGGATTTATCACTCCCTGATGCTACTTAAAGTGTTAAAAGACGAGAAATTAAATTGAGAGTTAGAAAATCAATTCATGTATTAAAAATTAATATCTTTTTATGAAGTTTAATAATGACATAACGTTCCCTTAATTAATAGTGTTTATCTTCGGGTTGCAAAAATATTTAATAAATTGCATTTAAATTTTTAACACCATAGGGAACACTATATTTACCCTGGTAATGAACTCAGACTATTATCCAAAGTCCCTGCTTTACCTAAAATCTCCTCCTTCCCATATCTGAAGTTGTCTTTCAGCCGCAACTATGCAATTGAGATGCTTGGGTGGATAGAGAAAATGATCGTAAGCTAATGCCATCTGTCTAGCAGCTTCAGTATATGGCACTCGTCCTATTCCCGTACCCAATCCAGGACAGGCAATGGTATTAATTTTTTGCCTAGCGTGTTGATTATGGTGGCGAACTGCCAGCAGCATAGCCCACATTGCAATATAAGGAATATCTGTCCCAGCAATAATCATGGGAACTCGCATAGTGGGTGTATGAGCCAAAAAAGGATGTTTGTGATGGCCTGTTTCCACAATCATTGATGTTCCCACAGGCTGTTCGCCCAAATAATCCTCAAGAATGCGCTGCTGGACTCTTGCCATTAAGGAATGACCGAAAAAACGGATAATTGCCGCATCTATGCCACCATCCATCATTCCGAAAGAGTTAGCAGGGCTGACCATACAATCAAAATCTGGCAACCACTCGAAATAGTTATTCACTATTTCTACATTGGGTAAGTAATTAAAATGCTGTTCAAAGGCTGCACACAACAAACAGTCGGGAGCTACCAATATCAATTTCAAGCTTTCATTTCCTCCGCTTGAATACCTATTTTAAACGTCAGCTAGGGCAAATATCAACGGTTTTTCTGTATTATCAGCCTTGTCTTTTATTTGTAATACATTTATAATACAAAATATATCACCACTTAGTTGGTGACTGTTTGTCGCTTGAACAAAGGAAATTTTATGATTCCCCGAACACGCATCCGAAATATTGGTATCTCTGCCCACATCGACTCTGGTAAAACTACGCTGTCAGAGCGAATTCTCTTCTACACGGGCAGAATCCACGCTATTGAGGAAGTGCGGGGAGGCGGTAAGGGTGCAACGATGGATTTTATGCCAGAGGAAAAACTACATGGTATAACCATCACTTCCGCTGCTACCACCTGCCAGTGGCACGATACTCAAATTAACCTGATTGATACACCTGGACACGTAGATTTTACAATAGAAGTGGAACGCGCCCTGCGGGTATTGGATGGGGCAGTGATGGTGCTGTGTGCTGTGGCGGGTGTGCAGTCCCAGTCCATTACGGTGGATCGGCAAATGAAGCGCTACCGAGTGCCGCGTTTGGCGTTCATCAACAAAATGGATCGGACGGGAGCAGATCCATTTCGTGTAATACAAGGAATACGCGATCGCTTGCAACTAAATGCGGTATTACTCCAGCACCCTATCGGCAGTGAAGACCAATTCCAGGGAGTGATTGACCTTGTAGAAATGACTGCTGACTACTTTGAAGGTGAAAACGGCGAAAACTTCGTGAAAAAGCCAATTCCCGAATCACTTAGGGATGAAGCACAACAGGCACGGGAGAAGTTGCTAGATACTTTGTCGCTGTTCTCAGAACCGATGACCGAGATGTTACTGGCGGGTGAGGAGATTCCCAAAGAGTTAATTTGGGAAACCATCCGACAGGCAACCTTGAGCCTAGAATTCACACCTGTACTGCTGGGTTCGGCATTCAAAAATAAAGGAGTGCAAAACTTATTGAATGCAGTTGCGCTTTATCTACCATCTCCCGTGGATAGAGAAGTGGTCAAAACCGCAGAGTCGGTGAGTGTCTACCCTAACCCCGATGCTTCCTTGGTGGCATTGGCATTTAAACTCACTGTTGAATCCTTTGGGCAGTTGACCTATACCCGAATTTACTCTGGGACGCTCAAACCCGGTGATACCGTCTACAACTCCCGTACCGAACAGCGGGTGCAAATCGGTCGCTTGGTGAGAATGCACGCCAATAAGCGAGAAGAGGTAAAAGTTGCTGTTGCTGGGGATATTGTGGCTCTGTTGGGTGTGGATTGTGCTTCTGGTGATACATTCTGTTCTGGGGAACCACTGGTATCTCTAGAGAAGATGTTTGTGCCGGAACCAGTGATTACGCTGGCAATTACGCCCAAGAAGCAGGAAGATAGCGATCGCCTTTCCAAAGCACTCAATCGCTTTCAAAGAGAAGACCCCACCTTCCGGTTGAGCATCGACCCCGAATCAGGAGCAACTCTGATTTCTGGAATGGGCGAACTCCACTTGGAAATCTACCTGGAGCGCATTCAACGAGAATACAATGCCGAGGTCTACGTCGGTACTCCCGCCGTGGCGTACCGGGAAACCATTAGGCAACAAGCTACCTTTGACTATCGATTCAAAAAACAGTCAGGCGGCCCCGGTCAGTACGCTCATATTACTGGGTGGATTGAACCTACAGATGAGCCGTTTGTTTTCGAGAATCGGGTGGTTGGGGGTGCGATTCCCAAAGAATATATCCCAGCGTGCGAGAAGGGTTTCCGTGAGGCAATGCAATCAGGACAGCTGGAAGGTTATCCGGTAACTGGGGTGAAAGTCGTTTTGGATGGCGGTTCTTATCATCCAATTGACTCTTCAGAATTGGCTTTCCGGTCAGCGTCCCATCAAGCAATTGAGGGTGCGATCGCCAAAGCCAAACCTTACATACTGGAACCCATCATGCTTGTAGAGGTGGAAACGCCCCACGAGTTTATGGGAAGGATTCAGGGTGACTTATCCTCTCGTCGGGGTTTGTTGTTGGGTTCCGAGACAATGCAGGGATACACGGTGATTCGAGCCGAAGTCCCGCTGGCGCGAATGTTTGGGTATTCTACAGAATTGCGATCGCTTACTTCTGGCATGGCTACTTTTACAATGGAGTTTGCCTGCTATCGCCAGTCCTAGCATCTTGAAGTAGCTTTTAGGGACACAGTTAGGCTGTGTCCCTTTCAATTATTAGGAGGTTTTTGTGCCTATTTTGAGAATTCTGCAACCTGGAGATGAAGTATCACTGGAAGCATTTCTCTTACAACACACCGATACTTCTATGTTTTTGCGCTCTAATTGGCGAGTTGCGGGATTGCTTGACCAAGGTGCTAGATTTCAAGGAACTTATATAGCAGCCTACTTAGATGAAACTATAGTGGCAGTTGCAGCCCATTTTTGGAATGGGACGATCGTAGTCCAAGCCCCTGTACATCTGCCAGAAGTGGTACAAGCAGTTGTGGCACAATCTGGACGTGCTATTTCTGGAATTAGTGGTCCAGCAGCACAAGTTGAAGCGACAAAAAGCATTTTGGGATTTAGCAAGCGACCAACTCAGCTTGATCAGGCTGAGATATTGTTTTCTCTAGCACTGCGAGATTTACAAATACCTGAAGCTTTAACATCGGCAGAGGTGCAGTGTCGTTTGCCACATCCAGATGAGTTGGAATTACTCACTGAATGGTGTGCTGCTTTTAGTGTGGAAACTTTAGGACAAAGAGATACTCCCAGTTTAACAACAGCTAGCCGTCTCGTAATTGAAGCCCGTCAAGCTATGGCAATGCATTGGGTTTTGGTAGAAGAAGATACCCCAGTTTCTTACTCTGCTTTCAATGCCAGCCTACCTGATATTGTACAAATTGGTGGAGTTTGGACACCGCCAGGGCTGCGGGGTAAAGGCTACGCCAAAAGTGTGGTAGCAGGTTCATTGTTAAATGCGCGATCGCAAGGAGTAAAACGTGCCATCCTGTTTACAGGTGATAATAACCAAGCAGCCCAAGCTGTTTATCGAGGAATTGGCTTTTTGCCTACTGGCGAGAAGTATGGCTTAGTCTTATTTGAAGAGACTTAGGCTTGAGAAAGATAGGGTTAAACCTTGGAGATATTACGCCCTTACTATCCATTTATAATATTTCCCTTTTTCTGGATTTGCTGGAATTGATTTTGTAGTCTCTACTGAATTGATTGTAATACTTGAAGTATGAGCCAGTATCGTTTCAAACAGTCATTCTCTGACGATCCCAGCTTAAGCGATAAGCTTTTTGACTTGATGGAAGTCACATTTCCCGGAATCAGCAGTTTAGCAGAATGTGCAAGAAAACTAGGTGCATCCTGGGAAACAGCTTCAACTCCCTTTATTCGCTTTCATGATGATATAGCTATTACTCATGTGGGAGTGTTAGAAATTCCCATGCAAATTATGGGACAAAGGCTCACTGTCGGAGGAGTTCATGGAGTAGCTACCCGTGCAGAATTTCGCCGCAGAGGGTATTACCGTGAAGTGATGGAGGAAGTGCTAGGGTATTGCGATCGCGATCGCCTTTACGAAACCCTGGTATTGACGACACCACAACCGGAGTTTTACTTACCTTTTGGCTTTCGTGTTGTCAAAGAACAAATCTTCAAAGTTAAGTGTAACTCCACAGGTGGTACTGATAGCTTCAGAATACTGGATTTTACAAATACTAAAGATTACACGTTGCTACACAGACTTTTGGAAACACGCATTCCTGTCTCTAATATAGTTGGCGTAGTCAACGAAAAACCTGTGTTCTGTGTCAATGAAGGAAGTCGTCCCCTATATTATGCAGAAGATTTAGATTTAATCGCCTGTATGGAGATAGAAGATAACCGACTTCATCTTTTCGATTTAGTTACAACGCAGATATGCTCTTTGAAGAATATTCTTAGTAAGATACCTCAACCCATCGAAGAAGTGGTGATTTACTTTAGTCCAGAACTTCTCGATGTCAAAGATGTGGAAGCATTCGTCCATGCATTTGATGAAACTGTGCTGATGGTTCGTGGTAGATTTGCAGCTGAGGGTGAGAAATTTATGCTGCCTCGTTCTGCAAGGTGTTGAGTTACTCAAAAACAATTAATCATAATAGAACTGAGAGTTTCATCATCAGGATTGCTTTATGATGTATCAAACCGATCCACCGCGATCGCCAAAAGATGTATTGCCGACCATGTACGATCTTCCCAGTGAAGATCCAGAGGAGCCTGGTTTGCCCGATCAGTTTCATTTATTACAACCTCGTCTTTTAGACGAAACCTTTCGTCCCCCGAATTATCCAAGCGACGAGATATTTGTTGCTAGCGATCTGAATCTTTATTATGACCCGCGCCATCCACTGTGGCATAAGCGACCAGATTGGTTTGCCGTTTTAGGTGTTTCCCGACTCTATGAACAAAAAGATTTACGTTTAAGTTATGTCCTTTGGCAAGAGGGAGTTCAGCCTTTTATTGTAGTTGAATTACTGTCTCCAGGTACTGAAAAGGAAGACTTGGGGCAGACATTGCGGGATATTAAGCAACCACCAGGAAAATGGGAAGTATATGAACAGATTCTGCGTGTGCCTTATTATGTAGTATTTGATCGCTATAAATATGAGTTAAGAGTATTTAAGTTAGACGGTGGTCGTTATGCTGAGATAGCACTGTCAGAGTCACGCTTCTGGATACCAGAACTAGAATTAGGCTTGGGTGTGTGGCATGGACGCTATCAAGATGTAGAACAGCCCTGGTTGCGGTGGTATGATTGGACAGGCTGCTGGGTATTGACTTCTACAGAACAAGAAAGTCAACGGGCTGAACAAGAAAGTCAACGGGCCGAACAGGAAAGTCAACGGGCCGAACAGGAAAGTCAACGAGCTGAACAAGAAAGACAACGAGCCGAACGTTTGATTGCACAATTGCGATCGCTAGGCGTTGAACCCGATTTAGATTAGCTTTTTGCCTGACTTATAGCCCTGCAAACCACTCATAGCCCCGATCTTCCCAATATCTTTTTTTAGTAAGTAACAAATTGCTGACGAATGTAATTTGAGTTACCCACTTGCTTTGTTAGTCTCATTTGTTGATGGATGCCCTGAAAAATATACCGTAAAAACACGATGTATTGTGTCTCTACTGTGTAGTTTACATAAATCCAGAGATTATCGGTATGAGGTATTTTAAGACTGTGGAAGGGGCGATCGCTGTTAAGCTGTTAAATTGAGGTTAGACAACTACTGTGTGAGCAACCGAACCGTATTGATTTATGACTAACAATGTTAATACTGAAAAGCTAAACACAATTTATGAGTATATTCGAGTTGCTCATGGCGGTGGTGCTTACGAAAAGCTAGACGAAAGTTTGCAGCCGCGCCCGCCGGAAATGCTTTATGATTTTGTTGAAAGACTCAATCTTGTTTCTGGCTCTACCGTGCTTGATGTCGGTTGCGGATATGGAAATAACACTTGTGATTTGGCACGGCGATTTAACTTTCAAGTTAAAGGCATTGACATTGTTGATGACCACCTAGAATTTGCGCAAAATGCTGCACTTAAGCAAGGTTTAGCCGAGCAAGTCAGTTTCATCAAAGGAAGTCTAGAGAATATCCCTTTTGAAGATGCAACCTTTGACTTGATTTGGTGTCGTGACGTACTAGAGCAGGTGCAAAACGTGCGGCAATTTGCTAGAGAGTGCGATCGCGTTCTTAAGCCTAACGGGAACATGGTCATCTACACAATATTTGCCACCGAACTTATGGAACCCAAAGAGGCAGCACGCCTATACAAAACTCTGGGGGTTGTACCTGAAAGTATGTCTGCTTCTTCTGTTGAAGAGTGTTTTCAAGATGCCGGATTGCAAATCTTGACAAAAGAGGTAATCGGCAGCGAGTTGATGCAATACTACGAAGAACGTGACGGACGCGCTACAAAAGAACTCATGCGCTTGGCACGAATGATACTGGCCAAAGAAAAGTTTTTGTCCCAGTTAGGACAGACAAATTATGAAGTCACATCGGCGTTGTACCATTGGGCTATTTATCAATTGATTGGCAAGTTAAGTTCGACTATTTATACCTTGAGAAAAACCGTTTAAGTAAGTTGGCACAAGAAAATCAAACTATTTTTAGAGCCTATTCTGGAAGTGGAAATTTAGTGGTGTTAACAGATATTTGTTACATAACCGGATAGTATCCTTTGGGTTTCAAGCTGACGGGTTTACCACCATGAATCATCGCTTGAATTTTGGGGTTGAAGAAAGTATATGGAAATTGAGGTTCAGGACGGCTAACGATCTCAAGGCGATCGCTCAGTTCCTTGGGAATTTCAAAATCCAACGCTTTGAGATTGTCCTCTAGTTGAGCTAGCTTCGTGGCTCCGACAATCACACTGGCAATGCCAGGTCGGTTAGCTATCCAATTAAGTACAACCTGAGCCATGCTCTGACCCAATTCTTTAGCTACACTTTCAAGTTGGGCAATGATTTGCCAGTTTCGCTCTGTCATTTTCAGTGATGCCGGACTGTTACTATTTCGCATTGTCTCTAGCCGTCCTGAACCTGTGAAGCTACCTTCATTTGGTTGATACTTTCCACTGAGAAGACCTCTAGCTAGAGGACTCCAGACCATAATACCCATGCCAAGTTCCAATCCCAGTGGAACGAACTCGCGTTCAATGTTTCGCTCAACTAGCGAGTACTCAAGCTGTAACGTACTAAGCGGCTCATAACCTCGGCACTGGGCAAGTGTCTGCGATCGTGCTGCATACCAAGCAGGTGTATCACTCAACCCTACATGACGAACTTTGCCCGATCTGACTAAATCATCAAGGGTTCGGATCACCTCTTCGGCGGGGGTGAGTCGATCCCAGGTGTGGAGAAGGTAGAGGTCGATAAAGTCGGTTCCGAGACGTTGCAGCGATCCCTCTACGGCTCGAAGGATATTTTTGCGTCCATTACCGCCAGCGTTGGGGTTGCCAGGTTCGGCGTTGTAGCTGAACTTAGTAGCAATGACAACGCGATCGCGAAGTCTGCGTTTTGCAACAAATTTGCCAATCCATCTCTCACTTGTACCATTGGTATACAAGTCTGCTGTGTCAATGAAATTGCCACCTGCATCAATATAAGTATTGAACAGTTGATGCGCTATATCCTCGTCGGCTCCCCAACCCCATTCAGTGCCGAAGGTCATGCTACCTAATGCCAGGCGGCTAACTCGTAGACCTGAGCCTCCTAGTGTGTAATATGTATCGAGAGACATGAGAGTTAATCCTAGAAGTGTTAAAGGTTAAAAAAGTTAACAAAAAAGCCATCCCAAATTTGATATTTTTTTGAGTAGCAAAAATAGTGATATGACTATCATCAATCTTTATGAGCATAATCGGTTTCATTTAACAATCTAATCTCTGTTATGGCTCCACTTTTTTCAACTTTCATAATATCTACAACTTTTCTTTGATTTAAGTCAAATTTTAAAACATGACCATCATTGATTGTATTTCTATCTCCACCCACACCAATAAAGGCAAAATTTTTGGTCATGGCAAGACCTCTAGCAAAACCAGGAAAGTTTAGTTCAAATTGTTCGCCATCACTAGTATTTAGAGAGTTTTCATATGTTGAAATT
Source organism: Nostoc sp. (assembly GCF_036917355.1). Classification (GTDB taxonomy): domain Bacteria; phylum Cyanobacteriota; class Cyanobacteriia; order Cyanobacteriales; family Nostocaceae; genus Nostoc. The sequence goes on from NZ_JBALDP010000036.1 coordinate 14,426, forward strand.
GTGTATATTTTTTCATCTATAATACCTATGTTATGCGGGTATTTAGAAAAAATTAAGGTTTTTATATATTTTTTAGTTTCCAATTCATAACATTTTAATTCACTTCCATTTAAATCACTTCCTTTTCCACAATAGGAGCAATACATTATTCCTTTATTTATCCTAACACTATTCAAATGTTTTTGATCGAGTTCAAAATAATTGGGAACTTCTACATCTACATCCTCGAATTTTCTCATTTCAATAATATTATAATGTTCCTGCTCAAGATTATCTAAATTAATTATGGACAACAAATCTTTTGAAGTTTGACATACATACAATTTTCTGTCTTGTACTAGTATTTGATGTGTATTGACTGAGAAATTAAGAGCAAACTTTCCTAAATAATTGTACTGGTAATCAAACATTCCCAATACAGAGTTTGAAATTACATATATTATTTTTTCGTCAAAGCTTATCCCGAATGGTCTAAGAATTGGTCTTCCCTTATTCAGAGAGGATAAGTCGTACATTTCTTGAGGTGCCTGAACTTTTTTTATAATCTCACCTTTAGATAAATTGTAGACATAAAAGGCATGTTCATTATTATTAATAGCTATTAAGGCAATCATATTACAGTTTTTAATTGTTTAGTAATTAGTTTTAGAGCCTATCCTATATCATTAGGTTAGGGTTAGTCATTTCCGCTATCTTTGGACTGTTTGGTTGAATTTTAAAACCTGCTCTGAGGGTGAGCAAGTAGCAGATATATTAATTAATACCATAAATTGGATCGTGTAGCAAAGTTGTAAATAACGAATTTCTATAATTAACATCGATTAAAAAAATAATTTAAATAATTTTAACAATGAGTGCTGATAAAAATCCCCGATCTTTATTCCCCACTTTTCCGAAGGAATGTATAATTTTATCATACACCTCCGCCGGAAAGGGTTCAGCTACATAAATAAAGTTGTTTCCGCAGACTAAACACTATTTTTAGGCTGCAAAAATAAGCTTCGTTTCTATAGTCTGCCACTTCAGGAGAGGAGATTTTTGAAATTTATCCAAGCCAAAGAATAATGAGTATAAATTACAAATTTTCCAGCCTCATATTGCCCTACACAATTGAAGAATTTTTTCAGCAATTTTATGAAGAAAAATATCTTTATATTGCCCGAAATAACGAAAAATACTACGATGCCATTCTCAATTCTGATGATATTGACCTATTTTTTCAAAATAAAAGGTTATTTTCTTCTGAACTGCGGGTTGTCAAAGAAAGTGAAGAAATACCCGCCTACAAATGGAGTTATGATAACTCATCTATTGCCGATAATGACCGACTATTTGTTCTATTTAACCAAGGACATACCATAATTGTTAGGGCAGGCGATCGCTCAATTTTCAAGTTAGCAAACTATTGTAGCGATCTAGAACGAGAATTAAAGATTTACTTGCAATTTAAGATTTACATTTCACCAGCTAACAGCCGAGGATTTATTCCTCATATTGACGATCATGATGTCTTGATTTTACAAACAACAGGAACAAAAATCTGGCGTTTATATCACTCACCAGTAAAACTTCCATGTTCTGAAGAAAATCCATCTTCTCCAAACTATGCTAATAAACGATATAAAGGCGAGTTTTTTCATCAAGTAGGCATCCCTCAATTTGAAGTAGAGTTAAAACCTGGGGATTTATTATACATTCCCAGAGGATTAATTCATGAAGCTTTGACAACTGATACTGCTTCAGTTCATATTAATATAAATTTATATCCTAATTATTGGTTTCAACTGTTCCAAGAAGTTGTCGAACTCGCTCAAGCTCAACCTGAGTTTAGACGGGCAATACCCAATGCTTTAATGAATGAAGCTGATAAAATCAAATTTAAAGAACGATTTCGTCAGCTTACTCACTCTTTAATTGATAATTTAGATGTAGATGAACTACTAGAAAGAAAGTTTGATAAATTCCTCTCTAGCAAGCGTTTCGACGACCAAAATCGCTTTAAAGATTCTATTCTTTTAAACAAGCTCAATTTGAATTCTATCCTCTCACGACGAAAAAATCTTATTTATAAAATTGACAGAGATGAAAAAAATGTGTACGTTAAATTTTACAATAAGAAATTAGATTTTCCTCGTTTTTTTGAACCTTCCTTAAAACTCATGTTTCAAGATGAATGTTTTGCGGTCAAGGATATTGGAGAACTGATAACTGACGAAGGCAAGATTGAGTTAGCGACCAAATTTATTCAAGAAGGATTTCTCAAAATTGAAAATATAAATACATAAAATTAAACAGGCATTCCTTTTCAAACATCCTCTGATGTCACGCTTTTTTGTTCACAGATCGGTTGATAATACTGTGGTTGACGATACACCTCAAAATTAGACAAAGGCTGACATAAATCTAGGTTACAACGAGCAACAATCAACTCATCCCCCAAGGTAATGCTTTTGGCCACAATTTCGCCAGAAGGAGCAATAATGGCACTATCACCAATCAGATCGCAGCCCTCTTCTCGCCCAGCTTTTGCCACGCCAACTACCCAAGTTGCATTCTGATAAGCTCCGTCTTGCATAACTAAGTGATTATGGAACTGACTTAGGTGAGTTTGTTGCGGTGTACTATAACCGATTAAAATCATCTCCACGTTTTGAAGTCCCATTACTCGGTAGGTTTCTGACCAACGGCGATCGTTGCAGATGCACATTCCGATAATACCGTCAAAGGCGTGCCATACCTGAAACCCTAAATTTCCAATATCAAAGTACCGTCTTTCCAAATGCTGGAAGGCTTGCTCTGGTTTATATTCAATATGACCAGGTACATGAATCTTGCGATACTTGCCAATAATTTGACCCGATTTATTGACTAAAATTGAGGTATTATAACGATGAGTTTGGCCTTTTTCAATCGTCAGTTCGGCATACCCTAGATAAAAACCAATTTCTAAATGAGCGGATAGCTCGAACAACGGAAGAGTTTCTGTGCTAGGCATGTCTGTCTCGAAGAAAGCATCAATCTCTACCTGATTTTCCATGTACCAGCGAGGGAAAAAGGTGGTTAATGCCAATTCTGGAAATACTATCAGTTCACAGCCCATACTTTTTGCTTGTTTCATCAAGTCAATTAATCTATTGATGACATCTGTACGGCTGTCATTTCGGGCAATAGGGCCTAGTTGAGCGGCTCCAACAGTGATTATTCGGGCCATAATTGGAGATATTGGGGATTAATCAATCAGTGTAGCTTTGTGTCTTTATGGCAAGCTGATATAGGTGATGGTTTAAGCAGTGAGCGGGTTTGAGTCTAACTCGATCCTCTACTCAGTATTGCTCCCATTTGCTGATTGGTTATTCTTTTTCGCGCTCAACTTCCTGAGCGAAAAGAAAAGAGAAGGCAATAGGATTAACCCGAACGTATTTGATAACTAACACGCATAGTCCAATGTTCCATGCCATCGTGGTGAAAGCTGTAGCGATCGCAGCTCCCATAGTACCAATTAAAGGAATAGCGATCGCATTTAATATCAGATTCAATAAAACCGCACAGCCACAGACAATTACAGATTTGTTTTGATGACCAGTAACTGTCATTAACATATTTACCGAGCCACAAAACACGCTTACCAGTTGACCCAAAACCAGAATTTTTAACTCCCCACTGACCGCAATAAACTCCGATCCAAAAACTCCTAAAATAGAGTTGGAAAAGACAATTAAGCAACAGGCAAGGACTAGTGAAGGCCAAAAAATCCATAAAGTGATGGTGGAAATTACCTTCTGCAAACCCTGTAAATCATCCTGAGCGTAGAGAGCGGCAAATGTTGGTGCTGCCACCATGTTTACCGTCGTTAAAATGAAACCCACCCACATTGCTGTCTTAACAGCAACACTATAAATTCCTGTTTCGCTCGGCCCTAAAAGCGAGCCGATCATCACAATATCAGTCTGATATAAAATTACATTAAATGCTTCCTGAACCAATAAAACCAGGGAGACTTGAAGCCATTCACGGAGGGCATAAATTGGAGTGGCCAATTCAATATTATCGTTTAACTTCTTCCAAAGTAGTCCTAACTGAAATCCAGCCAGCACTAACAAGAGTACAATAGCCATACCAATGATTGGCAGACTTGTAAGAGAGCCATTTTTTTCTAACCAAACAAATCCACCACAAAGCAGTAAGATTGGCCAAATAATTTTGTAAGGAGTATATGCTAAGATAATGTCCTCCATTGCCCTAGCAGTTTCTAGCTGTAAATTGAGTAAAATCTGGGGAGGAACTAGCCAAATCCCAACTAGAAGAGGTATGGCGTAGGTAAAAGAGTGATACTGATTGAGTAACCAAATTACGCCCATACTGGCAACAGAAAGTAACAAACCTACTAGCAGACTAATCAGCCAGCTACTGCGGACTAAACCTCGCAAACGCCCCCAGTCTTGTTGGACTCGATATTGACTGACAAAGCGCAGGACTGTACGAGGATAACCGAGTCCAGCAATGCTTGCCAACAGCCATGACCAGGAGGTGACATACTGATAAATACCATATTCTCTATCCCCCATCCATTGCGCCAAGAAAATCTGACTTAAGTAAGCCAAAGAAACCCCAGCTACTTGGATAAGGGTAGCAATACTAGTATCTTTAGCTAAAGCTTGTAATGTAATTTCTGATTGAGTTCGCGTGATGGGAGATTGAGCCATACAGTTATCTGTAATTTTAAAATTCAGATTTTTAGCTTTATCAACGACTTATGTAACTCTGGATTGACTATGTACTTAACGCCTCACCTTACAATCTATTAACAGGATAATCAAGGGTTGAGACAAAACATCCTACTTTTCATACTTTTCCCACTTTTATAGCGGTTCCCGCATAGGTAAGTGTACTTTGAATCATAATTTGGTTCTTGGCAACTTTTGGCGATCTTGGTTGGGAGAAGGCAGAAGGCAAAGGGCGGTTCAACTTGCTATCAATTGTTATAAATTTACCCGCCTATTTCCTCAGTCAGAATTGTATGGTTTAACCACCCAAATCCGACGTTCTTCTGTATCTGTAGCGTCTAATATAGCAGAAGGCTATGGAAGGCGCTCAAAGCCAGAATATATACAGTTTTTACATATTGCATTAGGCTCTTTGAGAGAACTTGATACCCAATTAATCATTGCAAAAGTTGTAGATTTAGCTGACAAAAACCTTTTCACTCCCCTATTGAATGAGGTCGAGGAAATGCAAAGTATATTAGTTGCTAGCTTAAACAAACTCAAAGCTTGAATTTATTACTTCTACCCTTCCGACTTCTGCCTTCTGACTTGAAAATCAAACTTCGGCTTAAATCCAAGATCGCCAAAAGTTGCCAAGAACCAAAATATGCTTCACCTATCTCTACAATTAAACGTTTTCCCAAGTCTTCAATATGGGGAACAACATCTCTGATGCCTTCAATATGCTCAGAAGTTGGTGAATCGGGAAGGTTTTGGGCTTTGGTTATCATGGCAGTGACAAAAGTTTTTTCTAAAACCGATTTGGTTTTGCCAGAGTTTGCTAACTCTTCTTGCAAAAACCACCGAACTAAGGCATGAATTTTATAACATCCTGCTCTTTCTTCTACCTGTTGCAGCAAGTTTGCTAATTTACGTTCTTGCAATCGCCCAAACATGATATCTAAAGATATTTCCGGGTCGCGTACCAAATAAGCTCCTACTAACTCTATCCCCAAAGGCAAATATTCCAGACATTCACATAATATTGCGGTTGCAGCTTGTAGTTGGTTTTCAACTCGCTTATCTTTTTCCCCCAACAGGTTTTTTCTAAGGCTTTGGTAGCTATTATAGTGCCAACAGCGATCGCCGCAGTTTCAAGTATCATCATCCTGCCTTGACTATGTGTATCTTATTTACTTCTTAACACACCACTTTTGTTCTAAATTTCGCAGCTAAGTTAAAAAACCCAGATTTAACTCAGCGTTACAGATTTTGCATAGTTCAGCATTACTTTTTCAATTCATTGCGTGTGATATCTAGGTTTTTTAAATTGAAACCAGTTGCCGTTACTAAACATCTCTACTAACATCGCGCTTTAAATTACTAAAATAACGAGTTTAGTTACTACCACTACGATTTTTGTTACAAACATCATTATTTTCGTTACAATATTATCAATTTGTTAGTAAAATAATGAGTTTAGTTACCACCACTACGATTTTCGTTACAAACATCATTATTTTAGTTGATATTGCTGGGGCTATCGTTACATTTAATACTTTTCAAATTCAGCGACTTGAAATTTCACTTCGTTTGAAAGATATTTTGTAGCATTTTTTTGTCTGAATTCGCCGCCGCCTTATCCAACTCTGCAATCTCACCAGCATCTAATTGCCAACCCAACGCCCCAAGATTCTCCTTCGCTTGTTCAACGCTCTTTGCTCCAGGGATGGGAATAGTTCCTTTACAGATACACCAATTAATTGCCACCTGTGACATAGTTTTGTTTCTGAACTGTGCCACCTCTCGCAAACATTCCAAAAGCGATTTGCCAGCAGAAGCCTCTTCACCTCTACGCATTCCTGATAATATTTGCTTAAATAACAGACCTCGAATGCCTTTAGGCAAAGGGCCTTGCTCAGAGTATTTTCCTGTCAGTAGTCCCAAAGCTAGAGGGCTGTAGGCAATCAATTTAATGTCTAACTCATCACAAAGGTCTTTGAGCTTGAGTTGGGTGACAGGATATGTAGACAACAGAGAGTATTGAACTTGCAGAGTTGTAATCGGAACGCCTCGTTCGGCAAATTTTTTCTGCACTCGCATCAGCCGTTTCGGCCCATAATTGGATAATCCCACGCCCTTAACCAATCTTTGCTCATACAAATCGGCAAGACCATCTAAAAGTCCTTCCTCTTGCCAAGGAGCATAGTTTGCTGTTGACCAATGCATCTGTACCAAATCAACATTTCTTCCCAGGCGTTGAGCAGATGACTGGCAAGCTTTTACCATTGATTGACGCGTCCATCTCCACGGGTAAGCAGCAAGCTTAGTTGCAATACAAATATTTTCTTTGCCTGAACCTACATATTCTCGGTTGAATCGTCCCAGAAGCAACTCACTCCGACCATTCAATCTCCCCGTTCCGTAAGAATCGCCTGTATCAAATAAAGTTACACCGTTGCTTACACAAAGGTTAAAGACGGCTTGCAACTGCTCATCCATACTTTCGTCATATCCCCAAAGCAGTTGATTGCCCCAAGCCCAAGTACCGCAGCCCATGCTTGGGAGTGAGAGTTTTTGGAGAGTCTGCATCTTTGCTATTTATAGATTGCCTTATTAATTATCAGGCATACATAGCACAATACGGTTCAGTTAAGGAGAATTGTAGGTTGGGTTGAGGAACGAAACCCAACATTTTCAGTGGTTTGTTGGGTTTCACTTCCTTCAACCCAACCTACGCCTAACCCAAGCGTATTGATATATAGCAGTCCGAAATAATTCGTGAAAATTTGAGATAGTTATAACCACCCTGTAGTCTTGATTTATTAATTTCAACTTGACAGACTACTATTAGGGAATATGGTTGAATTTGCCAACAGCCAAGCTTTTTCAGTCCAGGCGTTATTAAATAACCCCACCTCTGACACATTTAATTCAAATGAATGGGGTGGTGATTCTAGCAACAAGGGCGAACCTTTATCCTGGGCCTCAACTAAGTTAACTATCCAGGGAAGAAAGTCTAAGATTTCTTTTGGTAATACAGTTAACTCGAAATCCCACAACAAATTCAGACCTCGGCAGACTTGTCCTTTTCTGGTCACTGTTACTCTACCAGCACTCTTGTTAATAGCCAGTCGCAGAATGAATGGGCGGAATGGGACAAATTCATCGGGTGCTGTATAAGCGTATACATTTATATAGTTTAGTCTCTGACTACGATCCATCCAAGATGCGATCGGTGAATTACTACTATAAGATGTACCAGTTATAAGTACTGGCATACTCATCGCAGCAGCAAAGTTAGTGTAAAACTTATGCCTTAGTTCGTTAACAATATGTTTAGCTTCTGGGTTCATGGTTGCTACACCGATTACAAAAACGATACCTGCGGTAAGCTACCCTAACGCATGGCTTCATAAGAATTATTTCCTAAAACCTCCTGCATCATTTCTCTACGAGAGGCTGCGCCAACGACTACGCTCAGTGACCACCTGCTCTCTAACTTGAAAGTACTGAGTGCTGTTAGCGGATAGCTAAGATTTAGCTCGTGCTGAGTGCTGAGTCAAAATACCAGTCCCAAAACGCAAAAAAGGCAGACTCCTTGTCTGCCCTTAAGACCTGAGAGTTAAATTTTTGGTTTTAGACCTTAATAGCGGCCGCCACCACCACCACCGCCACCATAGCCTCCTCTTCTACCACCAGAGGAACCGCCGTCTGTTTTGGGCTTGGCTTTATTAACTTTTAAGCTTCGACCCATCCATTCAGCGTTATCAAGCGCATCAATCGCCGCTTGTTCTTGTGCGTCTGATTCCAATTCCACAAACCCAAAACCTCTCATCCGACCTGTTTCTCGGTCGACAGGCAATTGAACATTTTTTACAGTTCCATATTCTGCAAAGACTTGCCGGAGGTCATCTTCTTTAACCTCATAAGATAGATTGCCGACGTAAATTGACATAGAATGTCTCCAGAATCAGAGGGTGTAGAGATTTAGATCCGGAGAGGTCTGTAATACAAGTATATATAAAAACAAACTGTACAGCCGAATTTCATCTTCCACGCATACTTTAACATAAATAGAGAAGTTATGTTCGTAAGTAACACTATAGTTAATCTGCCGATCTAAGTACTCAGATAGTTGGCAAAACTACTTTCAAATCAACCTATCAGCGATCGCATTAAATTTGCAGCGATCAAAAAATTTTCATAACTGAACTTAATTTATCTTCAAAGAATATTAATTGGTAATTTTTAGATTTTGTTCAATCAAAATTTCGAGAGAGAATAAATCAATAAAACCAGTGCGATCGCTTGTAACGTAAAATTAGTTTCCATCCAGCATTTGCTAACACCTTGACGCCCATGTTTTGCGACTACCTCATCCAAATTCTGACTGCCCGTGTATATGATGTTGCCCAGGAAACACCACTGGAGTATGCTCCAAATTTGTCTGCGCGGCTGAATAATCAACTCCTGTTGAAACGCGAGGATATGCAGTCAGTATTTTCCTTTAAACTGCGGGGTGCTTATAACAAGATGGTGCAACTGCCGCCAGATATATTGGCGCAGGGTGTAATTGCCGCGTCTGCGGGGAACCATGCTCAGGGAGTCGCCCTAGCAGCCAATCGCTTGGGAACCAAAGCAATTATCGTCATGCCAGTAACCACACCCCAAGTCAAGGTGGATGCGGTGAGAATGAGGGGCGGAGCAGTGGTGTTACATGGAAATACTTATGACGATGCTTATAGCTATGCCCGTGAATTAGAAGTAGAAAAAGGATTGACTTTTATTCATCCCTTTGACGATCCTCATGTAATTGCTGGACAGGGAACAATTGGGATGGAAATTTTACGGCAACATCAGCAACCCATCCATGCGATTTTTGTCGCAATTGGAGGGGGTGGATTAATTTCTGGAATTGGGGCTTATGTGAAACGGTTGCGTCCTGAAATCAAGATTATTGGTGTTGAACCAGTAGATGCTGATGCCATGTCTCAATCACTCAAAGCCGGACATCGGGTGCGCTTGTCCCAGGTGGGGTTATTTGCTGATGGCGTAGCGGTGCGGGAAGTCGGTGAAGAAACCTTCCGTTTATGTCAGCAGTATGTAGATGAAATTATTTTGGTAGATACAGACGATACTTGTGCTGCAATTAAAGACGTGTTTGAGGATACGCGATCCATTTTAGAACCAGCTGGTGCATTGGCGATCGCAGCTGCCAAAGCCTATGCCGAACGAGAACAAATCGAGGGACAAACCTTAATTGCTGTCGCCTGTGGTGCAAACATGAATTTCGATCGCCTCCGCTTTGTGGCAGAACGAGCAGAGTTCGGCGAACGCCGCGAAGCGATCTTTGCAGTCACAATTCCAGAGCAACGGGGAAGTATTCGCCAGTTTTGTGAATGTATTGGCAACCGTAATCTGACCGAGTTTAATTATCGCATTGCCGATGAAAAAACAGCCCATATTTTTGTCGGCGTGCAAATTCAAAACCGTGCCGATGCTGTCAAGATGGTAGAAACCTTTGAAGCTCATGGATTTGAAACCCTTGATTTAACGGACGACGAACTAACTAAACTACATCTGCGGCACATGGTGGGTGGACACTCTCCGCTAGCTAACAATGAATTACTCTACCGTTTTGAATTTCCCGAACGTCCCGGCGCATTGATGAAATTTGTGACTTCCATGAGTCCCGACTGGAATATTAGTCTTTTTCACTACCGCAACAACGGCGCAGACTACGGACGAATCGTTGTCGGTATCCAGGTTCCCCCCCATGAGATGAAAGATTGGCAAGCTTTTCTCGATCGCCTGGGCTATCGCTATTGGGATGAAAACAAGAATCCCGCATACAAGCTGTTTTTGGGATAGCAAGGGAGCAGGGGAGCAGGGGTGCAGGGGTGCAGGGGAGAAGTTGCAGTAAGTAGACTTCTTGCAAAAGTCGGGGTAAAGAAACTCAAAATCCTTTCCCTTTAACCTTTTCCCTTTTCCCTCTCTTGCAAAAATATATTTTTGCAAGAGGTCTAGTTTTTCCCCTCTGCCCCTCTGCCCCTCTGCCTCTTCTCCATGCCCAATTTAACGAGAACTCCCCTTCAATATCAGATTTGAGTCCCAAGTATAGAAGCCGATTTGATTAGGAACCCTAGCAAATCTACCTGTCCGATAGCCTCTAGATAGTTCATTCAGCACCTTATTTTTGATCTCTCTAATTTGCTGAGAATCTAGTTCTCCATAAATTCCGGCGATGACTTCAGCAACGCTGAAAACTTTACCTGGATTTTGTTTTAACAGAGAGGTGAGGGCATCAATTAAGAATTGACCCTCAAAGGCTTTGAGCATTGGTACTGTTTTTGTCGGGGGAACGAAAGGCTTCTTATTTTTGTTCTTGATATTCCTAGAAGCACCATTGCGATTATTTGGGGCTACCAAACTTAAATCCAGAGTATAACAACCTGGCTCATCGGGAATAGTTACCCAGTAATTCCTTTCTCTGCCTTGGGTGAGGGAAGATTGCACTCTACCTTTAACTACTTTGAATAGATTGGAATCTAACTCTCCATAAAGCGATCGCACGATAAAATCGATATGACAAACAGTACCTATCTGTTCTTGCAATAGCTGTTTTATGGCTTCCATTCGCGAGATAGCGTGCTGATACTGAGGTAGCATCGGAATTTCCACTACCTTCGTTGAACTATCGTTGTTCTCTAGGGCGATCTTTGGCTCTGTTGATGTCGTTTGAGATTGACTCTCTTTTGTATCAACAGCAGCAGAAAAAGAATTATTTATCTCAAATCGATCTGAATCTTTTCGTTCTGACTCTAAAGATTCCACCAAGTTGATTTCGCTGATGTCATCAAGGGGTGATAAAAACCGCAGAGAACTTTCCCCAGAAAGATTTGAGGTTTCATCAGTTGCCGTTAATCTTGATATCTGCTTGTTGGTATCAGAAAAAGACCAGTTAGACAACAACGCTTCTACATGATCGAGCTGCGATCGCGCCTGCACAAAGAGGCGTTCGTACTCTTCTGTAAGGCGAGCATAATAGTCTCGTAATTCCAACAGTGGTGAGAGAAAGGTTCCCGGAGGTGGTTCTAATTGTCCATTTTGAGTCATAGGGCTTTAATTAATTTAAATCGATGTCACTTTTATAAGACATTGCTCTGGGTTTTGCCTTGTGAGATGCTGGCTGGGATTTCTTAGGCGGTTGGGGAGGGCGACATCTCTCACAATATAAAGGTCGAGGGCCGAAAGTCTCGCGTTTTGTCAGATCGTTACACTCTTTACAGACAAACTGGAAAACACGAGTATGAATCTGTCTTTTGTGCGCCCTGACAGTATATTCTCTAACATCAATGAATTTACTTGCCATAATCAGGAATTGTGAATTGCCGACGTTATCAATGTCCTATCAATATAGCTATTCAAGCAAATCAAACCGCATCAGTGTGTGTTTATGTAGAAGTTTTATTCAAATCAGTGAATTTGACATCTAGACATAAAGTGCAGATGAGCAATTTGAGAGTTAGCCGTTGACTATATCTCTCAGCATATAATTGGTGATGAGCAAACACTACTATCATTCTTTAGGGACAGCCATTTACATTGCCCCGATCGTCAAAGTTGGTAGGAGAAAGTGCAGGATTATTTACTTCCACTACTATTGATTGGCAAATCAAGCGATCGCCAGTGTCTCTAATAGCCCATCATAAAATTACCGCACTCCTAACCCCTCTTCCTTATGCTAAATGGGTAATGCTTAATGGAGCCATTTCTGTCTAAAGAACAACCGCCTCCTAAAAACAGGAGACGGCGATCGTTGTTAATCAAAGTATGATTCCAATAATTTTTATCCCTCTACTAGTAGTATGTCAAGTCAACTTCACGGGGTCAATAAGTTCGTAGTCAGAACTTTAGTCCTTTGTTAAGCGCTCAAGCGCTTATTACTAACCCATGAATTTCAACTTGACAAACTACTGCTGACTAGGAGCAGCAGGTTGTGATTGAGGTTGTTGGCGTAAACGGCGTAAAGAGTCCCGCAATTTATTCTGGCTAGTGTTATCTCTTCGCCGCCGCCGATTTGTAGTTGCTTGTGGCTTTTGTGATGAATCAGTAGTCGTTTGCTCGCGCCGGATGCGGCGTAGGGACTCTCTTGCAGTTCCTTGAGTACGAGTTGTTCTAGCTTCAGATGATGAGTTTCTAGCAGGACTTTCTGCTCTTTGAGGTTCCAGTCGCCGACTAAATCCAGATATTGCTGGTCTTGATGGGGGTGCCAACTCTCTGCGCCTACGTCTTGGAGTTTCCTGTGTGGAGTTAGCAGCCGTTGTCTGTTGGGTTCTCTCTCTCTCTTGTGCTTGTCTTTGTGTTTTCCGTTCTTGAACTTGGCGATATCGCCGTGAACCTTGTAGAGCAAATTCAGTGGCTATAGATACCCCTTGTCTACCACCTTGTGCGGGTTTTAATTTCCAGTCACGCGCTTGTCTCTTGGTTTCTTCATCCAAGTCGCGGTTTCCACTAGAGCGAGCAATCCGCACATTAGTAACATTGCCTTCTGCATCAGTATCTACAGCTACTTCTACTCTGCCTTCAACTCCCCGCCGTCTTGCTGCCTCTGGATACTTGGCATTGCATTCGCGACAGGCTGCACGACCATTACCTGGACTGTTAATTTTTGGAGGTGTAGGCGCTGTTGCTACTGTGGGACGGTTTCCTGTTCCACTACCAATTCCACTGCCAGTGCCGCTACCAATCCCACTGCCAGTGCCACTGCCAGTGCCGCTACCAGTGCCGCTACCAATGCCACTGCCAGTGCCGCGACCAGTGCCGCTACCAGTGCCAGTGCCAGTTCCACTACCAATGCCACCACCAGTGCCAGTGCCAGTTCCTCCGCCAGAACCAGTACCACTGCTTGTACCTACAGCAATACCACTACCTGAGCCTAAACCAACACCAGATCCGCCGCCGCCACCGCCACCGCCACCACCTGCTGAACTTGCTTTGGAATCTTCAGACGGAGCTGGTTGGGGAATGGATGCAGATTTCACAGGTACTTCTGGTACCGATCGTGGAATAGGTGCAGATTTCACAGCAACTTCTGGCTTAATAGGAATTGCTTTTGGCGGCGTATTTATCGGCTGTAGCTTCTGAGGGACTGCTGTAATCTGTTCAAATTTTTCTACTGGTGGAGTTTCTATAGGCTGTTTTTGGACAATCTCTGGTTCTTTTTTTATTTCTTCTGGAATCTCTGCAATTGGTTTTTCTGGTTCCGCAGTCGGAGAATCCACGATCGCGACCTCTATTGGTTCTTCTTCTCCTGTGGGCACTCTCGTCAAATAATTACTTATGCCAGAAGACAGTACGCCGATATGCAGCGCCAGTGAACCTATTAGACTGTAAGTCAGAAAAGACTTGAGAGCCTCAACTTCTTTGGAACGTTGCTCGACAGTAATGCCGGAAAAGCTCATAGCTATTGCTACCTATTCTCACTAATTTAGCTATCTTAGAATGCAAGGTTACAAATATCAAGTAAACAATTAAAATTATTTGGGACAGCTTTACGGAACACCGGACTAGCATAAACATCTTTTTAAAGTACCAATATCATGCTTTTTGGACAAAATTAACTTTTGTTGCAATTAAATTAAATTAATTTATGTAAAACAAACGAACGAGTAAATAAAAATCATGATCGTTATATTTGAAAAATTTATCATTATATTTTATATTTTATTGAGAATAAGTTTCAGCTTTTCTCTAGATTCTGGTAGTCTGATTTTGTATTGTGGATGACGTTATAGAGGCACTACATGGGAATTCAAAATTTGTTTGCAGCAGGCGGTGTGGTCATGTGGCCCCTGTTGGCGTTTTCGGTATTGGGTGTGGCACTGATCGTCGAGCGGATCAGGTTTTGGGTACGGATTAATAAGCGTCAAAACCGGGTGGTGCGAGACGTTTTGAATCTCTACCGTCTCGATAATATTGTCGGTGCAATGGATAAACTTCAGAAAAACGCAGATTTGCCACTCGCTCGGATTTTTCTGGCGGCTTTAGAATTAGAAGAGCCAAATCCAGAGGAATTTCGTTTGGCCTTAGAAAGTGAATCACAAGCTGAGATACCTGTACTCAAACGTTTCCAAAACATTTTCGAGACAATTATTAGTCTGGCACCACTGTTAGGTCTTCTCGGCACAGTATTAGGATTGATAGCCTCCTTTGCTTCCCTAAATCTTGGTGATGTGGGAGGTAGTAAAACGGCAAGTGTTACAGCTGGGATTAGTGAAGCCCTGGTATCAACTGCATCAGGATTGATCGTTGCTATATTCATACTCATGTTTGCCAATACCTTCCGGGGATTGTACCAACGGCAAATTGCACTAATTCAGGAGTATGGTGGACAGCTAGAATTACTTTACCGCCGTCGCTATGAACGAGGAGAAAAAACGTATGCGTCTACCAGATGAACCAGAGCTTCCGCTACAGATCAACATCGTGCCGATGATTGACGTGATTTTTGCAATTTTGACATTTTTCATTATGTCAACTCTGTTTTTAACACGTTCTGAAGGTTTGCCAGTAAATTTACCGAAGGCTGCCACAGCTAAACAACAGCAAGTTCCCACTAAAATTACCATTACGGTAGATGAAAAAGAACAGGTAAGCCTGAACCGTAAACCAATTGCAGTTGATGATTTAACAGCGCAAGTGCGGACTTTAGTTGGTTCTAACCCAGAAGTATTAGTGATTATTAATGCTGATGAAAAAGTTGATTATGGCCGGGTAGTGGCGGTGATGGATCGAGTACGTCAAGTTCCGGGAGCTAAATTAGCGATCGCTACCCAAAGAGAATAAATAGATATATTGGGCGTCAGAAGTTCAGAGAGTCAGGAAAATTCTATATTCTGACTCCTAACTCCTTCTTGTCTAATAGACATCTCTAGAAATTTATTATGCGTTTCCCAAAATTATTGTTATACACAATTCATTAATTTTGCCTACCTGATTTTCACCAGATATTTAATTCTAACGGCAGTAACTTTTATTAATGTAGGTTTTGCCAAGGTTAAGTTTCAGCCGAATGGTTCCATTCTAGTATCAACAATCACGACATAATCCAAACTGACTTGATAAATTGCTAATTACACGAACAAAATAGGCATAGCAAATTTATACAAGCAGGTAGATTATCTGATGACTATTCCAGAGTCAATTAAAAAATTTATTACATGGATACAAGGTTTTGACCATCGTGTTTTACAAAATGAAGATGATGTAAAAGAAAAGCTGATTTTGCCTATGTTTCACTATCTCTGCTATCCAGAGATATGTCATCGTGAATACTCATTGAAAACATATCAATCAGAAACCTACGCCAAAAATCTAGAAATTGCTCAGATTTATTTTGCAACAGATGATCTTAAAAAACACAATACAAATACATCACTGATTTTTGTAGAAGCTATAGAACCGCAAAAGACTAAGTTAACTGAGGCTATTGAGCAAGGTAGATTTTATAGTAATCATTTTAATACACTATTTTTTATTGTCACCAATGGATATGAAATCAAGGTTTTTCAGCGTCTACATTACAATCGAGAAGAATTAGTATTTGATCTAAATATAGATACCTTAAAAAATAACGATATTGCCTCAAAGTTTTATAACAAACTCAATTTTGATGTAGTTAAAAATATCGATAAAAACATAGATGATATTTTCACATATACTAAATGTAACTTAATAGAAAACTTAATAATACGCCATCCAGATTTACAATATTTTTTAGAAAAATGTGATTTTGAACCTTCTATAAGACGAGAAGGCTGCCACTTAATTGTTGTTAAACCAAAAGTAGCGATCGCCTGTAATCTACCCAAAGCTTTTGGAGAAGGTAATTGTCAAATAGAATTCAGTAGTATTCTTTTTAAAGGTTTAAAAATTAACTTAAATCATCAAGATATTTTAGGTCAATTAATGACAGGATTACATACCCAGCCAGATTGGGGTTGTCGTCGTTTTTTGAAAGAATTAGATAAAAATAATTTTACAGTAAATTTGGGTCAAATAACAGTTATTTTATCAAAATTAGAAGCAGCAGACTTGTGTTTGTGTATCGATGAAGTTTGCCAAAACTATAAAAACTCAATAATTGAATTTGAGAATGCTCTAGAAACATGGAATTTTGAATTTGTAAGCTTTTCAGAAGTTCGTGGTTTTATTCTTTTTTCTGTAAGACAAGAATTATGGAAGTTGATGCAGCAGTTCGCTAAGGAATTTGATTATAAGAAAGGCAAGTCAGAATGGCACATATTCCATAGAGAAAATATATCAATTCGAGTGAGTCGAGGAATTCGCGATCATGCATTTATCTTCCCCAAGTTTGACAGAGATTTATCTTTATTACCTAGCAATCAAGTTAACATACTCTACGAACTAAATGATATTAATTTACAATCTATTGAAACAGCTAAATTTAGCTTATGGCAGCAAGATATTGGAGTACAAGAAACTTGGACAGCTAGATATACCAAACAGTGGTTATTAGATAAATATATTCCTAAGGTGATTAAATACTACTCAAATAAATCTCAATTATCTGAATCTGAATTGCTAGCAAAAATAACAAATTATAGAAGGGAACGTGCGCCGATTAAAGAAGTTGATAATATTAGAGATTTAGTACCTTATCTTCGTGACATTCAATCTTGGTTACATATCTATGTGGAAAATATTCCAGCTTCGCTATTGAAACCATATTACCAAGCCTATACAAATTTAGTGCGTAATACGGATTCTTCCATAACAGGCATAGACTATATTTTTGGAAATTTGCGGAGAGTTGAGTGGAAAAATACGCCAGAAGAAAATTATAGCAATTCCGCAGACTGGAAAAACTTGACTTTTAAATATGCTATGGATTGCTTAGATCGGCAAGTAGTAAGAATAAATAATAGTGAATACGAGAATAGTTTCAAGGCAGATTTGATCGCGCGGATATTTATTTGGATTATAGAAAATGGTAAAATATCTTTTTCACAAGCTCAGTTAAATGCTGCTAAACAGGCTTTAATACCACTTTGGGAACAAAGTCGTTTTGAAATGCGCTATATCTATCCTAATCAATAAAATTACATAATTTGCTGTAAATCCAACACAAATCCAGGTAGTACATTTTCTCCAGATAAATTAGCAGGATTGTCTAATATTTCTACATCTTTACCTGTACGATAAATTTCCACTCGCTTGTTTTGCCGATCGATTAACCAGCCTAATTGAGTGCCATTTTCGATATACTCCTGCATTTTCTCGTGCAATTCTTTCAAGGAATCAGTACGAGAACGCAACTCTACTACAAAATCAGGACAAATTGGGGCAAATTTTTCTTGTTGTTCTGGGGTTAAAGCATTCCATCGCTCAATTTTCACCCAAGAAACATCAGGAGAACGTTCTGCACCATTAGGTAGAGTGAAACCAGTTGAAGAGTCAAAACCTTTGCCTAATTTAGTCTGTTTATTCCAGATTCCTAATTCAACAACCATATCAAAGTTACGGTTGCCAGTGTCACTACCTGTAGGCGGCATAATTAATATTTCCCCTGATGCTGTGCGCTCAAATCTATAATTACTATTTTTCTGACACATTTGGAAAAATTGCTCATCAGTCAAGTCAATTTTCAATTTGAGTGTAGAAGGGAAACTGGTTGTCGTGGCGTTCATAGGCTATTCAGAGCATCTTACTTTCTAGTGTATTGCTGTGTGGGGTGCGTAGGCGTAGCCCGTCGTAGACATCGCATGATGAGATAATGAAGTGCGATCGCACTTTACCTAATTAAATAAATTTGTCTGCCCATTGGGTGCAGCTTTACCCGGATATATTTGCTTGGAACCCTTGGGAATAAAAATCCAGCCAAGGTCTTGTAAGCGGTTAATTAAATTAGATATTGTGACACCAAGCTCTTCTTTCATTGCATAAAGATGTTTCCAATTAGTTAAATTACGTCCTCTTTGTTTAGCTTCCAAAATTTCTCTAGGCATTAACAGGCAACTAGCAAAATACTGAGCTTGCCATTCAATTTTATCCAAATGACTTTGAGTTATATTTGGATTAGTTTTAACGCCTGTAGTGCGACACAAATAAAGCTTAGTAGCATCTTTCATTCCTAGATTTAATTCTAGTTGCTCTGTCAGTCCATCAGCTTCATTTTGATTGACATGAAGTATCCAGTGTCCAATTTCATGAGCAATTGTAGATTGCTCAAATCCTCCAGTTAGCTCTGAAATACATTCATTGAGTACAATCTTTCTTTTCAATGGCAGAATCTTAGCTACTATCGACCCCTGCTCATCAGGAGGAATTCTTTCCCAACTCACCATAATTCCCAAAGCGTCAGCAGCACAACTAGCCTCAAAAGGCCATTTTGGTGGAAAATTTTCTAACTCCATAATTTTGAAAACTTCATAAGCTTTCTGCTCTATTTCTTCTTTAGAATAGAATTTATACCTGAAAAGGTTCATTATAACTCCTCACTTTTTTTACTCATAACCACCACTTTCTCTCTTGACATTCTGGTTCTAAGTTGCCTGGATAGATTTGCTTAGAACCTTTGGGAATATAAATCCACCCAATATCTTGCAACCGATTGATGAGATTAGATATTGTTACACCAAGCTCTTCTTTCATTGCATAAAGATGTTTCCAATTAGTTAAATCACGCCCTTTAGTTATGTCTTGCAGTACATGACGAGGCATTAGCAGGCAGCTGGCAAAATACTGGGCTTGCCATTCAATTTTATCAAGCTGACTACTGGCAGTATACTTATCAAGTGGTTCACTAGCGCTACGACATAAAAATGAATGATTAGTTTCTTTAATGCCAGCATTGATATCTATTTGTTCAGATAAAATTTCACTTTTGTTTTGGTTAACATGAAGTAACCAATGTCCTATTTCGTGAGCAATTGTCGATTCTGTAAAAGCTCCTAGAACTTCTGGAATATCATCATTTATCAAAATTGTACGTTCTAAAGGTAAAATCATAGCTATGATCAATCCCCGATCATCGGGAGATATTTGTGCATAACAAATACTCAGATTCAAAAAGTCACATACCCTAGTAGTATCCATAGATAATTTAAGGGCATATTGAGATGAAATTTGCATACGACTTAGAAGATCATTCGCTATGTTTTCAATCTCATCTTTAGAATAGAAGCGATTTTGAAGCTTTGCTACCTTATCTCTGAGTTCAGCATTTTCTTTTTGTAGTCTTGCAATTTGCTCATCTCGTGCTTTTACCAATGAATCAAGACCCGAACTTTCGCGCACTCGACGGAATAAAGCTGGCATTTCCTTGTAGTTCGCCTTAACCAATTCTTCAAAAGCATCCGAGTCACGTTGAGTCATACGTCCAGCTAGGTAAATCAGCTCCTCTGCATTTAAACTGAGATGTTCTGCTATGGAGCGGATCACCTTCTCGCTTGGCTCAACGTGGTCGTTTTCTAGTTTAGACAAATAGGTGTAATCCACACCTACCTTTACCGCAAGCTCACGCTGACTCAATCCCTTTTTTCTACGAGCTTGCCAAATACACCTGCCAAAACTCTGACTCTCTTGTTTATCCATAATTACATTCAACTGCCTAACGCATTTCCTGAAGCATACATAATAATAAACCTTGTATCGGTTTGAGTCACAGTAGGCTATAAGCCTTATTTTACAAAGCTTTTCAGGAGTCGGTGGGCTATAAGTTACCCAAAATTTTTAGCCTTTGAATCACTCATAGATAGATAATACCAGTGTTGAAAATAAAATTCAACGTTTATTTTACATAGTTTAAATAGTTGACAAAGTTTGTGCATGTTGCATAATATAGTTCAATACTGAACAACTGATATCTTGCCTTGTTGAAATTATATGGCAATTCAGGCGGCTGTACTGATGTTCGTTGAGTTATATTTCGTTACACAAGAGCACAAGTATGAATAAACAATCGTTGAACCCTGAACAATTGTGTTTTTCCGTCGGTAGACCCCTAGTGGTTCTGCTTGAGGAAGTGCAAAAATCAAGCCGCAATCCACAACTAAGAAAGGCTGCGGAACAGATGCTAGAAGGCTTACATACCTTGGAAATCGCCACCGAGATTGATGTATATACAGCAATCTACGAAATCCTGACTAAGTAAATTTTTTTTCTCTGCTAAATTCTGGAACTTGACATCAATGAGCCAAAATTGGCTACCATTTGCCAGTTACAACCTATGGTTGCAGTATTCTCCACCCATAGGGAAAGAACACTTACACTGTGACATGAAACGAGGTTTTACAAAAGCGCGATCGCGAGAACCTGCGGTTGCAGCAATCTTGGCAAGTGATAGCACTCCTCAGCGAATTGGATTACTAGCACAAAAGGGAGTTTATGAGTTTCATGAAAACTCCCCGATGTTACATCAGGAAGACGCTGTAGAACAAATGATAGAGATTCTGGAATTGCGGAAAGAGTCAGATTTAGTTCAGCAGCGAGTACTTCAGATACTGACAAACTACCAGCAAAATCCAATTCTTGCTGAGAAGAAAATTATTCAACTTAGTCGAGGTGATGAGGGTTTTCCAGAACCAATTTTGATTCAGCAGGGTAATCAGTCTTTTAACTTCTATGCTGCGATTGACTGTATTTTTGCAGAAGAAGATGATACTTTGCACATTTTAGATTTCAAAACTGGCCACTCTGATTTTGATCGGCGACAAGGGTATATTTATCTACTAGCTGCTAGTTACCGATACCCCCAGCAAAAAGCAGTAGCGTCTTTTTATAACTTAGAAAATGGTAAGTGGTCAGAACCTATTAGCGCAACATCTAACACTCTTAAGGCTTTTCAGATAGAACTTGCTCTAATAGCTCAACGACATCAAGAAGATTTGAGACGCTACCGTAAAAATTCTGCTGATTTCAGTCAAATATTTCCCCAAAATCCGGGCATAAGTTGTCGCTACTGTTCGTTTAACTCAATTTGTGAATTTACTATATCAGAGGTTTCTACATGACTGCTGGTGTGCTTCAATCCCCTTTAAAAACTAATATATTCCCAATATTTTTGTCGGAAATATTTTTACTAAATATTCCTCAACCTAACTTAATTTGCTTTCGACTGACTCCCCGAGTCGATACTAAAATAGGTAATCGCTTCAGTTGGCGGTTTAGTCAGAAATTCCCTGATATTATAGTCATTTTTTCAGATGGGAATTTTTGGGTTTTAGCTAAACCCGATCAACCAATGCCAAATTTAGATGAATGGCGAAAAGCTTTAACAGAAATTCAAGACGACTTGAAAAAAGATATTGGCGATCGCACTTATTCAATTCAGTGGGTAAGCCAACCACAAATAACAGCTTCTATATTGGCTCAATTAGCTGTAATGGTCTTGAAAGTTAGACGACCTTTTTCATCTGATACTGTTTGGTCAGAAAATAAGGTGGAAGTCAAACGTGAAGTAGATTTTTGGGCAGAAACGATAGAAATAAAAGATACTTTACATCCTGCGATCGCTTTTACAATTCACAGTTCTTTTGTTTTCAAGGGTGATTTAGCTGAGTTTTACGAAAATCATCCCTATCGACAAGATCCAAATAAGCTTTTGATTGGCTTAAAGGTTAGAGATATTGAAAAAAAAAGTTATGCTACAATTGTGGCTCTTGCAGGAACTTTTGGAGAGCGTAGAGAAGAGCTTTTTCAAAAAGCGACTGGAGCTATTAGTAAACAGAAACTTGAACCGGAAGCAGCACCAGATGAGCAACCTGTAGTAACTATTCAATTTGGTAAAGATAAACAACAATATCCTTATCCAATGGCTGCTTTAATTCCCTGTGTTACAGAAGAAACCGCTGATTTATTTGAAGTAAAGTATAGTGATTTACGAAAGCAAACTAAAATTCCTTATCAAGAACGGCAAAATCGTTTAGCTTCATCCAAACAAGAAGCTACAAATGCTTTAGCTGTCTATGGTTTTCAGTTAGCAACTAAATGTATTAACAACGGGAAGTATCCAGAATTGTTCTTAGTACCTACCTTCAAACTTGAAGACACATTACTTAAATTTGGCAAGAATGTGACCCGAAAGCGAAATGAGGTTTTAAAGGGACTATCTACAGGTGGCGTTTATCGCCGTCACCAAGATTATCAAGATACTTCCAGAAAAATTCGCATTGCAGCGCTTAAAATAGGCGATTTTAAAGTTGATATATCTTTTCTTAAGCAACTCCGACAACGCTTAAAAGACTATGACTTTGAAAGCCTTGAGATTGATGAGGATAGAAGAAAAGCCGTTTCCATCAATGGTTTAAGCAGTGCTGAAGCCAGAGCTAAAGTGGAGAAAGCCCTTGATGATTTAATAGCTATCCCTACTGATATTGTTTTGACTTTTTTACCACAGAGCGATCGCCATACTGATAATAGTGATGATGGAAGCTTATATACTTTTGTTTCTTCAAGGCTACTACGACGTAGTAACCCTGAGATAGTAAGCCAAGTAATCTATGAAGATACTTTGAAAAACCCTAGCAATTATAAAAACATCCTCAATCAAGTAATAGTAGGAATTTTAGCAAAGTTGGGAAATTCGCCTTTTATTCTAGCTGAACCTTTAGGAATTGCTGATTATTTTATCGGCTTGGATATTTCCAGAAAACCCAAAAAGAAAACCGTCGGTAGCAGAAATGTGTGTGCAAGTGTTCGTTTGTACGGTAAACAAGGGGATTTTATTCGTTATAGGTTAGAAGATGTTTCTACAGAAGGTGAAGAAATTGATAAACAAACATTAGAAAGGTTTCTCCCATCTGCTGATATCAGCGAAAAAACTGTACTAATTTACCGTGACGGACGCTTTTGTGGTGATGAAGTTGAATATTTGCAGGAAAGAGCCAAAGCAATTAATTCTAAGTTTATTCTTGTAGAGTGTATTAAGTCTGGTATTCCCAGATTATATAACTATTATCAGTTAGTTGTGAAAGCACCTACACAAGGGTTAGCACTTCGTTTGTCTTCTCGTGAAGTGATTTTGGTAACTACTAAATTACCCTCTGAGAATATGGGCTTACCTTATCCTCTACGTTTGAGAGTACATGAGAAAGGACACCAAGCACCTATTGAAGATGTAATAGAAGCAACGCTAAAACTCACTTTGCTCCATCATGGAGCGTTGAAAGAGCCACGCTTACCCGTTCCACTGTATGGATCTGACCGTATAGCCTATAGGCGGTTACAAGGTATTGTCCCAAATTCGCTGAATGGCGATCGCCAGTTTTGGTTGTAGAATTAACATCAACGCTACAGACATTCTGCATTCAATCAAAACCTGACTTTTCGCAAGTGCGATCGCAATGCAAACAATTTCTGGTTAAATTTTACTAATGCTCTATAAGCTTAATACTTTAGAGGGTAGAAAAATCTAGATGCTTTGGTTATCTAAATGGCTAGTGTTAGGAACTCTATTTGTTAGCTTAACTTTTAGCACACCTTTATTTGCCAGTCATTCTATGAACCAACAAGATATCCAGATATTAATAGAAAAAGCTAAAGATGCATGGATTGCTCAAGATATCGATGCTCTTGCACAATTGTTTACAGTTGATGGAGAACTAATTGTACCTGGTCAATGCTGGCGGGGACAAGAAAGAATTCGAGAAGGGCTTGCCAATTTTAAACAACAGTATTCAGATGTCAAAATAGATATCCAGCGGATTATCATTGGAGCAAATCAGGCAGCAGTAGAATGGTACTACGAAGATATAGAAAAGGCGACAGGTCGTCGTAATAAAGCTGATGACGTAATTGTTGTAGATTTTAAGGGTAGTCAGATTAGTCGTTGGCGTGAATATTTTGACACACAAACGCCAACTAACAAATAGTTACATGAGCCATGAAACTTCAATATCCCTAATTGATTTTGAATTAAGGATATTGGAGTATCAAAAATTAACTTGTAATGTAAAAAACGCAAGACGCCTATCACCTCAGACCGCTCTGACAAAGAATTTAACCTTCCCTAAGTGATAATAAAGTGGAGGAAGCGACAAAAACTCCACACCGTCAAGGATTTTTATTGATTTACACTGTTCAAACATCTGCGATCGCTCTCCTTCGATGTCTGATATTGGGCCACAGCGGCATAACACCCATACAGTGCTGTCTGTTTTCATAAACTAGAATAGCTAACAGTTGGGTGAAAAACTCTCTCTCTCAAGTATAAACACTACCTAGTCAAGAGATATAGCTATATTGTTTATACAAACTTGTCTAAAGTAAGATTTTAATTCTTTATAACTTTAGCTAGTCATTTGACGCCGTTGGGACTGTACTTGGTTAAACTGCTTTTGTTGTAGTGTTAATTGGTTGTAATCACTTGAAGATTGCATATCCCATTGTAATTCTGCTAGTAACAGTAAACTAACGGTCATAATTAGCCCCGTTGAGAGAAACTGCATGACACCGCAGTATGGCAAAACTAAAATTCCCAGCAAATGAATAAACCCCATCAAAATAAATGTGCGTGAACGCATTCCTATCCCGGTGCAAAAGTAGCCGATGGCACTTAATCCTAACCACAGTGGACACAAACGGATCAACACCTCTCCCCATCCCAAAAAAATGCTCAGATCGGTCAAGATTAAACCCATTAAGATTAAAATCGCCCAGCTATAAACAACCCAGCGTAGCTGTTCTACAGTTGCCCAAAACCAAGTTAAACTTACCATGCCAACTGCACCCAATAAGGTAAGCACTGACCACAAAATCGCTTGGCTACTCCAGCTAATGGGTAGAAACTGGGCAGTTACGAAAATTCCAGATGAAATGAGTCCCCAGAGAATAAATGCTTGATCGACGCGAGTATAAAACTTTGAAAAGAGAGTGAAATTTCCAATTTGGTAGTTGAGACAGACTAAACCTTGAATATCTTGAAAATCTAGCTCTTGCTGTTTTTCACGCAGGAGCGGCTCAGAAGAATTGAAAAAAGTCATTGATAATCTATTACTCTTGGTAGATGAATAAATTATTACTCTATCCAAAGATATATTGTTATTTAAATATAAACAAGTAAAGAATAGTTGAGATGCTCTTGAGCGAGAAAGGTTCTAGAAGTCAATACTACTTGTTCTAATTTTGTATATTTTGAGACTTTAAAAACTAAAAGATCCCTGATTGAATAGGTTGTTTTCAATAGCGATCGCAACATTAAGATACCA
Organism: Nostoc sp.; assembly: GCF_036917355.1. Lineage (GTDB taxonomy): Bacteria > Cyanobacteriota > Cyanobacteriia > Cyanobacteriales > Nostocaceae > Nostoc. The sequence continues at coordinate 40,362 of NZ_JBALDP010000036.1, forward strand.
AAGAAGCCCCTATCAGTTTCTTTTGCTTAAGCGTGGTGAGGTAGCGATTGCTCCTTCACTCATCCACGCTTAAGCAGCAATTAATCTAGCCCTCTATTTACGTACTAGGTTCAGCAGTTCTTTAGGAGAAGCCAACAAGTCAATCGCTACAAAGAAGATTTTGCCTTGGGGATCTAGCAAAAACCGCCATGCAATATTCATACCCACGCTGGCTCCGAACCAAGGGGTTTGGACTCTGCCTGTAACTTTAACTTGGGTATAGCCATCTTCCACTGGCTCAGATACGCCGCGCTCTGGAAGCATCTTCAATCCCTGACATTCTTCACGCATATAAGCGCGAATTGCGTCTTGACCAACAATTGGTCTTTCAAAGGGAGGTTGCAAAGCACCTTCGGAACGAAACAGAGAAACCGCAGCATCAAAGTCATTGGCATTCATGTTGTTGATATAGCCAAGTACCGTAGGATTGTTGACGCCCTCAATGGTGACTTTAGTCCGAAATGCTGGTGCAGTGGGAGGAGCTACCGGCTCTGAGACTTTTTTATAACTACCAGGAGCATTCGGATCGAATCCCATGCTAATTACGGTATTACGTAGGATGGTAATTTGTTGACCTGAATCTGCATTGCGGATGGCTTGTAACACATCGGCAGCTTTAGAAGAAAGCTTGTAACCTGGTGGGATGGGAGCAACGATTCCCTGAGCCATCCATTCTCCTAACTGATACCAAAAGCCCAACTTGATATTCACGGTGAAGGATGCATAAGAACGGCACAGAGGAGTATCAGCACGGTTAGCCAAATCGTACATGACTTGCGTTTGAGCCTCAAAAGGCATCTGCTTAATTTGTTCGAGTAAGCCTTGTGCAAGGATCATGTTAGCTGCCCCAGGAGCCGCAACTGTAATACTTCTGCCCATCTCGGTATAAGCAAACCAAAGTAATGCTAGTTGATCTTCAGCATTGAGCTTAGAGAATGATTCGACGACGGTTGGAACAACGTCAGCAACTAGGGTGCCGGGAAAAATACTTTGAGCCGACTGGATGGTAAAAGACATAGCAGAAATTCCAAAAAGAAAATTACAGTTCTACCGAATGTGAAAAATCAAATGTGCAAAGACCGATGAAAAATGCGTTTAGATGTTAATAAAGGCACTCAGTAGTTTTTGCATCACTAGAAAGCCTGTTGTAGACATAGCTTTAATAAAGGCATAGTGATGCCGTTGCCATTGAGTTTAGATACTTGGCAAAGCACATTGCAGGCTCAACTGCATGGTTATTTAGAAAGCCTTGATTAACAGGGATTTAACGCATTGATGCTGGTTTTGTATCTTTATGTAAAGAAACATAACAAGTTCGTTACAAATAAGCAATACCTTCTCAGTTATATATTGATAAGTTCTAGTTATATTATTAATAATTTTTACTGATGTTTAATTTAATCCAGTTGGTACTTTTGTGTGCATAAAATTTTCATAATCCTTAGCTGCACCTATGCGCTATCGAGCATCATAAGCGTCACAGCTGACTGTCAATATGGTTCGGTTAGGATTTTTTGATGAAAATTTTGGATCGCTAAAGGTGCGATAAATCGCCGTCTCTACAATAATCAGTCTTTCGTCTTGACGGCGATTCATCGCGTCTCTTGCCTTTACCGAACAGTATTGAGCCGACTGTAGACACGCCTAGTTCTCGTACACGTCTGAAATACACTACTCAATTGGTACGGCTGTTACTACTTTTATTTCTATGTCAAGTAGTTGCAAAAAATATTTACAATAGTTAATATTCATTTACAGAGAGCAAGAACAAAGAATCAAAAATGGCAAGTAAAGGCTTTACCATTAACGAACGCAGTCAAATCAACAGATTTGCGATTGAACCCAAGGTTTATGTTGATGAAACTCCGCAGATAGGATTCACCAAATATGCCGAAAAACTCAATGGGCGTTTGGCAATGATTGCTTTTGTTTCACTCATAGTTGTAGAAGTAATCACCGGACACGGTTTGATTGGCTGGCTAACCAGCCTTTAAAGAAGACACTTTGAGATTTCTTAATTTTCTTCACTTGACGAATAAAGCAATTTAGAGGCAAACTTACTTATGAAAACCGATTTTGATTATCCCAAAAAGGATTTGATTGGACCCGTTGTTTTTAGACCTGCTTTCAACAACTTTGAGACTATCAATGCAAATCAAGCCTGGTCATTGTTTTTTACTGCCGGTCAAGATGACAAAGGACTGGGACAAGAAATTGAGTTCGGTAGATTTTTCACTAACCTTTTAATTGCCATTGGAGTAACTGGAATTCTTTGGGCGATTTACTTCAGCCAATTAGGATGAATAAGTTTGTTCATTTCTAGTGTGTAGTAACTTCAATAGAGGTCTTGGATTTGGATACCAGGACTTCTTTTAAATTTTCAATAAGTTTAAAAAACTCTATTTAGCTTTGGAAAAAGTTTGATGTTGATTGGATTTATAAAGCTTCCCAATTTATCGCGATATTGTGGATACGTGGGCTTAGAAGTAGCACAAATCGTTTCCAAACATCTTGCTGTTCAAAGTAAAACCTATGTAATTCAAAATAGAAGGGTATTGGTACATCAACTTTTAAAGTCTGGTCTGGATGCTCATACCGCAGATCGAACTGTTACTGTACTTATATCAAGCCCGGTTTTACAATTAAGCAATAAAAACCAGTGTGCAATTAATTGTATGCGAAAGGAACCATAACAGGTAGAAAAAAGGATTGGTGTTAGGGGAGAGGTGACAGATTACAGGAAATATTTGTCATCTCTAACCTGTGTGCTATTCACTACTTCAACGCAAACAACGAATCGCCTCTAATAGGCCTCTAGCTTTATTCAGCGTCTCTTCGTATTCTTTTTCTGGCTCAGAATCAGCTACCAAACCTGCACCAGCTTGTACGCTGACGGTATTATCATGCACTACCATTGTGCGAATTGCGATCGCAGTATTTAATTGACCTTCAAAATCGTAATACCCATACACACCGGAATAAACACCACGACGACTAGACTCTAACTCGTGGATAATTTCCATCGCCCTAATCTTGGGTGCGCCGCTTACCGTACCTGCTGGGAAGCTAGCCTTCAGTAAATCCCATGCTGTCTTACCAACTGCTAATTTACCCACAACATTGCTAACAATGTGCATTACATGGGAGTAGCGCTCAACCACCATTAACTCATCAACTTTGACGCTACCACTTTGACAAACACGCCCCAAATCATTGCGCCCTAAATCCACAAGCATCACGTGTTCGGCAATTTCCTTGGGGTCTTGGAGTAAATCTTCAGCGAAAGCTGCATCTTCCTTAGTAGTTTTACCTCGCGGACGCGTCCCAGCAATTGGGCGTACTGTCGCTATTACTCCACCATCTGAATCGATTTCGGCTTTCACCATCACTTCAGGACTGGAACCGATGATTTGCCAATCTTGGAAGTTAAAGTAAGCCATGTAAGGCGAAGGATTTATCTGACGTAGCGACCGATAAAGGGCAAAAGGGTCGCCTGTGTATGTTGTTGATAGTCGTTGGGAAATTACTACTTGAAAAATATCGCCCGCTTTAATGTAATCTTTCGCCTTCTCAACGCTGGCACAAAAATCACGGCGGGTAAAATTACTCTTATACTCCTCTGCGCCTCGGTCACTGAGCGACTTGCCCTGAGCGTAGTCGAAGGGAGCCGAAGTGCTGCTCCCCTGCTCCTCGGTCACTGAGCGTTGGTCATTGAGCGTAGCCGAAATGAGCCGAAGCGATGCTCCCCTGCTCCCAGGCGGATTCCATTCCAATCGAGTTTTTTCCGGCGATAGGGGCAAAGATAGCTTTTCGAGCATTTGGCTGACGCGATCGCCAGCTTGTTGATATGCTGCTTTCAAATCTACATTCGGGTCACGTAAATCAGCATAAGCGATCGCCCAAATTTTCCGCTTCACCTGGTCAAAAATCAACAAGTGGTCTACCTGCATCCACAACCCATCAGGTATATTCCGCTCATCTTGTGAATAAATTGGCACACGCGGCTCAATCCACTGAATCAATTCATAGCCCCAAAACCCAAACAAACCGCCAATTCCTGGTGGTAGCTGTGGTAATTTCACTGGGTGATAAGGTGCTAAACATTCGGCTAAAGCTGTAAAAGGATCGCCAGCAAACACCACTTGCGAACCATCGCGGTTTTTTTGAGTCGTGCGATCGCCCCTTGCTTCCAAAACCCACACCGGGTCGCAGCCCACTAAACTATAGCGTCCCAGCTTTTCCCCACCTTCTATCGATTCCAACAAAAAGCTATAAGGCTGACCCGCACAAACTTTATACCAAGCGGATACAGGCGTATCTAAGTCCGCCACCCATTCTTGATATACCGGGACGAAGTTGCCTTGTAGAGCTAGTTGAGAAAATTCGGAGAAATCGGGGAATACCATAAATTGCTTAGGGATGGGGCATAAAGAAGCAGAGGGGCGGGGGGCAGCACTTCTCTACGTTCGCGCAGCGTGTCGCAGACAGACGCTACGCGTAGCTTGCTTCCACGAAGTGGTACGGCTACGCTCAGTGACCAAGGGAGCAGGGGAGCAGAGGAGAAATAATAACTCCTAACTCAGCACTCCTAACTCAGCACTCATGAAGGGTATGGAGCACAATAAGCAGAGGGGCAGAGAGGATAAGGGGCAGAGGGGAAAATTTGCTGTAACTTCCCCCCCTGCTTTTCTGCTCCTCTGCTCCTCTGCTCCTCTGCTCTCCAATCCCCAGTCTTACTCCCTATTCATCATAGGTAGTTTTACCACTAAACTTGATCTGTGATGGGTTGAGATTTTGCCCAATCCTGCGTGGGAGAAAACGCACTTTATCACGACCTTCATTTACTTTTTCGGGGAAGACACCATCAGCTGGGTGAAGTAAGGTAGTTTCTCCGTTGGGTAAAATCCGGTAAACTTTGTAATCTGTGATTTTGAGTTTGCGAAGTTGCTGACCGCCCAAAAAGATGCCATATTCTTTACGAGCTATATACAGCAGGTTTTCACCTTTCCGCATAACAGCAGCACCACCTGTAGGCAATTCAAATACTTGCTCTTTCGGGCTAGTCCAAGTGATAGCGTACTTTTCTTCAACTACTGCTTTGTTTAGCAAGCCACCAGTGCTGCCAGCAAATAGCGGGGTTTGTCCAGAGAGTGTTTCTGCCATAAAGATGATTCTCTCAACGTTTTTAGGGAATCCTAACACCGCAACCACGATCATATTGCGATCGCGTCATAGACTGTAACAGTTTTTAGTCATTTTTCCTTTGTTCTTTGTCATTTGTTAAAAATTAATACCCCATGCTCAATGTCTAATGACTAATGACAAAGGACTAATGACAAAGGACTAATACCTATTTACTCTTGACTTTTGTCCGTTTTTCCTCTTGGCTACTCCGAACAATCGGGATGGTGAAGTGAAACTGACTACCCTGGTCTTTGCCAGTTGACTCTGCCCAAATTTGCCCACCCCAGCCATTAACAATTTGACGGCAAATTGCTAAACCAAGTCCAGTCCCGCCAGTGGTGCGGCGCAGCGCTCCTTCTTCTTGATAGAAGCGGTCAAAAACTACTTCTAAACGATTTGGTTCAATGCCGCGTCCAGTGTCAGCTACAGTCACCTCGACCATTTGACGGGTGTTGTAAATCGCTTTAATTGTGATTTCTCCTTCGGGTGGTGTAAATTTCAAAGCATTGTCCATGAGTTTTGCCAATACTTCGACTAGCCAATCACCATCTGCTCTGACTAAAGGTAGGTTTTCGGCAATTTGAGTCTTGATTTGGGGCGGCTTTTCCATTGAGGAACGCGTGCGATTTCGGCTGAGTGCTAAATCCACACATTCTTGTAAGGTGAGGGATTCTGGATGCCATTCCACCCGGCCGCTTTCCAAGTTGGAAAGTGTAAGAAAATCTTGTACCAGTTTTCGCATCCGCTCTGAGTCGGAAAGAGCTGTGTTGAGCATGACCTGCTGCAACTCCAAGGGCATATCTGGTTCGGTAGCAAGACTTTCCAGGCACACTTGAATTGTGGATAGGGGAGTACGCAGTTCGTGTCCAGTTATGGCTATGAGGTTGCTGCGGGTGCGGTCTAGAGCTTCTAGCTGCTGGTTAAGTTCTTCTAGGTTAGCGTAAGCTTCCGCTTGGATGAGAGCTGCTCCTACTTGGGTAGCGATCGCTTCTACCAAATCCAATTCTCCAGGTTGGCACTCATGGGGTGGCATCCGGCAGTAGTGTAACTCCACAATGCCCAATAATCGCCCTTGATAAAATACTGGTTCCATCAGCCAAGAACGAATGGCAAACTTTTTGGCGATCGTGGAAAGTCCTGGCGATTTGGTAACACGGGGGTCACTCAGCGTATCGCTCACACAAACACCTTCGCCTTGTTCTACGATGTCCCGAAATAGGGAATTTTTCTCTAACTCCCAGGTTTGCCCACAAACAGATAAAACACCGGGATTCAAAAACTCATGTTCAATTATGGCTTGGCTATCGGTAGCTTGAGCGCGGTAAATTAAACAGCGACAAGCTTCTAGGTGTTGTCCTAATTCTTGTGCAGCCACCTGGAGAACTTCGTGAGGATCGAGCGATCGCCGAATGGCAGTACTAATTGAGTTGACTAAGCGTTCTTTTCGTGCTTGGGCAGCAATAGAACGGTAGGCTTTGTGCAATTTGTACTGACTAGCTTGCAAATAAGTTACTAAGCGCTGCACAAAGGGATCTGTATCAATATCACAGGCATACTCGTTTACCTGTTCAGCTCCAGAGTAGTTTCGCGGCTCCCCAATGCCAAACCTCTCACGTGCCTCTTGAATTTTACTTGTCAGTTCTGGTCTGTAAACCAAAACCCTATCTAACAGCAATTCGGCTGCTTTGAGGCTAGCTCCTCTTTCCGATGTCCAAATTCCCTCAAATCTTCGGGCTGTGTCTATATCCAGATTAGGGCTTAGTTCCGGTAGTTGCTTGTTTTTGGCAAGAGAACCAAGGTTTTCTCGGCAAACCAGACAAGTAGCATAATTGTCAGCAATCACGACCAAATGCCACTCCTGACTTAAGCCATCCGTTGACTCAAAAGCCACTTTTTCGTAGTGTTCTGAACTGTTGGCAAAATCCGTTTCTGGAGCAGATAATACATATATTTGATTACTTCGCAAAGCAAGTCGCTGGTAGCGATGAGCTTCTTGGCGGTAGAATCGCTCTCGCTGGAAACTAGCAATTACAAGGGGTTTAGCTAAAGTCGCAGCCAAAACTTGATCTTCCATCGCGTGGGAGAGCGCCGTTAGTGAAGCCTTAAAATATAGCTGGGGCCGCAAGTAGGGTAGGGACTTTAGCAGATCACTCAGCACAGAAGTCGAAATGCTCATGAATTATTGTTAAACGCTCAACCTCGATCAGATCCACGTCACAGCTGCATTGTACAAATTTCAAGGGACTCTCAAGTTAAATAGACAGCTGCAATATGTAAAGAACGCTAAAAAGCGCTTTTCGCCAAAGCAGTCGCAACACTTCGTTACCAACTAAGGGGTGTGGAATTTGATTTGTTGATTGACAATCTATTACGCCCAATATACATTCTCAGGTAAAGTCTTTCAGGAATAAGTATTAAAACATTAATTCTTGTATAGTTTTAACTACTGTATTCGCTAATAACCACGGACGATCGATTTACAGTCCATGCGTCGGCAAAATAACCCGTCGTAGACATCGCCTACTTTGCCGACGTTGATTTCTGCTCGCTAAATAAATTTTCTTAGCCACAAATCATGACTGCGATATTCACATAACTTAATCAATGATTAGTGATTAAACTTAATCAATTAATTATCATAAATTAGTCTAATCAAATATCAAAGATTATTTAAAACAAAATCGTATACTAAATAAATGTTCTCTATATTCAACAAAAACTGTAAGTTCCACGTTTTTGCTGAGTATACTATATATCTTGTGTATTTGAAAGTTCAACGGCTAATAAATTAGCTCAAAATCCTCAGTTTTCAGTCTTGACTTCACGCTTATAAAATATAAATTTATCGACGAAAGACAGTTATTGCTGTTCGCGCAGCGTGTCGTAGACAGGGCAGTCTTCCTGCCGCCTCCTGCGGCTCGATTGAACGCTCGCCGAACGTCCTTCTGCATCCTTCAACAAGATTTGTTTATATGGATATAAGCGCTGCTATTTTGTCAGCAATATGTCAGGATTATTTTGGCTCGAATAGCTAAAACGAGTTTTAAAGAGCGTCTTTTTTTCGGAAATTGTGAGAATGAACAAGAAACACCAGAGATGAGGGCAAAAGGAAAACCCCATACTTACAGCGATTTTCAGATATTTAGACCAAGACTGAGACAGGGAGTATGAAGTGGGGAGGTAGTGTAGATGAATTACTTGAAAAGCACTGTAAAAGCAGGGCAAGATAACTGACCTGACTCCGCATCTTGTGCCTCTCTACGATACGCTGTTCTTTGTTTAAACTACGTGTCTCGACACAAATCTTTCTTTTTTCGACCTAAATAAATTTAGTTGCTCTGTCTCAAAGCAAAAGGGTATTTATTCTTTCCCTATGTCTCTTGGGCAACAGACTTCTACTCAAAAGACGACAAAAATATAGACCTGTACGCGGAATTTTGTCTAATGACCCCGGATATGCTAATGACCCCAGAAAAAATTTTTCTGGATGGAAAAACTTTTATTCCTGCCGAACAATTACCGATCCCGGAGTGGCCTTGTGTTGTGGCTGAAAGATCGCAACCGACACTAACGGTTAAAGATGATGATTTATTTTTTGTGACAGATACTATCGGGAATATTTCTGGCTGTTCCCTCAACGATGGCAATCCCAGTATGGGACTGTTTTGTTGTGATACGAGATTTCTCAATCGCTTGGAGTTACAAATTGAAGGGCGATCGCCTGTACTCCTCAGTAGTACTGCTGAGAAAGGTTTTGCACTCTCAGTTTTGTGTACGAACCCCAAAATCGACGAACGTCTGAAAGCCGAGACTATCGGAATTCGCCGAGAAATCGTGCTGAATGGGGCACTATTTGAAGAAATAGAAGTATCTAACTACAGCACAACCACTGTCAATTTTGAACTAAGTATCAGCTTTGATGCGGATTTTGTAGATTTATTTGAAGTTCGGGGCTATGACAGAGAAAAACGAGGTAGGCTTTTACGCCTAGTAGAACCGACGACTGAGGAAGGAACATTTTCTCACGTCGATGGTGTTGCACCAGTACCTAAAGAGCCATCTGTCTCTAGGGAAGAATCCTTAACACTCGCCTATCAAGGTTTGGATGGCTCGGTGATGGAATCCCGGATTTTATTCCAGCATTGGCAACCAGACTATTTCAAGGGTTACACTGCGGTTTGGCAGCTAGAGTTGGCTTCTCACGAAACTCAAAAGCTGGGCTACCGAGTGAATATGTTGAGAAACAATCAGTCCAGTTCAACCGTGAGTGCTGCCACTACCTTAGGACAAGCGAAAGCTGCTGAGTGGATGGAGGAGCAACACTGGGTACAACAAATTACCCGTATTAGCTCAGATAAGAGTACCTTCAATCGAGTGATTGAGCGGGCTGAACAAGATATGTATTTGTTGCGCCAATCTTTTGGTAAGCATAAGACTGTTTCTGCGGGAGTACCGTGGTTTTCGACGCTATTTGGGCGAGATTCGCTGATTACAGCTTCCCAAAGCCTGATGTTAAACTCGCAAATCGCCAAGGAAACTCTGATATTACTGGCGACATACCAAGGAAAAATTGACGACGAATGGCGCGAAGAAGAACCGGGTAAGATTTTGCACGAGTTACGTTTGGGAGAAATGGCTCGTTGTCAAGAGATTCCCCATACACCTTATTACGGTACTGTTGATGCCACTCCTTTGTGGCTGCTGCTCTATGCCGAACATTATGCTTGGACTCACGATGGAGAACTCCTAGAGCAACTTTGGCCCAATGCTCTAGCGGCAATGGAGTGGATCGATCGCAATACGAAACAAACCACTTATCTCAGCTACTTCCGTACATCGAAACGCGGTCTTGCAAACCAAGGTTGGAAAGACTCTGGCGACTGTATCGTAGACCGCAAGGGAGAATTAGCCAACGGGCCAATTGCCCTCTGTGAGGTACAAGCTTACGTCTATGCTGCAAAAATGCGCCTAGCAGAAATAGCTAGGATGAAGAAGCGGCTTGATTTGGCAGATCGTTGGCAAGAAGAGGCCAGAAATCTTAAGGTTCGGTTTAATCGAGATTTTTGGGTGGAAGACCAAGATTTCTGCGCCCTGGCTTTGGATGGAGAAGGTAAGCCAGTAGACAGTATTACCTCAAATCCTGGTCATTGTCTGCAATTGGGACTCTTCACAGACGAAAAAGCTCACAGTGTAGCAGAACGGTTGCGGGCACCAGATATGTTTAATGGTTGGGGCATTCGGACTCTAAGTAGTTTGTCACCCGCTTATAATCCTATGGGTTATCACATTGGTTCAGTTTGGCCCCATGATAACGCTCTGATCGCAATGGGATTGCGATCGCTCGGTCTTATCGATCAAGCCTTAGAAATATTCCAAGGTTTATTTGACATGACTGAGCAACAACCCTATCAACGTCCTCCAGAACTTTTCTGCGGTTACGAACGGAATGGTGATAATGCTCCTGTGCAGTATCCGGTTGCTTGTACTCCCCAAGCTTGGGCTACGGGTAGTGTTTTCCAACTACTGCAAATGATGGTCAACTTGGTGCCTGATGCTCAAAATAACTGCTTGCGAATAATCGACCCCGCTTTGCCAGAATCGATTAATCGCCTGTCATTTCATAATTTGCGAGTCGGCCCCACCATCCTCGATTTGGAATTTGAGCGTTCTGGGACTACGACTGCTTGTCGCGTTGCGAAAAAACGGGGTAATCTTCGAGTAGTTATTGAAGCTTAGAAAGAGAATAGGGAGTAGGGAATTAATTTACTACTCCCTATTTTATGATTTAGTGCGTAGGCGTAGCCCGTTGTAGACATCGCTTGCTGGCATAATCTCAAAATTGAGCCGCCGTAGATAACTTTTGCATCAACTCCAGGGTTTCCTTCAGTCCGTTGCAACTGAATTGTTAACCTACGGCATTAGTCTTGCATTTCCCACATGAAATCAACCCCGGAAAAACAACCGAGGTAGAGCAGCATACCTCTGGTTTCTTCAGCAGCTATTCTGTAGTACTCTGAAATACACTGAAATATATACCAATATTCATCTACTTTCTCATCCCATAATGTTCTGTAAACATCTGGATTCAGCACACAAGCTTCTTCATATCTCTTAGTAAACTCTTTTTCTGAAATTTGAAGCAGCGCTTCGGAGATTTGCTGAGTTTCTGAAGGAACAAGATATTTTACAGGGCCGAAATCTTTGAAACTACCTTTTGTTCCTTCAATTGAAGTTCTGCCCATCACCGCATTGATTAGCAATCGGTTGTTTTCCTCCTTTCGGGCAACAATAAAAGGTATCTGACATTCTTCCCACGAAGATATGTCCTCAGTTAGCAAGTAGTGAATTGCGTGCCAATATGAATCAATATCTAGTCTTCCAATTCTCCATTGCTCCTCAGCAATAAGAGCGTCTAGGTTATGATTAATTCCTTTTTTTTTAAGTAAGTAGGTAGATGTTGAACTTCTCCGGTTTCTAGGGCTTCTTTTGCATGAAGATACAAGTTCAACACATATAAATCTTGTTTCCCTATCCCTAAAATAGATGCGGATATTTGTTTGAAATTTCCCTCTATTCCCATACCTTATCTGTACCAGTGTATTTTGTATATCTGCTCAAATGAGATATTATACAGTTATAATTCAGACCTACATCTTGATGTGTGCCAGAATATTGCCTTGTTTAACTGCTGATTGCGACCACAGCATTGAAAGCTACCGCCCAGTCGCTTCGCTGGTGCTTCACAAATTATCTCATCACTCACACCATGCCGTTTCAAGCTCGCAATCAATGTCGAAACAGTATCACCCTCAAGTCGCTCAAGATCGGCTCGAAGTCCTTGTCCAATGTAAGCACGAACTAATGGCTGATAACCAGAAAACCCTAACAATGGTGCTACTCGCTTCAAATCCTCAATCACATCTTCGGGAATACGAATTGTGATTGTCGTCATTGGACGATTTTTATCGAGTCGCTTTTTTAAAACTTCAGCTTTCATAGTATTCACGTTACTTGCGCGTCCCTTTCCAAGGGAGATGAGCCGAATCATGTCGTTTTCACGCTCAATCTAGACGACTTACAAAAGATTCCATCGTCTGTCCAAGCCAATCACAGCATCTCGCTCCTCATCATTCCGGCTTGCATCAACCACCACTAGAAACGAATCGAAGAAAGCTTCTACGCCTTGCTGAGATGTTATACCGTCATGATAGCTAGGATTAATCCAAGCTTTCTCTTGGTTTCAAACGAAGGTGACACCATTAAGCACAAAAAAAACATCCATACCTCATAGTCTAGGTAAGATGTATTTACGTTGTCAATACACTTTGTTGTAAAAACTGTTAACTTACCCGCCTAACGATGCGATCGCCTCAAATTCAAAGATGATAATAAATTTCTACTAAAAAAAATTAAGGATGTAAAAACAACAATCATTTACACCCAAATTGCTAACAGACGCGATTAATTGCGTCTCTACGTTATACTTCTTCGGAATTATCTCTTTTATTTCCTGGGGATGCTTCGTAAAGTGCATCGAGATGTTGACGCGCATCTTCAACGTTAATCGAACGCATTACCAAAAGTGGCTCTTTAATTAAGTTTCCAGCGCTATCTAACAACTCTGGATGGGGTACAAACTGTTTTTTTGATGAATAATAACCATAGTTGCCTTGATTATTCATTGGCGAGGAATTTGTCGGGTAAGTTCGCTCCCGATCGAAACTGAACATAATCAGGTTACGAATTAAGTTGCCAACAGCTATAAATGCAAGGATTGTAAAAGCAAGAATGTAAAGCAGATGTAACATTTGATTTTCCTCCAGAACAGCAATTTTTAAAACTTTATTTTGTAACGCTTTGTTTCGCCGATACTGTACTCACAGTTAAGACGATTATTCTACGCACTTTTCAGGCGCTTACATTTATATGGAGCTATTTGTCAACCGTTATTCCACTTACGGTAGCATAGGATACATTATTTTGCTAATCCAGTTAATGTTAAGAAATTGTTAAGAGTTTTCTACTATCTTTTTAACGACTGATTTACCATCTTGCGTAGACGCTTCTTTGGTAAGTCAAGAGACATCGCTAAGTTGTCTGCCGAAATTTAGCGCGCTTAGACTTCACGTCCTTGACGAAAGCGCATTGCGACATTCCAACATTCTGTTACTAATTCATGCCAAGGTATTAACGTTGCCATATCAATTCCGACTTGTTTATCAGTTGCATTAAATAGCATCTTCGCCGTATTTAGTTCATCCTGTGCTTGCTTAACCCGCAAGAGCAAGTCAGATTGCTCTTGGTGACTCATAAATGAGAGTTCCTCAGTTTCGAGTAAATGGCGCGATCGCGTAAACCAATGCTGAAAATCTTCCAGCAGCGGATCTAAAACCGTTTTCAGCAACTCTGTCCCTGGTAAATTTGAGTCTGACATAAATGAGAGAGATATTTCAAACTTGCTTACTAATATTAACGTTATTTACGTTTCTTAATACTTTTTAGATTTCTCTCATAATTTCTGGATGTAAAATTTTGTAACAAAGGGCACAAAATTTATTATATAGTCTTGATATCTGGTTTGTACAGTGCCTTTGGAGAGGTAACTATAGGTATATATGACACCGAGTTGCAATTCATAAGAGAATTTAGCGCTCGCGGGCAATCCTGAATTTCCAACTCAGGTAACAAATCAAAAATTTATCTTTATTTTTGGATTGAAGAAGAATTCAGGAGTCAAAATTCAGGACTCAGAATCAAACCGCTACGCAAAGTTATTAGTTATTAGTTATTCGTAACGGACAAATGACAACGGACAAATGACAAATGACTACTTAACCAAAGTCGTTATAGTTGAATAAGCCTACAGATTCAGATAAATCACCCTTTGTAATCACTTCGCCAACGGTTCAGCAGCCAATGTCGCCAAATTCATCAAATCAGTCACAACAGTCAGAACAAGTCGAAAAAATTTATTTACCGCGTACCAGCGAATCGGAGAACTTAAAAAAGATTCGCCACACTGCTTCCCATGTAATGGCAATGGCGGTACAAAAGCTGTTTCCCAAGGCACAAGTTACAATCGGCCCTTGGATTGAAAACGGTTTTTACTATGACTTCGACAACCCAGAACCATTTAGCGAAAACGATCTCAAAGCCATCAAAAAAGAGATGGCGAAGATTATCAATCGTAAATTGGCAGTAATTCGGGAAGAAGTCAGCCGAGAAGAAGCCGAACGCCGGATTCAGGAAATTAAGGAACCTTACAAGCTAGAAATTCTGGCAGATATCAAGAACGAACCCATCACGATTTACCACCTGGGGAATGAATGGTGGGATTTGTGTGCGGGGCCTCATCTGGAAAATCTCAGTGAATTAAACCCGAAAGCAATTGAGCTAGAAAGCGTTGCTGGCGCTTATTGGCGTGGGGATGAAACTAAAGCCCAACTACAACGCATCTACGCCACCGCTTGGGAAAGTCCAGAACAACTCACTGAATATAAGCGACGCAAAGAAGAAGCGCTGCGGCGAGATCACCGGAAACTAGGTAAGGAACTAGGATTATTTATATTTTCTGACCAAGTAGGGCCGGGTTTACCTTTATGGACACCCAAAGGTACTTTGTTGCGGAGTACTTTAGAAGACTTCCTCAAGCAAGAACAGATCAAACGTGGCTACCAGCAGGTTGTCACCCCTCATATTGGCAGAGTGGATTTATTTAAAACCTCTGGACACTGGCAGAAATATAAAGACGATCTGTTCCCGATGATGGCAGAAAATGAGGAAGCTGCTGCACAGGAACAAGGCTTTGTTCTCAAAGCCATGAATTGCCCTTTTCACATCCAAATATATAAAAGCGAGTTGCGTTCCTATCGGGAATTACCGATGCGGCTAGCAGAATTTGGTACTGTTTACCGCTACGAACAATCAGGGGAATTGGGTGGTTTAACACGGGTGCGGGGTTTCACTCAAGATGATGCCCACATATTTGTCACCCCAGAACAGTTAGATAACGAATTCCTCAAGGTAGTCGATCTAATATTGTCAGTGATTAAGACTTTGCAATTGGGGAATTTCAAAGCACGACTGAGTTTCCGCGATCCAGCTAGTGATAAGTATATCGGTTCTGATGAAGCTTGGAACCAGGCTGAAAATGCTATTCGCCGCGCAGTTGAAACCTTGGGAATGGAACATTTTGAGGGAATTGGGGAAGCGGCTTTTTACGGGCCTAAACTAGATTTTATTGTCAGTGATGCCCTAGAACGGGAATGGCAATTAGGAACTGTACAAGTAGATTACAACTTGCCAGAACGCTTTGATTTAGAGTACGTTGCCGAAGATGGTGTTCGCAAACGCCCTGTGATGATTCACCGTGCGCCTTTTGGTTCGCTGGAACGGCTAATTGGGATCTTAATTGAAGAATATGCAGGTGATTTTCCTTTGTGGTTAGCGCCAGTGCAAGCTAGATTATTACCCGTGGGTGACACACAGCTAGACTTTGCTAAAGATGTAGTGGCGAAGATGCGTGCATTGGGCATCCGTGCAGAAGTTGATACCAGTGGCGATCGCTTGGGTAAACAAATTCGCAATGCAGAGAAAGAAAAAATACCCGTGATGGCAGTGGTGGGAGCCAAGGAAGTGGAAACCAATACCTTGAGTATCCGTACTCGCGCTTCTGGGGAATTGGGAGTTATCCCTGTCGATGAGGTAGTGGATAAGATAAGGGATGCGATCGCTAAGTTCGAGAATTTCTAAAATCTAGCCGCAGACGCACACTAATCATAATTGGTGTGCGTTTTGTCTAGTAGATTAGATTATTGGCTAGCTGGTAGGTTTTGGCAAAGGTGCGATGTCTATGACGAGCTTCTCTACGAGACGCTACGCGTAGCTTGCTTCACGAAGGGTACGCTTACGTAGCATATTTAATATCAAAGACTCATTAACGGAGTTCAAAGGTGGATTCATCCATGACCACCAAACAGACATAAATAAAAATTTTTGCATAAATTGATTTAAACCTACTGATAATACTATATAGTGCTGAATTTCTCGCAGTTATGAATGTTGAGAAATTTATATTTAACTTGCAAGCTTTTCAGAGTTAAGCAATTAATAAATACATATATATAGGTAGACTTAACCCTGTTTTTATTTTGAACCAATAACTTCTAATTAATATTGAAGCACGGTTTAATTTATTAACCACAAATAAAGGAGAGTAATTATTATGACAGTCAATTTTAAATCTATGTTAGTTCCGCCAGGTCAGGGTTCCACATATTTGGTGCTAGGTGACTTATATACCATTCTGGCTACAGGAAAAGATACAAATGGAGAGTATGGGGTATACGAGATTGTGATGCAACCGCAAAGCGTTATACCACCTCACAGCCATGACCAAACGGACGAAGCGCACTACATTCTTGAGGGAGAGGTTGAGTACCAGATTGGCGAGCAGACTATCGTTGCAACTCCCGGAACCTTCCTGAATTTTGCCAAAGGTCAATGTCATAGTTTTAAGAACATTGAGTCAAAACCTGCCAAAATACTGAATTGGGTTACACCAGCAGGGGGTGAGCAGTTTTTTGTAGAGGCAGGGAAACCTGTAAGCTTACCTTTGAATGACGAAGAACGCTCTCTTTTGGGCGTTGTGAATCCCGCCGACTTTGAAAAAGCCGTTGTCATTGCCTCGAAGTATGTTCAATTTCCGACAAATTGAGGAAAAGTAAAATCTTTCAAAGAAAGCAGGAAGCAGAGTTATCAGGTGAATTCATGAGTCTTGAATACTCATTAACGGAGTTCAGAGGTGGATTCACCCAGTTTAAAAATCCATTTTAATTTTAACTTTTCACTAGATTTTGCAGGTCAGAAAGTATCACAGACAACAAAACTTTTCTCAATCACCACACTCAAGAAAACTTTTCGAGTTATTCAACACTGTTAGGATTGATTTAAAGACTTGTGGAATCTGCTCTTCCTAAACAGACTGGACTTGCATAAATTACTGTCAATAATTTTTGACTCACATCATGAACCGCTTTACCTCTATTTTGCTCGCCGGCTTGATAGCATCTGCTTCAGCTTTGGCTATTTCTCCAAAAGTTGATGCTAGTACACCAGCGTATGATGTTGCTCAGTTAGATAGCTACAGCTATCAACGCAACGATGATGGTAACTACGAACGTCATAGTCGTCACCATAGAAATGATGACTATGACCGCCAGAACGATCTTCGGAACATTCGTGACAACGATCATCGCCGTTATGAACGCGAGAATAATCGCCGTTATGAACGCGATAATAATCGCCGTTATGACCGCGAGAATAATCGCCGTTATGAACGCGAGAATAATCGCCGTTATGACCGCGATAATAATCGCCGTTATGACCGCGATAATAAGCGTCGTTATGAACGCGAGAATAATCGCCGCTATGAACGCGATAATAACCTTCGCAACATTTATGACAATAACCGTCGCTATGAACGCGATCGCGACTGGGGTCGTGGTTAATTCCTTTGCCTATTTATTAAGCTTAGTTCCAGGTGAACTGAGCATTGATTCTACCTGGTAGTAGGACAAACGCAATCTCTTTTTCCACTCATTCTAATATCTGACTTTTTACTCTTATCTAGAAAACTTCGCTTCCATTCCCTAGTAAGGAAACTTTCTCAGGGTTTAGGTTTAGCGTTAGCTTTTCTATCTGACGTGAAAGGTCAGATTTTTTTTATTAAATTAATAATTTATCCTTAGCCTAGACTCATTAATGGAGTTGAGAGGGTGGATTCACGCAGTTCAAAGACTTTATTCTTTTAGTTGAGAGACAAACAAGAAATATTGCAGTCACAGAATTATATGATAAAAAAAGTATTTCTCTAGAAAAGTTGTCATTAACAAAGAGAATATTATGAGTGAATATGATTATGTTGTCATTGGTGCAGGCTCGGCGGGCTGCGTTGTTGCCAATCGGCTAACAGAAGACGGTAAAACAACCGTATTATTACTCGAAGCAGGTAATCCAGCTACCTTACCAGAGCATCAAGTTCCTGTAGACTGGATAAAACTATGGGGTACTGAGGTTGACTGGGCATATTTTACGGAAGAAGAACCGTACCTAAATAACCGCAAAATCTATTGTCCGCGCGGGAAAGTCTTGGGTGGCAGCAGTTCGATCAATGCCATGATTTATATTCGAGGCAATCGGCATGATTACGATCGCTGGCAAGAATTAGGCAATCATGGTTGGAGTTACCAAGATGTGTTGCCATACTTCAAGAAATCTGAAAACCAGCAGCGTGGTGCATCCGAATTTCACGGTGTTGATGGATTATTGAATGTCACAGATCCCATTGCTCCTAGCATGACATCACAACTATTTGTGGAAGCAGCCGTCGCACTAGGCTATGAGCGCAATCCTGATTTCAATGGCGTACAACAAGAAGGTGCAGGACTTTATCAGTTAACAGTTAAAGATGGTAAGCGACAAAGTACAGCAACTGCATTTCTGCTGCCAATTCTCGATCGCCCCAATTTAACAGTTACCACTGGTGCATTAGTGACTCGGCTACTGTTTGAGGGAACGCGCACTATTGGAGTCGAGTATCTGCACGAGGGAACAATACACCAAACCTTTGTAAATCAGGAAGTTATTCTCAGTGCTGGTGCGTTCGATTCACCTAAACTGCTGATGCTCTCTGGAATTGGGAATGCAGAACATCTGCGATCGCTAGATATTCCTGTAGTTGTTAATTTGCCCGGTGTCGGTCAAAACCTCCAAGATCATCTTCATGTCGGCGTTGCACACCAAGCAACTCAGGATTTACAACCTGCCTTAACCAGCAATATCGCTGAAGCTGGATTATTCTTGCATACTGAAGGTCGTTTAGATGTTGCACCAGATTTGCAGTTTCACTCTGGCCCTGTTTTGCGGACACATCCTGCATACTCCCGCGAAGGCCCAGGATTTACTGCTACAGCCTGTCTGACTAATCCCCAAAGCCGTGGTCATCTCACCTTGCGTTCTGCTTCGCCCAATGACCCAGTTGTAATCAGGATGAATTATCTCAAGAGTGAATCCGATTTGCAAAAGCTGCTTGCAGGGATCAAAATTATCCGCCAGATATTCCAGTCAAATGTATTTGATGAGTTCCGAGGCGAGGAAGCTGCTCCCGGTGCTGAAAATAAGAGTGATGAAGCTCTCCTCGCTTACATCCGGGAAACCTGTGACACTGTATACCACCCTGTCGGCACTTGCAAAATGGGAACGGACTTAGATTCAGTGGTAGATCCCGAACTGCGGGTACATGGTGTTGAAGGGTTGCGTGTTGTAGATGCATCCATTATGCCAACTATTACCACGGGAAACACCAATGCACCCACAATTATGATTGGCGAAAAGGCAGCAGATTTGATTAAAGCTAGCAATCGGGTTTTAACGCAAGTGCCCTTAACGACTGGCGTAGATGCAGAGCGGCTTGTGGTCAGACATCGCTCTGCCTAAATTTATATGTTTTAAGCTGCGATCGCAATATATTTAATATCAAAGACTCGTTAACGGAGATAAAAGGTGGATTCATTCAGTTCAAAGACTCGTTAACGGAGATAAAAGGTGGATTCATTCAGTTCAAAGACTCGTTAACGGAGATAAAAGGTGGATTCATCCAGTTCAAATACTCGTTAACGGAGATAAAAGGTGGATTCATCCAGTTCAAAGACTTGTTAACGGAGATAAAAGGTGGATTCATCCAGTTCAAAGACTTGTTAACGGAGATAAAAGGTGGATTCATCCAGTTCAAAGACTCGTTAACGGAGATAAAAGGTGGATTCATTCAGTTCAAATACTCGTTAACGGAGATAAAAGGTGGATTCATCCAGTTCAAATACTCGTTAACGGAGATAAAAGGTGGATTCATCCAGTTCAAATACTCATTCACGAGTATCAAAGACTCATTTTAATTGAATCAAGAATTTGCCCTCAGCCTATAAGTCTCTTTATTAATTACGAATTAATATCACGACCTTGGGCGCAACAATTGCACGAAGGTATCACTCACGGTATGGTCTTTGGTATCGGCGGCGTATTGAACTAATTTTTCCTTCAGTTCTTTCGCTGCATCTAAGGGGAGTAAGGTTGCTAGCAAAAAGTAGACACCACGAAAACGGGGGTCATCCATGTGGTCAAGGAGACGGTTTTTAGCTTCCTCACTCTCGCCAAGAAAGCTTTGCACCAAAAAGAAATCCATAATTTTATCGTGGCGGAAATACCATTCTCTCTTGGCTTCGCCTTTTTCGTCTTGCCACTGACGGCTGACAACCATTTTATATTTATCGTCTTCCAATGACTGTAAAGCTTGGTAAAATTCATCCGCAGGTAAAGCCTGTTCATCCTTCAACCGCATTTGATAGACAGCATCGGAGAATTTTTTTAATGGAAATTCCTGGTTCCATTCTTGCAAATATTCTGCTGCCATCAATTGATATTGATGTTGTTGCAAGTGAAACAAATCGGGGTATTCGCCTTGGGATAGCATCAGGGCTACCACAGTTAAATCCATTGGATTAGAGAGAACCTTCTCAATCGCGCTTAATTCTTGTGGTGATTGCTGATTAGTGAGGGCTTTGGTTAAAAAACTAGCAGTGGCTTGCTCATAATTAGTACCTTGAACTTTGGCATTTTTGGGCAGTCGTGGCTGACGGGAAATCAGAAATTGCTGAATTTGTGGTTCCTCAAGGGGCAGCAATTTATATATTTTGGCTGTTGAGGGTGGTGTCCACTCTAGGGGTTGGGTGGTCATGATGATGTTACCCCGAAAATAGCTTTCGGCAAACTGACAGATTTTTGCCCTAGTATCGGCGGTAACTTCATTGAGTCCGTCAATGCAGATATCTAATGCACCACTGTAAATTAAATTCTTGAGAAAATCAGCATCTTGTGCTTGTCCGTGCAACTTGGCTTGAATTGCCTCAATTACCCCTTTGTCACACTTGTGTGCAGGTAGATAAACCACAAGCCGCCCAGAAGTTTTTACCAAATAGCGCAGAAACATTGACTTACCCAAGCCGGAATCACCTTCCAAGATGACTTGTCCTTTGATGTTAGGTAGCACTTGGGTAATTGGTACGGGTTCCTCTACACCGGAAACTTTCACTTTAGAATTTGGGAAGTAAGCTTCGGGGTTAAAATTATCTAACCCGGCATCGGCTAGTAGGGAAGGCTTGAAGGGTTCAAATAACTTTTCGCGGAAAAAGGGAACCCAGGTGAGAATTAAGCCGACGTAGCCAATACCAAGAATGCGCCTCACCCAAGGATTCCAGAAAAAGATGGCTTGAACTTGGGGAAACTTGGGATAAGCGAAGATGAGGACTAGCCAAAAGGCAGCATGAATCAAAATAGTAGTTCTGGCGTTGAACAACCACTGCCAAGTTTTGAGGTTAACTATGACTGATTGCAATGAATCAGCTTCGTTGTAGCCAGCTTTTTTAAGATTGTTGTAGTGAGTTTCTAGAATACCAATATCTTGTGGTTGCCAAGAGACTTTTCTCGCAACTACAGCAATTTGCTTTGCTAAGTCTTCGCGTAATTGTGCTAAACCTTGGCTAGGTTCCCAGACTTGGGCAAAGATTTTGAGAGTTTTATCACCGCGATCGTGGCTTAATGAAACAGGAATTGTTTTAGTCTCAGGAAAACCTAGCCATGTCAGCAGTGTTTTGACTTCATCAGTGCCGCCACCCAGAAAATATGTCAAAAATCGCCACTGTGCATATTCTGATTGACCATCGTAATAGATGCTATCCAAAATTACAACAATATTATTCAGGTCGAATTGTTCTATCTTTCCCAATGCCGATGCTGCACTGGAACGAACTTCTTTGTCAACGGTTTTATCCTTAAGGATGTCAGCGATATCTTTGACGTAGGGTTTGGCTGCCTCCCCCAGATTTCCCAATCCCACTGCTGCACTGGAACGAACTTCTTTGTCAACGGTTTTATCCTTAAGGATGTCAGCGATATCTTTGACGTAGGGTTTGGCTGCCTCCCCCAGATTTC
>NZ_JBALDP010000037.1:0-141345 GCF_036917355.1 Nostoc sp.
TCACAACTTCCCTCTCGATTTGGCTGCTGGCGATTCTGCTCCTGTAGCTCTAACTGCTCCTGCTATCAACGGTTAATTCTGAAGTTTAGCTAAATCAAAAAGCGCTCTCCTTTTATGGAGAGCGCTTTTTGTTTTAATGTATAGGAATTACAAGTTGCTTTAACCCACTTTTCCTAACAATTTAAAATATATAGGAATAGACATCACTTATCGAACAGAATTCAGGAGTCAGAATTCAGTTGGGTATTCTGTATGACACAACAACCGACTCAGTGCATCGCTGGCGGATAGTGCAGCGTTAGCGAGTCTGTGAGCGTCTGAATAATCAGCGTTTAAGACCCCCACAAAACAAGAAAATTTGGTGGTCAACAAGAAAGTTGCGGGTCTGAATGCCCGACTGTAAGCGTTGCGTTAGCGACTCTTCTCCCTTCGCGTAGCGTCTCGTAGAGAAGGGGAGACGCTAAGAGCGAACGGGCGTCTTGATTCTGACTTCTGACTTCTGAATTCTTCTTCAACAATAATAAATTGACGCATCCCTAATTAGTTCTGTCAATTACTACGTAAACGACTTGAGTTAAGCAAAAATATATATATTTCTAGCCAATTTTTCACTATAAGGAACCATATTTCTTCAATATTTATATAATTTGAAGATCAAAACCGTTGAATTTTCTTGCTTCTAATTTCATCAAGTATTGCTATGGTAAAGCCCTAGCCAATGCTTCTATGCTGACAGTTTTTATAGATTGTAATAAATTAATCAGGATTTTTAGTATTAAATATTCGGCAAGTCCAAGTTCCTATTTCAGGTGTTTTTCGTAAAATCCAGACAATTTTATCATTAAATAATACTTATTGCGAATGAAGACTCTTTGTTGTTTTATCATAAATTGCCACATTCTTTAGTATGTAGGCATTTCAGGCTATTTTATCTTCCCCCTCGCTGTGCAAGTGATATTTTCTTAGTGTAAACTATCAGACATATTTTACACTGCGAGATTTACATAAATATTGAACCGATATGTACCTCTGTAGGAAGTCTCTTTGAGTACAGACCAATTTTTTATCCCTAACTAAATATCAAAGAGCTTATAGATGAAATTCTGAATCAGCAAAACATTGGATCGTAAAAAAAAAATTTGCTAAAAAATTATTATTATTATTTTAGATTTAAACTCATTAAATTTTAGTAGGTAATAAAAACTTTTATCACAACGCCACTAATGCTATTTTCTGAAAATGAATGAAAGCCAAAGAAGTTTTAATTTACTTTTCTCTAAAAATCCCAATCCTATGTGGGTATATAACCAGAATAATCTGCAATTTTTAGATGTAAATGAAGCTGCTATTTTTCACTACGGCTACTCACGAGAAGAGTTCTTACAAATGCGAATAACTGACATTCGCCCTTCAGAAGATGTGCCTCTCTTGCTTGAATATTTACGACAAAAGCATTCTAGCTTGGACTTTACTGGACGATGGCGACATCAGCGAAAAGATAGACAGATTATTGATGTTGAAATTTTCACACAGACAATAGACTATGGCAGTTATAAGGCTCGATTAGTTCATATACGAGATATCACAGAACACAAACAAATAGAAAGAACTCTTCAACAAAGTGAAGCTAGATTTCGAGTTATTTCTGAAGCTATTCCTGTTCCATTCATTATTTCGCGTGTGTCTGATGGGTTGATTTTATACGCTAATACAGAGTTGTTTCAAACATTTCAGTTTTCTCCAGAGTATTTAGTTAATCGCAAAAAAATTGTAGATTTGTATCATAATTTTACAGATTTAGAAGCACTGTTAATAGTTCTTAATCAACAAGGTTTTATTCATAATTATGAACTGCAATTAAAAAAAGCAGATGGAACTTATTTTTGGGCGATCGCTTCTTTACAATATTTAGTTTTTAACAATGAATCAGCCATTTTAACAGTATTTAATGATATTAATGACCGCAAAAATGCCGAAACCAAACTCCAAGAACAAAATGAGTTTTTGCGAATCATTTTTGAAAGTATACCATTGATGATTGCTTTGATCAATGCTAATGGTGAACTCCAGTGGGTAAACCAAGAATGGGAAAATATTCTTGGTTGGAAATTTCAAGATTTCCAAACTCGTGATGTATTGGAAGCACTATACCCTAATCCTGAATATCGGCAGTATGTAATTAGTTATATGCAGTCTGCACAACGCATTTGGGGCGACTTTATAACTCAGATGCGTGATGGTCGTTTATTGGATACGTCTTGGACTAATGTTTGCCTTTCAAATGGTCAAATTATCGGTATTGGGCAAGATATCACAGAACGTAAGCAAACTGAACTAGCTCTAAAAGCCCAAGCCGAACGGGAGCAATTGATGCGAACTGTTGCTCAACGGATTCGTCAATCATTGAATCTTCAAGATATTTTGAATGCAACAGTTCAAGAAGTACGAGATTTACTTGGGGTTGCTCGAGTAGTAGTTTATCAATTTAACTCCGAGATGATCGGCACAATTATGGCAGAATCAGTGGAACCCGGATGGACGGTTTCTTTAGGTGTAGAGATTCCTGATACGTGTTTTCAAACAGGTGCAGGATTTGAATATTATCAGGGACGCAAACGAGCGATCGCTAATATTTATGAAGCTGGACTAACTGATTGCCATATTCGCCTATTAGAACAATTTGAGGTGAAAGCAAATTTAGTTGTGCCGATTTTACTAGAAGTAAGCTCTCAAAACTCTGGCTCTCACATTTGGGGTTTACTGATTGCTCACCAATGCTCTGGTTTTCGGGAGTGGGAAGAAAATCAATTAGATTTGCTCGATCAAGTGACAGTCCAATTAGCGATCGCAATTCAACAATCCAGCATCTTAGCGCAAGCTCAAACGGAACTTGTTCAAAGACAAAAAGCGCAAATAAAGTTAAAAACAGCCTTAGCTGAAAAAGAAGTTCTTTTAAAAGAAGTTCATCATCGAGTTAAAAATAATTTGCAAATTGTCTCCAGTTTATTACAACTTCAGTCTCAAACACTCAAAGATCCAGAAATAATCAAAGTTCTTCGAGAAAGTCAAAATCGAATTGAGTCAATATCTTTAATTCACAAAAATTTATATACTTCCGCTAATATCGGGCAAATTGATGTCGCTGACTATATCAGTAATTTAGCAGCTAGCTTGCTAATTTCCTATCAAATATGCCCTGGTAAAATTGGTCTAGAAACTGATATAGATTCAGTAAGCTTGAATGTCGATCAAGCTATTGCCTGTGGATTGGTGATTAACGAATTAATCTCCAATGCCCTCAAACACGCTTTTCCCAATCAACAAGTAGGCACAATCAGTATTGCTTTACACAATATTGGCAATAGTATCGAGATGACTATCCGAGATAATGGGATTGGTTTACCAGATAATTTAGATTGGAGAAATACTGATTCTTTGGGTCTGTCGTTAGTACATGACTTGGTTACAGAACAACTAGAAGGCGATATTACTCTAGAACGCGATCGTGGAACAGTATTCAAAATTAAATTCACGCAGTTAACTTTGCATCAGTAAATATCAAATGGGTCAAGCTAGGATTTTAGTCGTTGAAGATGAAGTGATTGTAGCTAGAACTATTGCTAATCAACTCAGTCAGCTAGGATACATTGTTACGGGTACAGCTTCATCTGGAAAAGTTGCCATTGCCAAGGCATCGGAAACTCAACCAGAACTAGTATTAATGGATATTATTCTCAAAGGTGATATGGACGGTATTGCTACCGCCACTCAGATTCGCGAGCAGTTAGATGTACCTATAATTTATTTAACCGCTTATGGCGACGATCATACTTTAGAAAGAGCCAAAATTACCCAACCTTTCGGATACATCGTTAAACCATTTACTACAAAAGATTTAAAAATTGCGATCGAGATTGGTCTGTTAAAACATCGGTTAGAACGCGAACTGCGGGAAAATCGAGATCAGTTAGCAACCCTTTTAAACTCAATGAGTGATGCTGTAATTGCCGCAAATGAGCAGGGAAAAATAACATTTATGAATCCTGCGGCTGAGACGCTGACTGGTTGGCAGCAAAAAGATGCTTTAGGAAATGAGGCGGCGAAGATTTTTCATATTGTCAATGAAGTTACAGAGGCTACATTAGAAAATCCTGTGACAAAAGTGCTGCGCGAGCAACAGGTTGTTTATTTAGGGGAATTCACATCTCTGATTACAAAAAACGGTAAAAGAGTCCCCATTGGCGATAGCGCTTCACCACTGAAGCGAGGAACTGACCAGATAAATGGTGTAGTAGTTGTTTTTTGGGATCTTAGCGAACGATATCAAACAAAATTGCTAGAGCAAGCATTACAGAAGGAGCAAG
The DNA here is from genome assembly GCF_036917355.1 of Nostoc sp. GTDB lineage: Bacteria > Cyanobacteriota > Cyanobacteriia > Cyanobacteriales > Nostocaceae > Nostoc. The sequence continues at coordinate 4,365 of NZ_JBALDP010000037.1, forward strand.
AACTTAACCGTCTCAAGTCTCTATTTATCTCTACCGTATCTCATGAGTTCCGTAATCCTCTAACTGTTGTTCAAACCGCAGTAGAACTCATGGAAATGCAAGGAGCAAATTTGACAGATACAAAAAGAGGCATATATTTAAAACGAATTCAAGGTGCTGTCCAATCTATGGAACAACTCATGGAAGAAGTGCTATTTATGGGTAGAGCAGAAGCAGAAAAACTCATATTCAACCCTGCTCCCCTTAACTTAGAGCAATTTTGTCGAGAGTTACTCGAAGATTTTTTGATGGTTAAAAGCAGTATGTGTGAAATTGTTTTTACCTGTCATAGTGAGAATACATCGGCTGTCATGGATGAAGGACTCTTACATTACCTATTTGGAAATCTTCTCTCAAATGCGGTTAAATATTCTCCCCAAGGTGGCAAGATTCAGTTTGATTTAATATGTGACCCAATTGAGAAAGTAGCAACTTTTTACATTCAAGATCGGGGTATGGGTATTCCCGAAGCAGACCAAGCTCGACTGTTTGAATCATTCTACCGAGCTTCAAATGTCAAATCAATTCAGGGTACTGGATTGGGGTTAGTAATCGTTAAAAGATGCGTTGATGCTCATCAGGGCCAAATCAGTGTCACAAGTGAAGTTGGAATTGGTACTACATTTACAGTAATTTTGCCCTTAAATTCTGAATCATGATTTATAAATTCTTCTTCAACTCACATCCTGATTTTTGTTGCCAACTTGGGTTTGGTAATGGCGCCATTTTTCCTGCTGACGCGCTCTTTTCTCCTCGGTGAGGCTATCAAAACAATAAGGACAGGAAATACCTTGCTCATATTTAGAAGACACTTTATCTTCCTCAGAAATCGGACGCCCACAACAGAGGCACAACTCATAACTTCCTTTCTCCAACCCATGACTAACGGCTATCCGCTCATCAAAAACAAAACATTCTCCTTCCCATAAACTTTCTTGTGCTGGAACTTCTTGCAAATACTTAAGAATGCCCCCCTTGAGATGATAGACTTCTGCAAAGCCTTGGGCAAGCATAAAGGATGAAGCTTTTTCGCAGCGAATGCCGCCTGTACAAAAGAGAGCAACCTTTTTGTGTTTGGTTGGGTCGAGATGGTGGCGCACATAATCAGGAAATTCGCGGAATGATTCAGTTTGGGGATTTTCTGCCCCTTGGAAAGTACCGATATTCACCTCATAATCATTGCGGGTGTCAATCACGGTTACTTCTGGATTGGAAATTAAATCATTCCATTCTTGGGGATTGACATAGATGCCAACTTGCTCGTTTGGGTCAATTTCTGGCAACCCCAAAGTAACAATTTCTTGCTTCAACCGCACCTTCATCCGCTCAAAAGGTGGAGTTTCGGTATAGGACTCTTTGGATTCTAAGTCTGCTAGACGGGGGTCAGAACGCAGAAACCAGAGAACTGAGTCAATGGCCTGACGCGAACCAGCAATTGTACCGTTAATCCCTTCAAGTGCCAGCAAAATCGTCCCCTTGACACCTTGTGCTTGGCAGTAAGACAGCAGAGAATCTCGTTTTTCGGCAAAATCTGGCAGCTTCACAAATTTATACAGTGCTGCAACAACTTGGATATTTTCTGGCTTCATCCCTTTGGTAATAGAACAATATAAGTTACAATAACAACGGTAATCAAAGTTATCTACTATTTTAAGTTTATGGGGGTTTAGCTCAGTTGGTAGAGCGCCTGCTTTGCAAGCAGGATGTCAGCGGTTCGAGTCCGCTAACCTCCATTGGGAATGTTTGATTAAAGTGTGCGATGCTTGCGATTTCTGCTCGCCTACGCAGATTCAAATTAATTAAAACCCCATTCATTATCAAAACATGGGGTTGTTTCCCTTGCTAGGCAAGGGCTTCGGGGAGAGGAATTTATGGTATGCATCCATTGCACTGATTCAAAACCGTACTTAGTTAAAAGAATCTCTGGATAAGGAGGTAAACTCTCACTTGACAGCACTCAGGTAATCTTGCTCATTCAAAATTTGACTTATCTATACTTAGGGGGTTGTTTGGAAAAGCGTCCATTGGGGTTAGTGGCAATTGTTATTTACAAATCATTTGCCGCCTTGCTGCTTATGGTTACTTCGATCGCTTTATTATTGACATTAAAAAATTATCAAATTCTACAGGCGTTTTCAGAAAATTATGTTTTAGAAGGTAAATCGATAATTATTGATTGGCTTTTAAAAAAAGTTGTCAACTTAAATCCTAGAACTCTGGCATTTAGCGGTATCGGAACCGGAATCTATGCTATTGTTACTACTATTGAAGCTGTTGGTTTATGGTACGAAAAGCGTTGGGCGCATGTCTTGGTGTTGGGACTTGTCAGTATCAGTATTCCACCAGAAATTTATGAATTGATTCAGGGAATATCTCTGATAAAAATATTCGTTTTTTTGTTGAACTTAGCAGTGTTTGGCTATCTATTCCGGAATTTTCCTAAACATGCAAACTAATTTTTAATCCAACGATCTATCGTTGAAAAGTTTAGAAGTGCTGAGTAACCGAGAGGTGAAACGTGGTGATTGAAAGGTTTGACGACAAGAGGTTACGGGTTTATGCAAAACCAAGACCCCACGTTGTACAATCGCTAGAAATACAATCTGGAGAGCAACTTGCCTAGATCGATTCAGTCTACACAACCACCACTAAAATTTATTCCCCAACGGTTGAATCCTTTGGTACTCCAGATTGTTCGGTGGTTACTGCCGATCGCACTACGGTTTCGCACTCGCCCTTGGCTCCCGGCTGGGATTGTCAAGATTGAAGCCACGAATGTTGAAGTATTAGCTGAACTCTATCAACAATTTCAGGCTGGAAAAATTCGCTTTTTGTTGGCATTTCGCCACCCAGAGGTAGAAGATCCCCTCTGTATGCTGTATTTGCTTTCTCGGATTGTGCCACAAGTTGCTCGTCAAAAAGGTATTACATTAAAATCCCTGGTTCACAGCTATTTTCTTTATGACCGAGGTATGACAGTTTGGGCTGGAAAGTGGCTAGGTTGGCTGTTCTCTCTGCTGGGGGGTGTGCCGGTTCGTCGTGGTAGGCGACTAGATCGGCAAGCTATCCAAAATGCACGGGAGTTGTTTGTTAATGGCGCACTACCGATCGCAGTGGCACCGGAAGGCGGTACTAATGGTCATAGTGGCATTGTTAGCCCCTTAGAACCTGGTGTTGCTCAAATGGCGTTCTGGTGTGTAGAAGACTTAGAAAAAGCTAACCGTTCTGAGACTGCGATCGTTGTACCGATCGCCATCCAGTATCGCTACGTTGAGCCACCTTGGTCTAAACTGGATTGGCTGTTGAGTAAGTTAGAAGCTGATAGTGGCTTGAAAGTTTTGGAAACTGATTCGGGCAATAGCGAAGAGATTTACTATCAACGCCTCTGTAGGTTGGCTGAATATCTGATTACCGAGATGGAAGAGTTTTATCGTCGCTTCTATCATCAAGACATTCCAAAAACCATCTCAACTGATGAATCTGCTAGTGCTAATCAGGTATTAATTGCCCGACTCCATCGCCTACTAGATAAGGCTTTACAAGTTGCCGAGCAATATTTTGGAGTTCAAGTGCAGGGTAATTTTATTGACCGTTGTCGCCGTTTAGAAGAGGCTGGCTGGAGTTACATTTACCGAGACGATTTGCCAGATATCAATGCTTTAGCACCTTTCAAACGCGGTTTGGCAGACTGGATTGCAGAAGAAGCCGACTTGCGAATGCGGCACATGCGGATAGTGGAAAGTTTTGTTGCAATCACAGCTACTTATATTCAGGAACAACCGACGGCGGAACGATTTGCGGAAACAGCTTTGCTTGTATTCGATATGCTTTCTAGAATTCAAGATACAACACTTCCTGGGCGACCTCGGTTAGGTTTGCGACAGGCACAAATCACTGTGGGGGAGCCAATTTCAGTTACAGAACGCTTCAGAAATTGTCAGGGCGATCGCCAAGCGTCAAAACAAGCTGTGAGCGATTTGACAAAAGATTTGCAAATCGCTTTAGAGAAGATGATTAGATAACAGAAATTCTAAGACTTTTTCGCTCGAATTTTGTCAAATATTGCACCTTCATCAAAAAATTTCTTTTGAATTTCGTCCCATCCTCCTAAATCTTGAGCTTTGAAGATCGTTTTAATTTTAGGAAATTTGCCTTCCGTTTCTTTTGTAACAGTCAAGTCAACAGGACGAAATCCTAATTTGGTAAACTCTCTTTGCGACTCTGGAGTGTAAAGAAATTTGATAAATGCTTCGGCAATCGGACGAGTACCATGTTTATCAACATTTTTATCTACAACAGCAACAGGATTGTCGATGGAGATATTAATATCAGGTACAATATATGAGATTTTTTTACCATTTTTTGCTAGCAAAATCATCTCGTTTTCGTAGTTGAGCAGAACATCTCCTTGATTATCGTTAAAGAATAGTTCACTGGCATTTCGAGCCGTTTTAGGTAACAAAGGTGCATTGTTATAGACTTTAGAGGTAAAGTCCATTGCTTGATTTTCATTTTTGCCAGTTTTTGTTACAGAACCCCAAAGACTAAGGAAATTCCAGCGAGCACCGCCAGAGGTTCTAGGGTCAGGTGTAACCACATTTACGCCATCTCGTGCCAAATCTGCCCAAGTTTTGATGTTTTTGGGATTACCCTCACGAATAGCGATCGCGTCTAGAGATTTGGTAACAATTGCATCATTAGGCGCTTCTTTTTCCCACCCAGGTTGAATAAACCCTGCCTGAACAAGTTTATTAATATCAAGGGCAAGTGACAGGTGTACCACATCAGCTTCTTTACCGTCAATCACAGCAAGAGTCTGGGAACCCGATCCATCATAACTTTGATTAAAAGTGACGTTTTGGTTATGTTCTTTCTTCCACTGTTCGATAAATTTGGGAATGATCTGTTGGTATGCTGCGCTAGTAACTGAGTAAGAAACAAACGTTAGTGTTACATCATTCTGGGAAACTGCGCCAGTATTACCAGTATTATTGATATAACGTGGAGAGCAGGCAGCCATCACGACACTCAAGCTAACTCCCACTAAGAATAGGGACGTAACACCCAACGAAGAATACTTATACAACCAATTTCGTATTAGTTGTATGCGCCACTGTCTTGCAGCGTGTAAAGCTTTAACAATATAAGTCTGAACTAATTCAGTCAAATATCTCCTTGATTTAAAAGTACGTTGCCCCTGGTTCATCAAATTTTTCCCTTAAATCTGCGGTAACTTGATCTAGATACTGTTGTTAAGGGGCATTATAAAACAGTGGTTAAGGATAAATAACTTTTTATTAACCTAAATTTAAAGAAATTATCTCCGTATCGAAATCAACCAGCCAGAAGCGATCGCTGTTCAACTAAGCTTGATACGACAACAAGCATTAGTTGTCGCTTTTGACAACCAATAGCTGACCATTAAATGTGTTAGCGGAGCTTAAGGAAGTTATCGCGTACAAATTTTGTCAACCTAAAAATAAGGATTCCAGGTTTTAAGAGCGGCCACTTTATCCTTGAAAAGGGACCATATTATGCGACAACAAGCAATAGTTGTCCAAGAGGCACTCTGAAATCCTTATTCTTTCGTCAATGCGATCGCACTCAAAGACGTTGGATTGCTAGCTACCGAAAAGCTGAAAAAATATACACAAAAGGTTTTATTGGACTATTTCCCAGACATAAGAATAAGGGCTGGTATAGAAAAGGTCTTTCAGAAGAAGTGCGATTGCTGATGGAGGAGCATATTGGAGAAAATTACGAGAATATCAAGCAGCCTTGTATCCGTCACGCCTACGAATCTTTCAAAGAAATATGCGATCAAAAGGGATACAAACCTCCCAGCAATGAATCCTATCGCCAAGCAGTAAGAAATCGTCCTCTTCACGAACAAATTAAAAAGCGCATGGGCGATCGCGCTGCCTATAAAGAGGAGCCTTTTTACTGGTATCTGTATCGAGAAGAAACACCTCCCCACGGCGTCCCTTTGAAATTGGTCATATAGACCATACAGAGGCGGATGTTGAACTCCTCAGTTCAATTATGTTGAACCTTGGCGTTGATTACAGCAAGATAAATGAGATCCCCAATATGGGAAAAGCTTGGGTAACACTGCTAATAGACGCTTACAGTCGAAGAGTATTAGCGATCTATATGACCTTTGATCCACCAAGCTATCGATCCGACATGATGGTTCATCGAGATGGAAGAGGCTGCTCTTACTCCAGCGTGGCGTCAAGCAAAAAAAGCTATACAAGTTCAGCGGCAGAAGGATAGAGAACTTAAGCAAGTTCATGCACAGATTAAAGGGCAATTAATTGAGCCTGATAAAGATGGTTTGCTCACTATTGACACTCCTATTGCTATTGCGACTGAAACATTAACAGTGCAACCAACAGAAACTTTTAAACCAGAAGTTGATGATGTAGATTTGGATGAAACTTTTGAACCTTTAGAGGAATGGTAATGGTTATTCAATATGGATTTCCACGTGAATTACTTGACCAGTCAATTCAGGAGCGGATAAACTTTTTCAAAAAGCCTGATGTCACATTTATGCACCGAAATTTGCTGGCTGAACGACGCGCAACTAGTCAATTAGTTTTCGAGCATTTACTTTGGTCGCTGGATGTAGTTAAAGTTTGCCCACATCACCAGCAAAAGTTGAGTCAAAAGTGTCCTCATTGCTGTCAGACAAATTACGTTTTGGCTTGGCGATTGCGGCCAGGATACTGCTATAAATGCTTGACTTGAATTGGCTTGGAATACCATTGGACAATCAAATAAGCGATCGCCAAAATTTAGAAGAGCATGATTTACAGTTTGAAATATGGATCGCACAAAGTGTAGGTGAGTTGCTTGCTAAAGCCCCATATTTGACACCTTTGCCATTAAAAGACAGCATTACTAAGGCATTGTGCAGTTACGTATCTCAAGTTGCTGAGGGAAATGTAGCTGCATTTGCTCGCCAGCTTCAGATACCCAGAAATACGGTATGGGTTTGGTGTAAAGGTGAGAATCAACCTTCAATCAAGGCTCTTTTACAAATTTGTTACTGTCTGAAAATCTCCCTACTGGATTTCTTAATACAAGGAGTAAAATCTGCAAATTCTTTTCAAGCAGTGCGACTACTACCACTTCAATCAAAACCTCAGACCAGGGCAAGTGCAAAGTCTTTTGATGCTAACAAAGTACAACAAAATCTAGAAGCAGTGCTTGAGAGTAATGATTCCCCATCACCATCAATGGAAGAGGTTGCTAGGCGTTTGGAATGCGACAGAAGAACTATTTTTAGGCATTTTCCAAGTTTATGTCATGCCATCTCTGCCAAATACCTCAGCGATAGAAAGGCGATTCTTCTGAGAAACGTACAGCAGTCTTGCGATGAAGTTCGACAAATTGCCCTAAGTTTACACAATCAGGAAGCATATCCGTCTGAAGCCCGCGTTTCAGAACAGATGAGTATGCCAGGATACTTAAGATACAGAGAAGTCCGTACAGTATTGCAAGAGATACAATGCCAATTTGGCAAATGCTAACTTAAATTTGCTTCGATCCATCGAGCAATCATTTCTTCTATGCTTTTCCTTCCCTTGCTTTCCCTCTCCGTTGTGCGACAATTGACAAGCATTAGTTGTCCTTTGAGAACAACAAGCATAAAATGACCATTTTGGACAACTAGTGCTTGTTGTCGCAACACAACGGTTTTGAGTAGTTAGATTTGAATAATGGAGCTAAGCGGATTCGAACCGCTGACCCCCTCAATGCCATTGAGGTGCGCTACCAACTGCGCTATAACCCCACAACCTTTAATAGGTAAGCTTTTAAAGCTTACTAATTAGTTACTATGAACTGCATTAACTTAAATATTATGCAAGTTTATGCAAGTTAAGTCAAGACAACTATATTAAGTTATATACCAGATAGTATGTCTAATTCAGCTTGACGTGCCTTAATTTCTACAATCACCGTATGTATTTTTAGCAGTGTCAGCTAAATTTTAAGATAAGTATTTATGTATGATTATCATTGAACAGAAGTCTAGTAAATCTTAATCTTAAACGACCTTTCAGTTTATTTATGTAAGGGGTAAAACCTGAGTAATAGTGGTATAGACTGCATCAGTGTTGGAAAATTAACTGCGCTAGTGGCATTTTCCCCCGACGGTCAGCGGATTGTCAGTGGCAGTGATAATGAAACCATCCGTATTTGGGATGCAAGTACTGGGGACTGTCTGTGGGTAGCGATCGTGAGGCAGCAGCCCTGAGTTAAAAGAAAAACTAGTATAAAAAATCTATGTCCGTAAGTAACCGCGAACGAGTTGGTAGGGTGCTAGACCTTTTGAGAGATGGCTTATATTATATCCTTGTGACAACTCCTCAATAGTCCTACAATGCCTTATCCCGCTACACTACAGGTTGGTAGGAGTACCCTTGCAAAGTTATAGATAGCACTGCAAATAATGATTCTCGTGTCTTTACCCTACCTAATAGAAGCTAAAAAAAGTTAAACAGGTAAATCACTAGCATTCTGGATGTTTTGTAAAATCAAATCAGGGCTATTACGTTTAATCAAGCCAGTTAGGACTTTACCAGGACCAACTTCCATTACTCGCTCGATACCGTTAGCTGGTAATTGCAGACAAATTTCTCGCCATCTTACAGAACCAGTCATTTGTTTGTTCAGGCGTTGTTTCAAAATCTCAGCATCAATAGACAGAATTGGTTCGACATTAGACAGCACTGGCACAATCGCGGGTTGAAATTCCACAGATTCTAAAATGTCTTGGAATTCTGCAGCTGCTGGTGCTATTAAATGTGAATGAAATGCTCCAGAAACTTTTAAGGGAAGCGCACGCTTTGCTTTAACTTGAGTCATCACCGCTTGTACAGCCTCAGTCGTACCTGAAATTACCACCTGAGCCGAACTATTATCATTTGCTATCACCACATCAGGTGTTAGAGAAATGACTTTTTCTAGCTGTTCGCGGTCAAAGTTTATCAAAGCTGCCATCATCCCACCGATGGCGCTATCCATGAGTTCTGCACGACGCTTCACCAGATATAAACCAGCCGACCACTCAAAGACACCCGCTATATAAAGGGCAGTATATTCTCCCAAGCTGTGGCCAGCAACTAAATCTGGCTGGTGTCCTCGTTCTCGAAGCAGGTCAGCAAGAATGCTTTCAACCACATAAAGACTTGGCTGAGTATAGAGCGTCTGTGATAACTTCTCTTCTTGAGTTTGACAAATTTCAGTCACAGACCAACCCAAAATATCCTCAGCTTTGGCAAGCTTGTCTTTAGCGGACGGTATATCTAGTAAATCCATTCCCATTCCCAGCGTTTGGGAACCTTGTCCGGGAAACACCCATGCAGTTTTTGTCATTTGTCAATAGTCAGTGGTCATTGGTCATTTGTCATTGGTCATTTGTCATTCACAAAGGACAAATGACTAATGACTAATGACAAAATATTTATCTTCCCCATTGAAAGATTGCCGCGCCCCAGGTAAGACCGGCACCAAAGCCGGATGTCGCAACGATGTCATTGGGTTTAATTTTACCTTGTCGTACTGCTTCATCTAAAGCTAAGGGAATGGAAGCAGCGGAGGTATTGCCGTACTGGGCGAGATTACTTATAACTTTATGTTCTGGGATGTTTAGCCGTTGGGCAACGGCATCGATAATCCGCTGATTGGCTTGATGCAATATCAGCCAATCTATTTGATCGACGCTAATATTGGCTTGAAACAAGGCTTTATCAATTATTTCTGGCACTTTTTGCACAGCAAAACGATAGACTTCTTTGCCGTTCATCGTAATCGGTTGGTAAGTGCCTTTGGTGATATTTATATCAGTCAGCAGTTCTTGAGAAGTTCCTGCATAAGCAAGGTTGAGGTAATGATTTTGAGTACCATCACTTTTAAGGGCAAATCCTAATAAGCGATCGCTTTTGGCAGCTTGTAACACCACTGCTCCAGCACCGTCACCAAACAATACACAAGTCCGCCGATCTTCCCAATCTACCCAGCGAGAGAGGATATCTGCTCCGATCAACAGTACATTTCTGTAAACACCAGTTCTAATGTATTGGGCTGCTGTAACCAAACCAAACACAAAGCCGGAGCAGGCAGCGGTTAAGTCAAAGGCGACTGCGTTGGTAGCTCCCAATTTAGCCTGTACTTGACAAGCACTACCAAACAAATCATCAGGGGTGGAAGTCGCTAGCAGAATCAGGTCTAGGTCTTCTGGTTTAATACCCGCAGCTGCGATCGCCTGGCTGCTGGCGGCAGTAGCGAGTACACTCAAGGATTCAGATGGCAGAGCTAATCGCCGTTGACGAATTCCCGTTCTTGTGGCAATCCACTCATCTGATGTTTCAACTAGTTCGCTCAATGTTTCGTTGTGTAGGGAAGTTGCTGGTACTGCCGAGCCGCTTCCGGTGATTCCTACGCCTAAGTTTTGCACTCTTAATCTCCCAAGCTATCAGCTTTTTGTCTTTTGTCCTTTGTCTTTTGTCCTTTGTCCTTTGTCAGTTGTCCTACCATACGGGAAGCCGCTGGCGCGTCTATGTCAGTTGTCAGTTGTCCTTTACAAATGACGAATGACTAATGACCAATGACTAATGACTAATGACGAATGACGAATGACTAACCGCTCTCGCGCTCTAGGATATATTGGGACTGAATTCGTTGTATTACTTGGTTGTCAACAGCTTCTTTTGCCATGCGAATTGCATTAAAAATTGAAGGTGCTTGGGAGCTACCGTGACCGATAAAACAGACTCCTGCCACGCCTAGCAGTAAAGCACCACCATGTTCTGCGTGATCCATTCGCTGCTTAATCCGCTTCAAGTTAGGTTTTAAGAGTGCGGAACCGATTTGACCGTGCAATCCTTGGGGTAATTCTTCCCGCAAAATTTGCAGAATCACTTCTCCGACGGCTTCGGCAAATTTTAACAATACATTACCTACAAAGCCATCGCAGACAATCACATCAAAGCGACCAGAAAGCACATCACGCCCTTCAGCATTACCAATAAAATTAATTTGGGAATTTTCGCGTAGCAGTTGGTGGGCGCGGACAGCTGCATCATTGCCTTTCGAGTCTTCTTCACCGATATTCAACAAACCCACCTTCGGTTCAGCTGTACCCAAGACATACTTACTGTAAGCCGATCCCATAACGCCAAACTGCTCTAAAAACTTGGGGCGACAATCTACATTTGCGCCAACATCAAGTACCAGCACTGGCTTACCAGCAATAATTGTGGGGAAAACTGTCCCGATCGCTGGGCGATCGATTCCTGGCAATCGTCCTAAGCGGAGCAAAGCTGATGCCATAGCTGCCCCAGAGTGGCCGGCAGAAAATACGGCATCTGCCTTTTCCTGCTTGACTAAATCCATCGCCACATTAATAGAAGCCTTGCGTTTGCGTCTAACTGCATTTAAAGGCTCCTCATCCATTGCGATCGCTTCCTCCGCAGTTACGATCTCCACCTGCCCTAAACTTGTTTTTGATGGCAAGGCAGCTTCTATTTGTTGGGGATCGCCAACCAACAATATATCTACACCCAATTCTTCTCTTGCTCGCAATGCGCCAGCAACGATTTCACCGGGTGCATGATCCCCTCCCATTGCGTCAATTGCGATCCGTACGCGAGTCGATCCCATTGCTCACAGCTTCTAGAAACCTTACAAATTTTACCAGATGGCAATGCCCGAAAAAGCTTAATTTTCTGACCGCCAAATTAATTCTGTTACTATTGCAACAATTTTTACTGGCAAGCTCAAGATAGCACGAATTGTTCTGGAGTAGGGAGTAGGGCATTGGGTAGAGGGACAGAAGTGCAAAGGGGCGAAACTGACTGCAACCTCTTTCTTGCTCCCTACTCCCCTGCCCCCCTGCTCCCCTGTCCTACTCCTTATTCCCCGCTTCCCAGCACCCAATCAACTAGTGTCCGAACGCCGTAGCCAGTTGCCCCTGCGCTGTTGTAGCCATTTTCTTTATCTGTCCACACTGGGCCAGCAATATCTATGTGCGCCCAAGGGGTTTGTTTGACAAATTGCTTGAGGAAAAGGGCAGCGGTAATTGCACCACCTGGACGCGGCCCTGTATTTTTCATGTCCGCTATCCCAGACTTTAACCCTTCAAAATATTTTTCTTCCATTGGCATCCGCCAAATCTTTTCCCCTGAACTTTCCGCAGCTTTTTCGATTTGGGAAGCAACACCTTCATCGGGAGTGTACAAACCAGCAATATCCTCACCCAAGGCAATCACATTAGCACCAGTCAGGGTGGCTAAATCAACGATCGCATCTAAGCCCAGTTTGTCGGCATACACCAAGGCATCTGCTAAGGTCAAACGTCCTTCTGCGTCAGTGTTGTTGACTTCGATTGTTTTGCCATTTGATGCTGTGAGAATGTCTCCAGGGTGCATGGCGTGACCGCTAATCATGTTTTCGGTCGCTGCTGAGATGAAGTGAACTTCCGAATCTGGCTTAATTTGAGCAATTGCTTTGGCTGCACCCAAGGTGGCAGCTGCACCGCCCATATCAATTTTCATGGTTTCGATGCCGCTACCAGCACCTTTAATGTTGAGTCCGCCGGAGTCGAAGGTTAACCCTTTACCAATAATTGCTAATTTCTTTTTGGGTGTACCTTCTGGCTTGTAAGTTAGGTGAATGAATTTCGGTGGCAAATCGGAAGCTAGGGCTACTCCCAAAAATGCGCCCATACCCAACTTTTCACAATCTTCTCGTTCCAGAATTTCTAGTTGTAAACCGTATTCCTTGGCGATCGCTTGAGCAGTTTCCGCTAAAGTAATTGGCGTGACTGCGTTGGCTGGTGCTGCGACTAATTGCCGTGCCAAATTTACCCCAGAAACAATTTGATTGGCGCGGGTAATGGCAGCTTCTTGTCCACCGAAACCCAGTAAATCTATACTTTCTATTTGTGAACCTTTATCTTCTGGTTCTGATTTAAAGCGAATATCTTGGTAAAGTGCTAATTCCACACCTTCTGCGATCGCTTGGGCACTCGCTGCTGGATCGTTGTTCCACAATGGAAAACTAAAACCCAAAATTTTGCTTTTTTGCTTTTTTCCTACCCTGGCTACAGCCGCAGCAGCACGGCGCAGAGTATCTAGTTTTAGTGCATCTGGTTTACCTAAACCTACCAAAATCAATTTCCGCACTGGGCTACCAGCATTTACACGGGTGAAAATAGTGCTATTGGCTTTACCTTTAAATTCTTCTTCGGCAATCAGTTCTTTTAATACCCCAGAAAACTTTTGATCTAAAGTAGCTAGTTCTCCGGTTAACTCTACTGCATCTTCAAATAATCCAATTGCCAAACTATCGCCTGCCCACTCTAGTAAAGGCTTATCACTAGGTTGAATTGTCATTTTGGGATTTTGTGTAAATATTCCTTCTTGTACCAGTATTGCTCAAAATTATGGTTTCATGGTGAGGGGAGTGGGTATTGGGTATGGGGCATTAGGCACTTGTACTGAGCGTAGTCGTTGGCGTGGTCACTGAGCGTAGTCGAAATGCAGCCTCTCGTAGAGAAGTATTGGGCATGGGGGAGTAGGGAGCGGTAAGTATAAGTTAACGAATTAGTATAAATCGCACTCATTAACGAGTCTTTGATCCTCGTTAATCCACCTCAGAACTCCGTTAACGAGTCTTTGATACTCGTTAATCCACCTCAGAACTCCGTTAATGAGTCTTTGATCCTCGTTAATCCACATCAGAACTCCGTTAACGAGTCTTTGATACTCATTAATCCACCTCAGAACTCCGTTAACGAGTCTTTGATACTCATTAATCCACCTCAGAACTCCGTTAACGAGTCTTTGATACTCATTAATCTACCTCAGAACTCCGTTAACGAGTCTTTGATCCTCGTTAATGAAGCTGTAATCTCCATTCTTTTACCTGACTTTTCGTGTTACGTGGAAAAGTCCACTAAAAACCTAACCCCCTAACCTCCTTCCCGTGTCGGGAAGGGGGAAAATTCAAAGTCTCTCTCCTTTTAGGAGAGAGATTTAGAGAGAGGTTTTCCAGATGCCGTGAAAAGTCACATTCCCTATGCCCCTATTGTTGTATCAATGTTAAATTTTCTGGCGATCGCTGCTATTATTTCTTGCTCAAGTGGTGTAGTCTTATTGTCAAGCTGGGCAATTTTTTTACACTGAACAAGCAAGGGTATAGCAAAATCACGATTCAGCTGATTGAGCAGTATATCTAAAGACTTAGGTGATTTAATATTTTGGGCAATGGCATCCAACGAGGTAGGACTGAGTTTTACAGCTTGTAATTCTGGCAAAATTTCTTCCAAAGTCTTATCTGGATGGCTAGCCAAAATCATGTGAACTAAGATTTGATCCATGACGGCTTCTTGAGCGATCGCACTTTCTAGATACTTTTCACTTTCGGCTTTTAATGTTGCCAATGTCTGTGGCGATGCCAGAGAAGTAGATTCATCCAGCTTGGTTTCGTAAAATCTACAAGCAGCATACCCCAAAGAATAGATCATCGTCGCATTGGAACTAGCTCCAATAACTGCACCCGCCAAGGGCACATTTCGCAGCAAGCCTAACCCCGCAGCTTTCAACAAACGCCCTCCACCCAAAGCCAACCCAAAAATTGCTAAAATTTCACCTTTACGGGCAGGATCTTTTAAATCTAGTCCGTAGACAGATGCAATTTGATAAAGCATTTCTGACTGCAATTTTGTTGTGGCTGTTAAATCAATTGCCAACAATGCCACTGCTATTCCTGGCAAAAAACTAGTGGCTAGTCCAACTGTGGCTGCTTGAGTTGCTTTTTCCACCATGATTCGGTGAGCAATCTGGCTAGATGATTCATTTGGATACTGTTTTTTGAGCTTGTTTACCGCCGCTTCTGCTTGTTCTAAGTCAACAAGGTTAGTATCATTAATGAGCCAATTAAGATTTAACACTCCAGATAGTTTTCTAATCAGCCAATTTTCGCTGAGGCGATTCACAACCTGACCGCTGGTTTGAGTTGTTTGCTCAATTAACTTGTGTGTTTCTTTTGCCGTCGCTTCTCCCGCCCCTACTGCTGTATCTAAAACTGCTTGGCCAGTCTGAATAACAGTTTTAACAAAAGACTCTAATACAGACGGTTCATTTTCTACTGATGATTGAGCCTGAATTTTTACTTCTGAAGTTTGTGTGGATGAATTAACTAATTTATTCACCTGTATTTCTTGCGATTTGTCTGCCATTGCTTGACACCATCTTGTAAAGCCTCTCTCTTTAAACTTGTAGCGAAAGTATGAGGAGCTTGACATCTCCCGACAAGTACAATTTCTAGATAAACTAGATCAATAATTCTGGTTATGCTTTTAGGGAAGCTCGTAAGGCAATATAGGACTCATATTTTATTTTTGAAAAAAATTCGGTACACCTTAATCTTCTGAAATTCTCTTGCCTATTGCCTATTGCCTATTGCCTATTGCCTACCTACGCAAGTTATTTCAGCAATCAAACCGGATTCCTATATTATTATCTATATTGCTCCGTATGAATGTTACGTGCCTATTAGCCCTACGAAACAAATTTGTATAACAGATACGAAAAATCTTAAATCGGTTTTGTATTTGTAATAAGTTCAGAAAGCTTAATAAAACAAACTAGTTGAATTTTAGCTATTATCCGTTCGAGTCTTCGTATGAAAGTGTTTATAAGTTGGTCTGGTAAAATGAGCCACAAGGTTGCTAGTGTGTTACGTGACTGGCTGCCTTATGTAATACAGGCTGTTAACCCTTTTGTCTCTTCTGGAGATATTAACAAAGGTGAACGTTGGGGTGATGTGCTTGCTAAAGAGCTTGAAGATACAGAATTTGGCATTATCTGTTTAACACCCTATAACATTAGAGCACCTTGGCTAAACTTTGAAGCAGGAGCATTATCAAAGTCTATCGATCGCTCATTTTTGTCACCATTTCTCTTTCGTGTCGATCCTTCTGAACTACAAGGGCCTCTGTCACAGTTTCAATCCACAGTTTACGAAAAAGAAGATGTATTCAATTTACTATCCAGCATCAACAAGAAGTTGGGTATTGAGAGAAGGTTGGAGCATGAAATTCTCAGAAAAACATTTGATGTTTGGTGGCACGAACTTAAGGAAGCATTAGATAAAGTTGAGGATAGTGAAGAGGGTGAAACTGAAACTGGGTATAAATGGTTATACACTCCAGGCGAACTTAATAAAATTGAGGTAAATACTGATTGCAAGTCAATTTGGGTCGTTACTCCTTCCCCCTACCAAGATTTACAGAATACCTGTGTCAAACAAGTGGTGCAGAAAAATATAGGGCGTGGAATAAAATATACATTTATCGTCCCATCTTCCGATACAACAGAGGAAGCCAAGGAAACACTCCAGCACATTTTTTCATCACACTCAGAGCAGTTCACTATAAAAGAAATCTCTCATCAAAAATTTCACAGTTTAGCTGCTACGCATTACCTTGTCTTGAATCCTGAAGAAGACGAATATTATACCTTGAAGGTATTTCTTGAATTACCGCTTAAACAGCGTGACTATTGGATAGAAGTTGACAACGAAGCAGCTTTCGACTTTGTTGCTCGTTTTCATAAGATGATAGAAGAGGAAATAACTATTTAGCAAAGTGTATTACTTAGCCTCAAGATGTAAGGCTACCTAACAAGTGCGCTTTTGAGAGCAAACTTACTCATTTTGGAAAAACAGCGATCGCCCCTCACCTTATCCTCTCACCTCTAGTCCCGTACCTTTATCAGCTTTACTTTCTAAAAAGTCGTTATCTTTAAGAATTTCATAGAGATTAGTATCTTGCTCTAGTAAGCAAGCGTGTCCGCAATTGGGCAACACTACAATCTTGTTATTTGGTAAGATTTTCCCTATCCGGTTGACTTCGCTTACAGAAGGCAAAAGGCGATCGCTAGCACCGGCAATCAACAAAACTGGTTGAGTTAAACGCCTTAACTTTTCCTCATCAATATCAAACTCTCGCAGTAAAGACAACCGCCAAAGAACGGTTTCTGCTGGGACAGAACGCATCGTTTTTAGTAAATCGTGGCGATCGCTCCGAGAAATGCGTGACAAAGATGCTAAAAATGGCAACAAGCCTAGTGCGCCAATATCATATAATCCTGTTGGCACTAAGTAAGTTAACTGGGATGCCCAACTTAACCAAGGGCGAAGATGAAAGGACGAAGCTGGGTTAATTAGGATGATTCTCTTAAATAAATGGGGTGCTTGGATTGCCACTTTCATTGCCAAGCAACCACCAAAGGACTCACCACACAAGTAAACTGACCTCTGAGAGCTTTTTTCCAATTCGGCGTCGATCAAGTCCAATACACTTTTAGTGAGGGCATCCCAAGTGTTAAGGTCTTTCCGGGGGAGTGCCAAAGAGCGCACATCAAAGCCAGTTTCTAATCCTGCGGTTTGCGATCGCAATAGTTGACCAGTTCCATCCATTCCTGGCAAATATACCAATAGCGGATACTCTGGCTGTACTCGTTTAGGAGTCAGAAAACAAGGGTTTAGCTCAACTTCTGTGATAGTCATTGGTCATTAGTCATTAGTCATTGGTCATTGGTCAATGGTATAAAACTTTTGGACTGCGAATTGTTGCTTTTGTGAGCTTCGGTACTTTTGAGCAAAAACAAAAAAGTCTCGGAACAAGCTACTCAAGGTTGTGCAGACAATCCAAAATTGTTCGACTGAGCGGCTTGCCTTGAGCGTATCGCTAAAGCGAAAGCTCCGCTAACGCGTAGCGTCTCGTAGAGAAGTCGAAAGGAGCCGAAGTCCAAAATCGAATAACTCTAATAGCAACCTTGACGCAGTAAATTGCTAATTTCGCCCTGACAGTGTTCTGTCAGTTCAGCCACAACAGTTCTGGCGTGTTTGCCATGATATTTTTTATGATGTTGGGGCGTAATCCAATAAGGACGACCGATTAACACCGCAACTCGACGATAAATTACCAAGGGATGCCAACCATTTTGATTAAATAAAGGTTCTGAAGGGTCAAATACACTTAAAAGTCTTAATGGAAAGCCATTGGTGTTTACTTCTTCTAAGGAAGCGATCGCGATCGGCAAAATAGCTAAATCCTGCACATTCGCTCGTAATGCCAAATGGGCAAATCCCCGCTGAAACTCACCCACCTGGTTTGGCTGAGTAAATTTCACCATTGGTGCAGTCCCTTCTGGAAATACTCCCACCATCTGCTTGGACTGCAATAGCACCTGTGATTGCGAAAAAAAGCTTTGCTGGCGGTTTTGAGTTTCTTCTAAAGGAAAACACCCCAATTGACCGGTGACAATCTCCCGCATGACTGGAACTTGTCCCATGTAGTGATGGCAGGCAAAGCGAATCGGACTCGATAACGCTGCCATTAAAATCAGTGCATCCATAAAGCTGCGGTGATTGCTGACTACCAAGACGCTCGCATCCTGCGGAATGCGGTCTTCGTAATAGCGGAACATTTGCGTTGAGAATGCCGCCACCAAAGCGCGAGAAATCTCTAGGGGGCTATTTCCACTCATACCTAATCAATATATTTTCCGGTAAATATGGCAATTCGTCTTAATTTTATTTTTACATTTCTTTACTATTGCCATGACCGTCTTAAGATAGAAATATCTAATCTACAAAAGTAATTAGATTTTCTGTATTCTCGATTATGTATTCTCGATCACAATAATATCTAATATAAACTATTCGAAAAAATTATGATTAGTTAATTTCCATTTTTTAGGTAAAAATGAGTTTGATTGATGCATATTACAAAACAATTGTGGACTTGATAAATTTGCTAGTATGAAGATGTCATTGGAAAAAATAGGAATAATATTGTATAATTGCGTGGTTTTGCCGCCAAAAGCTAAGAGATAAAACGTTTTAATAAGTTAATTTTTATTTTGCATGAATCTAGTGAATAAAACAAAAAAGACATTTGCACTTACCACACCCCTATATTATGTAAACGATGTCCCCCATATAGGCAGTGCTTACACGACGATCGCAGCCGATGTATTGGCGCGATTTCAGAGATTACTGGGATATCAAGTATTACTAATTACAGGTACAGATGAACATGGGCAAAAAATTCAGCGATCGGCAGAAAGTTTAGGCAAAGCACCACAAGAGTTTTGTGATGAAATTGTCCCTAGTTTCGTGAGTTTATGGCAATTATTAGATATTCAATACGATCGCTTTAGTCGGACTACTGCGCCTCATCATCAAGCGATCGTGAAAGAATTCTTTGAGCGAGTCTGGGAATCTGGTGATATTTACCAAGGACAACAACAAGGCTGGTACTGCGTATCCTGCGAAGAATTCAAAGAAGAACGGGATCTGCTAGAAGGACACCGTTGCCCAATTCATACTAACAAAGAAGTGGAGTGGCGAGACGAACAAAACTATTTTTTCCGCTTATCCAAATATCAAACTAAGCTGACAGAATTTTATCAATCTAAACCGGATTTTATTCAACCAGAAAGTCGGCGCAACGAAGTCCTCAGCTTTGTCAATCAAGGACTGCAAGACTTTTCCATTTCACGAGTGAATTTAGATTGGGGTTTTCCCGTACCAGTCGATCCCAAGCACACTCTCTATGTCTGGTTTGATGCGCTGCTAGGTTATGTCACAGCATTACTAGAACCAGATGCAGAACCGACTTTAGCAAATGCGTTAGAAACATGGTGGCCAATCAACCTGCACCTAATTGGTAAAGATATTCTGCGCTTTCATGCAGTTTACTGGCCAGCAATGCTGTTGTCAGCAGGCTTACCCTTGCCAGAGAAAGTCTTTGGGCATGGCTTTTTGACAAAAGACGGGCAGAAGATGGGCAAAAGTCTGGGTAACACCCTCGATCCTGTGGCATTAGTTAAGAGCTATGGTAGTGATGCCGTTCGTTATTACTTCCTTAAGGAAATCGAATTTGGTAAGGATGGAGATTTTAATGAAGTTAGGTTCATTAATGTTCTGAATGCAGATTTGGCAAATGATTTAGGTAATTTGCTCAATCGCACTTTGAGCATGGTGAAAAAGTACTGTGCTGAGAATAATGTCCCATCAATCGGCAATGAAGGGATTCCTGACGAAAATCCTTTGAAAGCAATTGGTTTACGTCTAGGGGAACAAGTAAAACAAGCATACCAAGAGCTAGCTTTCAGTCAAGCCTGCGTGGCCATACTTTCATTGGCGCAAGCCAGTAATAAGTTTATTGATGAACAGGCTCCTTGGTCATTATATAAACAAGGACAGCAGGAGTCGGTGGAAAAGGTTCTCTACGCAGTTCTAGAATCGGTTAGACTGGCAGCTTATCTGCTATCCCCAATTATTCCGAACATCAGTAGCGATATTTATCAGCAACTGGGCTTTGGAATAAACTTTAACGATCGAATACAAAGTTCAGTTAATGCTCCTTTTGCCACCCATGCTACATGGGGACTACTATCGAGCAAACAACAGTTAGGTAAACACCAACCTGTTTTTCAGCGAATAGAACTCCCGAAAAACGATTAGTCCTTATCAAACTCTGATTTTGTTCAATTTTTTTATTTTCTCACAAAATTTATCGTGGCTTAATTTAAATTAGCCGCGGAACATTATCATAAGCCGCTGTGACTAGCATCTAAAAGTTGGTAATTTGTATCAAAAATAACAGGGATAAAAATTGAGGTATCACAATGATGTTGAATAATTTGGAAAATGATTCAATCTTTACGCCAGAACAGGTTTTGGAGAATCGAGGTAGAGTTGCCATATTTATTGATGGCTCAAATTTATTTTACGCTGCACTGCAACTAGGTATTGAAATAGATTACACGAAGCTATTATGTCGATTAACAGGAGGTTCTAGATTACTGCGTTCTTTTTTCTATACTGGCGTAGATCGGACAAACGAGAAGCAACAAGGGTTTCTGCTGTGGATGCGTCGCAATGGCTATCGAGTCATTGCTAAGGATTTAGTCCAGCTACCAGATGGGTCTAAAAAAGCTAACCTGGATGTAGAAATAGCAGTAGACATGATGGCGTTAGTAGATTCTTATGATACCGCAGTTTTAGTCAGCGGTGATGGAGATTTAGCTTATGCGGTCAATTCAGTCAGCTATCGTGGCGTGCGGGTAGAAGTTGTGAGCTTGCGTTCGATGACCAGCGACAGCTTAATTAATGTAAGCGATCGCTACATTGATTTAGAAGCGATCAAAGAAGATATTCAAAAGAACCCTCGCCAAAGTTATCCATACCGGCCGTTATCTGGTATCGGTTTTTTGGAAGACCCCAGAACTAGTGATGGACACCTAGAAATCCAAGAATAATGGCGTATCAATTTCATAAAAGAGGGAGATGGGAAAAGAGAAAAATTCAAAATTTCTTCCCCACTCCCTCCTTTCTTATTTTACCTTTGACTTTTTTCTTGGTATTTGGTTTAGTCGCTTGTGGAGGCAAATCCCCCCTAGCTTCGCAACAAAATACTGCGGATTCATCTAACAAAGATAGCAATTTGACTTTCTTTGATGTCACCCTAGAACAAGCAGATGAAGTGGGAAGACCAATTTGGAAAGTCAGGGCTAAAACCGCAAAATACACCAAAGAAAAACAAATTGGTCAGGCTGAAAGTCCTTATGGTGAACTATATCAAGATGGCAAAATTGTTTACCAAATCAAGGCAGATGTAGCAGACATTGAACAAGATGGGAAGCAGTTGTTTCTAAAGGGTAAGATATTTGCCACAGATCCTAGTAATGGAATTGTGTTGCAAGGTAATGAATTAGAATGGCGTCCTAAAGAAGATTTGTTGATTGTTCGTAACAAGATTAACGGCACTCATAAAAAACTACAAGCAGTAGCGCAGGAAGTGCGAGTAAAAACCCGCGAACAGCGGATGGAATTTTCTGGAGGAGTGGTAGCAAATTCTATAGATCCCCAGATGCAAGTGAGAACTGAACATTTAATCTGGAATATTAAAGAAGAAAAACTGATTGGCGATCGCCCCCTAGAAATTGACCGCTACAAAGATAATAAAATTAGCGATCGCGGCAAGGGAAATTCTGCCGAAGTCAACTTAAAAACAAAAATTGCCACTGTTCAAAAAAATGCTCAACTAGACTTACTAGACCCACCAATGCAAATATCTAGTAATTCTATGACCTGGAACATGAATGCAGAAACTGTCACTACAAACTCACCTACGCGCATGTTCCAGCGTGCTGAAAATGTCACAGTGACAGCTAATCAAGGCGAAATGAAAATACCGCAAAAAACCGTTTACTTAAAAGGTAACGTCAACGCCGTTGGTCAGCGTCGCCAGTCTCTAAGATCCAATACACTAACTTGGTATTTAGATAATAAGTTAGTTGAAGCTCAGGGAAATGTTATTTATCGGCAAGTTGACCCACCATTAAATTTTGTGGGTGAAACAGCAGTTGGGAATCTGCAAACAGAAAATATTGTTGTCAAAGGTGGCAGTTCTAGCGGTAGGGTAGTAACGGAGATTATTCCTCAAGAAAAAGCCAATCGTCAGTAGTAAAGTTAGGGTGAATGGAACCCACCTTCACCCAGAAATTTTGGGTTGGTCGAGTACTAAACTAGGATCTTAGTAATACAAGCCTTTTGGTAGCCCATGAATGGATCAAACCGATTAGGTAAGGAATCCTTGCCAACATCCCAGCAAGCAGAACATTCCGACTATCACGATACAGACCACGAGCATACAGATCGGACTCATGGAACTGGAGAGTCGGCTCATCCTCACGTCCATAGCGAAGAGTCATTACGGCGAATTGCCAATAGATTATCGCGTATAGAAGGACATGTTCGTGGTATTAAAACAATGGTGCAGCAAAATAGCCCTTGTCCTGATGTTTTACTGCAAATTGCCGCAGTGCGGGGCGCATTGGATAAGGTAGCGCGAATTGTTTTGGATGAACATTTAACTGAGTGTATTGGTAGAGCCGCACAAGAGGGTAATATTGACGTTGAAATTAAACAGTTAAAGGCTGCTTTAGATCGATTTTTACCTTAAGAATTAGAAAAATCATAAATTAACTAACACTACAAGACATTTTGTAGAGAAGCAATATTTGGTGTATTAACTCAGGCAAAGGGTTATTTATGCCAAAATTAATACAAGTGTTTTATATTTATAGCTAATGGTCTGGGCAGTTCCAAAACAATTGCACAGTGTTACATTATACGCTTTAAAGTGTATTATGGTAGGCAGATTTTGGTGTTACCTATCTATCAAGTAGCTAAATACACGTAGTTATCAAACTTTTATTTAAGCGAAGTTATTACTTGAGAATAATTTATGGAAAATAAAAACAAAGAAAAAGCTATCAATCAAATTTTGCTGGGACTTGCTTTAAAATTTTTCCCCTTGATTATTCTTGGATTATTTAAGAGATATTTAAATAGTTTATTTCCTAATTTGAGTATATTGATAGCTGTTTTAATCGTAGTGTTTTTCCTAGTAGGATATGTATTTTTTATTAAAGGATGTTATATCTACAGTAAAAGTAAAGGGTATTCGTATAAATGGGGATGGCTAGGGTTATTAAGTTTGCTTGGCTTATCAATTTTATTACTTATTCCTTCAAAGGGAAATATAGCTTCTTTACAAGATGAAAGCTTGGTAAATGAACCCTGGAATAAAATTAATATTCCAGAGTTATTCCTATCTTGGCTCATTGCCCTACCCGTTTTATTTTGGTCTATATTAGGACTATTTTATTCATTCAATAATTTGAATTTTGCCGATATAATAAAAAATCTAACTATTCTTAATTTATTAACTATAGCCTATAGCCTTTTTTGGGTATTTATATTATTAAAAACTTTGCAGAAAGCAGGGTTAAAGTTTAATAAAATTATTGGTTATAAAAATTATGTTAATTTAAAATTGGTTACAGTTATTATTGCTATAGAGTTTGCTTTTGCAAAAGGATCTAATACCTTAATATTATACAACTTATCATTTGTCTTTCCAAAATATGTAGAAAGTTATATTAATGAAAAAGACTTTACTAATATTTTAGAAATGATCCTCTGGAGCTTTTCAGCTATGCTCTTAGCTCCAATCATAGAAGAATTCTTTTTTAGGGGAATAATTTTGCAAAAATGGGCAGTTAAATGGGCGGTAAAATCGGGAATTTTAACTTCATCTTTGCTATTCGCAATTTTACATTTTAGATTTGATATTATTCCGTTATTCATCATGGGTACTCTATCCTCAATTTTATATTTTAAAACCCGATCTTTAATAACATCAATGCTTTTTCATTTTTTCTATAACACTATTGTTACAATTTTAAATGTCGTAGATTATTTCAACACATCAGCAATTGAAAGAAGTGCATTTATTTCGGTGAAAGAGTATCAAGTTTACATACAACCGTTATTAAATCAACGAGTTTTTCTGCTAACTATTTCTATTCCCTTTCTTTTATACTTTATTTATAAAATTTTCCCTAAAAATGATGCAATTATTCCTTATTACACTAACGAGGCAAAAACATCTGAAATAAATTAGTTTTATCTTATCTTATCTTATAAAAAAATTATGCTTGGCTCCACTTGTAACTATCAAATAGACCATTTTGGAATTTATATATATTAATGACTCTAAAAAAGTATAATTTTAACTATTGTCTAAATAGAAATGATAACAAACCTATAATTATTTTTTTGCACGGCTTTATAGGAAATATTCATGAATTTGATGAAGCCATAAAGTTGCTATCTGAGGATTTTTCTTATCTCACACTTGACTTACCAGGACATGGTAAAACTGAAGTTTTAGGAGATTATGAATACTATAAAATGGAATCCGTTGCTCAAGGAATAATCAATTTATTGGATAAATTAAAAATAGATAAATGCCACTTAATTGGTTATTCGATGGGCGGAAGATTAGCTTTATACTTAACTTTATATTTCCCCGAACATTTTATTAAAGTTGCATTAGAATCAGCCTCCCCAGGTTTAGCAATAGAAGTAGAACGATTAGAACGAGTTAGGCGTGATGCTCAAATAGCTAGAAAATTAAGCAGAAGCATTATTCAAACTGATTTTGCTGCTTTTTTGTCAAATTGGTACAATCAACCAATTTTTGGTTATATAAAAAATCATCCAGAATACGATCGCATGGTAGAAAGCCGATTGCAGAACAATCCACAGGAATTAGATAAATCACTGCGTTTTATGGGTACTGGATGTCAACCTTCTTTATGGGAAAAACTAGAATGCAATACAATTCCTATGCTTTTACTAGTCGGTGAATACGATCAAAAATTTATATCTATTAATACAGAAATGGCTAAAATCTGTGAATTTACTCAGATAAAAATAATTAGTAATGCTGGACACAATATCCACTTTGAAAATACCTTGGCATTTGTGGAAAATATCAAAAAGTTTTTGTCCGTAGCAAGTTAAAAATTAGGATAACCTTACTACTTTTTTACTGCCTTGCTAGAAGGAGTTGGAGATGGTGGCAAATTCGGGGCTATTGGTTGTTTTGCTGCGGTTAATTCCTCTTGCAACATTTTTTGATAAACCTTGGGCAAAGAGTTACTAACAGAATTAGTTTCTATGCCATATCCCAAACTTGTCCAGGTAGGAGAGAGTCGCCGCAAAACATCATTTAACTTTCCCTGACGCAACAGTTGAGAAATATTAGTTCCCCAAACTTTAGAATCATTTAACCAACGGTAAACTACTACATCTTGATATTCTGCTTCAAAACTATAAGCAGTCCAAAACATCATCTGCGTCGGCTTTGGGTGATAACGAGGAGCTAAACGATACCAAGTAATGTTGATAATTTGATATCTGCCAGCAGCAGTAGAACAATTACCTGTATTGGGGCCTGTGACAATTGTGACGCATATCTCAGGATGTCGGCTAAGGTCGTTAACTTGCTGTCCACCGTATAACAGCGAATAGGGACGGTTTCCACTAGCCTCACTTGCCGAGATGGTTCGCATTAAAGCGCGGATATAAGGGTCGCCCTCTTTCATCACTAAAGGCGGCTGTTTATTTTCAAAGATGGGATCGGAAGGCGATCGCAAGTCTCCAATATACCATTGCAACAAATATACAAAGCCGAGAAGCGCGGCTATTGGGCCAATAAGTTTTTCAACACCTTTGAATTCAAAGCCTTTCAGTGTCTGACTCCTTCAAATTCACTCTTTTTGCTAACAAAAATCATCGACGAACTGATTCCAGTAAAGTTCACACCTGATTGTTAGTTATTATTTCCGATTTGCTCATTTTTTTAGGAATTAGCAAAAAAGAGTATAAATACAGTAGTTTGCAAGTAACTGAGGTACAAAATGCAGGACTCACGCATCAGATATAAAAAATTTCTACCTCCTGCTTTAAAACCCGTAGCTTTGTATTTCATCCAAAATAAAACTACTGTAAGTATAACAAGCGAGATACTTGCAAAAATCTCGCTAAAGTATAAACTCAATCGCTTCTAGTAGCATCTGCTCTCAGTAAGAATTGCTTCCTTGCTCAAATTGGGCGATAAGTCGATACAACCTTATTACAAAAATTTCGATTTAAATTGACACCAATGGGCATCTGTGATCTCTTATAAAAGGTCTGTATTACAACCGATTGAGAAATGCAATCAGGGAGATTAGCTAATTAATGAGTCTGTTCCTTTAGCCCCGCATCAACTTCGTATCTTAAAATACCAGGATTTTCCTGAAGACACTGTAGATAACAAATGTTACTGTGGGCTAGTTGAAAACCAAGAGGCAGATAGCCTTTACCAATATTGAATCTGCTTTGTGTTTTTACACAATAGTCATAGTCATGGGCACAATATTCAAGTAGCTTGAAATATGAAAATCACTCGTATTCTCCACCAGTTTGAAAAACTATGGTTAACCGTTTTACTTCCGTGAGTACTGCTCTCGCACTTAAGGTAGTTGGAATAATCTGCATTTTGTCCTTCTTCGTTGACTTTTTGATTCTGTTGTTACCCTTTCAACCTACCGATCGGGTATGGCAAATCAATTTGGCAACAGCGCTTGTCGATAGAGGAATTGTCCCTCTAGTAGGTTTGGGGCTTCTGTTTGCTGCCTATTGGATTGAGAATGCTGATGCTGCAAGCGATCGCCCCCAAGGTATCGATTTAAGATTTCCCGCCGCGATTATCTCCAGTATTTTAGGGTTGATGTTCTTGCTGATTTTTCCCCTGCACCTGAATAACGTCAATCAAGCCAAGACTCAAACACTCAACCGAATTACCCAAGAAGCAGATCAGGCAGAAACTCAACTAAACACTCGGTTATCGCAATTGCAAGCACAACTGAATACTGAGCAAGGAAAAGCGCAACTAGACCAACTGCGAAACCAAACCAAAGCTCAGTTTAGTGAAATCCTCAAAGATGACCAAAAATATAAGCAAGCAATTGAAAGTCCTCAAATTCCCGCAAATATCAAAGAGTTGCTGAAGAAGGCTAAAACAAATCCCCAAGTACTTGACAAAGCTATCGAACAACAAACAGATGTTCAAACGCTGCAAACTCAACAACTGAGCCAAGTTCGCCAGCGCCGAGACGAAGCACTGCAACAAGCTAAAGATACTGCTTGGAAATCTGGGCTGCGGATTGGTATTAGCAGTTTGCTATTGTCCATTGGGTACATTATCATCGGCTGGACAAGCCTAAGAGGTAGTGGTGCTGTACAAGGTGGTAAACCTAGAACTGCTGCACGCTAATCCACTATTGGCATGGCAGTAGGACGTATCCAAAAATTCTTGACGACTGACACTGCCATGCGCCTAATAGCTAATAACAATAACAAAGCAATTATCACTGAGTAAAATCGCTATAAAACTTGAGTAATGTTCTCAATTTACATACTGACATATAACGAAGAACTAGATATTGCTGCTTGTATCGAATCGGCGATGTTATCAGATGACATCATTGTTGTGGATTCATGCAGTAGCGATCGCACTGTGGAAATCGCCAGTCGCTATCCCATCCGCGTTGTCCAACACGCTTTTGAAAGCCACGGACGCCAACGCACCTGGATGTTAGAGTCTATCCCCCCAAAGCATCAATGGGTTTATATCCTTGAAGCTGACGAGCGGATGACACCAGAACTATTTGCGGAATGTGAAAAGGCAAGTCAGAATCCAGACTACATTGGTTACTACGTGGCTGAACGCGTCATGTTCATGAATCGTTGGATTCGCTACAGCACGCAGTATCCCCGTTACCAAATGCGACTCTTCCGCCACGGTAAAGTATGGTTTACAGACTACGGTCATACTGAGCGAGAAGTTTGTGAGGGTGCAACTAGCTTTTTAAAAGAAACATACCCACACTACACTTGTAGCAAAGGTTTGAGCCGCTGGATTGACAAGCACAACCGTTATTCTACGGATGAAGCTCAAGAAACCTTGTATCAGCTAGAACAGGGAAAAGTTAACTGGCAAGATTTATTCTTTGGCAAATCGGAAGTCGAAAGACGGCGTGCCCTGAAAGATTTGTCTTTGCGTTTGCCCGCCAGACCGTTGCTGCGGTTTATATATATGTATTTTATCTTAGGCGGATGTTTAGATGGACGTGCCGGAGTCGCTTGGTGTACATTGCAGGCATTTTACGAATACCTGATTTTGCTCAAAGTCTGGGAAATGAAGTATTTACCAAAACCTAATTTAGATGCAACAACGATTTTGGTACAAGAGAGTACGCAACAGTTGCAGGGCGCGGATTCTGAAACTACACAGGTTGATGCGGCATAAAGAGGGCTGGAGATTAGAAGGATTTCCTGTATAGCGATCGCAAAATTATAGGGCGCACAGACGTGCTAAACAGATCCCTGACTTCGTAAAAGTTGTCAGGGATCTTGTTTTTTATAATTCAAGACTAGATAAAAGAGACTTCTAAATAAAAACGTCCCAAATTCTCTTGTTGGACGGGTGTTCCCATCTCTTCTATATTCAGGGCGGGCAGAATACTCACCCCACAAGATGGATAATTTATTTCTTAAGAATCCTTAATAAATAAATATTTGTAACAAAATATTTTCATAAAAGCCACCCTTGCTCAAAAGTGAGTGACTGACCAGATAAAATAATTTATTAGTTTATCCTCTAGTACTTTCACAATCATCAGCGGTTTTTGATTAAGTGCCGTAAATTAATAATACCTAAAAGCTTGCAACAATTTTTTATAAATCTTATAAATAAAAGTAACATCCTCTAAGAATAACCAGTCTCCATCGGATTGGTTAATGTCTATGTGTATGCTTATAGGAAAATAGCTGATTTCCGGCAGCAGGCAACTTGCTAGCGTTTTAGGCAGTTACTTGCGGCAGAATCTGCCAAAGTTAAAGCCTTCGGAATTTGACGAATCTGCTGGTATGGATACGAATAACAAAAGTTCCTCTAGCTTAAAACAGGAGAATCGGGGCTTGGTAATCGATCGCCTAAAACAGGACTTAAAAAACGACCTGATTGCTGGTTTGTTGGTAATAATTCCCCTAGCAACCACTATCTGGCTGACAATTACCATTGCAAGTTGGGTAATCAACTTCCTCACCCAAATTCCCAAACAATTGAATCCCTTTGATGGGTTAAACCCATTTTTAGTAAATATACTCAATTTACTGGTAGGATTAGCTGTACCACTACTAAGTATATTGCTAATGGGCTTGATGGCTCGGAATATAGCTGGGCGGTGGTTATTAGATTTTGGTGAGCGATTATTACAGGCAATTCCTTTAGCAGGGCAGGTATATAAAACTCTCAAACAGCTTTTAGAAACAATACTAAAAGATTCTAATGGCAAGTTTCGTCGGGTAATTTTGGTGGAGTATCCTCGCCGAGGAATTTGGGCGATCGCTTTTGTTACTAGTGCAATCAGCAGTGATATCCAAGCCCAGATGTCTCGCCCTGTACTAAGTGTTTTTATCCCCACCACTCCAAATCCGACTACCGGATGGTACGCAGTCGTTCCTGAAGACGAAGTAGTGAACCTCTCCATGTCGATTGAAGACGCCTTTAAAATAGTTGTATCAGGTGGCATTGTCGCCCCCAATACGCCTTTGGTTTTCTCCAAAGAGTCCACATTGGAAGTGAAACACGAAGAAATCAAGCAGCAGATTATTCCCGTCGAAGAAACGTGAAGAAGGCAGGAGGCAGG
Source organism: Nostoc sp. (assembly GCF_036917355.1). Classification (GTDB taxonomy): domain Bacteria; phylum Cyanobacteriota; class Cyanobacteriia; order Cyanobacteriales; family Nostocaceae; genus Nostoc. The sequence goes on from NZ_JBALDP010000037.1 coordinate 34,607, forward strand.
AGGTTGGAATAAACAATAGTAGATCGCACCCCATCTAATTCCAAGCCACCAACTCGTCGGAGATTTTGGCGATCTTGACTTAAACTCCAAGAAAAGCTTTGGTTGCGGCAAGAGATATAGGAGTGTATTTCTCCTACCCTCTGCCTCTCTGGAATCAATCTGGCATAGTCACAAGCAAATGCGTAATGTTGTTTAACTGTGCCAAAATTGATAGGCTTGTAAGTTTGTCTTGCCTAGTTAATTCAGTTCTTGCACAATCACCCTTCAGTTTTATGCAACCTCGTAAACCCCAGCAAATTGCTCGTGAATTGGCGCTTTTAAGCCTTAGCCAATTGCCAGTCAACCCAAAGAAATTAGATAAATTGGAAGACGACCAACTAGTATCCAAGTTGGTACTAGGTGCAGTACGCACTCTGACCTCAGAGGTACAAGATACCCTCGATAATGCCGCAGGTGAACTGCAACGCAGTAACGATCGCCTCTTAAGTAGCCAAACTCGGGCCTCCGACCTGAATACTGCCAGAACAATGCTTCAAGAAGCGATCGCTTGCACCCAGACAGCAATCAATCAGCTGGGTACAGCAGTCGATTTCCCAGTATTGATTCAGTTAGCCAATCAGGACAAGGGAGTTCGGAATTACGCTAAAGAGCTTGTGATTACCGTCAACGAAAATCGACACATTATAGATGAACTAATTTCTGCTGCCTTAGTAGATTGGCAAGTAACTCGCCTCGCCCAAATTGACCGCGATATCTTGCAAATCGCGGTGGCAGAAATGAAGTTCTTAGGAGTACCAGACAGTATCGCCATCAACGAAGCTGTGGAGCTAGCCAAACGCTACAGTGGAGACGATGGTCATCGGTTTATTAACGGTGTTTTGCGCCGAGTCACTGAGCAGAAAAAAACTGCATAGTACTGCTGCGGAATTCATAATTTTTATACTGCTGTGGAGAAAAGTCTGTAGCCGCTTCTGCGGCTTCCTCCAAGGGGAACTTCACTCAAAGTGAGACGCTGCGCGATCGCAAAAAACTTTCTGTTGTCACGATTCTGTTTAAACTGGCGTTGAAAGGTGAGGATAACTAGGAAGTTTTCACCCCAAGAAAAAGTACAAAGTTAAATTAAACTCATAATTCATAACTCATAATTCATATAAACAATACTGCTGCAATGGTTTTTAATTGGTTCCGTCGTCAACATAACGATTCCTCTAACACTCCCTCTGATCAGAAACAGGAAGAAACTCCTCCTGCACAAGAACCCCAACCACAGCCAGCCGACACCTCAACACCAACTGCTGAAACTGCACCAGACACAACGGCAGACTTATTGGCATTTGCTAAAGCTGCCTACAAAAATATTCAGCAAAAACAGCAAGTCGAGGTAGTAGAAACCCCACCTGATTCAGCAGATACCTTAGCACCATCAATACAACCTGAAACCGCAGAAGCGGTAATTGCGGAAATCGCTGAACCAGAGGCAACTGAAGAACCTGCTAGTACAACTGTAGAAATAGCACAGACAGAAGTTATCCAGGCTGTTAGTGAGGAAGAAATTATAGAAGATTCCTCAGTGGCAGCAATTGTTGAACAGCCAGATGTTTCCAACCCAGAACTCAAGGCAAGTGAAGTTGAACCAACACCCACTGAACCACTAGCTACGCCAGAGGCAACACAGCCAACAACACCAGCTAACTTATCCTTTTTAGAACGGGCGGCGGCAGAACGGCAAGCCAAGCTGGATCAACTAATAGCCACTGCCATTGAAGTCCCAGAACCGGAGGTAGTACAGCCAGTAGCGACAACCTCAGAAACAGGAGAGGAAATTCCCGGACTGCTATTTGATGATGGGTTTGTCTGGTCAGCGAAAGTTCTAGCAGCTCAAGGTAGGAGTGCAGAAGACGTTTCTATTGAAGAAATTACCTGGCTGAAAAAGCTCCGGCAAGGGTTAGACAAAACTCGCCGTAGTATTCTCAATCAACTGAAGGCGATCGTTGGTCAAGGACCGCTTAACCAAGCTGCGGTGACGGAAATTGAGGCATTGCTTTTACAAGCTGATGTTGGTGTAGAGGCGACAGACTTTATTATCAATGCCTTACAGACAAAACTGCGAGAAGAAGTTACTGCACCTGAAGAAGCGATCGCTTTCCTGAAAAAAATCCTTCGGGATATGCTGGATGCACCGAGCAAAACATCTCACAAAACTACCTTTACCCCAGAAAAAGAAACCTTAAATATCTGGTTAATCACTGGGGTAAATGGTGCCGGTAAAACCACCACTATTGGCAAAATTGCCCATTTGGGACAAAAATCTGGCTATAAATGCTTGATTGGCGCAGCAGACACCTTCCGTGCCGCCGCCGTGGAACAGGTGAAGGTTTGGGGTAGTAGAAGTGGCGTGGATGTAATTGCCAATCCGGGAAAGAATACAGATCCGGCAGCAGTTGTATTTGATGCGATCGCAGCCGCCCAAGCGCGTCAAACCGAATTACTTCTGGTAGATACAGCTGGGCGACTGCAAAACAAGAAAAATTTAATGGATGAACTCGGTAAAATCCGGCGAATTATCGACAAAAAAGCCCCAGATGCCAAAGTAGAATCTCTTTTGGTTCTAGATGCGACTTTAGGCCAAAATGGACTGCGGCAAGCCGAAGTTTTTTCCCAAGCTGCCCAACTCAGTGGTGTTGTCTTAACCAAGCTAGATGGCACTGCCAAAGGCGGCGTTGCCCTTGCCGTTGTGCAGCAGCTAGGTTTACCCATTCGCTTTATTGGTGCTGGCGAAGGGATTGAAGACCTACGCCCCTTTTCGAGTTATGAGTTTGTTGAAGCTCTCTTGAGTGGTTAGTTGAAAAATTTCAAGTTAAAAATTTTTCTTAACAAACTTAGGACTTACGCAATACTAGATGATTCTTGTCTGGCAAACGCTACGCATTGGCTTATAGCAGTTTCCATTCAGATGCGGTACAACGTTATATCGCAAGGTGTGGGGCACGGCATACTATGCCCCCACGGGTGTACCTCACATAAACGACGAACTGCTATAACCCTCTGATAGAGAAGGAGGTTCGATAAATTAAGCTTTTTAGCTATTTTTGCGTAAGTCCTAAAACTAATAAATTTAGGGATGACTGATCTGGTATTATCACTTGAACTAACTAGAAACAGCTCAAGTCCTAAAATTATGAATTTATCACAATAAATGGATGACTTTTGCTAAAATTTCTAGCTAATGCCCTTTCTGAAGTCTTAAATGCGCTTTTTAAATGTAGCATCACAATATTTAGTTGCAACATACAAAAATCCCTAGACTTTCATCTTGCAGCAATTGAAAAGGGAATCGAGACGCTTACCCCCACAAATACAACTATATTGTGGGATGGACAGTAGTCTCAGTGTTGAGCAGTGCGTTGGGGAACCAGCGCAGGTGATTTCAGCGCTGCGGGAGGGGAGATTTTCCCTCCATAGGTGTATGGTTTTGGGTATGGCCACTTGTTCGTGCAACGTCTCTCGATAGGTTTGAATTCTGATGATTCAATGAAGATACTCTTTCTGGCTTTTGACTGAAAGTTCTGGGAAGATATTTCTTCTCTTTTTAGTGTCATCTCTTATACTCATATCTTACACTTACCAAATGACTCACCCCTAGAATAAATTACAGGCTAATGGTTTAACTCTGTTACATCTGGCTGGCTAAAAAGACAGAGTTACTTCACTTTTATCTCGTTTTTATGGGTTTAAATTTTGCGTATTCAGCAACTCAAAATTCACAAAACGAGAAATTAAAAATCGAAAAGCTCAATCTTGGCGATTATTCCAGCGATTATGGTATAGAAATTAAGTATTTGGAAACTTATTTACATATTCTCAGGTTTGGGAACGAGTATAATTCTGTTTTTTAGCAAATTAAGCTTGATTTGATTGCTTATAGAGGCTTTCACTCAAAAGACTTCTAGTCTCCTAGTTGCTTCCGCCCAAACACTCCCTCTAAAAGCGTTATAAATTATTCTTTGAATAAAGTATTTTTATGACTTTAGAGATATGCTTTGGTAATTAAGTTATGAAAAAATGAAAAGCTTTCTGATATATCAGCAAAACTAGTGATTTTTACGGGTAGAATTTGGACTAAAAATACATGATTTGAAATTACTAATCTTCCATCAGAAATACAATAAGCAAATAAAATACTTATAAAATTTGCCTGTTACGTCTTTATACTCTTGCTAAAACTGCAAGTCTTGTCTAAATATGGTTTAGCAATGCCAAAGCCAAAAGATTTATAAGTAATCTAAAATCTGCCAATATAAAGTGCAATAATACCTGTGCCTGTGTCTCAACTGCCCTCTCAACCCACTGATAATAGTAGTAGTGCCGCGACGGATGTCACACCAGTCGTGGCACTCAAAGAACTCGTGGCAAGGTTGCACCGGGAACAGAACAAAATTCAAGATTTGCTAAGTTCTTTAGGATTTGCCCTGAGAAGTTTCAATAATTTGAATCAGTTTTTGGAACTGATTCCGCTGATGGCAACAAGAGTGACAGATGCAGACGGTAGCGCCCTGTTTCTCTACAAACCTAATGGTCAAGTCAGGTTAGAACAGTTACATTGGCAAGATAGTGGCCAGCGCAAAAATATCCGCAAAGCGCTAGAAATAGCCAGTAGTCAAATCACGCTTTTGCCCAATACTGCCCCCCTAGCGAATGCCACGGGGATTTTGGATGACCAGATGCATCGCTATTTGGGGCCAGATGTGCAAATCTTTGGTACGGCGATTCTGGTAAAGCATACAGAACGGGGATGGCTATACGTCTTGAGCCGCGATCCAGAATATAGTTGGACAGAAACCAGGCAAAAGTTAGTTAGGTTAGTGGCAGACCAAACAGCAGTAGCAATCGAAAACGATGAACTAGCTGTAGAACTAAGAAAAAAAGAACGCCTAGACCAAGAACTAGAAATTGGCGCAGAAATCCAACGGCGACTTCTACCACGTCAATGCCCTACAATTCCCGGTGCAGTCTTAGCGGCACGGTGTAAACCTGCCAATCGCGTCGGCGGAGACTACTACGACTTTATTGCTACTAATCATAATAAGATTCAGCCCAAGATCAAAGGTGGCACGGAAACTAGTCGCTGGGGTTTAGTTATTGGAGATGTTATGGGCAAAGGTGTTCCCGCTGGGCTGATTATGACGATGATGCGGGGAATGCTACGGGGAGAAGTGCTACATGGTAATTCCCCCGCCAGAATTCTACAAAACTTAAATAGAGTTATGTATGCGGATTTGGAAAATTCTCACCGCTTTGTAACGCTATTTTACTCAGAATATAATCCCCACAGCCGAATTCTGTCTTATAGCAATGCGGCACACAATCCTCCCTTGTGGTGGCACGCAGCGACAAAAACTGTCACCCGTTTAGATACTTTGGGAATGTTGATCGGTTTGGATGCTAACAGCCAATATGAAGATGCTCAGGCACAGCTAGAGCCTGGAGATACAATTATTTACTATACAGATGGCTTGACCGATGCCGCTGCTGCTGGTGGCGATCGCTTCGATGAAGACAATTTTGTTGCTGGCTTCAATACAGCTTGTAAATACTGCAATGGGCCAGAGGAGATTGTGGATTATCTATTTGACCAAGTTCAGCAATTCATCGGTGCTGATAAACAAAACACTGATGATATGACACTAGTTGTTCTGCAAATTTTATAATCATTGGCTATTTATACTCGATCGAGTCCATTAGTCAATGCTTGAGTTTATGGTGATAGAGGATTCACCACAGTGATTACACTAAATTTAATTTTTTATTTATTTTTCTTTGAATTTTCGTAGCGATCGTCCAAATCGTTGTACATCAACCTTTTTTGGGAACTTGTTTGTATTTAGCCTTTAGGATAATACATAAAAAATGATCGTTAGAATACTTTTCCGTTCAATTAAAAACTATATATTTTGCACATCTAGCACAGTAGGAAACGCCAAGGGGGAGAGCAGGTAAAAGGTAAAATGTACAAGGTAAAAAGTAAAAGGTAAATTTACTTCTTCATTTTTGCTTTCTTTCTATCCTTGTGACGCAAGCATTTAGTCTGCTCCCTTTTGGCGTTTTAATTTTTCTTTCTCCGCCGTAGCAAGTTAACAACAGCTACGACGGAGTTTTGCTTTCTTTGTTTCTTTGTCCTAGATTTGCTTTTTTAAACTTCCTTGGTATTTCAGCAAATAAGCTTCATTTAATAATTTGTCAAGATATTTCTAGAAAATATTTTAGATGAAGAATTTAGATTGCTATTCTTGCGCCCCAGCTTTTTGCAGACTCCGCACCACATTTTTATAACCATTAAATTCTGCAATCATCAAAGCAGTATAACCGCCCCGGTTTTTCAAATTCACATCTGCCCCAGCTTGGAGTAATAACTGCACAATTTCGCCATAACCTGCTGAAGCCGCCCACATCAATGATGTGGCCCTCGCCGAGTCTTGAAAATTCACATCTGCCCCCTTTGTCAGCAGCAAATGTACAATCTCTTTGTGTTTGCGTTCGGTTGCCTTGATCAAAGCAGTTTTGCCATCATTCCCTGGAATGTTGACATCAGCACCATAGTCTAACAACACTTGCACCGTTTGGGTGTGTCCTTGCGATGCAGCCAACGTCAAAGGAACTTCACCAAGATTTTTCCCATTTATATCTCCGCCAGAACGTACTAGTGCCTCGACAATTTGGCTATGTCCCTGCAATGCTGCTACAAGCAGTGGTGTATCGCCTAGATGGTTCCTTATTTGGCCATCTGCACCCCTGTTAAGTAATATTTGTACGACATCAATGTAGCCTTCCACAACGGCAAGGTGTAAGGCAGTTTCACCATCTTGATCTTGAAGATTAATCTGGTCACCTCGATCTAGTAAAGCTGCTGCGATCGCACTGTGTCCAGCCGCTGCTGCTGCCGATAGGGCAGTTCCACCATCAGCGTTTTTCACATTCACATCAGCCCCTGCTGCTAGCAGTGCTTCCACAATCTCCAAATGTCCCAAGTCTGCCGCTAGCATTAAAAGTGTCTCACCCTCCTCATCTGCGATATTGACATCGACACCAGTTTGGAGAATTGCTTGTAAAACTTCTATTTTTCCCTGCTTAACGGCAAGTTTCAACGCCGTATCATCATCTTTATCAGCGATATTAACTTGGGCACCAGCAGCCAATAAAACTCGCACCACATCGCTATAACCTTTGAGTACTGCTGCCATTAAAGCTGTACTGCCATCTTCATTGGTGGCATTGACATCCGCGCCTTTAGATAGTAAAAGTTGCACAATGTCAAGCTTTTTGGCACTAGCCGCCAACATCAAAGCCGTCAAACCATAAACTTTTCTGGGCAAGTTGATATTTGCCCCAGCATCCAGCAGCGATCGCACAATTTCGGTGTAGCCTAAATTGGCAGCAAACATTAACGCCGTGGTGCCTTGGCGATCGCACGCGTCCACCCTTGCACCAGCAGCCAGTAGCGCACACAGCCCATTAATATCACCACTTTTAGCAGCTTTGAGCAGCAAAGTATCGTTGTTTTCAGTCATGGATGAGATCCCACACAGGGGGTTTTGTTCGTCTACCCTCAAAATTTAGTCTGAGATTGTTTATCCACTTTGGCAAGAGGTCGAAGGAAAATAGTCGGAGAAGATGGAGGGAATCTCTTTTAATTTGTGCAACTTTAAGCACAGAAAATAGAGTTATGCTAATTTTTATGAAGATTTAATAATTAAGCGAGAACACAATGAGTCTAGAACTTTCTACGTCGGTGAAATATTGGCTGAACTTCTTCCATCCGGTGTTCATGTGGGCGCTATTAGTACTCTCAATTTATGCTGCCTATTTAGGACTGCAATTACAGCGTACCAGAAATGCTCAGGGGGAAGAAAAGAAAGAATTGATTAAAGGTAGATATAACGTCAGACACTACCAAATCGGGTCTATACTCCTAGCTTTGATGGTGGCAGGTGCAATTGGAGGAATGGCTGTCACTTACATCAATAATGGTAAGTTGTTTGTCGGTCCTCACCTGTTAGCAGGACTAGGTATGACAAGTCTAATAGCATTTTCTGCTGCTTTGTCCCCTTATATGCAGAAAGGGGCAAATTGGGCGCGTGCAACTCACATTTTAATAAATTTCACCCTTTTAGGACTTTTTGCTTGGCAGGCTGTTACTGGGGTGCAAATTGTCCAAAGAATTCTCACTAAAGCATAGTCCTTTGTCATTTGTCCTTTGTCATTTGTCATTAGTAGATGAGAAATGACAAAGGATTTTTGACTCAACGCTTTTGTTTGGAATTCTCAGGAAATGGTATTTCTAAAGATTTATGAAAATCTTCCTGAACTTTGCGAGTTAAGCGGCGGGAGACTTGGCGGACAATTTGATTAAGTAAGCGATCGCCAGTAGATTGAATTATAGATTTGGGTAATCGCTGAATAAATCGGGGAAAGTGAAGATAAACTATCAAATCCAATTCCCATTCAACTTTTGTAACTTCGCCAATACTACTGCAAGCATCGTTTCCGATTAACTGTAGAGATGCCCGATAATCTACGTCATAACCAGGCGGTTGGTAGTCAGGAATGGGGATTGTACGGATGCGGTAAATACCCTCCTCTGGGGGCAACAATTCCAAACCTATTTTCGGTTCTACTTCATAACCGAAAGAACCAAAACGACCAATTGTTAAAGCATAGCCATTTTCCCCAAGTGATTGTACCTTCATGGGTTCAGCACAGCGCGAAAACCATGAGGAGTGAGCATTGAGATACTCAGCAACCTTCTCTACTGGAGCAGCCATTTCCATAAAATCTTGATAACGACCGTAAAATTTTGTCAGCGTCGCTACATTTGTTTCTGTTAATGTGTCCTCGGCTTCTTGGCTGGAGGCTACAGGTAAAACTGCTTCTGTTATTTCCCAGGATTTATATTCGCCTTTTCTTGAAAGCATAAATGCATTACTGTATATTTTGGCGTTAGTCTATATTAATGATTCCCCACACACCTGGGTCATTTCGCATTCAGATCCCATTTTGACCGAAACCTCATGAATCTGCGATCGACTCCATAGAATTACTAAAATAAAGAACTGAAGAAGCACACAATAGTTTCCCAGGATAGCATTTATCATGAAAGCATTTGTAGCAGGGGCAACAGGTGAAACAGGTCGCCGGATTGTGCAAGAGTTGATAGCGCGGAATATTCCCGTCCGAGCTTTGGTGCGGGATATAGACAAAGCTAGGGCTATTCTGTCTCCTGAAGCCGAATTAGTTGTAGGTGATGTACTACAACCAGAAAGTTTAACTGCGGCCTTGGGAGATAGCACAGTTATGTTGGTTGCGACTGGGGCAAAACCTAGCTTTGACCCCACTGGTCCCTATAAAGTGGATTTTGAAGGGACTAAAAATTTAGTAGATGCTGCCAAAGCAAAGGGAATTGAACATCTTATCTTAGTTTCTTCTTTGTGTACTTCCCGACTTTTCCATCCGCTAAACTTGTTTTGGCTAATTTTGTTGTGGAAAAAACAAGCTGAAGAGTATATTCAGAAAAGCGGTCTTATTTATACGATTGTGCGGCCTGGCGGGTTGAAGAATGAAGACAACTCCGACCGCATCGTGATGCAGAATGCAGATACGCTGTTTGATGGTAGTATTCCTAGACAGAAAGTCGCCCAAGTTGCAGTTGAGGCGCTGTTTGAAGCAGATGCACGCAATACAATTGTCGAAATTATTGCCAAACCTGAAGCAGCCTCAAAAAGCTTTAAGGAGCTATTTCAGCAGTGCTGATATTTCACAGGATTTTATTGCTTCTGTCTCTTAATTCTCATCCCCAAGATCATCGGCTCACATCTTTATGGAAAAGTGATGCCTACGCACTTTTTCAATTCGCCCCTTGATTTTGCTCCTTAAAGCGATCGCTCCATCTTTCCTGCAAGGGCTTGTTCCCAAATTGGCAGATCCTCCGGTCGGTCAACATCAGCTAAGGGCAACAAGTCCACGTATGATAAATTAAGTTTCTGGGCAATATCCACGGTTTTCTGGAATACTTGAGCACTTCCCCACTCGATGTTAACGAATAGCTCCGGGATGGGTTGGCGCAAACCAATTAAGTAATATCCACCATCGATCGCGGGTCCAAGTACGAGGTCAAAGGCGTATAACTTCTCAAAGGCTCTTGCTAAAATCTGGGCATTCACTCCAGGACAATCTGTACCAATGATAATTACTTTTTCTGCACCAGATTGAAAAGCATCAAAAAGCGATCGCGCCATCCGCAAACCTAGATCCCCTTCACCTTGAGACTGGTAAACCAAATCCAACCCCAGCCAGTCTTGCATAAGTTGCGAATCGCCACCTGTAAAACGCACTTCCACAGATATGTCAATAGCTTTTTGCAATTCTTGAACCTGAAATATTGTATGCTCAGTCATTTCCCGTTGAAGATTGGCAGCGCCAACATTTCCCAAAGCAGTTATCAATCGGGTTTTTGTCCTACCTGGTTCTGGATAACGGGTAAAAATAATCAGGTGCTGTTTTGAGTTTGCTGGTAAATTCAGCACACAATAAATACCTTGTTTAAATGAACTAAAAATATCTTAATAGCAATACTTGTCGTTTTCGTTAGCTCTAGCATGATCTTTTCCCGTCCGCATAGCCCCCAAAATGGTAGAAACATAGACACAACGTCTAGCTTTACCACCATTCAAGCTGTAGAAGGTTATCTGTCCTAATCCGCCTACTGTACACTGATTTCCAATTTCAGAGATAGGACAACCGTGATAGTTAAATAAAACTCGCCACATTGGCTGTGAAGTGTGTTTTCGTAAAGTTGTCTCCTTTTTCCCTTTATCGTTTTCCTCTTCATCAATGCGAATATTTGGCTCAAGGGTATGCCATAGGTTGCCATTATTTGTAACAGCATCAGGAATGAATTGTCCTGCTTCTGCCTGATGAACTGCCCATTGCACGACACCATTTTGTATGCGAAAACTGGCTTGCCTAGTTAATTTATCTCTAGTAGCTTGGCTTTGCGCTTGGCGCATAGCATAATAAACCTCATTTTGGGTAGTGTTGAGACGGCGAGTCTCCACAAAAGCCAGCCAATTGGATATTCCGATCGTAGCTAATATACCAATTAATACAATAACTACTAACATCTCTGGTAAGGTAAAACCACTGTTAGAATGATTATTCCTCAAGAGATTTTTTGCATAAACTGAAGACGGTAGATGCACCAGGCTATACATTTTTTATTCTGGTAGTTTTTCAGCTACGTCGCTGTTAAACAATGTTTCAGTTTTTTTAGCTTTTTACTTCGCGCTGGTTAATAATATTGTCGAACAACGTAGGCATTAAAAGGATTATGAAAATTTTTAATAATAATTTTAAAGTGAAATTTATACGCTGAAGCCTTGAAGAATTATTCAGAACATAATTCCATAAAAATTTAGCCGCAGTTAAAGCTTTTTGCCGATTAAACGGCTTTTGTAGGGCTTTGCATGTCAGGTATTTGTATAAATTTGTCAGGCTTATATTCCAAGTATGTTTAAGTGCTAAAGGTCTTTCCTTGTATGCTCTCTCAAGCACCTGTAAGCAAGCTTGCTCTTGCCTGACAAGATTAGAAGAAACTGAATTACCACTTATTCTGTATAATATTTGTACAGATGGTACGCATACAAAATCAAACTGGCAGGCTAATCGCAACCACATATCCCAATCTTGAGCAGCACTTAGAGATTCATCAAATCCACCTAATTTGATTAAAGCTTCTCTACGAATCAAAGGATTGGAGCCATTCTCTAAAAAGTTTGTCAACAATAACTTTTCATAAACGTCTCCATTGGCTGTAACGTGTGTACCAGAGAGTACTATTTCACCATTTTCATCGATATAATCAGTCCAACTGTAAGCAACTGTCGCAGTAGCATTTTCTTGCAAAGCCTTTAACTGAGACTGAAGCTTATCAGGTGTCCAAAGATCGTCCGCATCTAAGAAACTGACAAATTCTCCAACTGCAAGCTGTAGCCCTCGGTTACGGCTAACGTTTCCGCCAGCATTGGTATAGGAAAATATTTTTATTCGGGGATCTTGAATTTGTGTAACAACATCTAAAGTTGAGTCTTCTGAACCATCATTAATTACAATTAATTCTAGATCCCTCAAAGTTTGATTTAGAACAGACTGAATTGTATGATAAATAGTATTCTCACTATTATAAGCAGGGATAATTACAGAAATTTTCGGTAAATGTTGACTATAGTTAATCATTTTATAGGGCTACTTTATTTTTTAATCCTTTGCGTAAATTAGATTTTAAGTAGTAAAAAGGACTCATCATACTAGCCAAATAAAATTCCATTTCAAAAAGTGCAATTAAATTACTTTTCAATTCCCCTCTATAGTGAATACGGTGCTTTAATACTCGGCGGAAATTTCCTAAAATAGTTTTTATAAACACTATTGGTTTTTGCCAATTTTTAGTATTTATCAAGCTTAACTGGAAAATACACAAGCCACAACCGCGTGCCAGAGTCAAGAGATAATCTTTCTCAAGTCGCCAGCGTGGTATTTGATGATAAGTGTGCATGGTAGGGTTATACCAAATTTGCCAGCCTGCATAATGTATATAAAGCAATGGTTCATAGTCATCACCCTGTACCAAAATACCAGGCAGTTTCCCACTTAAATTAGGCCGCTGTGGTACATTGTCACGCCATACCTGTTTCCGAACAACAAGCGCCGCACCAGGAGGAAGTCTTAAATTATCTGCGTCAAACAAATATGGATTTGAACCATGTTCTCTAATAGCTAAAAAAGCTTGAATTCTTTCAAAATTTTCTGGCGGTTTTACTTCAAAATCACCATGAATCTGTCCACTCCAAGCACCTGCTTGAGGATGCTCTAATCCAAAGATATATGCTTCTGATAACCAATCAGGAGCAGGTAAGTTATCATCATCTAAAAATGCGATTAGCTGCCCCTTGGCTTCACGTACTGCTCGCAATCTTGCAAAAGCTGCTCCCTGTTCGGTTTCTAAAAAATATCTTAAATGACAGTTTCCATCAAATATTTTTTGGTAATTCTGGATTATTTCAAATGTGTTATCAGAACTATTATTATCCACAACAATAATTTCCCAGCTTAGTTTTTCTACTCCTGTCTGGGTTAATAACTTATCCAAAATTTTAGGTAAACGGGTTGCTCCATTGTATGCAGGAATGGCTACGCTAATATCTAAATTTTCGGCTGTTAATTCAGTCATAATGCCTAACTTTTTAATAATTTATTTTTTAAAGTATCCATTTTTCCAAAGATAAAAAGGACTAATGAAACTACTTAAAAAAAGTTCCATCTCGCAAGCAGCTACCAAATCATTTTTTAGATTAGTTCGATATTTGAGTAAGTGTAACGTGATTTTACGCAAGTCATTTATCATATAAGATAAAAGAGCAAATGGTCTATATATTTGTTTTATATTGACCATTCTCGTTACACAACGGCTAAGTCCAATCCCTCGGAAAAATGGGATCAAATAATCTTTTTGCAAACGCAATTTTGGTATTTTGTGTGATATTTCCATTTTTGGGTTGTACCAGATTTCCCATCCTGTTTTTTGGATGTAAGACAACATTTCTAAATCTTCACTGGTAAGCATATTACCTTTAACTCTACCAGTTAAAATAGACTTATTTGGTACACTTTCTAACCATGCTTGTTTACGGACAACAAGTCCGGCAGAAGGGGGTAGTAGTTTTTTAGACGCTTCATATAATAGCGGTAGATTTCCCCGCTCTGTAATTGCCAAGAATGGAGCAATTCGCTTAAAGTTTTCCGGTGGTTCCACTTCCCAGTCTGGGTGAATTTGGCTGCCATAAGCTCCAGCTTTGGGATATTTTTCACCAAAAGTATAAGCTGCGACTACCCAATTTGATACTGGGTAGTTGTCATCATCTAGAAAACCTATGAGTCTACCTTTAGCTTCTGCAACTGCCCTTTTTCGAGCATAAGCTGCGCCTTGTTTTGCTTCAAAGCAATACTTTAAAGGGTAAGGACATCGCCAATGTTTTTGATAGGTTTGAACAACTTTAGCTGTATTATCAGTGCTGTTATTGTCTACAACTATAATTTCCCAAGATAAATTTTCGGTGTGAACTTGGTTTTGTAGTCGTTCTAGTAGTTCAGGCAAACGACTTTCACCGTTATAAGTTGGAATAGCTACAGTAAAGTCAAGGTTCTCAGTCATTTTCCGAAAAGTATATTTTGATGACGCTTATTATTATGTTCAGGCAATGGCTAATTTATCAATGGCTCTTAAATGAATCTATCAAATATTAAAACTGCACATTATGTTTCAATTTTGCTATCAATGTGCAGTTTTATGTTCAGCAATATTACGTATTTTTAAACCAATCTTGGTATTGAAATTACTTAACTGCATTTATTATCTTTTGCTGTCAGCATTGAGCCTAAGAGAGTGTTCACAATGACACATCGCTTTACGCTACTAGGTGATGTAGGATTTGCAGAGCTTGGTACAGCTACCACTATTTGTAACCCAGATGTTCCAAGGCTTGTATTGGGTAAAGTCCCCATATAGTCAAAAGTAATTTTTGCTGATGCATTTAAAGAATAGGATACATTAGAATCGGCAGTGTTTTCAGTAGTGCTATTTAGATTTGTACCTAGCAAAAATTTATCAGAGCTAACGCCTACATCTGTTCCTAAAGGTTTCCATGTGCTGATTCCAATATCGGTACGATAAATAGCAACCTCTTGGGTTGTGCTATTTTTCCGAAAACTGACACTGTAGCTAAGTTTTTTGATTTTAGCTTCGCGTTGTGCTTCTTGCAATGCTGCGAAAACAGCGTCGTTAACTTTATTTATCCGTTGCCGATTTACAAAGGCAGCCCAACCAGGAGCTGCGATCGCTGCTAAAATTCCTACTAACAGCAGTACTACTATTAACTCTATAAGACTAAATCCAGCATCTTCTTGATTGTAGCCATTAGTAGAGGATCTATTTGCTAAATATTGCTGTTTTAGCTTTGTTTTTTTGCTGTGCGACTGCAAAGAATCTAATAGTTTTAAACTAAGAATATTCGGCATATTATCCTGCTTTTATGAAAATTTTTCAAAGATAGAAGCTATTTGGTAAAAATGAAGCTGCTTCCTTGAACTTTAATGTTTCCACTCGGAAAATAACTAGATTTACTCTGCGCGTAACGTACTTTAGTTTCATCATTTTGTATGAGACGAGCTTGTGCATTACCTCTTAAGTAAACTTCCGCAGTACTTCTATTATCTGTGCTAACTGAAGTTATACAAGCATAGAATCCTGTTCTAACACTAGTTGCTGCTACTGGAACTTGACTAAAGCCAGTAGAGCATGTTGCTGTTGGCGCTCCCTGTGCTATTGTTGTTTGATCTATAAAATCAACCAACACCACGGGAACTTGATCGTAACTCCCCCCTCCTGCCCAGCTATTCATTTTTGCTTGTAATGTTATGCCCTTTTGTGACAAGTCAAATGGTTTAAAACCTTTATCTGGACATGGAAGATATTTGTCGGTTGCAGTAAATCCAGAACAAGTCACTGTAGCAGCAGTATTTGGAACGCCATCTTTAATTTCCCATCTGGCGATGCGTGCAGCGTTAGACCAAGTACTGCTAGTGTCTTTAATTAAATAGTAGGCAACTAATGAGTAAACAAAAGTATCATCTTTTTGAGTGCCTGTAATTGTAATTGCTTGATTAATTAATTCTCGTTTCCAAAAAACAAGCACAGGAACTTTATCTGTTCCGTTAGGTAGTTGATTCCCAGTTGTACCTGCATTTGGACAAGTATTAGCGGTACTAGCATCAACAGTACCGCTTAGACAAGCAATTCCAGTTGCATCATATATATATATTGCTTGTTGGAGATCGCGAGTAATATAATCTAGTGCAGCTTTAATTTCTTGCTCAGAGTTAGCTTTGGCTTGTTCCTGACCATCAGTGTTTAAAATACCGATCATAAAACTTAGTAACGGCGTAATTACTAAAAATGCAATGAGCATAGCCACCAATAATTCAATCAGGGTAAAACCACTATTTTTATTTTGCTTGTGAGAGGGTTTTAGCTGAGTACTTAACAGCCACCTCAATATATTCATTTTGCTACAGATTCTCCTTAATGACCGATACTGAGTCATGAAATTATTTATGTTTACCAAGTGAATTATGGTTGACAACCACCAAGGCGATCGCACAAAGCGCTATATGAGCTTTGACCCCTGACAACTTCAGTTGTCATTTCTACTAGTGGTGCTTTGCGATTACCTAGTCCCCCTGTGAATGTTGCTGCTGTTTTTCCACTGCTACCCGCAGTTAAAGAACCAAATTCCGCATCTGAACGATATACCCGAACTCCCAAACGATAGCCTTGACCTTTATCAGCGTCGCTATCTGTGACAGCAACGCGAATAGCCTGAATGTAAAATAGATCGCTAGTACAGTTGGGATTAGCAAGGCTGCCATTTTTGTTAAAGCAATACAAACCAGTGCTAGCTGTAGGAGCTGACGTACTACTCAATAAATAGTCACTACTTGAACTGGATACATTTCTAGTTGTGCTAGCAGCCAGTGTAACGGTGATTGTCGGATCTGAGATTGTTTTAGACTTAAGAGCGTCAATAAAGGCTTTAGCCGCTCCTGTTGCCAATTCTACCCGTTTAGCTTGCACACGAGTTGCTGTTGACATTACTAGGACAGGTGCGATCGCTACCAGCAAAATGGCAACTACGAGGATCGCCACAAGCGACTCAATGATCGTAAAACCAGACTCGTTAGACTGAGGAGATAATTCTTGTAGTTGGCGTGGGTTCATACTCAATTTCTTAATAAGGCTATGTTTTAAAGTAATTTGCTTTGCGATCGGGTGTAATACACTGTTAACCTCTCTCCAAACCTCTCCCCTACAAGGGGAGAGGCTTTGAATTTTCCCCCTTCCCTATTAGGGAAGGGGGCTAGGGGGTTAGGTATGTTAACGTGGTCTATTCACCCGAAAAGTGATGTAAAAACTCTCATTCAAACACTTTAGGATGGTTGGAGTTGGCAGCTAGTAGGACGTTCAGTTGCAGGTAGTGCAAATTTGAAACCACTGCCATAATAATTAGTGTCCGCAGTAGCATCCATATCAAACCCATCCGATGTTTGAGTTTGTACACCACACAACAAAGTTTTCACCCAAAGGTCATCGCGGCCTACTTCTCTGAAGTATTCATTCGGAGGATCTGTTGCTGGAGTTACAAAGCGCTGGGCAAACAAGTCGGGGTTTTGCGCCAATAACGCCACATCAAAACCCCAGTTCCGGTTAGGAGGCATATAATAAGGCGCTTCCCCAGCACCATTAGTAGTGAAAGTACTATCTGATGTGTAACCAGGTCTTGTAGAAAAGAGAGTTCTGAAAAATATACTGTCAATATTGGCAGTAGAGGAAGGAATGCTAGGGTTAGGAGAGGTTGCAGCAACAGTTGTTGGCCCTGGCCTGACGAGAACTTGGAATGGTGCGCTAGCATAGATACTGCGTTTAAATTGGATGAATGAACCGTTGATATTGGCATTAATTCCATTCCAGTTTTCTAAGAAGCGCACAAAGTTATGCAAACCCCCATTGATTTCGTAAGTACTTGAACCCACACGAGCAGGAGTGTCACCAGAAGCAATTACTAGATTAAAAGTTGTTTCACTTGCCTGAGACAACCATCTAGTATTTTTAACAAAACTAGATGATGATGCTATGTCGGTGTAAGTCTTTTCAGTATCGTCAGCATCTGTGGTTGTTACCTGTAATTGCAATACAGGCTCTAATAGTGGTTGAAAAGATCCATCTCTTGTGTATGTTGTCGTGCTTCCAGGAAAATCCCTAAGCGAAGAAAGCGAAGCAGCTGGTACTTGGGGATACCTGTAGAATAGACGAATGTTATTTTTGTAAATTATATCGCTGCCGCTGAATCCTGGTGGCTTAGTAGTATTAATATCTTTGGTGGTTGCAAACCAGAGGGCATTATTTGCTGGTTCGGGTAGGCTGCCATCATTAAATTGAGCTACTACTTTAGCTCCCCCTACTGTTGTTATGCCTAGTGCAACGGGAGTAGTGGTACCAATATTTGCACTAGTTATGACAACATTAGTGCTAGTAAGCAGCCTACCAGAACTATTTCTTTTGAACGCAACCCGGCGGGCAAATCTTCTAAAATCAGCCTGTGCCGATTGGGCAGTAGTACCAGCTAAGAGTTTGACACGCTCTGCATTTGCTGGAAGATTATGAGATTGTATTGATCTATCGCCGTCGTAACCAATATACCAATCAGTTTCTCTACATTCCGAAACTGGTATTTTGAAGCACATTTCCATTACATACTCTGGGAAACTTCCCCGTCGTTGAATGGGTGTGACGAAATTGTTCAAGTAAGAACTGTTAAAGTCTACTGAGTCAGTACTAGTGGGAGTCCCTTTGTAGTACGTATCATCATTAGATGAAGTAAAGAAATTAGATGAAGTAACAAAGTTGTTATTCCAAAAACCTGCCTTCAATCGATTCAATACGGCGTCAGCATCACTCACTTGGTGGTTATTTCGCAAGTCATAATCACCCTCATTGCGGAAACCTTCGCGGAAGTTACCAGACAGCAAGGTGACAGCATCGGCAAGTACTGATGCTGGCCGCCAAGTTTCGCCTGTTGCGCAATTAGGTAGTCTAGAGTCATTAGGCCGACAAGCAAAGTTAGGATCGCGATTTGTCGTAGTACGAGTATAAAATTTAGTATCGTAGTTAGCAGCACTGGGATCTAAAAGATCCCCACCTAGAAATTCTTGTTTAGCGTGCAGATTAAAATTGCCTTTAACATACGCTGGTAGCTCGGTTGCTAAAATCAAGCCTTTTTCTTCCGGTCTATAATCATTCAGACGACTCAAGTCACTGCCATTAATCAACATGATGGCGTTGGGTCGGCGTTCTGGATCGAGCTTGTAGTCACTGGCGCTGACATTATCACTTGTTGAGTCACTGCGATCTTTTTGAGCATCATCACGAGAGGCATAGATAATGCCGCTATTGGGCAATAGATATTCCTTATCCGATACAAGGCCGATTGCTTTTGTGCGAAGCAGACTTAAATCTATGGTAGTGGCACGAATTTCTAATGGCTGACGCTGTTCAACTTCCAGATTGTATTTTCCAGTTAATGCAGCACCTTTATCTATAGCCTTAATTTGTCGGGCATCAAGAAATGCAGTTTCTTTGATTGCGCCATCAGGAACGTAGGTAGTACTCCTAGTCAGAGTGCCATCAGCAATTTGGATTGCACAAATGGTAGAGTCAATTGCTGATTGCTCAGAGAGAGTGAGTTTACTGTCTATTGCTTTGGCCAGTGCTTGCCGCAGTAATGGATTGACAAGGCGGCCATTGGGAAACACCAAGTTAGCTTGATGTTTCAAGCGATTTAGCAAAGTTACGCTAGTGTTAGTAACATCATCATCGTTAGTGACAGCTGCAAAAAAACCATTGCCATCTACTGCCTGTCCTCTAGTTATACCAGCGGCTGTAGTCGCGGGAGCAGCGTAAACAATCCCATTGTTAGATGCAGCTACTGTTGTCAAATCACTTGCATTGTAGGTGTTTGTAGTTGCTGTTGCCTGATTGGTAGGGTTGTAGTAACTACTTACACAAGCCATAGGTGTCTGATAATCGTCTGGTGTAGCCGCCTGAGGATTGTAGGAATCAAAATTGTAGTGATACACTGCTGTGGCACGCATTACCAAATCACCACGTTTTTGTTTACTCGCATCAAGAGGATCGGTTGGATCGGGTACAAGCATAGGCATACTATCAGGCCAGACTACTGTGCCAGCATTTTCGTTGACACCCGACGTACTTGGATCGTTAGGCACTGTTGTTGGACGAGTAGGTAGTCCAGAACCTGTCGGTCTATATACTCCAGCACCTGTAATCACCCTCAATCCACCTACCACATCAAGGATATTAGTTCGGGGTGAAGCGGCTGAAATCTCCCAAAAACCATCACGTCCTGTTACACCTAAATCTGATAACTGTCTAACGCGAGTGCTACGAGTACGATCTTTGGTGGTGCTACTTGTCCACCTCACCGCAGGAGTAATGGCTTGTGGATCATTCTCTCCTACAAAGTCTCCTTTTGTGCTATCCCATATAAGTTCAGGCAGATTGTTGCCTAATACGATGCGATCGCCTAACTGTGTTTCTATTACGGGAGTATTATCTACAACGTCTGGATCTCTAGTAGGTAGTTGCGCTGTATTTAGTGTTAGTGTTGTATTGGTATCTGTGGGATAAATCCAGGCGTCCATTGGACGTAGCGTATTAACAGAACCTTTCATAAAAGTTGCTGCATCTGCTGTGGTGTAATCGACACCAGCAGATTTTTCAATAGCAGAAGTACCATAAGGAACTTCTTTAAATGGTACACGCCTAGTACGCTTACGGAACCAGCTTTCTAATTCTTCCTTACGCACTTTAGTCGCGTCTAAACTTGGATCGTTTAGAAGCCGATTGGTTATATTAGTTCTGATTTCTTGAGGATCAGTAGTAGCATCATTGTTAAGTTGTGCCTTCACTAATAAGTCTATGCGTTGAGCATAAGCCTGAGTGTTATAGGCAATGTCATTCGAGTTATTTGAGGTAGTTTTATTAGTATCTGCTAAAGATTTACTTGTATCAGGTGCGTTATTTTCTCGAAATAAATCTATGCGTGTTCCACCTAGATTAGTTGTACTGATTGGGTTACTAGTTGCAATATTACCGCCAACCACTATCTTGCCATTTTCTCGTTCGTAATAACATGAATACCTACTACTGACCTGATAGAAGGTTATATCTTCACTAGTTTCACCAGTAAATAAGTTACTGTTAGTAAAAATACGTCCATTGAGACGGAATCTAGGTCCTGGTGTAATATCTAAGTCATCTTCATAGACAACGGCATTATTAGTAATAGAAACTTGACTACGATCTTGTTGCATTTCTAATGCCGAGAAGCCCTTATTACCTCGATACTTCTCATATTTGGTTGTATCAAGAGAAGTCGCTTGGGCAATATCACTAATGGGAACTGTGACTGCATATACGAAAAAGCTTTTTTTCAATTCGCCAGTTGGTAGCTTATACCAACCCGAACTACCTACTAAGCTGGCGCTAGTATCACCAGCTACGTCACAAGCTCCACCTGCCTTAGCTGGTAGCATAGGAGGGGTTCTAGCATCTAGTGGGCTTCTACTTCTGGTTTGGGTTGTACCAGTTTGGGGGGGAGTACGGAAGTAGATACCATAGAGAATAAAGCTATCAAATTTACCGTTATTATCTGTATCGGCAGGAAATTTCCAGGCTGTTTGTATGTTTTCTTGATTTTCTAAAGCCATACTACTACCTGCTTCAATCTTCGGATTTGAAGTACTTTTATTAAGGTTATAAGCTAGGGTTATAGGAGTTTCATCACCAAATGTATAGACAGGAAGTTTATTAATTAAGGTATTGTATAGGGTTAGATTTGATGGGACAGAGCGTGGTAAAGTCGGGTCGGCAAACAGTGCACTTATTTTGGCTTTAGCCCTGTCTAAAGCTGGGGTGGCGGCTTGCATTGTCGCTTCATTCACGCGGACATTACTAGCATTTTTAGAACGCTCAAAAGACCGAAATAAAATGGCAGTTGTTAATAGTACGACTACTAAAACTACCATCGCTACTGTTGGCAATACAAAGCCAGAATTAACCGAACCGCGTCTTCTTTGAGTACCAGAAATAGTTCGCAAAAGCCAAATAATTTGCTTATTAATTGCAGATAAAAGCTGCTTGCTAATTTGTCTGAAGCTTTTTTGAATTACCTTGAATAGCTGACGTTTTCTAGACATATCTGCTTCCTAGTCAAGTGGATTATAGCGAATTTTCTATTTTTTCAAAGTTTCTACTCATGCCTATCAAGTATTTTGACAGGTATTATTATGAGACGATATTTATCTAATCACTACATTTTGCTTTACTAACTTCCAAACTAAAGTAGCTATAAAAAAAGATAATTTATTAAAGTTATATCATTTATGAATTGTTCATTTGATCCGGTAAACACTGATTTTTTCAGAATTATTTAGTTCAAGACTGATAAATAATAAGAGCATTAGTTCACAGTAGAATTGCGTAAATGTGTTTTATTTGAAGACAAATTTATGAAGATGTTGTCAGCAGAGTAGGCTTATAATACCCATCTGTTGAAGGAAAGATATCAGTTAGGCGCAAAATAATCAGATGTGCGGCTTAGATTCCCGACTTTTTAATTAAATAAGTCGGGAATATTGTTTTTCACATTGCTTTGATTAATTACTAATTACTCATTAGTAAACCTTGGCGTAAATCCCACTACCACCTTTAAAGACAAACAAGCTTCTGCCACAAGGTACGCAAAATTAGTACCCTGTGGCAGAAGCTACTAGGCATCATTGATGCAACACGCAGTTACATTAATGTTAAAACGATGGTTAGAAACCGCAACTATACGGGGTTTACTCACATCCGTGGGTTTCAAACCCTCAATTATTCTTAGATTTTGTTTGTGTATCCAAGCCAGTTTGGTCTTCTCCCTACAGCCCTTTGGGTACGTCCCGTTGAGTGAAGGGGAGACGCCAGGTGCTATGTAGCAATTTGTGGTACTGACACCTTCACCAGTACTTTTTTGCTAAAAGACAGACCATTTTCATTTTTGTCGATGATAATCGTGTCTCCAGAGATAAAAGTATTTTCCAATAATTTCGTGGCGAGGGGGTTTTCTACTTCTCGCTGAATTGCACGTTTGAGTGGACGCGCACCGTAAACTGGGTCATAGCCTGATTCGACAAGGTGATCGCAAGCAGCTTGCGATATCTCAAAGAAGATTTTTTGCTCGCGCAAGAGATTTTCTACCCGCTTGAGTTGAATACGAATGATATGCCGCATTTCAGTGCGACTGAGGGCATGGAAGAGAATAATATCATCAAGGCGGGTGAGAAATTCTGGGCGGAAATGCGATCGCAAACCTTCCATTACCCGCTTCCGCATCGTTTCATACTGGGAATCATCACCAGATATATCCAAAATATGTTCGCTACCAATGTTACTGGTCATCACAATAACGCTGTTACGAAAATCTACCGTTCTTCCCTGAGAATCAGTAATTCTCCCATCATCCAACACTTGCAATAAAATATTGAACACATCGGGGTGCGCTTTTTCCACTTCATCTAAAAGCACCACTGAGTAAGGACGGCGGCGAATTGCCTCGGAAAGTTGACCGCCTTCTTCATAGCCTACATATCCTGGAGGCGCTCCTACAAGGCGAGAAACTGAGTGTTTTTCCATGTACTCAGACATATCCAAGCGCACCAATGCATCATCAGAATCAAAGAGAAACTGAGCTAAAGCACGGGCCAGTTCGGTTTTACCCACACCTGTAGGGCCCATGAACAAAAATGAACCAATAGGACGAGAGGGATCTTTCATCCCCGCACGGGCGCGGCGAATTGCGGCTGCTACTGCTTCTACAGCCTCTTCTTGCCCAATGACTCGTTGATGCAAATGACTTTCTAATTGCAGTAATTTTTGTCGTTCCGATTCCAATAGGCGATTGACGGGGATTCCTGTCCACTTGGCGACGATTTCGGCAATGTCGGCTTCAGTGACTTGTTCTCGCAGCAACGTGGAACCTTGGTTTTGAATTTCTAAAAGGCTCGCTTCTTTGGCTTCACGCTCGTGCTGCACTCCCTCCAATTTGCCATACTTTAGTTGGGCAGCTTTATTTAGATCGTAGGCGCGTTCTGCCTGTTCAATTTGCACTCGCAGCGCATCTTCTTCTTTCTTTAAGGCGCTTATCGCCTCCAATAGCTGCTTTTCGCCTTGCCATTGCTCATTAAATATTTGCTGTTTTTCCGTTAAATTGGCGATTTCTTGTTCAATGCGCTGCAAACGTTCTTTCGTTTGGGGAGTACCCTTTTCTTCGCCAGCTAATGACAGCTTTTCCATTTCTAACTGCATGAGGCGGCGATCGATGGTTTCCAATTCGGCTGGTTTGGAGGTAATCTCCATTTTCAACTGTGCTGCTGCTTCATCTACTAAGTCAATAGCTTTATCTGGCAAGAAGCGATCGCTAATGTAACGTGCTGACAGTGTTGCTGCTGCTACCAAAGCCGAATCAGAGATTTTGACGTTGTGATGTACTTCATAACGTTCTTTCAACCCCCGCAGAATGGAAATAGTATTTTCCACACTTGGCTGATCGACAAATACTTGCTGAAAACGGCGTTCTAGGGCAGCATCTTTCTCAATGTGTTTGCGGAATTCGTCGAGGGTACTAGCACCAATACAACGCAGTTCTCCCCGCGCCAGCATTGGTTTGAGCAGATTTCCCGCATCCATTGCCCCTTGTTGGGTGGAACCTGCACCGACTACGGTGTGCAGTTCGTCAATAAACAGAACAATATCACCGTTAGATTCAGTAACTTCCTTGAGAACTGCTTTTAAGCGTTCTTCAAATTCACCTCGTAATTTTGCTCCAGCAATTAAACTGCCGATATCTAACGAAATCAACTTGCGGTTTTTCAGAGATTCAGGAACATCACCGTTTACCATCCGTTGTGCTAATGCTTCTGCGATCGCGGTTTTACCTACCCCAGGTTCACCAATGAGTACGGGATTATTTTTGCTACGACGAGACAATACTTGAATTACCCGCCGAATTTCGTCATCCCGTCCAATTACCGGGTCAAGTTTTCCAGCTTTTGCCTGTTCTGTCAAATCTCTGCCAAATTTTTGTAAGGCATCATAGCGGGATTCTGGGGTTTGATCTGTCACCTTTTGGCTACCACGAATAGTTTTGATCGTAGCTTCGAGTTTAGGTGCATCTGCGCTAAAGCCTTTGAGTATCTTTCGTCCAATGCGATCGTCTTCAGCAAAGGCCAAAAGTATGTGTTCCACAGAAATGTAGGAATCTTTCATCCTAGCTCTAGCTTCCTCGGCTCGGTCTAGTAAAATATCTAAATTGCGGCTAAGGTAAAGCTGATCGCTTTTACCAATTTTGGGCTGGCGTTGGGTAAAGGCTTCTAGTTGCTGTTGCAAGCGGATTGGATCGACCTCAGATCGAGCTAGGATACGTATTGCTAGACTAGTTGGTTCTTCTAACAGGGCAATAATTAAATGTTCAACATCTAGTTGCTGTTGTTGATAAGCACGGACTATATCCTGAGATTTAACAATTGCTTCCCAGGCTTTATCAGTAAATTTATTTGGATCTGTAGGTTGCATCTTTATAATTTTGGAATTTGGATTTTTAGTTTAAGGATTGGGGATTATTAAAGGGAGTAGGGAGTGGGGAGTAGTTATAACCCTACTCCTTAATACCCAGATAATTATCCAAACATTCTCAGCGTATATCCGCGTGTATCTCCGGTGGCAATTTGGGATTGGCAATTGATGATAGTTTAATCCATTGCCTATTTCCTAATTTAAAACGAAAACACTGTTATGAGCAGACTTTCCCCAATAGTGTTATTGGAGCGATGTCTACGACGCGCTATTCGACTTCGCTATTAGTGTTGCTCATCAAGGGCAGTATTGGGGTAATACTAATAGGATTTACGTAGAGGAGATCCCCTAACCCGCCTAAAAAGGGAAAAGTCTAGCGCGTCTTCTGTGTTTACTGACATCAGATGACAGTGTGCCAGAAGAATCAATCTCTCTCTAGCTCAACTTTTTAAGACATCTGTGTGGATTTTCCTATGGCTCTTAAGCACAAGTTGCTGCCAAAATTCCCAGCTTCTTGAAGAAGTCGAGGATCTGAATCCAGCTTAAATAAATGAAATGACATTCCACCCTGCTGGATAATTAATTTTTTGGAGATCCCTGATAAAATTATTGACTCACAAGTTGCTCTTGTGATTCCTGTTTGACTCCTGAACCTTGAGTTCCCAGTTGAATCAGTTCAATTTTATACCCATCAGGATCTTCCACAAAGGCAATTACCGTCGAACCATGTTTCATCGCCCCTGGTTCGCGCACGACTTTACCGCCTTGATTGCGAATTTCTTCACACGTAGCGTAAATATCATCAACGCCAAGGGCAATGTGACCGTAAGCATTACCTAATTCATACTTTTCCACACCCCAGTTGTAGGTTAGTTCGATCACTGAGTTATCGCTTTCGTCGCCATAGCCAACAAAAGCCAGGGTAAATTCTCCCCCTGGAAAATCTTTTCGCCGCAGCAGTTTCATTCCTAGAACTTCACAGTAGAACTTTAAGGACTCTTCAAGGTTGCCCACCCGCAGCATTGTATGTAGTAATCGCATATTGACCTTTTCTCTGTAATTGATTTAGTGTTATTCTCTGCAAACATTTTACCTAGCTCAAAGTCTTAAGGTAAAAATGCTGTCACAGAAAGAATTAAAAGCCGAAAGGACAGAATAAACAATTACCCATTCTGGGCATTGCTCCCTATCCCTATAATGGAAATCTTCTTTAATCTCAGCCGAGAAAGTCTCTTAACCGCCTATGCTAGCGATTGGGTTAGGCAACTGGACTGGATGCGTAACACACTCGAATAAAGGATAAAGTACAGATGAGTAAATTTCTAGATACTGCCATTGAGGCGATCGCAGCCCGTGAAATTCTTGATTCACGCGGTAGACCGACAATTGAAGCCGAAGTGCATTTAGCTAACGGTGTTGTCGGACTGGCGCAAGTTCCCAGTGGTGCTTCTACTGGCACTTTTGAAGCCCACGAACTGCGTGATGGCGATAAAAGCCGTTACGGGGGCAAAGGCGTACTCAAGGCAGTACAAAACGTCAGAGAAGCACTTGCACCACAATTGTTAGGCTTGGATGTCCTCAATCAAGAACTGCTAGACCGCACAATGATTGCGATCGATGGTTCTGCTAACAAATCCAATTTGGGGGCTAATGCAATTTTGGGGGTTTCCTTAGCAGCTGCTAAAGCTGGTGCTGAGTCTCTAGAAATTCCTTTATATCGCTATTTGGGTGGCCCTTTAGCGAATTTGCTCCCAGTGCCGTTGATGAATGTGATTAACGGTGGCGCACACGCTTCAAATAACGTCGATTTTCAAGAGTTTATGATTGTCCCAATTGGCGCAACTTCCTTCCGGGAAGCATTGCGCTGGGGTGCAGAGGTGTTTGCTACCCTCAGTCAGGTGTTAGATGAGAAGGGTTTGCTTACTGGTGTGGGTGATGAAGGCGGTTTTGCCCCTAACCTAGAGTCAAATCAGGTCGCTTTGGAATTGCTGGTTGCTGCCATTAAGAAAGCTGGTTACAAGCCAGGGGAACAAGTAGCTTTGGCGTTGGATGTGGCGGCTAGCGAATTTTACAAAAATGGTCAGTATGTTTACGATGGTAAACCTCACGCCCCGGCTGAATTTATTGATTATTTAGGACAACTAGTTGACCAATACCCAATTGTGTCAATTGAAGATGGCTTGCACGAGGAAGATTGGGAAAGTTGGCAATTGTTGACCCAGAAGTTAGGTGCGCGGGTGCAATTGGTAGGGGATGACTTATTTGTGACTAACGCTACTCGCTTGCAAAGAGGCATCCAGGAAAAAGCCGCTAATGCCATTTTGATTAAACTCAATCAAATTGGTTCGCTTACCGAAACCTTGGAAACGATTGATTTGGCAACTCGCAACAGTATCCGTTCAGTAATTAGCCATCGTTCTGGTGAAACAGAAGACACAACGATCGCCGATTTAGCTGTAGCAACCCGTGCCGGTCAAATCAAAACAGGTTCTCTGTGTCGCAGCGAACGCGTAGCAAAATATAATCGCTTGCTGCGAATTGAAGATGAACTAGGCGATCGCGCCGTTTATGCTGGTGCTGTGGGGTTAGGGCCGAAGTAGAGTTAGGAGTTAGAAGTTAGGAGTTAGGAGTTAAGAGTTTTTAATCCATAATTCATCACTTTTGACTCCTAACTGATTTACGGATAAAATCCCAACTTGGGCAACCCCAAGGTTTCATCCCAGCCCATCATTAGGTTTAGACACTGAATAGCTTGGCCCGCCTGTCCTTTAATTAGATTGTCAATTGCTGACATGACAATTACGCGACCCGTGCGTGGGTCAACTTCTACACCGATATAACAAAGATTGCTACCGTTAGCCCACTTGGTTTGGGGATAAACGCCGCTACCGCAGACTCTTACCCAAGGAGAGTTGCGGTAGAAGGCTGAGAAAATTGTGATTAAGTCATCTCGCACTAGACCAGGATCGCTCATCTTGGCATATACCGTTGCCAAAATCCCGCGTACCATTGGAATCAGGTGCGGTGTAAATTGGATCATGAGTTCGTGACCGGCTAAGTCACTGCAAATTTGCTCAATTTCTGGAGTATGACGGTGACGACCCACGTTGAAAGCTGCGATTGAGTTATCTGCTTCAGCTAGTAATAAGTTGGTTTGAGGCTGTCGTCCACTGCTAGATGTACCAGACTTGGCATCGATAATAGCTGTTTCTGGTACGATTAAACCTTGCTTTAAAAGTGGCGAAAGTGCAAGGAGACTGGCAGTGGGATAGGAACCAGGACAGCCAATGAGTTGAGCTTCGGCAATGCGATCGCGATAAAGTTCTGGTAATCCATAAACTGCTGTCGCTGCAATTGTGCGATCGCTTCTCTCTATCCCATACCAATTTGTATAAGTTGTCAAATCACTGAACCGATAGTCTGCACTCAAATCTAGTACTTTACATCCTTTTTCCAACAGTTTGGGTGCGATTTGGCAAGCCAGACCATTTGGTAAAGACAGGAAAACTACTTCACAGCGGTGAGCAATTATTTCTGGTTCTACCGCTTCTATTAGCAGGTTAGTTGCATGAGCCAGATGCGGGTAGAGATCCCCAAAGGATTTCCCGATACTACTCTCACCTCCTAAATAAACGATTTCGACTTCTGGGTGATCCATCAGTAGTCGTACTAACTGCACTCCACCATAGCCCGACGCGCCAACAATCCCAACGGGTACGCGTCTAAATTTGCCCATGATCTGAAATCCTTATCCCATGAATGGTTAATTCGTTCTCAGCTATCAACAATATCAGCGACCAGACGCACAGCGCACAAAAGGTCGTCTTAAACTCCTCTACTTTGTTCTGGGAAGATGGACGAGCAAAGAAACGATTATTATTCTTCCTCATCCCCTTCATCCTTTACTGTCGCTGCACTTTATCCCCACTTTTTATGGCAAAAAATTTTGCTCCTTTATCAAATCATTGCTAGTCTACTTCTCTGCCTTATAAAGGAGCTACAATCTAAAAGAAGAAATTGTTAAAAAAATTTACGTTTATAGCTGGAAATCTTCTGTGTCACAGCCTAATCCTACCCAAGCTTTTAAATTTGATTCGATTGATGCCGCTTTAGCAGACCTAAAAGCTGGTCGCGTCATTGTAGTGGTAGATGATGAAAATAGAGAAAATGAAGGCGACTTAATTTGTGCTGCCCAATTTGCCACACCCGACATGATTAATTTCATGGCAGTGGAAGCAAGAGGACTAATTTGTTTGGCAATGACAGGCGATCGCCTAGACGAGCTAGACTTACCCTTGATGGTAAGCAACATTACAGATACTAACCAAACTGCCTTCACTGTCAGTATTGATGCTGGGCCAGAATTAGGTGTTACCACAGGCATCTCAGCAGAAGACCGCGCCCGGACTATCCAGGTTACTCTCAACCCAGCCACAAAACCCACCGATTTGCGTCGTCCTGGTCATATTTTTCCCATTCGGGCTAAGGTTGGAGGCGTACTCAAACGCGCAGGACATACGGAAGCAGCTGTGGACTTAGCGAGATTAGCAGGTCTATACCCAGCCGGGGTAATTTGTGAAATTCAAAACTCCGATGGTTCAATGGCGCGGTTGCAGCAGTTAGTTGAATACGCTAAACGTCACAATTTAAAAATTATTAGTATTGCGGATTTAATCAGTTATCGCCTACAGCACGATCGCTTAGTGTATCGTGAGGTTATTACCAAGCTGCCTAGTCAATTCGGTCAGTTTGAAATTTACGCCTATCGCCATACTCTGGATAATACAGAACACGTTGCAATTGTCAAGGGCGACCCAGCTAATTTTAAAGATGAGCCAGTGATGGTGCGGATGCACTC
Source organism: Nostoc sp. (assembly GCF_036917355.1). Taxonomy (GTDB): domain Bacteria; phylum Cyanobacteriota; class Cyanobacteriia; order Cyanobacteriales; family Nostocaceae; genus Nostoc. The sequence continues at coordinate 64,819 of NZ_JBALDP010000037.1, forward strand.
AGAATGCTTAACTGGTGACGCTTTGGGGTCTTTACGCTGCGACTGTCGGATGCAGCTTGTAGCTGCACTCAAAATGATTGAGTCTGCTGGTCAAGGTGTAGTTGTATACTTGCGTCAAGAAGGGCGGGGAATCGGCTTGATTAACAAGCTGAAAGCCTACTCTTTGCAAGATATGGGACTGGATACAGTAGAAGCAAATGAGCGTTTGGGATTTCCTGCTGACTTGCGAGACTACGGGATGGGGGCACAAATGCTCATGGATTTGGGCATCAAAAAGATTCGTTTAATTACCAACAATCCCCGCAAAATTGCTGGAGTTAAGGGCTATGGGTTGGAAGTAGTCGATCGCGTGCCATTGTTAATTGAGGCAAACGATTACAATTCCTATTATCTAGCGACAAAGGCGAAAAAGCTGGGTCACATGCTATTACAGACTTATCTGGTGACAGTAGCAATCCACTGGCAAGATGACCCGGAAGCTGTGACGGAACGTTATGAACGCTTAGAAAAACTGCGACACTTAGCCAGAAGTAACGAGCTATTGTTACAGGAAGAAGCGCGTCCCTTGGCGATCGCTATATTTGATGAGCCATCTTTAACTGTACACTTGGGTTTCGATCAGGCAAAAGTTGCTAGCTGTGATTGGTATCGCCAGGATGGTCATCCTTATATACAGGCGATCTTCCAAATTCTGGACAATCTCGCAACTGTGCCTTACATCCAGAAATTAGAATTTTTGATTTCCTCTGGTTGCGATCCTTTAAGTAATTTACAAGTCCAACTAGATCGGCAGACATTTGCGGATGGTACACTGCCTTCTTCAATTAGCGATCGCTTGGAGACGCAGCAAATTTACAGCTTTAGCAAATAGCCACAACCCTAAAAGCCAACTTTTTAATGGGTTGGAGGATTTATTGTGTGTAAGTCCTACATTCCTGCCAAACTTTTCAGCCGTTCTTTTATATGACAATGAGAGCAATTAAAATTATTGTTGAAAAACATAATGACGGTTATGTAGCATATCCTTTGGGTATCAAGGGGGTTGTAGTTGGCGAAGGTGAAAGCTATGAAGAAGCACTAGCTGATGTTAAATCTGCTATCCACTGCCATATAGAGATATTTGGCCAAGAGGTTTTAGAAGAGGAATCACCAGTCCTAGAAGCTTTTGTGGCGGAAGCTGAGGTTCCTATTTAATGGTTAAATTCCCAGTAGACGTACCTAAAGCTAGAGTAATTAAGACATTGGAATTTCTGGGATTCACCGTTATTAGGGAGCGGGAACATATTGTTATGGAGCGAGAAAACGAAGATGGAACAAAAACTCCGCTGACTATGCCTAACCATTCTCAAATTAAAGGTTCGACGTTGAGATCCATCTGTACTCAAGCGGGTATCTCAAGAGAGGATTTTTTATCTGCTTATGAGCAAATCTGAAAGCAATACTGCTCGTCGGTTAAGACTAAAAAATAGAAATGTGTAGCAAATTAGGCGAGGCTTTGGAACTGAAGTTCAATTATAAAACTCGCATTACAGGCATTACAGATACTTTTGCACCAACTGCTCATCTAGCATGGCTTTTACTTCTTCATCTGTAGGTGGCAGGGTGTCATTCTTCGCAATACGGTTTTGGCTTCTTCAAGGCTGATACCGTGCTTCTTCAAATTTGCGACTGCTTTTGATTTATCCCACTCGAACTCCATGACCGGATCGTATGCGATTTAGGGAATTCTAAACAAAGAGATTTGTTTAACAGGGAGTCGTCTAAAATGCTTTGGAATACACCTCAGTTCGATAGTTTGATTGAGCGTACAGAGAAATTTGCCCGAAAGCATCCCAATTTATATAGATTACAAGTAGCTCTGTTCGCCCTTCTGGGTTATGGATATCTACTGTTTATGCTTGTCTTTTTACTATCACCAGCAATTTTAGTACTTGGATTGGTGATACTCAAGCAGCCTTTCAATATTTGGGCATGGTTTTATGTAATTATTATTAGTTTTCCTGGAGTTCAGTTTGCTATAGGAACTTTACCAGCTCTCTTGAGAAATAGTTCGCCAATTTATGGAAAATGTCTAAGTCGCTCCCAGTTTCCAAAACTATTTAGCTTGATTGATGAATTACAAGTCAAAGTCAAAGTTACTTCCCTAAAAAAAGTTTTACTGACGGCGGAATTTAATGCTTCTGTTATACAAGTTCCTAGACTAGGGATATTTGGTTGGTATGATAATTATCTTATTTTGGGGCTTCCTCTAGTGGCATCTCTATCGTGTGATGAATTAAAGGCTGTTTTGATTCATGAATTAGCGCATTTGTCAGGAAATCATTCTCAATTTGATAGATGGATTTATCTGTTGCGACAAACTTTAGCAGATACCGTTAAACACATGCAGCAAGTCAATGAAGGACATCCCTCTATCTTCATTACACCTTTTGTTAAATGGTACATTCCATTTTTTAATGCTTATTCGTTTGTACTTGCTCGAATTAATGAGTATGATGCTGACAAGTGCGCTCTTAAGTTAGCAGGATCTGAAACTTGTGCTGTGTCACTTATTAAAATGCAGTTAACAGGTGGATTTGCATTACATACTTTTTGGCCTAATCTATACCAGCAGGTAGAACATAAACCACAACCACCTGCTGATGCATACACTAAACTACTAACAGCTTTATTCCAACCCAAAAACTTACAGGAAAGCTATAAGTTTCTTAAACAAGCTTTAGTTCGCAAAACCAATAATATAGATACCCATCCTTGTCTGAATGAACGTTTGAAAATACTAGATTTTACTTCAGTTTCTCAGGAACTTATTTCACCCTGTTTTGTGCTTCAAGAAAATGCCGCAGAAGTGCTATTGGGTAAACAGGCATTACAAGAGTTTACCCTTGATTTAGATAAGGTTTGGAAACAGCAAGTGGAGAGTTCCTGGAGACAACGTTATGCGGTTGTACAAGAAGTTCTGCAAGAAATAAAAATCTTGGAAGAAAAGGAAACTCAGGATAATTTAAGTTTAGAAGATATCTGGAAGTTAGCTAATTTGAGTCTAGAAGTAAACAAAGAAGAATTAGCTATGCAAAGGCTACATCAGTTACTCATCATGGATTCGGATAATGTGAGCGTACATTACTTGTTAGGACAGATTTTGCTCAAACAAGGTAATTTGGATGGAGTACAACACCTAGAAACGGCTTTAAGCCAAGATGTTAGTTTAACAAATCGTTGTCTACAAATTCTGTATGAATTGTTTTGGCAACGCGGTGAAGTAGAAAAATCTAACTATTATCGCGATCGGCTAGATGGTTTTAATGAGCAATTGAGCAAAGCTAAGAAGGAACGTTCTGTTGTGAGTCATCAAGACACTTTCTGTCAGCACGGATTAGAAAAAACTGAAACACGCAAAATTCGCACTTTGATATCCCAATGTCCTCAAGTTAAAAAAGCTTTCTTAGTGCAAAAAGTCATGAATCACTTCTCGAATATACCTTTTTTTGTTCTGGGGATTGTTCGCCACTCAAGCTTCCTTCGACTAGAGTCTAGTGATGCTGATTTAGAGCTAACAACAATTTTAAAAAAGAAACTCCAAATTCAGCAAAATTGGGAGATTATAGTCGTGGCTAATGGCAATTCCAAAGTTATCAAAAAGATGCAACAAATAAAACAATCTCTTATTTATTACAAACAGTAATTTTGCGAGATTAAAATTACTGTTTTGGATTTTAGATTTTAAATAATTCATCCAAAATCCAAAACGCTAATTAATAATGAGTTGCCGACTTGCGATGATGCACGGCTGTAACGCCATCATTATCTAACAATTTGCCGCTCTCGACAGTTGCATAAACCAGCCAGTGGTCGCCAGATTCCATCCGATTTTGTACGGAACATTCGAGATATGCTAGAGCATCCGTAAGTATGGGAGAACCGCTTTCTGTTTCTTCGGCGGCGACATCAGCAAATCGGTCTTGTCCTGGGCCAAAAGGTTTAAGGAAGTGCTTCATCAAGCCCAAGTGATTCCCTTCTTTAAGAATATTGAGGACAAATTTGTTTCCTGTATGGGTCAGTGTTTCTACTGCGCGGTCTTTGGCGACGGCAATGGTTAAACCAGGTGGATTAAAGCTGGCTTGAGATACCCAAGAAGCTAACATGGCACTGGAGCGATCGCCTTCTTTGGCTGTGAGAACGCAAAGAGAACCGACAATCCGGCCAACTGCTTGTTCTACAGTTGTTGCAGGAAGACTTTGCGATCGCACTTTTCTCGCTTTCTTCAGTGCTTGGGCAAAGTCAGTTCCAGCTTCTTCACATAATTGTAAGGTGGCATCGTCGGGTTTGAATTTGACGCGGATGGTATCAAAACCAAACCGATAGCCAGCATCTTTTAATTTACTCTCAATTAAATCAACCGCTTCTCCACTCCAGCCAAAGGAACCAAAAGCACCGGCGAGTTTATTATTAGTAGCGGTGGATAGCACAATTCCTAAAGCTGTTTGTACGGGTGTCGGTGCATGACCGCCAAGAGTAGGAGAACCGATGATGAAACCACCGGCTTTTTCCACAGCCGCCCGGATTTCTTCTGGTTCGGTAAATTCGCAGTTAATCGATTCTACGGCAACGCCAGCTTTTGTGATACCACGAGCGATCGCTTGGGCTAATGTGGCTGTATTCCCATAAGCAGATGCATAAATCAACGCTACTGTCAAATCAGCAGAAGTTTGCTGTTGACTCCATTCTCGATAAGCTTTGGTTAGGTCGATTAAGCCATAGCGTACCAAAGGCCCGTGTCCATTGGCATACATTCGCACGGGAAAATCTGCAAGTTTATCCAGCGCTGTTTCAACTTGACGGGCGTGGGGAGCCATGAGGCAATCAAAATAATAGCGTCGATCTTCGTTATATACTTCCCACCCTTCATCAAATACCTGATCTCCACAAACATGCGCCCCAAATAACTTATCTGTGTACAGAATTTCTGTTTGCGGATCGTAGGTACAAAGTTCATCTGCATAGCGGGGATTGGGGGTGGGAATAAATTGTAAATTATGCCCATTACCCAAATCTAGAGTTTCTTCGCCCCGCATCACAAGAATTTGCAAATCTGGATTTTCCAGCGCCGCACGTAAATTTATCGCCCCTGGATTAGAACACACAAAGGTGATTTGCGGGGCAATTTCTAACAAAGCTTTTAAAGTTGCAGCGCGGTTAGGATTTACGTGTCCCAAAATTACATAATCTAAATCTTCGAGATGGAAACGTTGTTGCAAAGCTTCTAAATAAATTTGCGTAAACGTTTCCCCTGGAGGATCGATAATGGCGCTTTTCTCGCTTTCAATTAAATAAGAATTAGCAGTTGTACCCTTAGCAAGAGCATATTCAATTTCAAATCTCAGCCTTGACCAACTGCGCGAGCGCAGTATTCTTGTATCTGTAGCAATGGGGAAAACTTGAACGTCACGGGGTTTATTTTTTGACATGGCTTTATTGGGCATTGGGCATTGGGCATGGGGCATGGGGCATTAGTTATTAATTATTCTCTCTGCTCCTCTGCTCCTCTGCTCCCCTTGTTAATAATGGTTTCCGACTTTGCGGTGATGTACAGCAGTCAAACTTTCTGGTTTAGAAACCCGTCCAGCATAGACTGTGCTGTATACTGCCCAATGGTCGCCGCAATCCATTCTGCTGATGACTTCGCACTCCATGTAGGCGAGTGCATCGTTGAGGATGGGCGCACCATTTTCGGCTGGCTGAGTTCTCACACCTTCAAAACGATCTGCGCCAGGAGCGAACCGTTTCAAAAAGTGTTTCATTAATGCTTGAAAATTGCCTTCTTCTAAAACGTTGAGAACAAAGCGATCGCCTACTTGCATGAGTGATTCAATTGCCCGATCTTTGGCGACTGCAATGGAGAATCCCAATGGTTTAAAGCTAGCTTGAGCAACCCAAGAGGCTAGCATCGCACTGGATACATCGCCTTTTTTGGCAGTAATAATATATAACCCACCGCTAATTCTACCTAATGCTTTATCTAAGTCAGCACCAAGAGATTTCATGGCTTTGATGTTGCGATCGCGTGTTACCCATTGAGCTAAGTCTGTACCCGCTTCTTCACACAACTTGTAGGTATTTTCCGTAGGCGTTTGTTTAATCCGAATCGCTGGAAAAACTGTTGTCAAACCCAAATTACGGAATTTACTCAGCAAAGGATCTATTGGCTCATCATCGCCACCACCGGTTTCAAATACGCCGATAGCTTGCTTTTCTTTGGCAGATCCTAAAACTGTGCTGAGTGCAGCTTGGATATTCGCAGCGCCAGAAGCCGGAGGTAATCCAACGATTAGCCCAGCACAGCGGCTAACTAGTTCCCGCAGTTCTTGTAAATCGACTTCAGATCCCAAATCGACAATTTCCACTGCGACACCAGTTTTACCGATACCATTGGCAATTGCTTGCGCGAGGCGATCGCTATATCCGTATTCAGAAACGTAAAATATTCCAACTGCCGTTTCTGGCTTGGTTTGGCTTTGGCTCCAAGTGCGGTAACGTCCAACTAGTTCCTCAACATTGTGAGATAATAATGGCCCGTGTCCTGTGGCAATCATGTCGATGGTTTTTAGTTCTCCCATCCGCTTCAGGGCAGACAAAACCGAGCGGGCATTTGGCCCCATCAAGCAATCGTAGTAGTAATGAAAGTCTTCTTCAATCGCTGCTAAGTCTTCATCAAAGGTGCTATCTGAGCAGTAGTGCAATCCAAAGGCATCGCAGGTGTAGAGAACTTTGGTTTTATGGTCGAAGCTGAAGATGGTATCCGGCCAGTGTAAATTTGGAGCAATCACGAATTCAAATTCATGCCCATTGCCCAAATCTAAGCGATCGCCATTTTTCACAATCCGCCGTTTAAATGGCTGATGTACCAAATCCTCAAGAAACTGAATCGCCACTTTAGAACCGACAACGGTTATTTCTGGAGCCATTTGCAGCAAATCTTTAACTAAACCGCTATGGTCTGGTTCAGTGTGACTGATAATTAAATAATCAATCTCTGTTGGGTTGATTAGTCCAGTAAGCGTATCAAAGTATAGTTGACGAAACTTTTCATGGGAGGTATCAACTAAGGCAGTCTGCTCCCCGCGAATGAGAAACGAGTTATAAGTAGTACCGTTTTGCAGGCCAAACTCAATATCGAAGCGATCGCGATCCCAATCCAAAGAGCGAATAGCCGTCGTCTCTTGAGCAATCTCTACAGTCTGTATGGTGAGCCGTTTTTCAGTTTTTTCGGTGAGCGCTACCATAACTCCCTCCTTGACACAATGAGTATTTGTTCCTCTTCTTTTATTGTGACACGGCTTGAATGTTAATTTTTATTAAAAAACCTATAGTTGACTTAAAAAAGTTAAAAGTGTGAAACCGCAGAGCCACAAAGAGGAAATTTGGCTAGCCTTGGAAATTGGGAATTCTCGGCTGCATTGGGCATTGTTTGTTGGCGAGACACTTTACTCAGCTTGGGATACCGACTATTTTCCTGAGTCTGTCATACAACATCTAGCTGAATTTCAAACCCTAGATGATTTATTGCTGGCAATTTCTCCAAGCCATCAACAAAGTAATTTTCTCACAAATACTCCACCCCTTTGCGCTTTTGTCTCTCTGCCTCCGTGCCCTCTTCTCCTCGCCTCAGTAGTTCCCAGCCAAACTGCTATTTGGCAAACTTACCCAAATGTTCGCGTTATTACCTTAGACCAAATACCACTAAAAGGCGTATATCCCACACTAGGAATTGACCGCGCTTTAGCTTTGTGGGGTGCGGCGAAAACTTGGGGTTTTCCGATGTTGGTAATTGATGCTGGTACAGCGCTAACTTTCACGGCTGCGGATGTTAATCAGTGTCTAGTTGGAGGTGCAATTTTGCCAGGGTTAGGTTTGCAATTTGCAACTCTTGGTCAACAAACAGGACAATTACCATTAGTAGAAATGCAAAACTTTCCGTCTCTACCAGCACGTTTTGCTCTCAATACTAAAGAAGCAATTCAAAGCGGAGTAATTTACACAGTATTAGCTGGAATCAAAGATTTTATGGAAGCATGGTGGGATTTATTTGCTGATGGTAAAATTGCAATTAAAGGGGGCGATCGCACCTTATTAATTAACAATTTGCAAGCTTTATATCCTGAAATTGCAGCACGTTTAATTGTGGAACCAAATTTAATTTTTTTGGGAATGCAGAAAATAGTAATGAATGATAAATAAGGCAAATGACCAAATTAATTAAGTATTTCCCAATACCAAAAAATCAAAATTTATGGATATAAGCTAGAACGGAGTTGCCTCAAACTAATCGATGAACATCATCTCTTGACAAAGTTGCAGCTTACTTTACTAGAATTGTAGGGGCAAGTAATTGCAATGTTTATTTAATTAAAATAAACTTTTTATTATAGATATAAGTTTCTTAAAATTACCAATTCCCTTTAATAAACTCCTGAATTTCGGTCGCCACAACCTCAGCACAAGATTCTGGCAAATCGTTTCCGGCATGGGCAATCATTTTCAACTCGACTTTCGGTATTAGTTGAGCATAAACACGGCTTCTGGCTAAAGCATCTGGGATATCTTGACCACCTTGTAAAATGAAAACTGGGACATCTATCATGTAAAGCTGCTTTTGCAGTAATTCCGCCTCAATTTCCACTTGTCGCCGTTTGAAAAGTAACTGGCAACCTATGGGATACGGCAGTAGCGATTGACGCAACTGCAAGTCTTGTGCAATTTTTTCATGCCAACCCAGGATTTTAGTCAAAGGAGTTAGCGATCGCAACAATTTAACTACTAGTGGTGGATAATTCAATAATCGCCGCATCTTCTGGCAATACTCTTCTTGTCCTGCTATCTCTACGCCCTCTGGTGCTAGCAGTACCACACCATCAACTTTCTCTGGATACTTTAAAGCATAGCTAGCAGCAATCCAACCCCCAAGAGAATGCCCCACTAAATATACTTTTTCTAGCTTCACAGCTTGCAAAAATTCAGCTAAACACTCAACTTGTAAATCTATCGAATGGTGGATATTAGGATTTTCTGATTCACCAAACCCTAACAAATCAGGTGCAAAACAATGAAAATCTTGTGCAAGGGACTCCATCACAGATAACCATTGACTGCTCTCATTCCAAGCACCATGTAAAAAAATTATAGGAGTTTTTTCACCGACTTCACGCCAGAATAGTAACCCTTGAGAGAGCTTTCTCCGGGAGTTACGGAATAGTGTATCCATTTTATTTAGTAGTTAACTTTTAGCACCATAATAAATAGTCATTAGTCATTAGTCATTAGTCAAATTACAAACGCAAAAATATGGTGCGATTCGTTTAGCGTCTCCTTGGGGGAAACTCTCGTAGAGAAGATTCCTTAAATCATAACTTTGGTGGCAAATGACCAATGACCAATGACAAATGACAAAATATTATTATGCCAGTGTTGTCAAGCCATTCAAGTAGTCTTGCAACTGCCGAGTATGGTCGTGAGACATCTTTTCTGAAGGTAGTAAACTGGCAGAGAAAGCTTGGATTTCCATGACTTCTAAAGTGTCTTGAATCTCCATTGTCCCATACACTTCGGCTTCAACCACAATACAAATTGAATGGATTCTGGGATCGCGGTCTGGTGCAGAGTAAACTCCTACCAAACGGTTAATTTTCACCAATTCTAGCCCGGTTTCCTCCATCAATTCCCGACGGACTGTATTGGGAATATCTTCTCCCCAATCCACAATTCCCCCAGGCAATGACCAAAGACCATTGTCGCGCCGCCGGATCAGTACAATCCGACCATCGGGTAAAATTGGGATGATACTAGTGCCAGTAATGGGATGACGAAATATTATACCCAATACTGTTTGTCCAATACGCCATAAGCTACGTGTGGACTCTACAGCTGCCGGAAAAAAAGCAATAACGTTCAATCTTCAAAATTTATGTGTTGTATTCTATAGTTCCCTACCACTTAACATAGGCTCAACTAATAAAATCTTTGCTGAGTTTTGTTTTATACAAAAATGTTTGTGGGTTGAGATTTTATTCTCACGATTTACGTAGAATATTATCAATTCTAACATCAAGTTTCAATAGAAGCACTGTATTTATCTATACATAAATTTTATTGGGCCAAGTAAATTTTCAGTTTCTAGCTAGCATTAGTGCTACTGAAACTAGCTGTTACTAATAGATTTTTAGAACACATTAAAAAAAATAAGATGAATAATAAGTCAAAATATAAAATTCTGAGTTTTGAATTTATAAGAGCCAATTAAGTAGGGTTTAAAATCTACAATTAATTAAAGACCATTAAATGAAATATTGAACTCTATGCTTAAACCCACCTCTGCCTCCTGAATTATTTCTTGATAATATTGATTTGTTTCAAGAACAACAACTAATGAGCAAATTTACAATCTATTTGACAGATTGGAATCTCAGAAAAGATATTTTTCGTCTTGCTGGTAGGGATCATTCATAATTTTTATTGACAAAGTTAGGTATAATGCGATAGACTAGTACACTGTTTAAAGCGTATTTATTGCTGCACTAGGCTAAAAGTATATCAATAACATTGGTAGCTAATATTGCCTACGTGATGCCTAGTTACTACTTTTTTGTTGTTTATTAATAGAGGTGAACATGGCCAAGCGCCGTAACCCGAAAAAAGAAAAGGCGCTACGTAACCAGGCGTATGCCAGAAAGTTTCGTAAACGGACTACGACAGGAAGAATGCAGAGAAGGTTCCAACAAAGACCACCAAAGAGTGAAGAAGAAGAAGGCGCAGCAACAGCAGCTGACACTGACTAAGCTGCTTGCCTAAATCCTTATTGTTTGGGTTATTTACCTTTTGGGGCGCACATTTATTTGTACGCCCTTATTTATTTTTGGGGATTGGGGCATTGGGCATAGAGAAAATATGAGGGAGACAAGGGAGAAATTTATTCAAAAACTCCCTTGTCTCCTTTTCCTCAATTCCTCTATTGAGCAATTTGAGCACGGGCGGCTATGAGTGCTTTGTTTACCTGTACAAAACCAGTACCTCCGTAACTGTTGCGGGCAGCAACAACTTGACGGGGGGATATGGCCTCATAAATATCTGCTGCAAATGCCGGATGTAGTTGTTGCCACTCTTCCAATTTCAAATCTTTTAGGAGTTTACCTGCGGCAATACTAGTTTTTACCACCTTACCCACAAGGTTGTAAGCTTCCCGAAAAGGAACGCCCCGTGCTGCCAGATAATCTGCTACATCGGTAGCATTAGAAAAATCTTCCGCCACCGCTGATGCTAACCGCTGGATACGAAATTCTAAGCCTTCCCTGAGCAAAATTGTCATCGCTTCTAGAGACGCTTTGATTGTGTTAACGCTATCAAATAGACCTTCTTTATCTTCTTGTAAGTCTTTGTTATATGCCAGGGGTAGCCCCTTCATAATCACTAACATCGCTTGGAGATGACCGAATACACGTCCCGTTTTTCCCCGCACCAATTCTGGTACATCGGGGTTTTTCTTTTGGGGCATGATACTGGAACCTGTGGCACAGCTATCTTTAAGGGTGACAAAACGAAATTCTTCAGATGACCAAAGAATCACTTCTTCTGCAAGACGGCTGAGGTGAACCATAATCAAGCTAGCAGCACACAAGAATTCGATCGCAAAATCGCGATCGCTCACTCCATCGAGGCTATTAGCATAAATATCGTCAAAATTCAAGAGTTTGGCTGTGTAGTGGCGATCGATAGGAAAAGTAGTTCCTGCTAAAGCACCACATCCCAAAGGTGAAATATTCACGCGGCGAGAAACATCTCCTAAGCGTTCCCAGTCACGTTGCGCCATTTGAAAGTATGCCAAGAGGTGATGAGCTAAACTCACGGGTTGGGCGCGTTGGAGGTGGGTATAACCAGGAATCAGGGTTTCAACGTGCTTTTCGGCTATATCTAGTAAAACACCTTGAAATTCTCGCAATTCGCTTTTGATTTGTTGGATTTGGTCGCGCAGGTAGAGTCTGGTATCGGTGCCAACTTGGTCATTACGCGATCGCGCTGTATGCACCTTTTTACCCACATCGCCAACAATTTCTGTCAGTCGGCGTTCAACTGCAAAATGTACATCTTCAGCATCGATACCAGGCTGAAATTTCCCTTGGCGGTACTCTTGGCGAATTTGTTCTAAACCTGCAACCAGTTGCTCTCCTTCTTCTGGGGAGATAATGCCTGTGTGAGCAAGCATTTTGGCATGAGCTTGAGAACCAGTGAGGTCATATTCGATTAATTCAATATCAAAACTTATACTGGCATTAAAACGAGCGATCGCTGGATGCAACGCTGATTCAAACCGCTGGCTCCAAGTTTCTTTTTTGGTCATAAATTCTGAAAAGAGTGGGCGATAGTTAAGAGTTAAGAGTGAGGAGTTATGAGTTTTTGACTCTTAACTTCTCACCCCTGACTTTCAACTCCTAACTTTTAAATTTAACCGTAGCTAGTTAGATTCCGAATCATATAGCCAATAACTAAACCAATCAACAATGCCCACACTTGACCTGTTTGTATAAAGTGGCTCCAAGCTTTTTGGATCTGACCCATAACGTTTGGATCGGTGATTGTTTGTGCTAGGGCTGTCCAATTTACAGGCAAATGCCAAAGAAACTGAGATGTCAAATCGCTGTAATTGCTCATCTTTGGTGATTAAGAAGTTAGGGGTGGCAAATTTCAGCATCAGTTTATTATTTACATTAATTACTGATATTTACTGAAATATTGGATATAACTTCAATGTCTTAACTCAAGATGCAGCTGATGCCAACCGCAATTTCTCGGCAGTCCGCAAAATCTGCCCTGCTAAAACTGCTGCACCAAAACCATTATCGATGTTTACTACACCCACTCCCGCAGCACAAGAGTTAAGCATTGTCAATAAAGGTGCTAAACCGCCAAAGCTTGCACCATAACCAATGCTGGTAGGTACGGCAATTACGGGACAACTCGCTAAACCAGCGACAACGCTGGGTAAAGCGCCTTCCATCCCAGCTACAACAATCAACACTGATGCTGACTCAATCAGGTGACGGTTACTTAATAAGCGGTGAATCCCAGCAACGCCAACATCCCAGAGGCGCTGTACCTTAAAACCAGAAAGTTCAGCAGTGACAGCAGCTTCTTCAGCAACGGGTAAATCGGCAGTACCAGCAGAAAGAATGCCAATTTCACCCGCAAATTGTGGTTCGATGGTAGGGGGAGCGATCGCACAAATTCGCGCCGATTCGTAATATCGCAAACCGCTAACTTTTGATTGCAGTGCGGTATAAACTGCTGGTTCAATGCGAGTTGCCATCACTACCGGATTACGGAGACGCATCACTTCCATAATTTGAGCAATTTGATCGGGAGTTTTTCCAGGACCCCAAATCACCTCTGGGAAACCAGTTCTTAGCTGGCGATGGTGGTCAATTTTGGCAAATTCACCTACAGATTCATAAGTGAAGTCTTTGAGTGAGTCTAATGCCGTATCTGGTGTAACTTTACCATTGGCAACCGCTTCTAAGAGCGATCGCAAAGTTTTTTCATTGGTCATCAGTAATTAGCCCTTTGTCTTTTGCCCTTTGTTATTTATCAGTCGTCTAATAACTAATTCCCTATGCTCTTCATAAGTACTGAGTAATGAATCTTACTGTCTTTACTCAGAACGGGCTAAACGCTCCGCTATCGCTAATGGAACTGTTTTGCCCAATACCCAATACTTCGACTACGCTCAGTACAAGTGCCCAATGGTTAATCTTCTGTTACTTTAATTTGTTCGATATTCCAGAATGCGCCACCAAGAGCAGAGAATTTAATTCCTTCAAAACGATTACGTACCGCTGACATTGAATAAGGATTAACCAAGTAAATAAAAGGTAAATTTTCCTGAGTAATCCGCTGTGTTTCGGCATAAATCGCTTTAACTTTAGCTTCGTCCAATTCTCGTGCAGCTTGAATGTAAAGATTTCCTATTTTCGCTTCCCAAGGAGCAACCTCCCAACCCTGAATCGGCTTTTGTCCTGCTTGGGGTTTCTGATTAAACATGTGCAATCCGCCTTCAGGTGCCCAGACATTAGCACCGTCATTCGGTTCTAATCCACCAGTCAAACCCATCAAAGAAGCTTCCCAATCTAAGGAGTTAGAAGTTTTATCAGTAAAAGTATTCCATGCCAACGGAGTGAAATCAACTTGAATACCGATTTTGCTCAAGTCTTGTTTAATCTGCGATCCCATTGCCTCACGGATTTTATTTCCAGCATTGGTAAGTAAAGAGAAACGGACACGATTTCCTTGAGCATCTACTAACTGATTGTTGTTGTACTTAAATCCTGCTTTTAGCAGTAATTCCTTCGCTTTTTGCTGATTGTAATCGTAAATTTTTAACCCCTCTTTAGGGGAAAGATAATAAGGGCTTTGCACAGAAATCGGTGAATCTTGTGGCACGCCCAAGCCGCGAAAAGTGTTATTAATCATCGTTTGGCGGTCAATTGCATAAGCTATAGCTTGCCGAAATTGCACATTATTGAACCACCGAGATTTAACTGGATCGACCAGTGATTTCCCGTCCCTTTTACCTTTGTTGAGATTGAACCAAACAAATGATGTACTGGATGTTGGTCCACCATTATAAATTGTGAAATTACCCTGCTTTTCTTGCACCTTTAGCAAAGAAAAATAATCTGGTGACACTCCCACAGTATCTAATCCCCCAGAACGAAATTGCAGCAAGGAGGTATCTGTTGATTCCACAATTTGCCAAATTACTCGTTCAATATAAGGCTGAGAATTGCCTTGAGCATCCTTGCGCCAGTAGTAGGGATTGCGCCGGAAGACCACACGCTGGCTCGTGTCGTAGCGATCTATTTTGTAAGGTCCGTTGACAATAATTTCGTTGGGAGGAGTATCAACACCCCATTTTGTCAGAAAGGTTGGACTCCCATTTTGGTCTTTAGTTTTTACCGATTCTTGCAATATGTGAGCGGGCAAAATTGGTGAACCTGTACTCAGTAGGAAAGGTCTAAAGGGTTCAGGTACGCTAAACTCAACCCGGCGTTCATCGACTTTTCGCACAGTGGGCAGTTTCCGACTTTCACCAATCCGCAGTGCGTCTCTAACATCAGTAGGAATTGCTTCATTTAAGTAAATATCATTGTAGGTAAACACCACATCATCTACTGTTAATGGCTGACCATCAGACCATTTCAACCCTTCGCGTAGGGTAAAAACAATCTTTAATTTATCATCGGAAATTTGCCAAGATTCCGCTAATGCTGGCTCGACTTTAGCAGTGATTGGGTTTTGGGTAATTAACCCCTCGTAAATTAGAGGAAAAACATTGGGAAACTCTTGACTTAAAGGGTAGTTAAAAGTTTTAGGATCGCTGAGAATGCTACTTACCAATTGCGGTACTTGAGCAGATGGACTTTTAAAGTTGGCTGGGTTGCAAGCAGTAACTATAAGTGCTATTGCCGAGGTAACAATTATTGGCAGCAAACAATGTTTAATTGCCAAAAATATTTGTTTAAAAAACTTCATAATTACTAATCTATTTCCATCCTAATCTGTCTTGAATATCTTTATTAGAAGCTAAAAAAAAGTTATTCTGAAGCACCTAGCAAGACAACAACATAAGCACATATACCTTCTTCACGTCCAACAGGACCTAATTTTTCGTTAGTAGTAGCTTTGATGCCAATTTGATTTGGTTCTAATTCTAAAACAGCCGCTAGTTTGTCGCGCATCTTGTGAATATGCGGTTTTAATTTTGGACGTTCTGCTACTATCACCGAGTCAATATTTACCACCTGCCAGCCTCGATCGCGAATCAGTTGATTTACTTGGGTTAATAGTATTAAACTATCTGCTCCTGCCCATTGAGGATCGCTAGGTGGAAAATAATGACCAATATCCCCCAAAGATAATGCCCCAAGCATGGCATCCATAATCGCGTGGGTCAGTACATCGGCGTCACTGTGCCCCAACAAACCCAGTTCATGGGGAATTTGAATTCCACCTAAAATCAAAGCGCGATCGCTCACCAGTTGATGAATATCGTAGCCGTTACCAATACGAATTTTAGTCATTTGTTCAGTTGTCATTTGTCAGGAGTTAAAAATTATTATTCTCTCCCTGCTCCCTTACTTCCCTGCTTCCCCTGCTCTCCCTGCTGCAATTTATCCAAGAGATCGGGGCGGCGATCGCGGGTTTTTTGAATTTGTTGTTCGTAACGCCATCGGGCGATCGCTGCATGATTCCCACTGAGCAAGACATCAGGCACTTTCAAGCCGCGAAAATTCGCAGGGCGAGTATATTGGGGATAGTCCAATAACCCTTCCTCAAAACTTTCTGCTATGAGGGACTCAGTTTTGGCCACGGTTCCTGGGAGCAGCCGCACAACGCCATTAATCAAAGCCATTGCTGGAATTTCCCCACCAGTCAGAATAAAATCACCCAAAGATACTTCACGAGTTACCAAATGTAGCACCCTCTCATCAACTCCTTCGTAATGTCCACAAATAACTACTAACTGGTCATAATTTGTCACCAATTCTTTCAAAAGAGGTTGATTAATTGTTTGACCTTGGGGACTCATCAAAATTACTTCTCTTCGGGGTAGAATCGGCAGCGACTCCACAGCGGTAAAAATAGGTTCTGGCTTCATTAGCATCCCAACACCACCGCCGTAGGGTTCATCATCTACTTTTCGGTGCTTGTCAGTGGTAAAGTCCCGTGGATTAATCAGATGCACTTCGGCAATCTGTTTGGCTAAGGCTTTACCTAGCAGCCCAGAATTGAGAACAGAGTTAAAACAGTCAGGAAAAAGCGTAACTATATCAAAGCGCACAGTTATTCGTATTCGAGGACACTAATCTTAAATTTGAATGTCTAGCAAACACCAGCAAGCCAAGGTCGGGTTAAACTTCAGTTAAACTTTATCAATAGTATCTAAAACTACCAGACCTCCTGGATTTTAGATGGGATCAAAAGTTTTTCTAATTACTTAATTTATGTTTAAATGTTGTCACAACTACATTTAAATTAATAATCATATCAAGTTAACAACTTCCAGGATGCATCGAGCCAGCCTCAGAAAAAAGCGTAGTCTTAACTGCTCTTCCCCAACCCTAAAGGGGGAATATAGCCACTTAAAGACTATTTTGCCCTGCTACAAGTGGACAGGTGAAAAACAAGGCGCTGGCTTTGAGGAATGTGAACAAACACGTTTAGACTGAGGTTTCGTGTGCGTTAAGCGAAAATTTGGAGAGTGGCTTTCCCCAGTTCCAAACTTCCAAAAAGTGTCCTCTCGAAAGTTGCAAAGCGCAAAAATTATCAGGCAACTGAACCTTGTTAAATTCACCTGAAGTTGTTGACAGGAGAACCAAAATGCCGCAATTACAAGCTAAATCGCTAGAAATGAGGACACCCCAAGCAACTAAAACCGCCGTTCTGGTTATCGGAGGTGCAGAAGATAAAGTTCATGGGCGCGAAATCCTACGAACTTTTTTTGGACGCGCCGGTGCTAGTAAGGCTTATATTACAATTATTCCATCTGCCTCTCGCGAACCTGCCATCATTGGTGGTCGGTATATTCGCATTTTTGAAGAAATGGGTGCCCAGAAGGTAGAGATTTTAGACATCCGCGAACGAGAACAGTGTGAAGCCTCCCAGATCAAAGCATCCTTAGAAGCCTGTAGTGGGGTATTTTTGACAGGAGGAGACCAGCTGCGTCTTTGTGGCGTATTGGCAGATACACCAGCAATGGAAATTATTCGCCAGCGGGTGAGGGCGGGGCAACTTACGTTAGCAGGCACCAGTGCAGGAGCGGCGGTGATGGGGCATCACATGATTGCTGGCGGCGGTAGTGGAGAGACGCCCAATCGTTCCCTAGTGGATATGGCAACGGGTTTGGGATTTATTCCGGAAGTAATCGTTGACCAACACTTTCACAACCGTAATCGTATGGGGCGACTGATTAGTGCGATCTCAGCTCATCCCGATCGCTTAGGTATTGGCATTGACGAAGATACTTGTGCAGTGTTTGAACGTGATGGTTGGCTACAAGTGATGGGCAAAGGCAGTGTCACGATTGTCGATCCCACTGAGCTGACCCATACCAACGAACCTCATGTCGGTGCTAATGAACCGTTAACCGTACATAATTTACGTCTCCATATCCTCAGCTACGGCGATCGCTTCCACTTGTACCAGCGGACTGTATTGCCTGCTGTACACCGAATCTCCAGCTGACGGGATAGAGTATCTGAGGTTACACTGAGTTGACCGCACATTTATTATTTCTTACCGTAGAAAAATGATAAGAATACCATGTAAAAAGAAAAAACTGTTTGTAACGAACAGTTTAGCGGTCAATTCCAGTAAGAAACTAGAATTTTGGTTCCGAATCTCCATCTACCTATTCCCATGAGAATCCTCAAGATCCAGACATTACGCGGCCCAAACTATTGGAGCATTCGACGCCACAAACTGATCGTCATGCGCCTCGATTTAGAAACCCTTGGCGAGACGCCCTCGAATGAAATCCCTGGCTTTTATGAAGGATTAGTTGAGGCGCTGCCAAGTCTGGAAGGCCACTATTGTTCGCCTGGCTGTCGTGGTGGTTTTCTGATGCGAGTCAAAGAAGGCACTATGATTGGCCACATAGTGGAACACGTAGCCTTAGAACTCCAAGAATTAGCTGGTATGCATGTCGGCTTTGGTCGCACCCGCGAAACTGCCACACCCGGAATTTACCAAGTAGTAATTGAATACCTGAATGAGGAAGCGGGACGCTATGCTGGACGAGCCGCAGTACGGCTGTGCCAGAGTATCGTCGATCGAGGCCGTTATCCCAAGGCAGAGCTAGAGCAAGATATCCAAGACCTAAAAGACTTCACCCGTGATGCTTCCTTAGGCCCTTCCACCGAAGCGATCGTCAAAGAAGCAGAAAAAAGAGGTATTCCCTGGATGGCGCTGGAAGCCCGCTTTTTGATTCAGCTAGGTTATGGCGTGAACCAGAAGCGGATGCAGGCGACAATGACAGACAACACCAGCATTCTGGGCGTAGAACTAGCTTGCGATAAAGAAGCCACTAAACGTATCCTCGCTGCTGCTGGTGCGCCAGTACCCAGAGGTACAGTAATCAACTTTTTAGACGATTTAGAACAAGCAATTGAATTCGTTGGCGGCTATCCCATCGTCATCAAGCCCCTAGATGGCAATCATGGACGTGGGATCACCATTGATATTAGAACTTGGGAAGAAGCTGAAGCCGGATATGAAGCTGCCAGACAAGTTTCCCGGTCAATTATTGTCGAAAGATATTACGTTGGGCGTGACCACAGGGTACTAGTGGTAAATGGCAAAGTAGTAGCAGTAGCTGAACGTGTCCCGGCTCATGTCATTGGCAACGGTAGATCCACGATTGCCGAACTGATTGAGGAAACAAACCTTGACCCGAATCGCGGTGAAGGACATGATAACGTCCTGACCAAAATTGAACTAGACCGCACTAGCTACCAGTTGCTAGAAAGGCAAGGTTACACCCTAAATAGCGTGCCACCCAAGGGCACTATTTGTTATCTCAGGGCAACAGCCAACTTGAGTACAGGTGGTAGTGCCGTTGACCGTACCGATGAAATTCACCCAGAAAATCTTTGGTTGGCACAACGAGTAGTTAAGATTATCGGTTTGGATATCGCTGGACTCGATATCGTCACCACAGATATTAGCCGTCCTCTGCGGGAAGTGGATGGCGTGATTGTTGAAGTTAACGCCGCTCCCGGTTTTCGGATGCACGTTGCCCCAAGCGTGGGTATTCCCCGCAACGTCGCTGGTGCAGTGATGGATATGTTGTTTCCTAACGAGCAATCTAGCCAAATTCCCATCCTCAGCATCACGGGTACTAATGGCAAAACCACCACTACTCGACTACTAGCGCATATTTATAAACAGACTGGAAAAGTAGTAGGTTATACTACAACTGATGGAACATACATCGGTGATTACTTAGTAGAATCTGGCGATAATACAGGCCCCCAAAGTGCCCACGTCATCCTCCAAGATCCCACAGTAGAAGTAGCAGTACTAGAAACAGCTCGTGGTGGCATTCTCCGCTCTGGATTGGGCTTTGAAGCTGCAAATGTAGGGGTAGTATTAAATGTAGCGTCCGACCACTTAGGAATAGGCGATATAGATACCATTGAGCAGTTAGCTAATCTCAAGAGCGTAGTAGCGGAAGCTGTATTCCCTGATGGCTATGCGGTGCTTAACGCCGACGATCGCCGCGTCGCCGCCATGTCAGAAAAAACTAAAGCTAATATTGCTTACTTCACCATGAACCCCGATTCGGAATTAGTGCGGAAGCACATCCAAAAAGGCGGAGTAGCGGCAGTATATGAAAATGGCTATTTGTCAATTGTTAAAGGTGATTGGACACACCGCATAGAAAGAGCCGAAAATATACCTTTAACAATGGGCGGACGTGCGCCGTTTATGATTGCCAACGCTTTAGCAGCAAGTTTGGCAGCGTTTGTGCAAAACGTCACAATTGAGCAGATTCGTGCTGGTTTGAAGACCTTCCGGGCTTCAGTTAGCCAAACACCAGGACGAATGAATCTATTTAATTTAGGCAACTACCACGCTTTGGTGGACTATGCCCACAACGCAGCCAGTTATGAAGCTGTAGGTTCCTTTGTGCGGAACTGGACTACAGGACAACGGATTGGCGTAATTGGCGGGCCAGGCGATCGCCGCGACGAAGACTTTGTTACTTTGGGTAAATTAGCAGCACAAATTTTTGATTACATCATCATCAAAGAAGATGATGATACACGGGGAAGACTACGGGGATCAGCTGCCCAGTTGATTATTCAAGGCATCACTGAAGTTAAGCCTGATAGCCGCTATGAATCAATTCTGGATGAAACCCAAGCGATCAATAAAGGCTTAGACATGGCTCCTGATAACAGCCTGGTGGTAATTTTGCCAGAAAGTGTTACTAGGGCTATTAAGTTAATTAAGCTGCGTGGTTTAGCAAAGGAAGAAACACACCAACAAAATCCCGGCACAACTGTCATCGATTCCCAAAATGGGATCGCACCTTCTTCTGTTGTTAATACCTTGCTGTAGTCAGGAGGAGTCAGTGCGCTGACTCTTGTATTCTGACTACTTTTATTATTGTTTTTCTTCTTCCTGATTGGTTTCGTCACTGGGAGTTTTCATCTCCTCCTTAAAACCTCGTAAGGTTTTGCCTAGTGCGGTTCCCAGTTCAGGAATTTTTTTTGGCCCAAAAATTAGAACAGCGACTATGGTAATTACAGCTATTTCTGGCCATCCCAGTCCAAACATATAAATTTCCTCTAAGGCATCTGTAATTAAATATAAACATTGATGGCTCAAATCTGATGAGTTCGCCACTGATAAGCGCTCGACCCCATAGGATAACATACTATAACAATCCGATTATTTCTGAACTTCTTTGCGTGGTGCGCAAGCGCGATAGGCAGGGAGTAAGGAGTCAGCCTTTTCGAGTTATAGGAAGTTTTTCAAAAATCAAATAGGAGTTTTATATTTTGGTTACAAACTAAAACATGGGTTCAGCATTTTTTTGACTTAATTCTTTTATTTTCACATTAGCCATTACTGTTTGAGTGGTTTATTCGACACACTACTTTGATTTTTCATTCTTGGGATGTACGGAGTTTTTTCAAAAATCAAATATGATTCTTACAGTACAGTACGGAATAAATAAAACACCTATTAAAAATTAATATAACGTAAATATTGTTTACTTTTTTTAATTTTTAATTCCGCTTTGCAGTAGTAGTCACCAGCTCCCAAACTTGTCAGGCGCGTAATCCATTAAATAAAGCTTATCTTAAATTACTCAAAATTATCCATTCAAATAATTGATTCTATTTGTATTAATTGATATTTTCTAGAGATATTTTAAGCATTTTTTTCTAAATTAAAATACCGTATTCACTGCTACAGTTAGGCAGCGTCAGTTCACTTAACATTTGAAGCTAATAATAAGTTGGCAGAAATAAACACAACAATGAAGTTAAGGAATATAACATCAAGCTTCCCGATGTTTATCAATTTTTTAGTCATGTTCCAATTCTGCAATCGGAACGATATGAATCTCTAGACAAGAGAAGCCAGGGTGTTCCGAAATATATGACAACAGACCATACACAGGTAATGCCGGCAGCAATTAGAGGTATTGCTGTCAATAAATTTGTACGTATTCCCTGATGTTGTACAAGCTTTTTATATCCTCACCAGATATTCCCTAAGCAGGGGAGTGGGTTAGCTCGGTATCTTCCAAAAGTTTAAAAAATAGTCAAGTAAAATTAAGAATGATGTTGGACACTACTCACAAGCATTTAATTCTTGGGGCTGGTTTTGTCGGATTAAGTATGGCTGAAGCGCTCAAGAGCGCGAGTATTGCCTACGACCAAGTTGATGCTAGCGATGACATTGGTGGAAATTGGCATCATGGTGTGTATGAAACTGCACACATTATTTCATCACGGAAGATTACCCAATTTACCCATTTCCCTATGCCGGATAATTATCCGGATTTTCCCAGCGCTCAAAATATACGGGATTACTTAAACTCCTTTGCTGACCATTTTGAGTTACGTAAAAATATTGAATTAAATCGTCAAGTTAGCTACGTGCGGCCTGTTGAGGATAATCTCTGGGAAGTTACCTTTGATAATGGGGAACAGCGAATTTACAAAGGGATTATTATTTGTAATGGTCATCACTGGTGCAAACGTTTTCCCAAATTCTCAGGAGAATTTGATGGGGAAATAATTCACTCCAAAGATTATAAAAATTCCCAGCAACTACGTGGTAAGAGAGTTCTGGTGATTGGTGGAGGGAATTCAGCTTGTGATATAGCCGCAGAAGCAGCTAGGGTGGGAGCTAAATCTGTGTTGAGTATGCGTGAATCTGTGTGGTTTATTCCCAAAACCTTTGTAGGTGTTCCAATTTCCGATTTAACTGAATGGTGGATGCCACAATGGTTTCAGCGGTTGATGACTTATTTAATCATTCTGCTGACTTTCGGTAAGCACAAAGATTATGGTCTACCCAAACCCAAATATCGAATTTTTGATAAGCACCCAACCTTAAATAATGAGGTGCCTTACTATATTAAACACGGTCGCATTACCTATAAACCAGAGGTACGACATTTAGATGGCGGAGAAGTTGAATTTGCGGATGGTAGCCGAGAAAACTTTGATTTAATTGTTTGTGCAACTGGTTTTCATCTTGCCTATCCATTTTTAGCTCCAGAACTGCAACGGGTGAAAGGAGCAACAGTGAAATGTTATGGAGGGTCATTTCTTGAAGATTACAAAGGAATTTACTACATCGGTTGGGGACAAGCTAGAGGAGGTGCTGGTTCTGTATTGTCCGCTTTTGCACCCATATTTACCCGTTTTCTTAAACTCCAGGATGAAATTAAAATTCCTGTGGGTCTAGCCCTCAAAAAAATGGGACAGCAACTACCGACAACTCATCTTGAAGATCCGCAAAAGATTTTTCGGGAATTAAAATTAGTCAATCTGTTTTTTGAACGGATGGTTCAAAAAGCTCGCCGAATTGATTCCCAGTATTCCCAGTTTGAGAATCATCCACTCCCACCCTTGCTACAAAAATTAGTTAGTAAGATTTAGACTAAAAGTAGCCAGAAAACAACCTCAAATGTATATACCAGCAATTCTCATGATAAGAGTAGTTATCAATAGTTTCAGGGTGAAACTAACTGATGGAGCCTGGGAAACATTGAGAATGCTGCTGAATGATAAATTTAAAGTAGAACTGGCTACTGAAAACAAATTCTTAGGGACAGTTACAGAAAACCGGGGATAGCTTAAAAGTTATATCTTGTAAGGACTTCTTAAGTGGTTACTTGGCGATTCCTAATACTGTCCCTTTTCTTATGGCTTTTCAATGTAAGCGATCGCTAGCTCAACTAACTTCTCATTGGATTGGTAATTGGCAAACCCAACCAATCGCTTAATTCCTGAGCTAGCCATTCCAGTTCCGCTTCAGATTTAATTGCACCATCACTACCACCAAGTTGATATTTTTTTACTCCTACCCAAATATCCAATTGTGCGGGAACGGCAATTCTCGTGCCTTCAGAATCTTTCGTAAAATGTTTGGGAATGTAAACTAATTTATTAATACTTTGTCTTGGCGATGCACGAGGACGATAAAATTTCCAAGCAAACAACTCCCAGGTTAGGGCAATTTGTTCGGGATTCAGGCGTAAGCAGATGCGTCCAAATAAATGAAAGAAAAATTTATACACCATCATAAAGCCAGCACCCCAAAATGGAAGTGAAAACAACGCAAAGGGGATGTTGATAGGAAAAGGTGCTGAGAGTGCGCCAATTGTCCAAAATAAGATAAATGAATTCCAAACGATCGCAAATAAACCTGTAAATATTATTGATGGATCGAAACCAGATGGTGGAACGATAATTTCTAGAGAATCTCCATTTTTGGTTAATTGAATCTTACTCCCATCTGGTTTGCCAACAACTAAAGTAGGCAAGTTTGTCGGTTGTGGTTTCTCTAAAGCTGCGTAGGCGGAGCCCGTCGTAGACATCGCTTGTTCAGCAGAACTCAAACGCCGTTCTAAACTAGGTTCAATCATCCACTTTAACCAATTGCTAAAGCTGGGACTGAGATTAGCTAGTTGTTCAAACTGAATACGAAAATCCTTTTGGGGCAAATCGGCTGGGTGAGTACCCGTCACCAAGTAAATTAAAGTTGCACCTAAACTGTAAAGGTCTGATGCTGCAACAGTGCGTCCGCCAAATTGCTCTGGTGGCATATAGCCATAGGTTCCTACCACAGTTCTTGTGCCGATTTCGCTAGCCAGGACTGTCTGCACTGAGCCAAAATCTACCAAATACACTTGACCGACACTATTGCCAGAGCGCTCCCCCAATAAAATATTGCTAGGCTTAATATCACGGTGAATTACAGGCGGGTGTAGTTCATGTAGGTAAACGAGAATCTCTAAAATTGCTTTGGCTATCTGTTTGACTTCAGCTTCCGTAAAAGTCCGCCCAGTTTGTAAACATTGCTCTAAAGTTTGTGCAGGGATATAACTTTGTACTAGAGCAAATCCTTTGATGGTTGGTAAATTTACCTCAAAATAGTTTAAATAGCCAGGAATTGAGGGATGTGCTAGGTTTTTTAAAGTTTCGGCTTCTCGCTCAAACAACTTGAGTGAATCCCACTCAAAGTCACTACTAAAAGAGAGTAATTTAATGACAACTAATTTTTGAGTTTGCAAATCACGAGCTAATAGCGTCCGCCGCCCTGCTTTTTTTCCTAATAGCTGCTGAACTTCGTAGCGATCGCCTAATATTTCACCAATCATTATGTTTTCTTGTAATGCTACGGTTGAAAAGTTTTATAGCTGATAGCTTTTCAATTTGGCAAATCGATATCTTTAGTATAATTGCGTAATTCTATGCCCTCCCAACTTTGGCCTTATATTACCCCAGGTATTCCCGATGACTTATTTGAGCATTTGCCAGGAATTCCCCTGAGCCAGCGAGAAGTTCGACTGCTATTGATTGCCCAACTGCGGCTCAAATCAGATTCCGTGTTGTGGGATATTGGTGCAGGAACGGGTACAATTCCGGTAGAGGTGGGGCTATTGTGTCCAGGCGGACAGATTATCGCTATCGAAAGGGATGAAGAAGTAGCTAATCTGATCAAGCGTAACTGCGATCGCTTTGATGTGAAAAATGTCGAAGTTGTTGAAGGCAGCGCCCCAGAGTGTTTACATGACCTCAAAATTACCCCTCACCGTGTTTGTATCGAGGGAGGTCGCCCCATTCAAGAAATTCTGCAAGCAGCTTGGCATTATTTGCCTCCATCCGGTCGGGTTGTAGCCACAGCTGCTAATCTAGAAAGTCTGTATGCTATTTCCCAAAGCTTTTCCCTATTAAGGGCTAGAAATATCGAAGTCGTCCAATCTGCGGTTAACCGCCTAGAGACACGCGGCTTTTCTCAAACCTTTACCGCCGTCGATCCCATTTTTATCCTCAGTGGTGAGAAACTAGACTAAATCAAAAAGATTTTAGATTTTAGACTTCGGCTCCTTTCGACTTCGCTCAAGGCAAGTCGCTCAGTCGAACGATTTTAGATTTTAGATTGGGGATTTAGGTGATATGTCATCAGAAACCAAGCCACAATTACCAATCCCTAATCTCGAATACCTAATCTCTAATCCAAAATCCAAAATCCAAAATCCAAAATACTTCTATGCCTTGGTCTCGGATTATAAGTGGAATTGTTGCGATCGCTCTTGCTCTTTCCGCAACCCTTTTGGGGGGTTGGTACTTTACCATCATCTTTGCGGTCATCATCTTTTTGGGTCAACAGGAATATTTTAATTTGGTGCGAGCCAGAGGCATCGCTCCAGCAGCTAAAACCACTATGGCTGTCAGCCAAGTATTGCTAGTGATTTGTACCCTTGATGGCAGTTTAGCTGATGCTGTGATGCCAATAGCTGGCACACTTATTTGTTTTTACCTGCTGTTTCAACCCAAATTTGCCACGATCGCTGATGTTTCCGCTTCTATTATGGGGCTATTTTACGTCGGTTATTTACCAAGTTACTGGGTGCGGTTACGAGCAATTGATAGCGCTGCTTTTAGTAATCTCCCTTTCGGAGGTTACTGGCCCACAACCTGGACAGATTTCTGGGAAAAGGCAAATTCCGCTTCTTTAGCACAAGGTTTTACAGCCACACTACTGACTTTTTTGTGTATTTGGGCAGCTGATATCGGTGCTTACACCATTGGCAAATTCTTTGGAAAAACCCGTTTGTCTGACATTAGCCCGAAAAAAACTGTTGAAGGTGCTGTCTTTGGTATTACTTCAAGTGTTGCCGTAGCCATAGCAGGAGCCTATTATCTTCACTTGCCCAAATCCCCCTTCACAGGTTTAGCATTAGGTTTGCTGATTGGTATTGCTAGTCTTTTAGGGGATCTCACAGAATCTATGCTCAAGCGAGATGCTGGAGTTAAAGATTCTGGGCAGTTAATCCCCGGTCATGGTGGTATTTTAGACCGTACCGATAGTTATATTTTTACTGCACCTTTGGTTTACTATTTTGTGACATTACTTTTGCCACTACTTGCTAAATAGGTGAGTTGGGCATTGGGCATTGGGCATGGGGCATTGGGCATTGGGCATTGGTTATTCTCCCCTGCTCCTGTGCTCCCCTGCTCCCCTGCTCCGCAATAGACGCCACATTATTTAAAATAGGCTATTAATATTTTTTAATTTGCGATCGTCAAGGGTTAACGTTAATCCGCCCACGACATACTAGCTTTCCTGGGATCAGCGTTAATTCTTCGATATCAACATCTGAGCCAAGATCCAGATTGTACTCATAATTGTCCTTTAATATATCTTCCCGATCGCGCTTGATTGGGATATGTACCAGTTGCAACTCATGTCCACTGAGTAATTGTAAACCTAGACAAATTTCTAAAGGCGTTGTTTCGCTATTGGTTACTCTCAAACCTCGCAGTATAATTTGGTTGTTCCCAAGGAGAATTTCTTGCCACTTGATTGGTTGTGACTGAGGATAATCTTTTGGTAAAACCTTAACCAAGAGATCGCTCAAAGCAGTCGATAATAAGTCTGATGAGAGAGAAGCATTCAGATCCTTCTCGTCTACGATCAAATCACCAACCACTGGTACTATTTCTAACAGCCTTAGAGGTTTTCCCTTGAGTACTGAACCGATATTTACCCGAATATTTTCTGCTATTAATTGAATTTGTGTAATTAGGAGACCTTGATAAACTGCATGAGTTGCAAAAACAGATACCGAAGGAATGCGTCCAGAGAAAAGTTGGCGATCGCTAGCTTTAATCTCCACTTCTAATTCCGATATTTGGCTGACCTGCGCTCTCAACCAGAGCTTGACTGCTGTTGTGAGTACCTGCGTAATTATGCGGATTTTATTTCCACTTGTTGTTTGGGGATTTTGCTCTGGCATTTAACCAATCTGTTTAGGGGTATTTGCTCAACAACCGAACCGAAATTAAATAAGCTTTAAATGTAACATTTATGCCTACTCGCTACAAAATGCAAATATCATTTAATTGATAACAGTAAATAAGCAATTTCCACATGGAGGTACGGTTACAAAAAATTCTTGCTCAATGGGGTATCGCCTCACGTCGTGAAGCCGAAGAAATGATTAGGCAGTCACGGGTGCGGATTAATGGGGTATTGGCACATTTAGGTCAAAAAGTCGATCCCGAAAAAGATGCGATCGCAATAGATGGTCAGCCTGTATCCGAAAAGCAGCGTCCGGCTTTAATATATCTATTGCTGCACAAACCAGCGGGAGTGGTTTCTACTTGCTACGACCCTCATCGCAGACCAACAGTCCTGGATCTACTACCGAAAGAATTACGGGAGGGTTCAGGTATTCACCCAGTTGGCCGTCTAGATGCAGACTCGACAGGAGCATTAATCCTGACTAATGACGGAGAACTGACATTTGGGCTAACCCATCCACGTCACAGTATTTCCAAGACATATCATGTTTTGGTCAAAGGACATCCTCCAGAAACAGTACTACAGACGTGGCGTCAAGGTGTGATGTTGGAGGGTAGAAAAACCAGGGTCGCTAAGGTACGCGTAATCGAACGTCGTACCGAGGAAAGCGTTTTAGAAATAGTGTTGCAGGAGGGAAGAAATCGCCAAATTCGCCGTATAGCTCAACAGTTAGGATACCCAGTAATCAAGCTGCATCGGACTGCTATCGGCCCAATTCAATTACAAACTCCAAAGGAACCCTTTTTATCAGAGGGTAAATATCGTTCCCTCAAAGATCGTGAGATTCACTTTTTGCAAGATCAGATAACGCAACCTAATTATTGATTCAGTGGAGTTAAGGAGTGTCAGTAGGCATGAAATGGCTAAGAAAGAAGAATAAGCACCAGCCATCACTTTCATTAGAGCAACAACGAGCCGAAAAGTTGGCAGAGTTAGGCGCTCAACTTTGGGCATTACGTCAAGAACAGGGTTTATCTCTAGAGCAAGTGGTTGCATTGACTCGGATTCCCCGACGATTATTGCAGGCGATCGAAGAAGGTAATTTAAACGATCTACCAGAACCAGTCTATATTCAGGGTTTAATCAGACAATTTGCCGATGCACTAGGCTTGAATGGAGTAGAATTTTCTGGCACTTTTCCAATCAGTTCTGCACAAGTTAGCCCTCTGAGTAGGGGGAGTAATTCACCCTTGGCTCAACTACGTCCAATTCATCTTTACTTTCTTTACATATTGCTAATAGTATGTTCTGTAAATGGGTTATCTCAGTTATTAAATAACGCGTTACTACAAGCAAGTAATAGCCCAAACCAGCAATATCCAAAACAAAAATCTGTTGTCAAACCAGAACTAGCTCAACTAAAAGAGTCAACGCAGGTACAACCTGTCAGCGATACCCTAAGTGGTGTTCAAAAGGGACAAGTTGTACAGGTTGGTGTGACTTTGAAAGCCTCATCTTGGATTCGTGTAGTAGCCGATGGCAAAACCGAGTTTGAGGGTATCCTGCCAGAGGGAACTCACCGAGTTTGGAAAGCCCAAGAGCAACTGACAGTGAAAACTGATAATGCTGGTGGTGTGTTGGTGAGCGTCAATCAAGAGAAAGCTAAGGAAATGGGAGAACCAGGGAAAGAGGAAGAAGTTAGGATTGCTGCCAAGCCTAAGTTTTGAGATGAAGGAGAAATCAATTCAAAATGACGCTCTCTACGAGACGCTGCGCGAACGCGGACTCGCTAACGCTGCGCTAACAAAATTCAAAATTGTACTCTTACAGAGAAGCAAGCTACGCGCAGCGTCTCATAGAGAACAAAAAGATTGTGGGAGATGAGAAGGATAAGGGGGACAAGGAGAAAAGGAGGAAAAGGAAGCATTTACTCTTCCCTCTCCCTTGTCTTCCTTGTCTGCCTTCTTTTACCCATCTCCCCCTGCTTCCCTGCTCAACAACTAGCTTATTGTGCTTCTGGGGCGCGTCCATTGAGTTTGGTAAGAACTTTTAAGCGATCGCGTAATTCGTCTGTTAACGCTCCTGCTTGATAGCGCCACTCCCAGTTACCCTCTGCAACACTAGGAAAATTCATCCGCGCTTCATTTCCTAATCCCAAAACATCTTGCAAAGGAATAATCGCTTGGTTGGCTATAGAACTCAAAGCTAGGCGAATTAAATCCCATTGGATGCCTTCAGGACTAATACAACCTAAATAAAGCCATAAGTTATGCTTTTCGTTGTCATTAGCTGAATTGAACCAGCCTACAGTTGTGTCATTATCGTGAGTGCCAGTATAAACTACAGCATTTCGCGGGTAATTGAATGGTAAGAATGGATTAGCAGGATCGGAACCAAAGGCAAACTGCAAAACTTTCATCCCAGGAAACTCATACTTGTCTCGGAGCGCTTCTACCTCTGGTGTAATTACTCCCAAATCTTCTGCCAAAACGGGTAGCTTGCCCAACTTCTCCCTAATCGCTGCAAAAAAAGCATCTCCAGGCGCTTCCACCCATTTACCATTCATGGCAGTTTCTTCACCTTGGGGCACAGACCAATAAGCCTCAAAGCCCCGGAAGTGGTCAATGCGAATTATATCTACATAATCCAGCATTGCC
This sequence comes from Nostoc sp., assembly GCF_036917355.1. Taxonomy (GTDB): domain Bacteria; phylum Cyanobacteriota; class Cyanobacteriia; order Cyanobacteriales; family Nostocaceae; genus Nostoc. The sequence goes on from NZ_JBALDP010000037.1 coordinate 95,583, forward strand.
TCAAAGCGCTGTACCCACCATTTAAAATCTTGTTTTTGCAATTCCTCCCAGTTATAAACCGGGTTTCCCCACAATTGACCGGTGGCGCTAAAGTAATCTGGTGGAACTCCTGCCATTTGGGCAGCAGCTCCTGTCTCTTCGTCTAAGCAAAAGATGTCGGGATGCGCCCACACGTCAGCGCTGTCATGAGATACGTAAATGGGGATATCGCCAATAATATCAATGCCGCGCATATTAGCGTAACTTTTGAGGTCAGACCACTGGCGGAAAAACTCAAATTGGACGAATTTGTAATAATAAATTTCTCCATTGAGCCGATGCTGTGCTTGCTCCAATGCTTGGGGATCGCGCTTGACAAATTCTGGTTTCCATGCGTGCCAGTTTGCATTCTCATTGGCATCTTTCAGCGCCATAAATAAGGCGTAATTATCCAGCCAATAGGCTTTACTGTCGCAAAAACCTGCAAACTCTTTCTGCTGGATAGGCGTAGCATTGGTTCTAAAGTTGTCACAGGCTTTTTTGAGTAGCCCAGTCTTAATCGGTACAACCCGATCGAAATCTACCTTTTCTACCGGAAATCCTGGTAAATTAGCAAAGTCTTCTTCAGATAGTAAACCTTCTTCTAAGAGTTTTTCTGGGCTAATTAGCAGAGGATTTCCTGCCATTGCCGAGTAGCACATATACGGAGAATTGCCGTATCCAGTGGGGCCTAGTGGTAAAACTTGCCAATATTGTTGATGGCTCTCTTTAAGAAAATCAATGAAGCGATAGGCTTCTAAGCCTAAATCCCCAATGCCAAATCGACTGGGAAAGGAGGTAGGATGCAGCAAAATGCCACTGGATCTAGGAAAAGGCATAAGTAACCTGAATTATGAGAGGGAGCAGTTATCTGATCGAGACACGATGCAATCGCATCGAATTTATCACTGAACGGTATTTGCAGGGGAAATCAAGTAAACTCATTTTGTTTGTCATTTGTCTTTTGTCATTTGTCCTTTGGGAATAACCAATGACTAATACTTCGGCTACGCTCAGTACAAGTGACCAATGACCAATGACTAATGACTAATGACTAAATAACTATGACTTACCGAAATCCTACACCGACAGTTGATATCATCATTGAACTAGTAGATCGACCTCATCGGCCAATAGTGTTAATTGAAAGACATAATCTACCTTTAGGTTGGGCTATTCCTGGTGGTTTTGTAGATTATGGCGAAGCTGTGGAAGTGGCGGCGCGGCGAGAAGCTGAGGAAGAGACGGGTTTACAGGTGGAATTAGTTGAACAATTACTGGTATATTCTGACCCAAATCGCGATCCGCGTCAGCATACGATTAGTATTGTGTTTTTGGCGACAGCTAAGGGTGAACCACAGGCTGGGGATGATGCTAAGGGTGTAGGCATTTTTGAGTATTGGCGCGTGCCTGGTAATTTATGTTTTGACCACGATCGCATTTTGCGGGATTACTGGCGATATCGGCATTATGGGATACGTCCGAGGTTGGGGTAAGAGGAACGAACCGCGAAGGCGCGAAGGAAGAAAAGAGAGCAATACCTGTGACACAAAGCTTTTGTGATTATACTGTGTCAGTGGTATTTAAAGGTGCATTATGGATGCTGAGGAACTTTTAAAACAATACGCACAAGGTCAACGAAAGTTTCATAACGAAAATCTTAGAGGACTAGACCTCAAAGGTGTAAATCTGAAGGGGATAGACCTGACAGGTGCGGATTTGACGGGAGCAGATTTGAATGATGCCAATCTAAGTAAGGGATTACTTCAAAACACTAACCTCACTAGGGCATCTTTGACAGGTGCAAATTTGAGTGGTTTAGCGGAAAATTCTCGTTTAAATTTAACTTGGGCAGATTTGAGCGGTGCTGACTTAAGTAAGGCAAATATAAGTAGTGGAAACTTAAGTAACGCTAACTTAAAGAATACAAACTTTAGTGAAGCAGTCATGAATAGTGCCAATTTTACTAATGCTAATTTGGATAATGCCAATTTGAGTAAAGCGAATTTGAGTAGTGCTAACTTTAGTAACGCCAACCTAAATAATGCTGACTTGAGTGATACCATACTCGACTCCGCAAACTTGACTGATGCATCATTGAATGAAACAAAAGTCGTTAGATCCAGCTTGAAGAGTGCTGATTTAAGTCGAGCTAATTTAGTTGGCTCTGATTTTAGTCAGGTAGATTTATCTACTGTGAAACTCAAAGATGCCAATTTCCAAGGAGCCAAGATTAGGGGTGTTATTTTATCTCAAAAGGATTTGTCTGATATGAATCTGGCTGAGGCTGATCTAGGTGCAGCAAAGCTCATAAATGTAAATTTCAGAAAAGCTTGTCTCAAAAAGACAAATTTAGAAAAAGCAGAACTGCAAAAAGTAGATTTGATGAACGCAAATCTGAACGGAGCAAATCTTAGAAAAGCTGACCTAACTGGAGCTAACATTTACGGAGCTAATCTTCAAGATGCAGACCTAACTGGTGCGATAATGCCAGATGGAGAAGTCTACAAACCGATCGCAGCTGAAGCGAAAATCGGTAAACAGGAAACATCGTTAGAGAAAGTAATATCTATGACCCGTAAAGTAATTAATACTGATAACGCACCCGCACCAGTGGGCCCTTATAATCAAGCGATCGCAGCTTCAGGTCAATTTGTATTCATCGCTGGACAAATTGCCATCGATCCCCGCCTTGGTGATGTCGTCTACACTGATGATGTCAAAAAGCAAACTGAGCAGGTATTAGCTAACCTTGAAGCTATTCTCACAGCAGCTGGTGCGACTTTTGAAGATGTGGTGAAGACCACTGTATTTTTGGCTGATATGAATGATTTTGCGGCGGTGAATGCCGTATATGCTAAATATTTCCCGGAAAATACAGCCCCAGCGCGGGCTTGTGTGCAGGTATCGCGCTTACCTAAAGATGTGTTGGTAGAGATTGATGCGATCGCGGTGATTAGCGGTTAGGAGAAATAGAACAATAAGCAAAATTTTAACGGTTACATTTGATGGTTCTGTTTTGCGTCCAGATATTCCACCTGATTCAGAACCGAATAAACGCTATGTGATTACCATTGTTTCTGAGGATATTAACTCATCTGAAACTAAGTGGCTGATGTGTGGGATGTATTAGAAGATTTAACAGGGACAGTTGATGCACCCGAAGATTGGGCAAGTCAACACGATCATTACCTCTATGGCACACCAAAACGTCAGCCTGAAATTAACACATGACGGGTGAGCGAATATTTTTAGACACTATTTTAAAAAATTATAAATTCAAGGGCAGAATTGACAATTAACAATTGTAAGTATTTTTGAGTGTTCCCCTCTGATGAATGCGATCGCTTCTACAACTTTGGGAATACTGAGACTAAGTACCCTAAAGGAGTATTAAAAATGGCAGAAAATCGTATCAGTGCCAGTCTCGCCCCAGCAGATAAAGAAGCAGTCATGCAGGCCATCGCTACAATTAGAGAAAAGTTACCATTTTTGGTTGATTTGACCCCTGAAGATCGGCGAACAATGCTGAAGATGGGAGATAAAAGTCGGGCTTTTGTCAGCAAAGCCTTACAAGTGGCAACACAAAACCCTAACTTTTTGCCTCGTTACTTTGATTTAGAAGAAATGCGCCGGGACTTGGAAATATATGAGGACTTGTATCCGGTGCTGTTGTCTCTAACGCAACTGCAAGAATTGGTGGATGATACCTGTATAGCTGCTGCTAGTGAAGCGTATGCAGCAGCATTAGCAGTTTATAGCTATGCCAAAGCTAGCGGTGATGTCGCAGGTTTAGATGCAGTAATTGATGAGATGGGACGCAGGTTTAACCGCCGTTCTAAGAAAAAGCAATCCGAAGTCCCAGTTAGCTAAAACTTGCAATAGGCAATTATATCAGTTGTCAACTTGGTAAAATACACGTCATTTTTAGGGGCATAACAATGTTATGCCCTTTTCGCGTTTTGTATTCAAAGATTTTTGAAACCTGCGCAGGTGGTCACTAAGCTTGTCGTACCACTTGCCTACGGCACGCTGCGCGAACGTGGAAGCAAGCTACGCGCAGCGTCTCGTAGAGAAGTGCGGGTTTTGTCTGTGTAGTCGCGACTTCTAGTCGCCAGGGCATTTTTGAGCCTCAGAAGGTCAACGTCGAGCCTCAGAAGGTCAACATTGAGCCTCAGAAGGTCAACATCGAGCCTCAGAAGGTCAACGTCGAGCCTCAGAAGGTCAACGTCGAGCCTCAGAAGGTCAACATCGAGCCTCAGAAGGTCAACGTTGAGCCTCAGAAGGTCAACATCGAGCCTCAAAAGGTCAACGTTGAGCCTCAGAAGGTCAACATCGAGCCTCAAAAGGTCAACGTTGAGCCTCAGAAGGTCAACGTTGATTTTAAACAAGGTTATTTGCAAAAATTACCTAAAAAAAGTTAGTAAATTCCGTAATACGCCTTAGATATTTACTAGCTATCCTGTAAACATTAGCACCTCAAAATTGAATACCGTAATGAACCAGCAAAACAAGCCCAAGAGTCTACGAGATATTCTTAAGCAACGCCAGCAATCAGGTTTTGTGGGTCGTGAAGACCAAGTAAACCTATTTCGTCAAAATCTAGCATTACCTCTGGAAGACAATTGCCGTCGTTTTCTATTCAATGTTTGGGGTCAAGGTGGGGTTGGTAAAAGTACCCTGTTACGGCAGTTTCGCAAAATTGCTGATGAAACAAAAATTATCTCGGCTTATATCGATGAAGCTGAAAAAAGTATCCCAGAAGTTATGGGTCGTCTAGCTGAGGATTTAGAACAGCAAGGGCATAAACTGACGCAGTTTACAGAACACTACAAAGTTTATCGCCAAAAGCGCCAAGAATTAGAAACCGATTCAGAAGCTCCTCAAGGCTTTTCGACTTTTATGGGAAAAACTGTCTTAAAAACTGGTGTGCGTCTAGCACGTCGAGTTCCAGTTGCCGGTGCTGTATTTGACTTTGTAGATGAAGATGCTTTGGCTACCCAAGCCGGAAAATGGTCATCTTATGTTGCAAAGAAAATAACAAATAAAGACCAGGTACGCTTAGTTCAAGAACCTGAAGAAGTTTTAACACCGCTATTTTTGCAAGATATTTTTAAAATTGCTGAAAAAACTACTGTTGTTCTGTTTCTTGATACTTATGAACGCACTGGAGAATTCCTAGATAACTGGCTACGAGAAATCTTGGAGGGTCGTCACGGTGAAGTGTCTCTCAATATATTGATAACAATCGCCGGTCGGCAGGAATTAGATAAAAATTATTGGGCACCTTATGAGGGTTTACTTGTTCGTTTCCCTCTAGAACCGTTTACAGAAGAAGAAGCCCAAGAATATCTAAATCGGAAAGGCATTAACAACACTCGTATTATTGAAATGATTTTGCGCCTTTCTGGAAAGTTTCCCCTGCTGGTGGGAATGCTAGCAGATGCTCATCCCAATGACCCTAACCAAGTAGTTGAGCCTAGTAGTAGTGCTGTAGAACGCTTTTTAAAATGGATTGATGACCCCAAGCGACGACAAGTTGCTCTCGATGCTGCCATTCCTCGGTGCTTGAACCAGGATGTTATAGCTAAGTTGAGAGGAGAAGAGGAAGCAGATGAGCTATTTACTTGGCTAAAAGAAACATCCTTTGTCAATGAACGTACCGATGGCTGGGCTTATCATGATGTCGTCAAAACCCAAATGTTACGCCACAAACGCCTTTCATCGCCGCAAGGTTGGGCTGACATACATAGTAAGTTGGCAAATTACTACAACACCCTGCGGAACGATCTGCAATTAAAGGAAAAGAAAAAACAGTGCGATCCTAGCTGGCAAAGTCACACTTTAAATGTGTTGTACCACAATTTATGTCAGTCACCACAAAGGAATTTATCTGTAGCTCTCAATGAATTTCTTGCTGCACTCAAAAATCAACCCGCTTTTGCCCAGCGTTGGGCAGAAACAATGATACAGGCTGGTAAAGACACGGATTCTGCCGAAGTTCAGCGTTGGGGTGAGCAATTAACTAATGGGTTAAAAGCCTATGATGAAAAGCTATATCAAATTACTATTGATATGTTTACCTCAATCCTACAGGATTCCAGCATTCAGGTAAAATGGCAACCAATTGCTTTAGGTTGGCGAGGTGAAAGCTACCGTTTAATGAAGCGTTACACCGAAGCATTGCAAGACTTAGATTGCACCATAGAACTTGACCCCAACGATCAGTGGGCGCTGGCACATCGAGGTAATATTTACCGTTATACGAAGCGTTACCCAGAAGCGCTTCAAGACTTAGACCGTGCCATAGAACTTGATTCTAATGACCATTGGGCGCTGGCAGTTCGAGGTGACACTTACTGTTTGATGAAATGCTACGCGGAAGCACTGAAAAACTTAGACCGTGCCATAGAACTCGATCCGAATTACCAATGGGCGCTGGCACATCGAGGTGAGACTTACCGTTTAATAGAGCGTTACCCGGAAGCCCTCAAAGATTTAGACCGCGCTATAGAACTTGACCCTAATGAACAGTGGGCGCTAGCACACCGAGGTGAAACTTACCGTTTAATGAAGTGCTACACGGAAGCCCTCAAAGATTTAGACCGTGCCATAGAACTTGACCCCAATGAACAGTGGGCGATCGCACATCGCGGTGTAACTTACCTCCAGCTTAAACGGTACAATGAAGCTCTTGCAGATTTCAATCGCGCTATTGACTTACATTCTGATGATGATTGGTATTTGTACGATCGCGCTTTAACCTACCTAGCTCTTAACCAACCAGACAAAGCACGGGCTGATTTAGCACTTGCCATCAACCTTGCTAAAGAGCATTACAAAAAAGATCCTCAAAACTGGCGTAATGCCTTTAACTTAGCTCTTTACTATTTGGCTGCTCAATATAATCAACCAGCAGAGCAGTTATACCGCTATGTTTTATCTCAGAGGGCTTCCTTAGAGCATATCCGTATAGAAATCCAAGACCTAAATGACTTTTTAACCATCTTCCCTAACCATGTGCAGGCTACGTCTATGCGACAGTTGTTGCAGTCTTCTCTAGCTGGGGTCATGTAATTTCCAATCGAAATATGAAGCGATGCCTGCGGCGGGCTACGCTTACGCTTTTACAACTTTGCCCAACTCATGACAAAGTGTATTGCGATCGCTTCATTCCCAACTTTTGCAAAAGCTTGGCAAAAATTACCCCTGAAAGTGAAGAACCTGCACTACGTTGTTAGGGTGTGGGTAAGCGATCGTAAGATTCCGGTTCAATATCTGGTACTTTCGCTAACACTGCGTCGTATTTTTCTCGACTGCCTCGCTTGGCTAACTCCCCTAGACAAATTTCAGTTGTGAGTGCAGCGATTTTTTCCGCAACTGCTGTCGCCACAAACTGATCGATAGAAATGCCGTCTTGTTTGGCAAGTTCCTGCAAACTTTTGTACACAGAGTCAGGAAGTTGGACTCTGAGGTTGCTCATGACAATGCTCCAATAAATTGAATTTTTCCAAATTATGGGAGCATCCCAGTTAAAAATTGCTTAATAAAAATCCTCTTCATTCAAAAAACTGGCCTTTAATTAAAGCCAGTTTTTTGATTTTATTGCAAACTTCTAGCGGACTTTACGGCCGAGTATTAACGGAACACACTTGAGAAGATATTATTAAGCTTTCTCATTCAAATGTCAAGATTTTATGAACTACTTCCCCAAAGTTTGCCATTAGATGTCGCTACTTCCCTTAAATTCTCAGGCTGTGCTGACAAATTTTTGTCGCCAAAATGCTGATTCATCAAGGCTGGAACCTGTGCAGCTTGAATTCGGCTATGGCGGGTTTTATCTGGCATTACTAAATTCGGCCCAGCTTTACAGTTCTTCATACAACCAGTGCCCTTGATTGTAACTTGGTCTTCTAAACCGCGATCGCTTAAAGCCGCCTCTAACGCCTGACAAACTGCTTTACCACCGCGTTTCATACAATCAGACTTTTGACATACCAAGATCGTGGCCTTAGTCTTAGCTGGTTTTACCTTGACATTATCAATAGATGGAGGTTCTTGTGGTGCTGCGATCGTTTGAATTGTTGCTGTTTCAGAACGCGCCGCCATCACACGTTCAGCTTTCAGTGTAACTTTGTCTTTTTTTATATCGTATTCTTTATAACCAACAACTTGTAGCCAAGTACCTGCTGGTAGCCGCAAATCAAAAGCAGCCCGTAAGTGTTTAGCAAGTTTAACGTAGCATTCACCTTCATGAGTACCTAGCAGTAAACCTTTCAGCTTATAGCCGTCTTTAATAACAAAATCTATAAATCTGCCCTCAAGGCAAAATTCTGATACTTCCATGTTCTGAGATGCACCCATTTTTTAACCTCCTTTTAACTAGTACAAGCTGTCAAGCGAGATATTCTCAGCAGTAGCTAAAAATTAGAACTGTTGATAGCGACTTTTCCAGCAACACTCAAGAGTCCAAATCTGGTCTTGACGAGAGGCTGTAAATCGCCGTACTACACTCCAAAGTTGAACAGCCGCAGTCGGATTGCTAATTTCAACTTTTAATGGCTGGTTAGCCGCACAACTACAGGGAATGTCTAACTCCTCTAAGCGTTGATAGACTTGCCAGCGGTCTACCCAATTCACCTCTACAAGGTGATTTATTTCTATTTCTGAACTATACGATTTCAAGAGAATTGCCCTCAAAGTGCAACAAACTTGTAGTAACTACGGCCATTTAACTTCCTGCTTTTTGAAAATCTTAGTAGTCTAGCCTCTTAAAACCAGCATACCTTAAGTGCAAACAATTCTCATTAATTTTGCAAAAAAAATAAAATTCTTGCGATCGTCCCATGAGAGAGATCCGGGGAATGACAAGGAATATTAGGGCAAGGAGGTATTTAATCCTCCATCTCCTCTCACTCCCTTCGGTAGGTATGCACACTTAACTCTTCATGTCAATAGTAATGAGAAAGATACACAACTCGATGAGCTTGCCATAATCCAGCAAACAATAAACTTAAGAATTTTAGTAAACAAAAATACAAAATCTTGTGATGGCAAATTGGCTTGCTCTTATTGTGAAAATGTTAATATGTAAAGAATAAGCAGTTAAAATCTATAATTGCTAAATAACGAGGAGAACAATGTCTGAAACGCAAACTCTGTTACGGAATTTTGGTCATGTATATGACAATCCTGTGTTGCTGGATCGCAGTGTAACTGCTCCAGTTACAGAAGGATTTAACGTTATATTAGCTAGTTTCCAGGCACTGTACTTGCAGTACCAAAAGCATCATTTTGTAGTTGAAGGCTCAGAATTTTATTCTCTGCATGAGTTTTTTAACGAAAGCTACAACCAAGTACAAGACCACGTTCATGAAATTGGAGAACGTTTGGATGGACTAGGTGGTGTGCCAGTAGCTACCTTCAGCAAATTAGCAGAATTAACCTGTTTTGAGCAAGAATCTGAAGGCGTATATTCCTCTCGCCAAATGGTGGAAAATGACCTAGCTGCCGAACAAGCAATCATTGGCGTAATTCGTCGCCAAGCCGCTCAAGCAGAGAGTTTAGGCGATCGGGGCACACGCTATCTATACGAAAAGATTTTGTTGAAAACTGAGGAACGTGCGTATCATTTATCTCACTTCCTCGCCAAAGACAGCTTAACTTTAGGGTTTGTCCAAGCAGCTCAAAGCTAAAAGTCTCATAATCTAGATTTGTCTACTTAGACTGAAAGAAAAAGTTGGCAGCACCAACTATTAAAATATTATAAAAAATGGCAGAGAATGGTATCCCTATTTCTCTGCCATTTTTAATCTAAGTAAACATATTTATATAATATTTAACGTTGAAAATATTTAGCAATTAGCTAGTTAAGATAAATTTTTATCTAAGTAATCTATTTATGTATAAATAAGCAGACAGATAAATACCAAAATAAATCATCATTTATCGCAAGAGTTATCAGATTAAATAATAAAGATTCGCAAAAGCTTTAGAAATTTGAGGATCATAATTAAATAAAATTAAAAATACAAAATAATCGTTAGACATTGGTTATTTTCCCCTGCCCCCTGGTCACTGAGCGCAGTCGAAGTGTGCCCCCCTGCTCCTCGTTCCCCGCTCCCGTCCTGTCATCAAACTTAGAAAACTTAATAATAAAAAGCACCAGAGGGGGTAAAGACCCTTAAAATGATCAGGATTTCTATTCTCGTATTCCAAGGCAACGACTATGCCCCGCCGTGACGACCTCCAGAAGATTCTACTGTTAGGTTCTGGTCCAATTGTGATCGGACAAGCCTGTGAGTTTGACTACTCTGGCACTCAAGCCTGCAAAGCGCTCCGAGAAGAAGGCTATGAAGTGGTTTTGGTCAACTCCAACCCTGCAACAATTATGACCGACCCGGAAACGGCCGATCGCACTTACATTGAGCCGCTAACGCCGGAATTGGTCGAAAAAGTCATCGAAAAAGAACGCCCCGATGCTCTACTACCAACAATGGGAGGACAAACCGCTCTCAATCTTGCCGTTGCTTTAGCCAAAAATGGTGTGTTGGAAAAGTATGGTGTTGAGTTAATCGGCGCTAAACTACCAGCGATCGAAAAAGCCGAAGATCGAAAACTGTTTGGTGAAGCAATGGCAAGAATTGGGGTAGCTGTGTGCCCCAGCGATACAGCTGAATCTTTAGAAGAAGCCAAAGCTGTTGCTCGCCAAATTGGTACTTATCCCCTAATTATTCGTCCAGCTTTCACAATGGGTGGAAGTGGCGGCGGCATTGCTTACAACCAAGAAGAATTTGAAGAAATGGCACAGGTAGGTATAGATGCCAGCCCCGTTTCGCAAATTCTCATTGACCAGTCTTTACTCGGCTGGAAAGAATATGAACTCGAAGTGATGCGTGACTTGGCAGATAATGTGGTGATTATCTGCTCCATCGAAAACCTTGACCCGATGGGCATTCACACAGGGGACTCTATTACCGTCGCTCCTGCGCAAACCCTCACTGATAAAGAATATCAAAGGCTGCGGGATATGGCAATTAAAATCATCCGCGAGATCGGTGTGGAAACTGGCGGTTCTAATATTCAATTCGCTGTCAATCCGCTGAATGGGGATGTGGTTGTAATTGAGATGAACCCGCGCGTTTCCCGCAGTTCAGCTTTGTCTTCCAAAGCCACGGGTTTCCCCATCGCCAAAATGGCTGCAAAATTGGCTGTGGGCTACACCTTGGATGAAATTAAAAATGATATCACCAAGAAAACTCCGGCGTCATTTGAGCCGACAATTGACTATGTGGTGACAAAAATCCCCCGCTTCGCCTTTGAAAAGTTCCCCGGTTCTGACCCAGTGCTGACAACCCAAATGAAGTCTGTCGGGGAAGCAATGGCAATTGGGCGGACGTTCAACGAATCCTTTCAAAAGGCACTGCGATCGCTTGAAACCGGTCGCGCTGGTTGGGGTTGTGATGGAGCCGAAAAATTACCCAGTGGCGAACAAATTCGCGCCCAACTGCGGACACCTAACCCCGATCGCATTTTCTCCGTGCGCCATGCCTTGCAACTAGGAATTAGTGCTGAGGAAATTTACGAACTGACTGGTATTGACCCGTGGTTCCTAGATAAATTTCAGCAACTGCTAGATATCGAAAAATTCCTCAAGCGGACACCTTTGCAGCAATTGACAAAAGAGCAACTTTATGAAGTGAAGCGGGACGGATATAGCGATCGCCAAATTGCCTATGCAACCAAAACCACCGAAGATGAAGTTCGCGCCTACCGCAAATCATTAGGAATCATCCCAGTTTATAAAACCGTAGATACCTGCGCCGCTGAGTTTGAAGCCTTTACCCCCTACTACTACTCTACCTACGAAGAAGAAACAGAGGTTTTGCCAGCAAGCAAGCCAAAAGTGTTGATTTTGGGTGGTGGTCCCAACCGCATCGGACAGGGAATTGAGTTTGATTATTGTTGTTGTCACGCCGCTTATGCTTTGAAGAAAGCGGGGTATGAGACGATTATGGTCAACTCCAACCCAGAGACAGTTTCGACAGATTACGATACCAGCGATCGCCTTTACTTTGAGCCTTTAACAAAAGAAGATGTTCTTAACATCATTGAGACTGAAAATCCAGTTGGGGTGATTATCCAGTTTGGCGGACAAACACCGCTCAAGTTGGCTATCCCATTACAAGAGTTTCTTAACAATGACACATCAGGACTGCTGACTAAAATTTGGGGTACATCACCCGATTCCATCGATATGGCAGAAAACCGGGAACGGTTTGAAAAGATTCTCCAACAGTTGAATATCGCCCAGCCGCCTAATGGTATTGCGCGGAGTTACGAAGATGCGCTGATTGTTGCTAAACGCATTGGCTATCCGGTGGTGGTGCGTCCTAGCTATGTGTTGGGGGGACGGGCAATGGAAATCGTTTATTCCGATGCTGAGTTGGAACGCTACATGACCTTTGCGGTACTAGTGGAACCAGAACATCCAATTTTAATTGATAAGTTTTTGGAAAACGCGATTGAAGTCGATGTCGATGCGATCGCCGATTGTACCGGACGGGTGGTGATTGGTGGCATCATGGAACACATCGAACAAGCAGGGATTCACTCAGGAGATTCCGCTTGTTCTTTACCTTCCATTTCCCTATCACCAGCAGTTCTCAATCAAATTCGCACTTGGACGGTGCAGCTAGCACAAGCGCTGTCAGTCGTGGGGTTGATGAATATTCAGTTTGCCGTTGTCGGTGCAAGCAGCTATTCTCCCCAAGTTTACATTCTAGAAGCTAACCCCCGTGCTTCCCGCACAGTACCCTTTGTATCTAAAGCTACGGGCATACAGTTAGCGAAATTAGCATCCTTAATTATGTCGGGTAAAACCCTAGAGGAGCTACATTTCACCGAAGAAGTCATCCCAACTCACATTGCTGTAAAAGAAGCTGTATTACCCTTTAATAAATTCCCAGGAACTGATACAATATTGGGCCCAGAAATGAGATCCACTGGTGAGGTGATGGGGATTGACAGCGACTTTGGCCGTGCCTTTGCCAAAGCGGAAATGGGTGCTGGGGAGCGTTTACCACTAAGTGGAACTGTATTTGTATCAATGAGCGATCGCGATAAAGCTGCTGCAAGTGCTGTGGTGAAGGAATTTATCGATTTGGGCTTTACAGTGATGGCTACCCTTGGTACACGCCGAGTTCTTCTGGAACAGGGGCTAAAGATTGAATTAGTCTTAAAACTCCATGAAGGTCGTCCCCACGTCCTTGATGCAATCAAAAACAAGAAGATTCAACTTATTATCAACACACCTTCCGGGGAAGAAGCCCAGACTGATGCTAGGTTAATCCGCCGCACAGCCTTAGCTTACAAAATTCCCATCATTACTACCATCGCCGGTGCAAAAGCGACCGTCGCCGCCATCCATTCCTTACAAAATACGACTTTGGATGTAAAAACCATTCAAGAGTACTGCCCTATTGCGAGGGTGTAGGGAAGCAGAGGGGCAGGGGAGCAGGGGAGCAGAGGAGAATAATTAATAACTAATGTCCAATGCCCCATGTCCAATGCCCCATGTCCAATGCCTAATTCCCAGAAAAAATTAAACAATTGTTAGAAGAGAATGAATATAGTTCTCATTGAGATACTTTAACAAATATGAGGAAAATTGTTTGAACCAGATAATTTCTTAAATTGACTTTTAGTCAGCCTTAAGATAAAGGGCAACGTTACATGAACTGGAAAAGCCAGGAAATTTCATGTCACCATCTAGCCAAAATCTTCTCATAAATGTTACAATTGTTAATAGGACTTTCATAAAAAATGTTTAAAAAGCAACCTTTTATCTAACTGTAGATACTTGTGAAAAGTAGGAAATAACTGTAGTTTTAGCAGTTAAGAAGCCTAAATTTGATTATTTATGAGCAGCCGAGTTTCTCAGGCGTGTAAGTTGCAAACCATAGTACAGGTTCCCAGTCTGACTGGGTAGCACCCTAATAAATAAAGAAAGCATCTATCCCTTAATGACCCTACCGCCAACCCCATCATTACCAAAGAGTAGCGCCATGAAGACCGCTCAGACAGCCACAGACCTCGTGCGGACTTACCTGCGTGAGATTGGCCGTGTGCCACTATTAACCCACGAGGAAGAGATTTTCTATGGTAAACAGGTGCAACGTTCCTGTGCTTTGCACGAATCAAGGGAATCTCTTGCCACCCAGCTAGATCGTCAACCGACTCTAGAAGAGTGGGCCAAAGCAACAAATCTAGAACCAGCAGAGCTGAACGAAGCGATCGCAGATGGTGAAATAGCCAAGCGCAAGATGGTAGAAGCCAATTTGCGGCTGGTAGTCTCCGTTGCTAAAAAATACATCAAGCGTAACGTCGATTTACTGGACTTGATCCAAGAAGGTAGTATTGGTATGCAACGGGGCGTAGAAAAGTTTGACCCCACCAAAGGGTACAGATTTTCTACTTATGCCTATTGGTGGATTCGGCAAGCGATTACTCGTGCAATAGCCGAAAAAGCTCGTACTATCCGGCTGCCGATCCATATCACTGAAAAATTAAATAAGATTAAAAAGGCACAGCGTCAATTGTCTCAAAAGTTGGGACGCGCTCCTACCGCTGGGGAGCTAGCTCAAGAATTAGAATTGACCCCCAAACAAGTACGAGAGTATTTAGAAAAGGCGCGTTTGCCTCTTTCCTTGGATTTGCGGTTGGGTGATAACTACGACACCGAACTTGGAGAAATGCTGGAAGATCCAGGCGCTTCTCCTGAAGAGTTTGTTATGCAATCTTCCCTATCTTATGACTTAGATCGCCTGATGGGCGATCTAACGCCACAACAGAGGGAAGTAATCACACTGCGCTTTGGCTTAACTGATGGGCAAGCCCTGACTCTGGCTAGAATTGGTGAAATATTGAATATCAGTAGAGAACGAGTCCGACAAATTGAACGGGAAGCCTTAAGCAAACTTCGCAAGTCTAAAGCCAACATGGATGAATATTTGGCAAGTTAGAAGTTAGGAGTGATGAGTTTGTAATTAACTCCCCACTCCTCACCTATTTATTGGGGTGAGAAAATACGCTGACTTTGGTACGGTTACACCTACTTCCACTCTTACGCTAGGCTGTTACATTAGTTGACAGGAAGACAAAAGAACTAAGTCAAATCCAAAACAGACATTTAATATTCAAATCACAAGCACCGCAGCTAGTAGTGGTAGTTAAGGAGCTAAAAAATGAGTAACCCATCCAATCGCGTCTCAGAATTTTTTAATAGCGAAGCAGAAACTAACGATTTACTATGGCAGTACGTTAAATCTTTGAGTCCAGAGACAGTTACCCAGCTATCCAAACCCACGTCTGCCGAAGTCTTTCAGGTGATGGAACGAAATATTACAGGACTATTAGGTAATCTACCTTCAGAACACTTTGGTGTTACTGTAACCACAAATCGGGAAAATTTAGGTAGGCTTCTTGCTTCTGCGATGATTAGTGGTTATTTCTTGCGTAACGCTGAACAGAGAATGAATTTTGAAATGGCCCTACAAGGCTCTGAAACCGACAACAGCGAAATTGACTAGAAATGTAAAATTTGGGAAATTCAATCAATATTGTTGGGCTAATAGCTAGTCATAGTTACGGCGATGCAAATTGAAAATAAGTCTCTGCGAAATCTTTGGCGCTAATTCCCGATTATACCTCAGCTAAGTTTTTTGTAAGTTTTTTGAAAATATCCAAATAGTGACGAATTCAGGATGAAATTTAAACGCAGAGAAACGCGAAGTCTTTGATTTCGCTTCTCTGTCAAGTCCTGTAATTAATTCAATCAATTAGATGATGTCAGGCTAGTTAGTTATAACTCCTCAACCTCCTATACGGAAAGCATAAAAATTCCTCGTCTCTAAGCTTCTGCGGTCTGAATAATAGGTCTTTAACTTGACACGATATTAGAGGGGTATTTATAAATGATTAATGCACGTTTGTGAAGAAACGAACAGTGCTAGCTTACCTTTGCAATAGATATAAACTCGGCAGAGTTACAACTAATCTGCCGAGTTTTATTATTAGTCAAGAATCAAAATTCAGGAATTATTTCCCTACTCCCTATTAAACTATGAGTGAAACCAGTTCTTTCCCGCCCCATAAAATCATTGGTGTTGCAGTAATTTGGAATGACCAAAAGCAAATTTTAATTGACCGCCGTCGTCCAGAAGGAGCAATGGGTGGTTTGTGGGAATTTCCTGGCGGTAAAATAGAGCCTGGTGAAACCATCCAAGAATGTATTCAACGGGAAATCTCCGAAGAACTGGGAATAGTAATTGAAGTGGGAAAGCATCTGATTACTATTGACCACAGTTATACAAACTTGCGCGTTACCCTCACAGTACATCATTGCCGCCATCTTACAGGTGTCCCCCAACCTTTAGAATCCGATGAAATTCGCTGGGTAAGTTTGGAAGAACTGGAGCATTTTACTTTTCCGAAAGCAAATACCCAAATTATTGCTGCATTAAAAGTGACTGAGGACTAGCAAAGAAGCAGAGCGAGCTGGGAGAGACAAGGGGACAATGAGAATAACCATGCCCAATGACCAATGACTAATCCCGTAACAATCTATTAATTGCATCAGGTTGAGTCCCGCAATTTTCTACAATAGGCGCAGGGACTTTGATTTAAGGTGTCAGCAAATAAATGCCTAAAACCGTTGCCGATGTGATGAGCCGCGATCCTATTGTTGTCCGGGAGGAAACTCCACTCAAGGAAGCTATCCAAATTCTCGCAGAACGCCATATCAGCGGACTACCTGTTGTGGACGATCTCGGTAAATTGGTGGGCATTATCTCGGAAACCGATTTGATGTGGCAAGAAACTGGTGTTACTCCACCTGCGTACATTATGTTTCTTGATAGTGTTATCTATTTAAAAAATCCTGCTACGTATGACCGTGATTTGCACAAAGCTCTAGGGCAAACCGTCGGGGAGGTGATGAGTAAAAACCCGATCGCTATTTCCCCTGATAAAACTTTAAGAGAAGCAGCTACAATCATGCACGATCGCAGCGTTCACCGCTTGCCAGTACTTGAGAGTACAGGTCAAGTAATTGGTATTCTCACTCGTGGTGATATTATTCGGGCAATGGCTGCTAGTCAAGATTAGTCAGTTGTCATTAGTTAATACTCAAGAGTTTTTTGACCCTTGAGTATTAACTAATGGCTGTTTTTTATACATTTGAAAATCAAGGATAACTAAATGAGTATTACTCCGGAGTCTGTTAAGCAATTGCTCAGTTCTGAGGATTTAGGCGATCGCTTACGTGCAGTAAATCAAATCCGCGAATTGGAACCTGCGGTTGGCTTTGAATTAATTCAAAGTGCTATTGGCGATCGTAATTCCCGTGTCCGTTACTCAGCAGTGAGTCAAATGGATACACTCGGAACCCAAGATTTACAATTATCCTTGGATATCTTGCGCGATCGCTTACTTCATGACTCCGAAGTAGATGTACAAGCAGCAGCAGCAGACTGTTTAGGCGCTCTAAAATTAAGTGAAGCTTTTGAAGATTTACAGCAGCTTTATCATACAACTGGGGAATGGCTAATACAATTCAGTATTATTGCTACATTAGGAGAGTTGGGCGATCCGCGAGCCTTTGAACTACTCAAAGAGGCACTTTCATCAGAAAACGAATTAGTCCAAACTGCTGCTATTAGTTCTTTGGGTGACTTGGGAGATGTACAAGCAGTTCCTCTGTTGGCTCCCTATGCTACCAATCCAGATTGGCAAATTCGTTACAGACTTGTACAAGCCTTGGCTCGTTTAGGTAATCCAGAAGCCAAATCTATATTAGAAATTCTGGCGAATGATGAAGTAGATGCGATCGCAAGTGAAGCCAAAAATTCTTTACAGTCAGTTTAAGTCTATCTAAGGTTAAGAAAATTCACCTTTAATATAGATTTGTCTGGCAGCAGAAAAAATTCGACCTGGTTGGTAAATTTTGCATTCCAGCCAGATCGAATAGATCAATTAAAGTTACTTTTAGAAATTAAAAGTAACTTTTTTATATTTAGGATAGGACTATTGAAGGATACTTTTGCGACGGCGAGACACAATCATGCCAGCACCAACTAAACCTAAACCTAGCATTGTGGTTGGCTCAGGAACGCTAACTGCTTCGAGAGTTAAGTGGTACTCGCTTGTTTTTCCATTAAGAGAAGCACCCAAATTGCCAATTCCAATAGTTTTTCCATTGAAATTAAATTTACCCGTAATCCCATCCAATATTACGTCATTAATGTTGGTAGCTGATTTCCGAGTTCTGGTAACTACAGAATCATCTAGATCAAAGGTGAGAAGTGCAGTAGTACTACCCAAGGTTTGCGATCCGAAATTAATGAACGGAGTGTAAACGCCTGTAGAATATGTAGCTGTTGTGCCTGATATATTAGCTATCTTGGTTAAATTTAGAGTGTTAATGGTAATACCTGTGCCTGATAAGCTGGGTGAGAAGGCTGCAAAATCACCATCAGTATCAATACCATCAACATCGACAAATTTAATACTAGTAGTAGGTGGATTGATTCCATCATTAGGAACGACAGATGTACCAGTAAGACCAATACTTCCGTTCAGGGTTACAGCTTGAGCCGAACCAGCAGATGTAAACATCCCAGCAGTTGCTAAGGGGATTGCAAAACTAGCAGCCAGAGTAGCGTTTAGTAATTTAGATTTAAAATTAATCATGAGCCTTTGAGAGTCCTAATAATAATCTGGAACAGAGAAATTGATTGCTTGACTTTTACTATCAGTAATCTATTTAAAATACTGTCAGTGAAAGCAAAACTTGCGTGATGTATTTCTTATCTCCATAAAATCACATAGACTTAGAACCTGCAATATTTACTGAGTGGTCTTCATCACATCTTCAACTAATAAAGAGTCTTCATAAAATTTTAATTTCTTACATATCTGCGCTTCGTATATCTCTTACTCTCTAGGGTTTAAATTATTGGCAATAGCTCTGACTTTAATAAAAACTATTTACGTAGTAGCAAGCGAAAGTATTTTTTTATACTGAATATTGACAAACCATATTTTTATATCAATAGAGTATGCAGTGTATCTATCTTTCTAGTTGCCAATAGACTTCTTGCAAAAGTCGGGGTAAAGGGGAAGGTGAGGCCCCCTCTGGGGATAAGGGGCGGGGGAAAAGGGTAAAAAAACTCAAAATCCTTTCCCTTTAACCTTTTCCCTTTCCCCTAAGAGTGCAAAAATATATTTTTGCAAGAGGTCTAATATTTAGTAAAACGGTTCCTCTCATAGAAGAAATGGGAGGAACCACTGTATTTGTTTACTATGGATAGTCTTTGCGATCAAATTGAATTGTTTGTAACAAATAGCTAATTGCTAGCTATTAATGCTGTTCTCAAATCTGTCGGATTTTTCAAATGCTATGAGCCAAATACCTGTGGCCAGGTTGTTACAACAAAAACTACAACTGCGGCGATCGCTAACAACCCTTGAATCAAATTTCCAACCAAAGATCCAACTACAATTCCTATACCTGCTTTAACTGCCAACCCAAATTCACGTCGGTACAGGTACTCACCAATAATTGCTCCCAAAAGCGGCCCTAGTAAAATTCCTAACAGTGGTCCCCCAAAAGGTAAAGTTGGCAATAATCCCAAAAATCCTACCACCAAACCAACAATTGCGCCAATTTGCCCCCACTTGCTAGCTCCAGCTTGTTTTGCTCCCACATAGCTAGCTAAAAAATCTACTCCGACACTGAGCAGTAAAACTATAATTGTCACAATTAGTGGAATTTTTATAGCTGCAAAGGAACTACTAACGATTCCCCAGATAATAATTGCAATTAAAATTAAGCTGCTACCAGGAATAGCTGGAACTACAGCACCGATAATACCCACAACCATTACGGCAATTAATAGCCAATAAATAATTTGCATAGATTAATTGTAAATTTTCAAATTCTCTCATAGGAGCGCACATCTGTGCACCCCTACTGTATATTCTATTTGGGTAAGATAGCGAGAAATGCTTAGTACACTGTGGTGCAAGTTTGCTAATGCTTCTAAACTGCTATTTAAAAGCTCAAAACCAATGACGAGAAAAATATTAACTGGACTAAGCTCCGAAGCCTACGAACACCCCTTCGATCGCAAAGCCTTGGCTTCCTTGCAAAATATGCCCGGTGTTTCCTTGCTACTCAAAAAAATTAACGAATACGGCATCGATCGCCTACTTAGACTGCAAAGCCTTGGTAGTGAAATCAGAATTTCGCCCCGTAATTTTCCCCAATTACATCAAGCATTTGTAGAAACCTGCCAGATTCTTGATGTTGCTCCACTTCCTGAATTATATCTATTTCGAGGTACAGGTCACATTGAAACCTACATTGTTGGCGTAGAAAAACCCCTTGTCGGTATTAATTTAGATGCAATGGAGTGGCTTGACTCGGATGAGTTGCTTTACGTTTTCGGACACGAAATCGCTCGCATCAAGAGTCAGCACATGGTTTATCACCAAATGGCAATTGTTATGCCAACGTTGAAAAATTTGTTGAGCAGTACCACACTGGGAGTCGGTGGCTTGGTAGCTGGTGGAATGGAACTAGGTTTGTATAATTGGCGGATGATGGCTAGGTTCACTGCCGATCGGGCTGCTTTGCTTGCTTGTCAGGATATCGACGTAGCAACTACTACACTGATGAAACTCGCGGGTTTACCAGATGAGTACTTGACTACTGCTGTAATTGAAGATTTTCTCATCCAAGCCCGTGAGTTTGCATCCAATAACTTTGATAGTGTGGATAAAGTCACCAAAATATTAAGCTATACAGAATCCGGGCTTTCTTGGGTAGTTATGCGGGCTGGCGAATTATTGAAATGGGTTGATTCAGGAGATTATGATAATTTAATTCAACAGACAAATTTAAAGATACCGGAAGAACTAGAAGAAAAAGAAGGAAAGACACCAGAAGAAAAGGAAGGTTGGAATTTTTTGACTTCTTGGTAATTGAATTTTAAGTTTTAGATTTTAGATTTAATTTTTAAATTTAAAATACGCTTGTGATACTAAATGACTTGCTAATACCGATTAGGTGCGAGCTTGCTCCCAAACAAGGGGCTTAAGCCCCTTGTCTCACTAAAATTGGCTGGTTTTTAAACTAGCTGACAATCTAACTACTAAGAGTAACGGCTAATTTATCAGCAATTCCCGCAATCCAGTTTTCATCTTGTTTGGTGTAACTTCGAGGAGCATTTGCTCCTAAAATTAATGCACCTTGGTTGCCAATAGGTTGACAAATTACACCTTGAGTATTTTCTGGTAAATAATCAAATTCAAGCCTACCTGGATATATTTTTAGAGCAACTAGATAAATCGGCTTTTGTTTTTCGAGTACCTGTTTTAAGATTACTCCTGGCACAACTTCAGATTTAGTACCCAAAATCCCGCGACGCAATAAAACTTTACCTTGATAAAAAACCACAAGCGATCGCGTTACTGTATTAGTCAACAATAAATGAGATGCCCAGGCTAGCTCTGTTTTTACGGCTTCGGGTAAATCTGCTGCAAGTACAAAACCTTCCTCTCCAATTAGTTCTACAGTATCAGGCGATCGCGGCTGAACTTGCTGCCAAATTAAACCCGTTAAAATTAACACCGCACTCAAAATCACGCCCACTACATCACCACGCGATTGAGACTGGGTTAATTCCGGTGTTAATAAACGGTTAATCAATAAAAGTACAGCGCCTAGCCCACCCACGACAATGGGTAGACGCCGCAAAACTAGATTAGGATCGGGTTTAGTCATCCTTATGAAAAGTTATGAGTTATAAGTTATGAGTTGAAGAAAGTTTTTAACTCCTCACTTCTAACTCCTCACTCTTAACTATTTTCACTCCTCTCCTGGTTCAATAATCCGCTGGAAAAGATAACCAGTACCCCGTGCAGTGAGAATCAATTCTGGGTTGCTAGGATCGTCTTCTAATTTTGCCCGCAAACGTGATATATGCACATCTACTACGCGGGTATCCACATGACGTTCTGGTGTATAACCCCATACTTCCTGCAAAATTTCCGAACGAGAAAAAGCTTCTCCAGAGCGACTGACTAACAACTCTAACAAGCTGAACTCCATACCCGTCAATCGAATGCGCTCATCGCCTTTGTAGACTTGTCGCTTATTCGTATCGATTTTAATATTAGCGACATGGATTACCCCAGAACTGGGAATTCCAGAAGCTCCGTTTTTATCTACTCGCCGCAGCACCGAGCGAATCCGGGCTTCTAGCTCCTTGGGGGAAAATGGTTTAACTACATAATCATCAGCACCCAATTCTAATCCGGTGATGCGATCGGCGACATCACCCAAGGCTGTTAGCATAATAATGGGGACATCTGATTCTTTTCGTAATTCTTGACATACACCATAGCCGTCTAGCTTTGGCATCATTACATCTAAAACTACCAGGTCAGGTTCAGTTTTGCGAAAAGTTTCCAAAGCTTCTTCCCCGTCGCCAGCCGTCACTACATCGTAGCCAATCATGGAAAGGCGTGTTTCCAAAATCCGGCGAATGCTGGCTTCGTCGTCTACCACCAAGATTTTTTCTTTATGGCTTTCCAAGTTTCTCTAGGCTCCTTGACTAAAAATTTACATGATTAATTTTTAATACCATAATATTAAGATATCATTCCATGAATTGATTTGGAAAAAGCTCTAAATACCACTATTATTAGTTTTTAGTTTTTTTCAAGAATTAAGTAAATATTAAGATTATTTAATAAGATTTAAGAATGGCAAAGCCAAAAACATTTTTCACTTGTAACGAATGTGGAGCAGAATCGCCCCAGTGGTTTGGTAAGTGTCCAGCTTGCGGTACTTACAACTCTCTAGAAGAACAAATTTCTATTCAATCCTCAGTAGATGTACCCAGTCGAGGGGGGGTAAGTAGTTGGCAATCCGCTCAAGGCAATGGCAAATCTCACAATAAACCAGCTAAAGCGCGAGCCTCTTTAACATTCGATCAAATTACCGATCGCCAAATCGCTCGTTGGGAGTCTGGTTATGGAGAATTAGATCGAGTCCTTGGTGGGGGGGTTGTCCCTGGCTCTATGGTACTGATTGGTGGCGATCCAGGTATTGGCAAATCGACTTTATTGTTGCAAGTATCTAATCAATTAGCACAGAAATACCGCATCCTTTACGTCACTGGTGAAGAATCAGGGCAGCAGGTAAAATTACGAGCTTCCCGTTTGGGAGTATCAAAACCCCTAAGCGTGGTTAATGAGGAGAAGGTAACAGTAGTAGTAGATCCTACATTACCCATAGACCCTGACAGTATAGGTGCAGATTTATATGTACTGCCAGAAACAGATTTAGAAGAAATTTTGCGAGAAATAGACTCTCTCAAACCAAACGTGGCGGTGATTGATAGTATCCAAACGGTATTTTTTCCAGCACTGACTTCTGCACCAGGTTCAGTAGCTCAGGTACGGGAGTGTACAGCAGCACTGATGAAGGTGGCAAAGCACGAAGATGTCACCATGCTGATTGTGGGACACGTCACCAAAGAAGGAGCGATCGCGGGGCCAAAAGTTTTAGAGCATTTAGTCGATACAGTGTTGTATTTTGAAGGCGATCGCTTTGCCTCGCATCGATTATTACGCACAGTCAAAAACCGCTTCGGCGCAACTCACGAAATCGGTATCTTTGAAATGGTGACAGATGGATTGCGAGAAGTCTCCAATCCCTCAGAGCTATTTTTAGGCAATCGTGACGATCCAGCGCCAGGTACTGCCATTGTGGTTGCTTGCGAAGGCACTCGCCCCATCGTTGTAGAATTGCAAGCTTTGGTGAGTCCCACCAGCTACCCTTCACCTCGTCGGGCTGGAACTGGCGTAGACTACAACCGCCTAGTGCAAATTCTCGCCGTCTTAGAAAAACGAGTGGGAATTCCCATGTCCAAGTTAGATTCTTACGTTGCTTCTGCGGGTGGGTTGAATGTGGAAGAACCAGCGGTAGATTTAGGAATAGCGATCGCAATTGTAGCTAGTTTCCGCGATCGCATCGTCGATCCCGGTACAGTATTAATCGGTGAAGTTGGGTTAGGTGGACAAGTGCGATCGGTTTCCCAAATGGAACTGCGATTGAAAGAAGCTGCTAAGTTGGGATTTAAAAGAGCGATCGTGCCAAAAGGGACAAAATTTCCTGACTTGAATATTGAGATATTGCCAGTATCGAAAGTTATAGATGCGATTATCGCCGCCATCCCCCATCAAGAATTGACAGCCGACGATTTAGAACCCGATGAAGATGAGTAACTACTAAGTACTGGGTATTAGAAAAATATTCCCCAATCCCCAGTCCCCAGCCCCTTTCATACACCAAAGGAAAACCCATCATGACAATCCTCACCCAAGACTACCAAATCACTTGGGAAAAACTGCCCGATGATTACAAACTCCCGGATGATCCAGTGGACAATATCAATCAACCAGCCTTAGCTGCTGCACTGACAGAAAGCTTACAATTAGCCAGAAAAATTTCAGCTAACGCTCTAACAACAACTAATTACGGTATTTGTGCCACTTTAAACAACAGAATGGTCATTAAAGCTCCTGATTGGGCTTTCATTGCCAAAATTAATGTTAGTAGAGAAGAATTAATACGCAGTTACACACCTCAACTACAGGGCGACATTCCCGTAATTGTGATGGAATTTGTTTCCGATACACAGCAGACAGAGTATTCTATCAAAGCGACATATCCCCCAGGAAAATGGTTTTTCTACGAGCGCATTTTAAAAGTACCAAACTACATCATATTTGAAGCAGATAGCGGCAGTTTAGAGATGTATCGCTTACAAAACGAACAGTACATTTTGCAAGAGTCTGATGAAAATCAACGCTACTGGATAGCAGAAATTAATCTTTACCTTGGAGTGTCCCAAGGTACTCGTGAAAACCGTACAGGAAAGTGGTTACGATGGTGGGATGAACAAGGAAACCTTTTACCTTGGGGAACAGAATTAGCCGAACAAGAACGCCAACGCGCCGAACAAGAACGCCTACGTGCTGAACGACTAGCAGCACAATTGCGGGCGGCGGGAATTGAGCCAGAAGATTAGACTTACTATCAGTAGTGATGAGCAAATTTTGGCTAGTGGTTGTTGGGACAAGACTATCAAACTGTGGAATGTGGCAACAGGGAAAGAAATTTGCACCCTCAGTCATTTCGACTCAGTTCGTTCTGTCGTCTTTACCCCCGATGGAGATTGGTTGGCTGCGGGAGATGCTGGCGGAAATCTCAAAATTTGGCGACGGAGTTAGTTGTGGAATAACAGCGTCAAAATAGTATTAGAACTAGTGAACAGTAATAGCTTGCATCACGGCTTCCCTGTCTGCCGAGGAAAGTTTTGCACTGACTTTATTATCTGCCATTTTTCATACACCTTTAATGGGACTAATTTTCAGTATTCCCCAAGTAATTTAGAAAGTAATAGTTATTTATAAGCAATTAAGAAAATTTTTTATATC
The DNA here is from genome assembly GCF_036917355.1 of Nostoc sp. Classification (GTDB taxonomy): domain Bacteria; phylum Cyanobacteriota; class Cyanobacteriia; order Cyanobacteriales; family Nostocaceae; genus Nostoc. The sequence continues at coordinate 121,173 of NZ_JBALDP010000037.1, forward strand.
TTTAAATAAGTGATATCTCGCTAATTACCAACCTTGAGCAACTTTCACCATGAGAGTCCAGTGGCATTTGATCCAAGGAAGCCGAACATTTAGAGATAATAGTAGTAGAGGTAATCTCAAAATTTGGCGTTAGCAGAGCGGTGCGCTAGCACTTCGCAGCTAGTTGTGAAATAACATTATTACTTCTATAAGAATCCTATTTGATTGCGTGAAAAAACTTAGTACACATCTATTCGCTTCTGTTACCTAGAAAGAAAAAATAAAAAAATTATTAGGAAATCCTAAAAAGCAAAAATTTCTGAGAAAATATAAATCATTGAAACGGGGTCAGCCAATATAAAGACCCTGACCATAAACCCAAGAACATTCAAATGGGGTCAGCTATATTTAAAGACCCCAAATTTTATGTTTAAAAACCCCCAAAATTAATAAAACTCACATTAATTGGAAGCGCCAGACTAACAAATTATTAGTCTGGCGCTTCCAATTTGCTAACTAGGCATTTACTGGGCTGTTACCAAATAGGATGAAGGAATTGGTTGGGCACGTCCAGCATTGACGAGTGCCTGGTAAACAAAGGCAGCAACCTCGGCTCTAGTTGCCTGACGATTAGGATTGAGTTGCTTCACTGTGGGATAATTGATTACTAGTTGCCGTGCAGTTGCCGCCGCAACAGGAGCGATCGCATAATTAGGAATCTGGGCCGCATCGGTGTAAAAAGAAAGGATATTTTGATTACTTGCAGTTAAGCCCAAACCATTAGCTAAAGCGACTAACGCTTGCACTCTGGGAATTTGCTGCTGTGGCTTAAAAGTGCCATCGGGATAACCAGAAACAAATTGACTCTGGTAAGCAGATTGAATGGCAGCGTAAGCCCAGAAATTGCTTGCTACATCCTTAAACTGAATAGCTGGGCGTTTGGCTGCTGGCGTTAAAGCTTTAGTAACAATAGTGGCGAATTGAGCGCGGGTTACAGGTTCATTGGGTTTAAAGCTGCCATCAGGAAAGCCCGCAATAATATTTTGGGAGGCTAAAGCTTCGATGTAGGTTTTTGCCCAGTAATTTGCTGGCACATCTTTAAAGGCAACAGGCCCTCCAGGGGGTACGTCAACACTTGCGGCAACAAAATCTACTGAGCCAAAAATCTTTTTCTGATCGATATCGTTGCCAACAGCGACAATCTTACCTGTTTTGGTGGCGTTGTTCACATCATAACGAGTGTTGTTGCGAATAAGATTGCCACCAGGATTTTCGTTAGTGCCAAGGTCGGGTAAAGCACTAACAGTTGCTACAACTCCATCCCGCTTATTATTTTGAATGACATTCTTTCGCAATACGGGCTTCGCTGACTCTGAGATAAAAAGACCGTCTTGGTTTTCGATAATTTGGTTTTCTACAACTAGAGGTGTGGAAGTGCCACCGATCGCAAGACCAAAACCGGTATCCTGAAATAAGTTACTCCGAATTTCTCCTTGGGCAGTCTTAGCAATTGAAATCCCATTGCCTTTGTTTTGCACAAAGAGATTGCCTTCGACTTTGGGATTGCCTGTACCTGTGACAAAAACACCCTCTCTGGCACTGTTAGTAAAAGTACTGTTTTTGATAATCGGATTAGTTGATTCCACCCACACAGCCGTACCCCGGCTATTTGGGTTGGTGACGGTGACACCAGTAATAGTGGTATCTTGTCCGGCAAGGATTGTAATGTTCTGTTGGGCAAAGGTGCGGCTAGTGTAGAAACCTCCACCTGTAATCAATATCGCCTGACCTTTAGTAGCTTCATCACCCCGCAGTGTCACCCCTGGTTTAAGTAAAAGCGGGAAGGTTTCACCACTTTCCTGGTTATAATTACCAGGTGCTAATTGAATAACTGCACCTGCTTGGCCTTGACTGAGAGCAAAACTTATGCTTTTGTACGGTGTCGCTGAGGTTGCACCAGCACCAGCCCTATCTGCACCAGTTGCTGGATTAACGTAAATTGCTGCGGCAGTTGCTGGAGCTTGCGCTGTGCGAGTTGGGGCGATACTTTCTGGGTAAGTCGCACCAGCATTAACCTGACCAGGTAGTAGTAGTGAACCACTAGAAACAACAAGCATTGCCGTGAGTCCGGCTCCTACGCGCAAAGTATATTTGAGATGACTGCTAGAAAGAAGGCGAAAATTTTTCGCTAGAGAAATGTGATAACCCCGATATTTCATTTTTTGAGTCTGTGATGTGCTGAATTACGATATGTCGAACAAGGTTAAAGGTAGCAGCTTTGTAGCTGCTGTAAAACCCATGCAAACTATACTGGATGATTAGCACTGATTCAGCTCAATTCCTTAGATAGATCACAGAACTTATACATTGCTTATATTTAGGACTTACGCACAGTCATGGAAAATCAAACCACAGAGGATGCAGAGGAATAAAAGGTAGAGAGTTTTTTTGCGTAAGTCCTAATCTTGTGTTATCTAGAAAATTTTCTTATGGGTACTATGGGGATGAGGCGATTTTTAGTATTCTTTAAAGCTAGATACCGCGACTAATTCTGCTGGAATTACGATCGCAGGAAAAACAAACCTATTGGAAATCGGGAGAAATGTGTTTTAATTTTTTGGGACTGCGTCGCGTCTTAATTTTAGTAGGTAGTATCTGTCTTCTATTTTTGTCCACTCCTGCCTTTGCTGCGGAACGAGTAGTGCTGAAGTATGGTATCTTCCGTGAATTAATTTCTGTAGAGGAACTATCCACCTTTTCCCAAACAGGTGAACTCTCGCGTTCACTAAGAGTGAATTTAGCTTTAGCGCGACAAGACCCCAAAGCCATTCGTCAGTATTTAACAAAGCCAGTGAAGGTAAACCCTGTATTTTTAGATAGAGTGCTAAATAGCCAGATTGGTAATATTATTTTGGATCAAATTAGTCAAGTTACTTATACACCGTCTCGGACAGCAGATCGGCAGGCTTTACGAGCCGCTTTAGTACTTTCTGCTAGTCAAGACAGGCAAGTATCGCTAATTGAAATTATTAAGAATTATCCCACCAATGAAGTGGAAGTTGATGGCGTAGTTTACCGCCGTAGGCATCGCTTGGAGAGTGCATACCGTCAACTCCGCCGCTTGCAAACAAACCTACAAGATTTATTTGGTCTTTAGTAAGCTAAAGTTTCTAAAGTTTCTCGTAAATACCGTTGTACCTGCTGTTCCAAGCGAATTCCATGCAATTGAGCATCGCGTTCTAGTTGCCAACGTTGAAAACCTGAACTAGTGGAGATCGCACATTTGAGGCTATACCAAATTTCAGTATCGGCAGAAAATTGGCGATCGCTAGAAGCTGGAATTTGAGCCATAGTTCCTTATTCCTTTATTTTAAACTTCAACGGTAACTGGACATTGGGGAGCCAGCGCCGTGGGCGGGTTTCCCGACTTGAGGCGACTGGCGTCATTGGGCATTGGTTATTTATTCTCCTCTGCCCCCTGCCTTCCCTGCTCTTCTCTCTAGCCCTTGAAAGTGAAATAATATACTTTACGGGCTGCTACGAATCTGTATTTATCCTAAACAAGGATTGCAATAATCGGGGCACGATTTGATTAACCCGCACTCCTAAAATAGTGAAATCTTGCTTAATCTTTTCTAAAGATAATGGCTCAATGCCAGCGAATTCTGTCTCATTAATCACCAAAACTCGCATTACACTCACAGGTATTTGTAAAAATAGATTGCTGCCCAAAAAGGCTAATCCTGCAAGCACTAGTGCAAGGCTACGCCACTGTGGGAGGAATTTAGCTGAATTTGCTACTAATGGGGCAATTTGGTAAAGATTCCACAGTATCCAAACTGACAATGCTGCTGCAACTAATGCCAGGATACGATTTAACTTTGTATTAATTAAACAGAGAATTTTCCGCTGCCGTTCAGTCAGATTTTCCGGCTTTAGGGCTATTCCTAAAAGAGCAAATATATAAAAGGGGCGACGCAACTGCATCCATAGCAGGGGGAGAACACCAATGGAAGCAACTAAGAATAGCTCCATCCAGACTGGCAAAAACGGTTCGCCTACAGACAAAAACAATAAGCAGAGTACTAAAAAAACAGGCAACGTCGCCAATCCAGCGACGTGAATCCACAAAATAGGTTCAGAGCGAAATGAATGCATAATAAAAAGTTATGAGTTAAGAGTTAGGAGTTAAGAATTAGCAGCCTTTAACTCCTAACTCCTAATTTATCACTCCTAACTTCTAACCATTTTACCCTTAACACTATCTCGTTAAGGTAAGAGTGCGGCGTTTCGTAACCATCTGATAGGATTCGATGATGTCACCTTCAACCCAATCATTGAATTTATCCATGCCGACACCGCATTCATAACCGGCGTTGACCTCACGAGCATCTTCTTTCATCCGTTTTAAGGAGTCAAGAACGCCTTCAAAGATCACCTTACCACCGCGTCGCACTCTGACTTTGCAGTTGCGAACTAGCTTGCCAGATTGAACGTAGCAACCGGCAACCGCACCACGACCGACTGGGAAGACGGCACGGACTTCGGTTTGACCCAAGGGTTCTTCCACCAACTCTGGTTCCAAAAGACCTTCCAAAGCATCTTGGATATCTTCTAGGAGTTTGTAGATGACGTTATATTCCCGGACATCGACACCTGCTTCATCGGCGGCTTGTCTAGCGCCACTGGCAAAGGTGGTGTTGAAGCCGATAATTACAGCGTTACTGGCAGCGGCTAAGTCGATATCTGTCTCGGTTATTTCCCCAGCCGTAGCCAACAACATCCGAATTTGGACTTCGTTTTGCGGGATTTGCTTGAGCGCTCCCACAATGGCTTCTACGGAACCTTGTACGTCTCCTTTCAAGATCAAGTTGAGTTCTTTCAACTCGCCTTCTTGGGCTTGAGCCGACAGAGTTGTGAGAGTAACACGTCCCTGTAATAGGCGGGATAGGCGTTGTCTGTCTGCGCGATCGCTAGCGAGTGCTCTGGCTTCTTTTTCGTTCTGGAAGACCTCGAACTCGTCGCCGGCTGCTGGCACATCACTTAAACCTAGTACCTCGACAGCAAAGGAAGGAGAAGCAATATCGACTCTCTTACTTCTGTCATCCACCATTGCCCGGACTTTACCAAAGGCCGAGCCAGCTACTAAGATATCTCCCACATGCAGGGTGCCATTCTGAATTAGCAGGGTAGCAACTGCTCCCTTAGCTTTATCCAGATGTGCTTCAATGACAGTTCCTTTGGCGTTACGATCGGGGTTAGCAGATAGTTCTGCAACCTCTGCTACCAACAGAATCATCTCTAAGAGCGTATCCAGATTTTCACCTCTGATGGCGCTCACGGGAACCATGATTGTCTCACCACCCCAGTCTTCTGATGTCAGACCATACTGGGTCAGTTCTTGTTTAACCCGCTCTGGCTGTGCCCCTTCTTTGTCAATTTTGTTGATTGCAACAACAATTGGCACTCCCGCAGCTTGGGCGTGACTAATGGCTTCAATGGTTTGGGGACGGACACCATCATCAGCAGCTACTACTAAGACGGCAATGTCTGTTACCCGCGCTCCTCGTGCCCGCATAGCTGTAAAGGCTTCGTGACCAGGAGTATCCAGGAAGACTATCTGTTGAGGTTTGCCCTCATGTTCCAAATCTACATGGTATGCACCAATGTGTTGAGTGATACCGCCAGCTTCGCCAGCAGCCACTTTGGTTTTGCGGATTGAGTCGAGCAGGGTTGTTTTACCGTGGTCTACGTGACCCATAATTGTCACGACTGGCGGACGACGGTGGAGATATTCTAGGTCTTCTGCACCGACCATTTCCGTGATTTTCCGAGCTTCTGCTTCTCGTTCGACGGTTTCGACTTCTATTTCTAGTTCTTTTCCTACCAGGGTAATTGTGGGAATATCTAGATTTTGAGTGATACTCACCGCCATACCTTTCAGGAAGAGGATTTTGACAATCTCTGTATCAGGAACGGCTAAAACGTCAGACAGTTCTTGCACAGTCAACGGCCCTGTGATCGTCACTTTTTCGGGGCGATCGCGCTTTGTATCAGCTTCTTGGCGACGGTTTTGGTGATGGTCGCGCCCAGAACCAGATTTGGAACCAGACCTGGAACCAGACTTTCTGGCTCTTGCAGTTGGGGCGCTAGCAAGGGTTGCACCTGGCATCTGTACAGGTCGAGTCGCTTTTGGTTTGGGAGGACGAGCGATAGAAAGGCTGACTTGGACTGTGGCTGGTGAATCTATATCGTCATCATCCAGCAAATCTTCTTCAAACTCATCATCAAGTATGGGTTTGATCCGCTTGCCTTTGACGCCAGCTTTTGCCTTCTCTTTAACTTCGTCAATTATTTCCTCTTCTACCCACTTTTTGCCGCCTTTGGTCGGTCGAGGCGGACTTGGGCGTTTTAAATCGAGGAGATCGGGTGTGACTGGTTCATCACCCAATCCTTGAGATTTGCCCGCTATGCCTGACATCTGTCTGGGTGGAGTAGCGATCGGCATTGCCGCTGCTACAGCTTCACCTGGACGTGCCGGTCTGGGCCTTTGTCCCTCTCCCAGTTGTGATGGTGCAGATGGTCTATTGCCTCTCTGCTCTGGTCTGCTGGGTGCAGGGGTGGGACGACTTGTCCTTTGTGGCGCACCTGGTGCGGACTGGTCGGTTGGCAGTTTAGCGACTCTTGGCTTAATTTGTTCGCGATCGCCTTCTGCAGGTCGTAGCCGTTGGTCGCGTTTGAGAATCGGTTTATCTGCCTGAGATACTGGCTGCTCATCTACCACCTGGGCAACTTCTGCCTCAGGTCTGGCTGGAGGAGCAACTAGTTGTGGTTTGATCGGTTTTTCCGATTTTGGTCTCGGTGGAACTGTCTTTTCCGGTTTTTGGGATACTATTTTTTCCGGTGCCGGATTTGGATTAGGCGTTTGTTCCAAGTCAGCGATCGGAGGTTGCTCTTGAGTCTCAGATTGAGTCCGGGGCACAGGTCGAGTTGGTGCTGCCGGTTTCAGGGGTGAGACTGGTGTAGCGAAAGGCCGTGGAGGAGAGGGAGGATTAGCTTCAGACAAGGCAGCTTGGGTATTGTTAGCAAGTGACGCCTCGGAGGCGTTGGAGGTAGTATTTCTCAATATTTTGGGTTTGCGTATTTCCAAAATTTGCTGTTTGTGGGGTGCAGCAGGTCGGTTACGTCCGCCGTTGGGTGGTGAATTTGGCTTATGGCTGGTTGTACCTAGTTCCTTTTTGGCAGACACACTCGTAGCTGCAAGCTTTTCTGCTGCCGCCCGGATGTTTTCTGCTTCGGATTCTGAAATTGTGCTGCTATGGCTTTTGACCGCAATATCGAGCTGGTCGCAAATTGCTAGTAGCTCTTTGTTATCCAAATTCAATTCCTTTGATAATTCATAAATTCTAACTTTGCCGTTGGTCATCCACTCTTCCCCTTTAATTTACAGTTTTAGCGGATGGTTGCCTGGTTTGCGACATCTCCATCCTTGGATTACTGTTTTTAGACTGCCGTTCAGTTTTTGCCGGTGCCTCCAATCAGGAAAGAGAGATGTTTCGGTTTAATAATGGCATCCCCACCAGGAATGATGGTTGAGGGATACCCATAAAAATTTCTTAAATAAAAGATTTTTATAGGAACCCTTGACGCCGAACTGCGCCTGAGCGCTACCAGGTTGCCATTTTGTAGTTTCTTGTTTTGTTGATTCTGAGTCTTCCACAACACAATCGATTACATCTTGTTCTGGGAATGTTGCCTCGTCCCTCGTTATTGGAGAGCCGAATGCCTTTTACACCCATTTACTATTTTGGCACTAACCTTAACGATCAACGGGGAGTGTGATGAAAGCGCGACTTCGGCTTTCCACACAATTCCTCTAATGATTACGTCACAAAGTTGTTCCAACTAAATTTGGTTTTGGGTATTACTGCGGGCTAGACGTTGCGACAAGCTTTGGTACAGTGCTTCTGGCACTGATGCATGTAGCGATCGCCCTAGTCGATTTTTTTTTTGAGCCGCTTGTAAGCAACTCGTTTCTGGACAAATATAGGCAGAACGCCCCATGCCCTGATCCAATTGTACCTTTCCATCGGGAAAGACGCGGACAATCCGCCAAAACTCATCTTTTGAGCCTACTTTACGGCAACTAATACAGCGCCGATAATTTGGTTTCATCGGTTCTTTGCGATCTCAGTCCAGGATTTTGGATGTAAAAAGAAGTTTATTATTACTATTTTTTACTTATACCAAGTAGCTTTTGAGAAAATTATCCTTGAGACTGAGACTACAATCTACAGTATCAAAACTTTACAAAATTAATCAATTATTCATCATCGTTATTGTCAAAACTATCTTCCTCTTCTAATTCGTTCTGATTTTCATCCTCAAATTCTTCTTCATATTCAAGATCGTCTTCCTCTGATTCCTCTGATTGATATTTTGTTCTGACGGCTGCAAACTTAGTATCCTCTGCTGCGTAGTCATACTTAGCTTTGTCTTTAATGTCTATTTTCCAACCAGTCAGGCGGGCTGCCAAACGGACGTTTTGCCCTTCTTTCCCAATGGCCAAACTCAATTGATCTTCAGCTACAAGTACATGAGTTTGCCGTGATTCTGGGTCCATTAAGCGTACTTCATCTACCCGTGCTGGACTTAAGGCATTAGCAATGTATGTTGCTGGGTCTGGCGACCAGCGAATTACATCTATTTTTTCACCGCGTAATTCGTTGACTACCACTTGAATTCGCGATCCCCTAGCTCCAATACAAGCGCCTACAGGGTCTACATCGCGATCGAGAGTATCTACTGCTATTTTAGTCCGGGGGCCGACATAACGGGAAGGGGGGTTTGCCTCCCTAGCTACGGCAACAATCCGTACCACTTCATCTTCGATTTCTGGGACTTCGTTGGCGAAAAGATAAACTACCAAACCAGCATCAGCACGAGACACAAGCAACTGTGGCCCTCGTTGCTGCCCTTGGGAGACTTTTTTCAGATATACCTTGAAGGTGGCATTTGCCCGATAATTATCGTTGGGCAACTGTTCCCGCTTCGGTAATTCGGCTTCTACTTCTGGTTGACCAAAGCCGCTGCTAACTGCTAGAACCACTGATTGCCGCTCAAACCGCAGGACTCTTGCTTGGAGAACAGTTCCTTCTAAATCTTGGAACTCTTCTTGCACCATTTGGCGCTGTTGATCTCGTAATTTTTGCGCCAATACTTGCTTAGTTTGCATCGCCGCCATCCGACCAAATTCTCCTTGGTCGGGGGTAACATCCAGCACTACAGAGTCCCCTAACTGCGCTTCGGGAGCGACTTGTTGAACTTCGTCTAGAGAAATTTGGTGATCTGTATTATCTACTTCTTCAACAATGGTTTTGGTGGAAAGAACGCGAAATCCTTCTCCTTCAATATCGAGTTCTACTTCAAAATTTTCAAAATAATCTTCGTCAAACTGTTTGCGCTCTAAATTTTGGGCGCGGCGATAACGTTCATAGCCTTTAAGTAGTGCTTCTCTAATTGCTGATTGAACTGCAAGCCGGGGTAAATTCCGTTCGCGACTTATACTTTCAATTAATTCTTTTAATCCAGGTAAAGTAACCATTGACATAAGCAATCTCCTTTAAAAATTAGGGAGTGGGGAGAGACACGATTAATCGCGTCTCTACTGAGTGGGGACTGGGGACTAGGGACTGAAAACTACGCACTAGAGCCAGGGATTAGAGAATAGTTTTAAACTAATCTCTAACCTCTAGCCCCTAGCCTCTAACCTTTAGCCCTTAGTTCCTAATCTTTAGCCTTGAGCTAAGGTGCTCTAGTCTCTAACTCTTGAGCCATAGTCCTTTGTTTATCGGCGCTCCTCTAACTGCACCTTAGTAATTAGGGAGCGAGGAATTTCGACTACACGACCTTTTTGATTTAAGTAAAGTGCTGTCTCATCCCGACGAATCAACAGACCAATCCACTCTTGTTGTCCGTCGTAGGGTGACGAAGTGGAGATAATGACAGGAAATCCTTTAAAGGAAATAAATTCCCTATCTGTTACCAGTTGCCGCGAAATACCAGGACTAGACACTTCCAAGACGTATGTATCTGGAACGATTTCCGCAGCATCTAAGGAGGCTTCTAAAGCACGGCTCATCCTCTCACAATCGTTCAACCCAGTGTCCTGCTCAGGATTGCGAATGTCTACCCGCAACACTGGTGGACTCTGGTTGGTATGAAAAACCACGCCAACCACTTCCAATCCCAGTTCTTCTGCAACTGGTGTCGCCAAATCAATAATTTGTGGAACTAAAGGATGAGCCATGAGAGAATTCAATAAAAAAAGTGGGCATCGACCCACTTCCTGCGATAGATATATCTTCCAAGAAGTCTTGTGACGAACCAAATGATGATTCGCCTAATTCGAGTTTAGCGCATTTCTTTTATAGTCGTGTATTGGGAATTGGGCACAAGAGGTAGAACGGCAGAGGGGAAAGACTTACTGCAATTTCTCCTCTGCTCTCCCTACCCTTCCCGTATTTTTGGGAGAATAGTGCCTTTATCCACTACCACGGGAACTGATGCTTGTGTTCGTAGCTGCCGGGTTTGCTCGATAATTTGGTCTATGTCTTCTTGGGATAAACGCTGGACATAGTTGAGTTTGATTTCCTCTAAGAAGTCAAAAAGTAAACTCTGAATTTCTGAGAGTACATGTTTTTCCTTGATTTGAGATCCCAATACCTTAGTGAAGCTTTCTACTAGTTGACTGGTGAGTTTTGCTCCTACAGGGTCTTCAACAGCGCTAACTAAAGTTTTATAAAGATTAGTTGTGATTTGAGTCGCCAGTTGTTCGCTTAACTGGGTTTGAGCCTGTCCCACGCCAGGGAGATTCTGGAGGTTGCGGTAGACAGGGACTTGATGGAAGACGGTTTCGATATTGTGGCGCAGAATGGCAACGATCGCAGGTTGGATATCAGGTAGCACTTGGTAGACAATTGTTTTTATTAAAAGACCTGCGATCGCTTCCACTTCATTCACATTATTAATATCTATGTAGGGACGTAAATTTTCTTGTTGTGAGAGCCAGCTTGTCAATTCACCCCGCTGAATTGAACCCTGAACCTGATTAATCACCCTCACGACGACAATTTCTGTCAGATCTTCAGCAAAATTGGCGACAATCCCCTGATTAATTTGCTTTCGCACTGGATGCAGATTCAATAACTGCGCTTGATCGAGGCGAATTAATACAGGTATGATTCGCAACCCTCGCCAAAATGGCAGTAGTAAAAATAAATCGTACCAACGCCATAATAGTGCTTCTAACCAGCTAAAACCAGGATGTTGGCGTTTGAGTAAGAAGGTGCGCCCCAGCAATTCTAAACCAAATAAAATCAGAAAAGGTAAGTCAATAAGCCAGAATTTATCAATAAAATCACCATTTTCTCCGATTTGGCGGTAGTAGTTACTGGCGATCAAAGGGCGGATGCTTTTGTTAAAAAAAATAATTTCTTTATCCCAGCCATTTTGTGATAGATAGGGCTGACTCCAAAAAGTAGCGAAGGACTGTTTTGCAGATTCTTTGCGGATGTGCGATCGCATCCTTTGTTTGATTTTTTCTAGAGTCCCACTCTTATTTGCTCCCGCAAACGGGTTACTGTCAATCATCTCGCTGCTAAGACGACTTATTTGTATTAGCCTGCTATTTACCTGAGGCGACTGTAACCCTGTTTGCCTAACTTGTTCTTCTAATGCGTCTACTGTTTCTAGGTAACTTTTTGTGTCTCGATGACTTTCAACACCTTTGATTGGGTCATAAATCTTAGTAATTTGGGGAAGTTTTCGCAAGTATAAATCTCGCCAAGGTACGTAACTTAAATCAAACACCACTAAACTTAAATTTACGGTGGCAGCAATTGCCATAAATCTTTCAAACCAAAGATTACGCTGCTTAGAAGATTTTACATTTTTCATTTTCTGTAAAATATAATACTTGTTTGGGTATTTAAAACATAAACTCTTTCATTTATTAATTTTCTTTCTGCCCTTTCTAACCAATTACAGCAATTTCCAGTTGAGTAGAACCCCAGCACAAGGGCACATCTGTTATGGATGTCAACTTCAGCCCAAACCAAAACCCCTTTTTCAACCATAGGCTGAAAATACTCCTCATTGCAGCATAGCCACAGGTTAAGAAACTGCCTTTCATCTAAAGTTGACACCAATGCACAGATGTGAACTACACGGCAATTTAGTGTTAAAAAGGTGTATTAGATTTAAGCAATCGGATCGCTGCTGCACCCCTGCCAGTTAAAAACACTTCTTTTGATAGATGACATAAATTACTTTTTATGTATATAGATAAATTTAACAAAAAAAAATCACAATTTGTTCAAAATTCATTAAATAATCGTGAAAAAAGTTATTAAACAAACTTAAAATGCAGCTGTTAATGTTTATGATCCTGCTGATTTAACCCAAAGGAGTTTTTAAGTATGTGGTGTGGGTTTGGAAAATCAAGCGCAACCTTTGCTGTTACCTGCCTGATGACTGCTAGTTTAGTAATTGCAGACACAGGTTTTGCAGCCCCTCAAAAAAGTTATACGCCCCAGCAATTCCGTGAGGTATTGCGGGGATTAGGCTATAACGTCAAGGTAACAAATACTGCTTTGACAGACGAGGAAACTAAAAAGGCAATTCGAGAATTTCAAACTGGTTACAAGCTAAAACCAGTTGATGGCATAGCAGGGCCAAAAACCCAAGATTTTGCTGCTAACATCGTTCAAATTCTGCACAGAAATTTGAATGCAGTGGTGAAGCCAAATCCTCCTCTGCCGCGCGATCATTTTTATGGTTCCCGCACGGAAGAAGTAGTGAAGGAGTATCAGAAGAAATATCAGTTGCAAGAAACTGGAATTGCTAATTTAGCACTCCGCCAAAAGCTGAATGAAGAAGCAAAAACACTCTTCAGCCAGCCAACAACTAAACCGACAACTAAACCGACAACTAAACCAACAGCTAAACCGAGAACTACACCAGCAGCTACACCGACAGCTACACCGACGGCTACACCGACGGCTACACCGACGGCTACACCGACGGCTACACCGACGGCTACACCAACAGCTACACCGACAGCTACACCGACAGCTACACCGACAGCTACACCGACAGCTACACCCTAGTCGCCACTAAAAACTCCTACCCCAAAGCCCCTCAAGTCATCTGATTTGGTTCTTCTAAGGGTCTGCCCTTTGGTGTAGGTAGAATTGGACGGCGGTCATTGTAGGGCATAGGAATGTACTGCACGCTGGGTCGTCCTCCTTGTGGCTGTGGGTACAGATCCATGAGATCGTAAATAGAATGGGGCAGTCCGACGGTTACGGGCAGCCCCATTTCTGTTGCTTCTTCAATAGTGATGGGATAGTCGTGGGTGACACGCCCAGTTGTCAAGGCTTCGATAATCGGTTCGATATTTTCTGGCAGAACTTTTTGTTTAGGTATACTGTCTTTTAGCAAAGTTCTTACAAACCGCTGTACCTGCTGAATTGCTTTGCGTGATAGGTCGGCCATAATTAGGGTTTGGTCATCAATCTCACCGATGGGTTTATCTTCAACTACTTTTAGAATACTGGCTGCTGGGTAGTTACCCAGTTGTGGATCAACTGGACCCAAAACCGCGTTAGCATCCATAATAATTTCATCAGAGGCGAGGGCAAGCATTGTACCGCCACTCATAGCATAGTGAGGTACAAAAACTGTGACTTTTGCTTGGTGGCGAATTAACGCTCTGGCGATTTGTTCCGTAGCTAAAACCAAACCACCAGGAGTGTGCAAAATTAAGTCAATTGCTACATCTGGCGGTGTGAGGCGAATTGCTCGCAATATTTGTTCTGAGTCTTCAATAGTAATGTAGCGAGATAGGGGAATTCCCAAAAAGCTAATGGACTCTTGGCGGTGAATTAGTAAAATCACCCGACTTTTGCGTTCCTGCTGGAATTGTTGTAAAGCACGCAAGCGCCGATATTCTATTTGACGTTTTTGCCAAAGGGGTTGCAAAGAAGTCAGAAGGAGGAAAATCCAGAATAAATCACCAATACCAAAGCCCATATAATTTTTTATTGTTCAAAAATAACGGTTGCCGTCATTATTGTCACAAATTTGGGGCGATCGCAGTTCTATCTATAGATTCATAGAAAAATTACGAATTATTTACTACCCCCTTCGCCAAATTTTAATAGTGTCATCATCACTACCGCTAACTAGGGTTTGGCCATCAGGACTGAAGGCAACGCATCTAACATAATTGGAATGCCCTGTAAGTGTGCTGATTTCTGTACCACTGTGTATATGCCACAGTTTAATAGTGTTGTCCCAACTGCCACTAGCGAGGAATTGTCCATCCTGACTAAAGGCAACTGACCAAACTGAATCAGAATGACCTGTGAGAGTACGAATTTCTCTGCCTGTATTTACATGCCACAGTTTAATCGTGTTGTCACCACTGCCACTGGCGATAATTTCCCCATTTTTGCTGAAGGCGATACAGTTGACAAAGAAGGAATGGCCTGTGAGTGTGTAAATGTTTCTGCCTGTGTATATTTGCCACAGTTTAATCGTGTAATCATTACTGCCACTAGCTATCAGCTGTCTATCCTGGCTATTGGTTGCAGGCGTTCTTGGAGAGTAAGCAACTGACGAAACTGGGTCAGAATGACCTGTAAAAGTTTGGATTTCTATGCCTGTGTGTACCTGCCACAGTTTGATTGTGCAATCAGCACTCCCACTAGCCAGAAACTTGCCATCTGGACTAAAAGTAACGGAATTCACCCAATTAGCATGACCAGTGAGAGTACGAATTTCTTTACCTGTCTTGACATCCCACAATTTGATTGTATTATCCCAACTCCCACTAGCTAAAATTCCTCGGTTCAGGTCTGTAACTCCCGCAGATTTACCGGACTCGCCTTGATAAGAAAGGTATGAAGAGATTGGGCTAAATGCGACGGAATTAACCATACTGGAATGACTAGAAGACCAACGACCTAGTTGACGCACTAACTTGCCAGTGCCTACTTGCCAAAGTTTGATGGTGTTGTCATTACTGCCACTAGCAATAAATTGCCCATCTGGGCTAATGGCGATCGCATGAACCATACTAGAATGACCTTTGAGGGTCTGTACACATTGCCAGTTCTGCCGATCTAATACAACAGGTACAGGTACAGGTACAGGTAGTTTCAGTCCAGGCGTTATCACTAGAGTAGATGATATTTTAGTTATATCTTCCCCAGTATCAGGGTCCAATAAATCCAACCACTCCTGCACAGACTGGGGACGATACGTTGACTCCAGATCCATGCCGCACATAATAGCTTGATTTACCCTGTTGCTGATCTTGGGATTAAAATATTGTGGTGGTTCTAAATTGATATTGTGACGTCTATCATCTGCACTAGTTGGTACAACTGCGGTAAGCAAGTTATACAAAGTAGCGGCTAGGGCGTAAATATCAATGTATTCTCCTCGCGGCGCTTCTGATTCATACTGTTCAGGTGGGGCAAAACCAGGAGTACGATACACTGTATGCCTTTGGATCGTATTAGGAATAAATTCTCTAGCGATGCCAAAGTCTATCAGCACTGCTTCTAATTTATCAATGCGGATCATGATGTTGCGTGGTTTGAGATCCCGATGCAACAGTCCTTTAGAATGGATTAGGGTCAAAGCATCGCCAATTTGCCGGATATAGAGTAGCGCTTCTGCCTCTGATAGCACCCCTATTCGCCTCAAGCGCTGTGCTAAGTCTTCCCCTTCGATGTAATCCATCACCATGCAGGGCAAATTCCCCTCATCAAAGATGGTTTCTATCTGTACTATATGAGGATGGTGGCACACAGCCAGCCGAACTGCTTCATCACGAAAGTCTTGCCGTAACTTGTTTCGGTGGAGTATCCAGGCGGGGTGATTCAGGATTTCTTCTTTGAGGGTTTTAATCACTCGCTGTTGATTTCGTTGATTTCTGGCAAGATAAGTAATGCCAATTCCGCCTTCACCTAATTGGCCTTCAATAATGTAGCGTCCCCCGAATAAAGACTTTCCTGCATTCCACACCATTAGTAATATTTTACAATTGCTGGTATTTATTTTGGCACGGTATCAGAACAGCCAATACGAATTTTTGGGAATTCCATTTGAATCGCTGTCGTAGCTTTTTTGCACATAGGTTACTTAGAGAACATTTTCATTAACCTCAATAATTACTAATAGTATAAAGTTTGGATATACCCTCATCGTTTTGGCTAAACCATGCGTTTACATGAAAATATGAAAGTTAATTGCTCATGCTAGAGTAAACAGTGACTTTAAACATATTTGTTCATAATAATTTGACTTGTAGGTAATCTAAAATTATGCTAAAGAATCTCAATTTGAAACAAAAATTTACAATTCTGCTACTGGTAATTTTGACATTTGGTCTGAGCTTGAGTGGATTTACTCTTTCTTCTTTACTGAGGGAGAATGCTAAACAAAATATTAGCTCCACTGGTCTCATGCTCATCCAAACAATGAGTTCTGTTCGTAAATACACAAGTACTCAAGTGAATCCAGAGCTAGTTGATAAATTGGCTACTGAATTTTTGCCGCAAACCGTTCCTGGATACTCAGCACGAGAAGTGTTTGAAATTTTACGGAAAACAACAGACTACCGTGATTTCTTTTATAAAGAAGCAACTCTTAATCCCACAAATCTTCGAGATAAGGCTGACGGTTTTGAGACGGAAATTGTAGAACAGTTCAGAAATAAATCAGACCTTAAAGAAGTTAGTGGATTTCGCTCAATTCCTGGTGGGGATATCTTTTATATTGCTCGTCCCTTAGCAGTTTCTGAACAAAGCTGTCTGGTCTGTCATAGTGTACCTGAAGCTGCACCTCAAAGTATGATTAGTCTTTATGGTGCTGCTAATGGATTTGGGTGGAAGCTTAATGAAATTGTTGGCGCTCAGATTATATCAGTACCTGCCAAGAATGTCATCAGCAAAGCAAATCAGTCTTCCTTACTAATTATCTTGATTGTATCAGCTATATTTATAGCGACTATCCTTTTAGTCAACTTGTTCTTGAATCGACAAGTTGTGATTCCTCTCAAACGTATGACTCGCATAGCCGAAGAAGTTAGTACGGGACATATGGAAGTTGAATTTGAGCAGATGTCTAATGATGAAATCGGTAATTTAGCTAAAGCCTTTAAACGGATGCAGTTAAGTTTAGAAATGGCGATGAAAAGAATCAAACGTACTCAAGGAGGTACCAGCGATTACAATAATTCGTAATGATGCTTTCTACGAGACACTGCGTTTAGTTTGCTTACCCACAGGGATACGTGGACTAGCCACCGCTAAGCTAACGTAATAACTTTCTGTACAAGACGTTGCGTGTAGCCTTGCCAAAAGCCTTGTTACTTTTATTAGCTCTCTTGACTTAAACTTACAGAATTAGTTAAGAGATGAAAGATTATTCCTCAATTTCATGATGTCTAAATCTCTATGAAAATAAGCTTTTTTTGAATTCAAAAGCTGCTTGAAAGTTAGGAATTTCCTTAGTTACAAGTTCAATAAATTGGTCAGCTGAAATATAAGGATTGTGAGCTAGTATTTCTTCTATAATCAGATTTGCCATTGGGCCGATGTGGTAAGCTAATTCTTGCTGGCAATGTTTGATAAATGCTGGTTGAAGTGAGGATTGTTGTTGCTGTTGTTCAATTTGACGCCCAGTTTGTGGACTAGTAGGTAAACTAAAAATTGTTTCTTCAGATTGGTTGTATGACTGCGATATGGCTGACATAGCCTGAAATTCAGGGTTGAATACCGTGGCTGGCAAATCATCAACCATGATTGCAGAAGATATTGCTATTTCTGGTTCTCCAATCCGCTCTAAATCTCTAAGAACTTCGCTGGCTGTTTGGTATCGCTTGTTAGGTCTATCTTCCAACATACAATCAAGCACTTGAGCAAACCCATCAGTAACATAGGTATAATCACGCCAATTCCATTCAAGTGAGTATTGATCCATTAGTAAAGACGGGTCTCTAGCTGTGAGTAATACAATAGCAGTTACACCTAAAGCATAAAGGTCACTAGAGGGTGAACATAAACCCAAACTAATCTGTTCGCGGGGAGCATATCCCACTTTGCCTACAAGGGACATTTTGCCAACAAACGTTACCTGGTGGTTGGAACTTCTCACCTCGTTTATGTCAGCAATTTGCTTGCCTACCCCGAAATCAATCAGCACGGGCAGATCCTTGCCATCAGGTAACATGATGTTGTCAGGAGAAATATCTCTATGGATGATGTTGTGCTGATGGACATATTCCAAAACAGGCAGCAGATTCTTTAGCCACTGTATAACTTCGTCTTCAGAAAAATTTCTTCCTTGACGTTGAAGTTCTCCTAGCAGTCTTGAATATGTTTTACCGTCAACATACTCTTGTACTAGGAATAGCCGACCATCTCCTTCAAAGCAAGCCAAAAACTTAGGAATTTGAGGATGTTGCAATTGATGAAGAATTTTTGCCTCTCTTTTAAATAAGTTACGATATTGTTCCAGTCCGCTTTCGCCTGTGCCAATGGGTGCAAATTCTTTGAGAACACAGGCTTCATTAAAGCGACGAGTGTCAAATGCTAAGTAAGTTCGTCCCAATCCTCCCTGTCCTAGAAGTTTTTGGATAATATAGCGGTTATCGATTAGAGTTCCAGCAGCTATTTCTGGTCTTGTCATAGGGGACTGTGACATCATCATCGCACTCCTAGCGATTTTGTTATTGATAAATTATCTAATTTGCTGAAAGTCAGAAACTCTAGCAGATAAGGGCTGATAACATCCTTTAAATTGAGGTTAGCACCACTATCAAGTCAAGGAAATACACTTTTCTACAATTTTCTGATGGTCTTGTGTTACCAAATAGACAATTTTAACCTGAGTAGTCTGATCGTACTACTAACACTTAAGTATTTTAGCCGCCGCAACATAATCAGTGTCTGCGGTAATATCTGCAAATGTTTAGGGCATCGCCTTTGAGATTTGCTGCTGAACTTTATTTTCCCCTTAGTAACCCAATTGAAACTGAGTTGAGGAACAGTAAGGATATAGCGTGACATCATGGTTTTTCATAAAAACTGAGGTTGCTATAGACTTGCTGAAAGGAATATTATATGTATTTCAAGTGCTAAATATGCGATCGCTCTCAAAAATTAATCTTTTTGGAAGCCAATATCGTTATCAGATAGCTGCTTCGGCATCGGCTATCAAAGTTTTTAGTACAGGTGATTCTTCAAAATCCAATCCCACCATGAAGACGATGTGATATGACTTTTACATACTCTAAACCAAGAAGTTCTGTTAGAATTTTAATATCTTTAGTTTGTTGACCACGACTGTAAATACACCAAAGAACATTATTGTTATGTTTACATCAATTAACAAAAATGTCTTAAATGTTAACTCTAATAAGAGTTTTAGTTATTATTTGATATGCTTTTCAACATAGTATTACAATACTTAGCTAATAATTTGGCATAACAAGTACTGAAGAACCAAAATTAACTTAGCTAAAACTTCTCCCTT
Organism: Nostoc sp.; assembly: GCF_036917355.1. GTDB lineage: Bacteria > Cyanobacteriota > Cyanobacteriia > Cyanobacteriales > Nostocaceae > Nostoc. The sequence goes on from NZ_JBALDP010000037.1 coordinate 140,763, forward strand.
GAGGAATTAGAATTTTTACCCGACTGGGGGCGTTGTTGCCGACGCTGTTCCCAGCGCCAGAGGAAAACCATTAAAGCAACTATTCCTACTTGGAGAGCTAAACTAGGCAAAGCACTCTCAACATTTCGTCCGGCAAGCACTTGGAAGAAAAAGACGAATGCACCGAGTGAGCCAGAAGCACCGAAAGCGATGTATAAAAATTGTCGTAAGCCGCGATAAGGAGCGGCTATTTCTGCTTTGAGGCTGGCATATTGTTCGGGATTAAGGCGATTTTTAGGATTTTGATCTACCATGATTAAATCATGTTATACTCTTAGATTGTGTACGCCGATGTGGCTCAGTGGTAGAGCAGCTGATTCGTAATCAGCAGGCCGTGGGTTCAAATCCCATCATCGGCTTTCATGAAAGCATTCCTCAATAATTAGAGTTTGACATAAATCAAGCATCTAGCCAAATGGGTGTGAAAACGATGCCTACGGCGGCAAGTTATACCAATTCACGAAAACCCTGATACAAATAAAGCATCAAGAATAAAACCCCAACCTGTAATATTTGCAACAATTGATGTGTTTAATTTCTTAAG
>NZ_JBALDP010000038.1:0-28578 GCF_036917355.1 Nostoc sp.
AGCAACACCTCGCCACAGGTATTTGAAGCACTGCTAGATTTACTCAAAGATCAGAATGAGAGAGTGCGTTACTCTGCTGCTGAAGCATTGGGCAAATTGGGAAATGCCTCGCCACAGGTAGTTGAAGCACTGCTGAGGTTACTCAAAGATAAGAGTTGGAGAGTGCGTTACTATGCTGCTGAAGCATTGGGAAAATTGGGAAATGCCTTGTCACAGTCACTTGAAGCACTGCTGGGTTTACTCAAAGATGAGAGTGAGAGTGTGCGTAGTTCTGCTGCTGAAGCATTGGGCAACTTGGGCAACGCCTCGCCACAGGTACTTGAAGCACTGCTGAGTTTACTCAAAGATGAGAGTCAGATTGTGCCTAGCTCTGCTGCTGAAGCATTGGGCAAGTTGGGCACAAACTCCAGCAATGTTACTGCTACTGTCGCCGAATGGATTTCACAACACCAGGATTCAGAATATGTAGGAAATGGGATTGATGCACTGTGGAATTTGGTAGTAACAGAAGAATAATTTTTGTTTTTTCACTGGAAGTTCCTAAAGAGTGCTGAATACTCAGCACTCTGTTGGTCAAGCAAACCATTCACATTCAGTTAAAAATCGAAGGTTGTGCGAAGCACACCCACATACTGCGTATCATTTCTGCTGTCGTTTTCCGGGTTGAGAATCACCCAAAAACCAGGAGTAACTGAGATGTTGTCATTTAGTCGATAACGATAAAATGCTTCGATATGGTAAGCGTTGTCTCCCTCTTGACGGATATCACTGTTAGAGACGTGGGGTGGTATACCAAAGAGAATTCCTGGCAGATTGCCTCTACCACCCACATCGGGAAACGACACACCAATCGCCCCAAACCAGACATTGGCATTGTCACCATTGTTTACAAATACAGAATCTGTTCCACCCCTACCATTGGAAATATCACTCAAACCAGAACTCTCGGCATTTGCCCAAATATATCCACCCCAAGCGTGGACTTGGAAATTCGGGGAGAAGCGATAGTATCCTTGTGTGCCGACAATATCGTTGGAAGTAGCAATGTTGTTGCCAAAGGGAGCGTTTGACAAGACGCTACCCGTCCCAGCTGAGAGATCGATTACTCCAGCAGGGGTATAGCCATGAGAGTAAGCAACACCGATCGCTCCTTGCTTACCATAATAGGCTAAGTGCGCTAGGGCATTATAGCCGCCATCAAACAAGCCGTTGCTCCCCGATGGCACATTGGGGCTGTTTGCTAAATAGCCCAAAGTGAGAACCAAGTCTTTGGTAATGTTCCAGTTAGCGGCTGCACCACCGCCACCTCGCCGGAATAAGGGACTGTATGACCCAAAAAGTGAGGGAACCCCATTCCCGTCGTCAGCGATTGTGGGGGGAGTGACGGTGGTTGTAATGTCGGTGTAACCAATGCCTGTAGGCCCAACAACGAAGTTAAGGGATTCACTGACTGGAAAGTAATAACGGATGTGAGGGACAAGAAGTGTCTCGTTGCTGTCATAATCAAAGTTCAGGCGTGTCATCCCTGTGCCTGTGGCTGCGGCAATTTGGCTTGCACCATTGGAATTCGCAAAGTTGCCAAATTCTAGCCGGACTCGCAATAAATCTTTGCCAGTAAAACTGCTCTCAAAGTTAAGACGACCCCGATTTGAAAAGTAGAGATTGGATTCATCATCTTCACCACCGACTCGATCGCCAAAGCTATCACTAATAGCGGTAATAATTTGAGCATTCAACCTAGTAGTAGTAGAAAACTGCTGCGCCTCCAATGTTGCTGTATGTGCCTCTAAGGTATCTACTCGTCCGCGCAGGGTTGCCAATTCTGCGGCAAAGTCTTGCTGCAATTTTTGCAGCACTGCCAAATCTTGCTTATTAACTAAATCGCTAGTAGCTGTAGAAATTAACTCATTAATCCGATCCAAACAAGCATTTAAACCTGCGGCAAATTCATAACGAGTTAAGGCACGGTTGCCGCGATAGGTGGAATTGGGATAACCTGCAATACAACCGTAGCGTTCCACCAGCGATTGCAATGCACCAAATGCCCAATCGGTTGGTTGGACATCAGAAAACTGGGAAACAGAAGTGACTTGTCCCTGCAAAGTCCGATTAGCATCTGTTGCATTAGGATCGTCTTCTGGAGGTGCTGCCCAAACTGCTGGAATTGCCAAAAATAAAAGAAAAAAGCTAGAAAAAATAGTTTTTAGCATTGATTTATTAATTGAAAATGGTTGAATTACGAGCTTGTAACGAAAGAAGTTATCTTCGAACCAAAGTATGAGCTAATCAACATTAAAGTTACTTTAAGTTGGAGTTTTAGCTCACTTCAAGCAACGTTATGACTTTTTGCCCATTGCTGCTTTTAATAGCCGCTTCTATAATTTTCATTACATTAATTCCGTTTTCGGCAGTAACAGCAATTGGCTGATTACTAACAATAGATTTATACACGGCATCGTAATAGCCTAAATAGCTCCCCTGTAAACTTTTGACTTTTTCTCGAATTACTTTTGTGTCTTTTTCTGTATGCAGCAAGCCATATTCACTTTCTGGCTCTGTATACCAATCAAGTGTGTTGGGCTTCATACCCGCCACTAAATACTCTTCTTGCTTATCGGCTCTGCTTTTAAGAAAAGAACCCTTCGTGCCATGTATGATATAGGCAGGTGCAGACTCACGCACCAGGAAACTTGCTTTTAATTTGACGCGCAGTTTGTCGTAGTATAGTATCAACTCAAAACAATCATCTACCTGCGATCGCAGCCTAGTTATGCGGATGTCTGCAAAAATAGCATCAGGCATCCCAAATAGATGCAAAGCTTGGTCTATTAAGTGCGGCCCTAAATTATTTAATGTTCCTGCCCCCGGACTGGGAACTTCGACATGTTGTTTATGACTGAGGGTTGGCTTATATTTTTGAAATTGAAATTCTGCTTCAACAATATCACCTAATAAGCCTTCTTGAACAATTTTTTTGACTGTTTGAAAATCACTATCCCACCTCCGGTTTTGATATATAGATAACTTTTTCCCCTGTTTTTGTGCCAATTCTTTGAGATGTTTTGCTTCTGCTACCGTTGTGGTGAATGCTTTTTCTACCACTACATGTTTATCTGCCAGCAATGCTTGTTTAGCATAATCGTAATGGGTATAAGTGGGTGTATTTACTACCACTAAGATTACTTGCTCGTCTGCTAGCAATGCCTCCAAAGAAGGATAGCTTTTGACATCAGGATAATGTTCCTGTATCAGCTTTTTGCTTCTTTCCCAAGAACCAGCTAATTTAAATCCGGGATGTAAATCAATAAACGGCGCATGAAATACCATGCCGGATAAACCAGAAGAACAAAGAGCCGTATTGATAGTTTCCATCTTTTTATTGATTGACTGAAGCGATGTCATTAATTTTGCGGGGCTGCTAGATCCCCGACTTCTTCAAGAAGTCGGGGATCTGAACACCACTAACCTCTTAAAACTTTTGGGACAGACCACTAGACTAGATGGATGCCAATTACATATCTTCTAACTCAATTCCTTTGGTTTCTTTAATAAAGAAGAGAATGAAAAAGAGTGATGTAGCTGCTGCAATTGTATAGAGTCCATAGGCAGAACCTAGACCGAAATATTGCAGTATGGGAGGAAATGTTGTGGAAATGACGAAATTCGCAACCCATTGCATAGCAGCAGCAATCGAAAGTGCAGCGGCTCGAATTTTGTTATTAAACATTTCTCCCAACAGCACCCAAACCACTGGCCCCCAGGAGAAACCGAAGCAAAATACATAGAGGTTGGCTGCGATGAGGGCTATAGTCCCGGCGCTGCCGGTAAGATTGGGGTTCCCAGCAGCATCGAGGGGAGCATGGCCAAAAAGATAAGCCATCGTCCCCAAGGTCAAGGTCATGCCAATCGACCCTACTATAAGTAAGGGCTTGCGACCAAATCGATCCACGAAGGCGATCGCAATCAGTGTTGTAATAATGTTGACGGCTCCTGTAATCACCGTAATTGATAAGGAATCTTTTTCGGAAAACCCGACAGCCCGCCACAAAACGCTGCTGTAGTAGAAGATTACATTAATCCCAACAAATTGCTGTAATACAGATAAGCCTATTCCTATCCAAACAATTGGCAGGAGTCCGCCACTTCTGCTTAAGAGGTCAGAAAACCTGGGTTGGCGTTCGCGAAGCACTGTCTGCCGAATTTCTTCGATTTTTGGCAGTACGTCACCCCCTAAAATCTTGGTCAGAACGTTAACAGCTTCTGATTCTCGTCCTTTGGCAACCAAATAACGGGGAGATTCAGGAATTGTTAAAGCCACCATCCCGTAAAATACTGCTGGTGGGACTGCTGTCCAAAACATCCAGCGCCAAGCTGCAACCCCAAACAAAAACGGCGAGTCTGCTGAACCTGCTGACGTAGCGATAAAGTAGTCGCTCAATAAGGCAACGAAAATTCCCACTACGATCGCTAATTGTTGCAGAGATCCTAACCTTCCGCGCAAATGGGTGGGAGAACATTCGGCAATGTATGCTGGGGCGATGACGCTAGCAACGCCGATGCCAATCCCACCCAATACTCGCCAAAAGATAAAATCCCAGATAGTGAAGGCCATCCCAGAGCCAATGGCACTGATAGTAAACAACGCCGAAGCGACCACCATTGCATTGACTCGACCATAACGGTCTGCAATCTGTCCAGCAAAGAAGGCTCCTATCGCAGACCCCAGCAACGCTAGAGACACTGCCAGCCCTGTCACCCAACTACTGGTGTTAAAAGCTTTTGCTAAAGATAAAACCGCGCCGTTGATTACAGCAGTGTCAAAACCGAATAAAAACCCGCCGAGTGCCGCAGCACCAGCAATCAAAATGACATAAAACGTGTTGGCTTTACGACGAATAGTAGTAGAAGACATAGTTTAGTAGAAGACATAGTTTATATACTGGGAATTGGAACAGGCAGAGGTGCAAAGGAGCAGATGAGGAAAGACTTACTGCAATTTCTCCTCTGCTCCCCTGCTCCCCAGTCCCTTTTATCGTCTAGAACGTCTGCGTAACCTATCGATCATTACTGCCAAAATAATTACTAGTCCTTTGACGACTAGTTGCCAGAAGTAAGAGAGGTTCAACAATGTTAAACCGTTGTTGAGAATAGCAATAATTAATGCACCTAAAAGAGTGCCGCCAATGGTACCAATACCACCTGTAAAGCTGGTTCCACCTAGAATAACAGCTGCGATCGCATCTAATTCATAACCCTGACCTAATACGCCACTGGCACTATAAAGACGGCTGGCGCTCATGATTCCTCCTAAGCCTGCCAGTAATCCGCTAATACCATAGACGAATAGCAGTACCCGATTAACTTTAATCCCTGTTAATCTGGCTGCTCGCTCGTTACCACCCACAGCATATATCTGCACTCCTAAAACAGTTTGCCGCAGGATAAACCAGCTAGCTATCACAGTCAGTAGCGCAATTATCACTAGCCAAGGAATGGGGCCAATATATGTATTACCCACCCAAGCAAAATTTATGTCCCGGTTAATCAGGGTTGTACCCTTGGCAATTAAAAAGGCAACACCCCGCAAGGCTGTAAGTGAACCCAGCGTGACAATAAAAGGTGGCACATCCAAGAAGGTAATGAGCGCACCGTTGAGTAAGCCTAACAGCAATCCTGCCAGCAAGGCAGCAGGTACGGCCGCCCAACTTAAAGCCGGTAGTAGCGATACCAGCAAGGCAACTACAGCAGAAACAGCCAATATTGACCCAACCGAAAGGTCAATACCGCCGGTGAGAATTACAAAGGTCATTCCTGTCGCCAGCACAATATTGATTGATGCCTGACGCAAGATATTGACGATATTACCGCCGGTGAGGAAGTTGGGAGAAAGGAATGCAAATAGGATGCAGATAATTACTAGAATTGGCAAAATACCCGCAACTTCCAACAGAGTGCTGATTGATTTCCGGTTGCGAGCTGCGGGATTATTGGCTGATTTATTGATAGGCGGTCTGACTGTCTGACTCATAATGCTGATACCTCCGATGCTCCAGTTGCGTAGTGCATAATCTTTTCTTGGGTGATTTCTTTGCCAAGACTGCCATCCAGTTCGCCTACCAGCTGTCCTTCTCGCATCACTAAGACGCGATCGCTCATGCCGACAATCTCTGATAGTTCGCTGGAAACCATTAAAATAGCAACACCTTGTGCTGCTAATTCGCTCATAATTCGGTAAATTTCACTTTTAGCACCGATATCTACGCCGCGTGTCGGTTCATCTAACATCAACACTCTCGGTTTAATGGCTAACCAACGCGCTAGCAGTAGCTTCTGTTGATTACCACCAGAAAGATCCAATGCTCTAATTTCCAAATTGGCTAGGCGGATATTAAAGTTTTCCACCGCGTCTGTTGACAGTCGATTCACTGAAGGCCAGTTAACAATTCCACCCCTTGCATCTTGCTTGAGTGTGTTGATAGCAATATTCTTGCGGGCGCTCATCTCCAGAAATAAACCTTGGTCTTTGCGGTCTTCGGGGACATAGCCAATTCCCGCTTCAATGGCATCACTGGGGGTATTAATTTCCAGTTTTTTGCCATTCAAAAATACTTCGCCACTAGCCTTACGGTCTGCACCAAAAATCAGCCGGGATAGTTCTGTGCGTCCGGCACCAACCAACCCAGCTAAACCCAGAATTTCTCCAGCATGAAGTTCAAAACTAGCCGGCTCAATCTTTTTGCGGGCGTCGCTCATATTCCTGACTGACAGCACCACTGGGCCAGGATTCATTTGCCGTTGATGTTCGTAAAAGTCTTGCATGGAGCGACCAACCATCATCTGCACCAATCGCTGTGGAGAAATTTCGCTGCGTGTCAGACTGCCAATATATTGACCATCACGCAACACGCTAATCCGGTCAGCTAGGGCATATATTTCTTCCATCCGATGGCTGATGTAAATAATGGCAATACCATCACGCCGCAGTTTGCGAATCACCTCAAATAAATGGTCGCTCTCGCGGTCAGATAGGGCGGCTGTTGGTTCATCCATCACCAAAACGCGGCTTTTATCCTTCAGCGCCCTGGCAATTTCCACTTGCTGCTGTTCGGCAATGGATAAAGTACCAACTATAGTCTGCGCGGTAAAATTAGCTCCAAGGCTGTCCAGCACTTGCTCTGCTTCTTGTTGCATCGCTTTGCGGTCTAAAAACTGACCTCGCCGCAACTCGCTACCCATAAACATATTTTCGGTAACGGTCAAATTCGGTGCAACATTCAGTTCTTGATAAATGAGATTAATACCCGCCTTCCGTGCTGTCGCCGGATCGGTAATTTTTAAGGGTTGACCATTGATGCGAATTTCTCCTTCGTCGGCAATATAAGCTCCAGCCAGGATTTTCATCAATGTGCTTTTGCCTGCTCCGTTTTCACCCATGAGGGCGTGAACTTCTCCTGGGTAAATCGTGAGATTAACATTTTGGAGCGCAGATACACCATGAAAGCGTTTTGTAATTCCTTGCATTTCTAACACTGGGGTGCTAGTTGGTGTATCAGAAAGTGAGGTTTCAATATTGGTTGTCATGAACAAAACCTGTAAAAACTATTTAAAATTTGCGATTGCGCGATTGTGAATTACAAACTAATAAACTCATCTTTGATTAACCGCAAATCATGTTTTAAAAGCTGACTAATAGTCTGAAAATAGGGAATGGGGAAGAGATATTTTCATACTTTGTTGTTAACGTTACTTAATAGAAGTTGTTGGGAAAATTTGAGTGCTATAAATAGACACTCAGATTTTCCCCTGATGCACATACATAGCGGTTCTCAATTAGGTGCAGCAGAGTTTTAACCTCTTGATAAACCCATCTTTCTATTAAAGAAAAGACAGGAACAAAGATGAGGTTTGGTATTAATTTAAGTGAAAACCGTCAGACATTCTAGGTATGTGCAAAAACTTTACAAATGCACCAAAAGATTGATATCAAAAGGCATGTTTTTCAATTGCAAATTCACAATTTCTATTACTTCCAGCCTTTTTCTGTACTGACGTTATCTTTTGTGATCAACTTAACTGGAATCAAAATGGTGGAACTGCTAGGTTTTTTTCCATTTAAGATGTCGTTACCAACTTGAACTGCTTTTTCGGCCATCCCTCGCGGATTTTGAGTAGCAGTTGCTGCATATATACCATCCTTATTTGCGATCGCAGTTATTGCTTCTGGCGCACCATCAACCCCGACAATAAAGAAATCTTTACGTTGTGCTTGGTTCGCTGCTAGTTCTGCACCGACTCCACTGGGATCGTTGATGGCAAAAACCGCATCAATCTTTGGAAAGGTTGTGAGCAAATCTGTCATAACTCTGAGTCCTCCATCCCGACTACCCTCTGCATTTTGATTTTTGGAGAGTATTTTGATATCGGGATATTTAGACAATACGTTCTCGCAGCCACTAACTCGCTGAATCACCGAGTCCACCGGCGGGCCGTTAACTATGACAACATTACCTTTACCTTTGAGGCGGTCAGCAATATATTTACAACTAACTTCTCCAGCTTGGACATTATTAGTCGTAATGGTGGCATCTACACCTCCTTCCGCACCTGTATCTACCGCAATGACAATTCTACCTGCTTGTTTAGCTTTTTCAATTGCTGGTTTAATGCCACTTTTATCAGCAGCATTGACGATAATTATGTCAGTATTGGAAGCCGTGAAATTCTCAATTTGATTAGCTTGTTGATTGAGGTCATAGGCACTGGAAACTACGGTAACATTGACATCCTTACCGCCAATTTTCTTCGCTTCTGCCTCAGTTGCTTGTCCCATGAGGACGAAGAAAGGATTACTTAAATCACCAACGGTGAAGGCAACTGATTTTAATTTTCCCTTCCCAGTAGCGGTTTTAGTTTCTGCACTAGTATTAGTAACAGGTTTTGTATCAGTGTTAGTAGCAGTGTTGCTATCGGGAGAAGCATTCGTACAGCCGACAAGACTACCACTGATGATACCAAGTAGACTAGCTGCGATCGCAATCTTTTTCACATTCATATATTTCCTAAAAGTCCTTCTTACTTACACCAAACTTAAAAACGAACTATGAAAAAAACAAGGTCAAGTACTGTAACTCCGCTGTATCAAGCCTTTTTTCGTAATTACGAATTACAAATTACGAATTACCAGCCTTGATAGCTGCTGAGGTTCTCTCTAGTAACCAACTTGACTGGAATCAGGATATTTGGTGACTCAGGTTTTTTACCCTGGATGATATCGTTGCCAATCTGAACCGCTTTTTGAGCCATCCCTGCGGGATTTTGAGCAGCAGTTGCAGCAAATACACCATCCTTATCTTCCATTGCTTTGGTTGCATCTGGCGATCCGTCAACCCCAACAATAAAAAATTCTTTACGTCTTGCTTGTTTAGCTGCTAAATCTGCGCCGACACCGCTTTGGTCGTTAGTGGCAAAAACGGCATCAATTTTGGGAAAGGTTGTCAGCAAATCGCTCATGACTCTTAGTCCTCCATCCCTTGTCCCTTCAGCGTTTTGCTCTTTAGAGATGAGTTTAATATTCGGATATTTGGACAAGGATTTCTCACAACCACTGACTCGCTGATTGATTGAGTCCATCGGAGTCCCATTGAGGATGACTACACTACCTTGACCTTTGAGGCGATCGGCAATATATTGGCAAGCAACCTCACCAGCTTGGGTATTGTTGGAACTAATCATCGCATCCACATCTGCATCAACGGCTGAATCTAATGCAATCACAACCCTACCTGCAAGCCTTGCTTGGTCAATAACTGGTTTAACTCCTTTTTTATCAACAGCACTGAGGATAATTAGATCGGTATTCGCAGCCGTAAAATTTTCGATTTGGTTGGTTTGTTGGTTTAGGTCAAAGGCACTGGAAACCGCATTAACTCTGATATTACCCCCAATTTTCTGGGCTTCTGTTTCGGCCCCCTTCTGCACTGCATTATAGAAGGGATTGCCTAAATCACCCAAAGCTACGCCGATTGTTTGCAATTTTTTATTTGGACTAGTAAGACTCTCTGCACTTATGTTAGTAGCTTTGTTGTTAGTATTAGTTGCAGTGTTATCATTTTTAACGCCATTTGTGCAACTAACAACCGCGAAACCTAATATGCCAACTATGAGCGAAATTCTCTTCATATTTATAACAACGGATTTAAAGTTAAGAAAGGTCATGGTAATGTAAATAGGTCTGAAAATCTTAGACCTAACAACCTAGCGATACTACTAGCTTTTGTAATTTCAACTCCAAAGGTCTTTTGATATGACGTAATTGAAGTTATTGCTATTAGTGTCACGAAAGAAAATGGTTTATTCTTAAAGCAGAATCATGAACATTACACTACTTCGAATAATCACATTATTTGGGTGAAATTACTTCGTAGTTTATAGCCTGAAAACAGCCTTTTAAGTGAAACTTCCAAAAATTAGTTTTATTAAAATTGTCAATCTTTATTTGTTTTGACTTTTTTCATTTTATCCCGCTCCTGTGCAAAAATTAACTTTGTTTATCGAACTTTACAAATGGAAAAGGTTTTAAATCTCACAATATAACCCCAGGTCTTCTTTTCAAAGCATTCGCATAAATTAGCCTATTCAATATTAGGGTAAATGTTAAAAACGTTAACATTCCTCAACTAATATTTCTCAGAAAAGATACTATTAAAGTAGAGAGCTTTTTGATTTTGAATGCTAGTTTTTGAAAAATGTAAACATCCTTTGGTTAGATTTTCTAAATGAACTCTAATCAGCTTGCCAAGCGTATTTATTTGTTATTCCTCCTCCATCACATGCAGGCAATAGAAGAGTAAACAAGATAATATTTTTAAGCTTGATTAGGGATAAAGAAAGTTTGCATATTAATTCTTGTTCTTACTTTATCCCCTCAGAAATAGAAGATTATGAATTCTTCTTCCAGCAGTTTAAAACTTTAATGTTGCGGGTAAATATTTAGCCACCAAATCTTCATAGTATGGTTTTAATTTCTGCCAATCAGGAGGAATAGGGTTTTTTGAATACAAATCGTAGGGATTGAACAAACGCACCCATTTAAACATTTCTCGATCTTGTTTATCCATCAAATGTTCATACGCATTGTCACGATGTTGAGGATAAAATGAGTGATAGCGAAGCATATACAATGCAGGTTCGGGCAAATAGTTTTTCATCATCTGATAAAAATACTCATCATGCCCCCATGACATGTGTACATTACTCAATCCACAGTTAGGCTCATAAATGCCATATTTAGTGTTGTAATCGGGGTTATTATAATCGGGGTTTTCTTTGAAGAATTCTGAGAAAACAATTTTATCAGAAAATGCACAACCTACAGGATAAGTATCGCCTACGGTAGCCCATTGAGGTTCGCCAAATAGACAAAGTACTTTTCCCATATCGTGAAAGAAGCCAGTAAGTACCATCCAGTCAGGATGATCGTCGGCGCGAATAGCTTCTGATGTTTGCAATAGATGCTGTAACTGATCCATGTCTGTATCAGGATCGGAATCATCAACTAATTGATTCAAAAATTCGACCGCATCCCAAACAGACATTTCTTTTTTATCAAACTTCAAAAACTCTTTTTCTTTTTGAAGTACAAAATTATATGTTTGATTAATATGATTTAACCGATAAAACTCTTTCACCGTATCTCTAATAGTCGTTTCGTAATTCCTGTACTCTTCGGTGGTTTTACCTTCTTTAACTATGCTATCTGGATCGGGATAACGATTAAGTAAGTCTTCTTCCCATTCTTCTAGTGAATGTAAGGGATTGTTTTGAAGCTGAAGAATGGCATTATTTAAAGTTTGAGACATATCTTCCTACTTGTCGATATTGTATTTGTTACATGGTACTTTCGCGCTCTTTTATGCACAGGTCTGCATAAGCTGTCTTGGACTTATTTATTATTTTTGCACACGTGTGCAAAAATATGTGTTAAGTTTCATTTCGTCTTTGGATACTTATGCACAACCTACTTCCCTAAGTGTCCGATCCGATCTGTTTGGTTCAGATTAAAAATAGTGCTTTTGTTTTTTGCACATCCGTACATAAATTTACTAAACATAAGATAATCTTTTAGCTTATACACGTGTGCAAAGGCTATACTTATGAAATATTCTGTCTGACTCAACCAGCCTAGTATCAATTTGTCAATTGTACAGCAGTGGAATACTTAACAATATTAGCCAACTCTTGTAGTTGGTTTATCGCTTCTGCACCTTCCAACTTCATTAATTCGCGATCGTCCCACAATTCCATCCAAGTAATCCCGTAATCAGATACTAAAAACCGAATCAGGTGCTTTTCTTTCAGGCTAACCATAAATGAAGCACTCTTCATTTGATCGCCGCATGTATAACATGAGGCAGTATAGCCACGCCGCTCAAGTATAATTGTCAAGGCTTGCAGGTTCATTACCAAGTCTTGAACGAATTGCTGATGCTGTTGCGCTAATCTTAGAAACACTAGTTTTCTCCTACCATTACAGGTATCTGCTTGCTTTGATATTGATTTAGACTTACATCTGATGCGATTTAGTTGCCAAAAGTTCGTGTTTTCCTAGATACGTGATTAATCTTAATATTACGGTTGTCACCAATAAGCTAAATTTCCAGAGCAGTTCTAATGTTTTGGACAATTATCTGAGGCGGCTGTGCAACATCCATACATAGAGTATCTACTGGTTCTTCAAGGGTATAAAACTGGCTGTCGAGCAGTTTTTCGCTCATGTAATGATTGCTACGCTCTTGTAAGCGCATTTGAATCAACTCATAAGACCCTTTGAGGTAAACTAGCTTGATGCGATCGTCCTTGGCGTTGGCTCCGCCATCGCTATCCAATACCAAAAATTTCCGATAGCTATCTTTTAAAGCCGAACACGCCAGCACCACATTTTTATTTTCTTGTAGCCAATGCTTGATGGCTGTTTGCAAATCTTGTAACCAGGGGATTCTGTCCTCTTCACTCAGAGGGATACCGCGCCGCATTTTCTCAACATTCTCTGGTGAGTGGAAAGTATCTGCGTCGCTAAATTCCCATTCTAAGGAGTCTGCTAGCAGTTTTCCGATAGTGGTTTTCCCAGAACCTGATACACCCATGACGATAATAATCATTTTTTTCTTAATAAAAGTTCAACTAATTCGGAATTTGTAATTCGTAACTTGTAGTTGTAATCATGAACCGGAGGTAAAAATCAGGACTATTAACTCCTTTCCATGCGAAATGTGAGTTGTATTAAAATCTCTTGACAAATCACGATTATTTTCTATAATACATACAAATGCACACGTGTGCAATATTTAAAAGCTAAGATAAAATAATGAATAAACGAAGAATTTCAATTGAAGATATTGCCCGTAGAGCAGGCGTTTCTCATTCTACAGTTTCACGTGCTTTGCGAGATAATGCTCTCATTAGCCCAAAAGTGCGAGAAGAAATTAAGCGACTGGCAGAGGAGATGAGTTATGTGCCCAATGCTATTGCTCAAAGCTTGCAAAACAAACGTACTAATACTATTGGTGTAGTAGTAACTTCAATTTCAGATCCCTTTTACGCTGAGGTGGTAGAGGGAATCGAGAAGATAGCCAAACCAGCGGGTTTGAGTGTTTTATTGAGTGCTTCACACCGAGATTTTGAGCAGGAAATGGCAGCTATTGATACTTTTCATCGCCGTAGGGTGGACGGTATCTTAATAGCTGACTCGCGAATTAGTAAACAACATACTAAACAACTTACACAAATTGCTGTACCAACAGTTTTAATTAATAGTCAGACTGAAGACCAATCGGAAATATTTCACTCAGTTGCAATAGACGATCGCTTAGGTGCTAAATTAGCCACAGAGCATCTAATTAGTTTAGGACATACTGCCATTGGTTATCTGGGTGTAGGCGATCGCAGCAGGTCAAACCAGCAGCGCCTAGAAGGATATCAAATGGCCCTTGCGGAAGCTGGGATTCCCCAAAATACTGATTGGGTTTCAATTAGTGATGAATATGATACCAGAACTAGTGATGTGAACACTGGACAAAATATGCTATCTAAACTATTGGCTGCGGAAGTTACAGGCATATTTTGTTATAACGATATGGTAGCAATTGGCGCTCTGTTAGCTTGTCAAGAATTAGGTATTTTAGTACCGCGAAATTTAAGTATCGTCGGATTTGATGGTATTGCTTTGGGTTGTTACGTTACGCCTGCACTGACCACAATTAGCCAGCCAATGTTGGAAATTGGTGGCTATGCCATGCAAATGTTACTCGATTTAATAGAAGAAAAAACTGTGGAAAACCGCGTTTTATCTCCTTTTCTATTAAAGCGTGGTAGCAGTGCAGCTTTATTAACAATTTAAAACTTAAAACAATTTATACAAAAATTATGTTAACTAAAAAACCGAGTTTATCTCCCGATCGCTGCTTCTCTCCAGAACCAGTTCAAAGACGATTAGCTCATCAATTCTTTGACAGTATATCTGCGTTACCTCTAGTTTGCCCCCACGGACACGTAGATCCAGCTTTGTTAGCTAATCCCGCAGCCCGTTTTGGTTCGCCGACGGAATTACTGATTATCCCTGACCACTACCTGTTGCGGATGCTCTATAGTCGGGGCGTATCTCTGCAAGCTTTGGGCATACCAAGCAATGATGGTTCGCCAGGAGAAACAGACCATCGTAAAATCTGGCAATTGTTCGCCGACCATTTTTATCTATTCCAGGGTACTCCGTCCGGGTTGTGGCTGAAAGAGGAACTAACTAACGTTTTTGGGATGGATGAACCTTTAAACTCTCGCAACGCCGGATATATCTATGATTGTCTAGAAGGTTTGTTAGCTTTACCGGAGTTTTCCCCTCGCGCTTTATTCAAACGCTTTAATATCGAAGTGCTTTGTACTACCGATGCCGCCAGTGATAACCTAGAGAATCAGCGATCGCTCCACGAAGAAGGTTTTACTCAAATTAGACCAACTTTTCGCCCAGATGCAGTAGTTAATCTGGATGCTCCTGGATGGCGCGAAAATCTTAGCAAGTTGGAAAGCACTATCGGTAGAGAAATTAACACTTACGCCAATTTTGTCCAAGCTCTAGAAGAACGTCGAGCTTTCTTTAAAAAAATGGGCGCGACAGCTACCGATCAAGGTGCCGCTACACCATATACCACACGCCTTTCTGACCAAGAAGCTGAAGCTATCTTTGCGAGAGCATTAGCCGGCAAGCTGAATCCAGGTGATGTCGAAAATTTTACCGGTCATCTCTTCATGGAAATGGCGCGGATGAGTGTGGAAGATGGATTGGTGATGCAAATGCATTGTGGTGTAATGCGTAACCATAACCCGGCTTTATTTGAGAAATTTGGAGCTGATAAAGGTGCTGATATTCCTATAAAAATAGAATGGACTCAAAATCTACGCCCATTGTTGTCAGCTTACGGTAGCGATCGCCGCTTCCATTTAATCATTTTTGGCATGGATGAAAGCACTTATAGCCGCGAGATGGCTCCGTTAGCTGGTCATTATCCCAGTGTATTGCTCGGGCCGCCTTGGTGGTTTCATGACAGCGTAAATGGTATGGAGCGTTATTTCAATCAGGTAATGGAAACTGCGGGAATTTATAATACTGCTGGATTTAATGATGATACGCGGGCTTTTGTTTCGATTCCGGCTCGTCATAATGTCTGGCGACGGGTAGCTTGTAATTGGTTGGCTGGATTGGTCGCGCGGGGATTGGTTGAGGAGGAGGAAGGGTATCAGATGGCTCGTGCTTTGGCTTATGACCTTGCTAAGGTTGCTTATAAGTTTGAGGGGAATTGAGAAACGCAAAGGGGCGCGGAGGGAAGCGCGGAGGTACGCAGAGAATTTTACTAAGTGGGGGAATCATTTTGATTTTAAGTAAACTTTTTAGTTTGAAGGAGCGGGTTGCGGTAGTTACTGGTGGTTCTGGTGTGCTTGGTGGGGCTATGGCAAGGGGTTTGGCTTTGGCTGGAGCGCGAGTTGTGGTTTTGGGTCGTAATGAAGTCAGGGCGGGGGCGGTGGTGGCTGAGATTACTGCTGGTGGTGGAGAAAGTATGGCTGTGGTGGCAGATGTTAGCGATCGCTCCCAATTAGAAATCGCTAGAGATGTTATTATACAGCGTTGGGGTGAGATAGATATCTTGGTAAATATGGCTGGCGGTAATATTCCGGCTGCCACAATTTCTCCTGATGCGACTATTTTTGATATGCCACATACAGCTTTTGAGGAAGTAGTTAGCCTCAACTTAGTTGGCACTCTACTGCCTTGTCAGGTTTTTGGTCAAGCAATGGTGGAAAGAAGTCAGCCTCACGGTTGCATTGTCAATATTTCTTCTATGTCTGCCATTCGAGTGATTAGCCGCGTGGTTGGCTACTCAGCTGCGAAAGCGGGGATAGATAACTTTACTCGTTGGCTAGCTGTAGAACTCGCCCAAAAGTATGGTGATGGAATGCGAGTAAATGCGATCGCACCAGGTTTTTTTATTGGCGAACAAAATCGAGATTTACTCTTAAATTCTGATGGCAGTTTGACCGTTCGCGGGCAAAAAATCATTGACCATACCCCCGCCGGACGTTTCGGAAAACCAGATGAATTACTCAGTACCTTGATCTGGTTATGTAGTGCTGGTTCTAGTTTTGTTAACGGGGTAGTTGTGCCGGTAGATGGTGGATTTAGTATTTACAGTGGAGTTTGAACTACCTGCGACAACGCCTAACGGACAACAAGTTTTACATCCGCAGTGCGTCTATGTAGGAATAAACTACTTGTTAACAGTATTAGTTAATATGAAACTTTGATGATTCAAATCCGCTACAGTCCATACGAAATTTATATCACTGGTACACCTGAAGAATTGCGAAGTGTTCGACACAAAATTTTAAACTTATTGCAAGGTGATGAGGTGCGAACTGACATCGTGGCTGATGCTAACTTTGCTCCAGTACCATACCATCATCGTCTTGATTGTTTATCAATATATCAGACTAGAGGTGCTGTTAAACTTTCAGTTTCAGCTAATTTTCTTAACGTAGAGGGAGAAGCATCAAAATTAGCAATTTTGGCAGAGTGTTTTAATTTCTTAGATAGCTCAAGGCGTGGTTCACACTCCCATATTGAGTATTATGAGGGTCATGAGTGGATAGCGTCTGATTCAATTCCTTGCGTAATAGGAGTGCTACAGCCACAACCTTAGTTAATTAGCAGCAGTAAAGATTTCGCAAAATACTTGCTAGGAAGCAGGTAAGGAAAAGTACTTGTATTTTTTATTTTTAAGCACCTTCCCTACTACTCAACCGAGAAACTTCTCGTAATAAGGAGAGTTTAATTTATGTATTCACTGGCTGTAACTAACGGAACACTTTCCGACGAGCAAGTTTCCGAGCTAGTTCATCAAGCTTTGGCAGATCGTCAGTTAGATGGACAGCGTATCTTAGTATTAATTCCAGATAGTACCCGCACTGCTCCTATCCCGCAAATGTTTCGATTGCTTCATCAGGAGTTGAGTCAAAGAGTAGCGGCTCTGGATTTTTTAATTGCTCTGGGTACACATAATCCTATGAGTGAAGAACAAATTAATCACTTGGTAGGAGTAACACCAGAGGAACGAGAGACAACTTTTAAAAAAATTCGCATCTTTAATCACCTTTGGAATGAGCCAGATACTTTTATTTCTTGTGGAGTAATTTCGGCAGACGAGATAGCAGAAATTAGCGGTGGTATGCTACATCAGAAAGTTGATGTGCGGATTAATAAGCTGGTAGCAGAATACGATTTGATCGTAATTTGTAGCCCAGTTTTCCCCCATGAAGTTGTCGGTTTTTCTGGTGGCAATAAATATTTTTTTCCTGGGATTGGTGGTCAAGAAGTAATTAATCTCTCCCACTGGTTAGGTGCTTTAATAACCTGTTATGAAATTATTGGTACGCTGGGAATAACACCAGTCCGGCGTTTGATTAACCGAGCCGCTAACCTGATTTCTACCCCAAAGCTTTGTTTGGCGATGGTGGTCGCACCGAAAACAAATCAGTTAGCTGGACTTTATATAGATCGACCAGAGTCAGCCTGGGAAGCTGCTGCAAAACTATCAGCTAAACTGCATATTAAATATGTAGATCGGCCTTTTAAAAAAGTGCTTTCAGTCATGCCCCAAATGTATGACGACATTTGGACAGCCGCTAAAGGAATGTACAAGCTAGAGCCAGTAGTGGCCGATGGAGGCGAAGTAATTATATATGCTCCTCACATTACCGAGTTTAGCTATACACACGGTGAAATTTTATCCGAAGTTGGCTATCATGTGCGGGATTACTTTCTCAAACAGTGGCATAAATTCCAAGAGTATCCTGCTGGAGTGCTAGCCCATAGTACTCACTTAAAAGGGATGGGTACTTTTGATCCCATAAAAGGAGAACAAGCACGAATTCGCGTTACTTTAGCGACTGGCATTTCTGCTGAACGCTGTGCTGCTCATAACTTAAACTATCGCGATCCGGCGACTATTCAACCCACTGAATGGGCTAACCGAGAGGATGAAGGTATATTGCTTGTGCCAAAGGCTGGCGAGATATTATACCGTCTAAGTGACAGTAATTTTTAGGTAACTAAATCGTAGTTTTCGAGACGCGATAAATCGCCGTCTCTACAAGTGTTTTGGTCTTATCTGAACTGTATTGAATCATAAACTGCGATATCTACGATGAGCTACGCCTACGCGATCGCAGTTTATGGTTTGAGACTTCGCGCTATTCTTGATCTGATGAAACGTCAGCGAATCAGTTTATTGCAGCGAACAAAAAAGCATGGGTGGTAAATTAATTGTATTTGAAGGGGTGGAAGGCTGTGGCAAAACCAGCCAAATGCAGCTTTGTTCTGAATGGTTGGAAAGTCTAGGTGTTTCTGTGGTGGTAACTCGCGAACCAGGGGGAACAGAGTTAGGTTTACATCTTCGCCGCTTGCTACTAGAAAAGTCAGAAGATAAACCAGTTGCAGAAGTGACAGAACTTTTGTTGTATGCTGCTGACCGATCGCAACACGTTGAACAAGAGCTTAAACCAAATCTTGCAGCTGGGAAATATATTTTATGCGATCGCTACACTGACTCTACCATTGCCTACCAAGGATATGGTCGCGGTCTGAATATGAGTTTAATCAATCAGCTGAATAATATTGCTACTGGTGGTTTAGAAAGTGACTTAACTATTTGGCTAGATGTCGATGTCGAGGTTGGACTGTCCCGCAAACTCTCAGATAAAGTAGGACTAGACCGCATTGAACAAGAGACAATCGCTTTTCATCGGCGCGTTCAGCAAGGATATGCAGAGTTAGCAGCATCCTATCCCTCAAGAATTGTTCGAGTAGATGGCAGCTTGAGTAAAGAAGCTGTACAACAGGTAATTCAAGGAATTTTACGCGTACACCTGCACTTGGCAAAGTAGGGCAAAATAAACCTCAAAGTTTTTAATGAGAGTTTGGGCAAACTAGATATGGAAAAAGGTCTAGTTACTACAAGGCAGTAGTAAGAAATAATGGATTGTAATCGTTTGGATTATATCAAAAGTGTCACTGACCAAGGTGATGAGACACAGTGGGCGTATCCTGAATATCCTATTGGAGCTTACTTTCGATTGAACTTTAAAAGACGTGAAAGTACAACAGTAGTAGAATCTCACGCGCGTGAACTACCAAAAGGATCCCTTCTCATCCTTTCTCAAATACCGCATGACTGCAAAGACAATACCACAGGAGAGCATAAAAAAATACCAGATGGGTGCAAAAAGAGATACCTGACGCACGTAGTTGAACTGGTTAATGAGGCAAGTGAGGATGAACCTCAATGGGGAGAAGAAGTGTGGGGGATTTTTCGATGGGTTAAGGTTCATTGGAGGATTTCTGACTTCAGTAATTACCGTAGTATTACTCTTGAGTCCGATGTAATGAAAGTCAGATGGAATCGTCGTAACACTTACGCTATATCGTTGGAAAGTAAAACACTGAAAGCTCACTGGAATGATGTCCATGAATTAAGAGAACACTTAAAAAAAGAATTGAATTTGTGTTGCACTAAAGTCCAATAACGCGACACTATTTCCTTTTTTTCTCATCCAGTGCTTTCTGAATAGCTTCTCTACAAAACTCAGGAGGGTCGTCTTGTGCTTTTACCTCTTCCTTCATTTTTTCGGTGACACGAAAATTAAGATTTTGTGTTAGCGGTTCTTCTCTATCAGACTTAAGTGGTTTTAAATTTTCTGGATTACCTTTAGGGTTAGGCATTGTTGAGAGATGTAAATATAGCTTGAACGATACGTGAACATATAGATAGAGTTTTAATCGGTGGTGTTCGCGTCTGTCAAAACAGTTCACCACCGATACCACTTTTACAAATGGGTAATTCTATTTTATGTTCACAAGGTCAGAACTCGAAATCAAAACCACTGCTGAGTTGAGAGACTTATGTAGGCGTTACGGATTAAAGCCTACTGGGAATGGAGGGTACAAGACTAGTTGGATTGTCACCTTGATGGCATTCCCACAGATAGCACTCTCTCAATTAAGGCAAGGAAGAGGGTTAAAATCACCAGGCTTTAGTGTTATTCAATTCCTCGAAGGGGTTGTAGATGAGATGAACTCCCCCACTGATGAACAAGCGGCACTAATTCGGATAACTTTAGAGCGCAAGGCTATGAGCTACCCTGACCGATACGACCAAGAGAGTTTACTGAACTTGCATAAAGCTAAGATGCACCTTGAGATGGCGATCGGACTGCTCAATCAGTAAATCAGTTTACAAGCCGAAAGTAGTTAGTCCCTAGTAGTTCGCTTTCGTGACTTGGCGGGGTAAAGGGTAAGGGGGAAGGTGGGGTCCCCTCTGGGGATAAGGGGCGGGGGGAAAGGTTTTAAATCCCTTACCCTTTCCCCTTTCCCCTTTCCCCAGCCCTCACAAGCGCATTTTTGGGTTGGCAGACTACTAGCAACCTAAAGCTGAGGACTTTTCTATATCCTATATACCCAAGGGGTTTGCTGTCGCTATTAACCCTTATGCTGAAAGGGAAAATAAAAACAACAGCTATGAAATTTGCACAAAATCTCATCCTCCGTCAAAGTTTACTGAAAGCCCTGACTCTAGCTTTCCTTGTATTGGCAGCTGTGATATCCCCCAATGTTTTAGCCAACGAGAGCGAAAAAACGACATTTAACGGCGCAACTACACTCCAAACTATACTCACCAGCAGTCATCGCTCAGAGCAGAATCGCCTCCGAGACAAGTACCGCCACCCAGCCCAAACTCTCGAATTCTTCGGTCTGCGCCCAAAGATGACGGTGGTTGAATTGTGGCCAGGAAGCGGCTGGTATACTGAGATATTAGCCCCATTTCTAGCACCCAAGGGACAACTCATAGTTACTAACTTTGCTCCAAGCACAAGTAAACCTGCTTTGGCCTTGCAAGAGAAACTAGCAGCTAATCCAGAAATTTTTGGTAAGGTCAAAGTAGCCCAAATCAATCCCCCAAATGAACTTACCCTAGCCCCAGAAAACTCTGTGGACATAGTTGTTACCTTCCGCAATATTCATAACTGGGTGAAAGCTGGCTATGCCGAGCAGGTTTACGCGGCGGCTTACAAAGCACTTAAGCCAGGAGGCATCTTAGGGGTGGAAGAACACCGCGCCCTTGGGGGGATTTCTTTACAAGAGAGTATCAAAACAGGCTATATGTCTGAAGATGGGGTAATTGCTGCTGTGGAAAATGCTGGCTTTAAATTGGTGAGCAAATCAGAGATTAATGCCAACCCAAAAGATACCAAGGACTATCCGGGCGGAGTTTGGACACTACCTCCAACTTTGAGCCAAGGTGAAAAAGACAGGGAACGCTTCCTCACCATTGGAGAGAGCGATCGCATGACCCTTAAGTTCATCAAACCCAAAGCCTTGTAAGAGGGAGATGATTGAATGGGAAGACAACTTGCCTGCTGATAATCGCACAAATGGCAGCTTTCAAGCGATCGCGTAGCCTATGGTAAAGAAAGAAAGCACAGCAGCGATCGCGTGTCCTGATTTTCGATATTCGTAATAAATTTTAGTATTATAAATAACTAATATTTAGAGCAAACAACTTGTGTTTGAGACAATGTGATGCTGGAATTTGGGAAAAGCCTTCTTGCTCATAAACAGTTTATTCCTCACGGTCATTGCTATCTTTGGAAACCAGAATTATTGGGTTTGCATATTGTATCCGATAGTTTAATTGCGCTTTCTTATTATTCCATTCCCATCACGTTACTTTATTTTGTCCGCAAGCGCCAAGATTTGCCCTTCAACCGGATATTTCTACTATTTGCAATATTTATTGTTACTTGTGGCACTACCCACCTAATGGAGATTTGGACGCTCTGGTATCCAACTTATTGGTTGAGTGGTTGCCTGAAAGCAATTACAGCTCTAGTTTCACTGTACACAGCTTCTGAACTTATACCTTTAGTACCAAAAGCACTTGCTCTCCCCAGTCATGCACAATTGGAAGCAGCCAATCGAGAACTGGAGAAGGAAATTAGTGTACGCAAACAGGCAGAACTCGCACTACAAGAGCGAGAAGCTATGTTGCGGCGAATTGGCGATAATCTGCCCAATGGGGCAATTTATAAGGTAATCCGGGAATTTGATGGCAGCGATCGCTTTGCTTATATCAGCGCGGGGATTGAAAAACTGATGGAAGTCAAGGCAGAAGATGCACTGAAGGATTCAAGTTTGCTCTATTGCCAGTTTATCCCAGAAGATGCACCACTCCTGTTGGCAGCAGTCGATGAATCTCGGCGGAATCTCTCGGTGTTTGATATACAACTGCGAATCCAAACGCCCAGCGCTCGGCTGAAATGGTTACATTTTCGTTCTACGCCACGCCAATTGCAAGATGGCCGGGTAGTTTGGGATGGGCTGGTGGTGGATGTCACCGATCTCAAATGTGCTGAAGAAACACTACGCAAGAGTGAAGCCTTATTAGAAGAATCTCAGCAAGTTGCTCGTCTCGGTAATTGGGAATTTGATATTGCCACTGGCAAAATTACTTGGTCAAAGCAACTGTTCGACCTGTTTAATCGAGATCCCGCGCTTCTTGAGCTGAGCTATCAAGAAAATCTGCAACTGTACTGCCCAGAAGATGCAGGAAAATTAGCCCAAGCAATTGAGCGGGCAATGACAACTGGCGAATCCTACAAACTCATTCTGCGCGCATCTCCAATTTACGGGTCTACTATTTATATTGAGGGAATTGGACATACAGAATTCAACGCGGATGGAAAAGTAATTCGCCTCTATGGGACTGCCCAAGATGTTACAGAACGGCAAGTCGCACTCAACGAACGCAAACAAGCCGAGGAAGAACTCCGACGCAGTGAAAAGCTGCTAGCTACTGCTCAAAAGGTTGCCCATCTGGGCAGTTGGGAATGGTACTTAGAGTCTCAAAAACAAATTTGGTCAGCCGAAACCTTCCGTATCTTTGGTTTAAATCCTGCTGAATCAGCACCGACACAGGCTGCATTTCTCCAGATGCTTCACCCAGGAGACCGATCGATGTTGCAGAGGCATCTACTAGGGGCGATCGCCAATGGCACCCCTTTCAATCTTGAATATCGCATTATCCGACCTGATGGCTCATTGCGCTACCTAGAGTCGAGAGCAGAGGTAGCTTATGATACTCAAGGTAAAAAGATTAGACTCTATGGAGCTATTCTAGACATTACAGAACGCAAGCAAGCAGAAATTGCTCTCAAACAAAGTGAGATTCGCTACCGTGCCATTGTCGAAGATCAGACTGAACTCATTGCCCGATATTTACCAGACGGTACACTTACGTTTGTCAACCAAGCTTATGCGCTTTATTTTGGACAATTGCCAGAGGAACTGATCGGCAGCCGCTATCAACCGGCTATCTTTGAGGAAGATCGGGAGCGAGTTGTTCAATTAATCGCTTCAATGAGTGCTGATAATCCTGTTCTCATCATTGAGAATCGCGTGGTTGTGGCAAATAAGGTGCGTTGGACTCAGTGGCATAACCGAATGCTGTTTGACGAACAAGGATGCTTTATCGAATTTCAATCAGTGGGACGCGATATCACAGCCCTGAAGCAAATTGAAGAAACACTTTTTCAGGAAAAAGAATTAGCTCAGGTGACGTTGCAATCGATTGGAGATGCAGTTATTACCACAGATGCCTTTAGCAAGATTCAATACCTCAATCCGATTGCAGAATCTCTGATTGGATGTAGTGAAGCATCTGCACAAGGGTTGCCGTTACTAGAAATCTTTAAAATTGTGCATGAAATAACACGCGAGCCAGTTCAGAATCCAATTGACCTAGCGTTACAAGAAAATCGAATTGTGGGTTTAGCAAACCATACCGTCTTAATTGCTCGAAATGGTCAAGAGATTGCGATTGAAGATTCAGCCGCGCCCATTCGCAATCGTGAGGGACAAGTTATTGGCGCGGTTATGGTGTTTCATGACGTGACTCAGAACCGCAAGCTGGCGCATCAGCTATCCTGGCAAGCAACCCATGATGCCTTAACCGGATTGGTGAATCGCCAGGAATTTGAGCGGCGCGTTGAACAATCATTACACCTTGCCAAGTTAGACTACCAAGTTCATGCGTTGTGCTATTTGGATCTCGATCGCTTCAAAATTGTCAATGATACCTGTGGTCATCTAGCTGGAGACGAATTACTGCGTCAAATTACTGCCCTATTGCAGGAGAAGATTCGGAAAACTGACACACTGGCACGGTTAGGGGGTGATGAATTCGGGGTATTGCTCAATCAATGTACGCTAGAACAAGCTTTACGAGTTGCTAATGAATTGCTTTTGTGTGTTCAAGAGTTCCGATTTGTTTGCCAAGAGCAAGGGTTCTCAATTGGAGCAAGTATCGGCTTAGTTGGGATCGACAGCAATAGCGAGAACCTTGCAGAGATTATCAGTACGGCTGACGCAGCTTGCTATAGCGCAAAAAATCGGGGGCGTAATCGCGTGTACGTTGCTCAGACTGACGACCAGGAGCGACTGCAACAGCGTGAGCAGATGCAGTGGGTCAGCCGCATTTCTCAAGCGTTAGAAAGCGATCGGTTTTGTCTGTATGCTCAAAAGATTGCTGCGATCGCTCCGGCAGATCGAAACAACAACCATTATGAAATCTTGCTGCGGCTCCGGGATGAGCAGGGAAATTTAGTTCTGCCGATGGCGTTTATTCCAGCAGCAGAACGCTACAACTTGATGCACCTGATCGATCGCTGGGTGATTCGGACTCTGTTCAAGAATTGGCCAAAGTTTGTTGGCGATAAACAAAGTATCTATGCAATTAACCTCTCTGGCTCTAGCATCAACGACGATCAATTCATTAACTTTTTGTATGAGCAGTTTTCTCTATACCCGATCTCACCCCAGCGCATCTGTTTTGAGATTACCGAAACTGTAGCGATCGCTAACCTCGTAAAAGCCAAGCAGTTCATTGAGTCACTTCAAGAGATGGGCTGTCGCTTCGCGTTGGACGATTTTGGGGTGGGGATGTCGTCCTTTGCTTATCTCAAGTCTCTCCCTGTGGATTACCTGAAAATTGACGGCAGTTTTATTCGGAACATTATTGAAAATTCTGTGGATGATGCAATTGTGACAGCAATCACGCACATTAGCAGTGTAATGGGTATTCAGACGATTGCTGAGTTTGTGGAGAATGATGCGATTTTAGAGCGAATTACGGCATTAGGTATTGATTACGCACAGGGATATGGCATTGGCATACCTTGCCCATTAGGTTAGGCAGGGGAGCAGGGGGAAAGGGGAAAGGGTAAGGGGGAAAAAGAGTTTTCCAATTTTTGCACAGATGTGGTAGGTGTAAGTAATTAGCCGGATATGATACAGGGGAGCAGGGGGAAAGGGGAAAGGGTAAGGGGGAAAAAGAGTTTTCCAATTTTTGCACAGATGTGGTAAGTGTAAGTAATTAGCCGGATATGATACAAGTGCAAGATGTGATTTAAAGTCATCTGTGGCGCGATCGCCTCGTTCCGAGTCTCCGACTGGGAATGCCGTCCTAGAGGCTCCGCCTCCCTTGCAGGCGGCAGAGCCGCCATGAGTAGCATTTCCAGCCAGAGGCTAGAAACGAGATTTTAAAGGAGTTTTCGCTAGCGATCGCAACTTTCTTCTTCGTCACTCTGAATGTACAAGTAGTTCTTGTCAAAATAGCAACATTTCTCCCAAACATTGCAATATTCCTCATTAACATTGCAATGTTTCTCACAAACATTGCAATATTCCTCATCAATATTGCAATATTTCTCCCAAACATTGCAATATTCCTCATCAACATTACAATATTCCTTATCAATACTGCAATATTCCTCATCAACATTAAAATATTTCGGTATAATCTATTTCCCACTCGGACATACTGACTGCACCTTTTGGGGAAGTTGCCGACACATCTGCTGGAATCCTTGAGGATTAATTTGCCACCAAGCAAATAATCCCAGACTTGTACCCCCTACAAGCAACGCCAACACTCCCCCCAGCATTACCAAACGTTTATCCCACTTCGGTTTTGTAATTAAAGTTGGTGGAATTTCTGGGTTGAGAGGTGGTTCCTCTGAAAGATCCAAATCTAAATCCAAATTTAGATCCAAATCTAGCAAAGCTTGCGAACTTTCTGTAAAAGAAGTTGGTTCTTCTAATTCCTCTAATTCTTCTAGTTCCTCTAGTTCTTCTTCCTGTATTTCTGCTTCTATAATCTCTTCTGGCAACGCCGGAGTCACAGGTACTAAGTATTCTGGAGAGACACGGCAATAGGTCATCACAACCGATGTATTATCACGCCCATTTTTTTCGTTTGCCAAGTTAATCCAATTGTGGACAGCATCTTCAACTGTCATTTGCCCTGCTAACACGGGTATTGCATAATCCTGCCAAGATTGTTCCACCCAGTTATTATCACTTAACCCATCAGAACACAGTAGCAAAATGCCATCTTCTTCCAGAATAAATCGCTGAATTTTGAGACGCAAAGATTCTGAATTTCTTGTCCCCAATGCTTGAGTTAAGGCACTCGCATCTGGTCTAAAAAGTGCCTTTCGATACAAACTTTTAGCCAAGCGTACTTCTCGCGTTGCCACATCATCATCTACTGTTAGTAGCTGGCAATAATTGCGAGTAATCCAATAGGCACGGCTATCGCCAACATTAGCCAAGTAAAGCTCATGGGTATTATTTGATTGCCACCCAGTACTTGTCTGGATTCGTTGTGGAACTTGCAACGCCATGACAATAGTTGTAGCCATGCGTTCTTTGCCCTGGCGTTTTTGTTCGTTATTGCGGGCACAAATTACATTATTTACCACCCGTAAGCTTGCTTCTAATTGTTCCTGCAACAATTCAGGTGGAAAAAGTGCAGTTTGTTCAGTCACCTCAGTTAGTAAAGCGCGAATTTGCAACTTTACAGACTGCACTGCCAACTGACTCGCAACCTCACCGCCTTCATGTCCGCCAATGCCATCGCAAACAATCGACAAGTGGCGCAATAAAGGTTCATCTAAATCAGTCAAACTATTGGGATAGCAAGCATCTTCATTTTGCACCATTATTGGGCCAATATCTGTAGAACCTGCCACCTTTAAAACTAATGGCAATTCTGCCGCAGCCGCTAGTAGTAAATTATTGAGTTGAATATTAATCGCCTCTAACTCAATCTCAGTTTCACACATCTCCTGCACAATGTTCTGTAACGCCTTAGCTACTGATGCCTTTGCAGAAGCTACCCAAAACTGCCAACACTCCCCCAGATTTTGTAAACTCAACTTTTCATCATTTGGTGTTTGGTAAAGTTCCAAGAGTCGCACACACCAACCTTCGACTCTCAAGTTCTCTGTTACTAGTAAACTGCGGCTAAGTCCCAATTCTGCTAGAGGTGTCCAAAGTTGGAGAATTTGCCACAACCAATAAACTTGTCGTACTGCCGTGGCTTCCTCCCAAGCCTCAACAATAGTTGGATAGATATTTCCTGTCTTATCTATCGGCGCATTTTCCAATAACAGGATATCAGTTGTATCTTGCTCAAGATTATTAACAAACCCATAAGCCTGGGGCAGATGTAACCGCTCTTGATATAACCGTAAATAAGGAATTACTTCCGTTGGCAATTCTTCAGGTACATCTGGCGGCAGTCCTGGTTGAGTATCCAGCCAAATCTGTTGTTTAATTACTTCATACCTATCTGCTACCTTTGTGCCTGGTGGGATGTAAGCAGACAATGAGCCAGTCGCCCAAAGATAGCGGTGAACTAAAGGAGTTTGGCAACTGGCACAGACGTTATCTCCCATAGGATTAATGGGGCTATTACAGCGTGGATTTATACAAAAAATTATCAGTTGAGTAGAAATCATAAATATAGGAGTCAGGAGTCAGAATTCAGGAGTCAGAATTCAGGAGTCAGAATTCAGGAGTCAGAATTCAGGAGTCAGAATTCAGGAGTCAGAATTCAGGAGTCAGAATTCAGGAGTCAG
>NZ_JBALDP010000039.1:0-87364 GCF_036917355.1 Nostoc sp.
TCACAACTTCCCTCTCGATTTGGCTGCTGGCGATTCTGCTCCTGTAGCTCTAACTGCTCCTGCTATCAACGGTTAATTCTGAAGTTTAGCTAAATAAGAAAGCGCCCTCTGGTAACGGAGGGCGCTTTCTTATTTGTATAGGTAAAAGATAGGTTAGATAGTAATCCTAAATGAGTTGTGAAAAATAGTTTTCTAATCGAACCACAGAGGCGCAGAGAACACGGAGAGATAAGAAATAGAGGTTTTAACAAATAATTTAGGAATGCTATACGTCAAAAATTCTCAGTGCTAAAGCATAAAAATTAACTTTTGCACAAACTCTAGGTAAAATACATAAGCCTCATCCTTTTTCTTTAAGATCATGGGCAACACTTTTGGTCATCTATTTCGCATAACTACTTTTGGTGAATCTCACGGCGGCGGTGTGGGGGTTGTGATTGATGGTTGTCCTCCACAATTAGAAATTTCGGCAGAAGAAATTCAAGTGGAATTAGATAGAAGGCGTCCAGGACAAAGTAAAATTACGACACCTCGCAAAGAAGCGGATACCTGCGAGATTTTATCGGGTGTATTTGAAGGCAAAACACTAGGAACGCCTATAGGAATTTTGGTACGGAACAAAGATGCTCGTTCGCAAGACTATGACGAGATGGCCGAGAAGTATCGCCCTTCTCATGCAGATGCAACTTATGACGCGAAATATGGCATTCGCAACTGGCAAGGCGGGGGTAGATCGTCAGCACGTGAGACAATTGGCAGAGTAGCAGCAGGTGCGATCGCTAAAAAAATTCTCCGTCAAGTTGCCAATGTTGAAGTTATCGCTTACGTCAAGCGCATCAAGGACTTGGAAGGTGTAGTCGATCCAAATACAGTCACCTTAGAACAAGTGGAAAGCAACATCGTTCGCTGTCCCGATGCTGAATGTAGCGATCGCATGATTGAATTAATTGAACAAGTTGGTAGACAAGGTGATTCTATCGGCGGTGTCGTAGAATGTGTAGCGCGTAATGTGCCGAAAGGTTTGGGCGAACCAGTATTTGACAAATTGGAAGCTGATATTGCTAAGGGTGTGATGTCTCTCCCTGCTAGCAAAGGCTTTGAAATTGGTTCCGGTTTTGGCGGAACGCTGTTAACCGGAATTGAGCATAACGACGAATATTATATTGATGAAAATGGTGAAATTCGCACTGTAACTAACCGTTCTGGTGGTATTCAGGGGGGAATTTCCAACGGAGAAAATATCATTTTACGAGTTGCATTTAAGCCGACGGCGACAATTAGAAAAGAGCAAAAGACAGTAACTCGTGAAGGTGAAGAAACCTTATTAGCAGCGAAAGGACGGCACGATCCTTGTGTGTTACCGCGTGCAGTTCCAATGGTGGAGGCAATGGTGGCACTGGTGTTGTGTGACCATTTGTTACGGCATCATGGACAGTGTAAGGTGTTGTAGGGATTGTACGTGGACTTTCATAAAATATTTATGCTTCGAGGGTGAGTGTCTGACTCGCCCTTTTTTATCTGTATTGCTATAGTAGCGGATAACACATTTAACTACGTGCGATCGCATCTGTTAGCAATATGGGTAAAGAGTCTCAAAATCGCTTAGAACACTTTGCTGCTTTAAAGTCCAAATACCAAGTAACTCAATATGGAGATTCATTACCCGCTAGTTTGCTGTATCTCATACTACGAAAACTTGACTTAGGAATTGAACTCCTTGACTTAGAATCTAATTGGTTGGGAGAGTCTCGGCTTGAGGAGACTTTAGAAGCTATCAAGCAAGAGCAGAAATATAAAGTACAAGAATTCGGAAATTTAGAATTTGAATTCTCCAAATTGAAATCTAAGTACAAAGCTACAAGTTATAACGGTTCCTGGGAATCTAGTCATCTCTATTTCATTCTTTTGAAACTGGAGTCAGGAAATTTCCTTACTGATTTAGAGGTTAAATGGCTAAGAGCAAATGGTTTATATGAAACCAATAAAATTGCTCAAGAGGTAAAACTATTTAGTCAACTTAAATCTAAATATAAAGCTACTCAATATCAAGACTCATATCCTGATAGTCTACTTTATCAAATACTTAAAAAATTAGAGTTAACAGAAAGTTTAAGTAATTCTGAATATAATTGGCTGATCAATAACGAACTCTTTGAAACAGCAGAATTTTTTCAACAACAAGAGTCCGTAAAAGAAGCTGACTTTGCTCAGTTAAGAGATAAATACCAAGCGAATCGAAACTCTGATTTATCATTATCCAGTCCACTGTATCTAATACTACAAAATATTGATGCAAACAAAAATCTGGGTGAGTCAGAAATTAAATGGTTGGAACAGCAAGGACTTAGCGAAACTATTTTTATTGCTCAAGAACTGAAAGAAACACGAGAGTTTGCTGCCTTGAGAGTTAAGTATAAAGTAACTCATTATGAAGATGTATCCCCTAAAAATCACCTGTATAAAGTTCTCAAAAGACTTGATTTATCCAATCAGTTAGGTGAACAGGATATTAACTTCTTGAAAAAACGTAAGCTGAGTAAGACAATAGAAATTGCTAACAATAAATATGCTAATAGTCTCAAGTTGAATATAGAATCAGGAGAAAATCTAAACGAAATAGAAATTGAGTGGCTAAAAAATAATGGGCGAGAAGATATAATTGCTCTTGCACAACAAAAGCATTTTGCAGCTTTGAAATCAAAATATGATGTTTTACACTATCAAGATAAATCACACACCAGTCTTTTATACACAATTTTGCAAAAGCTGGAGTTAAAAGAGCGACTTGAAGCAACAGATGTTGCTTGGCTTCAAGAGACTAAAATTGAAGAGCCTCAAGCAACATATAGTTATTATAGATGGCAACAAGAGCCTCAGTACCAAGGTAATAAATTATTCTCTGGTAAGATTCGGATTACTTACCACACAATTGAAGCAAATTTTTATCAGCAGGAGTTTCAGCGCACTGATAACAAATGGAACTTAGCAAATGCCAGCAGTCATTGGCGCAAAGCAGATGAACCAAAACAGGCATTGCAACTGACAAATAATTTACAATTCGACAAAATTAAAGAAAATAAACTCAAATCAGCGTTGCTAACTACCAGAGGCGGGGCTTTTCGAGATGTTGGGAAATTAGATGAAGCAGAAAATTGCGCCCGTAAAGCTATTGAGTATCAACCAAAAAGCCATCACCCTTACACTTTGATGGGAGCCATTTGTTTTGAACGACATCAATATTCAGATGGTGAATATTGGTTTCAAGAAGCAATCAAACGTGGTGCTAATCCTAGAGATATGGATTCTGAAATCAAGCGAGTAGTGAAAAATACCAAGGATGAAAATAAGCGTCGACAAGTGATAAACTACTTACTAAATAAAGATCCACAGCGGTATGCTTGGGCGAAGTCTTATATCAAAAATTCAAATAATAAAATCTGAATCAGAAAATAAAATTACATCAAAAAAGCAAAAGATAAACTAAGTAAAATTTAATGTAATCTGCAAGTGTTAGTCTAGCGTTAAACTACAAATGAATTGATCTGGTTGCATCGCATGGATTTTATAACAATTTTAGGATTAGCTGCCGCCACAATAACCACAATCTCTTTTTTGCCGCAGATGTTTAAAACTTGGCAAACAAAATCAGCCAAAGATGTTTCTTTAGTTACCCTGATTACATTTATAAGTGGTGTTTTTTTGTGGCTAATCTATGGAATTTATTTACAATCCTTGCCAATTATTCTTGCTAACGCCATAACATTGATTTTTAACTTAATTATTCTATGGCTTAAAATTAAATATAGATAAACTTGCCTCTAACAAACACCTGTGACATCATCTGTATTTGACTCTGAACGCCTTCTCTTTATACCTACCACCCCAGACACCAACGCTATCCCCATAATTTTCGCCTTTCCCAACGAGTACAGCGTAGGTATCACTAGCCTTGGCTATCAGGTGGTGTGGGCAACTTTGGCAATGCGTGATGATGTGCAGGTGAGTCGCCTGTTTACAGATACTCACGAACAACTCCCCAGAACACCGGAAATTGTGGGATTTTCTATTTCGTGGGAACTGGATTATGTAAATATTTTAAATTTGCTGGAATCTTTAGAAATTCCCATTCGAGGAACCTCTCGTGATGATTCTCATCCGATAATTTTTGGTGGTGGCCCAGTTCTCACTGCTAACCCCGAACCTTTTGCAGATTTTTTTGATGTCGTTTTACTGGGAGATGGCGAAACCCTGTTAGGGAATTTTATTGAGGCTTACAAAGAAGTAAGAAATGCCTCAAGACAAACTCAACTAAAAAGACTTGCACAAATACCAGGAATTTATGTACCCAGTTTGTATGAGGTTGAATATCATACAAGTGATGGTGAAGTAAAGTCAATTCAACCAATTTCTCCGGAAATTCCCGCAGTGGTGCAAAAGCAAACTTACCGGGGAAATACTTTATCGGCATCCACTGTAGTCACTGAAAAAGCGGCATGGGAAAATATCTACATGGTGGAAGTGGTGAGAAGTTGTCCAGAAATGTGCCGCTTTTGTTTGGCGAGTTATCTCACACTGCCTTTTAGAACAGCCAGTCTGGAAGATTCGTTAATTCCAGCGATCGCCAAAGGTTTAGAAGTCACAAATCGGCTAGGATTATTAGGGGCTTCAGTTACTCAACATCCAGAATTTGAGGCTTTGCTAGATTATATTAGTCAACCAAAGTATGATGATGTCCGTCTCAGTATTGCCTCAGTGCGAACCAATACTGTAACAGTCCAGTTAGCAGAAACTTTGACGAAACGAGACACGCGATCGCTTACCATTGCAGTAGAGAGTGGTTCTGAGAAAATCCGCCAAATCGTCAACAAAAAGCTGCATAACGATGAAATTATTCAAGCAGCCATAAATGCCAAAACTGGCGGATTAAAAAGCTTGAAACTCTACGGAATGGCAGGAATTCCTGGTGAAGAAGCAGAAGATTTAGAGCAAACCGTGGCGATGATGCGTAATATCAAAAAAGCTGCACCGGGATTGCGCTTAACATACGGTTGCAGCACCTTTGTACCCAAAGCACACACACCGTTTCAATGGTTTGGGGTGAATCGGCAAGCAGAAAAGCGGTTACAGTTTTTGCAAAAACAGCTAAAACCACAGGGCATAGAATTTCGCCCAGAAAGCTATAATTGGTCGATTATACAGGCTTTATTGTCGAGAGGCGATCGCAGACTCTCCCAACTTCTCGAACTTACTCGTGACTTTGGCGATTCCTTGGGTAGCTACAAACGTGCTTTTAAGCAACTCAAAGGACAAATCCCCGATTTAGATTTCTACGTCCACGCCGAATGGTCGACAGAACAAGTATTACCCTGGAGCCACTTGCAAGGGCCTCTGCCACAGTCTACACTACTAAAGCATTTGGCTGATGCTAAAAGTTATATCAATCCATCCCCAAAAGAATTACAGCCATTGACTTCATAGCTGAAAACTTGATGCAAAACACAGCTGAGTATTACTGCGCCTATTGTGGCGAACCGAACTTAACTTTTATTGATTTGAGTGCTGGAGGACAGCAATCTTACGTTGAAGATTGTCAAGTTTGTTGTAACCCAAATATTTTGTATGTGCGGGTTGATGAAG
Organism: Nostoc sp.; assembly: GCF_036917355.1. Classification (GTDB taxonomy): domain Bacteria; phylum Cyanobacteriota; class Cyanobacteriia; order Cyanobacteriales; family Nostocaceae; genus Nostoc. Next base: position 5,638 of record NZ_JBALDP010000039.1, read on the forward strand.
ATACCCTAGATATCGAAATTGATACCGAATCCGAAAGTTGAATTTTAGGTTTTTCTTTCCATGCTGCACTTTAAACATTCCTCAATCATTAATGCCTCACCAGAAGTAGTTTGGAAATTTCACGAAAGGCCAGATATTTTGCAACTGTTGAATCCACCTTGGCAGCCAGTTCAAGTGGTTCGTCGTGAAGGAGGGCTGAACGTGAACGCTATCACCGAATTTCGCTTGTTTCTCGGTCCATTACCCTTAACTTGGTTAGCCCGTCATACTGAATGTGAAAAATATCGCCTGTTTACTGATGAACAGATATCTGGACCCTTTGAATCTTGGGTACATCGACATGAATTTGAACCGGAAAATGGCAAAACCAGATTAACTGACGCTATTTCCTTTTCTATGCCTGGTGGAGGAGGTGTTGAATTTCTCAGTGGTTGGCTAGTGCAAGCGCAATTGGAAGCAATGTTTCGCTACCGCCACTATGTGACAAAACGAGAATGCGAATAATTTTAAGCTATTCGTGGTGTAGTTTTCTAGGATGATTCTCTTGTAGTGAATGGCTCCAAATTTCTAGCATACTAGGAGCCACACTTATCATTTTATCTTTCTTAATTTTGACGATGAAAATCAGTAAATTTTTTAATTTAGATTAGATTTATTTGAAATTATAAATACTATTTTGCTAACTTTAGAATGTTTTCTGAAAATATTGAAAACCTCCTACTTTAGACTTATTCGCATTTTAGTACTAAAGACAGATAGCCCTAATTCATGGGTTAAATATGATTAAGTAATGTAATTTAATTCTTCAGTAAAATATGCAATGAAAAATTACCAAAGCAATGTAGTAAAAAATACATACAATAGCATAGGCCGTAATGCTTGAGAGTTGAGATTTAATCCTCAGTCTGAACTTTAGAGCGATCGCTTTCTAGCTTACATTAGTTTAGGATATCAACGGCTAGAGCGTTTGCACCAATGACTCCACTGCATTCTCTACTCTTGCCACTAAATTATGTTACTGTCTTTTCCGAGGTTTCGGCTGTTTAGAAAGTACCATATTAAAAACATTAGTTTCTATAACTACTAAATATAGCAGTACTATTACTTATACGATCCAACCTCTAAATCAAAAACAGTTTTTGATATAGCGGTTGTATGTGTAATACTAGTTAAAGTATCTTAATATTTCTAAACATCTTAAAGTGCTGGCACTATCCAATGCAAACACTTATCACTAATAGAGTTTTCTGGCTCGTGGTTAGTGCTTTTTGTGTTGACTATATTTATTTTAGGAATTTTCACCTGAATACTAGGCGGAGTAAAAGCATGATTCAATTAGAACAACCACCCAGTCATCAAATAAAATTGACTTCATTAGTGAAAAGTAAATCTCAATTTAAAGCACTTTTCATTGCTATTGTAATTGTTAGTGTATGGGTCATTAGTCTGAGTTTATTACTTACCCTTGATATTTCCAAGTTAAAACTTTGGATTTTATTGCCAAGCATAGCTTGGCAAACATTTTTATATACAGGATTATTTATTACATCTCATGATGCTATGCATGGGGTAGTATTTCCCCAAAACAACAAAATTAATCATCTTATTGGGGCATTAACACTATCTCTTTATGGTCTTTTACCATATAAACAATTATTAAAAAAGCATTGGTTACACCACCAAAATCCAGCAACTCAAATAGACCCAGATTTCCATAATGGTAAACACAAAAACTTCTTTGCTTGGTATTTCCATTTTATGAAGGGTTACTGGAGTTGGAGGCAAGTTATTGCCCTAACTTTTATTTATCAATTTGCTAATCACATCTTTCATATACCTCATGCTAATCTAATAGGGTTTTGGGTGCTTCCTTCGCTTTTAAGTTCATTTCAATTATTTTATTTTGGTACTTTCCTCCCACATAGTGAACCAAGCGAAGGCTATATTCAGCCTCATTGTGCCCAAACGATTAGCCGTCCAATTTGGTGGTCATTTATCACGTGCTATCATTTCGGCTACCACGAAGAACACCACGAGTATCCTCATGTTCCTTGGTGGCAGTTACCAGAAATTTACAAAGCAAAATAGTTCTTATTTTTCTAATAAATAAGTGGGCGTGAATAATTAAAGGTTTGTAGTCAGCGTCTCTAGCCCTTAAAATAAGTCTGGGGCTGCTTACTAAGAGCAAATTTATTCTGCTTATGCCAATTAATAATAATTATCGTCTTGTAACCTATAGCCCTGCTTATACAATCGTTCCCACTTACGAGTGCTTTAATCGGTGTAGCTACTGCAACTTTCGCAGCGAACCGGGTAAAAGTCCTTGGATGAGTCTTTCAGATGCAGATAGTATTTTAAAACCACTTCAAAGCGAAAAAATCTGCGAAATCCTTATACTGAGTGGTGAAGTACATCCCCATTCACCAAAGCGTCAGGCATGGTTTAGGCGGATTTATGATTTGTGTGAATTAGCGCTTTCAATGGGGTTTTTACCTCACACTAATGCGGGGCCACTGAGTTTTGAAGAAATGCAAAAGCTCAAGCGTGTGAATGTTTCGATGGGGCTGATGTTGGAACAGTTAACGCCAACATTGTTAAATAGTGTACATCGGCACGCACCGAGTAAATTACCAGAAGTCCGTTTACAACAATTGCAATGGGCGGGAGAGTTGCAGATTCCCTTTACAACTGGGTTACTGTTGGGAATTGGGGAAACTGTAGATGATTGCTGGGAAACGTTAACAGCTATATCTCAACTGCATCAACGTTATCACCATATTCAAGAAGTTATCCTGCAACCTCATAGTCCAGGATATCAGCAAACTTTTGATGCACCACCTTTTGACCCTCATCAATTACCAGAAGTAATTGCTAAAGCACGTCAGATTTTACCGTCAGATATTACTATTCAAATTCCGCCGAATTTAGTTAAAGATGACCGATGGTTACTCGCTTGTATCGAAGCTGGTGCGCGAGATTTAGGTGGAATAGGGCCAAAAGATGAGGTGAATCCCGATTATCCTCATGTTCAGGAACAGGCATTGAGAGAAATTTTACAGCCTGCGGGGTGGGAATTGGTAGCCCGTTTGCCAGTTTATCCGCAATTTGATAGTTGGTTGTCGAGAGAATTACAAACAGTGGTGAAATGCTGGCGCAAGACTCTAACTCCAGTTTCTCTTTTGTAAGAATAGGGAAGTAGAGATTTTCCCATCTCGTAGTAGTTTTATTTGCTGACGAGTGTTTGAGGTGCGTTCATCCATCTTTGAACCCCGTTAAGGAGTATTTGAACTGGATAAATCCACCTCTGAACTCCGTTAAGGAGTATTTGAACTGGATAAATCCACCTCTGAACTCTGTTAAGGAGTATTTGAACTGGATGAATCCATCTCTGAACTCCGTTAACGAGTATTTGAACTGGATGAATCCACCTTTTATCTCCGTTGACGAGTGTTTGAACTGGATGAATCCACCTTTTATCTCCGTTAACGAGTATTTGAACTGGATGAATCCATCTCTGAACTCCGTTAACGAGTATTTGAACTGGATGAATCCACCTTTTATCTCCGTTAACGAGTATTTGAACTGGATGAATCCACCTTTTATCTCCGTTAACGAGTATTTGAACTGGATGAATCCATCTCTGAACTCCGTTGACGAGTCTTTGAACTGGATTCATCTACCTTAATTCTCTATAATCTCGATTATTATGAGCATCATTGCTATATTTTTTACCTATGCTTAATAGTACTGACTTACTCGCAAACCTCTACAACGCGTTTAACCCCTTTGAACCCTTACCCGCAGGCGATCCAAAATATGTAGATTGTCAGGATGTGCGGGGAGATGCCGATATTTTGCAAGAGTTGGGAAATCGGATGCAATTGGCAAATACAAATACTTGCCAATTGTATTCTGGTCATCGGGGTGCAGGGAAGTCTACAGAATTACTCAGGTTAAAGAAGTATTTAGAAAATCGGAAATTTTATGTGGTCTATTTTGCGGCTGATGAAGAGGATATCGATTCTGAAGATGCCCAATATACAGATATACTCCTTGCCTGTACCCGCCGTTTGCTCAAAGATTTAAAAGAAATTGCCAGTCCTCGCCCCATACTCAACTGGTTAAAAAGTCGTTGGGTAGATTTAAAAGATTTGGCGCTGACTCCCCTAGAGTTTGAGAGTCTGGAAGTAGAAGCCCAAGTTGCTCAATTCGCCAAGTTGACCGCAAATTTAAGAGCTGTTCCTGAATTACGCCAGAAGATTCGCCAAAAAATTGATCCTTACACTGTCACTTTAATTGAGGTGTTAAATGAGTTTCTAGCGGATGCAAAAAAGAACTTACCTACGGGTAAAAGTCAACTGGCGGTAATTATCGATAATTTAGACCGGATGGTGTTAGTCAAAGACGGCGATGGCCGCACCAACTATGAAGAAGTCTTTTTAGACCGCAGCGAACAACTCCAAGCTTTAGATTGCCATTTGATTTACACTGTCCCCATTTCAATGGTGTATTCTACCAGGGCAACAGACCTCAGAGATATCTACGGCGACCCCCAAATTTTGCCGATGATTATGGTAAATACTCTCAAGGGTGAAGTTTACCAGCCAGGACTTAACAAAGTTAAAGAAGTAATTAACAAGCGAGTTCGGCAAATTGCACCCGAACTATCACTAGAGAAGGAAATTTTTGACGGTTCCCAAACCTTAGACAGACTTTGTTTAATGAGTGGAGGTCATGTGAGGAATTTGCTATTGTTAACTCAAGACGCTATTGGACGCACTGAAGAATTACCTGTTTCAGAAAAGGCGGTGCGACGAGCAATTACTCAAGCCAGAGATACTTATCGCCGCGCTGTGGAAAATCATCAATGGTGTCTGTTAGCAGAAGTGTCTTGTTCTAAGCGCATTATTAATGATGACTTGTATCGCAGTTTGATGTATAACCGTTGTCTTTTAGAATACCGCTATTTAGATGATGAGGGAGAGATGCAGCGTTGGTATGATATTCATCCATTGATTCAAGGAATTCCAGAATTTAAGGAAGCTGTAGGGAAACTTTCATGAACCCAAATTTAAGTGATTGGGATGATGATTTACCCCCAGAACCAGAAGAAGTTTATCAAGATTTGCTTCGCGCACTGAAGCGAAAGTCAGGATTTGGTTTGTTTTTTGTGCAATGTACACCTGGCGAAGCAGACAAGTTCATTGTCAAACTTCCCCATGAGATTCCGCAGAAAAAGATTGCAGTTTTGCGGTTGGTTGAGGCAATAGATAATTTATATCAACCAGTAGCAGAGTTTGTTAAAGACAAGCAAATTGATGTTTTATTGATTAAAGGTCTGGAATATTCTTTATATAAATATGAAAAAAGAAGTTTTGGGGAAATTACAGAAGGACAATTTAGCAATTTAACCAGTGTTCCGCATATTTTAAATCACTTAAACCAACAGCGAGAACGCTTTAGAGATGATTTCCCCATTAGCTTTGTTTTTCTTTTGCGTTCATTTTCGATAAACTATTTTATTCATCGCGCCCCAGATTTTTTTGATTGGCGTTCTGGTGTATTTGAATTACCAACTACACCAGAAGTAGTAGATGAAGAATCATCTCGCCTACTGGACGAAGCAGATTATGAAGCATATTTAAAACTTAGCCATGAAAAAAAAATAGAAAAACTTCTGGAAATTAAAGATGTGCTAGCAGAAAAATTCCAGACAGAAAGCCGGAAGCCGAGTTTACTATGTGAGTTGGGAAAGTTATTAGTTACTGCTAACGAAAATGAACTGGCAATCGCATCGTATGATGAGGCGTTGGAAATTCAACCTGATGATCGCGAGGCTTGGTACAATCGGGGCATTGCACTAGGAAATTTAGGATGTTATGAACCAGCAATTTCATCCTACGATGAGGCGGTGAAAATTAAGCCTAACTATGACTATGCCTGGTATAATCGGGGGATTATGCTAGTGAATCTAGGACGTTATGAAGAAGCAATTGCATCTTACGAAGAGGCCCTAAAGTTTAAACATGATTATCATGAGGCTTGGAATAATAAAGGCAATTTACTATTAAATTTAGGTCATTATCAAGCAGCGATCGCATCTTATGATGAGGCACTAAAATTTAAACCCGATTACTACTTAATTTGGAATAATCGAGGCATTGCACTAGTAAAGCTGGGACGTTATAAAGCAGCGATCGCATCGTATGAAGAAGCACTGAAACTTAAATCTGATTATCATTTAGCTTGGTACGGTAAAGGTAATGCATTAGCTAATTCTGGAGATAGTGAAGCAGCGATTGCTTTTTATCAAGAGGCAGTGAAAATTCAACCTGATTACCACTTAGCTTGGTATAGTCAGGGAAATGCACTAGAGAGTTTGGGACGCTATGAAGAAGCGATTGGATGCTACGAAGAGGCGCTGACAATTAAACCAGATGACTATTTAGCTTGGTATGATCGAGGTATTGTACTAGAAAATTTAGGAAACTACGAGATAGCAATTACTTCCTACGACAAAGCATTAAGCATTAAACCAGATGACTATTTATCTTGGTACGCTAAGGGTTATGCTTCTAAGAATTTAGAACGTTACGAAGCAGCAATTATATCCTTTGATCAAGCACTGCAATTCCAACCAGATAATCATGAAGCTTGGTACAACAAAGCGTGTTGTTATGCTCTCAAAGGTAATATTGATCAGGCACTAGAAAACTTACAAAAAGCAATTAATCTGCATGGTGATGAATATCGTGTAATAGCAAAAACTGACTCTTGTTTTGATGCTATCCGGAAAGGTGAGTGTTTTCAATATTTAATTCAATAACCGCTATAAAGACTAAACTAATCTAGCGATAGCCTTTACACTTACACTGAAATTAAAAGCGATCGCCCCTAAATGGAATTACACTAAAATTCTGAAAATTCTAACTAACAGTTATGCAAAATGAGTTGACTACTCTGACTTATGAAATTGAACTAAAACCAGGGGAAAAATTGAATCTACCTGAATCAATACTAGAAAATATAACTACAGGACGCTGGGTAATCACCATCCAACAAAAAGCGGAAGAAACTGAAAGCACCCGCAGCCATGATGCTTTTTTGAACGGCTACGCACCAGAAGACGAAGGACTTTATGACAACTATCCAAGCAGGTGAGTTTTGGGTAGCAGATATTCCATTCACTAGCGGTGGCGGTTCCAAAAAGCGCCCCTTACTTGTATTGTGGATAGATGCAAATGATGTTGTAGTAGCAGTAGTTACATCTGCCAAACCACGTACACAAACTGATGTATCTCTAAACGATTGGGCTGCAAGTGGCTTGCGTGTTGCTTCAACCGTGCGTCTGTCTCGATTGGATAGCCTAGAACAGTTTTTATTGCTGGCTAAAATAGGGCAAATTTCCGAATCAGACGCAAAGCGTTTAAAAGAAGTATGGGATTTGCATATCAAACCTCAATTTTAAGCAACTTGAATCAAAAGCGATCGCGCATACGTTTAAATAAATACTCACCGCGAACTAATTCACAATGCATCCCTCAAAGGAGATATATAGGAGCCTAAACCCTGTTGTAAAATAGACATATAAGGATTCGGGGGGCCATTTAACTGGTCATAAACGCCTATAGAAACTATTTTTGGAAATCTCCAAGGTCTGAAGTCCAGCCAGCTGAAGCAACTACAGCGGCTGTATCACCAGCGCATACCAGGCGATCGCATCACCACGCCTGAGTTTTCCCAGCGTCTGGCAGCAATTAGCACAGAAGTCAATCAGCCTGTGTGCGCCTACATCAACCGTCGCGGACAAGTGATTCGCGTCGGGGTAGGCACACCGCGCCAAACGCAAATACCACCGATGGAATTGCCCCGTTACGGTGCAGAACGACTCAGTGGTATTCGTTGTATTGCCACCCATCTCAAGCCAGAACCGCCAAATGAAGCGGCGCTCACGGCTATGGCACTGCAACGCTTAGATGCCCTAGTTGTCCTAAATATTACCGGAACCGGATTTACACGGCGGGGAGGCGGTGCGACTGGGTATGTCAAAGAAGCTTATCTAGCTCATCTGACACCCCAAGAGTCTCGCACCCTGATTACTAGTCCTGCTGCTCCCAAGATAGGGGAAAGCCAAATCCAAACCCCAAGTTGGAATATATCGCCACCTCTGGACTTGGACGATCTGGCAGACCAGGATTTAGTAGACTTGGTAGAAAATCTCGAAGCGGAATTCCAGCGCGAATTTATCGCCCAGGAAGTTGATGCTGACCACGATCGCGTTCTGATTGTGGGGCTGATGACCAGTGAGATGACTCCCCTACAATTCCAAGACACCCTAGTGGAATTGGCACGTTTAGTTGATACTGCTGGGGGAGATGTATTACAGACAATACAACAAAAGCGATCGCGCGTTCATCCCCAAACCGTAGTTGGCGAAGGTAAGGTGCAAGAAATTGCTCTAACTGCCCAAACACTAGGAGTAAACCTCGTTGTCTTCGACCGCGACCTCTCACCCTCCCAAGTCCGCAACTTAGAAATGCAAATTGGCATCCGGGTGGTTGACCGCACCGAAGTAATTTTAGATATCTTTGCCCAACGCGCTCAATCTCGTGCCGGTAAGTTGCAAGTAGAACTAGCACAGTTAGAATACATGCAACCGCGACTGGCTGGTAGAGGTCGCACCATGTCCCGATTAGGTGGTGGTATTGGGACTCGTGGGCCTGGTGAAACGAAACTGGAAACTGAACGCCGTGCCATTGGGCAGCGCATTTCCCGACTGCAAAAAGAAGTAACTCAGTTGCAAGCGCATCGTTCGCGGTTACGGCAGCGACGGCAGCATCGAGAAGTTCCTTCAGTTGCTTTAGTTGGATATACCAATGCTGGCAAGTCCACTTTGCTGAATGCTCTCACTAATGCAGAAGTTTATACAGCCGACCAGTTATTTGCCACTCTCGATCCGACTACCCGCCGTTTGGCGATTCCTTATGGCGAAACCAGTGAACATCAGGAAATTCTGATTACAGATACAGTAGGGTTTATACACGAACTGCCTGCATCGTTAATGGATGCCTTCCGCGCCACCTTGGAGGAAGTCACAGAAGCCGATGCCCTATTACACTTGGTGGACTTATCTCATCCTGCTTGGTTGCGTCATATTCGCTCAGTCAGAGAAATTTTGGCACAAATGCCAATAACTCCTGGCCCGGCGCTAGTGATTTTTAACAAGATCGATCAAGCCAATAGTGAGACGCTAGCTCTAGCTAGAGAAGAATTCCCCCTCGCAGTATTTATTTCTGCAAGCCAGCGCTTGGGGTTAGAAACCCTACGTCAGCGGCTTGCCAAGCTGATTGAATACGCAGTTGATTCCCAGTAAATACTGAAATAAATTTTTAATTTCTAGTTGAAAATGCCGTAGTTAATAGTAACTATGGCATTTTTTATTGAAAATAATAGATACTTCTACTTTACTAAAGCTTTATCGGGTTATGTGGAATTTGCTGAATGACAATATTAGAAAAGACGTGCTAGAACAATTGATTAATGGTATTTTTCTGTTTCTAGGTGATACAGTAATTGAATTTATTCACTAAATAAATTCAATTACGTATAAGATTTAAGCCTTGAACTTGTTCTTAATTAATTTTATACAGCAAAATTTAGAATTTAGGAGTAAAACACGCTTTATATCTGGGTAATAGATTTGGCTTGTGTACCTCCCAACTTTAAATCTGCTGTAAGTACTCTATTAACCTTTCAGTATGACTTTTAGAGTTATCTCATTTATCAACATTATAGAAAGAAAAGTATATGCAATTAGCTTCACAGCAATTTGAGTCAAAAGATGTCAAAGTACAGCTTCTTTTAACTGGAGGACATCAATACACCGTTTATTTAAAATCAGATGCAACTTTACTGCATAGCCTTTTAACAACAGTTGTGGCTAGCGCCTACAAACAAGAATCTGAGTTACAGAATTTATTCCAAATTCCCATCAATGAAGGTCGCTCGGTTTTGTGTTTTCCTAGCGAACATCTTATAGGTGTGGTTACAGAACCCCCAATCTTTGTACAGCAATCAGAGAAAGTAGAATTGCAAGATGATTATATTTTGGCTTCTGATTATATCCAAATAGATAATTTTCTGAAACCAGAAGAACACAAAAACTTAGTCAAATATGTCCTGGAGAAAGAGTCAGATTTTTTGCCAAGCAATACTTCTACCAACGATATTAACTATCGCCAATCAATGGTTGTCTACTCATTTCCTGAATTTTCCGAACTGATATTAAAGAGAATTCAAGCAATGATTCCTGATATCTTAAGCAAATTAAACTTACCATCATTTTCTATATCACAAATTGAAAGCCAACTAACTGCACACAATGATGGTAACTATTACAAACTTCATAATGATAATGGCAGTCCAGATACTGCTACCAGAGAACTAACATACGTTTATTACTTTTATCAAGAACCAAAATCATTTTCTGGCGGTGAGTTGCTGATATACGACAGCAAAATTGAAAATAACGTATATGTAAATACTGAGACATTCAAAACAGTTGAACCTCGCAACAACAGCATTGTATTCTTCCCCAGCCGTTATATGCACGAAGTACTGCCTGTGAAATGTCCCTCTCAAGCTTTTGGAGATAGTCGATTTACTATCAATGGCTGGGTGCGTAGATAAGCGAATTCAGTATAATCACTGTACACTAACACAATGAATATTTAACTTTAGGGAAGGCGATGCCTTCCCTAATTTATTGCAAACTTATAGCCAATAGACTTTCTGAGTAATATCTTTCAATTGCATTCTAAATAGTCTATCAATATTACTTAAGTAATTTAGTTAGTAAGTTAAAAATAAAGTTTAATTCGCAAATCAAAATTAAATTTTACGTAATTAAATAAAAATATATTGTAGTACAAACACTTAAATGTCGTAACTTAATTGCGTAAACATTCATTTATTTATGCTCTATTAAATTTTAGATGAAGCTTGAAAAAAACAGTAGTAGATATTATTTTTTTGTGCCATTTTGGATCAGTGAATGATATCAATGACGCTCGTATAAGCATCATTATTAAGAAGCTTTTCCATATCTTGTTTAAGACAAAGAGGTTTGATTTTCATGTCTCAAGCATATTCAAAAAAAGTAGTTGGTTATATCACCTGTGGTCTATTCTCTTTCACCTTAGCTTTAGGATCACAAATTCCTCAAGCACAGGCGAAGAAGTCAGATCCACCAGTATCAGCACCTGCACCAGCGCCAGCGCCAGCACCTGCACCTGCACCTGCGCCTGCACCTGCGCCAGCGCCAGCACCTGCACCAGCGCCAGCACCAGCGCCAGCACCAGTACCAGCACCAGTACCTGCGCCAGCACCTGCACCTAAGAGTTTGGGGTCTATAAGTTTTTCAGCTACAGGAACTAATACCTACGACAAATCTAATGATCCTCTGGCAGCGTCAGTCCTCTTTAATTACCTAGACAATGGTTTATTGTCACTGACCCTGACTAACAAATCTTCTGTAGGAATCTCAAATCCTTCTGATGTTCTGACCTCAGTCTTCTGGGACTATGCTGGTTCTCCTCTAAAGAACTTATCGCTGGTTTCGGCTCTAGCTCCAACAGTAACCTCAAGTGGAGGTTCCACCACTAAAAATAATGTTGATCTTCTAGCTCTAAATGAATGGAAATTGCCAAACACTAGTAATACTGGAGGACTTCCTGGCATTGACCAACACTACGGTCTGGGTACAGCTGGCTTAGGCATTTTCCAAGGTGGCGGTGGACAGCAATTCAATTACGGCATCATCAGTGGTTACGCTAATGATGCAAATCCAGCCGTGAGTTCAGGGACTTTTATTCAAGGTTCAGCTACTTTTCTGCTATCAGGGCTAGCATCCGACTTTGACATCACTAAGATTGGCAATATCCGTTTTCAGTACGGTACATCACTAGACGAAACTAGTATAAAACCTGCCACTGCGCCAGCGCCAGCACCTGCGCCAGCGCCAGCACCTGCACCAGCACCAGCACCTGCGCCAGCACCTGCGCCAGCACCTGCACCAGCACCAGCGCCAGCGCCAGCACCAGCACCTGCGCCAGCACCTGCACCTGCACCTGCACCAGCGCCAGCGCCAGCACCAGCACCAGCGCCAGCACCAGCACCAGCGCCAGCACCAGCACCAGCGCCAGCACCAGCACCTGCACCTGCGCCAGCGCCAGCACCAGCACCTGCGCCTGCGCCAGCACCAGCACCAGCACCTGCACCAGCACCTGCACCTGCGCCAGCGCCAGCACCTGCGCCAGCACCAGCACCTGCACCAGCACCTGCGCCAGCGCCAGCACCTGCGCCAGCACCAGCGCCTGCGCCAGCACCTGCGCCAGCACCTGCACCTGCGCCATCATTACCGCCTTACTATCAACCCCCTGCACCTCAACCGAAAAAAGTACCTGAACCCAGTACAACCGCAGCATTAGGATTATTTGCCTTGGGTGTTTTCGGTCTCAAGAAGAAAAACAAAAAAAATATTTCCCAAAATTAAATCACACTGCTGAGTTTTAGTAAGAGGGAGCTTAAAAATGGGTTTAGAAAAGCATAAGCATTTCTAAACCCATTTTTGTTAGGGTAAGAAACGCTAAACTAGAACTTACCTCAATAATTCCTGCTTTTTAACTAGCGCTTAGTAGCGAAAAAATTTAAGCGACAGAAACAATCTAAATATAATTACTGCTATTGCTAGCATTTAAACTGAAATATTATTAGCTTGTTAGGTCAGATGCAAAATAAAAATAATCTACATAATATTTGGCTGGCTTAACCTTGGAGTCTAAATAAAGCTGCGTAAATAATTAAAAGTTTGTAGACGCTACGCGTAGCTTGCTTTTCTAAAGTGGTACACTACAAACTAATATCAATATTTTTACATTATTTAACATTACTTTTATTTTTGCCTACTTACATCAGCGCCTTCTGTAAATTAGGTTATGAAGGGATAAAGCAGCCACAGTCAGTGGCAAAGCTCTAAAATTAAAAAGTATTAAATCAAGTTGAGGACATCATGGCTGCAAAAGTAGAAATTTACACTTGGAGGACTTGCCCGTTTTGCATTCGTGCCAAAAGTTTGTTGAAGAACAAAGGTGTTGAATTTATCGAATACAGTATTGATGGAGATGAAGCAGCCAGAAATAAAATGGCTCAAAGAGCAAATGGACGCCGTTCTTTACCGCAAATTTTCATCAATGACGATCATATTGGTGGTTGTGATGATATCCACGCGTTAGATAGTCAGGGCAAGCTGGATGAGCTACTAACTTCTAGCAATAGCGTATAGATTTAGAAGGTATTGCCCTAGCGACAAACAAGCCGCTGCAAATTACACGGCAGTCGCTACAACTCTAGAAAACAAAATGCTACCTTGTCTACGGGCTTTTTCCTTACAAAACTGATATCTGTCCACAAGACTTTACCCTCCAGGTTCCACTCAGCAGTACATATGTACGTCAATTGGTGAGAGCATCAAGAGATAATAATTGAATAACCATTTAATTTCTTGGTGATTGAGGTATAAAGGGTGAAACTGGCTTTTATCATTGATTCCATCCATCTACTTGACCCGTGTCATGATACCAGTGTTGCCCTAATTGAAGCAGCACAAATTATGGGACATGAAGTTTGGGTGACTCAGGCAAATCTGCTGAGTGTGGTGGAGGGCAAAGCTTGGGCTGTCCTACAGCAAGTCGAACTTGTCCCAGTGCAGTTGGTGGAGGGACGCTGGGTAGCGCTAAATCCTTGGTATAAGTTGAGCGATTCCTCCTTAACTTCTTTAGAGACAATGGACGCCGTATTTATGCGGACAGATCCACCTGTCAATGATTCCTACCTATATGCCACATACATTCTTGATTACATTGACCAAAATAAAACCTTGGTGATTAACAGTCCCAGTGGCATCCGAGGGGCAAATGAAAAAATGTACGCCCTTCAGTTTACCAAGGCAATTCCTGAAACGATTGTCAGTGCTGATAAGCAATTTATCCAGCAATTTGTGGAAGCAAAGGGGGCAGCAGTTCTCAAACCGTTGGGTAACAAAGCTGGCGAAGGAATTTTGTTTTTGCAATCAGGCGATCGCAATTTTAACTCTATTGTTGAACTCAGTACCCTCCAAGGTAAAGTGCCAGTAATGGTGCAAACCTATTTACCGGAGGCAAAAGAAGGAGATAAACGAATCATCTTGCTCAATGGTGAACCAATTGGTGCGCTCAATCGCCTCTCTAGTGGAACTGATTTTCGCAACAATATGGCAACTGGTGGTACAGTCGCTCAAACCGAAATTACCCCAAGAGAGTATGAAATTTGTAGCCAAGTAGCCGAACGCTTACGCCAAGACGGCTTAATTTTTGTGGGTATTGACGTTATCGGTGGCTACCTAACTGAAGTCAACGTCACTAGTCCTACCGGCATTCGTGAGATTGATCGCCTAGATGGTACTCGCCTTGGTCATCAGGTTATTCAATGGATTGAACAAACACTAAAAATCAAAAAATAATTTACATTTTTTGTTTGATGTTCTATTCCTCAACAAACAGACTTATTTCGCACACTTGCGTGGGCTGGTTTCCTACGCTACTTTTTTAAGTAAATATATTTACTTATACGGAATATGAGTTTACTAGATCGCGAGGGGTAGATGCATTGTCTATGATTGGCTGTAACGCTCGATGACTCGCTAACGCCCTCGCCCTTGGTGTCTGCCTCTGGGAGAAGACTCGTTAATACTGCACTATTGGTGATGCATCCATAGTTGGGCAGGTATTCCTATTGTTTTGTTCTGAAAGCATAGCTGGACATGCAAGCCAGTAGACCCCTGCCCAAATTAATTCTATAAAGTAGCGTTGACAAGTTTTTTTACCAATTGGCAAAATTGGGGATGGCAAAAAATTGCTTATCCCTGCCCCTGGTAAAACCCTGGTGGAAGTAGCAGATTTTATACAGCCTTTAGCCTGACCTGAGACTGCTAAGTTAATCTAAAATCCCAAGCTCCAAATCTTTTAATTCCTTGGTGTACGTCGGTTTCTCAGAAAATCAGGGATATCTAATCCAGGTTTTTCCTTTGGTTCTGGAATTGGAGTTGGGGTTGGAGTTGAACTTGGAGTTGAGGTTGGGGGATTAACTGCGGGTTGCTGTGTTGTTGGACGCTTCGAGGTATTCGGTGCGACTCTAACATTAGCCACGCTTTGTTGTACCGCAGCTTGCACTTCACCTGTAAATCCGGTGGCAATTACAGTAATTCTTACCTCACCTTGGAGCCTATCATCAATTACAGCCCCAAAAATAATATTGGCGTTGGGATCGACTACCTCATAGATTGCTTCTGCGGCTGCATTCACTTCATGCAAAGTCAGGTCAGTACCACCTGTAATATTAAAGACAACCCCTCTAGCGCCTTCAATAGAACACTCTAGTAATGGTGAAGAAATAGCTGCGATCGCAGCTTCTCTAGCTCTGGATTTTCCAGAGCTAACGCCTATTCCCATCAAAGCCGAACCTGCATCTGCCATCACAGCTCGGACATCAGCAAAGTCAACGTTTACTAAACCGGGGATCGTGATGATATCAGAAATACCTTGCACCCCTTGACGCAGTACATCATCTGCATAGCGAAAAGCTTCTTGCACAGGCGTTTGTTCGGGGATCACTTCCAGCAGTTTATTGTTGGGGATAATGATCAGTGTATCTACTCTACTTTTTAGTCCTTCAATACCTTGTTCCGCTTGGCTGGTGCGGCGGCGTCCCTCAAAAACAAATGGACGTGTTACTACACCAACAGTTAGAGCGCCCATTTCTTTGGCCACTTCTGCCACGATTGGTGCTGCACCTGTCCCAGTACCACCCCCCATACCAGCAGTGATAAATACTAAATCTGCACCCTCTAAAGCCGTAGCAATTTCATCCCGTGATTCCTCAGCTGCCTTTTGACCGATCGCAGGATTACCACCTGCTCCTAAACCCCTCGTTAGCTTCTGCCCAATTTGCAATCGACTTGGAGCGCCAGCTAAGGTAAGAGCTTGGGCATCAGTGTTAATTGACCAAAACTCTACCCCGGAGACATCAGACTCGATCATGCGGTTAACAGCATTGCCACCACCACCACCGACACCAATCACTTTGATGTTGGCGACCCGACCAGGAACAATCTCGCCAATTCGGCTATTTTCCGGAGAAATTTTCTTATTATCGTGATTTTGCCCGAAGTTCAGCCCAGAATTATTAAAAGGATTGGTCGAGTTAACTGCCAGAGAGAACCCCGGCTGTCCCGTAGATTGGGAATTTTTATAGTTAAGTCCTTGGTTATTATCAAGTGTCATTGGATTTGTGAAAGGGTAGATAAACGACTTTTTCAGGTGTTATTCACCTAAGAGTCAACTTTAGTTTGACAATGCCACAATATTATGGCGTTGTTCTTTATTGTTTTCACTACTGCCAAGCCTAACAGAATTGGCAGTGCGAAAATTTGCTATGGGATAAGCTTTTAACACAGCCGATCGCACAGCCAATTCTAGAGAAGTATACCTATATTTATCTAAAACTGACCTGTATAACTTCAACCAGACATTGATCTCTTCATTATTCTCAGCAGCGGGCATAACTTGTGAAGACACACTACAGCGTATCTTCTCTGCCTCAATAATAATATTGTTAATAGGTTTCACCATTGGGAATGATTGCAACTTTAGACACAAAATTTACCTTCTACTTACTTATTCTTAAGGTTAAACTAAGCAAGAATTTACTTGTCAGACTATACCTGATTAATTTGTTGTTTGGGTGGTCTCAATGGACACTTTGTTGGAGCAATAGTCTATCCTACAAGAACCCTCACTAGTGCAGCCAACAAATCAAGATTTCCTAAGAGATTTCGTTACCTAATAGGAATTACAGCACAGAACAGTCCAAACTTATTGCCCAGAAGCAGTGCTTACACAACTTTGGCTGGGATTTTTCGTTACAGATTGAAACTTCGGTAAACTGTCTTTGGAAGTGTCCTCAACAGACCAAAGCCAGAGCCTTTTTGCCTCTGCACTTAGATGGCGGCATAAACCGTTCTCATCAGTGACCTCTGTTCGGGAGTCTGAATCTGAATAAAAAGCTCAAGCAACTTTCTCTTTTTTGCACTGGGTTTAGTCAAAGAATGTATGGGCAGAAGGCGTTTTGTACGCTATAGACCATCATTAGACTGTCTGACATCTTGCACCCTACTATTAGATGTTAGGGTAACAATTGAGAGTCTGTTACTCGCAATAGAGATTTTATGATTGATCTTCTCATTTTAATTAGAAGTTAATGCCGATTTTCAGGCGATTTGCGGGAAAACTGAAAATAATAAATATATTTATCAGCATAAAGCTTCTTAATTTACTAGGAGCTATCAAAATAATAAACACGCTAGATGTTTTTAGGGATTTTGGGAGTTAATTTTTGGTCTTTTTGGTTCATTTGTACCAATGGAAATTCGGGATTTTTCAGATCAATATACTCTATTTGACCAGAATTAAATTTTGTTGCTAAATGACGCATTTGGGCGAGTACCTTAATTTGTTCAGATAACTGGGAACCTGGAACACCAAGATGCACATTTCCTAATTCTGTTTTCAAAATTAAATTTGTTGGATTTTGGCAATCAATTTCCATCACTTTTACAGGACTTTGACTCACAGCTTCATGGAGTTGAGTCCAGTAGAGGCAGTATTGATTTGGCGAACCAATTACTCTGAGATTGGGTAATTTTCTAGTGGGATTCAGTGATGTATATTTTTCTAAAGGCATCCAGGCCCCACTTGCATCTAGCAAGCCGATTATTACTTTTTTGTTGCGACGTGTTTGAGTTACCGCGACAGGTACTCGTTCTTGGATTTCAATGATTAATCCAGGAGGAAATAGGCGGCGTCTGACGATCGCTTGGGCAATAGTTGGTTGTTTCTTCAAAGAGTTAGCGATCGCTGACGGTTCAATCCGCCACAAAGACTGAGGGTAAGACAGCACCAACAATGATTGAGTTGTTTGAGCCGACAGCAATTGATTGCCTGATTTCATCACTATTTGTTTGGGAGCCTTTAGCATCCACACCGGTTGGACTGCCACCCACAACAATCCACCCGCCAAACCAGTAATGGCAAAGGTTCGCCAAATAGCTTGAATAATTCTCATCTGCCGCTGCCGACGCAATTTCTGACGACGCTGGGCTAGATGCGTGCGGGAAACTGATATTATGCCAGCCATTCACACCCCTTTGTGATTGCAATCTAAATTCCTTGACAAACT
Source organism: Nostoc sp. (assembly GCF_036917355.1). Taxonomy (GTDB): domain Bacteria; phylum Cyanobacteriota; class Cyanobacteriia; order Cyanobacteriales; family Nostocaceae; genus Nostoc. The sequence goes on from NZ_JBALDP010000039.1 coordinate 23,968, forward strand.
CGTATCATTATTAATTTCAGTAAACACTGTTGGCATCTTTGAGCCGCTCTCCTCAAGACTTTTTTTATTTTTAGTAACACTTTACAGTAACTACACAATGATAATGGCGTTAGTCATTATTCCTATTAAAGTTTCCGGTGTCCATTTTTAACTGACTGTAGTCTTTTTGACAAGTTATTTTTGAAGATTTTTCCTTAAAGATTACAAAATATTAATTGAGATGTGTGGGATTTTGCTTTCTTGACAAATAGAATGTGAAATGATACACAAGTATTCCTGGATCTCTGTATACCTTGCTATAATTCATACCAGTTAGACTCATCAGCTATCTAAACGAAGAACAATGAAAAATTGTAGCTTTTTTTACTTACTCCCTCAGCCATATGATTTTGTGGCAGGTCAAACAGAAGGGATAGATTGTCAAAACCTCAATAGCAAGTGTAAAAAGGACAGATATGCTTAATATCTGACGGGTCGAATGGCACGAATAAAAGATGAAACCCTTGCCAGGTAGGGATATAGGGGATAGGGTGTAGGTTCGGAAAAAATCAAGAAAAGTAAAAATAAGTGCGAACATAAATAAAGTTATTCGTCACTATACCCCACACCCTACACCCCACACCCAAAAGCTTTGTAGATAATGGGTTTGCATTATCTTAGTGCCATTCGCTATTAGGATCAATTAAATCTCTACCATACTACTGACAGTAATCTGGCGACAAGTACTGTCTTTTGCAAGACACTACCACCTTGCGAGTCAATCCTGTATCTACATCCTAGATAGATAGGGATTAATTGTATAAAGAATTCAAATTAAACTGCATCTACATAAACCTCTACATACATGAAAACGACATTAAATTTGTCACGTTTTTATAAAGCATGTAACCCTAGCTACACGCTAAATATAAGTAACGTACTAGATCGGCAGTATTACATAGATTTTGCTGATGTACGTGGTTGCAAGATTGTCGAAGAATTGCAACGAACTATCATTCGGATTTCTCCTGATGAGCCAACCTGTCAGTTATTTACGGGTCATATTGGCTGCGGTAAGTCAACGGAATTGCAGCGCCTCAAGACAGAATTAGAATTGGCAGGATTTCATGTGGTTTATTTTGAGTCCAGCCAAGACTTAGACATGGCGGATATTGATATCAGCGATATTTTGCTGAGTGTAGCCCGTCAAGTCAGTGCCAGTTTAGAAAGTATTAGCATCAAACTCAAACCTGGTTACTTTACTAATTTGTTTAAAGAAGTAGGCGATTTTTTGCAAAGCCCCATAGAGCTTTCTGGGCAAGCAGAGTTGTCCTTGGGGATTGCCAAAATTACCGCCAAAACAAAAGATAGTACCCAGATGCGGAATCAACTAAGACAATATCTGGAACCGCGAACCAATAGCATTTTGCAAGCGATTAATGAAGAGATTTTAGAAAAGGCCGTTGAACAGCTAAAGCTAAGGGGTCAAAAAGGACTGGTAGTGATTGTAGATAATTTGGATCGAGTGGATATGCGTCCCTTAGCATCCGGGCGATCGCAACCAGAATATCTCTTCATTGACCGAGGCGAACAGTTACGCCGACTTAAATGCCACCTAGTTTACACAATTCCCCTAACATTAATTTTCTCCAATGAATATGAGACACTGAAAAATCGTCTGGGGGGAGGGATTGCACCAAAAGTACTGCCGATGGTATTAGTGAGGCAAAGAGATGGCAGTGACTACGAACCAGGAATGTCACTAGTACGCCAGTTAGTTCTAGCTAGAGCTTTTCCAGAAGTTCCTTTGAATAGCAGACTTTTATTAATTACAGAATTATTCGATCACTTCCAAACTTTGGATCGTCTATGTCGAGTTAGTGGTGGTCACATTCGTAACTTACTAGGCTTACTTTATAGCTGCCTGCAACGACAAGATCCGCCTTTTTCTAGGGACTGCTTAGAAGCCGTGATTAAGGACTACCGTGACGATCTGCTATTAGCTATTGATGAGTCACAGTGGGAATTATTGTTTGAAGTAGTACAGCAGCAGAGAGTTAAAGGTGAGTCTGACTATCAGAGCTTACTAAGAAGTATGTATTTGTTTGAATATCGCGATCCTGTGGGGCGCTGGTTTGGCATCAGTCCAGCCTTGGCAGAAACAGAAAAAGTTTTGGCTTGGCAACAAAACAAGTAATAGTCAATTGTCATTTGTCATTGGTCATTTGTTAGTGAACTAATGATTAATGCCCCATATTCAATGCCTAATACCCCATATCCAATGAGTAATGACAAACAGCTACGTGTCTACACTAAAGAAAATCAGCATACTTTGCAAAGACTAATTAGAGCGATCGCACTTTCAGAAGGTCAATTTGCTCTGATTTTAGTTCGATGTAACTATAGGCGATTACGCGAGCAAATGTTAGAGAATATTCGCTCGAACACCAAAGAAATTAATATCAGAGAAATCATTCTCAATCCATCAACTACTTCTTTACACAGCACAATAATCTCAGAACTATCTTTAGATAATCCTGCCGTCCTTACAGACTCTTTACCGTCTGCTGTAATGATTTTCGGTATTGAGTCAACTACCAACCTAGAAAACTTACTTACAGGTATCAACCAAGCACGAGATATCTATGCTGCTACTTTTCCATTTCCAGTGGTGTTGTGGCTACAGGATGAAGTAGCATCATTGCTTTCAAGATTAGCGCCTGATTTCAAAAGCTGGGCTGCAACCACTATTAAATTTGAAATGGCCAAGGCAGATTTAATTGCTTTGATCTCTCAAGAGGAAGAATCTCTATTTGCCAAAGTTTTAGAAGCAGGTGCTGAAACATTTTTATCTAACGCCTTTCTAGATTTAGATCCTAAGTCGCAACACCGCCACGAAATAGAATCAGCGCGTAATGATTTACTACGCCTGTATAGCGTTAAACTAACACCAGGATTAGAAGCTAGTTTAGAGTTTGTATTGGGGCGAGATAAATACGCCAACGATCAAATTAATGGTGCTTTAGCTAATTATCAAAGAAGCCTAGCATTATGGCAGCAGGAAGCAAGGAGAGTAGCAGAGTGGGAGAGTAATTCTTCTTTGCCTCTTTCATGTCCTCAACCTATGTCCCCCTCATCTTTACTCAAGCAAGCAATAGTACTATTCCACCTGGGGCTTTGTTATCACCGAATGGCAGACTTATACCAGAATACTAGTAGCTATTGCGAACATGCTCTGTCGTGGTTTAAACAATGCTTGGAGCTATTGGAGGAGGTACAAAGAGAAGACTTAGTTGCTAAATTCATTTTGCCTGCTTGTGAAATGCTGCAACGCTTACAAGCCTGGGATGACTTAAAAGAATTAGCTCAAAAGTCATTACACCTACATAAAACTTATGGAACTCCCGCACAAGTTGCTCAAAATTATGGTTTTTTGGCAAATGTGGCGGCTTCAGAATCGAATTGGGTACTGGCTCATGAATTAGCAAATACAGCGCTTTCTATCTCCGAAGAAGTAACACAAGTTTCTTTGCGAGACGCTTTGCGAAGACGACGACAAGAAAGTTGGTATCTTCTCTTGCTAGCACGCACACAACGGCATTTGGGTGAGTGCGAGGAAGCTATCAATAACTTGGAATGGGCGAGGGTAGTTTGTGAGCTACAACATCAGCCATTACTGTACTTAGAGATTTTAGAGGAACTGCGATCGCTTTACTTTTTTGAGTGTCATAACTATACAGAAGCCTTTAAGCTGAAACAAGAAAAAATTAAAATAGAACATCAGTATGGCTTTCGTGCCTTTATTGGAGCAAGTCAATTACAGCCACAACGCCCCAGAATTAACCCAGTACTAGAACCTCACAAAATACCGTTTATTCCTGAAGAAATTGCTCAAGAAATCTCTGCTTCTGGACGGCAACAAGATGTCAATCGCTTAATTGAAAGAATTGCCCGCGCTGACTACAAACTCACAGTTATTTATGGGCCATCTGGTGTAGGTAAAAGCTCAATTCTCAAAGCTGGTTTAGTCCCAGCACTCAAGGGGAAAGTTATCGGTGAACGTATTCCTATACCGATTTTTTTGTCTGTTTATACTGATTGGATAACAATCTTAAGCAGCAGTATTAATCAAGCACTAGCATACACAGGAATATCCGTTAATATTGACTCTACACCCACCATAATACTAGAAAGAATTCGATTGGCATGTGAGCGCAATTATACAATAGTTATCATATTAGACCAGTTTGAAGAATTTTTCTTTGTTAGTAACCCTCCTACACAAAGAATAGAATTTTATAAATTTTTTAGCGAATGTTTAAATATTTCTTATGTAAAAATTATTCTTTCGTTACGAGAAGATTACTTACATCATTTATTAGAGTTTGAACGTTTGAGTCAGAAAAATAGTACTGGCTTTTATGATTTAGGAGTAATTAATAAAAATATTCTTGATAAGGACATTCGCTACTATTTGGGAAAATTCTCTAGCCGAGATGCCAAAGCCATAATTCACAGTCTTACTCAACGTTCACATTATGAACTAAGTGAGGAATTAATTAACCGATTAGTCCAGGATTTGACAGGAGAACTAGACGAAGTACATCCAATTGAATTACAAATAGTCGGTGCTCAACTACAAATAGAAAACATTACGACACTTGCAGAATATAAGCTTTGTGGTGGCTCGGCCAAATTGGTGGAACGCTGGTTAGGGCAAGTTATCAAAGACTGCGGTCAAGAGAATGAAGAGTTAAGTTGGAAATTATTATTTGAGTTAACAGATGAAAAGGGGACGCGACCTTTAAAAACTAAAGCCGATTTAGCGGCTGCATTAGTTAATAATTATGATATAGATACAATATCAAGCTTTGACAAAGTTGGAGAACTGATCTTAGAAATCTTGGTGGGTTCAGGCTTAGTATTGCGAGTCAGAGAAGAGTTAGGCGATCGCTACCAGTTGGTTCACGATTATTTAGTTGAACCAATTCGCCAAAAGAACAACTATGGTATGCTCGCCGAATTAGAAAAAATCAAACTTGAAAAAACTAGAGCCGAAGCAGCCCAACAACTTAGTCAAAAGCAACTAAATTTAGTATTGCAACGACGACTGCGAGAAGCACGGATAGCAGGTGCAATCCTAGCAATTATGGGGGGAACAATAGCAGCGTTATGGTGGCAAGCCGACTTACAAAAAAGAGCAGCAGTCCGTCAAACTCTACGAGCTGAACGTAGTGAAACCAACTTGCAAATTAGTGCGATCGCTGCTGCTAGTGAAGCTCTGTTTGCATCTAATAAAGAATTTGATGCCCTCTTAGAAAGTTTGCGGGCTTGGAGAGGACTTAAACAAGCAGATGGAGTTCAGCCAGATACCCGAATGCGGGTGGTAACAGCCTTGCAACAAGCAGTTTATGGGGTAACTGAGGTTAACCGCCTGGAAGGGCACACTGATATCGTCTGGGGAGTGACTTTCAGCCCAGATGGTCAGTTGATAGCATCAGGTAGCCGAGATCAGACAGTGAAACTTTGGCATCCTGACGGTACTTTACTCCAAACCCTCAAAGGTCACACTGATGCTGTTACCTGTGTAAGTTTCAGCTCTGATGGTCAAACCCTAGCCTCCGCTAGCCTCGACAAAACAGTGAGAATCTGGCGCAAAAACTCGGTTACAGGTAAATTTGACCCCAAACCATATAAAACTCTCAAAGGACATAAAGATTGGGTTTACAGCGTTAACTTTAGTCCTGATGGCGAGTTATTAGTTACTGGCAGTAAAGATAAAACCATACAACTCTGGCGCCAAGACGGTAGCTTAGTAAAAATACTGAGAGGACATCAAGGGTGGGTTAATTGGGTAAACTTCAGTCCTGATGGTCAATTCATCGCCTCAGCTAGCGACGACAAAACAGTAAAAATCTGGCGGCGGGACGGTAGCCTGGTTACAACTTTGCAGGGACATAAGCAAGGTGTGATTGTGTCTATTTTCAGCCCAGACAGTAAATTCCTGGCATCAGCAGGTCGAGATAAGACAGTGAAACTTTGGCGGCGGGAGAGTGGCAACACTAAAGACGGTTTTGACTTTTTTCCTTACAAAACTTTACGGCAGCATAACGGTACGGTGTGGAGTTTGAGCTTTAGTTCGGATAGTAAAAAGTTAGCTTCCGCAGGCGAAGACAATACCATAAACCTCTGGAGTATCACTGGTAATTTACTCAAAACCTTCAAAGGTCACAGTGATGCTGTCGTTAGCATCGCTTTCAGTCCAAAAAACAAACTGTTAGCTTCAGGAAGTTTCGACAAAAGCGTGAAACTATGGAGTTTAGATGCTCCAAGACCGTCTATTCTTCAAGGGCATCGAGATCGGGTTTTGAGCGTTGCTTGGAGTCCCGACGGTCAGATGCTAGCTTCTGGTAGTAGCGATCGCACTGTCAAACTTTGGCGACGATACACCAGTAATGGCGAGATCAAAACTCGACTTTACAAAACTTTAGTGGGACACACAAATAAAGTTCCCAGTGTCAGTTTTGATCCAAAAGGTCAAATGCTGGCTTCAGGAAGTTATGACAAAACTGTGAAACTTTGGCGGCTTGACGGTACTTTAATCATGACTCTCCACGGACATAGCGATAGTGTCATGAGCGTCAATTTCAGCCCTGATGGTCAGTTTTTAGCATCAGCTAGTAAAGATAAAACAGTGAAACTTTGGAACCGTGAGGGCAAGTTGCTCAAAACCTTAGTGGGACATCAGGGTTGGGTAAATAGCGTCAATTTCAGCCCTGATGGTCAGGTTTTAGCCTCTGCTAGTGACGATCAAACTGTGAAACTTTGGCGGCGGGATGGTACTTTGCTCAAAACTTTCTCGCCTCATGATAGCTGGGTATTAGGTGTCAGCTTTAGTCCTACTGACGAGTTGCTGGCTTCTGCTAGCTGGGATAACACCGTGAAACTGTGGCGACGGGATGGGACGTTGTTAAAAACTTTATTAAAGGGGTACAGTGATAGCGTCAATGCCGTGACTTTCAGCCCCAATGGTGAATTACTCGCCGCCGCCAGTTGGGACAGTACAGTGAAACTCTGGAGCCGTGATGGCAAATTAATTAAAAGTCTCAATGGGCATCGTGCTCCGGTATTAAGTGTCAGTTTTAGCCCAGATGGTCAAACACTAGCATCAGCTAGTGATGACAACACGATAATTTTGTGGAATTTACATCTTGAGGATCTGCTTGTTCGTGGTTGCGATTGGCTAGGTGATTACCTTAAGCACAACCACAATCTTGAAGAGCGCGATCGCCTTCTTTGTGATGGGATAACCCGTACAAACCCTTTTTAATTACGAATTATAAATTAGGTTGAAGTCTCAATGAGCAACCGCTCTTGGTTTAGCGGTTGATGAGGCGATCGGAGTTATTAATTCAGAGCTAGAAATAAATTTCGAGCTAATCAGCCAAAAGAGCGATCGCTCTCCAAAAGTTCATGGCTATTTTCTTCAGGAGCCTCTTGTGGCAAATTTGCTAAAAAGGCTTGTAGCCTCATACGCTCAATATAGGGCCAGCCTCCCTCAGACTCAATATCTTTCAGCAGTGAGTAAAGTTGGCGACGGTTAACAGGCAAACTCTCTTGAAAGACCCCATCCCGGATCTCTCGGTGTAACTGCTCTAATTGCCGGAGCAAAGCCAAAAGAGCTACAGTATCGCCTTCACAAGCTGTAGCGGCATCATACACTACAGTTGCGATCGCTTGCAGTTTAGCAGACAACTTCTCTGATTCAATATTTTTGAGATCGTTCATGCCACCTTTTCCGTATAAATGAGGTCAACTCAAATTTACCGGAGATTTTTAATTTTCCCTAGTTTGTCAGTTATCTCCCTGTCACCGCATCTCCTCACTTGCCCTAGTTAGCGGTGAATATAACTAGATTTGTATCTTTATCAAAAGCAATTGCGATCGCTCCAAAAAGAGCGTAGTAACCTTTAGCATAGGCTTTACAAAAGCTAGATGCGATCGGTACGAGACTTTCTTGGATTTTGAGAACTTTGATTTTGAGTTAAAAAAAATCGTATGATCTGGCTGATTTACCCATCCAACAATGGGCTGTATGTAGTGGCGTCACATACATGATACAAAAAGACTTGGGCGACGCCGCTTTTGCGATCAGCAAAAGCAAAGTGCGAAGTAGACATCCCTGTTCGCACTTTTCAAGGCACAAGCATTTATGCTTCTCTGTGTGAGGCTTACTCATACACTCGCCCAACTCTAAACAAATGCCACCAACAGTAAAACTGCTGGTTTTTTGCTCCCCTAGTGACACACATCCAAAATGGATGCAGTGTGCTACTTAGTCTGGGGTCTACACCCCAAGCTCAAGATAGCGACACGTTTAACTACGTTTAGCAGAGAAAAGTTTGAGCAGCGTCTGACAACTAGACACCCGAACACTTGCTTCAACTCTCTTAATCAGAGCAAAGCCGTGTCCGAACAAAGGTAGCTTTTTGCAGAGTAGCGGCTTCTCATCAGAGATCAAAGCTTCGATGCAGTTTTACAACTTAGATATTAATTTTTGAGATTGAGGTTGACCATGAGGTATCGCGCTTTAATTGTTGCATTCTTGGCTTTGTGCCTGGGGCTAATAACCGCTTGTAGTGATGCTCCTACTACCAGTAGTGGTAGAGATGTACTCACTTACGATCAAATTCGCGGCACTGGCTTGGCGAACAAATGCCCCCAACTAGCAGAAACAAGCCGTGGTTCCATTCCCATTGATTCTAGCCAGTCTTATACCATCAAAGAACTTTGCTTGGAACCAACTAGCTTCTTCATCAAAGAAGAACCTGCTAATAAACGCCAAGAAGCAGAATTTGTTGCTGGCAAATTGTTGACCAGATACACTTCCACCATTGACCAGGTGCAAGGTAATCTAAAAGTTAACGCAGATAATAGCCTGACTTTTACGGAAACTGATGGTCTTGACTTTCAAGCCATCACTGTGCAACTTCCTGGTGGTGAGCGAGTACCTTTCCTCTTCACCATCAAAAATTTGGTTGCTCAAAGCCAACCCAGCTTGACCAGTATTAACACCTCTACGGACTTTGAAGGCAGCTTTAAAGTTCCTTCCTATCGTGGTGCTGCCTTCCTAGATCCCAAAGGTCGTGGTGTCGTCAGTGGCTATGATAATGCCGTAGCTCTACCTGCCCAAGCAGATGATGAAGAACTTACCCGCACTAACGTCAAGCGTGCTGAAAATCTCAATGGCAAGATTTCTCTGCAAATCGCCAAAATAGACAGTTCTAGCGGTGAAATTGCTGGCACTTTCGAGAGCGAACAGCCATCTGATACAGATTTAGGTGCTGGCGAACCTAAAGAAGTCAAGATTCGTGGTCTATTTTATGGACGGGTTGAATCGGCTCGTGGCTAAATCCTTGAAAGTAAGGCAACTGACTAGCACTCAAAACGACAATTCTGTAAGTATCAGACTTGATCGCAAAAGTTAAACTATCCACCCTCTTTAAAAAAGAGGGTGGATAGATTTTTTGCAAAAATGGGGAAAAGTTAAATGTGAGTAAAATTGGGGCAAAATAGCCCTGACAATTGGGAAAATTATTATCCCTCAGTCTTATGGGTGACTTGATTCATCTCTTTAACTTTTTACCTTTCACTAAAACACTATAGACTTAAGTACAAAAAAGGGTGAGACGCCCTTTTTTTATTCGCTTGCGTAAATATACATAAGATTTTTTTTAATTATTAGTAATTTTTAACTATTGGATAAATTTCAGTAGAAGGAGCACGTAATTTTACTGTAAATCGAACTTTTGCTGGTGAAACAAAAGCTCGACTACTGTTGTTTCGTTTCTCTAAATTAACTTCATCATTAATTAATTCAAGTTAAGTACAATCTCGGTTTGATATTTAGTGATTAATTTTATATTTTATTTCTATGTGGTTCTAAAAAAGCTACAAGTCACACCAAAGATAAATAACCAACTAAATAATGATTTCGCCCATTTAAATTTTGCTCGATTGTCAAGTAACCTATGGAATTTTAATAGAAAGTCTTTATTATCTACCATAGTATTTGCTAAGAAATATATCGCAATATTTCATTTGATATTATGCGATCGCAGCTGAATTTAAAAAGCGAATAATAATTGATTCTTTATTTGCTCAATAAACCCGGTGCTATGCCTACCACAGTCACCAATGAACTAAAGCACGAAATTTGGCAGTTGTTGCGAGAATATCAGCAATCTCCGTCAGAAAACATCCGCAATCAACTGGTAAAACTCAATTTTGGACTTGTGAGAAAAGAAGCTCACTATTGGACAAATCAATGTCATGAAACTTACGATGATTTGCTCCAGGTTGGATGTTTGGGTTTAATCAGAGCTATTGAAAGATTTGAAATTTCCAAGGGACATGCCTTCAGTTCCTACGCTCTTCCCTATATTCGAGGTGAAATTCAACACTATCTCCGAGATAAAGGTGTCACCGTGCGAATTCCTCGGAAATGGTTAGCGCTCCAACAGCAAGCAATAGGAGTATCGCGTTCTTGGCGTGAAAAACACAATCGTCAACCAACCGACTCGGAATTAGCAGCAGCACTGGAAATTTCTCCAAACGAATGGCAAGAAATTAAATTAGCATGGGTCAATCGCGCTCCCTTGAGTCTTGATGTGCCAATCCAAGATGGAGAAGAAGGTTCTACCTGCTTGGGAGAATTGGTTCCAGATCCTCACTATCGCAGCTTTCAACTGGCACAAGAAGACCAACTTCGCTTACAACAAGCGTTGGTTCAGCTAGAAAAACGCACCCGCGATGTGTTGGAATGTGTGTTTTTGCAAGATTTGACCCAAAAACAAGTCGCAGAACATCTGGGCATCAGTGTAGTAACGGTTTCCCGTCGAGTCAAGAAAGGACTGGATTTGATGAAAGAGCTTATGGGTGTAGCAGAAGATTGACTGCAAAAAACAAACCGCAGTTATACTGGGTATGCAGTGCTAAAAATAACCCTTGAAATGTAAAAAATTAGGTTATAAAGGGAACATACTTTGCCTTTGATCCAAATTTTAGGCATGTTGATTTCCACTTTTCAATTTTCCAATGGCTTTTGAGAAAGGCTCATGGGCATAACTTCAAAAATTACAATTGCAGCTATTCTAACTTTGGCGCTCGCCGGATGTGCTTCTGAAGATACACCACAAGCCATCAATCCTGTGCCAGTTCCCAAAATAGCAAAAAAGTCGCCACCAGCGGCTCAATCCTTTAAGAATCCAGTGATACCGGCCAAACAGGTCTCACAAGTTAATCTTGCATCTGTTAACTTGATTCAATCCACGAATGCTACAGAGCGGACACGAGAACTTGTGGTATCAAAAGCTCGAAGCGATCCTTTTGCACAACTTTTCGGGCAGACTGTTCCGGGAATGTCTAAAACATCTGGAAGACCAGTTCCCGTGGTGCCTAAGCTACCTACTGCATCACTAGCAGTACGAAAACTTCCAACACGCAGCATCGCTTTAAATCCAAAGAAAAATAACGTTTCTTCTCTCCCAAAAAAAGTCAATCCTACCTTGACTTCAGTGTTGCCTAAAGTTTTGCCTCAAGTTGTCCCCAACCCCGCTTTAGTCTCTGTATTGCCACCGCCAGCACAGCCTGAGTTAGCAAGGGCAGTGGTTGTGACTGGTGTAGTTCTAATTAGTAAAGAACCACAAGCAATTATCAAAGTACCGGATGAGCCGACAAGTCGGTATGTACAGGCGGGACAGCGATTAGCAAATGGCGTACTGATTAAACGTATTGAAATGAATCAGGGCTACAACCCCATCGTGATTTTGGAACAATATGGTATTGAAGTTGCCAAAATGGTAGGGGAAGGGACTGTCAAATCAACGTCGTCAGCTGCATCAGCTAGCGGCAATGTTATTTCAGTGACAACGCCCCCCCAAAATACCTTTAATGTGGGAGCTTCATAAAGATGGAGACTAAGGAAAAAGTTGAATTCGCGGGTTTACCTTTAGCTGTTTATAGAGAAATAGCAGCTCATTTACGTCAAGTCGAAGGGGTGGAAGTGGATTTAATTCCCCAGTCATCCCAACAGTTTGATTACAATCAAAGTCAAATTGCTGGCTTGAACCTCTCATGGACACCAAACTCTAGCTTAGAAAATCGGCAACGAGTTAACCAGATTTTGGCTTACTATCAAAATCGCTATATGAATCCTATTTGATTTTTTGATTTGTGAGAATTGTAACCCACAGAACCCCGACTTCTTTAATAAGTCGGGGTTCTTGTTGTTCGCGAATCATTCTGAAGTTGATTCCACAGAGCAGCGATCGCAGTAAGCATTATTTAACATAGTTTCATAAAGAATACTGTATAACGACCTCACAACACCCAGCAAGGTGAGGATTTCAAAAAGCAACGTTATGATAATTAATGCATTAATTGAGCTTGGGTCTAATAATAAATAAGTTAGCACAAATAAACCTCCAGAGTACGGAGACGATTAATCACCTCTGTACAGCAGTCAAAAACCATTGCTCTTGAGTGTATATTTAGGTGCTACGTCCAATCAAAATCAGCCGTTGTACAAATTTCCATAAGGATAATTCAAGTGACTAGGACTAATTCAGACTTTCTTTCTTCCAGCGATCCGGCGATCGCAGGGTTAATCAACGACGAACTACAGCGTCAACGAGATCACTTGGAGTTGATTGCTAGTGAAAACTTTACGTCTGCTGCTGTACTGGCGGCTCAAGGTTCGGTACTGACAAATAAATATGCTGAGGGTTTACCTGGTAAACGCTACTATGGTGGTTGTGAGTTTATCGACAAAATCGAGCAACTAGCGATCAATCGCGCTAAACAGATATTTGGGGCTGCTCATGCGAATGTGCAACCCCATTCTGGCGCACAAGCCAATTTTGCTGTGTTCCTGTCGCTGTTGGAACCAGGGGACAAAATTATGGGGATGGATTTGTCTCATGGGGGACATCTTACCCACGGTTCCCCTGTCAATTTCTCAGGTAAGTGGTTCCAAGTTAGCCACTACGGTGTCAGTCAACGAACAGAACAACTTGACTACGATCAAATTCGCGAGCTGGCGCTGAGGGAGCGTCCTAAGCTCTTGATTTGTGGTTATTCGGCTTATCCCCGTGTAATTGACTTTGAAAAGTTCCGTAGTATTGCTGACGAAATCGGCGCTTATTTACTTGCCGATATTGCTCACATTGCTGGTTTAGTTGCTACTGGTCTTCATCCCGATCCCATTCCTCACTGTCACGTAGTCACAACAACTACCCATAAAACTCTACGCGGCCCTAGAGGTGGTTTAATCTTGACTAGCGATGCAGAACTAGGTAAAAAGCTAGATAAATCTGTTTTTCCTGGCAGTCAAGGCGGGCCATTGGAACACGTTATTGCTGGTAAGGCAGTAGCTTTTGGAGAAGCCCTCAAGCCTGAGTTTAAAACTTATTCTGCCCAAGTAATTGAAAATGCTCGTGCTTTGGCCGAACAACTGCAAAATCGTGGTTTAAAGTTAGTATCTAACGGCACTGATAATCATTTAATCTTAGTAGATTTACGCTCTGTAAGCCTAACTGGTAAGCAGGCAGATCATTTAGTCAGTACTGTGAATATTACTGCTAACAAGAATACTATTCCCTTTGATCCGCAGTCACCATTTGTTACCAGCGGTCTGAGGTTAGGTTCGCCAGCAATGACCACACGGGGCTTAGGAGTAGCAGAATTTACTGAGATTGCCAATATTATTAGCGATCGCCTGCTTTCTCCAGATTCCGACGTAGTAACCCAAGATTGTCGGCAACGGGTAGCAGCATTGTGCGATCGCTTCCCCTTATATCCTCACCTGGAAATTCCTGTACCAGCATTAGCCTGACATGATAGTTAAGAGTTAGGAGTGATGAGTTTTAAGTTTTAAACTCCTAACTCTTGCCAGGCTTAGGCTGAGATGATAGTTAAGAGGGATAAGTTTTAAGTTTTGAACTCTTAGCTGCTAACTCTTAACTTCTAACTCCTAACTCCTAACTCCTAACTATTCCTTCCAATGAGTGCAGAAATTATTTGTGTTGGTACTGAGCTATTGCTAGGAGATATCCTCAACGGCAATGCTCAATTTTTGGCGCAACAATTAGCGCAACTAGGTATTCCCCACTACTATCAAACAGTGGTTGGAGATAATCCAGAACGGTTGAAGCAAGTTATAGAAATTGCTATTTCCAGAGCGCAAATTCTCATTTTCACTGGTGGACTCGGCCCCACACCAGACGATCTAACTTGCGAAACCATCGCCGATTTTTTTAAAGTTCCGTTGGTAGAACGTTCTGACATCATCGAAGACATAACCCAGAAATTCGCCCAACGTGGTCGGGTTATGTCACCAAGTAACCGCAAGCAGGCTTTGATTCCCCAAGGTGCAGAAATTCTCCCCAACCCCACTGGAACAGCACCCGGAATCATTTGGCAACCTCGTCCTGAAATCACGATTTTTACCTTTCCCGGTGTTCCCAGTGAAATGCATGCGATGTGGGAAGAAACCGCTGTGCCATTTCTCAAAAGTCAAGGTTGGGGTAAAGAAATTATTTACAGTCGGAGTTTAAAGTTTTGGGGTATTGGTGAATCTGCTTTAGCGGAAAAGGTTGCTTCCTATTTAAAGTTGCCAAATCCTACAGTGGCCCCTTATGCAGGTAAAGGGGAAGTAAGACTGCGAGTTTCTGCAAAAGCAAATTCAGAAGCAGCCGCAGAAGCCCTAATTGCGCCCATTGAAAAACAACTTAAAGAAATTGCCGGACTGGATTTTTATGGCGTTAATAATGATACTCTTGCTACCGTAGTTGGTCAGTTGTTGCGGGCATCAAAAGAAACGCTTTCGGTGGCAGAATCTTGCACGGGTGGCGGTTTAGGGCAAATGTTGACCGAGATTTCTGGGAGTTCCGATTACTTTTGGGGTGGAGTAATTTCTTATGACAATTCGGTGAAGGTTAGGCTGTTGGGGGTTAATCAGGAAGATTTAGATAAATTTGGGGCAGTAAGTGCTACTGTTGCAGAGCAAATGGCTGTTGGAGTCAAAACCCGCCTTGCAACAACTTGGGGACTGAGTATTACTGGAATTGCTGGGCCAACTGGAGGGACAGATACGAAGCCAGTGGGTTTAGTTTACATTGGTTTAGCCGGACCAAAGGATGAAGTGACAAGTTTTGAGTATCAGTTTGGTACTGTGCGAGGTCGAGCTTTAATTCGTCATGTGAGTGCGAATGCAGCGTTGGATAATCTGCGCCGGAAGTTGTTGACGAGGTAGCAAGTATACTATGTGATTTCTGCACCCCTCTTCTAAGGGATTTCTAATTGAAACTCAGCATTGACTTTGTAGTAGGTGTAACACTCATCAGATGTTGAACTGAAGAAAAAATCAGAACGCAAACGCCCCAATCGTAAAAAGTCAATTGCGATGGCGTAACTGGCTGCTGGAAGCGATCGCAAGTTGATTAACTGAAAAGCGATCGCTAACTTTTATCTAGGTGCGTTAGCGTAGCTCACCGTAGGTATTGCTCATTTCCAAAGTCTGTAAACTGTTTAATTGCACTTTTGAAAATCAGAAAATAATCTTTACTTAAAATTCAATCTATCAAAATAGTGAATTCGTTTCATAACTATTGATGCCAGAACTTCTATCTAGGGATCGATATGGCTAATAAGCTAAATGAAGTAGAAATAGTATACTAAATCACATGAGATTGTATTGTATGAAATCCAATTATGTTGCAAAACAGCTTTCCACCGTAAAACGCTGGATGGCCACAGCGCTGTTTTGTATGTTAGCGATCGCTTTCGTTTGGCAAGGTGCATTTTTCTCGAACACCTCAGCAATGGCCGATCCTGCTGCAACTTTGATTGCATCCTCAGACGCAGGCGATCGCGCTCAAGATAAAGCTAGTAGAGATGCTGGACGAACCAAAAATTTCATTGATGATACAGCAGATAAAGTTAAGGATGCTGCCAAGAGCAATGCCAGTAAAGTTGACCAAGCAACAGACAATGGTAGCTTCGTTGAGCGCAAAGCAAAGAAAGATGCCGCTACAATTCAGAGAAGAGCAAATGAAGATGCATCTCGGACTAAAGAAGCAGTAGACAACACCAAGAATGTTGTTGAACGTACTGTTGAAAACATTAAAGATGCTTTTGGTAAATAGAGATATAGATATAACAATCCTGTTGGATTTGTAAAAATCGAAAGCTTTAAATTTCCGATTTCTTAAAGAAGTCGGAAATTTTGTTGTTTACGAATAATTTTGAAAATTCTCAGGTTATGTCAATATCATTACAGCAATTTACCGGTAGTTAACCATTATGGTAGGGTAACACAGCTAGCTCTGCTTCACTACAGGGAATTATAGTTAAAATCTACTAATTACCAAAATATGATATTAGATAAAATAATTAGACTTCTTGCAAAAGTCGGGGTAAAGGGGAAAGGGAAAAGGGTAAAAAAACTCAAAATCCTTTCCCTTTAACCTTTTACCTTTTCCCTAAGAGTGCAAAAATATATTTTTGCAAGAGGTCTATTGAGTAGCTTTAGATACATATTTTCCTAGCTATAGGAACTTGCGATCGCAGATAAAATTAGCTATTGTCACCGTACAAGAAAAGAAACTATTGTTAAATATTTACCAGCAATTATGCTAAATATATAGTTATAAATAAAATATTTGACTTTCTTTTGTACTAACTTAAGATAGCAAAATTGAGTAATCTGCTTAGGGAAATCCCGCAAACTACTCCTAGAAAAATTGTTTTTCTATACGGACGAAAAGCAATTTTTAAGTAGCATTACTTATTGCCAAATGTGTTATAACATTAACTGATTGCAATTTAATTTGACGAATTGTTAATGGTTAACAAATTTTTCCCCATTATCAATTAAGAAGTTATACTTTCCACTACAACTTAGTAACAATGTAAGGGTTTGATTCTGTGGACAACCCGACCGTGGGAAAATCAAAATACCGAGACTCGAAGTTAGAGAGGAAAACCTTATAATATGCATCTGAGCGAAATCACCCATCCTAATCAGTTGCACGGTTTATCTGTTCGCCAACTGCAACAGATTGCCCGTCAGATTCGAGATAAGCATCTTCAAACAGTAGCAGTTAATGGTGGACACTTAGGGCCAGGGTTGGGTGTTGTCGAATTAACACTAGGACTTTACCAAACACTGGACTTAGATCGGGATAAAGTGATTTGGGATGTAGGACACCAGGCTTATCCCCACAAACTACTTACAGGACGTTACGATCGCTTCCACACCCTCAGACAAAAGGACGGAGTTGCGGGCTATTTGAAACGGGGTGAAAACAAGTTCGATCACTTTGGGGCTGGACACGCTTCTACAAGTATTTCAGCAGCTTTGGGCATGGCTTTAGCGCGAGACTTGAAAGGGGAAAAATTTAAAGCCGTTGCTGTGATTGGGGATGGGGCACTGACTGGGGGCATGGCTTTAGAAGCGATCAACCATGCCGGACACATGCCAAAAACGAACTTGTTGGTTGTTCTCAATGACAACGACATGTCTATATCTCGCAACGTCGGCGCGATTCCTCGCTATCTCAACAAAATGCGCCTCAGCCAACCGGTGCAATTTATTAAAGATAATCTTGAGGAACAGTTTAAGCAAATTCCCTTCGTGGGTGAATCCCTCTCACCCGAACTCGGACGCATCAAAGAAGGTATGAAGCGTTTGGCTGTTCCGAAGGTAGGTGCAGTTTTTGAAGAACTCGGCTTTACCTACATTGGGCCAGTGGATGGGCATAATCTTGAAGAATTGATTGCTACCTTCCAACAAGCACATCAGATACCAGGTCCAGTTTTGGTACATGTAGCAACAGTAAAAGGCAAAGGTTATGAAATTGCCGAACTAGATCAAGTTGGCTACCACGCTCAAAGCCCCTTCAACGTCGCAACTGGCAAAGCCATTCCTTCTAATAAACCCAAACCCCCGGCTTATGCCAAAGTCTTTTCTCACACTCTGGTAAAACTTGCCGAACAAAACCCGAAAATCGTCGGCATTACTGCGGCTATGGCAACGGGGACAGGTTTAGATAAACTTCAAGCAAAACTGCCGAATCAATATATAGATGTCGGCATTGCGGAACAACACGCAATTACCTTAGCAGCAGGACTTGCAAGCGAAGGGATGCGCCCCGTTGCGGCTATTTATTCCACTTTCTTGCAACGCGCCTACGACCAGATAATTCATGATGTCTGCATCCAAAACCTGCCAGTATTCTTCTGCTTGGATCGGGCGGGAATCGTCGGCTCTGATGGCCCCACCCATCAAGGTATGTATGACATTGCCTATCTGCGTTGCATTCCCAACATGGTAATCATGGCCCCCAAAGACGAGGCAGAACTGCAAAGCATGGTAGTAACTGGTGTTGAGCATACCAGTGGCCCGATCGCAATGCGCTACCCTCGTGGCAATGGTTACGGCGTTCCCTTGATGGAGGAAGGTTGGGAACCTTTGGAAATCGGCAAAGGCGAGATTCTGCGTACAGGCGATGATGTGTTAATTGTTGCTTATGGCACAATGGTCTATCCAGGAATGCAAGCTGCTGAAATTCTCAGCGAACATGGCATTGAAGCAACTGTAATTAATGCCCGTTTCGTTAAGCCTTTGGATACCGAGTTGATTTTACCTTTAGCGAAGAAAATCGGCCGTGTTGTCACCTTAGAAGAAGGCTGTGTAATGGGTGGCTTTGGTTCTGCGATCGCCGAGGCTTTACTAGATGCAGATATTCTTGTTCCTGTCAAGCGATTCGGTGTGCCAGATGTATTGGTAGATCATGCTGAACCCAACGAATCTAAGACAGAACTAGGTTTAACTAGTCATCAAATAGCGGAGAGAGTATTGCAAGCTTTCTTTAAGCAGCAAGTATCTGCTGTGGTTTAGTTTACTTATCAACAGTATTATCTAAAAATAACCCCTGTAACAGGGGTTATTTTTGTGAGAATATTAGCGATCGCTATTTATACTCACTCTTCACCAATTGCAATAAAATTAAAGCCAACTTTTCTTTCGTGACTGCTAGTTCTGGAGATCCTGAGCCTGATTGTTGTTTAATTCCCAAATCCCAGATGGCGACTTGAGCTTTGTTGGCAGTTATATCCTTAACGATAATTTGATAATTACATCGTTTCCTGTGTCTGGGGATTGAACATCAAATCTTTCCCCGCCTTGTTTTGTTCCAGATGCAAACAATAGCTGATTTTACGGTAGGGGCAATTCATGAATTGCCTCTATCTAGCTGGAAAAATTTTTTACTTATATAACAGATGTACGAAATATTTATAGAGTTTTAAATAATGCCCCGGATTTTTGACAACATTGATTTACAATTACTACCGATTTTACGAGAAACCCTCAAAATCTCCTATCGGGCAGATTTTTGCGTTGGCTACTTCAACCTCAGAGGTTGGCGAAGAATTGATGACTTGATTGAACAGTATGTTGGTAGTGAAAATGCTTGTTGTCGTTTGCTAATAGGGATGCAAAGCTTGCCTAGTGATGAAGTTCATGCGGCATTTTCTCTTAGTAATGGTGATGGACGAATTGATAACAGTAGCATTGTGCGGTTGAAAAAACGCATGGCGGCGGAATTTCGTCAGCAGTTGACTATCGGTGCGCCGACTAATCAAGATGAAGCGGGGTTACGGCGGTTAAGTCATCAGCTAAAAACTCAGAAACTAGTTATTAAACTGTTTCTCCGTCATTCTCTCCACGCCAAATTATATCTCGTGCATCGCCATGACCCTAACACTCCCACAGTGGGATTCTTGGGTAGTAGTAATTTAACCCTTCCGGGACTGGCGAAACAAGGAGAGTTGAATGTTGATATTTTAGACCACGATGCTTGTAATAAACTGCAAAAGTGGTTTAGCGATCGCTGGCAAGATTACGGTTGTGTAGATATTTCCCAAGAATTAGCTGAAATTATCGACCAGAGTTGGGCGAAAGATGAGTTAGTCTCACCTTACTACATCTACCTGAAGATAGCTTACCACTTATCCCATGAAGCGATCGCCGGACTTTCAGAATTCCGCATCCCCCGCGAATTTAACAGCTTATTTGATTTCCAAAAAGCCGCCGTACAGCTAGCAGCCCGTCATGTAACTAGGCGTGGTGGCGTATTAGTGGGCGATGTAGTTGGTTTGGGTAAAACTTTAGTTGGAACTGTCCTTGCGAAGATATTACAAGAAGATTGTTTTTTAGAAACACTGATTATTTGCCCGAAAAATTTGGTGTCAATGTGGCAAGAATATGTAAATAACTATCGGCGACTTGCCGAAGTTATGCCAATTAGTCAAGTACAAAATAAGTTACCAAAACTCCGCCGTTATCGAGTTGTGTTGATTGATGAAAGTCACAACTTGCGGAATCGCGAAGGCAAACGTTATCGAGCAATTACAGAATATATTGCTACTAACGAAAGTAAATGTATTTTATTATCTGCTACTCCTTACAATAAAAGTTATCTTGACCTTTCCGCCCAACTGCGGCTATTTGTGCCAGAAGACCAAGATTTAGGATTAAGACCAGAAGCTTTAATTAATGAACTTGGTGGTAGTTCTCTAGGAGAATTGGAGTTTATTAGAAAGCACCAATGTTCTGTCCGTTCTTTAGCTGCTTTTGAGAAAAGCGAACACCCTGATGACTGGCGAGAATTGATGAAGCGTTACATGGTGCGACGCACTCGCTCTTTTATTAAAGATAATTATGCCCACACAGATGAAACCGGACGGAAATATTTAGAATTTTCTGATGGGAGACGTTCTTATTTTCCCCAGCGTCTACCTCGCAGTCTCAAGTTTCCTTTACAAGGTTCTAACAATGACTTTTATGCTCGTCTTTACTCAGAGTTAGTAGTAGAAGTAATTAATCAACTTAATTTACCTCGCTATGGGCTAGGGAATTACGTTATTGCTAAACCCAAACAGCCACCCACAGACATCGAGCAGCGCTTTATCAATAGCTTATTTCGTAGTGGTAGGAGGTTAATGGGTTTTTCCCGCACTAATTTATTTAAACGTTTAGAAAGTAGTGGTGTTGCTTTTATCCAATCAATTGAACGCCATATTTTACGGAATTTTATTTATTTATACGCTCTAGATAAGGCGCTTGATATTCCCATTGGAACTCAGGAAGCTGAATTGTTAGATACAAGTAATAATGATGAAGATGCCGATTCTGTGGCAGCAGCTTTGTTTGACACTGAAACGGAAGAAGATGATTCCAATGCTTTGCTGCAAATAGAGAGAGAAAAAGTAACTTCTTTTTCTCACGAGGATAAGAAAGCATCTAAAACAGAAAAAGCTTTCCGTCAAAGAGCAGAATCAATTTATCAAGAATATACAACTCGATATCAACGAAGATTTAAGTGGTTGCGGTCTACACTTTTTGATGTTAAAAAATTGAAACGAGATTTGTTAGAAGATGCCAAAGCACTGATTAATGTGTTGCAAGACTGTGGTGAATGGAATCCTCAAAAAGATGAAAAACTTGCAGCTTTAATTAAACTGCTTACAAAAACTCACCCCAAGGATAAAGTACTAATTTTCACCCAATTTGCTGATACAGTCCGCTATCTTGCAGACAATTTGCAATCGAGTCTTATAACTAATGTCGCTGGGGTGACAGGTCAATCTAAAGACCCGACAGTAATGACCGGAAGATTTAGCCCGGTGAGTAATGGAAAACGCGAGCAAATTTCATCATCAGATGAGTTGCGTATTTTAATCGCCACAGATTTTGTATTAATCATGGCACAAAATTAGGTTGATTTATTGACTCTAATGATAAATCTGTGATGATATTTCAACCTAATAAATTACCAGAAGTTAAATATAATAATGAGAAATTGACTGTTCTTGATGTATTAGCAGATTGGCAAATTACCCCAACAGATATATTTAGTTGGTTAAAGGTTAAATAGTTAAAAGGGCGGTTATAAACCGCGTCTACATAAGCAAAACCTACGGAGTGGGTTTCAAACCCTCAATTTTTACCTCATTACCTTGTTCCCAGAATAGTAGGTTGGATTTTGTTCTTCAAGCCAAGCTATGCCTTGCGAAAAACACTTAAATGAGAAAGCAAACTGGGGTTTGAGTAAGTCAAAGCAGCTTTTGCTTGCGGAAAACACCAAAATGAGAAAGCAAACTGGGGTTTGAGTAAGTTAAAGCAGCTTTTGTTTGCGGAAAACACCAAAATGAGAAAGCAAACTGGGGTTTGAGTAAGTTAAAGCAGCTTTTGCTTGCGGAAAACACCAAAATGAGAAAGTAAAAGCTTCTTTTGAATAAGTCAAAGCTCATTTTGAGAAAGCATTTCGGTATATTGAGCAAGCAAACGGGCATTTTTATAAAGCAATTAGGCTTTTTGATAAAGTAATCAGCAAATTTACCTGACAATTAAAAATTACGGCTGTACAAATCAAGCCAACATTTAGAGAAATTGATAACTTTTCCGTATAATTTCTCAGCCTAATTAAATGTAAAGGATTTATAAAGTATAAAAAGCATGAGTAAAAATTTAACTCGTATAAAGAGGGTTTCTTAAAGTCCGCGTTGGCGGACTTAATTTTTATAGCTAAATTATCTGATGGTGTACAAATATCTCTTGATTATAAATCTTATAGGCTAGCTTTTCGTGACGTAACTGCTAGCACCAATGAGCGTTCTATGATTATGACTATATTGCCAAAAAATGTTTTTTGTCCGCATACAGTTTCTCTAGAGCAAGTTTATGATGTTCGTGTCGAAGACGGAAAACTTAACCCTAATTACCAATTAATCAGCAATGCTGAAAAACTTTATATTTGTACAGTAATGAATTCGTTTATTATAGATGCCTATTTAAGACGAAGTATTACTAATCATCTTTTATTCTTTTTTATATATGCAACACCCGTGCCCCGTTTAACAAAAAACGATCGCAACTTCAACGATATTGTACAACGCGCCGCCAAACTCATCTGCACGACACCAGAATTTGACAAACTCGCGCAAGAAGTCAGTCTAGGTTCCCATCAACAAGGCGTTACCGACGAAACAGAACGCGCTAAACTCCGCGCAGAACTCGATGGAATGGTAGCACATCTTTACGGTTTAACTGAAGATGAGTTTAGCTACATCCTCACTACCTTTCCCATTGTGAATGCGATCGTTAAAGAAGCAGCATTAGAAGCTTACCGTAACTTTGTCCCAGTGTTTAAAAACTTAGAAATACTCTCTCGTTAATCTCTCGTTCCCGTCCTCTGTATGGCAACAAGGAATACTAACAGTATGACAAATATCTGTAACAATGAATACAAACTGATTTTTCAGACTAATTCTGTATAAAAATACGCCTATAGTGCAGTGCAAGAAATAAATAACGAACCGTCAAAAACGCCAAGTACCCCAAGAAATAAGAAATTAAGCGATTTGGCGCAGCTTCGTAAAAAAATAGTATTACATTAAAGTTTGAAGTGTATTTATTGTCTTAAACTATAAAAAAGCAAGCATGTTTTTTGTAGAATTTAAAATCCTTAACTTTAAATTTATATTTTTGATTTTATCTAGTTCAGATAAAACAAGAATTTCTTAATAATTTATTTTCAATTCACCGCAGAGCTTGAATAGTATTATGTTTCGTTAAAATAGAATTGCTGCTATAAATAGAACAATGTATCTACATAAAGTCTAATAAATTACTGTAAAAATCCAGCAGCATTTACTTACTCGTAATTTTAGAACCGTGCAAATTCATCCTCACTCCAAATTTAACCAAAACCGCGATCGCCGCGAACAGGGGTTGCAAAAATTGCTCGATCGCCTTGTCAGGTCAATAGAGCAAAATGAGTTAGTTCGGCAAACAACAAATCAACTCAGAGAATCGCTTCAGGTTGATCGGGTGGTATTGTATTATTTTTACGGGCAGTGGGAAGGACAGGTGACTTTTGAATCTTTGAGTTCTCAAGAATTCTCAATACTTGGTTCCACTGGGCCAGATGATTGTTTTAATAACGAGTATGCTGCTTTATACTTAGCAGGACGGGTAAAGGCGATCGCTGATATTGAATTAGAGCCAATCGAGGCTTGTCACCGAGATTTTCTCCGCAGTATGCAGGTTCGCGCCACCTTGGTTGCACCAATTGTCATCCCTAGAGGATTATGGGGATTACTAGTAGCACACCACTGTCAAGAGCCTCATGATTGGTCGCCATCAGATATAGAAATGATGCAAACAGGGGCACAAACCCTAGCAACAGATCGAAATATTCTAGAGAGTTAAGGGACTTGCAAAAAATAAATTATCCCAAATTATTTCTAGATTTGTAGGAACGTATGGCCTTGCGCCCCTACTGTATATTCAAATCGTATACAGTTAAGTAGCAGAGATTCTCGCCAGCACTGATTTTTCTAGATAAGGAGAAAAAACTGTGAAATTTGGTCATACGATCATTTGGGTAGACGATGTAGTTAAAACAGTTGAGTTTTACGAAAAAGCCTTTGGTCTGGTTCGTCGCACTCTCCAGGATAAAGGACAATCTATCTGGGCGGAAATCGAAACTGGAAACACTACACTAGCTTTCTCCTCTAGTAGCGAAGCACAGAAGTTATTTCCTGGTGGCTTCCATCCGAACGATCCCACACAACCACCGCCATTAATCCAGATATCATTTATCACTCCCGATGTTGGTAGCGCTTACATGAGAGCGATCGGGGCTGGTGCAAAAACACTAGATGCTCCTAAAACCCAGCCTGGGGGAAAAACTATTGCTCGTGTCCGCGATCCCAATGGTGTGCTGGTGTCGTTGGTGAGTGCCTAAGTAGCAAATTACCTTAAACGTGATTAATTGGGTTGAGGATTGCGATCGCAGGAGTGAAAATCAACACCTAAAATACTATTTATAAAATAAATCTTCAGTAGGGTGTGTTACGGCTTTAGCCTAATACACCGCTTTCTATAGCGGTGTATTAGGCATTTTAATTATGTTTTTGGTGACAAATCATATTGAAATATATGCCTAACACAACTTACAGTATTTTTATTTTTACTTGCTAAATAACCTCTGATTTTCTTACAGAGTCAAGCTTTTTATCAAAACTTAATGTATAGAACTTGACATATAAACTTTTTATCCAGTAGCTTGTAATTAATTTAAGTATCTTATACCACAAGTAGAAGAAAATCGCTTAGTTATTACTCGTAAATTTCTCCTTGATAATGAACAGTGAGTATCGTGAGTTAGTCAATGAAGTCCTAAGAAAAATAGGGCGAAATATGTTGATGTTTCAGCAAATTGAGAAATGTTTGAAAGAGCTTGTTCCATTTATACATTCAGATGCTAGTACAAGGGATGCTGATAGCTTTTGGGAGTAC
Source organism: Nostoc sp. (assembly GCF_036917355.1). GTDB lineage: Bacteria > Cyanobacteriota > Cyanobacteriia > Cyanobacteriales > Nostocaceae > Nostoc. The sequence continues at coordinate 49,376 of NZ_JBALDP010000039.1, forward strand.
AGAGAAAAAGCTAAGTCAAAGACTCTAGGGAATCTAATAAATACTTTTCTTGAGTCTGCGAATTATAACAATGATTACTTTGTCGAAAAATTAAGAGAGATGGTTTTCGAGCGGAACAATCTCGTTCATCACTTTGGTGGGTCGGAAGGTTTAAATATATTAAGCACTGAAGAAGGATGTAGAACTTGTATTAATTACCTAGAGTCGCAGTACCAAGAGACAGTTTACTTTTATAAGAGCATAAAACTATTTGTATTTAGTGTGGTTATTTTCCTTCGAGAAAATTACGCCGAATCTAACCCAAAAACCGAACTTTTATACCAGCAATTAAAGGCAGAGGTTATTTCTTCTGGCGTTGAGTATATAAATTTGAACAATCCCTCTGAAACAACATGGGAGAATACAAAAATTGTAAAATTGCTGCGTTTAGCCGAAACAAACACAGACAAAATAGGTGAGATGACTTCACTGGCAAGAGCGGGAGTATTTATTAAGAATAAAGATCCTGAGTGTACACCTAAAAAGTATGGGATTAATACACTAAAAGGTGTTTTGAAGGTGTCTGGCTTATTTGAAATTACTGAAAGTCAAGATACCCAAAAAAACAGCACATTTATTTTATATAAAAGTAAAATTACGTAATAATAAATCGCTAAATTCACAAGCGAGAGCCAATTACTGTGAATTAATAATTGTTATATTATTGAACTTACTATTAAAATTAAAATTATTTTTCTTTAATTTTGCGTGTAACAGAGTTGAGGAAGAAATACAAAATTACCGCTATATCTTGCTCAATACTATAATTTATGACCTTATTTAAAATATGTATAGTTTATTTACACAACGCAATCTTCCAAACGATGAAATATGGGTAGCATTGCTGCATAAATCTTTTACTTACCTCCGATAAGTTAACACAGGTTCCCATTAGAGATACCTGGTTTGATATTTCCATTCTGGAATAGCCAATAGGCTTTACCATAAACAGGACTTTAATCATGACACAACAAATAATTCGTGAAGCGCCTGCTCCTGAACCGTTAGAAGGTCAACAGACAAACTCATTCTTCTACGTCCCTGCGCCTAATGAGCCTATTCTCAATGTCAACAATATTCAAGGCAACATTCTAGGTGGGTTCAATAAAGACTACCAAGCCCTCTTGTTCCTTGAAATTGAAAATCCAAATGCCTTTAAGCACTGGCTGAAGTCACAAATTAATTTTATTGCCACCGCTTCAGAAGTTATTGCCTTTAACCGCCTATTTAAGTCCGCAAGACAACGACGAGGCCGCGAAGGTACTGTTAAGGCAACCTGGGTGAATGTAGCTTTCTCCTTTGAGGGGCTGAAGAAACTAACTAATGATGCCGACTCATTTAAGGATGAATCCTTTAAAGCTGGACTAGCAGCACGCGCAGCCGATCTGAACGACCCAGTAGACAAAAATGGTAAGCCTATTGGCTGGGTTGTGGGTGGGCCGGATAATGGCAAAGTTGATGTGGTTTTCATTATTGCCAGCGACGAACGCGCAGACTTGTTAGCAGAAATCTCGCGGATTTTAGAAAGTATTGTGGCATTTACAGATGGGAAAGGCAACGCTAAGAGCAGCGGAGCCAGAATTACCTTCTTGGAAGAAGGAGCCAACTTACCCGCACCCCTGTCTGGACATGAGCATTTCGGCAACCTGGATGGAATATCACAACCTGGTATTCGTGGCCGGGTTGCTGATAATCCTAAAGACCTTCTGACTCCTCGGCAGAATCCAGAGAATAAAAACCAGGGCAAACCAGGACAGGATCTTCTGTGGCCAGGAGAATTCGTTTTTGGCTATGAGGGTCAGAAGGATGATGCTGAAACGTTGGAACATAGCAAAGGTCAGGTTGTGTCGGCAGGACTACACTGGGCGAATGATGGCTCTTACCTTGTATTCCGGCGATTGCGTCAAGATGTGTATAAGTTCCACAAGTTCTTAAACGATATTGCTGCTGACTTAGACACCGACGCTCGAAAGGTGAGCGCAAAGCTGATTGGTCGCTGGCCCAGTGGCGCTCCCACTGTCCGCACGCCGGAGGAAGATGCCCCAAGTTTGGGTAATGATGACAATGCCAACAATGATTTTGAATTCAACGGTGACGACCCACCAGATGGAAAATTCTTCAAAAACGACGTAGTTCCTCCTTCCAAAGATGCAACGGGTCTGCGCTGCCCGTTTATTGCCCATACCCGTAAGACTTATCCACGCAATGATAAAACACCAGGAGGTGGAGGACCAGGGCCACAAGAGATTGACCGCAGTGAAGTGACTACTCAAACACACCGCTTGCTCCGTCGCGGTATTCCCTATGGCCCGGTGTCTCCTTCAACGCCGAACAATCCGCTACAAGACGCGAACTTTGTCGATCGCGGTCTCCACTTTTTGGCTTATCAGACTTCGATTGTAGAGCAGTTTGAGTTTGTTACCAGGTTCTGGGCTAACAATCCAGACTTTAGTGAGGAGGCTGCTAAAGGCCACGAGTTTGAAGGTAAATTAACTCTTGGTCACGATCCAATTATTGGTCAAAGTGAAAATAATAAACCAAATGGCGATCGCACACGTAAGTTCTTTATCCACCTTGAGGATGACCAAAATCAACCTCAAACTAAGGAGTTGACTGCACCTGAAGACTGGGTAATCCCTACTGGTGGCGGCTACTTCTTTGCACCGTCGATTTCTGCTTTGAAAGATGTATTGACAAAATAAGGATTTTAGGTAAATAGGGTAGAACCATTTGGTGGCGATCGCATACGAACTGCAAACTTCCCAAGTTTTGTCTGTCAATAAATGCCAGCACTTATACTACAGTGGTCGATATCATGGGGTTTGTAGACCATTAGAGAAATAATGAATTATGAATTTTGTTTTGCATCATTCATAATTCATTTATTTTTCTCTATTCCCCAATCTCAAACCTCAAATTTATGGATTCAAATCCAGCATTGTGTGCAGCGATCGCCAATCACATTACCACCAGTCCTCAACAACGAATTACTTTCGCCCAATTCATGGATTTGGCACTATACCACCCTGAATACGGCTACTATTCCAGCGATGCAGTCAAAATAGGTTTTAAAGATAGTGATTTTTTTACCTCTCCCAACCTCTGTTCTGACTTTGGTGAGTTACTAGCAGAACAATTTTTGCAAATGTGGGAGATTTTAGGAAAACCTGTACCCTTTTCTCTGGTAGAAATGGGAGCAGGTCAAGGATTGCTAGCTTTGCATATCCTTAAATATCATCAACAGCACTACCCAGATTTTTTTACCGCCCTGGAGTACATCATTGTTGAAAAGTCGCCAACTTTAAGACAAGAACAGCAGCAACGCTTACAAGATTTCCCTGTACGTTGGTGTAATTTAGAGGAGATACCACCAAATGCGATCGCTGGTTGCTTTTTCTCTAACGAGTTAGTAGATGCGTTCCCCGTGCATCAATTCATCCTAGAAACGGGACAACTCCGAGAAATTTATGTAACCACAGATGGTAATGAGAAAGAAACCTGCTCATCATTTGTGGAAGTCACAGGGGAACCTTCAACGCCTCAATTAGCTGAATATTTAGACTTAGTGGAAATGAACTTTACCCAAAGTGCATATCCAGATGGCTACCGTAGTGAAATTAATTTATCTGCTCTAGACTGGTTGAGTATAGTAGCAGACCGCTTGCAGCGCGGCTATGTGTTAACAATTGATTATGGCTATCCCGCCAGCCGTTACTACAATCCCAGGCGATCGCAAGGAACGTTACAGTGCTATTATCACCATCGTTTCCATGACAACCCTTATATTAATATTGGGCAACAAGATATAACTGCCCATGTTGACTTTACAGCTTTGGAACGCTGGGGTGAGAAATGTAACTTAAAGAATGTTGGTTTTATCCAGCAGGGATTATTTTTGATGGCATTGGGGTTAGGCGATCGTATTGCAGCCCTTTCCCAGCAAAAGCAACCTCTCTCGCAGTTACTACAGCATCGGGATGCACTACACCAACTTCTAGATCCCACAGGACTCGGCGGCTTTGGAATCTTAATTCAGAGCAAAGGTCTGGACAAAACAGAAATCTCTCAAGCATTAAAAGGATTGATCCTGCCAGAGTAAGCGTAAAGTTGAAAAGTTAAAACTCTATTTAAGAATGCAGTATCAGTCTTATTTGGACTAGCATAACAGTGATTACAGTAAAGTTAAACACACTACCAAAGTAATAATTATGTCCACTCATGACCTGTTAATGCTAGTAACACTACTTACCCCTGGTATATTACTTTCAGTGATAATTATGTTAACTTTTGCTGCCGGTGGTTGATTGCCAGAGTTAGGAAGTAAGAAAACTGGGATTTAGGACTGTATTTTAAATTTCAAATAACTACTTCCCAACTAAATTTGAATCAAACAATGCGCTGTTCGCGATAGGCTATAACGCTCAATGACTCGCTCTAAGCGTTGGCGTAGCCTTTCGTAGAGAAGCTATGTAAAAAGCCTTACGCAACGCTTACGGTGATGCTGTACTAAAGGAACGTAAAAAATGAAGGTGGCATTTCTGGGAATTGGACTGATGGGACTACCAATGGCTCAAAGGTTATTAGCCGCAGATATACAGCTAGTTGTCTACAATCGTACCCCAGAAAAATTAGCACCACTACAAGCAGCTGGGGCTGAAATTGCTACACATCCCCGCCATGCCATTCGTGCTGCTGAGTGTGTAATTCTCATGCTGACTAATGCCCCAGCCATTTATAATGTGTTGCTTTCAGATACTGCTTGGCAAACTTTGAAAGGGCGCACAATCATCCAAATGGGAACAATTACGCCGACAGAAAGCCAGGAAATTAGAGATGCAGTTGTTGGGGGTGGTGGTGAGTATTTAGAAGCGCCCGTATTAGGGGGTATCCCAGAAGCAAAAGCTGGCAAATTGAGTGTTATGGTAGGGGCCGAGCCAGAACAATACGAACATCACTTGAAGTTACTCCAAAATTTTGGGACAGAACCTTTACTTATCGGGCCAGTGGGATCTGCGGCGGCGCTTAAATTGGCACTAAATCAACTAATAGCTTCTCTAACAACTAGCTTTGCTCTGAGTCTAGCTTTTGTCCAGCGTCAAGGTGTAGATGTGGATGTGTTTATGCAAATCTTGCGCAACAGTCCTTTCTACGCACCTATCTTTGACAAAAAGCTACAACTGATGTTAGATGGCAATTATGCCGATCCCAATTTCCCTACAAAATACTTACTTAAAGATACGGAATTATTTATCTCAGAAGCAAAATCTCAAAGTTTGGATCTCAGCAGTATTAAAGGAGTGCGGCAAATCTTGCAAACAGCTGTAAAAATGTCATTTGCTGATGATGATTACTCATCACTATTTTCAGTCATTAAGGAATGGGGAGAAGCGATCGGGGAATAAAGACTTTAAGCTTCATCTCACGCCTGAAGGTAGTGGTAAACTAGACGTTAACAGCCACGTATCAAGGGTTTTTACTGAAGCTTGAAGCATTCATTTTTGCATTTACTGTTCGACAAGCATTTATTGAATGAGCAAATTATGATACTCTAAACTGGTTCAGTAATTGTCTTTTTGATTCAGTCATCGAAGTTGGGGCTGTGCGTAGTGCAACCCCAACTTGAGGTGCGCGATCGCATAAATCGACAGATGCAAAAAACCTAGAATTTGATAACCCGCAAATTGGATTAATAGACGATCACTGACCATTAATAGTAGTTGAGCGAGGAAATGGTAGAGATTCAGTCGCAGATGAAGGCTGAGGTTCAGGTTGAGGATTGAGAAAATCCTGCCAAGTCTTAATTTGTTCTTGCGCTGCACTGTAAGCAGCACTACCGCGTGGAACCGATTTGGCAATGTCAATGCCTCTAGCAATATCAGATTGACCTTGAGTGCGTGCTATTTCTAACAATTGCTGACTCCATTGGTCAATAGCCTGATTTGCATCCATACGTAAGATACTATTGTTTGAAACTCGATCCGCCAGTCGTATTGCCTCAACTAAGGCTTCTGGAGTGCCAGCTGCCCCTACTTCCTGGGCTTTTTTCCAGTTTTCTCTAGTGCGGATTTGCCCTTCCCAGTCATCGATCGCAGCTTGTGCTTCTTGTGAAAGCGCCCTTCCCGATGAGGCTATTTGTTGAGCTGTGCTAATGGCGGCGGTGAGATTTCCACTCTGGGCCAGTTCTTGTGCTTGATCTAAGTAAGGTTGGTCTTGAATTCGCTCAATCTTTCCTACCCAAGTACGAATTTTTTTCCGTGCTTCTGGATATAATGCACGACCTCTACGAATTTCGCTGGCCTGGGCGATCGCAGCTTGCAAGGAGTTAATATCCTCGAATATTGCGATCTGTTCGGCACGGTCTAAGTAAGGTTGGTCTTCAATTGTCTCCACTTGGGCATTCCAGCGACCTATCTCTTGTCTAGCTTCTGCGCCTCTAGGGTTGCTAGCAGGAATCAGTTGTACTTGGGCGATCGCTGCTGTTAAATTCGGGACTGTTCCCTGGCTAGCCAATATTCTTGCTTTTTCCAGATGGGCAACATCTTCAATTTCCAACTGCCAACGAGCAATTAGTTGCTGTGCTTCGTTATACACTGGTCTGGAGGGATCGATTTGTTGTGCTTGAGCGATCGCTGCCTCTAAACCAGAAACATTACCAATCCAAGCACTCCTTTTCGCGTCAGCTATGGCAATAAAGTCATCAGTTTCGCCTTGTAGTTTCGTACTTTCCGGTATTTGCCTAGCAATATTCAGCGCTTCATCCGCATCCTGCTTGTCTAGTTTCGCCTGTGCCAATTCCAGCATTTTGCGTCCAAATGCCGGAACTGCTTCCTGAGCTTTTTGGTAAAGGTAACTTTCCTGCCCAATGGACTCGGCTAACTTGATCGCTTCTAGGATATTATCGACTACTTTGCTATTTGCTAAACTTTCGGCTTTTCCTAACTTATCGCCATCTTCGCGTGCTGTGGCAATTAGACGATTCAATTGGTCGTATTTAGTACCCGCCCAGTATTGATTGTCTACGCGCAGCATTTTAGCGGATAACATGAACGCCGATTGCCAGCGCCGTTCCTTTACTTCGGCGATCGCACCGTTGTATGTGGCTTCTGCCTTCGACCAAATTGACTGCCATTTGTCAACTTGTTCATCGACTAATTTATAAGCTGCTACATCTTCGGGTATCTTACGAGCAGTCGCTATCGCTTCCTCTAAATTACCAGTTTGAAAACTTTGATCGGCTAGTTTCAAAATATCCCGCGACCATTCTTCGATGAAACGATCGATTTCTCCATGCAACGGGTGATTTTGTGGTAATTGCTTCACCAGAGCGATCGCTTGTAATAGGTCGCTCACTGTTTGCTTAGAAGCCGCTAACTGAGCGCAATGTAGCCGTACAGAAGCACTAGCTAGCGGCCAGAAAATCGAGGGGCAATTAGGGGCAGATGGCAACTTTAGCAGCATTGCCATTGCCAAGAATCCGACACTGCTGGGAATCAACATTAGTAGTACTAGCCACAATGTCCAGCTTTTCAGCCAGCGTGGCCATTTCCCAGAAGTACTGCTGAGTTGGGCAGTTTCTTCTGAATTACTATTCGTATGGTTTTTTTTTCGCCGCTTCACTGACTTGGAAGTAGAACCAGTAGCTGGGACATCAAATGGCTGAGTTTCACCGAATTGTTCTGTTCGGGATAATCTTTTGTTTTGATCTGGCTTTCTTCCACTGGCTGAAGACCAACTGTCTGGAATATCCCGCTCTGTCATCTCTCACACCAAAATAATTGAATAGCGCTCTGTTTTAGGTTGATAATTCCATTGTTGACATAGTAACTTTCTCATCATTAAAAAGCTACTTTTTTGATTATCTCTCTCCACAGAGTACCATTATCAATCTCAAAAATCAGTGCTATTTTATACTTTATCCTCAAACAGCAGATTCGGCTTGCAAATCGGAAATTAGTTGAGCTAACTGATCGCTACTTGCCTGGTAGACATTGCCGCAAAAGTCGCAAGTTGCTTCAGCACCATCATCTTTAAGAATCATATCTTGCAGTTCAGCTTCTCCCAAAATCTTCAGTGCCCCCAAAACGCGATCGAAAGAGCAACCACAGTGGAAGCGCAACATTTGGCGTTCGGAAAAAATTTCCAACCCCATATCTCCCAATAAGTCACCAAAGATTTCAGGTAACGTCTTGCCAGCTTGCAACAATGGCGTAAATCCTGCTAGACTAGCAACCCGTGATTCCAACGTTTCTACTAAGGCTTCGTCTCTGGCGGCTTTGGGCAATACTTGTATCAGTAATCCTCCAGCAGCAGTTACTCCGCCTGCTCCCACGAACACACCTAAAACTAAAGCCGAAGGTGTTTGTTCGGAATTCACCAGATAATGAGCGACATCATCACCAATTTCGCCAGAAACTAGTTCTACCGTACTAGAGTAAGGATAACCGCGACCAATATCTCGCACAACGTAGAGGTAGCCGCCACCCACAGCACCACCAACATCTAATTTACCTTTGGCATTAGGAGGCAATTCTACAGATGGATTCCCGACATATCCGCGTACTGTACCATCTAAGCCTGCGTCTACTAATATGCCACCCAAAGGGCCATCGCCCTTCACTCGAACATTCACCCTCGATCCAGTCCGCTTCATACTAGAAGCCATTAACAAGCCTGCCGTCATAGTCCGACCCAGTGCTGCCGTTGCCACATAAGAAAGCTTGTGGCGCTGCCGTGCTTCTTCTGTTAAACGTGTGGCGATCGCACCTACGGCACGAATTCCACCTTCGGCTGCTGTTGCACGAATTAACTGATCCGCCATGAATAACCTTACATTTCTTAACAAGTTCACTTTTTCTATTCTAAGTTCTCTGCTGCAAGAAAAGTAACGTAGTCAGGTGTTACGCAAATAAACGGCTGTCATTGGTCATTAGTCATTAGTTATTTGCAAAGGACAAAGAACTGATGACTAATGACAAACACTATTTGCAATATTAGAAATAGCGATGTCTTATCTTTAGGTAATCCGAGAAAAATGCTGGGTAATTTTCAACAAAGCCAACTACGGATTGAAATCGAAGCATCAACAGATGCAATTCGTGACAGTCTGCTGCATCCCGTGCAACTAAAAAAATGGCTTTTAGGGCAACGTTTTGCGTCAGGAATGCCAGAAGAATTGCTTCCCGGACTCCAGTTTACAACCTGGACTGGGCCAGTCGCGATTCATCATCAAGTAAATGTTGTCAAATCCAACTGCCTTCGCTTAGTACTCAGCGGAGGCATTGACGGGTTCCACGAATGGTACTGGGGAGAAGGTTGGGTACAGTCACGCTTGGAAGGAGTTTCAATTTTGCCCTTGAATTTGGGTCAAACACTCAGCTTGTTGAGCTTGCGTCAGTTTTTAACAACTCAAGAACGTTTAATTGACTGAACGTAGAAAAGGGATTTTCCTTGTCTCTATGGCTAGCCTTTTCAAAGCGACTCGAAAAATCTCTTTTTTCTCTCTTTGCCACGGACACTTTGCTCAAGTAGGGAAACCCGCTTATGCAAGTGTCCTCCTATGTGGCTGTGCGGTTTAAAAGTAATTTATCTAAGGACTCTAGACGTAGAGAACATAAAATTGCATAGATTAAAATTTTTAAACTCTTTATGCACCATATTGTCCACTTTTTAAACTTGTGGTAATTAGTTTTGCCTTGACCAATTTCTAGCGGCTATCAGTGCCATTATCATATTTCAGGTATTCTTCAAAGGCTAGTTTTGGGCTGGTTATAGCCATTGCTTCCCTTTTTAAATTTTTACCTTGGTTTTACAACTAACACTGAACAATTAGCCTCTTCTACAACTTGACTGCTAACTGAACCCTGAACAATTCGTTTCATCCCCATCAAGCCCCGACTGCCAATTACGATCAAGTCAGTTTTATAAATATTGGCAAGACGAATAATCTCTTCAGCGGGATCGCCAGTTACTAACTCTAACTCACTTCCGGCTGATAACTTTTCCTGATATAATTGCAGTTGCTTTTCAATATGAAAATAAGAAAAAGTTGGGGACTCTGGCTGAGGGCGATCGGCAGGTAGTTCCATTTCTGACTCTGGTGTGAGAAACACATGACAGAGAATAACCTTGGCGTCTTTTGAAAACACCAAACTATCTAAAGCTTGAATTACTCGTTCTGAAATATCCGAACCGTCCAGAGCTACCAAAACACTATTTAGCACTGCTCTCGTCTCCTAAAGAGTAGACCCCTTACATAAATAAGTATCTAGCAAAATTAGTCGGCAGTGACACTAAACTAATTTTTTATGTGACGCTTAGTTTATATATTTAAGGCTACGCCATAAGTCAGCTAGTTTCATACCACTTTCATGCGAACGGGTTGTAGCAACTTTTCTGGAGAAGCTTTTCACGAATTTCTAAGAAAGGAAAACCCTGTCTCAGAAACTACTGTTGGCAATGCCCAACTCGTGCTTAAAGGCTAACTGAAGGCAGCATAGCAAATGGCGTACATTAGCATAGCTTACCGTAGGTATCGCAATCCAAACTTTGAGTTATCAGAAAAAATTAAGCATTCCAAATCACTATTCTTGCTGAATTCGGCGTCGGACTGAATCAGCATGAGAAGGTAAACCTTCTGCTGTTGCTAGCACATCTATGGCACCAGCCACATTTTGCAGTGCAATTTGAGAGTATTGAATAATACTGGAGTGTTTAAGGAAAGTTTCAACACCCAATGCCGAAGCATAGCGGGCAGCACCAGAAGTTGGCAAGGTATGATTAGGACCTGCCAAATAGTCTCCTACAGCTTCTGGTGTTGAGTAACCCAAAAAGATTGCCCCAGCGTGGCGAATCTGTGATAGGAGTGCCCAAGGGTCTTTGACTTCTAATTCCAGGTGTTCGGGAGCAAATTCATTCGAGAGTTCTGCTGCGGCCTGGAGCGATTCCACAACGATAATCAAGCCATAGTGAGCGATCGCTTTTTCTGTGTCTATTCGCCGTGGATGATCGACTAGCTGTCTTTCCAAGGCTAATTGTACGTTTTTCGCCAAAGCAGCATCTGTCGTCAGCAAAATCGCTGCCGCCATTGGATCGTGTTCGGCTTGGGCTAGCAAGTCAGCAGCTACATGCACCGGATTTGCGCTTTCATCGGCAATCACCAGCACTTCGCTGGGGCCTGCCAAAGAATCAATGCCAACGGTGCCATATACAAGTTTTTTCGCTAGGGTGACATAAATATTACCAGGGCCAGTAATCACATCCACTTTCGGAATTGTTTCTGTGCCATAGGCTAAAGCAGCGATCGCTTGTGCGCCCCCAATACGATAAATTTCTTGCACCCCTGCTTCTTGGGCAGCTACCAAGACTGCTGGGTTAATAGCACCCCCTGGGCCTGGTGGTGTTACCATCACCACGTGCGGTACAGCAGCAACATGAGCCGGAATTGCATTCATTAGCACTGTACTGGGATAGGCGGCACGACCACCAGGCACATACAACCCGGCTCGGTCTACAGGTGTGTAGCGTTTGCCCAGTACTACTTCATCATCACCAAAGTGTACCCAGCTTTTTGGTACTCGCTGACGATGAAACGCTTCAATTTGGCGGCAAGCTAGCCGAACTGCACTCAACAACTCTTTTGATACCTGTTGATAGGCTGCATCAAGTTCCGATCCTGTAACTCGGAGTTCTTCTGCTTTCAGGGTTTGTTTGTCAAATTCGTCCGTGTAATGCAATACAGCTTTGTCGCCTTGGCGCTTCACTGCTTGCAAAATTTCCCGCACCGTTGCTTCTTTGTGAAGTACCTGTTCGTCATGGGTGCGATCGCAGATCCGTTGTAGTTCTGCTCTAACGTCTGCCTGCTGAGTAATAATTCGCAGCATGGAGTAAGGACAATGCCAAAATTATAATATTCCCACCTGAGATTTAGTATTGCTCTTGACCCACTGGGGTGTGCAAGCTGACTCTAATTCTCTTCTCTAGCTTAACCTGGATTTTTTTGATACTCTCAAGGCCACCAGCGCATAGTTTGCTTGAGAACACGACTTAATTGCTCAATCCGACAAGCCTTGACTGGCTACCGATAGGAAGCAGGTGTGCCATTTCCCGCTACCCTTACACCCTTTACCTCAATTTTTATGGGGTGCAGATGGTGTGTTTACACATCCAATTCCCTGAATTTACAGGGGCTAGGGTCTGAGTATAATTTTTACTTATTTCCCTAACTTTTAGTAGTTAATGTCTGTACAGGCACGATATATCGGTTCTATACTTGAGAATTCCTGAAATTTAGCTCTTTACAGTTTCTGCCTCTAAATAATACATCTGGTTTACGGACAAATTATATTTATTGGCAATCACATTGCTTAATCAGGTTGTGATGAGTTAGGGTGACAGTTATTTATTAGATGTATTTTATTTTAACGCATTTCCTCAATTGACGAAATACTGGATTGGCGAGTAGAGACTATGGAACTAATACCAATATTGAAATATTAATCTTCATTCATGCCCAAGACCTAATACCATAATTTTTTTAGGAAATTATAACATTGGCAATTTGGATGCTATATTAGTAAGTCTAGTAGTGTGTGTACATAATTAATAATCGTATTTTTGGAATTGACTGTGGCGAATACAAAGTCTGCTCTTAAGCGTGCCCAAATCGCAGAACGTAACCGACTGCGTAATAAATCTTACAAATCAGCAGTCAAGACGCTGATGAAGAAATACCTCAATGCTGTAGCTGCTTATACAGCTAATCCTAGCCCAGAATTAAAACAAGAAGCACAGGCTCGGTTATCCGAGGCTTACGGCAAAATTGATAAGGCGATCAAACGAGGTGTTCTTCACCCAAATAATGGGGCAAGGAAAAAATCAAGATTGGCTCACAGATTAAAACCCCTCACACAAACAGCTGAGTAGTCATTGGTAATTTGTCCTTAGTCATTGGTAACAAAACAAACGACAAATGACGAAGGACAAACAGCAAAGGACAAAAGATGCAACTGATAGACACGCACGTACATCTCAACTTTGATAGTTTTCAGCCGGATTTAGCAACAGTGCGATCGCGGTGGCAAAAAGCAGGTGTAGTGCGTTTAGTGCATTCCTGTGTTCACCCGGAGGAGTTTTCTAGTATTCAATCCATAGCCCAAGATTTTCCCGAAATTAGTTTTGCTGTAGGATTACATCCTTTAGATGCTGATAAATGGAATAGCGAGACAGCCGAGAAAATCAAAACTTTAGCGAGTTCTGACTCGAATGTGGTAGCAATTGGGGAAATGGGGCTGGATTTTTACAAAGCTGATAACTATGATCAACAGTATCTGGTGTTTGAATCCCAGTTGGCGATCGCATCTGAACTAAACTTACCGGTGATTATCCACTGCCGTGATGCTGCCGTGGCAACCAAAGAAGTGTTGCAAAAATGGCGGCAACTCAAAGGAGAAAGAGTGCGGGGTGTGATGCATTGCTGGGGAGGAACACCTGAAGAAACTCAATGGTTTCTCGATTTAGGCTTCTATATCAGCTTTAGCGGTACGGTAACGTTTAAAAATTCCAAAGCAATCCAATCCTCCGCTGCAATGGTAAGTAGCGATCGCCTCCTGATTGAAACAGACTGTCCATTTCTCGCTCCAGTTCCAAAACGGGGCGAGAGGCGCAACGAGCCTGCCTACGTACTTTATGTAGCCGAGCAAGTAGCTAAACTGCGTCAGGAAACGGTAGAGGCGATCGCCCATCAAACCACCCAAAACGCCTGTGAATTATTCGGGTTGTCAATATCAAATGTGTTCTAGTATCTTTTGTTAAGTTGTGTAAAAAAAATAAACCTATAGAGGGACAAAAATATGCTAATATTATCCCCTCAAAAACATTTTGCTTGCGCCATAATGATAAAAGAAGGAGCATAAAACTTCTCATCTGAATCTTCCATGCTGTTATGGCTTGGCCATCCTCAAAATCTCTACAAGCGGATGCTCTCCACACATGACTAACTGTGCCAACCTGAATTGAGCTAGACTTTTACACAACATCAGTTTACTTTGTATTGAACCTATTCAAAATCGTTAAACAAAAATTGCCTTGTGAGTACAATCCAGCAAAATGAAGTGATTCTGATTCAAAACGGACAAGGTGCGGATCATTCCCTCAGTCTTAGGATATCTCAAATATCACTGAGAGTATAAACCAGCGGGGTGGATTTAAAACACACTGTGTGGAGCTGCGTCAGCAAATTAACGCGCTTTTTGGAGGGGAAGTGAAGAAAGTAAATCAAATTCAGGAATATTTTAACTGGATATTCTATTTGAAATGGGCATTGGGGAGCCAGGGTGTTGGGCGGCTCTGCCGACTTTTCTCGCTGCTCTTAAGCAAGCTACGCGCAGCATCTGCTGTCGGAGAAGTTAATGGCTCCATTGGGCATGAGATGCAAAGGGAAAAGACTTTCAGTAACTTTTCCTATACTTTCATAGTACCCATTACCCATTACTTAGTCCCTTATTAAGGGCAATTTCTTCCTTGTGAAAATTGTTTGTTCCAGCCAAATTTAATGGCTACTTTTGCCCACAGATGTAAATCACAAGTGTGTAAGAAAAAGTTCCCAAACAGCTAAGGGCACTGGCTAGCAGTGGGAAGCGTCAAATAGCAGTGTCCAAGGGAAAATTTAACCAGGTTGACAAAGGTAGAGGCATGACTAAAGAAACATATATGGAACCCGCCTTTCTGTTACCCGACTTGATTGAAATCCAGCGATCGAGCTTTCGCTGGTTTTTGGAAGAAGGGCTGATAGAAGAACTTAACTCCTTTAGTCCTATTACAGATTATACGGGCAAATTAGAATTGCACTTTTTGGGTCATAACTACAAACTCAAGGAGCCAAAGTACAGCGTCGAAGAAGCCAAACGTCGGGATAGTACTTATGCCGTCCAAATGTATGTCCCCACACGCCTGATTAACAAAGAAACCGGGGAAATCAAAGAACAAGAGGTATTTATTGGCGACTTGCCTTTGATGACCGATCGCGGCACGTTTATTATTAACGGAGCCGAACGGGTAATTGTCAACCAAATAGTGCGATCGCCAGGTGTCTATTACAAATCAGAAATCGACAAAAATGGGCGACGTACTTATTCAGCTAGCTTAATTCCCAACCGGGGAGCATGGCTGAAATTTGAAACAGACCGTAACGATTTGGTGTGGGTACGCATCGACAAAACCCGCAAACTCTCAGCGCAGGTACTCCTAAAAGCTTTAGGTTTGTCGGACAACGAAATCTTTGACGCCTTACGCCACCCCGAATATTTCCAAAAAACTATCGAAAAAGAAGGGCAATTCTCAGAAGAAGAAGCCCTGATGGAGTTATATCGCAAACTGCGCCCTGGTGAACCACCCACAGTGTTAGGTGGACAACAACTCCTAGACTCTCGTTTCTTTGATCCGAAACGTTATGACCTTGGTCGCGTCGGACGCTATAAGCTCAACAAAAAATTGCGTCTTTCTGTCCCAGACACAATGCGCGTGTTGACTGCTGGCGATATTTTAGCAGCGGTAGATTACTTAATTAACCTAGAATATGACATCGGTAACATCGATGACATTGACCACTTAGGCAACCGTCGGGTGAGAAGCGTTGGTGAATTGTTGCAAAACCAAGTGCGGGTAGGCTTAAATCGCCTAGAGAGAATTATTCGGGAACGGATGACCGTATCTGATGCCGAAGTGCTAACTCCCGCTTCCTTGGTAAACCCCAAACCATTAGTAGCAGCAATTAAAGAATTCTTTGGTTCCAGCCAGTTAAGTCAGTTTATGGATCAAACCAATCCTCTGGCAGAACTGACCCACAAACGCCGACTGAGTGCCCTTGGCCCTGGTGGTTTAACCCGCGAACGCGCTGGGTTTGCTGTGCGAGATATTCATCCTAGTCACTATGGACGCATTTGCCCCATTGAGACACCAGAAGGCCCTAACGCCGGATTGATTGGCTCCTTGGCAACCCATGCGCGGGTAAACCTTTACGGCTTCCTAGAAACACCATTTAGACCTGTAGAAAATGGTCGGGTCAGATTTGACCTACCTCCAGCCTACATGACAGCCGATGAAGAAGACGACCTACGGGTTGCTCCTGGAGACATTCCTGTAGATGAAACTGGGCACATTATTGGGCCACAAGTGCCAGTCCGGTATCGCCAAGAATTTTCCACCACAACACCAGAACAGGTTGACTACGTAGCAGTATCTCCTGTACAGATTGTGTCGGTAGCAACCAGCATGATTCCCTTTTTGGAGCATGATGACGCTAACCGAGCATTGATGGGATCGAACATGCAACGGCAAGCTGTACCCCTGCTCAAGCCAGAGCGTCCTTTGGTGGGTACTGGTTTGGAAGCGCAAGGAGCAAGAGACTCCGGGATGGTGATTGTATCGCGTACCGATGGTGATGTCACTTATGTGGACGCTACAGAAATTCGCGTCCGTCCGAAACCTAATACCCCAGAAATTAAGTACACCCTTTCCAAGTACCAACGCTCAAACCAAGACACTTGTTTAAATCAGAAACCTCTCGTCCGTATTGGTGAGCGGGTTGTTGCTGGTCAGGTATTGGCTGATGGCTCCTCCACCGAAGGCGGTGAATTAGCGCTAGGACAAAATATCGTCGTTGCCTATATGCCTTGGGAAGGCTACAACTACGAAGACGCAATTTTAATCTCTGAAAGACTGGTGCAGGATGATGTCTACACCTCAATTCACATTGAAAAATATGAAATTGAAGCTAGACAGACGAAACTGGGACCAGAAGAAATCACCAGAGAAATTCCTAACGTCGGGGAAGATGCCTTGCGTCAGTTGGATGAACAGGGAATCATTCGCATTGGGGCATGGGTAGAAGCTGGTGATATCTTGGTAGGAAAAGTCACACCAAAAGGTGAATCTGACCAACCACCAGAAGAAAAACTATTGCGTGCCATATTCGGGGAAAAAGCGCGAGATGTACGGGACAATTCCTTGCGAGTGCCAAACGGTGAAAAAGGTCGCGTAGTTGATGTGCGCTTGTTTACTCGCGAACAAGGCGATGAACTACCACCAGGAGCCAACATGGTAGTTCGGGTGTATGTTGCCCAAAAACGCAAAATCCAAGTTGGCGACAAAATGGCAGGACGCCACGGTAACAAAGGGATTATTTCTCGGATATTACCAGCGGAAGATATGCCTTATTTGCCCGATGGTTCACCAGTGGACATTGTACTCAACCCCTTGGGCGTACCCAGCCGGATGAACGTCGGACAAGTATTTGAGTGCCTCTTGGGTTGGGCTGGTCAAACTTTGGGAGTGCGATTTAAGATTACTCCCTTTGACGAAATGTACGGGGAAGAGTCATCTCGCCGAATTGTGCATGGCAAATTGCAAGAAGCACGAGACGAAACAGGGAAAGACTGGGTATATAACCCAGATAACCCAGGCAAAATCATGGTATATGACGGTCGTACAGGTGAACCTTTTGACCGAGCAATTACCATCGGTGTGGCTTACATGCTGAAGCTGGTGCATTTGGTGGATGATAAGATCCACGCCCGTTCTACAGGGCCATACTCACTGGTGACTCAGCAACCCTTGGGTGGTAAAGCACAACAAGGTGGTCAGCGGTTTGGGGAAATGGAAGTGTGGGCATTGGAAGCCTTTGGTGCAGCTTACACCTTACAGGAATTGCTCACAGTTAAATCTGACGATATGCAAGGACGGAATGAAGCGTTAAATGCGATCGTTAAAGGTAAGGCAATTCCTAGACCTGGAACTCCAGAATCCTTTAAGGTGCTAATGCGCGAGTTGCAATCATTGGGGTTAGATATTGCTGTACACAAGGTAGAAACCCAAGCAGACGGCAGTTCCCTAGATGTTGAAGTCGATTTGATGGCAGACCAATCAGCCCGTCGCACACCTCCTCGACCAACTTATGAATCTCTTTCCCGCGAATCGCTGGAAGATGACGAATAAGGAGTGCTGAGTGCTGAATGCTAAATGCTGAGTCTAAAAAAACTCAGTAATTTGCATTTAGCACTTAGAAATCTCTTAATTCAAACCTTAAAACTAAAATATACTCAAAACTCGGAACTCAGCACTTAAGTATGAGACCTGCCCAAACTAATCAGTTTGACTACGTAAAAATCGGCTTGGCTTCCCCCGAACGCATTCGGCAGTGGGGCGAGAGAACATTGCCCAACGGTCAAGTAGTCGGTGAAGTTACCAAGCCAGAGACAATTAACTACCGAACTCTCAAGCCAGAGATGGATGGCTTATTTTGTGAACGCATCTTTGGCCCCGCAAAAGATTGGGAATGCCATTGTGGCAAGTATAAAAGAGTCCGTCATAGAGGTATTGTCTGTGAGCGCTGTGGTGTAGAAGTCACCGAGTCACGGGTGCGTCGCCACCGTATGGGCTATATTAAACTCGCCGCACCAGTAGCTCACGTCTGGTATCTCAAAGGCATTCCTAGCTATATTTCCATTCTGTTGGATATGCCCTTGCGGGATGTCGAGCAGATTGTCTATTTCAACTCTTATGTTGTCCTGAGTCCTGGTAATGCTGAAACTTTAACTTACAAACAACTACTCAGTGAAGATCAGTGGTTGGAAATAGAAGACCAAATTTATAGCGAAGATTCTCTGCTGCAAGGCGTAGAGGTAGGTATTGGCGCTGAAGCGCTATTGCGTTTGCTTGCCGATATCAATTTGGAACAAGAAGCGGAAAGCCTACGGGAAGAAATTGGCAACGCCAAGGGACAAAAGCGAGCCAAGCTAATTAAGCGACTGCGGGTAATTGACAACTTCATTGCTACTGGTTCCAAACCAGAGTGGATGGTAATGGCAGTTATTCCGGTGATTCCCCCCGACTTGCGCCCAATGGTGCAGCTAGATGGTGGACGTTTTGCCACCAGCGATTTGAATGATTTGTATCGACGGGTAATTAACCGCAACAATCGTTTGGCACGCTTGCAAGAAATTTTAGCACCAGAAATTATTGTGCGGAACGAAAAGCGGATGCTGCAAGAAGCAGTGGATGCTTTGATTGACAATGGTCGTCGGGGACGCACTGTGGTAGGGGCAAATAACCGACCACTGAAATCTTTGTCCGACATTATTGAGGGTAAGCAAGGACGTTTCCGACAAAACTTGTTAGGCAAACGGGTTGACTACTCTGGACGTTCGGTTATTGTAGTCGGGCCAAAGCTGAAAATTCACCAGTGTGGTTTGCCTAGAGAAATGGCAATTGAGCTATTTCAACCATTTGTGATTAACCGCCTGATTCGTAGCGGTATGGTAAATAACATCAAAGCTGCGAAAAAGCTGATATCCCGCAATGATCCCAGTGTTTGGGATGTGCTGGAAGAGGTGATTGAAGGACACCCAGTGATGCTAAACAGGGCGCCAACATTACACCGCTTAGGGATTCAGTCTTTTGAACCAATTTTAGTGGAAGGTAGAGCGATTCAACTTCATCCTCTCGTGTGTCCAGCATTTAACGCCGATTTTGACGGCGACCAAATGGCGGTACACGTCCCTCTGTCATTAGAAAGTCAGGCTGAAGCGCGGTTGTTGATGTTGGCTTCTAACAATATTTTGTCACCAGCCACCGGTAAACCGATCATCACGCCTAGCCAAGATATGGTGTTGGGAGCCTATTACTTAACAGCAGAAAATCCCGGTGCGACAAAAGGCGCAGGAAAGTACTTTTCTTCGCTAGAGGATGTAATTATGGCTTTCCAGCAAGAGCAAATTGACTTGCACGCCTATATTTACGTGCGGTTTGACGGTGAAATAGAATCAGACCAACCGGATACGGAACCCGTGAAAGTCACGGAAAACGAGGATGGTACCCGGACATTACTCTATAAGTTCCGTCGAGTCAGACAAGACGCTAAAGGTAATGTACTTTCCCAGTATATATACACAACTCCCGGTCGCGTTATTTACAATAATGCTATTCAGGAAGCACTAGCAAGTTAATTCGTAATTTCTAATGACGCTTGCGGACTCGCTCTAAGCGAAGCCATGCCGAAGGCTTTACGCTGCGCTAACGTAATTCGTAATTGAAGAATTAATTACGAATTACAAACTACGAATTACGACTTATTAATTATTGATGACTCAGGACTAATGACTAATGACTAACGAAAAAATGATTTTTCGCAATCGGGTGGTTGATAAAGGTCAACTGAGAAATTTAATTTCTTGGGCCTTTACCTATTATGGTACGGCGCGAACCGCAGTAATGGCGGACAAACTGAAAGATTTGGGATTTCGCTACGCTACCAAAGCAGGGGTTTCCATCAGTGTAGATGACTTGATGGTGCCACCAACTAAGCGATTGCTCTTAGAAGCAGCCGAAGAAGAAATTCGGGCTACTGAAACCCGTTACCAACGAGGAGAAATCACGGAAGTAGAACGCTTCCAAAAGGTAATAGATACCTGGAACGGTACTAGTGAAGCTTTGAAAGATGAAGTAGTCGTTCACTTCAAAAAGACTAATCCCCTAAACTCCGTATATATGATGGCATTCTCCGGTGCACGGGGTAACATCTCTCAAGTGCGGCAATTGGTGGGGATGCGGGGACTGATGGCCGATCCTCAAGGGGAAATTATTGATTTGCCCATCAAAACCAATTTCCGTGAAGGATTAACTGTAACGGAATACATTATTTCGTCTTACGGTGCCAGAAAAGGATTGGTAGATACAGCCTTACGGACGGCTGACTCTGGTTATCTCACCCGCCGATTGGTGGATGTATCCCAGGATGTAATTATTCGGGAATTTGACTGCGGCACGACCAGAGGTCTTAGCATTCGACCAATGACAGAAGGGGCCAAAACCTTGATTCCTCTAGCAACTCGCTTGATGGGACGGGTAATTGGCGAAGATGTGCTGCATCCGGTAACAAAAGAAGTCATTGCAGCACGCAATTCCCCAATTTCTGAGGATTTGGCGAAGAAAATTGAAAAATCTGGGGTGGGAGAAGTTGTGGTGCGATCGCCACTAACTTGTGAAGCCGCACGTTCTGTCTGTCAGCACTGCTATGGCTGGAGTTTGGCACACGCCAAGATGGTAGATTTGGGTGAAGCTGTGGGAATTATTGCCGCCCAAAGTATCGGCGAACCTGGTACCCAACTAACCATGCGGACATTCCACACAGGTGGGGTGTTTACTGGAGAAGTGGCACAACAAGTTCGTTCTAAAATTGATGGAACTGTTAAGCTTCCCCGCAAACTGAAAACTAGAACATATCGTACCCGCCACGGGGAAGATGCCCTCTATGTTGAGGCTAATGGCATCATGCTTTTGGAGCCAACAAAAGTAGGTGATGTTACCCCAGAAAACCAAGAGGTTCATCTTACCCAAGGTTCAACACTATATGTATTTGATGGAAATAAGGTAAAACAAGGTCAGTTGTTGGCAGAGGTTGCCCTCGGTGGACGGACAACTCGGACTAATACAGAAAAAGCAGTTAAAGATGTTGCCTCTGACTTAGCAGGGGAAGTGCAATTTGCCGAAGTTGTTCCAGAACAAAAAACTGACCGTCAAGGCAATACCACAACCACAGCCGCACGCGGTGGCTTGATTTGGATTTTGTCTGGGGAAGTTTACAACTTGCCGCCTGGTGCAGAATTGGTGGTGAAAAATGGTGATGCGATCGCTTCTAATGGAGTTTTAGCAGAAACCAAGTTAACTAGTTTGCACGGTGGTGTAGTGCGCTTGCCAGAAGCTACCCCAGGTAAGAGTACCAGGGAAATTGAGATTATCACCGCTTCTGTGGTCTTAGATCAAGCAACGGTGACAGTCCAAAGTTCCCAAGGTCGCAATAACTACTTAGTTTCTACTGGCAACAACCAAGTATTTAACCTCCGAGCTACACCGGGCACAAAAGTGCAAAATGGTCAAGTGGTAGCTGAGTTAATTGATGACCGCTATCGCACAACCACTGGTGGATTCCTGAAATTTGCAGGTGTTGAAGTCCAGAAAAAAGGCAAAGCCAAGCTGGGTTATGAGGTCGTGCAGGGCGGTACCCTGTTGTGGATTCCTGAAGAAAGCCACGAAGTTAATAAAGATATCTCCTTGCTGTTGGTGGAAGACGGTCAGTTTGTCGAAGCTGGCACTGAAGTGGTCAAGGATATATTCTGCCAAAACAGCGGTGTGGTAGAAGTGACCCAGAAAAACGACATCCTACGGGAAGTAGTGGTGAAGCCAGGGGAACTGCTGATGGTGGACGATCCCGAATCAGTTATCGGGCGAGATAACACCTTTATCCAACCAGGTGAGGAATTCCAAGGCAATGTCGCCACGGAATTGCGTTATATCCAGTATGTAGAGACGCCAGAAGGACCCGCCCTGTTGAGCCGTCCAGTAGTTGAGTTTGCCGTCCCTGATAATCCAGATGTGCCATCAACGACATCGGTAAGTCAACAAACCGGGCGATCGATTCAGTTGCGGGCTGTGCAGCGACTACCTTACAAAGATTCAGAACGCGTCAAATCTGTTGAAGGTGTGGAACTGCTGCGAACCCAGTTAGTGCTGGAAATTGAGCAAGAAGGGGAACAAGACCATAATGCTTCACCCCTGGCAGCAGATATTGAATTAGTAGAGGATACCGAAGACCCAGAAGTTCAACGTTTACAACTGGTGATTTTGGAATCTTTGGTAATTCGTCGAGACATTACCGCCGATGCCACACAAGGTAGTACCCAGACTACACTTGAGGTACACGATGGGCTAACCATCGCCCCAGGGTCTGTAGTCGCACGTACCCAAATCTTGTGTAAAGAAGGCGGGGAAGTACGAGGTGTTCAAAAAGGAACCGAAAACGTGCGTCGCTGTTTGGTGTTGCGTGACGTTGACAGGCTCACCATCAATACTAGTACCCAACCCAAAGTAAAAGTGGGTGACTTGCTAGTAGAAGGTACAGAAGTTGCTCCTGGAGTTTTTGCCCCAGAATCAGGGCAAGTAGTGGATGTTAAAAATGTCGCTGCTGCATCTGGTGGGGAATCAGCTTTAAGTACTAAAAACTACGTTATTACTACCCGTATTGGTCGCCCTTATCGAGTCAGCCCTGGTGCTGTGTTACAGATAGAAGACGGCGATTTGGTACAACGGGGTGATAACTTGGTGTTGCTGGTGTTTGAACGCGCCAAAACCGGAGATATTATTCAAGGTTTGCCCCGGATTGAGGAACTACTTGAAGCTCGTAAACCGAAAGAAGCGTGCATCTTATGTCGGCGGGGCGGAGAAGTTAAGGTAGTTTACGGTGATGGTGATGAAGCGATCGCTATCAAGGTCGTAGAATCAAATGGTGTGGTGACAGATTATCCTCTGGGACCAGGACAAAACTTGATTGTGCCAGATGGCTCAATGGTATTAGCGGGACAACCGTTAACTGATGGCCCATCTAATCCCCACGAAATTTTGGAAATCTTCTTTAGCTTGGGTTCCGAAGATGGAATTTATGCTTGTGCTAGCCTTGCTTTACAGAAGGTACAGACTTTCTTGGTGAATGAAGTGCAAATGGTGTACCAGTCTCAAGGGATTGATATTTCCGATAAGCACATTGAAGTGATTGTTCGCCAGATGACCAACAAAGTCAGGATTGATGATGGTGGTGACACCACAATGCTTCCTGGTGAATTGGTGGAACTGCGCCAAGTTGAGCAGGTGAACGAAGCTATGGCAATTACAGGCGGTGCTAGAGCACAGTATACGCCAGTATTGTTGGGGATCACTAAAGCATCGTTGAATACCGACAGCTTTATTTCCGCCGCGTCCTTCCAAGAAACAACACGGGTACTCACCGAAGCAGCTATCGAAGGTAAATCTGACTGGCTGCGCGGATTAAAGGAAAACGTGATTATCGGGCGATTGATTCCGGCTGGTACTGGGTACAATACCTATGAAGAACCAGGAGCGATCGATGACTATGCTGCTGAAATTACCAGTAGTGTATTAGATGAAGTTGACGATCCCCTAGATATGGTATTAGACGATCGCACAGCTCGCACCTATAATTTAGATTCTCCTACTCTTGGGGAATCTGGCTTTGGCAGCAGACGTGCAGAAAGGTCAATTCTAGATGAAGAAGATGAATTAATTGCTGATGAAGTAGCAGATGATGATGATTACGAGGAAGAAGAGGAAGACGACGAAGATGATTTCGACGACGAATAGAGACTTGAAATTTCGCGTCTAAAAAGTAAAAGGTAATACCGAGTCTGCTCAATTACCAATAACCAAAGTACCTCACCCGTGCTAGCGTGCCCCCTTGGCAAGGGGTACGCTAGCTTCAGTTTTACCCCTAGCGACGAGCAAGTCGTCATATTCAATTAAAATAACGTGAGTTCGACAGAACTAAAAAATGGCAGGAGGTAGTGCAGGCAAATCTTTTGGGTAAATATCAATCGACGGTTTTTTGGGCAAGTACGTGTAAGCAGCCAAACCAGCCATCAAATTGACCAAAAAGTTAAACACACGTTGCGTTGCCGAGAGTGTTCTATTTGACACATATTTTTGAGATGGTCATTGACAGACTCAATTAACGTGAGTTCGACGGATAGAACAGCCCAAAAAGCTTGCTAGATAAGAATTTGCTTAACTGGATAGACGAAGTGCGATGCCTGCGGCGGGCTACGCCTACGCTAAGATTAATTGAGAATGAGTAAAAAAGGCACAAAAAAACGCCGAGACTAAAAATATCTAAGAAAAATCAGGGTCAGGGCTTAGTCTACCATTGTATCTCGCCTGGATATAGAACAAATCTTCTGTGACGTAGATGATTTTTGTAACCAGTGGGAGAACTTGTGGCAACAAGTACCACAGTTACCATCCACCAAAGGAGAGCGCCGCAGTTACTCAAGAATGCATTTATCAGAAGTGATGATAATCGTAATTGCATTTCATGGTAGTGGTTATAAGACTTTTAAGGAGTTCTACACGTTGCACGTACTACAAAGCTGGCGTGGAGCGTTTCCAAATTTGGTCAGTTACACAAGATTTGTAGAACTCATGCCCTGGTGTTTAATGTTATTGTGTTGTTTTTTGCATACACGTTATTGAGAAATTACAGGGATTAGTTTTATTGATTCCACGCCGATAGATGTGTGTCACAATTGTCGCTCTCATGCCCATAAAGTTTTTAAAGGGTTAGTGAAATGGGGGAAAAATTCACCTTCGTTGGCACTTTGGGTTTAAACTTCATTTGATTATAAACGACAAAGGAGAATTGCTGGCATTCAAACTAACTCTGGCAAATGTTGATGACCGTAAACCAGTCCCAGATATGACTCGTGACTTAATTGGTAAACTTTTTGGAGATAGAGGATATATCTCGCAAAAACTATTTGAAGAGTTATACAAACGAGGTTTAGAGTTAGTTACTAAATCTAAAAAGAAGATGAAAAACCGTTTGGTAAAACTGATTGATAAAATTCTTTTACGCAAACGGGCGGTAATTGAACGTGAGTTCGACGGAACTAAAAAATGGCAGGAGGTAGTGCAGGCAAATCTTTTGGGTAAATGTCAATCGAAGGTTTTTTGGGCAGATAGGTGTAAGCAGCCAAACCAGTCATCAAGTTGACTAAAAAGTTAAATACACTACGACGCCCTTACAACAACATCAAACACCTTCGCGTAGCGTCTCGAAGAGAAGGCATCAGTTCCACAAATCTGGTATAGCTCACCAAGTTGGGAAACGCTCCACACCAACTTGATAGTACGTGCAACGTGTAAAACTCCTTGAAAGTCTTATAACCACTACCATGAAATGCGATTGCAATTGTCATCACCTCTGATAAATGCATTTCTAATAAATGCATTTTTGATTTGCTGCGGCGCTCTCCTTTTATGGATGGTAACTGTCGTACTTGCTGCCATAGATTTTCCCATTGGTTACAGAAATCATCTACATCGCAGAAAATTTGCGCGGCATTTTTTTGTGACTTTTTTGCTGATTCTAAATCAATCGTAGCGTAGGCGTAGCCCGCCGCAGGCATCGCACTTCACCTGCCCAGTTAAGCAAATTCTATACATAGCAAGCTTTTTGGGCTTTTCTATCCGTCGAACTCACGTTATTTTACCACGGGTCAAAATCACATTTAGAATTTCACCGAGTTCGTTAACTACAATGTGCAACTTAAACCCAAAGAACCAATCGACGGAAGTCTTACCTCTAGCAGCAAAATCCTTAAACACCTTATTCCTTGAAATTCGACGATTATGGCAGACCTTCAAGCTGGTTGAGTCTGCCAAACCGATATCCCGAACTCAGGTTAATTAATAAAGTCAGATTTAATCAGGGTTTCAAGGTTTGAATCTGTTGTCTTGTTTTGGAAAATAAGCCTCTCTGAACCAAAAGCTGATTCTTGAGGGGATCGCTTTTAGCTTATCTGGCTTCGCGTTTAGCTAGTAATATACGTATATGTGTTGTTACTGATTCCCTTTCCGACGATTGACACAACTCGTTGGGCTGAATATAGAAATGAGCTAATTCTAGGCAAAGACCTATGATGGCTATGATTAGAGAAATTTTCTCAAAACGACTCATTACTTCATACCTCGATGATTTTGAGTAACTTAACTGAATTTTTTGTTAAGTAATTACTTTGTTTATACTCTGCTAAGTAATTTCATCTTTGCACTATTTTCATAAACACCGATTGCACAAGTGTGAGTCTTTACTAAATTGCTTTTCATAAACACTTGTGAAGATGTTTTTAACTAGCATATAAATATGACTAGAGGGGAATTTGACAAAGGGTTTCAACAATTAACTCCAAGACGGCAAGAAGTCTTGAAGAGGTTTTTAGCTGGCGAAACAGATGAAGATATTGCCCTATCCTTGAGTATTACTGAAGAAACAGTAAGGCAACACATTTCAACCATTTGTAAAGCGTTTAACTTGAAAAATCAGTTCCCAGATGAACGCCGCTCAAAACGTAGTGATTTGATGGCTCTGTTTGCTCAATATATGCCTGAGTGGATTAGGAGTAATGCTTCTGCAAATACTACAAAACCAGAACTGACACTCCCAAAAACTGATGCAAGTAGTATAAAACCAGAACTGACACTCCCAAAAACTGAGTCAGATCCAAATTTTGTTGGACGAGAAGAAGCGATCGCTGACCTGGACGAACTAGTAAGTGCAGGTAAAAAGGTCATTGTCATCCAAAGTCCTGGTGGTGTTGGTAAGACAACTTTGGCTAAGAAGTATCTCAAGAAAAAATTTGACTTTTTGATTGAATTTCCAATTGCTAAAGAAATCCAAGATATTGCTACCGTCGAGAGTTTGGTTGAAGAGCGACTGCGGCAGCTAGGCGAGGAGCCTGGACGCGAGTTTATGGTATCACTAGAGCGGCTGAAGCATAAGCTTAGAACTCAGGCAATGGGTGTATTAATTGATAATCTAGAACCTGCACTTGATAAGGCGGGCAGATTTATACAACATCACCGCCATTATGTAGAATTGCTGCGAGTCTTGGCTGACTCTGAAGTTCAGTCAGTAACGCTCATTACCAGTCGCGAACCTTTGCATGAAAATGTAGAATTTTTTAACTATCCGCTACCAAGTTTAAGCGAACACGCATGGCGAGAGTATTTTAACAACCGTGGTATCAATACAAATACTGACGCTTTTGCTCAAATGCACAAAGCGTTTGGTGGAAATGCCTTAGTGATGAAAATTCTCTGCTATCCGATTCAGAGATACTTTAAAGGGAATTTAGCTACTTATTGGCAGCAAAATAAGAGTGTACTAGTCGAACCGGATGTAGAAAACCTAATCAAGGAGCAGTTCGACCGTCTCCAAAAAACTTATCCTGAAGCTTATAACCTTTTATGCCGCTTGGGATGCTATCGTTATCAAGTTGTTCCATCAGTATGTACTATTGGGCTTTTAGATTTATTGTGGGACGTACCTGAGTCACAACATTTGCGGGTAGTCAATGATTTGCGCGATCGCTCTTTAGTCGAGTTTCAGCAGCGTCCCTCGGTTAAATTCTGCAATAAAATTGAATACTGTAATGGTGAATACTGGCTGCACCCTTTTATCAGAGCAGAAGCAATTAGTCGGCTAAAGCTAAGTCAAGACTGGCGAAAAGCAAACTATCAGTCCGCTAAGTTTTTTACAAAAAGAGTAAAAATAGTTCAAGACACAAAAGAAGCATTAACTGCTTTAGAAGCTCACTATCATTGGGTAACAATTGAAGACTTTGAAAAGGCCGCAGATGTCATCATAGAACAGAGAAATAATATGTGGGGAACTAATGAGTCTCTGGGGCGATCATTTTACAAACGAGGTCTTTTGCAACCGATGACTGATGCCATAACTAGTATATCAGGTAAGCTTCGATCAGATTATCGACTAGCCAAACTTATTCATACTTTAGGGGCTATAAGTTGGCTGTCCGGTGATATTCACCAAGCTATCACATATTGTGAACAATCCCAAAAAATAGCGCTTCAATCCTTAACTTCCGATTTTAATCAAATTGATAAAGAAACTCAAAAAAAACTCAAATTAATTGAAATAAACTCCTTATTAACTAAAGGTATTTGTCAAATAGGTCTTTGGGAATTAGAAGAAGCCGTCAATACTTTCGCTCAAATGAAAAAGCTTTGTCACGGATTAGATTATAACAAGTATGCGCCATCTGCCTTATTTTATCTTGCATTTTTAAATTACTGTTTAGGTCATTCTCAAGATGCGAGAGCTATAGCTGACCAACTATACAATAAACTACCAGAAAATGAGTTTCCTTCATGGATAAATGAAGGAAGACTCATTTACTTAGCTCTTACATACAAAAACTTAGGAGAAATTGAAAAATCCGACATCATTTACCGTAAAGTCATTTCATATTCTGAAGAAAATCAATTTGCCCAGGATAAAAGTAAAGCGCTAAGTGGTTTAGCAGAGCTATATAGAAAACAAGGAGATTTTAAAACAGCTCTCAATTATCATAAAGAAGCAGTAAATACCCTAAAGCAAATTGGTGCTAAATATGATCTTGCTGAAACTTCTTATCAATTAGGGTTGACTTATCAAAAGATGGGTGAAATCTATGAAAGTCAAGAAAGCTTTGATAAAGCAATTCAACTGTTTGATCAGATACAAGCACCTAAGCAAGTAGAAAAAGTACAAAAGGCAATGAATAATAGTTAAAAGTATTAAATATAGGTAAATTAAAATATAGGTTTTATCGTTCCACTACTAAAGAAGACATAATTTTATACTACAACAATAATACAAAATTGACAGTATGATAAAACTTACATTTTAAATAAATTGGTCAATAGGTTTTCTTGGTATTACTTTGCCTATGTCTTTGGGAATCTTTAATTACTTATGAAATTCCAAAAAATAAATTCTTTAGCCAGATTTAGTAAAGTTAGCGTTGAACACAAATGCGATCGCTTCCACCTGAATTAAAATAAAGCGATCGCAATTAGTTAAATCCGATATGCATTGCTATATATTTTGAGCAAATTTATCACATTAGCTGTCATTTTGAATTTCGTCTAACTTGGCACGTACTGCCTGGATATCCTGCCACATCAACCATTTTGGCGCACCTCTTTCTTTAGAAGGGTTACGCAGCAAGTAAGAAGGATGAAAAATTGGCATACATAAACGCCCTTCCCACTCCAGCCACTGTCCGCGAATTTTCGTAATTCCTCGCTTATCGCCAGTGATCCCTTTGACAGCAGTTGCACCCGTTAACAAAATTATTTTGGGATCAACTAAGCGAATTTGTTCTAGTAGGTAGGGTAGACAAGCCGCCACTTCTACAGGAGTGGGAACTCTATTATCTGGTGGGCGACATTTATTGATATTGGCAATATATACATCATGCTCAGTAGTCAGATTTACTGATGCCAAAATTTTCTCCAGCAATTGTCCCGATCTGCCTACAAATGGTAAACCCGTTTCATCTTCATTTTGACCTGGCGCTTCTCCCACAACCATAATTGGTGCTTTGAGATTGCCACGTCCGACAACAGCATGAGTGCGAGTGTCTCCCAATGCACAACGGTGGCAGCGATCGCAATGCTGTGTCAACTCTGTTATGTCAGAATAAGTTCCGGGAGCGATCGGAATTTTCGCGTCTGTAGGAATCAGTTCTCGTTGGTTAAAAGTTGAGTCGTCGAAGAGGCTGAGTTGGGTTTCGCTGCTCATGAAAATCAGGATTTTGGCATCAGCGCCAGCTGTTATATCTGAGTTAAATAGCCGTTTGGGCGGATATTTATCAGAACAATAAACTTTTGCTGAATACTTAATTATTTATACAAATCTTATTGTATCAGCTAATTTGAGACAAAATTCAGTCATGATAAAAGCAGTGCCGTCCTAAGATGCTGGGGGAAACCATGTCACAGACCCCACTTTTCGCCGATCGTACCCATGCAGGTGAGTTATTGGCGCGAGTAATTCATGATGTTTTGACTCAGCAAACTATTAATTCTGGGGTA
The DNA here is from genome assembly GCF_036917355.1 of Nostoc sp. Classification (GTDB taxonomy): domain Bacteria; phylum Cyanobacteriota; class Cyanobacteriia; order Cyanobacteriales; family Nostocaceae; genus Nostoc. The sequence goes on from NZ_JBALDP010000039.1 coordinate 79,910, forward strand.
AAGCCTGTACCAATTGTTTATGCTTTGCCAAGAGGGGGTATACCAGTAGCAGTACCAATAGCACGTCTTTTAGATTGTCCGTTGACAATTGTTGTGGCAAAAAAGATTAGCCATCCAGAAAACCCAGAGTTAGCAATTGGTGCAGTGACTACTTCTGGAAATGTTCTTTGGGTCGATCAAAAGCTATTTCGCTCTAAACATGATGCGCGGTGGCGAGAAATAGCTTTAAATAAAGCGATAAACCTTGCTAAGTCTCTTGAGGCTCGATTAATTCCTGCTTGTCCGCAAGTGAATGCAGAGAATGCTACGCTCATCTTAGTTGATGATGGCATTGCTACAGGCATGACAATAGCAGTAGCAGCAACTGCCATGAGAGCGCTTTCTCCAGCAGCAGTTTGGCTATGTACTCCAGTAGCGCCACAAAAATTGCTACCTTGGCTAGAACAGTGGGGCGATCGCACAATAGTCTTGGAAACACCCGAACCCTTCTGGAGTGTGAGTAATTTTTACGCAGAATTTCCCCAAGTAGATATATTAGAAGTTCTCGTATATCTTCAACAACAAAAAACAATCGGGAGAATTGATCTGTGCGAGTAATTTTAAATTGTTTTCCAATCTTACTTTTTAACTATTTGAAGATGTTCCCTGCTGATATTGCATAGCTTTGGCATAATCACCCAAGGCGTAGCAAGCGACTTTCAGACTGGCAAGAGCTTGTTCTTCACTGCGACGATCTTTGATATTTCTAGCTAACAGCAAACGTTCTTCATAATATGTAATTGCTTTGTTATAGTCACCCAAAGCTTCACAAGCAACTCCTAAACTACTTAAAGACTGTTCCTCACTACGCTTGTCTTGAATTTCTTTGGCTAATTGCAACCGATCTTCATAATACTTAATCGCTTTGGTATAATCACCTAAAGCATAACAAGCATTGCCCAGATTCTTTAGCACCTGAGAAGCACTGCGAACATTTTTTAAAGAGCGTGATAGTACTACACATTGCTCATAATAGGCGATCGCTTTTGGGTAATTGTTCAAAGCATACCAAGCATTACCCAAATTCTTGAGTACCTGTTCCTCGCCCCAATTATCTTTGAGTTCCCGCACAATCTCTAGACTTTGCTGTTGATACTCAATAGCCTGTGTAAAGTTACCTAAAGCTTTATACACCAATCCCAAATTATTGAGTGCTGCGACTTGACTACGTTTGTCTTGCAACTGTTGCGTTATTTTCAAACATTTTTCTAGAAACTCAATAGCCTTTTTATGGTCATTCAGATGACGGTATGCATTCCCTAAATGGGAAAGAGCTTGCATTTGCAATGCTAAATCTGAGGTGTTATTGAGCAAAGACAGACACTGTTGGGAGTAAGATATAGCACCTTTGTAGTCTCCAGCGCTGTAAGTTACCAATCCTAAAAAAGAAAGTACCTGTGCCTGTTTTTCTAAATCGCCAACTGCCTGAAACAGCCCCAAGGATTGTTGTAAAGATTTCATAGCCGTTATTAATTCGCCGGCTTGCTGCTGTTGAATTCCTTGCCGTAGTAGCTTGGACGCTTCTGACAAGTGGTCATCACTTTCTTGTGGAGGTATTATTTCTGCTTGTGAACCAGAGTCAAATTCATGGGTAATTGTATTACGCTTCACTGGTTTTAGGTATGTTATGGGTAATTGCAAGGGAACTGTATTTTCGATCTGGTTATTCTATTCGCCTTTAGACATCAACTCCTTCTTGTGAAGTCTAGTGCTAAATTTAGTGTTCCCAAAACCAGGATGCATCTTTCACCAGTCTGGTTTACCACAGCATAAGTTTAGGAAATGTGAGAGTTTATATAGCGATCGCTATATAATTTTAATCGAGGTTTTTAGATTGCCACCGATCAAGAATAATCACTCTATAGTAGTTTTAGATTATTTGCAATTGTGTATATTCCTTATCTATTCATATTTTTTACATCTAGATTAGTTCGATTAAAAAATAATTTTTGACAAGCTTATTTAATAGTTTTATTACCAATATTCGTTCTGTATGTATGGTGCAGAATATCCCGCACCTCCATTAAAATTTTTCCTAGCATATTTTTACCACTCCCATCGGCTCCGCAACCCCAGTAAAAATCGATAGGTGAATTTTCAACAATTTCTACATTATTTGTAGAAAGTAAAATATCTCTAATATCTGTATGAGTTTGAAATTTGCACAGCACAGCTTGCCGCATGATGTCATCTTTAACCTGTTCCCAATCTTGACGTAAGGGACGCGTTCTCTCACGCCCCATTTTTGCTGCATCTTTAGGTGTTTTAACTAGACGGATTTGTTCTACATGAGGTGTACCCACAAACTTTTGAGCCTGAAAGTAGTGTTCGCTAGTTGACCAATACAATCCATCTAATTCAAAGCCGTGGGACGAAAAGTTAGAGAAACAGCCATACTCTTCACGAGTACTATAAAAATAAATTGTCATAAAATTTGATTCAACTTTTTTTGAATTTACTGAATTTATAAGTATTTTATAAAACAGATGATTTATTTTCTGTTGATTCAATAAACGCCTCAAACTGACCATTAGGAGTCCATTGGATAGCCCCATCTCGTCCTGTAAAGAACAGTTTAGTTTGATTTTGATTCAGTTCAGATAAAGTTTTTGGATCAAAGTTGGCAGAAGAAGCGATCGCTACTTGTGGTTGTAGAGCAATAACTAAATCTTTCAATGACTCAGGGGCACACCAAAGCACTTGCGGGCGAGGCAAACTTCCATTTTTAACTAGTTGCTGTACCTCTTTAGATTTAACATTACCTACTAATAACCAATTTTGATCTAAAATTCGCAATTGTAAAATTGGTAATTGGTCGTTGATTAACTGCGCTACTATCGAACCAGCTTTCACAGATTGACCAACTCCCAAAGGTTGATAAATTCCTTGATGTTTTTGTAGTTCCTGTTGAATAGCCTGAGTTGTAATAAAATTATCTGTTTGGGGTGAATATTCATAAAAATTATTGATTGGTAAACGTTGCATTAATTCAAACCAAGCATTGCTTTGATTACCTTGAAAATCAGTTGCGATCGCCCAATTTATTTGATTTACACCCTGCTGTTGTAAAAACGGTAAAATTGTAAAACGTCCTGTACCTTCATCACCACTGTTAATGACAGTTACAGTGTCTCGATCTTGAACGACTACAATTGGTTCTGTCCCCGATTCTAAGACTGTTATCCTAAACAATGTATTTTTAGAATGCCAAAGTGGGATGAATACTAAACCAATCGCAATCATATTAGCAAACCACCACCGTCTTTGCCACCAACGCACTAACCAGACCAATATAATTAGTATATAAATCGCCAAAAGCTGCCAAGTAGATATGCTGCCCACAGCAACAGAATTTCCAGGTAACTTGCTAAAAAATTCCACTAGCTTAATTAGCCAATCAGTAGGATAATGTAACACCCCAGCTAGGAAGCTTCCTGCTTCAGTCCACACTAAACCTACTAACGCACTGATAATTCCACCTATACTAATGATCGAAATTAATGGAGTACTAACTACATTCAACAACAGACTATAAGATGGTACAACTCCAAAGACAAAAAGTTGCACAGGTAAAGTCCAAATAGTTGCAGCTAGGGGAACAGCAATCAAAGCAGCGATCGCAGGTGGTAGCCATGCTAGGCGATTGACCAATGCAGGTACTGTTACAATTAATCCTAATGTTGCTAAAAAACTCAATTGAAAACCTAAATCCCAAATCCATAAAGGATTGAACACTAATAGCATAGTTGCTGCCAATAGTAACGATCCGAACTGTTTTACCTTCCTTTTTAAGAGCAGACCAACTAATGCCGCAAAACCCATAATTACGGCTCTGAGAACCGCAGGTTGAAACCCTGTTAAACTCAGAAAAATGATTAAAGCCAAAAAGCCAAGAGTAAATTGCGTTCCTTTTCTTGCTCGCCTCGTTAACTGTAAAATTACACTCAAAATCAAAGAAGTTTGGAACCCAGAAGCCGCTAAAGCATGAGCTAATCCGGCTTGTACAAATAAGTCGCGGATATCGTAAGGTAAATCAACAGCTTTGCTGCCTAAAACCATTGCGCTGACAAGAGGCCCTTCAGGAATACCCAACCAACGAACTTGCGATCGCACAATTCGCTCCCGAATTTGCCACCATCCCCATTTACGTTCCGGCTCCAAAACATTTATTTGTCGCCCAATCAAACCAGCAAACGTTCCTTCCTGCTTGAGAAACTTCTGAAAATCGAAACCACCAGGGTTGGAAGCCGCCTTTGGTTTGTACAAAATCCCAGTTACGGCAATTTGTTGACTAGGGTATAACCCAGTAGCCTGAAGTATAGGGACTGTCACATACAATTTGCCTGTAACCCCTTGTGGAACACCTGCTGAACCTTTATCATTTTTAACTTCATCTAACTGAGTCGTTTCCAGCCAAAATTGTCCTCGCTGACTGCGAGTTAAGCGGGGATTACTCGCCACTTCGCCGCGTACAATCACAAGTTGTTCTTGATTGCTGTTATTTCCAGGCGGGACAAACTGACTAATATCTTTTGCACCCGGTTGTGGCATTCGCCATTGAAAATATAAAGTTGCTAATAATCCCACCAAGCCAGCAGCTAGCCATATTCGAGGATGGGGAATAGTTTGCCAAATATTAGGCACTGCCTTATTTTTGCTTCCAGTATTTTCTGGTTTCTGAGCAAATTGCTGTAGTGTGGTGCGTCTTCTAAAAACAATTGCTCCCACTATCCCCACAACCAAAATCCCCATACCACCCCAAGGAATTGCTGTAAACAGCAACCCAAAAATGTAGCCAAGACAAATAATTACACCACTGGTTTGAATCATAAGATTTTTGTAAAAGCACCTGGCAACCCGAATTTGTTGATGGTTTAATTAAATATAGATAGGGCAGCAATAAAGAAAAATCGGCGTTACTGAATTTGGTTATTACAGCAATTTTCAGGTAAATAGACCACAGTGATTGAACCAACCTAAGGCATCATCTTCGTTAATATAATTGACAGCAAGAGCCATTGCTTGGTCGAGTGATTCGATGGTGCGTGCCTCACAGGAACGGAGAAATTGCTTAGTTTCGACCAACACAGTTCTATGGGAGATAAATCTGGAGAGTAGGGAGGCAAAAACTTGACTTTTGCACCAACAGATTCAATTGCAACTCTTACACGTTCAGCATGATGAACTCGGAGATTATCCATGGCCACGATCGCTCCTTTCCATAACTGAGGTACTAAGACCTCAGTTACATAAGTGAGAAAAACATCAGTATTTGTACTACCGGGTACAGTCATTGCTGCAACCAGCCCATCAAGGTTTAAAGCTCCAATCAAAGAAACGTTCCCACCTTTACTTCCTGGTATATTTCCAACTGCTCTTTCGCCATTGACTGCTCTGGCAAACAAGCGCGACATTGATAAATTCAATCCCGCTTCATCGACAAATATCAGATTTCTGACATCAATTTTATCTAACCACCGACGATAGTCATGTCTTAGCTCTTGTACTCTTGGGGTATCTTGCTCACTAGTATAAAGACTTTTTTTTTACACGTAAGCCTAATTTTTCTATCGCACGATGCATTGTTGTGATACTCACACTAATCCCTGTGCGTTCTGCATAGCGATCGCATAATTCTCTCAGTAACAAATCATTTTTTTCCTCAACCAAAGACTGGATCAGTGATAAATGCTCGTTTATTATTATTGGCTTTTGGTATCCTCCACGTTGTTTCGCCTCGACTTGGCCATTTGTCCGATACTGGCGCAGTAGGTTTCGCACAAATGACAAACTGACCTTAAATCTTTGCGCCAACTGACGTTGAGACCCTTCTTTTGCTTCCCAAGCCATAATCACACGCTCACGCAAATCCTTTGAGTAAGATACTGGCATCTATTCAAACAATGCTATCTCTTCAGTTTACCTGAGTCTGTAGTTCAATTACCTGAAAATTGCTGTAAATTCAAAAATAAAATATTCCAAACTCTTATTATCTGTGCTTGGAGCACCTCTGCGTGAGCTTTTTATCTCTTTAATCAACAGCAGCGAAAAATTTTTATGCTTGTGGTGAGTATAGTCCATCAAGTTTATATAAACAAAGCCCGCACAGGCGGGCCTTATTCTTGTAGCTTGAATGTTCTACACTCAATATTTAACCGTATTTCTGTCCTTTAGCAAAAGCTGCATCAAAAAGATATACCTAGCTTAAACCTCAGCGCCACAAGAATAAACAGAACATAAAATCGTAGTAAATGAAATTTGGCACGACTCTGGGTACCTTTGCAGTTTAAAATGCTATTATTTTACACTAAACTGTACTTAGTTCGTCTAGACGCACCCTTTAGGATGTTGGGCTTCCTGTTGAACTCACAGCATCTTTGAGCAACGGAAAACCTAACTTCTCCCTTTGCTCAACATATAAATGAGCTACCTTCCTAGCCAAATGCCGAATCCTAGCAATATAGCGAGTTCTCTCCGTCACCGAAATCACACCTCTAGCATCCAGCAGATTGAATGTGTGCGAACACTTCATTACATAATCTAAGCTAGGCAATACCAATCCTCGCTCCGTCAATTGGGTAGCTTCCTGCTCATATAAATTAAATAATGTCAGTAGCAACTCAGGATTTGACGCTTCAAAGTTGTATGTGCACTGCTCAATCTCACTTTGCAGGAAAACATCGCCATAAGTAATGTTGTCTGTCCACTGGATCTTAGTAAATGCTTCTACTTGCTGGAGATACATTGTCAGCCGCTCTAACCCGTATGTAATTTCAATCGACACCGGACGGCAATCAATTCCTCCACACTGTTGGAAGTAGGTAAATTGAGTAACTTCCATCCCATCTAACCAGACTTCCCACCCAGTGCCCCAAGCTCCCACAGTTGCATCTTCCCAGTTATCCTCTACAAACCGAATATCGTGGTCTTGAGGACGAATACCTAAAGCTCTTAACGAATCAAGATAAATCTCCTGAATATTATCTGGTGATGGCTTAATCAGAACTTGGTACTGATAATAGTGTTGAAAACGGTTAGGGTTTTCGCCATAGCGTCCATCAGTAGGACGACGACAAGGCTCAACGTAAGCAACAGACCAAGGTTCCGGCCCCAATGCTCTTAAAAAAGTCTGGGGATTCTTAGTACCAGCCCCCTTTTCAATATCGTAGGGCTGGGCAATAAGACAACCGCGATCGCCCCAAAAATTATGCAATAAACTTATTACCGACTGAAAATTCACGCTTGTTCTATCCTTACTTAACACAGTGCATAAACCATTGTTGCCTAGAACCCGGCACTGTGGGCAATTTCAGGAGATGCGGAAGCGGTCCAAAAGTATTTTGGGAAAAATAGTTGACACAATGAATTGGGTTCGCTATATTGAATAAGTGCTTGAAGCGGAGCGCGAAAGAGCGA
>NZ_JBALDP010000040.1:0-59203 GCF_036917355.1 Nostoc sp.
CTTTAATGCATTGACTTGTACCTTTAATGCATTGACCTGCACCTTTAATGCATCGACCTGCACCTTTAATGCATCGACCTGCACCTTTAATGCATTGACTTGTACCTTTAATGCATTGACCTGCACCTTTAATGCATCGACCTGCACCTTTAATGCATCGACCTGCACCTTTAATGCATCGACTAAGAATTTTAGATTTTAGATTATTTCGGTACTCCTGCACAGAAACACCTTGTTCCCTACGGTCACGGGCAGAGGTCAGGAATCAGAATTTCCTTGGAGCCTCCTGCCTCCTGCCCTCTGCCTTTCTTGGTTCAAATGTTCGTTATTAGGAAATAGGAAAAATAGGTTGATCTTATGAAGACTACTTTAACTCCTCAAGCAACTCAATCCAAATCTCTACCCCCAGTTGATGCCAAGACTAGAGTCAGTCAATTGATGCGACAGTTGCAAGACGAAATCTCTCAGGGTTTGCAACAGCTAGATGGCGGAGGCACGTTTCAGGAAGATACATGGGAACGACCTGAAGGGGGCGGTGGCAGATCCCGCGTTATCCGAGACGGTGCAGTATTCGAGCAAGGTGGAGTTAATTTCTCTGAAGTTTGGGGTTCTCACCTTCCGCCTTCAATCTTGGCACAACGCCCCGAAGCCGAGGGACATCAGTTTTATGCCACCGGAACTTCAATGGTATTGCATCCGCGCAATCCTTACGTGCCAACTGTTCATCTCAACTACCGCTACTTTGAAGCTGGCCCGGTTTGGTGGTTTGGCGGCGGCATCGATCTAACGCCTTACTATCCGTTTGCTGAAGATGCAGCCCATTTTCATTACACATTAAAGCAGGCTTGTGACGCGCACGATCCCGAATATTATTCAGTCTTTAAACCTTGGTGCGACGAGTATTTTTATCTGAAACATCGTCAAGAAATGCGGGGCATTGGCGGGATCTTTTTTGACTATCAGGACGGTCAAGGTCAGCTTTATCGAGGCCCCGATCCCAAAGGAGCAGCAGCAATCACCAGCGATCGCGTTGGCATACCAGCATCCCGCAATTGGGAAGAATTATTTGCATTCGTGCAGGATTGTGGTAAAGCTTTTTTACCTGCTTACACGCCAATTGTCAAGCGGCGGCAGTCAATGGAGTATGGCGATCGCGAACGTAATTTTCAATTATATCGGCGCGGACGCTACGTTGAATTCAATTTAGTTTACGATCGCGGCACGATTTTCGGTCTGCAAACTAACGGGCGCACCGAGTCAATTTTGATGTCTTTACCTCCATTAGTGCGTTGGGAGTACGGCTATCAACCCGAACCAAACACCCCAGAAGCCGAGTTATACCAAGTATTCTTAAAGCCTCAAGATTGGGCAAGCCTGACATCGCTTCTGGTTTAACTTTTGCCGTCAAACCGTTGCTTGCCTGCTTTACGTTACTCAAGTCCTCACTGAAATTTGAAGGATTGACATGAATTTACAATTGCTCTCGAAACCTTCAAAGCAATGGACACTGGCTGTAGTTGTCGGTGGTACCGCCCTTACAGGAATTATCGCTTTCTATGGTATTTCTCAATCAAATTCTCAATCAAAACCAACCAGCAAACCCGTTGAAGTTGTGCAAACCAGACCAAAGATTGAGGAAATTACCGCTTTAGGACGGATAGAACCAGCAACGGAAGTCATCAAAGTATCCGTACCTGCTACCTTAAGCAACGATCGCGTAGCCCAACTACTCGTACAGCGTGGCGGTAGTGTTAAAGCAGGTCAAGCGATCGCCATTATGGATTCGCGCGATCGGCTGCAAAATGCTCTACTCGAAGCACAAGCACAAGTTAAAGTATCCCAGGCAGAGTTAGCCAAGGTGCAAGCTGGCGCAAAATCTGGAGAGATTGCCGCCCAAAAAGCTGAAATCGATCGCCTTGAAGAAGAGTTAAAGGGCGAAACAGCTACTAGAGATGCCACTATCTCTCGCTGGCAAGCCGAAGTCAAAACTGCCAATAGTGAGTACAATCGCTATTCCTCGCTTTACCAAAACGGAGCGATTTCTGCTGTGGAAGTAGATCGAAAACAACTTGCTCTGGAAACAGCGCAAGCACAGCTTACCGAAGCGAGAGCTAACCAAAATAAGAGTGTAGATACTCTACGGCAGCAGATCGAGCAAGCTAAGGCAACCCTAAATAAGATTGCTGAGGTACGTCCGGTAGACGTGCAAGCAGCAGATGCCGAAGTTAATAAAGCGATCGCCGCAGTCAAAAAGGCTGAAGCCGATCTCGCAGAAGTTTATATTCGCGCCCCTATAGCAGGTCGCATTCTCGATATTAAGGCCAAACCCGGAGAAGTTGTTGGTGAGAAAGGCATTGCCGAACTCGGACAAACTAGCTCGATGCAAGCGATCGCAGAGATATATCAAACTGATATTGGCAAAGTTCGTGAAGGTCAACAGGTAACGATTTCGAGTGAGTCTTTTTCCCCAGAGTTGCGCGGAACCGTTCGGCTCATTGGGCTACAGGTGATCCAACAAGAAGTAACTAGCGGCGAACCTGGAGAAAACCTCGATCGCAAAGTCATTGAAGTGAGAATTGCACTCGATCCCCAAGATAGCAAACGAGTTGCGAACTTAACTAATTTGCAAGTACAGGTTGCCATTCAGCCAAATAACAATATCAACCAATAAGAGGCAACAGGCAAAATTAATACTAATTCTCAAAAATAATGCGACAAATAGACCATTTTGTAGAGACGCGATGAATCGCGTCTTCACTTCACCCAAGGATGTGTTTCTTAAATTTTGAATTTATAATTTTGAATTGGAGCGAAGCGACTTGACTATCCAAGCATTTATATTCGGTAAATTATTTCGTAAAACCCCACTTGCTTGGCGGCAAATGAGCCGTCAAAAAACTCGTTTATTAGTTGCAATAGCAGGAATTGCCTTTGCTGATTTTCTGATGTTTTTTCAACTGGGAGTTAGAGATGCACTCTTTGATTCGCAAGTTACCCCCTATACCACACTTAAAGGAGATTTATTTTTAGTCAATAAACTGTCTGATAACTTGCAATCTATCAAAAGTTTTTCCAGAAATAAGCTCTATAAAATAGCAGGTGTTAACGGTGTAAAATCCTTGGCGACGCTATATGTGGGTCAAGCATCGTGGCGAAATCCTGAAAATCGAGCTAGCCGTAAAATTTTCGTCTACGGAATCGATCCGAATCAGCCAGCATTTGACTTACCAGAACTCGATCGACAATTGAATAAACTGAAGTTATTAAATAGAGCATTGTTTGACAGAGCCGGATTGGTTCCTCAGCTTGGGGACGTTCCTAGTTTACTGAAAAAACAGAATCCGCTTTCTGTTCAAGCTAACGATTATCAAATTCAAATAGTTGGATTATTTAAGCTCGGTTCTTCTTTTTCTGCTGATGGCAATCTGATCGTCAGCGATTCTACCTTTTTACGGCTCTTTCCCCAACGCCAAGCAAACGAAATCGATCTGGGTATTGTTGACGTAGAACCAAATGCCTCGATCGAGCAGATCCAGGCTGATTTGCGAGCCAAGCTACCGGATGATTTACTGGTACTAAACCTAGATGAATTCACTGCTCGTGAAAGTGCATATTGGTCTACAGGCTCCTCTATTGGCCCGACTTTTAACCTTGGTGTTGCAATTGGTTTTTTAGTCGGAGCAGTTATCGTTTATCAAATTCTCTATACTGATGTCTCCGATCATTTGCCCGAATACGCAACGTTAAAAGCAATGGGTTACAGCGATATATATCTGATTGGAGTTATCGCTCAAGAGGCTTTTATTTTAGCGGTTTTAGGCTTTCTTCCAGGTTTTTTGCTATCGAGTGGATTTTACATCTTTTTTCAATCCGTGACGTTTTTACCGACTACGATGAAACTAGCTCGTGCGGGAACTGTGCTAATTTTGACTTTCGTCATGTGTATTGGAGCCGGAGCGATCGCTATGCAAAAGTTACGAGCAGCCGATCCGGCTGATATCTTCTAAGTTTTGAGCAATGAGTGATGAATTTTGAGTTGAAGTTTAGAAAAATATCGCATTTCAAAACTCATAGTTTTCTAGAACCTAGTCCAAACTTACGGTTTAACTCTCATGTTGCAAGAAATTAGTCTCGATCAAAGTTCAAAACTCAAAACTCAAAACACTTCCCAAAAACCCGTTATTTCAGTTTGCCATCTCGATTACTACTTCGGTCGGGGAGAACTCTGCAAGCAAGTCTTGTTTGATATTAATCTCGACATTTATTCTGGAGAGATTGTGATTATGACTGGGCCATCCGGTTCTGGTAAAACCACCTTACTAACATTAATAGGTGGATTGAGATCCGCTCAAGAAGGCAACCTTAAAGTTTTGGGACAGGAAATATCTGGGGCTAATAAGCGGCAACTGATGCAAGTGCGGCGGCAGATTGGTTATATTTTTCAAGCACACAATTTGTTGACTTTCTTAACAGCAAAGCAGAATGTCCGAATGTCTTTGGAACTACATGATGAGTACCTAAAGCAAGATATCGATCGGCTGGCAACGGATACTCTGAAAAGTGTTGGTTTAGGCGATCGCATCGATTATTATGCAGACAGTCTTTCTGGAGGGCAAAAGCAGCGAGTTGCGATCGCTCGTGCCCTTGTCAGTCGTCCTAAAATTGTTCTTGCCGACGAACCTACTGCTGCTCTCGATAAAAAGTCAGGTCGCGATGTTGTAGATATCATGCAGCGTCTAGCTAAAGAGCAGGGTTGCACTATTTTACTCGTCACTCACGATAATCGAATTCTCGATATTGCCGATCGCATCATCCACATGGAAGATGGACGGTTAGTACAAGAAGTGGGAAAACAAGGAACTATCTAATTTGGCTAGTGAGAACGTGATTTTTTATTGGCATTAATTTTAGCTATTTGTGAAAGTCTTATGAGTCAAACTGAAGAACCAAAATATTGCGTATTGCAATCTTATGATGATATTGAAATCCGGCAATACGAGCCAAAAATTGTTGCTGAAACAGTCATTCAAGCTGAAAGAGATCGAGCAAACAAGGCTGCATTTTCGATTCTTGCCGCTTACATATTTGGTGAAAACACGTCTGTAACAAAAATTGCCATGACTGCACCTGTCACGCAATCCCAGCCAAATGAAAAAATCGCTATGACTGCGCCTGTCATTCAACAAGAAGCGGGAGAAAATCTTGCCACAAGCGATCGGGCTACTTGGGCGGTACAGTTCGCGATGCCCTCACAATATACGCTGGCAACGCTGCCAAAACCAAAAGACTCTCGCATTACTATCAAAGAAATTCCCAGCAACAAAGTAGCGGCAATCCATTTTTCTGGTCTAGCTGGGGATGAACAATTGCAGGAAAACGAAGCCAAATTATCTGCTTTTCTGGCTCGGCAAGGTATCGAGACAAAAGGTAAAGCGATTTATGCTTTCTATGACTCTCCGTTCATCTTGCCCGCATTCAGACGCAATGAAGTCATGCTCGAATTGAAATAATAGACTTCTTGCAAAAGTCGGGGGAAAGGGTAAAGAAACTCAAAATCCTTTCCCTTTAACCTTTACCCTTTTCCCTAAGAGCGCAAAAACATATTTTTGCAAGAGGTCTAATATCTGCACCTTTTGCTTGTCACTCTTAATAACTAGATTCTCGCTCTTCGCGATCGCATCAGATCAAATATCTCAGGAGAAAAAATTATGATTGCAACGACTCGCTTAAAAACCACCCAATCAGAGGAAATCTTTGCTGCTGCCCAAAAATTAATGCCAGGAGGAGTTAGTTCCCCTGTGCGGGCTTTCAAATCTGTTGGTGGACAGCCAATCGTATTCGATCGCGTCCTTGGCGCTTACATCTGGGATGTAGATGGCAATCAATATATCGATTATGTTGGCAGTTGGGGGCCAGCTATCTGCGGTCACACTCATCCTGAAGTCATTGCTGCTCTGCACGATGCCCTGCATAAAGGAACTAGCTTCGGTGCGCCCTGCTATCTAGAAAATGTACTGGCACAGATGGTAATCGATGCTGTTCCCAGTATCGAGATGGTGCGTTTTGTCAACTCCGGCACGGAAGCTTGTATGGCTGTTCTTCGTCTGATGCGAGCTTTTACGGGGCGGGAGAAAGCAATCAAGTTTGAAGGCTGCTACCACGGACACGCCGATATGTTTCTCGTTAAAGCTGGCTCTGGTATTGCCACTCTCGGCTTGCCCGATTCTCCTGGTGTACCCAAATCCGTGACTAGCAACACGCTGACCGCTCCTTTCAACGATTTAGAAGCAGTAAAAGTATTGTTCGAGCAAAATCCCGGTGAAATTGCTGGTGTAATTCTTGAACCTGTTGTTGGCAATGCAGGTTTTATTCCACCTGATGCGGGTTTTCTTGAAGGTTTGCGAAAACTGACGCAAGAACATGGAGCGCTGCTGGTATTTGATGAAGTGATGACAGGCTTTCGGATCGCTTACGGTGGAGCGCAGGAGAAATTTGGTGTTATTCCTGACTTAACTACCTTAGGTAAGGTGATCGGCGGCGGTCTGCCAGTCGGCGCTTATGGTGGTCGCCAAGAAATTATGTCGATGGTTGCTCCAGCCGGAAACGTGTATCAAGCCGGAACGCTTTCGGGCAATCCACTGGCAATGACGGCAGGGATCAAGACGTTAGAGTTGTTACAACGACCTGGAACTTACGAGCATCTCGATCGCATTACAAAGCGACTTACAGAGGGGATGCTGGAGATTGCTAAAGAAACAGGTCATGCTGCCTGCGGTGGTCAGATTAGCGGGATGTTTGGTTTCTTCTTTAACGAAAGCCCGGTTCGCAATTATGAGGATGCTAAGAAGTCTGACTTAAGTAAATTTGCTCGTTTCCATCGCGGGATGTTAGAGCATGGAGTTTATTTAGCTCCATCTCAATTTGAAGCCGGATTTACTTCTTTAGCTCATACCGAAGCAGACATCGATCGCACCCTCGAAGCAGCCCGAACAGTCATGTCTCAGTGAACTTCTTGCAAAAGTCGGGGTAAAGGGGAAGGGGTAAAGGGGAAAAAAACTCACAATCTTTTCCCTTTAACCTTTACCCTTTCCCCGCCAGGTGAACTTGGCGAACTACTAGGCTAATGGTTTGAGCTTAGATAACTGCTCCTAAAGAGGTCAACGTGGCAGTTGCCGCCTCAGTTAAACCTTTAACTCCGACAATATTCATTTGCTCATAGGGCTTACTCGCTCTCATGGTTTTTAAGCATTTGCCTGCTACGATATCCCAAAGTTTAATCGTTTCATCGTCACCGCCACTAACCAAGGTTTGGTTATCTGGACTAAAGGCAACTGACCAAACCAAGCCTGTATGTCCGTGCAAAACTTTCAAACACTCACCCGTACACACATCCCACAACTTAATTGTCAGATCGTGACTCGTGCTAGCCAGTATCTTGCCATCAGGGCTAAAGGCGATCGATTGCAACCAGTTTGTGTCTGCTTGCAAAACATTGAGGCACTCACCCGTGTGCGGATTCCACAGCCTGATTGTTCGATCTGGACTAGCACTTGCCAGGATATTACCATCAGGGGCGATCGCAATTGCCCAAATCCAACTCGTGTGTCCTGCCAACGTTCTGAGGCAGTTACCCGTGGTAATATCCCATAACTTGATCGTTTGATCCCAGGAGCCACTCGCCAATATTTCTCCTTGAGAGATGAAGGCAACTGACCAAACCGCAGCATTATGTCCCTGTAAGGTTCTTAAGGTTCGACCTGAACGAACGTCCCATAATTTTATAGTACAGTCCTCACTGCCACTTGCGATCGTCTGGCTATCTGGACTAAAGGCAATCGACAAAACTGCTGCGCGATGTCCTTGTAAAGTTCTTAAGGTTTTACCTGAAGGAACATCCCATATTTTTAGTGTTTTATCTACACTACTGCTGACTAGGATATTTCCTTCATGATTAAAGATAACTGAATGAACCGAGTTGGAATGTCCTTTTAACACTTGGAGGCATTCACCAGTCGCGGTATCCCATAACCTCACAGTGCGATCGCGGCTGCTACTAGCAAACATTTGACCAATGCTTGGTAAACTAGCACCAACAGGACTAAAGGTAACAGAGAGTATTTGATTGGTATATCCTTGTAGGGTCTTGAGGCATTCACCTGTATCGACACTCCATAGCTTCACGGTTTGATCGTGTCCACCGCTAGCCAAAAGCTTGCCTTGGGGACTGAAGGCAACTGCAAACACCCAACTGAAATGTCCTTGAAGTGTTTTGAAACATTCACCCGTATCGACATCCCATAACTTCACGGTATGATCGTGCCCACCGCTAGCTAAAAGATCGCCTTGCGGACTGAAGTCCACTGAAAAAACTCGATTTGAATGCCCCAGAAGTGTTTTAAGACATTCACCCGTTTGAGTTTTCCATAGCCTAATAGTGTGATCCTCGCTGCCACTTGCCAGTATTTCACCATCTGGACTGAGGGTTATTGACCGTATTCCACTATTATGATGTTTTTCAAACGTTTGCATACACTTTCCAGTGTTGATATCCCACACTTTAACAGTGCGATCGTCACTACCACTCAACAGTTGAGTATCTCCCCTAAAGACAACAGATAGTACCCAACTAAGATGATGTCCCTGGAGTGTTTTGAAGCATTCTCCAGTGCTGCTATTCCATAGCTTCACGGTGCAGTCATCGCTGCCACTTGCTAATGTGCAATTATCTTGGCTAAATGCAACCGACCAAACCTCATTTGTATGCCCTTCTAAGGTGCGAAGGCACTGACCAGTACTAACATCCCATAGCTTTATTGTGTAATCTGTGCTACCGCTAGCGAGAATCTTACCATCAGGGCTGAACGTCAGTGATGTTACCCAACTTTTATGTCGCGTGCAGATGAAGACTGGTTGCACATCGCTAACTTGGTAAAGATGAATTTCTCCATTACTGTCACCTACCGCCAGAAGTTCTCCATCAGGACTAAAGGCTACCGCATGAATAGCACCAAAGGTTTCAGTAAACGTACACTTCGCTAGATGGGTGTAAGCAAAATTCGTATTTTGCAAATTTACATCTCGTAGGTCAGCCTGCCAAATGCTGAGGCCAGAGAAATCATAGCCTGTTAAATTAGTTCCTAGCTGATTGAGTAAGTTAAGAATATTACCTGCTACATATCCCGGCTCCAAGGGTGATTTCTCTCGCTGTTTAAGTAAGATTTGAGTCAGTTCATATTCCAAGTTTTTTTTACCTTGCAACAGTGGAATTAATCGGTTGATTACGGCATAGAGAATGAGACGAATTTGAGTCTCTCTGATATAGTCTTTGGCAGTGGCTTTGATCAGAGCATGGCTTCTAAAAAGCGAAAACTCCTGCTTAACAATCTCCTCACAAACTTGCTCAACCAAGCGACTTGTCACATACTCCATCACGACTGGCTGTAGGGTGAAGCAGGCTGTATCTCGTTCGATGAGCGATCGCCGTCCCAAAGATTCCAGCGTTTCAATTAAATTGAGTTGGGGAAAAGGCGATACTAAATCTTCTCGTAATTTGGAGAGGGTTACTGGTTCCCGATTAATCGCTAGCCAGTACATTACATCTTTTCCCTCATCAGATAAACGCTCAAATTGCTGCTCTAATAGATCGCGAAGATCGCCAAATACGGTGGTTTCTTCTTTTAAAAACTCAGAAATATAACCATCAAATAAATCTTGAATCGTAGTTGCCACAATTTTTAAGGCTAAGGCATTGCCCCCATAGCGTTTGACCAGTGCGTTAAATTGAGTTTCTGAACCCTTGAGCCTCTTACTCTTAAGAATTTCCTCTCCCTCTCCTTCTTTGAGTCCACCCAATCTCAAAGTTCGCACTGGCAAAGCTTCTCCTTCTAGAGAGGCAACCTCTTTAGGTTTTTCTCGCGTTGTGAGTAGCAAGCAACTCTGGTGGTCTGATTTACCTACTCGTTTGAGGAGTTCGCCATACTGCTCATATCCAAGGTTATATTGTCCTGCTCGACTTCCACCACGTAACACAGCATCTACATTATCGAACACGACCAAGCAGCGCATTTCCTTAAAGTAGTTAAGCAGCAGGGAAATCTTATCATTAACGCTTTCCGGCAATTCTGCCTCAGTTTCTTGCTCGTCAGACAGAAACTGAATGATGCTACCCAAGAATGTATCAATGGGTGGAGCGTCATACAGCGATCGCCAGACAATACAATCAAATTTGTCCTGCATTAGTTCTGCCAATTTGATCGACAGACTAGTTTTCCCGACTCCACCCATTCCGAGAATGGTCACTAATCGACAGCTATCCTTCAGCAACCACTCATCCAGAGTACTGAGTTCTTCTGTACGTCCGTAAAATGCTAAGACAGAAACAGCTTCCCCCCAATCTTGACGGCAATTGGGGTCTGAGGTCGAATAGTAGCCTTCGCATAGGCGGCTATCAAAACCAAGAAAGAGAGCCTCAAGTGTTCGCTTGTCAACTCCCTTCCTACGGTTCAAAACTTTTCTAATTGTTAGAGGGTCTAAGTTAGTGCGGTAGCTTAACTCTTCAAGAGTGAATCTCTTGCCAAAATTATCTCGAAACTCAAACTTGTGCCTTGCTTCCTCAAACTTCTGTAAACCAACAGAAGTGAGTATAACTCCGCGCTTGCGTCTTAGCATACTCAAATTCCTCTACAGACAAAGATAGATTTAGCACAGAACTTAAGTACTTTTTCACCCAATGTTATTTTAGATTACTTACCCGCTTATAATCCACGTGTAAATCTGACGTTGCTGGTCAATTTCAGCAAAGATATCTATTAACTGTGGAGTATAGTCAATTAATTGGCTTTATCCTACTCATTAGTTGCTGCTTCCAGCCAAACTTCCACTTCATCTGCTAGCAACTTCTGCGCTGCATCCATCATTGAGGTTGCGATATCTTTCAGGTCTTCGCGATTATTCAAGTAAGTTTTCAACGCTTCCATTGGGTCGATGCTGCTACTCGCACTCAATTCAGGAATCCGGGGCCTAGCTAATTGACTCACTAATTCTGCTTGAATAGTGTAGGTGTGAGCAGGACTTAAAGCAGTATGTAGAGAGGAACTGTCAATTAAATCCATCTGTTCAGAGCGGAGTTTGTAAATTAGCCGCACTACAGCATCTTGAATATCATACTTGGCGATCGCTTTCATTAACATCACTTGCGGCTCATCTGCTTTCGAGATATCCACCTCAATGGTTTGGAAAGTCCGAACTGTTAAGGCACAAAATTCCCACTCAGCGCTTCCCCGCTCCAGTTCCAGCATCACATAGCCTTTGTCTTCCTTTTCTTCGCTAAAATCTACCCGTTCAATACTCCCTGGATAAATCACCGGTGGGTTGTTAGATTTATTCAAATTTTGATGGCGGTGGACGTGTCCCAACGCTACATAATCAAAACAAGGTCGTGTCAGCAAAGATAGGGGCAGAGTAAAGCCTTTACCCACCGCCAAAAAGCGTTCTGCGCCCAAGGTTGCATTGTCAGCCATCAAGTGAGCCAAAAGGATAGTAGGCACATTGGGGTCAAGACGGCGAACTTCCCCCTCTAGCACAACTCGCAGACGTTCCGTTAATAGTTGGTTGACTTCCGCCAAAGACAAACCTTCAGTCTCTTGGCGAGTCATCAAAGTCGAACGAGTCAGCCAAGGCAGAGTAATTACTTGCACTTTGCCATTACGGGTTTCGATGCAGTGAGTAGTTACTGTGTCACCGACAACAAACCCTGGCACTCCCAAAGTGCGGTAAATATTTAAACTCGCCCCTCCCTGCCCTTGAGAGTGTTGGTCATGGTTGCCTACCAACAACACTGTGGGAATATTGGCATCCATGAGACGGCGAAACTGGCTAGCAAAAGCTTGCTGTACATAAGGCGGTGGTGTAGCATCTGGGAAAGCATCGCCACCAAATATCACCATATCGACGGTATCTGTCAGCGCTCGGTCAATACATATAGAGAGAGTATTGACAAAATCCTCCAACCGTGTGTTTAATCCAGTCGCGGGATTAATTCGTCCGTGGGAGAAGCCGCTTCCCATGTGGATGTCAGAGAGATGAAGGATTTTAATCATATTTGTCCTTTGTTCTTAGTCATTTGTCCTTTGTCTAATACTAATGACTAATACTTCTCTACGAGAGGCTACGCTAACGGCTTCTCTACGAGACACTACGCGAACGCGGTAGTTGAATCTCGACTTCGCTCGATTACCGCGCAGTCGAAACTCAGTACAAGTGACAAATGACCACTGACCAATGACTAAATATGAATTCCGCATTCTGTTTTATCACTTCCCCGCCAGCGTCCGGCGCGTTCGTCTTCGCCTTCGCCTACTTTGGTGGTGATGGGTTGGTCGCCGATGCTGGGATAACCTTGGTCGTGGAGGGGGTTGTAGATGACTCCATGTTCAGCCACATAAACCCAGCTGTCTTGACGTGTCCAAGTAGCTATGGGATTTACTTTCAGCCGACCTTTACCGTCTAATTCAAATATGGGCATATTTGCACGGGTTACTGCTTGATCCCGGCGGCGTCCGGTAATCCAAGCGACGCTGTTGAGTTCGTCTAAACCCCGTAGCAGTGGTTCAATTTTTGTAATGTGGTGGAATTTGGCAATATCCTTGTCCCAGAGTTTATCGCCGTATTTGGCTTCAAAGGCTTCGCGGGTTTCTACGTCTGGAGTTTTGAAAGTTTGCAAATCTAGGTTATAGATTTGTTTGGCTTTGGCTACCAATTCTAGGCTTTCAGGGAAGTGGTGCAAGGTGTCCAGAAAGATTACAGGAACGGGATGCTTCAGTTCAGTGTACAGAATATGAGTAATTATCATGTCATCCACGTTAAAGGCGCTTGTTTGCACCAGTCCCGTTGGGATATTTTCAATAGACCATGCCAGTATGTCTTTGGGAGTGGCACTTTCAAATTGCTCGTTTAATTTGTCTAAGTCAAAAGCGATCGCTTGGTTTCTAGATGCCGTGGAGACTGTCATGATAATCTTCTATTCAAATATTTCTACCTTGACTAAGATCGATCTTACTGTATTAAGACGCGTATTCCGCTCGGAGATAAGGTAATTATTTTGTGCGGAAATTACTACATTTTGGAAATGGGGAATAGGGAATGGGCACAAGGGGATAAGAAAAATAACCATGTACGATGCCCAGTAAAAATTATTACATAAGCATAAATGAAGTATTTACTAAGAAAGTTTAAGGTAATTTAAGTTTTATAATACTTTTATAGATATTTATACTGATTTTGATATGGTTAAGGAACTATTAATAAAAGGGATTTTACTTAAATGAACAACGCAAAATTCAGCAATCCATTAGGCCAGTCTATAATTATGGGCGCTTTAATGATGTTAACCAGCGTTGGGGTTATTACAATAATGAACTTTTTCTAAGATCAAGATTTCTCATTTTAGCAATAAGACTTCATATAGTCCCGCTCAAAACTGAGTGGGACTTTTGCTTTTTTCATCCAGATCAATCAGTGTGTATGAATTTTCGCCTGTGACTTTCGGCAGAGAATAATTCTGAAGCCGTGTTATTACGCAGTTTTGCAGTCAGAGAATTTAGAATAGGGATGCGATCGCTATTTACCTTACTCCTAGTGACCGACTGGCGCTTTCGCTCCTGCACCGCCTTTACCCAGAAATAACAACAGAGGTAATGAGCAAAGAAACCCTATCCCTACCACTCGAAAGCAATCTGCGTAAGATAAAACCGCAGCTTGAATATCTACTGTTTGACTCAATAAAGCTAGTGCTTGTTGTTGTGCTGTTGCCGCATCCATACCTTGACCTTGGAGTGCCCCGTTGAGTAAGTCGAGACGCTGACTGGTTTCTGGGTCATAAGGGCTAAGTTTTGTTAACAGCATGGCTCGATGAAAAACCTGTCGTCGGTCAAGCAGAGTAGTAAGTAGGGCAATGCCGATACTGCCACCTAGTTGTCGGGTAAGGTTGTAGAAACCAGAACCGGCAGAAACATCTTGTTTAGGTAGCGGGCCTAAAACTGCCAAACTCAAAGGCAGAAACATCAACACAGTAAAAGCCCCACGCCATACCAATGGCCAAAATAAATCATCTATGCCAGTTTGCGGGGTAATTGCTGCGAGTTGAAACATGACTCCAGACGATCCCACAGCGCCCATTGCAATTAAAAATCGGGCATCAATTTTACTAGACAGTTTGCCTAATAAAACCATAACGATCGCAGACGCTAAAGCACCAGGCGCTAACAATAGTCCTGTCTGCGTCGCCGTAAAGTGCAGCACACTCTGAGCAAATATCGGCACAGCAAAGAGTGTGCCATAAAGCCCCATACCCACCACTGCTGAGAGAACGCTTCCCGCAGCTAAAGAACGGTGGCGCAAAACTCTTAAATCCACAGCAGGGTGATCTGTTTTCACTTCTTGCCAAATAAACAATCCCAAGCCGATAATACTGGCGATCGCTAATGTGGTGATGAAACTGGAAGAAAACCAATCCTCTTTCTCTCCTTCCTCTAACAAAGTTTGCATACAGCCAATAGCAATCACCAAAAACCCAATCCCAAACCAATCGACAGCTTGGCTTTGTGTCTTGCTTTTGTCTTTGTCTTTGGGCAAAAATACCACTGACATCGCCACTGCAACGATCCCGAAGGGAATATTAACAAAGAAAATCCACCGCCAGCCTAAACCATCTACCAAAAATCCCCCTAAAGTTGGGCCGATGGCTGGGCCAGCAATTACACCTACACCAAAAACTGCCTGTGCTAAACCTTGTTCAGCAGGTGGAAAAGTCTCGAACAAAATCGCTTGGGCTTTAGCTAGCAATCCGCCACCACACAAACCTTGAAGAATTCGAGAAAAAACTAGCATCGGCAGATTAAATGCCAAACCGCATAAAACCGAGGCCAGGGTGAAACCAATCAACGAGAAAATAAAGTAGGTTTTGCGTCCAAAGTAATCTCCCAGCCATGCAGATAAGGGAATTAAGACGACATTTGCGATCGCATATCCAGTTACCACCCAACCTACTTCACTAACAGTTGCACCCAAACTGGCCTGTATATCTGTCAGGGCAACGTTAACAATACTAGTATCAATTACTTCTAGTATCGCACCCAGAGAAGCCGTAAAAGCGATCGCCCACTTCAATGGGCCGTGGACATAACCAAATTCGTCAAAACTAGAACCTTTAATGTTGGTAGCCATTATTTAGCAAAAATAATATTTGGGAGATGTCAAGCAATGCCAAAGCTAAAATTAAGTATTGTATATATACGCTACGGTAGCGTATCATATAAAAACGGTCAAGAGAGTTTTTCCTGAAAAGCGGCAGAAATACCTATGCTAAAGATGGATAGTCATTGCTGCTGTTTTAGTGCATGAGAATTGGGTTATGAGGCTTATTTTCTTTCTCAGAAGCTATGTTCTATGCCCAAAAGTAGAAGCCAATGTCCAAAAAGATATTGCTTGGGGATGATATTTTATGAGTAAGCAAATCAACAGCACCTCTGGACGCCCACGCAGCATCCATGCCGACCAAGCGATTTTGCAAGCAACTTTGGATTTGCTTGCAGAGGTAGGATATGAAAGCATGAGTATAGAAGCGATCGCTTCTCGTGCTGGAGTTGGTAAAACAACCATCTATCGGCGTTACACTTCCAAAGAAGAACTAGTTGCAGACGCGATAGAAAGTCTCAGAGATGATTTGGCGATCCCCGATACCGACAGCTTTTGGGGAGACATGGATATCCTGATTAATAATGCCGCTAAAAAAATAGATAGTCCCCTTGGTCGCCAGACACTTGCACTGATTGTTAGTACAGCGTCTAGCAATCCTCAATTTGCCGAGGTTTACTGGACAAAGTATACAAAACTCCGACGTGAAGCTTTTTCTAAAATACTTGAGCGTGCCAAGTCTAGAGGCGAAATTCACAAGGACGCAGACGTAGAATTAATTATCGACCTTGTAAGCGGTTCACTATATTATGCACTGATTTTCAAACCCACAACTGAGCCAGTAGAAGCATACATGCGCCGCACTATGAATCTTCTCCTCAAAGGTATAGGTATTGGGAATGGGGCATAGGGTATGGGGAATGGGGAACAGGGCATGGGGAATGCGAACAAGACTAAGATAAGCTTCCTTAGATCAGAACTTTACAGGGACAACGAGAATAACCAATGCTCAATGCCCAATGCCCAATGCCCCATTCAACTTGTTAGCAAAATAACTTTCCATCATAGGTCATAAATGAGATGATGGAGGCATTAGAGAAAAAGGTGAACAATTGTTATTTTTCTCCTTCCGCTTCTGGTTTCAGAATGGCATCACAGTATTCAATGAGAGTTGTCAAGCGATCGCTAATCGTTTTAAGTCTCGTTTGTACAGTAGATGCTTGCCGCGCTCCTTGCAAAAACATCACATCTATTGCCAAAAGGCGCAATTGCTTGCTCATCTCCGTTTGATAAGACTGCACTCGCCAGTTTTCATCAGCCAAAGGCACAATCTGTTGCCCAAAAAATTGCTGCAACGTGGCTACACGCTGCCGCAGTTCTGGCGCAACGATTTGGGTAGTTGTGGCATCGGAGCGTAATTGCTCTAATAAAGTTACGAATGCCAGATATTTCTCACGGTTTAAAGACATCCAGTGCTAGTTAAGATAGTATTAATGTCAAGTAATTTTTCTTCTACAATAAACTTTCTTAAACACTTATCAGCACTAAAAGCCTCAAATCTTGATTTGGGGCTTTGTTTGCCATCAATGGATTTTCTTTCTTTAACGATCCTTGAAACTCAAACTGGATGACTACCAGACGCTTCTGCCTAGCTAACGCTGTGCTATTGCAATTGGAGAAATCCTTACACTGCTTTTTTCACCCGTTTTTGGGCAACAGCATCTTTTCAGGGTGATGCTGCTAGTTTTATTTATCATTCACTTATCTACCGATCCATTCAAACCCAAATTGTATGAGCAGTATAGCGATAAATTCATCAGTTGACCTTGCCATTCCCGAATGGTTAAAAAAATGTTTGAAGGAGTCATCGACAACTAGCGGCGCAGGGGAAGATGACCGAAGGCATAATGATGCCGTCTTAATTGGTCGAGCATTTGAATTTGCTTACCAGCTGCATCAAGGTCAATACCGCAAATCGGGAGAACCATACATCGCCCATCCCATTGCTGTGGCTGAATTGCTGCGTGACTTGGGAGGCAGTGCTGCTATGATAGCAGCTGGATTTCTCCATGATGTCGTTGAAGATACAGAAGTTACAAGTCAAGAAATAGAAGAACGCTTTGGCGCAGAAGTGCGGCAATTGGTTGAAGGCGTCACCAAGCTTTCTAAAATCAATTTCACCAGCAAAACCGAAAGTCAAGCTGAAAATTTCCGGCGGATGTTTTTGGCAATGGCGCAAGATATTCGGGTAATTGTGGTGAAATTGGCAGATCGTTTGCATAATATGCGAACTTTACAATATATGTCAGAGGCCAGCCGCCGCCGCAGTGCCCAGGAAACACGAGATATATTCGCACCTTTAGCCAATCGCTTGGGGATTTGGCGAATTAAATGGGAACTGGAAGATTTGGCTTTTAAGTATTTGGAACCAGAAGCTTTTCGCCAAATGCAAGAGCATGTTTCCGAAAAACGGACGGCGCGAGAAGAGAAGTTGGCCAAAGCTACAGATATTTTGCGAGAACGTTTGCAGCAAGCCGGAATCCACTTTCAGGATATTAGCGGTCGTCCCAAACATCTTTATAGCATTTATCAAAAAATGCACCGCCAGCAAAAGGAATTTCATGAAATTTACGATTTGGCAGCGCTGCGGATTATTGTTCAAACCAATGAAGAGTGCTATCGGGCGTTGGCGGTGGTTCATGATGCTTTTCGCCCAATTCCTGGGAGATTTAAGGACTATATTGGACTGCCAAAGCCTAACCGTTACCAGTCATTGCATACTGGGGTGATTGGATTAACTGGCCGTCCTTTGGAAGTGCAAATTCGGACAATCGAAATGCATCATATTGCCGAGTATGGGATTGCCGCCCATTGGAAGTATAAAGAAACAGGTGGTTCTAGCATTAGCCATTTGACAGGCACAGATGACAAGTTTACTTGGCTGCGGCAACTGCTGGAATGGCAAACCGATCTTAAGGATGCCCAAGAATATCTTGATAGCGTCAAAGATAATCTATTTGAAGATGATGTCTATGTCTTCACCCCTAAGGGGGATGTTGTTCCTTTAAGTCCTGGTGCTACCACTGTAGATTTTGCTTATCGCATTCATACAGAAGTCGGAAACCACTGTTCAGGGGCGCGGGTGAATGGGCGAATGGTGCCACTGTCAACGCGGTTGCACAATGGCGATATTGTAGAAGTTCTCACCCAAAAGAACTGCCATCCGAGTTTGGATTGGTTGAACTTTGTCAGAACTTCGGCGGCGAAATATCGGATTAAACAATGGTACAAGCGATCGCGCCGGGAAGAAAATGTCGCCCGTGGACGGGAATTGTTAGAAAAAGAACTTGGTAAAACTGGTTTTGATAGTTTACTGAAGTCGGATGCGATGCAGATTGTCGCCGAAAAGTGTAACTACCACAGCGTGGAAGATTTACTCGCTGGTTTGGGTTATGGAGAAATTACGTTGAACCTAGTGCTAAATCGCTGGCGAGAAGTAGCAAAGGGACAACAACCAGTTGCCACTGTGTCACCATTTATCCCCAAAGAAGCAGCGACATCAAAAGCTTTGCGAGATGCACCTCCGACTACCTCACGTTCCACTGATTCGCCAATTTTTGGAGTGGAAGGTTTGGTATATTATTTAGCTGGGTGTTGTACCCCGATTCCTGGCGAACCAATTATTGGTGTGGTGACGCGAGGTAGGGGGATTTCAATACATCGCCAAGGCTGCCATAATCTCGAAACTGTGGAGTATGAACGCTTAGTACCAGTTAGGTGGAACCCAGCCGCCGAAAGTAGTGGTCGTCCGCATACATACCCAGTAGATGTTCAAATTGAAGCTCTGGATCGCGTAGGAGTGCTAAAAGATATTTTGTCACGGTTAAGCGATCAAGGGATCAACGTCCGTCATGCCCAGGTGAAAACCTCTAGTGGTCAACCAGCATTGATCGACTTAGGAATAGATATACGCGATCGCTCTCAACTAGAGCAAGTCTTCGTCCAAATTAAGAAAATGAGCGACATTTTGAATATCCGCCGCGTCGGTCAAATTGACGAGTAACAGGGGTATTAGTATCCCCATAACCAAAAACCTTCTCTTGCTTACCTAGCAGCCTGTCTGGGAACTCAATATTGCGGCTATAAACTGCGTCTAAAGAGATAAAATCTTCCCTGGCAGGTTCGTCAACTATTGATTTGAACTATCATGAGTGATATTATTCTTGCGATCTAGACAATAATGAATAAAATCTTCCCTGGCGGGTTCGTCAACGATTTTTTGATTTTAAAATTGTTAGGATCAATTAAAAATGGTTTTATTAAGCAAATGTAATTATCTAATTACGACAAGACTTCTACTTTTGGTGTAGTCGCAAAGTTGATTTATGATATCCCAGAAGATAATATAATTGATACTTCTAAATACAGTTTAAAAGGAAAAGTTAAAAACTTAATTGCTTGGGTTAGAGAAAAAACAGTTCTTTCGTAAACTTTTTTAATTAAAAGTTAAAAACTAAAATTAGGAATAATAATTTTTAATTAATTTTGCATACAAGCCCCTACTAAATTTAATTGTTAATTAATAATTTTTAATTTTTAATTGAAGCACAGCAACTTAACTATGGTAGTTATCAATTGAGGTGTAATAGATTCTTAATTTTAGATGATGTTACATCTTTAGAAGGTGTCCCCAAAATTGCTTGTGAATATTGATTAGTGTATATATTAGTTCCGATCCCCATGCAACAATTATTTCCCGGAGAGGTATTCGCCAACACTGCTGATTTTGACACTGGTATTCGCCAACTTTTACCGCGATACGATGAGATGTTGGAGGTAATTACCCGTTGTCTACCTTCCACAAGTCGGCGTATTTTAGAACTAGGTTGTGGTACGAGCGAACTTAGTCTCAAGATACTCAACCGCTTTCCAGATGCCCAAGTAATTGCCCTAGATTACTCACCTAGAATGTTGCAATTTGCCCAAGATAAAATCACAGCAGCTGGATATCAACAACGCTGGACTGGTATACAAGCAGATTTTGGCGACTGGGCAAATAATCCAGAGAAGTTAGATATTGGTAGCGAATTTGATGCCTGTGTCTCATCTTTGGCAATTCACCATCTCCAAGATGAGATGAAGTTAAAGTTATTTGAGCGAATTGCTGCTAGCCTCACTCAAGACAGCTGGTTTTGGAATGCAGACCCTACCTTACCAGAATCACCAGCCTTAGCGGAAGTTTACAAAGCGGCACGAGAGGAATGGGCAGTTGAACAAGGAACTAGTTTGACAGAGATTCGTGCAAAGCTTGGCACAACCAGCACTCAAGGTTACTCCAATCAAGACCAGTTAGCTAGCTTAGATGCTCATTTACAAATGTTGAGCAAAGCTGGATATAAGACAGTTGCAGTACCTTGGAAATATTATGGTCTGGCGGTGTTTGGTGGCTGTTTGTGAAAATTTTCGGTTTTGGATGCCTAGATTTGAGATTCGCCTGTCTCCAATAGGCATTTATAGCATTAACAACTTGATAGTAACAAAACAGCAATAAATAATATTATTTCTGTTGATAAGAACTAATATATAAACGCATTGGGTCTGTAAAGGAGGTCTTGCTAACTCACACAAGGATTTTGGCTGAAATTTGCGGTCATTAAGCTAGCTTTGTGTTTTTATACAATATTTCCACATCAAAAGTACCTGTAAGGATACTATCAATCCTCTACAGACCTATCCGAAAATACAGAGTAGAAAATTTCCTTCATAAAAACCGGGGACACGCGATTTGAATTCGTTTTTCTGCTCCTTTCTCCAGTGGAGTTAAAGCCACTGTTTGCCATCACTTAGTTTCAAAAGGAGAATATCTTGGATGGCTCGAAATAAAAAGAAATCAGCTGGGTTTAAGTATGAGCATCCACTTGTCTCTAGATGCCCTATTTGTTGTATTGTCCCGCCCCACATGTTGGAAAATGTCGTGGTGAATGGCAATCCTCAGCAGCGGAGTTGGGCTTTTCGTACATTAAATGTTTCAGCACAACTTCGCGGACGCAGAGATGTCATAGGTACTGTCTCCTTTGCACCTTCTCCGGGTGAGAAGCGCCGCACCATCTACGATGCCAAAAATGACCAGCAACTACCTGGCACATTGGTGCGTGGTGAAGGAGATCCACCAAGCAGTGATGTAGCAGTGAATGAAGCCTACGATGGTGCTGGTGCTACTTATGACTTATTTCATGAAATATTCGATCGCAATTCCATTGACGACAAAGGACTACGTTTAGACTCCACCGTGCATTATGGCGTTAAATATGACAACGCCTTTTGGAACGGCGACCAAATGGTTTATGGTGATGGCGACGGAGAAATGTTTCAGCGCTTCACAAAATCCATCGATGTGATTGGGCATGAGTTAGCTCATGGGATAACTCAGTATGAAGCGGGTTTACAGTATTATGGCGAACCAGGGGCACTAAATGAATCGTTTTCTGATGTTTTTGGTTCCTTGGTGAAACAAAAGTCCAAAAATCAGACTGCACAAGAGGCAGACTGGCTGATTGGTGAAGGGCTTTTAGTACCGACTGTCAAAGGTATTGCCCTCCGGTCAATGAAATTACCGGGAACAGCTTATGATGATTCGGTATTGGGTAAAGATCCCCAACCAGCCCACATGAAAGATAAATATACTGGTGTTGAAGATAACGCTGGAGTGCATATAAACTCAGGAATCCCTAACCATGCCTTTTATCTAGCGGCTGTTGAAATTGGTGGATATGCTTGGGAAAAAGCTGGCAAAATATGGTACATAGCTTTACGCGATCGCTTGCGTGCCAAAGCAGATTTTAAAAAAGCTGCCAACGTCACCATTCAAGTTGCTGGCGAACTTTACGGTAATGATAGTAATGAGCAAAAAGCTGTGCAGAATGCTTGGCAAAAAGTAGGAGTTATCTAGGAGTTAGGAGTGATGAGTGAGGAGTTAGGAATAAATGTTCAACACCTTCCACTCCCTCACTCAGTACTCAAGACTGATTAATCTGTTGTTTGTTGCTGTTAAACTGGGAGGTGAAAAATATCATCTCCCAGTCTTAGTATTTATCCCAACTAAATAACACAACGGAGAGCAAAAAATGCGAGTATCATTTGAACGCACAGGTGGCTTTGCCGGAATTAGCAAGAAGACAACCGTTGATACAGACACTCTTCCGCCACATGAAGCAGCCACACTTCCTCGACTGGTAGAAGTTGCTGATTTATTTAGGCTACCGGAACTAATTACTTCGCCAAATCCCCAGAGCGATCGCTTTCAATATAAATTAACAGTAGAAGATAATGGCAAGCAGCATACTGTTACCGTAAGTGAGTCAGCATTGCCAGGAACTTTAAGACCACTGATTGAATGGCTACAGACATTAGCACAGAAAAAGTAAAAATAATTACTTATAAGTCTCTATTTCAATGGGATTAATTTAATTTTTGAGTGTGTAAGTAAAGCGGTATTTGATACCTGTGTTGCAAATTTACCGATGCGATCTGTTGAACCAACACAGTTTCAAGGCATAAAATCTATACCTAACGCTGTAGAAGATATCCTCAGTACTCAGAATTGTGGCAAAGTGGTAGTGAGATTTTAAGCAACATGGTATTACTTTATATCCAGGCGAAGGTAAAAATGACACAAAATTCAGAAAATACTTTAAAAGTTGCTCAACAGGCATTTGAGGGTCTGACGCATGGTATGGCAACAGGAGAGTGGGAAGCATTGTTAGATATGCTCACAGAAGATTTCACCCTTTGGTTTCCAATGGCAAAATTCCACGGTTTAAATGTGGGAAAAGAGCGAGCTAGAGAATTTTTCGAGTACGTTTCTGAATCTTTTAGTCCTGGGTTGAAGCTGACTGGTCTAGACCGTGTTACCAGTAATGAAACAACTGCTGTCTTTGAGTTTCGGGACGAGGGCCTTTTATTCGGACAGCCTTACAGAAATCGGGTAGCGGTTTCTTTTGATGTGCGTGAAGACAAAATTTGTGGCTATAGGGAATACTTTGGCAGCGATGGTAAATCGTATTAAATAAGTCGTAATTATGAATTATTTAATTGATTTTTATTAGTTACTCTCAGGGTTGAGTTCGTTGATTTCTCTGCACTTAACCTCTGCGGCTTGATATGCTGCCAGATAGTCTTGACCACCCAACATTACATCACCGTAATATTCATAAGGTGGATCGCCATAAATTGGCAATGGATCGTCTTCTGGATAATCTTCTTTTGATTCTTCAATAATAGCTTTCAGTTTTTTAACAGTCAGACTATGTGCTGCAAAATACCAGATTTCTTGGGGATTTTTGTTCAGGTGAGGTAATGTGGGATCGATAATCCGAACATCAGAGGCGTCGTCTAGCTCAATCCAACTGTGTTCAATCGGTCTATATGGCTTCCCAGCAAAAGCTAAAAATCCCTGAATATACTTTGCTCCCTCAGTAAATAATGCTGCTTTATAAGCATTATCAAACGGAGTGCTAGCTCTGCTGTTTATCTGTTCAGCAATTTTGATTGACAGCGTTTCATCCAATAGTTTGTTCATCAATAGCAAGGATTAGAGCAGCCATGAAAACATATTACCACTGCGACTTACCATTTTGCTTAGGCATTGGGCATTGGTTATTCACTAATGACAAATGACTAATAACTAATGACAAACTCTACTTTGTGCTACTCACTATGTGTAAATTTATTAACAAGTCGTTTGAGCTGTAGGGCTTAGACAAAAGGGTTTTAACACCATCACATCAATGCGTTGTTACTACTACTATTCCATTATCTGTCTTGCCAATTTATCCGATATACTGCCTTCCCACTCCAGCAGTAAAATTACCACTTTTTCACTTAGTCTGAATCGTCAATTATTAAACTAAAGCCTCTACTGATTTTCGTCTGACTACACTTGTTCGCGATCTCTAACCGACAGTTAAGGGCGCACAGCTAGCTGCACGCCCTTACTACGTTTAATCTATAAAATCACGGGGTTGTGGAGGGATCGAGTTTTATCCGAGCCGTTTTGGGGCGACAAGGGCTTCCCCAACAAACCTGCCCAGAAGGCATATTAGTAAAAACACTACTACGAGCGCCAATCACAGCATTAGCCCCGATTCGCACTCCTGGCCCAACAAAACAATCTGCTGCTACCCATACACCATTTTCAATGGTAATACTCGCTGTTTTCAACCCAAAGGCAGGATCTTGGAGATCGTGAGTACCAGTACACAGGTAACTTTTTTGGGAAATTACGCAATGTTCACCGATATGGATCTGATCGAGGCTATATAAAACTACGTTATCTCCAATCCAACTGTAGTTGCCAATGGTGACTTTCCAGGGGTAGGTAAATCGGGCTGTAGGTCGAATTAATACACCTTTGCCGATACGAGCGCCAAATAATCGTAGCAAAGCACAACGCAGAATATTTAACGGTTGAGGAGTGAGGGGAAAGGCGATCGCTTGTACAAACCACCACAATAAAACATACCAACTTGGACGCCCCCGGTCAAACCAAGATTGGTCATATTTGCGTAAATCTACGAAAGGTTGGTCATTAGTCATTATCAGGAATCAATGGTCAATAGCTTTGCTTCTGCTTCTCTACTCTCCTGCTCCCCTGCTCCCTCCTTCGGGGTAGTTGCAGTATTTAAGTGACCACCATAGTTGCGTAATTCGTAAAGTTTAACGCCGATTTGATATTCATATTGACTCAGCAAACGTGCATAGATATATCCTGCTTTGCCATCTAAAAAACCGCGTTGAATAATATAAAACAAAACAAATCGCAAAATCGGTTTAAATGGTAGGTGTACCCACACTTTTTTCAAAAATCGTTTGCGTTGCACGGCATCACCAAATAGATTAGCGCCGATAGTTCCGCTATCATCTTTACCTGTAAGAATATTAAAATAAACACTGGCTTCCCAGTTTGAATAGCGGTTGTGGCGTTCTAACCAGTGGTAAAGGTCGCGGAAGTCTTCGTGGAGCATATCATTTTTGAGATACCCAACTTTCCCTTGCAAAATCACGTGTTCGTGAACTTCATTATCACCAGTGTTAGGAATATCTTCTGTATTTAGATTTTCGTAGCGACCTTTTTTATGTTGAAATAAACGTAGATTCCAATCAGGATACTTCCCACCATAACGAATCCATTTTCCTAAGAAAAATACGCGGCGGTTGAGATAATAACCTGTATATTCATCATTTTTAATTGCTTGCTCAATTTCTTCCCAAAGCTCAGGGGTGATGCGCTCATCACAATCTACAATTAGCACCCATTCATTACGAAAAGGCAAATTATCTAAAGACCAATTTTTCTTTTTAGGCCAGCGTCCATTGAAGTTGAATTGTACGACATTTGCACCGTAACTTTTAGCAATCTCAATGCTGTTGTCGGTACTTTGAGAATCTACTACAAATATTTCATCTGCTCTGCTGAGGCTAGTAAGGCAAGCAGGCAAGTTAGCTTGTTCGTTTTTTGCCGGAATTAGTACTGAAACTGGTATTTTAGATGACATATTGAGTAAAAATTATGTTACTGGTTATTTCTTATTTGATGTAGATAAAAGACCTTGAATAGCAGCATTTAAGTAACCAATCTGACCGTAAGCATACACCAGTTTGTCAAACCGTTCTGCTGGATCGGAGAAATATTGTAATGCTTTATACAAGCCTCGCACAAAACGTTCGCCACCTCGCTGTAATTGAGCGATCCCAGCTTTACCAGCGAGTTGTTCTCGATAGCATTCACTGATACCTTGCCACCAGCCTCGGTTTAAAAACCAAGAGCGTTGGAGGCGCTCTGGGGCTACATTGTGAGCGACGAGTGCTTCGGGAAGATAAGCGACTTGCCAACCACGCTGTAGGGCGAATTCGGTCATTTGCAGTTCTTCGTTAGATAATAAATTTTTCCCCACTCGACCGAGATGAGGATCGAAACCGCCAATTTCTTCTAGGAAACTGCGGCGGATGGAATAATTTAAGCCTCTGGGTGTTGAGCCAGGTTGTTCAATGTAAATGTTACTGTCACCTAAGTCGTATGCACCCAGATTTGCAGCTAGCCCCGGAGATAGCCACCGTGGTTGTTGAATTCCTGGGGGCCACAGGAGAGTGACTTTGCCACCTGCGATCGCTAGCTTAGAATTATTGTAATAGGCAGAATATAAAACTTGTAGCCAGCCCTGACTGGCAACAGCATCGTCATCTAGATAAGCAAGAATATCACCACTGGCTACCTTTGCACCCGTGTTGCGGGCGACAGATAAACCAATGGTGGGTTCAAAAACATACTTCAGGCGCGGATTGTGGGCCCTTTCTTCTACAACCTCACGAGTGCGATCGCTAGATCCATTATCAACTACCACAATTTCAAAGTCCGCAGCAAAATCCTGCGCTAAAAGACTATCAATTGCAGCCCCTAAATAGGTATCTCGATTGTGAGTACAGATAATGGCAGAGATTTGAGTGTCTGGCATAGATTTAATTTTGGATTTGAGATTTGGGGCTTTCCTACGGAACGCTACGCTCAGTCGAACGATTTTAGATTAAAATCTTAAATCCAACGCTATAACTGCTGAGAGTTAATCTAAACCAAAAGTTACCGACCTACCAACCGAGTTTCTTCGGAAATAATCTTTAAAACTTTACGTTTGTTGAATATGACTGTGTAAAACTACAAGAGTTTGCGCCAGTTGACTAAGGCGGGTTTCCAAAGATTGCTTGCGCCCTAACAGTTGACGTAACTTTTGATAACGAGCGATCGCCATACTAACATTGGGAACCTGATCCGGTGGACATGGACGCGACCAAACTTTACCAGTATCGTCTACACCACAGAGACGATAGCCAGTAATAGATGATTGATAAGATACTTTTCCACCAGTGGCACAAATTTCTTCTACGTAGTTCATCAGGCGGTCAACTTCTGCATGGCGCAGTGTCGCAGTTCCTCCTGGTTCTGGTTCGGTGGGATTGGATTCTAACCAGCCATTCACAATTGGCCCTTCTAAGTAAATATCCTGAATTTGTTTCAAAATATTTTGCAATTCTGTTTGCCAACCGCCGACAGTTTCCTGAATTTCTTGCAATAGATTCATCGCCAATGCTGGATTCGCACCGTGGCGATGGCTACTAAAGGTCGGAGTTTTCAATTTAGGTAGGCTGGGTGTTCTGTTACCATTCTCTTCTGCTTGAAAGGTCTGCACAGATTCATGATGAGGAAAGAAATTTTGGTCAGAAGAATAATCAATCTCAGTATTTACACTCAAATCAACTGTTTTTCCTTGTGACTTTACTTCCCCATTCTGAGAGGATGGAACTTGTGTACTTTCTGTAGGTTCGTTAGCTCCGACGCTGATTCTAAAAGAGAAAGGCCGTTTTGTTGTCGAATCAGTCGTTTCGGCAGTAGAGTCAGTGCCGCGATTCCCTAAATCGTGTAGAGTTGCTTCAATGCGTTTTAAGCCTGCGTTCATAAAGACATCCTAAAGTTTGCTGTCCCCAATAGTATTAAATATTTGAGAATGGGGTAGTTGGGATTTTTGGCTTTTGCCAGTTGTAACATCTAATGATGCTGGTGCTAATTTTATCCCTTAAAAGTTATTTGAAACCAAAAATCTCACCCATAACACCCATAAAGTAAAAAAATGTGGTGATGAATTGTAACTTATGGAGGAGGCAGGGGAGCAGAGGGAAAATAATAATTCCTAACTAATTACTCAGCACGGGCTAAACGCACCGCTATCGCTAACATCACTCACCACTTTCAAGTCAGGAGGCAGGAGATTGGAAGTTAAAATTTATCTGTTGCTCTCAACCCCATTTAATTCACAGTCACGAAATCGTAGATTTTGGTGGAGGACTAGAAACCGCAAGCTCACTTGTAATAATAACCGCAGGAGGCTATGGCAATATTCTTTCTGCCTCCTGTCCGGTTGTTGAGTTTCGACTACGCTCAACTGCCGCGTAGTCGAAACACTGCCTCCTGCCTCTTTTGTTAAAATACTCAGTAAAAAACTTTGGGTAAAATCATCTTAGTAACAGGGCCAGCACGATCTGGTAAAAGTGAATGGGCAGAAACTTTAGCTATGCAGTCAGGAAAAGCAGTTGTTTATATAGCAACAGCTACCGATAACCCAA
Source organism: Nostoc sp. (assembly GCF_036917355.1). Taxonomy (GTDB): domain Bacteria; phylum Cyanobacteriota; class Cyanobacteriia; order Cyanobacteriales; family Nostocaceae; genus Nostoc. The sequence goes on from NZ_JBALDP010000040.1 coordinate 28,363, forward strand.
ATGACCAAGAGTGGCACCAACGCATTTTAGAACACCAACAACGTCGTCCCCAAGACTGGGTAACTTTATCTGTACCTGTGGAACTGTCTGCTACCCTTGCTGATGCCAAACCCTATACCTGTCTTTTAGTTGATTCTTTAGGAACTTGGGTTGCTAATCTCCTAGAACAAGACGAATCTAGCTGGGAAAATACCCTTGCAGAGTTTTTGGACACGGTGGAACTAGTTGCTGCTGATATGCTGTTCGTAGCAGAAGAGGTGGGTTGGGGTGTGATACCAGCTTATCCCCTTGGGAGGGCGTTCCGCGATCGCCTCGGTTCTTTAGTACGCCAGCTAGCAACACTTAGCGAAACTGTTTATTTAGTGACTGGCGGCCATGTTCTCAATCTCAGCATCCTTGGTTCGCCATTGCCAAATAAAGGAGATGCTGGAACATTCAGAAGTCAAGATTCTTAACTCTTGATTCAAATCAATCCCAAATCTAAAATCTAAAATCTAAAATTGTAATATGGCAACCAAACAAGAAGTTAGAAAATACCTTGCCTACTGGTTTCAGTTGGGTAAGAAAGTGATTACGGGCAACGGCGAGGCAAGCTTTTTGCCTGAATCGGTGCTAGATGGCGATCGCTATAGTCAAGAATTCGAAGAGTGCTGGCAAAGAATTATTTCACCGGAATCGGGTGATTGTTACCTTGAGGGTACATATGAAACTATTGCTGAATTGTTGACACCAGCATGGGATATGCTGCCTTGTGGCCGATGCAGTATGCCAGTAGCCGCGCGAAACGTCGGGATGCCGGCGTTGTTATGTCCCTGTAATGATTTACCTAACTGGCCAAATACTGAATTGCCAGCACCGCGAGAGCCAATTAAAACTCAAGACCAACTCCAAACAATTCGCGATCGGCTTGTAAAGAATATTACATAAACAAACAACAAATTTGGAAATCTGAGAACTTTTTTCTAATTTTCTAATTATTTGATTATTTTAATTTATCCTGTAGTGCCCTTGAGTCTAACTACGGAATTTTTGTATACCTGTACTAGCTAGGGAAAAATAACTATTGGTTCTTAACTATGCCCAATCCCCAAAATCCTAAATATTTTACTCATTAACCGTGCCACTATAGAAAATAGAGCTGCAAATTGAGCAATAGGAAGACTAAAGAACACTGTGCAGATAACATTCTTAGGGACGAGTTCCGGTGTACCAACGCGATCGCGCAATGTTTCCAGTGTCGCTCTGAGATTACCCCAAAGGGCAGAACTCTGGTTATTTGACTGTGGCGAAGGTACTCAGCATCAAATTATGCGGAGTGAACTCAAAATGAGTCAACTCTCCCGAATTTTTATCACCCACATGCACGGCGACCACATCTTTGGCTTGATGGGACTTCTTGCTACTTGCGGCTTGGCTGGCAATGTGGAACGAATTGATATCTATGGGCCACCTGGATTAAATGATTACATTCAATCCGCTTCGCGTTACTCTTACACACACTTTTCTTACCCGATAAAAGTTCACGCCATCCGTCCAGGGGTAATTTATGAAGACGATGACTTCACCGTTAGCTGCGGTAATTTGCATCATCGGATTACAGCTTTCGGCTACCGCATAGCCGAAAAAGACCGAGCAGGACGCTTTGATGTGGAAAAAGCCAAGGCGTTGCAAATTCCTCCTGGTCGGGTTTACGGTCAACTCAAGCGCGGTGAAACAGTTACCCTTGCTGATGGAAGGGTAATTGATGGCACCCAATTGTGCGGCCCTACAGAAATTGGTCGAAAGATTGCCTATTGTACAGACACAATTTATTGTGATGGTGCAGTGCAATTAGCTCATGATGCAGATGTATTAATTCATGAAGCAACCTTTGCCCATCAAGATGCAGATATGGCTTTTCAGCGGTTACATTCGACTACCACAATGGCAGCGCAAACAGCTTTAGCTGCTGGGGCACGTCGGCTGATTATGAGTCATTTCAGTCCCCGCTATGCTCCCGGAAATACTTTGGAGTTAAAGGATCTTCTCAAAGAAGCTCGTGCTATTTTTCCCCGTACTGATATGGCTTACGATTTTATGATTCATGAAGTACCCAGACGACGGGAAATAGAGTTAACCAAGGTAGGCGTTTAAATTTTGGACTTCCCTACAGTACGCTACACGTAGCGTACTGTAGGGAAGGAGTACGGCTACGCTCAGTTGAACGATTTTTAGATTTTAGATTTCCTATTGAATGCTTCTAATCTAAAATTAACCAGGTTCTATCTTAGATTTTAATAGTCTCAATCATAAGATCAAGCAAATAAACAGTAGCTTCATTTTCCGAGTAAGTCAACTATTTAACCAACAATTTACGGTTAACTAGATGTATCAATAATATACAAATAGTATGGTTTAAATATTTTTATCAATGTGTTTTTTATATTACAAGTTATCAAAATAACTTTAATATATATAGTAATATTGTGAGTCGGATAATTTGATACTCAAATACTTAGAAAAAATAATTAATTTTTCGTCAAGATTTTTATTCCTTAAATAAAATATTTATTAAAAATTTATCCTTCCAACACTGATTAAGAATTTATATGCATGAATTGATGAACATGAAAGCGCCAGTTGGCATAATATTGTGCCAAATTAGCTTGTCATTGTTGGAAGAAGAATTAAGTATGCGATCGCAGCTATTAGGTGTAAAAAAATCATTTCATATTTATCATAAATCTTCCAAATAAATATAGCGTTTCGATATTAGAGGAGTTTAATAGTGGCTAAGACTAGTCTGAATCAAGAGCAACAGGTTACTACTTCAGCACAAGGCGCAGTTGACATCAGACAACTATCTACTATTTTGCTTCGCCGACGCTTTCTGATCTTTGGGGTTTCCTGTGTAGTTATGTCAGTTGCTAGCCTCTTGGCTATCAATGCCAAATCTACTTACCAAAGCAATATGCAGATATTGGTGAATTCCAATTTATCTGAAGGGGCACAGTCAAATACTCAGGTTAATGATTCAAATTCTCAAGTTGTTGATTCCACTACTCAGATGAAACTCATGCTGAGTTCTAAGTTGCTTCAGAAAGCTGTAGATTTACTACATTCTGATTATCCTGATATTACCTTACAAGACATCAATGGTCAAAAAGAACATAACAGACAAGCACCTTTAGAAGTAACTCCAGAAGCGGGAGGCATGGGAGCAAATAAAGTTTTTAATCAGGCATTTAAAGTTTCTTTTCATGACGACGATCCAGTAAAAGCACAAAGAGTACTTCAAGCTCTACAGAAAGTCTATCAAAACTACAACAAACAGCAGCAAAAAGAACGTTTGAATCAGGGATTAGCTTTTGTAAATACTCGTCTACCTGAGATTAAAAAAGAGGTAAGTCAAGCTGAGAAAAACTTAGAACAGTTTCGCAAAAAACATAAATTACTCGATCCCGAAGTCCAAAGCAAAATTCTGCTAGAATCTCTAGCCGATATTCAACAACAATTACAAACCACTCGTGCCAACCTTCAAGATGTAAACGCTCGCTATGATAATCTAGAGCAACTAATAGCATCTTCGTCTCAGCAGAATACACTACTTTCTTCTCGTTTAAATCAGTCAAGCCGCTATCAAGCATTATTAAGTGAAATTCAAAAGACTGAACTAGCATTGGCTAAGGAGCGGCTCCGTTATACAGATGATTATCCATCGGTACAAAAATTAAAACAGCAACGCCAAAGTCAACTTTCTCTCTTACGAGAAGAGGTAAAAACTATTACTAATACTAGTAAAGAAAAGCCTTTATTCAAAGGACAAATATTAGGGGTCGATCCAACCCTAGTAGATGAGTTTGTTTTAGTACAGACAAGTGTTTTAGGACTAACTGCCAATGAAAAAAATTTAGTCGAGTCAGAACAGCAAATACGCTCCGATCTAAACAAATATCCAAGTTTAATAGCAGAATATAATCGTCTGCTGCCAAAGCTAGAAACTAGTCGCAAAAACCTTGAACAACTAATCCAGGCGCAACAGTCATTAGGACTGAAAATTGCTCAGGAAGGATATAACTGGCAAGTTTTGGCAGAACCTTCTCCTGGTATTTATATGGGTAACAACAGATTATTACTTTTGGTTGGAGGAGCAGTAATTGGGCCGATTTTAGGTATTTTAGCAGCCCTGATTTTGGAAAAGTTTAATGACGCTATTTATTGTGCCGGAGATTTAAAGAAACTGACTAACCTACGTGTATTGGGATCGGTACCAAAACTACCGTCACGTGGTGTCAAAAAACGGCGGCTTGGCCTGCCTTGGAATGTCCGAAGAAGCTCAGATTATTCTGTAATAGAAGCCAGTAATAAATTGCCCGTCCATGAAACTTTGGACATGATCTACCAAAATATTCAGATATTAAAATATCCCTTGCCGTTCAAATCGCTGATGTTTACTTCAGCACTACCAGGGGAAGGAAAGACAACCTTAGTATTAGGGCTTGTAGCTAGCGCTGCCCGAATGCATAGACGGGTATTGGTAATTGACGCTAATTTACATAATCCTAGCTTGCACAAAATCCTGGAACTATCCAATGATTGGGGACTCTCTCTGTTATTAGTTGATGAGACAACTACTCATTTTCAAGATTATATCCAGCCCATTCACCCCTCCATTGATATTTTAACTGCTGGGCCAGAACCAGAAGACACAGTGAAGTTGCTCAGTTCTCAACGGATGAAAGAACTAATAGAGGCGTTTGAGCAAAATTATGACCTAGTACTAATAGATGCTCCATCTATTTTAGGCACGGTTGATGCCAGGATTGTGGCATCTTTTTGCAGTGGTATTGTCATGGTAGAGCGGATGGGGAAAGTGACTCGAACTGAACTGACTCAAGCAATAGAAATTTTGAGTAAGTTGAATTTAATTGGAATTATCGCTAATGAAGCGAGCAATTCTCAAAAGGTATTGGCATCATAAATCGAAGAATAAAAGTTTATCTTCCACAGCAGTCAGATTTGGACGATTCACTTTCCCTAATGTCTGATTTCTACCTTATAGTTAAAGCAAAATGCATAATTAGTAGGAGGTGGCAACCTCCCGCGTTGGAGAACTGTCTCATCTTAAAGTAGTAGACGCCATAATCCAGAGCGTCAATTAGATACTAGTGTGATTAGATGATCGGTATGAAATTCCAACTTTACTTAGGCTCTTTATTTTCTCAGATTAAAGTACGTTATTGGTGGGTAAGTATCTTTTTGTGGATAGCTTTGGTTGCTCCTGCCCAAGCGTCTGTAATCCTACGCGTGGCAATTGAGAGGGGCGTTAATCAGGTAAAAGTGGGTAGTTCCACCACTGGCATCGTTAAGGATAGTACTGGCCGGACTCTCGGACAGTTACCAGCGATGAGTGCATATTATGCCCAAGCCGTTCCTGGCGGAGTTGCCTTAGATAAGTGGCAGTCTGGTTTATTTTGGATTGAGCCAACTGGTAAAGGATTTGTTTATATTGGCGATCGCTGGTATCGAGGCAGAACTCTGGTTGTTCCCACAGAAAAAGGCTTAACGGCTGTTAACTGGGTGGATGACCAAGAATATCTCTACAGCGTTCTCGGTGGGGAAATGGATGCTAGCTGGCCCCAAGAAGCTTTAAAAGCCCAAGCGATCGCAGCCCGCACTTATGCCCTCTACGAACGAGAAAAACAACGAAATAATCCCGTTTACGATTTAGGGAATACCCCCGATCGCTGGCAAATTTACAAAGGTGTCATTAGTGAATCTCCTGCTACTTACACCGCAGTGGATTCTACTTTAGGGCAGGTACTAACTTATAAAAACCGGATTATTCTCTCAGTCTTCCACGCTTGTTCTGGGGGACACACTGAAAACGTAGAAGATGTTTGGGGAAATACTCTGCCTTACCTACGTGCTGTTCAAGACTACGATCAAAATATCCGCGAGTGTAATTGGGTGAAAACCTTCTCGCCCAGTGAAATTAGCGCTAAATTTCCTGAGGTGGGCAGTGTGACGGCGATAATTCCAGAGACATACTCACCTTTCCGCAGTGTTAAAGTTTTAAAAATTGTTGGTAACAAGGGCACGAAGGTGCTACAGGGCGAAGAAGTGCGAACAGCCCTCAAGTTAAAAAGTACCAAATTTAGCGTCACCAAGGGGGCTGATGGTAGTTTTGTATTGCAAGGGCTTGGCTACGGTCATGCTTTAGGTATGAGTCAGTGGGGGGCGTACAATCTGGCTCGGCAAGGAGTAAACCACCTGCAAATTTTGGGACATTATTATCAAGGTGTAGCTCTAACACCAATTCAGGCGAAGTAATCAGGGATTGGGCATTGGGCATTGGAGACTGATTATTAAATTCTTCTCCCCCTGCCCCTCTGCCCCTCTGCCCCTCTGCTCCCTATTCCCCACTCCCACGTTCTAAGCGCCGCTGCCATTCAGCGTCAATTTTTGCAGAACGTTCAACTTCTTGGTCGAGTAAGTCAGTTTCGCTAGAATACACTAAATCTTCGTTGCCAATGACTTTTTCTGTTGCAAATTGTTGAGCATATTTGATTTTTTGTTGCAAAAGTGCATCAGGGCTTGCCAATACCCTTGCTCTGGAAAGGCGATCGCGGTTGCGATCGCCTATTTTGCGATTACGCCACTGAATCCAGAAATAACGCAATAACGGTATGCCTAAAAAACCTGCTCCGTAAGCCAATAGCAGCCAATAAATGCCTTGTACAAAAGCTACCAGTCCGCCTAACTGGATGGCAACAGTTCCATCTCTCAACAAACTTCCCAGTACTAAAGCACCAACAAAATTGAGTATCCCTAACCCAGCACTCAGCATAATCTGCCCAGAACTTGCGGCACTAAAACGCCAGGGAAATTCTTCCAAGCGATCTGATATTGCATAACGGCGCTTTTTAACTGCACTCACCTGCAACTCTGGGAAGTAATAAACAATTTGACCTTCTGGACTTACCCCTGGTTGCCCATTAAATCGCGTCAGAACGGGCAGCATATAATCTTCGTATTCTCTTGTGTATCCCTCGCCAATGTCATCCAAATATGGGGCAATTTGTTCTGCTACTACTGCACCACGGTTACTCCGAATCACCGTAGCAATTTCTTGCCAACGACGTTCTTCTAAGTTGGCGTTCGGATTACCATCGCCAAACAAAAACGAAAACACAGCTTCAAAGAAATTCAGATTGCTTTCTTCCTGGCTTCCACGTCGCGGTTCCTGGTAGTGGGTGTCATAATTTGGGCTAAGATACCAAAATAAATTTGGAAAATAGAAGAAGCCACCACCGCCGGAATTACTGCCCCGATTGTCCCCGTTACGGTCTGAATTGGCAGCAGTAATGATTATGAAGATGGTAACAGCGATCAGGGCGATGGAAACAGTTAAGAAAATTCCAAAAGAAATGCGAATCAGGTAAAACAGAACACTCCAGACTTTTTTCCACCATTCCTGCAATCGTAGCCGGAAGTATTTATTACGCAAAATTGCTCGAAAATTTTGTGGAAAAAGGAAAACTATATCACCTGAATCCGCTACCTGTAAATGTCCGCCAGCATCAGATGCCAGGGCTAACAAGCTTTGATTAGCTTCAGCGACGTTCAATCCTGCCTGAATTGCCACATCACCAACGGTGACACGGTAGCCCAGTTGTTCCACAGCCTGCATGATGGTGGGATTGGGAGCCATTGCTCTCCCCTCCTATTGAAAATTATTCCTTTTCTTAAGTATAAAGTTTTATTTTGAGCGACTTAGCAGGGGTAGAGGTAACAATTCAAAATTCAAAGTGTTGACGTTCGGTCTTCAACTCTTTAATTGACTAGACAATCAACAAATGATCGGACACGCAAAATGATATAATTACTTGCCTCAGCTTGGTTAAATCAGCAAATTTTCTACTCAAATATGGTTCAATACACTCTCGCTCAAAGCCCAGAAATTATCCTTACTGTTTCTGGAAAAGATTCAGCCAAAGCCCGTGATAAAGCAATGGATCAGCTAATGGAACTGATGGATGCAGGTAAGCTACCCACGGAACTGGAAGAAGGATTTGGCCCTCAACAATTAATTGAGGTAAAAGAGTCAACTATTGATACTGCTAGTGGTGAGGATAGTATTACACAAGCTGTCCAGATTCTGAGTAACCTGGCCACGCTCAAGCTGAAAGTTCAGGAGTCACGATCTGAAGCGTTGGAAATTCGCAAAGCTGTTGATATTCTGTTCACCGATGAGTCAGTAACTGAAGAAGAAATTACTCGACTCAAGGAAGGCTTTAAAGTTCTCAAAAATTTTGCTCAAGCTAATGTGCGTTACCAAGAAGCTCGGTCTAAAGCAGAACTAGCTAGGCAGACTCTAGATCAAGCTCTTAAATCCCCTGATAAGTGACATTTACAGAATTAGATGCATTGAGACACATCTTAAAAATACAATTAAATACTCTAAAAGACAGGCATAATAGCCTGTCTTGAGATTAACTGGGGCGCTAGGATTCGAACCCAGGGATGGCGAGACCAAAACCCGCTGCCTTACCACTTGGCGACGCCCCAACAATTTCACTATGGTTAATATAACACTTAGTCCTGGGTCAATGTCAAGTACTTTAATAGTTGATTTCAGATAATGGGTTTTCACAGCAGGAGATTGATGGAAATCCTTGTACTTGACTTCTTTCATCACTTTCAGGTGAACCCTTGAATCTTCGTGCTTCAGGCAGAAAATTCTTTCCTTAGCATCTAAAGTCTGGTTCTCTTGATGATGAACCGCTTAGAGTCTGTCTTACCTTATTTCTTTTTCTTTAATCCCCAGTCTCGTGAAGAAAGACCCCTGCAATCCGACTTGATGATAGTAGTTGCTTAGTAGCCAACCATATAAATAGTGGAATAGTTTTAGCATAGCGGCCGCAAAGTCGGCGCGGTTCTTGAATCCATCGATACAGCCATTCAAGTCCTAAGTCTCGAACTATGCGGGGTGCACGCTTATGAATTCCGGCATAAACTGGGAAAACTCCACCCAGTCCAATCATTACAGCTTGTATTTTGCCCTTATGTTGAGCTATCCAATTTTCTTGTTTGGGACATCCCAAAGACACTAAGACAGCGCTAGCACCACTAGAGTTAATCTTTTGAACCAAAGCTTCGTCTTCAATGTCAGTTAGGGGACGAAAGGGTAGAGGTTCCATTGCCGCAATCTTTATCTGCGGAAATTCCTTCTCTAACCTGTTTTGCATCCTAGACAGAATTTCTGTTTGGGAACCTACAAAGAAAATGCTCAGATTTTGTGTTTGAGTTAGCTGACATAATGCGAGAAAAATATCCATCCCTGCCACACGGTCTTGGTAAAGCGCTCCCATTTTTCGCATCATCCATACCAGAGGCATACCGTCAGGAGTAACTATATCTGCATTTCGCAATATGGTGGCAAACTCTGGATTCCAATGGGCTTCAATGAGCATGTGTACATTGGCTACATATACAGTTTTACTCTCACGCCTACTTGCCCACTTCACTATTGTTTGTATCTGGTCGTCAAACCGTAAAGCAGTAATAGGAAAATCAAGCACTTTTTTAGTAGGTAGAAGCACTCTCGCCACCATCAATAACTCCTGTATCCAAGAAAACAATTCATAGATTACCTAGACCAATCCCAATGATTTAATATTCGGATTGGATGACTCCTGACTTTTTGTAGGCTTGTGTGATTGTTGGAAGTTAACACGTGGAGGTGCAATTGCCTTTTTAGTATACTTTTGGCTTAATCGGTAATACTAGAATTATTTACTGCTGTGTCCTAGCTTACTGTTTTATGTTAAGGATTTTAGACACTGCTTGACAAAATTCATACTTCCTTCATAATTAATTTTTGGTTAGTTCATCCAAGCATTATAATTGCGATAAATTCCTAGAGAGAAGCTGTATATTAAGTAGTATATACTACTTAATCACTTAAGTATAAATGTAAAATGCTAACTACTTAATCTGCGGGTTTTATACGTCAATATGCGCTTAAGAGGTTGATTAAAATTTAGTATATTTTAATGACTAATAATTTTTTCTTATGATTTCCAAATTTATTACAGAATTACAGATTTAATCTAGTGTCTGTATTGAAAAATCTCTAAATTTTATTTTTTTCTGAAATAAAAGCCCAAAAAATAAGGGAAAGATAAATTTATCTTTCCCTGTTCTTTCATTTTTGTTATTGTCTGGCTTGTTACTTTCTTTAAGTCTTTGGCGTAACATTTGCCTTTGTTTTTTCAGTTGACGCTTCCTAGCAGAACCGCCTCTACCTTTATCATTTCTGCCTTCTTTACGGGGAGATTCCCATCTTTTCAGGCGCATAAATTTTTCACCTCTTTAGCACTTGTTTGGTAGTGGGCAGGAGGAGAATCGAACTCCTATGACCGTAAGGCCGCCACATTTTGAGTGTGGTGCGTCTACCAATTCCGCCACCCGCCCTTTGTATCTAACCTTAACTAGTATACTCTAATTAAAACGATTTTGTAACGAGTCTGAAAATTATTTCTCAAAGTTTTGTTTGAATCACATTTCTAACAGTTCTCCGACTTAAAGCGTTGCAGGGTCAATAAACTAGGCTCAATATCCTGTATTTTGGCACAGCCGCTAAGTGCCATTGCCACATTTAACTCATCTTGTAGTAGTGAGATTACATGAGATACGCCGATTTGTCCTGCTACCGCTAGTCCCCACAAAATAGGTCGTCCGATTAGTACTGCTTTTGCTCCTAATGCCAGAGCTTTGAGAATGTCTGTGCCTCTACGAATGCCGCCATCCAATACCACTTCTACTTTACCATCCACTGCCGCTACTATTTCAGCGAGGGCATCTAAAGAAGCGATCGCACCATCGAGTTGTCTGCCACCATGATTAGAAACAACAATTGCTTTGGCTCCATATTCTACAGTCCGCACAGCATCATCTGGGCGTAAAACTCCTTTGATGACTAAAGGTAATGGAGATAAAGACTGCAACCATTCCAAATCGTCCCAAGTGACTGCTGGGTTTAGTTGTTGAGCAAAGTAGGTAAATAATCCAGATTCACCTTTTTCATGGGAAATATCTAGCCCTGAGATACTAGCAAGATTAGCCAGATGTAAGTCTTGGGGTAAGGCAAACTCATTACGTCTATCTCTCTCTCGCTGTCCGAGAACTGGTGCATCTACAGTTAGACAAAGTGCTTTGTAGCCTGCTTTATAGGCTTTTTCTACCAAAGCACGAGTTAATTCCCGATCTTTATGGATGTAAAGCTGGAACCACCGCAGAGAATCTGGAAACTGATTACATACAGTCGCCACTTCTTCAATGCTTTTTGTTGCCATTGTACTTAACACCATACCCACACCAGCTGATGCAGCAGCTAGGGCTGTGGCAACTTCTCCGTCTGGATGGGCTAGACATTGAAAAGCCATCGGTGCAATTAACAAAGGTAGTTGCAGGGGTTGTCCTAAAATGGAGGTACTTAGATTGCGATCGCTCACATCGACTAATATCCGAGGTCGCAGTTTGACTCGCTCAAAGGCAGCACGATTATCTCGCAATGTGATTTCGTCCCAAGCACCACTACTGTAGTAATCAAGTGTCGTTTGAGATAGATATTCTTTTGCTAGCTTTTCGTACTCAAAAAGGTTGATGGGTTGAAAGCGATCGTTAGTGGATAAGTCGGTAGACATAATTAAATCTAAAATAAAACTTTTGTTCGTAGTCAGCGATTTATTGCTCTGGATAAGATTTTAAATGGCTAGAGCCGCTGACTACGATTATTCATTGTCAAGGCTTTCAAATGTATTTATTTTTACTTAGTTAGCGATCGCTCAACAAAATTATCTGTCGAGGCGTTGTTCAAACAGCATGAAGATTGCTCCCAAAAAAAGACCTCTGGCGCAAAGCAGAGGTCTTTCCGTTTCAGAACGTTGTAAAATTCATAAGCAATGTAAAACGCTGATATGGTTAATTTAGTAGCTTCTGTGCCATGAACGCAAAAATAGCAACCCAATTGCCAATCCCATACTGACCATTATTATTACTCCTATACTGAAAATGCGTAGGCGCAGCCCGCCGTAGGCATCGCCAAGCCAACATTTAGGTACAGACCTAGAAATCTCATGCTGCGACCAAAACTTCATCATAAACAAGGTTTTAGGAGAACTTTTCCCAGGATTGGGCAACTAATTGGCTTAACCAGCGACGTTGTTCCCGATCCAGCAGTGGATCGTCTGCTAACAACTGAGCGGTTAACTCTTCCAAAGATTGACCCTGAGCGCGGACAATTTTAATTACTCCAGCGATCGCACTGGCAACTAATTCTTCATCAATCGGCTGTTGTTGCAGAGCAATAATTTCTTGGGGACTGTCTGGAATGGGATAATTCATGGCGTGGGTTTACAGAAATACAAAATGAACAATAAATTTGACAAACTCTTAAAATTTCTTCACTGAATCTTTATGAAACTAATAGGGCGGAGTTTACCTTACTTTGTGTCCTAAGAAAATCTGTCTTAGTGAGTAGATTGATGGGAGATGTCAGGAAAACATGAAAGAAATCCTTTATTTAGAAGTTCCAACTCCAGAAACAGAAACTGTGCGTAGTTGGTTACAAACAGATTTTGAACCTGGAAATGGAGAAAAAGTGCTTACCTCGGAAGGCTTTCGCCTTCAAATACCCAGTGCTACTGCACATACTGGAGTGAGCCTTTCCGAAAACTTGCCTACAGAACTTTCGGTATTTGTCTGGTCGGTGCAACGAACTACCTATCTGAAAGTGTTTCGCTGGGCAGAACAACCTTTTCCCAGTGAAAGAAAAATTCTGCAACGCTTGACCAAGGAAATCAGAAGCCGTTTCCCGCATCATTACCCAGAACCGCCAGCAATTGATTTATCCCAGCAATCAATATTTGCCGCACTAGGCTCTACTTACCCCCTTACCGTCAAGTATTTTCAGAAAATGCCCAACGGTGAATATGACCTAACTCGTGCCTATTGGTGGGAAAAACGATGGCGCGAAGGGGTGCGGAATCCGCAGCAGCCGCGTCAAGTAGTGTTTTCGCAGGGGAGCGGGGGAGCGGGGGAGCAGGGGAGCAGCACTTCGGCTACGCTCAGTGACCGAGGAGAAGTTGCAGGAAGTCTTTCCCCTCTGCCTCTTGTACCCCATGCCCAGTACGACATCATCTACATTGGCGGTGCATTAGGCGCAATCCATGCAGCACTGATGGCAAAACTCGGATATAAAGTCTTGCTAGTGGAACGAATGCCCTTTGGGCGGATGAACCGAGAATGGAATATTTCGCGCGATGAGATTCAAAGCTTGGTTAACTTGGGTTTAGTCACCCCCGCTGAGTTAGAAACCATCATTGCCAGGGAATACAAAGACGGATTCAATAAGTTTTTTGATGCTAATAATCCAGCCAAACTGCGATCGCCCGTCCTCCACACACCCACAGTCCTAAATTTAGGCTTGGATTCCGAAAAATGGCTCCAAATGTGTGGGCAAAAACTGCAAGCGGCAGGCGGTGAAATTTGGGATGAAACAGAATTTATCCGTGCAGATATTGATATATCACAGGTAGTTTTGCAAGTCAAGCACTTGCCCAGTCAAATTGAGAAACAAGTAAGTGGACGACTGCTAATAGATGCAATGGGAACTGCCTCACCCATTGCTTGGCAATTAAACGGTGGTCGTGCCTTTGATAGTGTGTGTCCGACGGTGGGAGCGGCAATTGAGAGCGGATTTGAGCCGGGAGTATGGGATTCTCAATATGGGGACGTTCTTTACAGTCATGGGGATATTTCGCGGGGAAGGCAGTTGATTTGGGAATTGTTTCCCGCAGCAGATGAGGAACTGACGATTTATTTATTTCATTACCACGAAGTCAATGCTGAAAATCCCGGTTCTTTGCTGGAGATGTACGAGGACTTTTTCACGATTTTGCCAGAGTATCGCAGATGCGATATGGACAAATTGGTGTGGAAGAAGCCGACATTTGGGTATATACCAGGGCATTTTAGTGTGGGAAGTCGCGATCGCACAGTTGCCTTCGATCGATTGATTGCGATCGGCGATGCAGCATCACTTCAATCTCCCCTCGTTTTCACCGGTTTTGGTTCCCTAGTTCGCAACTTAGAGCGCTTAACAACGCTGTTGGATACTGCTCTCAAACATGACTTGTTGAGTTTCCGCCACTTGAACCAAATTCGTGCCTATCAAAGCAACGTTTCTGTGACTTGGCTATTTTCTAAAGGGATGATGGTTCCCACAGGGAAATTTTTACCACCGCAGCGGATTAACTCCATGCTCAACACCTTTTTTGGGCTGTTAGCAGATGAACCGCCAGAGGTGGCAGATAACTTTATCAAAGATCGGTGTGATTGGTTAACCTTTAACCGTTTAGCACTCAAAGCCGCTAGGAAAAATCCTGCTTTGCTTTTATGGATTTGGGAACTGGCTGGGCCTAGAGATTTAGGGCGATGGCTTGGTAGTTATTTCACCTTCGGTCGTCATGCCCTGATTAGTGCTTTACTAAGTCCGTGGTTTGGGCGCTTCTTAAACCGGGTAGGTTTTTGGCTAGAACCCCGGAATCCAGGCTTGTGGCTGTGGCTGTTGGCGATTAATTATGCGATCGCCACAGGCAAACCGCGATCGCGCAGTCAGGTGGCAAAATCCAACCCAGAAGCCATAATTCCGAAGTCAGAAGCAAGGATTCTGAATTAGTCATTGGCATTGGTCATTAGTAAGCTAATCGGCATTTAACTTGCATAAAAGCAGGGCTGAAGCCCTTACTAGAAGCGAATCATTCTGGAAAAATGAATGACGATTAGCTTATTAGAAAAATGACTAATGACAACTAATTCCTAACTCTTGGGGCGAAAATTCGGCAGTTCTACAGATGCCAATGACTTACGCCCTTTGGGTGGACGCTGGGGATAAACTACTGGTGAAGGTGAATTGTCATCACTGGTGTTATCACCTAATGACTCTGAGGACAAATCACTTGCTGACAATTGTGAAACTTCTGACCAGTAGTCTTCAGTTTCTCCAACAGGCGTTTCGGTGTGAGATGGATTAGAGGAAAGCAGTAAGTTATTGGCTGGTGAAAGCACAGAATCCGTCGTCCAAGAAGTAGAGGTAGTTGCAGCAGGATTAATTTCTGCCTCCAAATCTTCCTCCTGTGGATTTTCTAGTTCCTCATCGTCTTCTAAAATTGTTGCTAAAGTCTCCCAAATAGGAACATCACTAACATCCGTTTTCGCAGCAGGTGGTGGTGATGTAGATGCAGGCTGGGAGGTGAAAAACATTTGGATTAAACTATCTAATTGCTGATCTAAATTTGACGAACCCGAAGGTGAAACCGCTTCAGTGGTATCTGGAGAATCATCAACTTCTGGAGATGGCGCCGATTGTGTTGGTGTTGGCGTGTCTTTCTTAACTGTCCAGTTCCAAGGAGATGATGGCGGCGTCGCAGAGGCTTCATTTCTTTGGAATGGGATTGGTGCTGAGGGTTCACCCCAAGAATTATCTAGATCGTTACTCAGGGATTCTTCTTCTGCTGACCAAGGTTGAATCGGCTGTGCATTAGGAAATAAAGACCGAGCTTTTCTAGAAAATCTTCCTTGGCTACTAGTGATGTCTTTAGGATGTTTTGCAGCATCCTCTAAGGAGTCATAGCTAGGAACCGATGTATCTAGACATTTTTCCAAAGCTGCTTTGAATTGCAGCGTCTGGCGTTGTTGTCGCATCAGTCTTGTACGTAACTCCCGACAAACATTTTCTGATTGCAATAACTGCTGAGATTGTTCGTTGTTATTAGTGTGTAGCAACGTACATTCTCGCTCTAACTGGGCCAGGCGTTGTTGGCTAATTTGTAGCTGTGCTTTATAAGTATCAGTGAAAATTTCCTGACGTTGAACGGTTTGTACAGCAGTTTCTAATTGTTGAAATAAAGATTTTATCTGTTCTTGAGCCGCAGCTAATTCCTGAGTGTGTTGGTTGAGCATCGACTCACTAACGCTAGAACGCGTTTTCTGCCACTGCAAAACCTTTTCTGACTCAGCTAGGTTGTCTTTTAGCTGCTCCACTTGTGCATACAAATTATTGTTAGCCGCACGTAATTCTTCGTTCAATGCCAGCAGGTTCTGAAATTCCGAGTCAATAAGTGCTTGTTTGCCGCTTTCAGGCTCTGCAACCCAGTCCTGCTGGGTGGTATCTTGTAAAAATTGTGTATCTTCAGCTGGCATGAGGAGTGGCAGTTCTTTAACTGTCATATTGTCATTAGGCACAACTGAGTAAAAGGGACAACTCGCCTGCTCTGATTGTGGCGAATTAGCAGAATTTAGGGATTCCATCACAGCCCCCTTGTTTGAGGTGTCAGCTTCATTCATCACTCTTGACTCACCTGCTTAAAAATATTCAGCAGTGCTGGCATTAGCATTGCTTATCAACTGTGTCTAATCAGGGTTTGCTCTAGAAGCTAAGTTTAACTCTCTCCAAGCACCAGCAATTAATCATCAATTGGTGTTCCCCATTTTGTATCTAGACTGATGCCGTTATAACACTATGATGCTCTGCCCCGTCAAGAAGAGGTGGAAGGGGAACTCTGGCCGCCTTTGAGGATAGGCGAGAGAGAGGAGAAACCCGATACATTAAAAATTAAACTGTATTCGCTGGCTGATGAAGTTTTTTATATGAAAAAACTGCCTCAGATTATACTTTATTTTTTAGAATCGCATCTGTCTTAAGAAATAAATTATGATTGTCTCCTGAAATACATTTTGTAATGCCTTATTGAGTACTTAAATATAGATGTCCGTACAAGTATCTACTCTTCAATGATAATTCCCTCATCCGAAGCGATCGCTATTTAATGTGAGCAAACAACTAAGAGCTTTCGCTATCACTGCAATGTTAAGAGATCCCAATTAATACGAGTAAATACTTATAAAGTCTTAATAAAGACGTAACAATTCGTTTAAGTAAAATATAAAACTTTTTTAAAGAGTAATCTCAACTTAGTCAGGGCTTTTTTCTCGATAAATACATTGCCAGTAAGGAATTGCAGGTTTTATTGGTTATAAACTTTTCGATCGACTTATCTTCAATACGTCAAGTTTGCTTAATGACTGGAATAAAATCGTTTAAAGTATACTTTACTACTTAATAACATTATTTACATAGTATATTAATTTACATTAAGAATATTAAATTTGGGCATTAGTACGGATACTAATTTCAATTCTTTTATTAAAGAATAATTGTAATGACCGCGTTTTCTATTAGAAACAAAGTAATTATAAAGACTATAATTACTGACAATTAATTTGGTTGCAGCGCGAAATAAAGTGTTGCGGCAGTTAGGCTTTTTCAAAAAAATCAAAATTTAAAATCGGGGTGCTAAAGATGACTGATGTACTTGCAATGGGCGCAAATATCAAGCAAGAGACTGCTAAATCACCGCTGCTTGTAGAAAATTGGGACAGCTTTTGGGACAAAGAAATCAGACCATTATTTACAGATGAGTCTCTATCTTTCAAGGTGAAAACTCTTAACGGAAACTATGTCAAATACGTCAACTTGGATAATGGAGCTACAACCACACCCTTTGCAACCCTCAAGCAGTACGTGGACGAAATGCTTGACACCTATGGCAGCGTACATCGAGGTTCTGGGCAAAAATCGATCATCACTACACGAGAATATGACGCTAGTCGGAACATTATTCGGGATTTTGTTGGCTCATCTTCAGACAACTATGTAATCTTTGCGAAGAATACAACAGAAGCAATTAATGGAGCCGCCACACTTTGGGCAAAAAAACCTGGGAAAATCTTAGTTTCTGATATCGAGCATTCATCTAACCTGCTGCCTTGGGTTACTAGAGACGAAGTTGTGCAGTACAGAACGCAGCCGGATGGAAGTGTAAATGTCGCAGAAATTGAAGATATTTTCAAGGCACATCAAAATCTCCCCGAAGCCGAGCAAATTAAGTTAGTAACTATTACAGGTGCTTCCACAATTACAGGTTACAGACCCCCAATTTACGAAATTGCAGCTTTAGCACATCGGTATGGTGCGAAGATATTTGCCGACGTGTGTCAGTTGATTCAGCATGAACGAGTTGATATGCGTGCTGATGATGACCCATGTCATTTAGATTTTGTGGCTTTCTCTGGACACAAGATGTACGCCCCTTATGGAACCGGGGTTTTGCTGGGGCCAAAGGAATTTTTTGATAGCTCCTACCCTTATCAAATTGGGGGTGGAAACCTGCCTTATATCACTAGAAAACTAGAGATTAAGCGTTTTTATACAGAACGGGCCCATGACCCCGGAACACCAAACGCAATGGGTGCGATCGCTATTGCCAAGGCGATTGAAATTATCGAAGCAGTAGGGCGCGATCGCATTGCTCAGTATGAACACTCTCTAGTTGAATTTACATATACACGGCTTGGGCTGATTACTGGTGTCAAAATACATATTCCCGGAGATAATTTAGCCCATGTTATTCCCTTTGATATTGATGGATTTGACGGACGCTTAGTAGCAGAAATTTTGGCACAAGAATACGGTATTGGAGTTCGGGCTGGGGCTTTCTGCACTTATGAATACATTCGCAAACTCAAGAATGTTTCAGACGAGCAAGACTGTGAGATTGCTGAGGAAGTAGATAGAGGAATTACACGTAATATTCCTAGTATTATCCGAGCCAGCTTTGCTGTATATAATACATTAGAAGATTGCGATCGCTTTATTCATGCGATCGCTCAAATAGCTAAAAACGGATTGGCTCACTATTTGCCCAACTACACACAAGATCGGATAACTGGTGTTTGGACAGCGATAGACAGCTAGTTTTTTCAGGGCATTGGAAGAAGCAAAGGGGAAAGACTTACTGCAACTTCTCCCCTACTCCTTCATTCTCTGTTTCTTAATTACGAATTACAAATTACAAGGGGGTAACAGCTTGAGCGATGAAAACCTCTTTGACCAGGAGGATTATTTACAGGCACGGGTTGAACAGTGCATCTGGCAAAAAAGTACAGATGCAGGTATTTCGCGCCAGCGCTTTCTGAAAATACTAGCTACTATGGTTGGCGCCACAGCCATTGAGGGGTTAGCTAAACCTGCGCTTGCTCAGAGTCAGGCAGCTATTAAAACTAAAGGCAGCAAAATACTTAAGCCATTGCCACCAGGGTATATCTCTCATAGCAAAGGCACATTAGAGATGAACTGGGAAGCGATGTATGGGCGTGGCTATTTAGTACCAAATGATTGGTTCTATGTTCACAACCGCAGCGCACCACCTCCCTTTGACCCATCTATATGGCGTTTGCAAATTCATGGAACTGGCGTTTTTGCTCCCTGTGAGTTTACCTACGATGAAATCATCGCCATGCCATCCATCTCAATCACTTGTGCCATTGAGTGTGCTGCTAACGGTCGGCGCTTCTTTGAAGAAGCTTACAACACACCACTCCCTGGAACACGGTGGAGACTTGGGGCTATTGGTGTGGCTGAGTGGACTGGTGTACCACTTGGTATGTTATTAGAGCGAGCTGGACTGAAATCCACAGCAAAAGATGTACTCGTTGAGGGTGCAGATGTAGATTCGCTAGATTCAAAGAAGACAAATAAATCCAAGTTCAGCAGTGTAGTTCCAATTAACAAAGCATTAGCAGATAACTCTCTTGTCGTCTACGCAATGAACGGAGAACCATTACCTCCAGATCATGGTCAGCCATGCCGTGTCTTATTCCCTGGTTGGGGAGGAAACGCCAACGTTAAATGGATTGAGCGGATTGAGGTTTCTGAAACACCGATATATACCCAGTGGGTAACGGAGCAAATGGTGCTAGTTGGTGCAGACTACCCAGCGATCGCTCCGTATAAAGGTAAGCTGATTACCTATCAAAATGTTAAGAGCGCTTTTGAGTTGGCTTGGCCAGCTACTCTTTCTGCGAAAACCCACTTACTACGTGGGCGTTCTTGGTCTGGGAAAGGAAAGATTGTCCGTGTAGAAGTCAGCCTGGATGGTGGTAAAACTTGGCAATTTGCACGACTGAGAGAACCAAATTTTCCATTTGCATGGGTACGCTGGGACATTGAATGGAACCCAATTCCTGGGGAATATTTTCTCCAAGCTCGTGCTACTGACAATTTAGGTAACACACAACCGAGTACGGTTCCGTGGAATGACTCTGGATTGCTCTACGGAGGTGTTGTTAGCCATCCGGTGACAGTACAAGGTTAATCACACCAAGTCAGTTCTCTAGAAAAAGAATTATTTATGATTGATTTTAGTTGGTTGATTTTAGTGAGTGGGGGTTTAATATCTGGAGTTATAGCTGGACTTTTAGGAATAGGTGGCGGTATTATTACGATTCCTCTTTTAGTCACACTAGGTTATACTCCCGTTCAGGCGATCGCTACTAGTAGCCTTGCTATTGTAATTACTTCAATTTCTGGAAGTTTGCAAAACTGGTGGATGGGCTACTTTGACTTGAAACGAGTAATTTATTTAGGAATTCCAGCTTTTCTAACTACTGGAATAGGCGTATATTTCGCCAATAAAATTCCATCTTATATAATACTATTTACATTTGGCATCATACTACTTGCTAATATCTATCTGATTGAGCTTCGCAAGCAACTATCCTTCCAGGAAAAACAGGATACAGCCCCAGTATTTAACCTATTAGTTTCTAAAATTGGCACTGGTGGAGCAGCAGGAATTTTAGCAGGTTTATTCGGCTTAGGTGGCGGTACGATTATGGTGCCACTGCAAATGTTATTACTGGGAGAAGAAATTAAAGTAGCAATTCAAACTAGTTTGGGTGTGATTGTCATCACTGCTTTAGCTGCCTGTACAGGACATACATTAGAGGGAAATATTCTGTTTGCTCAAGGTATGGTTTTGGGATGTGGAGGTCTCTTAGGCGTTCAAATGAGTACTCGCACATTGCCAAAACTACCAGATTATACTGTGAGCTTAGTACTTCGCATCTTCTTAGGAATACTATCAATTTATATTTTTTGGGAAGCTTGGATAAATTATCAACAAATAATTACTAATTCATAATTCGTAATATCAGGTTTGCATGATTACTTAATTAAACCCCAAGACCCAGGCTAATGCACCCTAGTAGCGTGGCAAGACATTAGATTTATGCTTTATTTTTGAAGCTAAAGACGACTATGAGCCTTTAGCTTCAAAAACTATTTTAGCCTTGCCACACTACTACAAAAGAGTCAAAGTCTAGGTTTTCAAAGGTTTCAGCTTTAATTTGACAAGTATGCACAGCTAGGTACGCGCACATACTTTGTAATAAATTTAGAGTTTTTCTAAAATAGATTTTTTTGAAAAGAGATGAGCTATGAGCATTTTTAAAGTTGAAGTTGTCAAAATCAATAGTATTAATCCTCATCCCAATGCCGATCGACTAGATATTGCCTCTATTGAAGATATGGGGTATCAGGTAATTATAGTCAAAGGTAACTTGAACCCTGGAGATTTAGCTTTTTACTTTCCTATTGATAGTGTTATTCCAGAAAAATTTTTAGATGAGTTTGGTATTCGTAACTACTACTCGAAAAAACTGCGTGCTGCAAAACTTCGCGGAATTTTTTCTGAGGGTTTGCTTATTCCTGTTGGTCAAAACTTTACGGGAAATGTCGGAGATGACTACACGGAGTATTTTGGTGTAACAAAGTACGAATATCCAATTCCTCAAGGAATGAGCGGGGAAGTAGAGAGTTTTATTGGATATTACAAATTCCCCAGTCCAGAAAACCTGAAACGTTACAAAAACATTCTAATGGAAGGTGAAGAAGTTGTTGTCACAGAAAAGTTGCACGGAACTAACTTCACTGTCTTAGTTGATGCTGATGGCACAACTAAAATTGGCAGCCATAATTATTTCTGGAAAAACAGCGAAGTCAACAAAAAATTAGTTTATGTTCGTGCTTACAACGAAAACGAAGCTTTCCAGAAACTTCCGCCAGGAACTCAGATTTTTGGTGAAATCTACGGCGTGCAAGATATCAAATATGGCTTGAATAATGGCAATATTGGAATTGCTCTATTTGCTGTGCGTCGCGGTAGCTATTTTCTCAATTACAGCGATTTTGTCACTTTTTGCGAGGAATTTGCTTTGCCGAGAGTACCTGTACTTTATATCGGTGCTTACACTTGGGAAGCGGTGTCTCAGTTCAATAATGCCAATAGTGTAGTCAGTCCCAATTGCATTATGGAAGGCGTTATTGTGCAACCAGTGATTGAGAAAACGCATCCAGAAATAGGTAGAATCGTCTTGAAGTTGATTAGCGATCGCTATCTGCTCCGTAAGGATGGAACTGAACTCCATTAGGTTCAACTTGATTTTTGTTGGCGACACCTTAACTAACCTTCCGAAATCGACTTAGCAATTATTCTCTCAAGGTAGCCATCGGGGATGAAATCCGGCTAAGGGGAGTTGTTCTGGTTTAATTTCAACAGTCGTAGCATCAGCGATGGGCAACAGAGGCATTAACCACAGGCTACTGGTAGCGATCGTATCTCCATCATCAGTTTTTAAAGTGTTTGTGGGTAATGATGCTGGGGGATTTGTCTGCGGTACTACTTGGTCAAATAACAAGCCCAAACCGTCAGCAGATAAACTCATTTGCACATTCCGTTGAGCGGGAGGCAGTACTAACAATGGTTTCTGTTGCCCGGTTTTCAAATCAATTGCCACCACATAGGGCTGTTCTATGTATTGTTCCTTGGATACTAGCTGTGTTAGCAAGCAATAGAGGGTGGGTGAGGCAATGTCAAATTGGCAACTGAGAATTGAACCTGTTGTTTTTAATAGCTGTTTCTGCACACCTTGGTTTGTTACCAAAAATAAATCCCGCGTGTAATCTGTATTAAACTTTACCATCGCTGCTTGAGAGCCGTCTTTGGAGAAAGCCTGTACCAAACCAAACTGCGGCAGAAAATCCAAAGGTTTACTGGCATCACCTTGCAGTGGTAAAATCGCTGCTCCCTGTCCTTGAGCAACCGCTACGGCTTTACTATCTGGTGTCACCATAAAGTCTCCTCCCGGCTGGCTTTTTAGACGTTTCGGGGTGGGTTTTTCTGCGGAACCATCACTGATTGCTGGCATAAACCATAGTCCAAAGTCACCAGGATTAGTTTTATTTCCTCGCTGGATGACAATAGTTTGCCCATCAGGTGATAAGTCAAATTTCAGGTTTTGATAATCTTTACTATCTAAAGTCAGGTCAACTTTGCCTTCTGGTTCTGCTTTTTGTCCAGATTTAGCAGAAACACCTGTTGTTACTGTATACAGTTGGGCTGAAAGTAAATCTTGATTGTTTGCGGCGCGAGCAGAAAATAAAATTTTCTCCCCATCAGGAAATGACTCAAAGTCGATTACTATCAAGTCTTTGGGGGTAAGTATCCTTTTTTGCTCTTGGGTTAAGTTATAAAGAACTAACCGTCCCTGTTCTTCTTTGTCGGTTCCGATATAAAGGATGACGCGATCGCGTGTACGAAAGCTACCTGTAAAGGGCTGTATCAGCCGATTTTTGCCCTCTTGCTGGGCAAACTTATCTTTAGCTCCTTGTAACTGCACTTTATAATTTGTGCCATAAGGTGCTGGTGTCACCAGTGTATAAACCATCCGCCGCCCTGCCCAACTGAATTTACCTGCTAGGGGTGGCTCGATTTTCAAGTTATCCTCGACGCTTTTTGTTTCCATTGGGCGGCTGAAGGTGAGGGTGAAGGAATTATCTTCTGCCCCAATTTGTTGATTTTGCCAAGTAAATTCCCGGACACGAGCAGTTACCACATCACCTTGCAAGATGATTAACCCAATCAGCACACTCAGCAGTAACATTAGTGCGATCGCTATACGATCCAGTGGTTGGAATGCTTTAGATTTAGTCATTGGTTATTTGTCATTTGTCATTTGTCATTTGTCATTTGTCATCAACAAATAACTAATAACTATAAGGATTCTGAGGTTGAGGAATCTTTTTCAGAGAGTTAGCGGCAATGGTAAGTTGGCGTTTACCTGCCAAATTTTCTGTCACCATTTGTCCTTCTACTTCCAGCCATGTATCAGCAGAGTAAAGCTCTTGATTATTTTGTAGCTTGACGGGCAATCCCACAGGGTAAGCATCTGCTGCACAACAACTTAAGACAAATCGTGCTAAAAACAAATATTCTTTTCCTATATCGGGCGGGTGAATCACAAATCCCTGCACCTTGACTTTTTGTCCTGCATATGTATCTGGTTCAGGATAGACATTGACGGTGCGTACCCAGTCTACAAGCGATCGCTCCTCTGGACGAACAGTAGCGCGAAAAGCTTGGGGTTTGACGCGTGTGCTTCCCAATAAATCAGTCGTCACCCCCCTTTGGAGCGCTTTGTCACTAGCAAAAACTTGCGGTGTAACGATAAAACCTAGAATTGCTGTAGTCAACAATAAACCACTGCCCCAACCAGGGGGAAATAAACTAATATGCTGGGTGTTTGGCGTAACATCACGGCGACGCCGTTGCCAAAGTTCCTGCATCTTGAACAAACCAATAATGATGAAGCTGATACCAGTCACAATCACTAACCAAAAGTAATTTGGATGAATCAACAGATTCAACTTATTAGTTAGCCAATATCTCAACATCAAAATGCCCCAAGCAGTAATTGCTAGAGCATCCAGCCAAGGGAGTAACAGATTTGGGATTTTAGATTTGGGATTTTTGTTAGCCATTAGTCATTAGTAATTAGTCATTGGTCATTAATCATTAACAAATGACAAATGACTCATGACAAATATTTTCTTAAAAGACGTGCAAGTTCAGGAAAAGAGTGAAGACAAATGTCAATTGTGCTGCTAAAGCAAATAAGTAAAAGATGGTCTTGGGTTTAAAAATGGATAACATCAAACCAACACTTTTGATGTCAATCATTGGCCCAAACACTAGAAATGCCAGCAATGAACCGCTGCTAAAGGTTGAGGCAAAAGATAGAGCGAAGAAAGAATCGACTGTAGAGCAAATTGATACTATTACAGCTAATATCAGCATGACCACAATTGAGGTAATGGGCCCAGCACCCAAACTGAGAACTAATTCACGGGGAGCTAGGACTTGAATAGCAGCAGCGATCGCACTTCCTAAAATCATCACTCCGCCCAATTCCCGCAATTCTTGGATGCTATTATCCACAACTAGGCGCAGTTTGGCTGCTAGCGGTTTATCAGCAGTAGAGACTGAGGTCGGCAATACTAAATTAGGATCTATCCTTAGAGGTATACCTGCTTTTCCTCCTAAGATATAAGTCCCGGATTGCAACAGATTCGGTACTGTTTCTTCCTGTTGTCCTTGGTAAGGCTTACCACGGCGTTTGGTTTCGGGCTGCGCGGCTGGATTAAACTTCATATAACGAGCGATCGCAGGTTGGACTATGGGATTTAAGTCCTTTTGAAAACTGAAAACATACCCGATAATCGTGGCAATTGTTAGGGAAAATACGACTCGTAAGACTACTATTTCTGGCTGATCTCGAAATGCTGTCCAAGTGGCCCAAATTACAACTGGGTTAATTGTTGGTGCTGCTAGCAAAAAACCAATTGCGACTGGTGTGGGTACTCCTTGAATCAGGAATCGCCGCGCTACCGGTACATTCCCGCACTCACACACCGGAAACAAAAAGCCGATCGCACTGCCAACTAAAGCACCCAACAGCGGATTTTTGGGCATTTTTTCTACTAGTTTGCGCTCATCAACAAAAAACAGCAGCAAACTGGAGAATAAAACCCCAAGAAGCAAAAAAGGCATCGCCTCGACTAGCAGACTTAAAAATAGCGTAAAACCATTGTTCAGTTGATTCATGTGCGTCGCAGTCAAAAGCGGTTTTTAGTTTTAGGGTTCTGCCTAGTCATTCTATCGAAATGGGGATCAAAAGCAGTTCGGGAAAATTAAACATCATTTAAGTAGCAAGTTATCCTATCTTCAAAATAGCGGTTAAGCACTACAAACCTTGGCTTCACACGAGTTCGTGACTTTTAACTGAGTGCATTTACTGACGATGACCATTTCTAAGATTGTCTAATTTCAGAAATTGTTCCGATCTAGAGGGCAAGTAACTGCACAGATAATTTGAAATTACCTATGTTTATACTTACAGTAATTTGCTGGATAAGATATTAGTTCGGCTGTATTTTCATCAAGTATTCACAGTTCTTCAAGATTTTGGTAGGCGTAGCCCATCGTAGACATCGCTATTGGTTGTTACCATCATTGATTTTGACTAGTTATAGCAAAATTCGATCTGAGCTTTGGTTGATTTTTTACTACAAAAACTCTAAAAAGGCAAGACCAAAGTTTAGCAGATACGGGAAATGATTGGGGAATTTTTCGGCGTTAGCGATAGCCTGACTTTCTATATGAAGTGAGAATTTGAGCTATGGCAAGTCACAAAGCCTTGAAAGGAGCGTCAAAATGATATCCCCGATTTCTTTTAAGAAGTCGGGGATATAGTTTATTATTTGACGATTATTTTGTCCGATCGCTGTTACTTTCGTTTTGTTGGAATGCCCCAAATCTTGATTTGTCGATCGAATCCACCACTGGCAAGAATTTTACCATTTGGACTAAAAGCGATCGCACTTACCCAGTCTGTATGTCCATTCAGTGTATTTATTAACTCACCTGTAGTTAAATCCCACAATTTAATTCCATCTCTACCGGCACTAGCAAGGGTTTGTCCATCGGGATTAAGAGCGATCGCATTTACCCAGTTATTATGTCCTGTAAAGGTGCGGACTAATTCTCCAGTATTAATATTCCACAATTTTATGGTGCGATCGTGGCTAGCACTAACTAATGTTTGTCCATCTGGTGTAAAGATGACAGCGCTAACAGCACTAGAATGAGCTGCCAATTCACTGATTAATTTACCAGTACTCAAATCCCACAGCTTGATTACACCCTTATTATCACCACTAGCTAAGGTCTGTCCATCAGGACTAATAGCGAGAGTATAAATCAAATTATCAAAGCGTACTATAGTTCCTAGAGGACGCTGCTGTAGCAAATCCCACATACGAATCCCATCTAAAGCTCCACTGACGAGAACTTTACTATCAGGAGACACGGCTAAAGATAAGACGTTACTAGTATGTCCGACAAAAGAGCGGGTAAATTTTAAATTTTTCAGACTCCAGAGGTTAATCGTATTGTCATCGCTACAGCTAGCGAGGGTTTGCCCATCTGGTGAAATCACTAAAGATTCTACGGCGGCTTTGTGTGCTTTGTTAATAGTCGCCAACTTTTTGCCGTTTACTGAATTCCACAGACGAATTACACCCTCATTTTCTGCACCTCCACTCACAAGAATTCTGCTATCTGGACTAAAAGCAAGGGATTTAATGGTTCCGTTATGTCCTTTGAGTGTGTAAATTAGTTGAGCATTAGCAAAGTTAGTTTTAGCTGGGGAGTTTGGCGTTACTTCTTCAATGGCAGCATGAGCTTGATGAATATAAAACCCTTGCCAGGTAGTCACTGGAAGGGCAACAGCTGCCATAAATGCCAGGATAATATACGGCCGCAGAAAATTACCGCCACCTCTTCCCTCACTACTCACTCTTTTTCCTCACTTTTATAGATACAGTTAAACCCAATAAATTTTGCAGAGTTATTTAAGTCATAACTCTGCACATCCTAAAGAGGTGGTTTTTTCTTAGAAACGCTTAACATTGGTAAAGGCGCACTAGAAGAACGAGAGGGCAAATAATGTTGCACTACAGGCTCCTCTGGTAAAGGACGACGCTGCTGAAAACGCCACAACTTAAAGCCTAGCGCTATCCCTGCCGTTCCCAAACCAAAAGCAAACAACGACCAGCTATCATTCAATCCGCCAATCAGGGCATCCATAACACCCATCGTCATCAATACACTGATTAGTGGCTCTTTTCGGTAGGTTGACTTCAAAAAACGAGGTAATACAGCATTCATCACAGCTTGGTTGGTTCCAGTTCACCTTTTGTGTATATTTACCAAGAATACCTCACCCATAATTTGTCTTTCTCATTCAAGACAGACACTAAGTTATGATTTATTTAGTAGGGGGAGGAAATTTACTCATTAATCGCCTTGCACATATTAGTTGCAAGTCTATGATATTTCAATCGTTAATAGGTATTTCGATTCCTCTCTTGCTTACATTCTAGGGCAGTTATTTATGAATAAGTATAATTAATCTATCTAGGGCGAAGTACTCCGCTATTAATTATAGAAGTCAAAACCAACTGGTTGTTCCAGCTGGTTGAAACTCTTTTAATTACTAGCTTACAACTTCAAGATTGTGCTTGTTGATGGCACTACTTCAGACCCAGCCATGATAGCACCCCTTGATTAGTGACATATTCAATCACCAGCATCAAACCAAAGCCAATCATTGCAGCTCGACCATTCAAGCGTTCGGCATATTCGTTAAAGCCAAACTTAGGCTCTTCTAGTTTAGGTGTAATTGTTGGTTGTGTTTGTGTCATTTTTTAAGAAACCTTTTTTTGGCAAACGGGACTTGATATCAGACTTCTGTTAGAAGTCGCGGAAAATGGGGATAATCGCTACTTACTTTTCATGGTATCTGGAAAACCTCTCTCTAAATCTCTCTCCTTTTAAGAGAGAGACTTTGAAATTTTCAGATGATGTTGAAAAGTCAGGTTAACTTAAAAGCTGATTGCAGTGCTGGAATGCCAAGATTACTTGAGAAATTCAGCAAGAGCTTCCTAGTAGGGAGCTATACAATCGCTCTTTTAATAAATTGTTACTATTCTTTATATATTGTATAAATACTGGGGCAATAGTCAAGGGTAAGAGTTTGGGCTACTCAGATTGAATTAAGAAAGTTAGAACAGAGATGAGGTATCTCTAATCCAGCTATCTCTAATACGGAACTAGCAAGACGGAAGTAGCAAGCTTAAGATTGCCAGACTACAGTTAAACAAAAAAATTATCAGAGGCGATATATGGAAATCGGTGTTCCCAAGGAAAATAAGGATCAAGAATTTCGGGTAGGGTTAAGTCCTTCTAGTGTGCGGGTGCTGCGAGAAAATGGTCATAGCATCTTCGTCGAGATGCAAGCAGGTAATGGTGCTGGATTCTCCGATGATGACTATAAAAGTGCTGGAGCCGAAATTGTCCCCACATCAGAAAAAGCTTGGAATCGGGAATTGGTTGTTAAAGTTAAAGAGCCGCTGACATCAGAGTATAAGTTTTTGCAAAAAGGGCAGGTATTATTTACTTATTTACACTTAGCAGCCGATCGCAAGTTGACAGAGCATTTAATTGATTGTGGCACAACTGCGATCGCTTACGAAACTGTAGAACAACCTGGTGCTAACAGATTACCCTTGCTCACCCCCATGAGCGTAATTGCCGGTCGGCTAGCAGTACAATTTGGGGCCAGATTCCTAGAACGTCAGCAAGGTGGTAGAGGTGTACTTTTGGGCGGTGTCCCTGGAGTTAAACCAGGTAAAGTAGTAATTTTAGGTGGCGGCGTTGTCGGCACAGAAGCAGCTAAAATTGCCGTAGGCATGGGTGCGATCGTGCAGATTTTAGATGTGAGTGTCGAGCGCTTATCTTACTTAGAAACACTCTTTGGCTCTAGAGTCGAATTGCTTTACAGCAACTCTGCTCATATTGAGGCCGCAGTCAAAGAAGCCGATTTGCTCATCGGTGCAGTTTTAGTGTTAGGACGTAGAGCGCCAATACTAGTATCCCGCGAATTGGTCAAACAAATGCGTCCTGGTTCGGTGATAGTTGATGTAGCCGTTGACCAAGGCGGTTGTATAGAAACCTTACACCCCACATCCCATACAAATCCCGTATACATTGAAGAAGGTGTGGTGCATTATGGCGTTCCCAATATGCCAGGAGCAGTACCTTGGACAGCAACTCAGGCACTTAATAATAGTACATTACCTTATGTTGTCCAGTTGGCAAATTTGGGAATTTTGGCACTGGAGGTTAACCCAGCATTAGCTAAGGGTGTGAATGTGCAGAATCATCGCTTAGTGCATCCCGCTGTGCAAGAGGTGTTCCCTGATTTGGTAAATTAAGGTGTGCAACGATTAGGCGATCGCTTATTTTAATAGAGGTAGCGATCGCCTATCAGACTAATTTTCTTGCTTTATGCGCGGATGGGTAGGTGTACAAAATGAGAAGGAGCGAAAAAGGCTGTACGCTCCCTCTATACAAGACTTTAAGGGCAATGGTACTTTCAAACCATCCGCGCACCTTATGGGGACTGGTTTTCAGCGATTTGCATCTTGTGATATCACTATTCCCTGTGTTATGATTCGTTCATTCGCGCAACTGAACCTTGAAAACCAAATACAGCAGCGCTTTCAGAAGCCAGCTATTGCAATTAACTAAAATCCCTATTAGGGATTGAAACCTTGACGATTTAATGCAATACGCTTCTAGTATTTCATTGCAATTAACTAAAATCCCTATTAGGGATTGAAACGAAGCAAATATCAACGCCAAAATTAGCAAAGTAGAGAATTGCAATTAACTAAAATCCCTATTAGGGATTGAAACAATAGTGAACGCAGATCCTAACGGAGTGACCAATAAAAATTGCAATTAACTAAAATCCCTATTAGGGATTGAAACAATATAAACAGATAACTCGCTTAATCTACCGATTGATATTGCAATTCGATAAAATCCCTATTAACCTACCCCTCTTCTGTCACTTTCCGAGTATTCTGAATAAAAGGATTAAAAGAAAAAACTCTGGAAGGTAAGCAGGGCAATGGATGTAGAATTACAAA
>NZ_JBALDP010000042.1:0-54700 GCF_036917355.1 Nostoc sp.
CGATGGTCTTGCCATCGGGGCTAAATGCTACGCTATTGACCCTATAGCTATGCCCTTTAAAGGTGGTGATTTCTTTAGCTGTTGCCGCATCCCAGAGTTTCACGGTTTTGTCATAACTAGCAGAAGCGATGGTCTTGCCATTGGGGCTAAATGCTACGCCCCTGACCGCATCGCTATGCCCTTTGAAGGAGGTGATTTCTTTAGCTGTTGCCGCATCCCAGAGTTTCACGGTTTTGTCATCACTAGCAGAAACGATAGTCTTGCCATCGGGGCTAAATGCTACACTATTGACCCTATAGCTATGCCCTTTAAAGGTGGTGATTTCTTTAGCTGTTGCCGCATCCCAGAGTTTCACGGTTTTGTCATCACTAGCAGAAGCGATGGTCTTGCCATCGGGGCTAAATGTTACGCTATTGACCTCATTGCTATGCCCTTTGAAGGTGGTGATTTCTTTAGCTGTTGCCGCATCCCAGAGTTTCACGGTTTTGTCAGCACTAGTAGAAGCGATGGTCTTGCCATTGGGGCTAAATGCTATGCTATTGACCTCATTGCTATGCCCTTTGAAGGTGGTGATTTCTTTAGCTGTTGCCGCATCCCAGACTTTCACGGTATTGTCATCACTAGCAGAAGCGATGATCTTGCCATCGGGGCTAAATGCTACGCTATTGACCTCATTGCTATGCCCTTTGAAGGTGGTGATTTCTTTAGCTGTTGCCGCATCCCAGACTTTCACAGTTTTGTCAGCACTAGCAGAAGCGATGGTCTTGCCATTGGGGCTAAATGCTACGCCCCAGACCGCATCGCTATGCCCTTTGAAGGTGGTGATTTCTTTAGCTGTTGCCGCATCCCAGACTTTCACGGTATTGTCATAACTTGCAGAAGCGATGGTCTTGCCATCGGGGCTAAATGCTACACTAATGATCCCATCGCTATGTCCTTCTAAGCGGTTTCTCTCTTGAGTATTGTAAATTCCTCGTTGTAGTGCCAATATAGCTTGTTGGTTAGCCTCTTGTTCTAAATTGGCATTTTTAATTGGTCTACCTAAAATTTGTCTACCTGACTGTGTAGCTGCAATCACAGCCTCAAGTTGCCTGTCAGAAAGTAGAGCAGTCTCTGAACTTTGCGCCAGAGAAATGGTACTTTGTTGTGTTGCTTCCTTGGCTTTGTTCTGAGCGTTATACCATTGATAACCCGCAAAAATAGCTACTCCAGCTAACCCCATACTAAACAAGATAACAACTCTATTTTGCCGCCGTGCTGCTGCCAACTGTTCTTGTTGGCGTTCTTTCTCTTCTCGCTCAAGGCGATTTCGCAGTTCTTGACTCTCCTGAATGTAATCCTGGGCTAACCCATTCAGCATTTGCCAATCGCCAAATCTCGTTAAATATGCTTCTGCTACTGCTAACCTGTCATCTTTTCTAAGAAACCCTGGCTTTTTCTCATTCCTCTCCCATTCTTGGGCTTCCGCTTCAATCTGTCGCTCAATGGCTATTCCCAACTTATATTCCTCTTTCCACTCCCGCAACATTTGCCAATGGCGGATAAGGGCCTCGTGGACAACATCTAAAATTACATCCTGGGAATCCGGCTCATCTCTCTTCGTAATTAATCGTGCATCTTTATCCGCTAACTTCTCACTCACCTGTTGCAACAGTTCCAAAGAATGATGGGAATTAACCAACTCGCGTAAACGCACGCGCCGCCGTACATCTGTGGTTTCTCCCATTTGCGTCAATTCCAGAAAAATCCGCCGCGCCACAGTTTTTTCTGTTGGCGAAAGACTTTCGTAAACTGCATCAGCGCGTTTTTGTAGCGTTCCTTCCACCCCGCCTAAATCCTCATAAGTTTTCAGGCTGAGAACCTCATCGCCTTGATTTCTCGACTCACGCCACAATTCTGTCAACGTATATTGCAGCAACGGCAAACTTCCGGGGTAATCCTCAACATCATTAATTAGTTGCTGTTTTAACCTTCCCTCTATGCCTAATCCTACCCAATCAGCCGGTTTAGTAATCGCTTCTTCAATTTCCTCACGGCTTAAGTGTTCGACGTTGATATAAGGTTTATTAATTCTGCCCGCAAATTTGTGATATTCTCGCCATCTCCCCCGAAAATCCGATCGCATCCCAATGAAAATATAGAGGTTATCTGTACAGTCAATTAATTCCCGCAAACAGTCAAAGAATTCTTGGCGCTGGCTGTCATCGCACATAGTAAAGCATTCTTCAAACTGGTCGATAATCAAGATGACTGGTGTATTTAATGCTTTTAACTCCTCGCCGATGACATGGGCAATATAGCGATTCTCACTTCGTTGCAATACAGTCGGAACCCCACCCCGCATTTGCTTACGCAAACGCTCCCCTCCCCGTTCACGGGGAGGGGTTGGGGGTGGGGTTAATGTTGTCTCTGGAAGCAAAAGATTAGGCAAGGAAAGTGCAAAAGTCTCCTGTAAACTGTCAACAGGAGATTCTTTAGGCGTAAACGGTGTAATATAAGTCCAGCGATCGCTCCCTGGAATCTCTTGTCCTAGCTTCAGCTGGTAAAGTAACCCAGCCCGTAACATAGATGATTTTCCACTACCGGAAGCACCTAATACAGCAATGAGACGATGCTTATCTTTTACCTGTTTAATCAACTGCCCAGTTAGCGCACTTCGTCCATAAAAAACCTCAGCATCTTCCTTTGTCTCGGTAAAATACGACAGCGAACGATAAGGACACTTATCCTGAAAGCTTTTTTGCGAAAATTTAGTTGTCAGCAAAATTGCCCGTGCAGAATTAGCAATTAACGGACGCTGAACTGTATTCGGCATTCGGCTGATAATGAAATCTGCCAATTTGTGGCTATTGATAATCCCATCTGCGTCATTTTCCGGGTTCAATCCTGCAAGTAACGCCTCCGTCAACAACCCCTGCGTGTGGGGAATTTCGACTCCAGTTTCGTAGGAACGGGTTGCAGTAATGAAACAGTAGTCCTTATCTGTAGGAATAAATTTTAATAATTCACCGCTATAGCAGCAATCTAGCCAAACAACAACTCGTTTAGCCTGACTTATTTGCAACTGCTCGCCCAACCAACTTAAGGGTATACCATAGATTTCTGCATCAGGTAAAACATCACTAGTAGCTAAAAATACTTCTTCTTTACCCGCCACAGTTTTGCACCACCCATGTCCTGAAAAAAGAATAACGCTGTTTCTGGCGTGGGGTTTGGATCGGGAGGATTGAAAAGATTAGCGATCGCTTCTCTCAATTCTTGCATTTTTACCGCCCCTTGGCGATCAATTTTACTTTCTCCCTTCGGGTTTAAAGTTCTAGGTAAACACTGAGCGCGAAAAGGTTTATAACCGTATAGTTCTAATTGTTGGGCAATTTTCTCAGCATCCTCTGCTGCTGCTGTGAGCGGCTTTAGGGTGGTGTACTCTGGGTAATAATTAATTCCAATAACTTGAGCAGCCCATTCCGATGCCATTTTTCTTACCTGACTGACTCTGATAACTTTTTGGTTGAACTGTAAGCAAAATCTCTCTACAGCATTCGTTTAAGTTGTATGAAAAATCACTAGAATCCAGTGAAATAAACTATATTGATTTACATAGTAAAAGGTATAATAAAAAACATTATATTTAGTAAATTATTCTTTTTAGAGATAGAAAATCAAAATTGAACATGAAATACATGGTGTAATTATCTCACTGAAATTACGTTTATACTAGTCGTAATGAGTTTGGTATAAAAACCTATGAATACAAAGGCTGACAATACTATCATTGCTTTTCTCTTGGCGTTTCAAGATTTAAAAACCGCCCTTGGAGAACAAGAAAAACAGAATTTAAAAGAAGTTGCCAAACAGTTAGACACCCAACCCAAAGCTTGGGAAGACTATATTAAAGGACGTTTATTAGAAATAATTACCCCTAATCCTGAGTTAAATCAGTCTTATCAATTCTATAAATCTCAATTAGATAATCTAGAAGAAATTCCTCATGATTTACTTCCTACTGAAGCGGAAATTAGTAGGTTCAATACTTTTGGAAATTATCCCATAACTAGAGGCTTTAAACCAAAATATGAAGCTACAGGTTACGAAAGCCAACTCAATAACGTTGTAGTCATTGTTGGTAGTTCTCCTCAACCAGAAGAAACAGTGAAACAAGTCAAATTTTTAGAAAAATGGAAACAATTTTTATCTCAATCCAATCAATCAAATTAGTTTTGCCCTTGTGATGAGCGATTTAATTTATCCGACACTCGATTTGTTTTTATATGCTTTAAAAACTTCCTTAAACACAACTGATGCAGAAACACAAAAAAAACAAGCAGCTTTTTTAGAACAATTACCCTCTAATACTAAATTTTACGATCCTGACATTGAAACTGAGTATCTAGAGATTACTCATCCTCCTCAAATTAACTTTGTTGCCCACAATAAAACTTTAGAAGGATACTATTATGCTGTTAGATTAAATGATACTTATGGGTTGCAAATTGATTGTTCTATTAATAATCAAACCGAAACTCAACCAGCTAATTCTTTTGCAATCTTAAAAACTGAAATTGAACAAAAACTAAATAAAGAACTGGCAATAATTGGAAAAACCTGGTTGCTTTCTGGTTGGCTACCAGAAAATTCATCTCAAAACCATGAAGATATTGCCAAAAAATGCTATTATGCTTTATTTAAAGATACTCCTTGGCAACCAGACAAAGGTACTTTTTTAGATGGGAAAGTTTTTGAAGTAGGGCGATCGCAATATATAAATCAGAGCCTAAAAAATGTATCAACGTCTCTAAATAGTAATGAACATCATGCGATCATTACTATTTATAATAATCGAGAAAGTGCAGAAAAAGCTGCGGAATTTTATAAAGATTGGATGGGGTTGTTTTGTTATCGCAGCAAGATTTCGTGGGCTTATTGGCAAAGTCGTTTAGTCAAAGATTCTCTGCTCAATCATTATAAAAAAATAGAAGAAAATAGAAAAATCACTAATCAAAGTAACTATTGGCAGGAAAATCAAAAAATTACCACTTCTCGCCAAATTTTGAATAATATCGATCGCATTCTCCAGCAATACACAATTGACTTACTCAACCTCTCTTTTCAAAAACAAATTATTGAAATTAACTTATCTAATTATCAACTTCGCTTGGCTTTGATGAAAGAAAAAGCAGGTCAAAATAATCAGTTAGATTTTTTAGAAAAATTTAGCGAACTAGCCAACAAAAAATATTTACCACAAATTACCAAAGATATCGAAAATATGCAGCTTGGCTTGCAACTTCTAGAAGATACAATTAACGCTACTCGCAGTCGCATAGAAGTCGAAAAATCTGAACGAGAACGTAACTTTCAAGAACTTGTAGCTGTTGCTGGTGCTGGGATAGCAACCGTATCTCTACTACAATCACCTGCCAAAGATTTTTGTAGTAAAGAAAGTAGAAAAGATATCTTTGAGAAAATTCCTTATTTTTGCGACTACCCTTTCAGTTCCAGCCTGATGGTTGGAATAATTGTTGGTTTTATGGTTTGGTGGCTGAGAAAAAGATGGCGATAGAGGTAGTTCTCAAAAAACCATGAGCAATTGCACATTGGCTTAATAGTAGCGTTTAAACGCAAACTGTGGATGAATAATTCGATAAGATGATTCCTGTGTAACCCAAAACAACGGTTAATTTATCAATTAGATGTATTTAATAGCTGCTTTCAGCTATTATAAGAATCTATAAGCAATCAAATCTTAATTCTTTCATCTGGGTTGAAAAAGCATTGAGTGCCAGTAAAGAGACTTGATGAAATGAGTGTAACTATTGATTCTAACTAAAACCGCCATGAACCCTAGTTTTTTAACTGCCCATACTCCAACCACGATCGCTATTGTTGGCGGAGGTTTTAGTGGTTCTCTAGTTGCTACCCACCTATTGAAAACTGCCAGTCAACCCCTCACCATTAAGCTGATTGAACGCAGCGATCGAGTTGGCCAGGGAATTGCCTATAGCACAGATACCAACTGTCATTTGCTGAATGTCTCGGCAGGCAACATGAGTGCATTTGCCCACGATCCAGGGCATTTATTACGTTGGCTTCAGCACAACCGCGATGAGTTAACAGTATTTTTTTCAGAAGAAGTCAATGCCAGTACCTTCATACCTCGTAAGGTTTATGGTTTATACATTCAATCGGTTTTAGCAGAAGCAGAAGCCACAGCACCTAGTGATGTGCGACTAGAACGCTTCACCGATGAAGTGGTAGGGGTACAGCCTGAAGAAAAAGGCGCAATGATTTCTCTACGTAGTGGTCGCTGTTTTGCCGCAGACAGAGTTGTATTGGCATTGGGGAACTCACCCTCTGCACCCCCCGCTATTCAAAACCCAAACAGTAATGATGATTATCTGCGGAATGCTTGGTCAGCCGATGCCTTAGCAGACCTTGATGCTGATGCACCTGTGTTGCTAGTTGGTACGGGACTGACGATGGTGGACATGGTTTTATCTCTGAGCGATCGCCAGCATAGAGGTAAAATTTATGCTGTGTCCCGACGAGGATTATTTCCCCTAAAACATCAAGCGGCTCAACCTTATGCCTGCTTCTTGACCCCAGAAAATGCACCAAAAAGTGTACGTGGCTGGTTACGTCGGCTGCGTACCGAGGTGGAAATTGCGGCTACCCAAGGCTACGACTGGCGGGCAGTAATTGATTCTCTGCGTCCCATGATTCAGAAAATCTGGCAAAAACTACCAACCGAAGAACAGCAACGTTTTTTGCGTCATCTGACACCCTATTGGGATGTGCATCGTCACCGCATTGCTCCAAAAGTGGCGGATGTTGTAACTGAAATGCTAGATTCTGGTCAACTCACCATTTCTGCTGGACGGATTCGAGAATATCAAGCTTTGCCGGACGGTGTAGCTGTTACCGTCTGCCTGCGCAAAACCCAAACTAATAATATCTTGCACGTTCGGCGAGTGGTGAATTGTACAGGGGTAGCAGCAGATTATCGCCGATCGCCTCATCCTCTGATTACTGATTTGCGATCGCAGAAATTAATTCGCCCTAATGCCATCGGTTTAGGATTAGATACAGATACCCACGGTGCTTTATATGCAGCAGACGGTAACGTTTCGACGCTGTTTTATACCTTGGGAACTCCCCGCAAGGGCGACTTGTGGGAAACTATAGCCGTTCCAGAATTACGGGGGCAGGCGCAAGAATTATCTAAGGCGTTGTTGCAGTCGCTACCAGTGCGTGTACGTCCTATTCCGACGATGCCTTTGTTAAGCGATGGCAGTGCAGAGATAACGCAGTCAACTTTCCTATTCCGGCAATTTTTTGACCCTGCAACTAGTAGTTATACTTATTTAATTGGCGATCGGCAGACAGGGGATGCTGTTCTAGTCGATCCTGTATTAGAGCAAGTTGACCGCGATTTGGAATCATTGGATGAACTGGGATTAAAGCTACGCTACTGTCTAGAAACTCACCTCCATGCCGATCACATCACAGGGGCAGGCAAACTCAGACAAAAAACAGGCTGTGAGGTGATTGTTCCCCAGAATACTGCTGTAACCAAAGCCGATCGCTCCCTTGTGGGTGGCGAAACCCTAGAGGTAGGATCGGTAATCATCGAAACAATTTTTACACCAGGACACAGCGCCAGTCACATAACATATTTGGTGAACAAAACCCATCTGTTAACTGGTGATGCCTTATTTATTCGTGGTTGTGGACGCACAGATTTTCAGGGAGGCGATCCTGGAACTTTATATGATGTGGTGACACAACGCTTATTCACCTTACCAGATGAGACTTTGGTATATCCTGCCCATGACTATAAAGGACGCACAGTTTCTACCATTGGCGAAGAAAAGCGGCTTAACCCTAGATTTAGCGATCGCAGCCGCAGCCAATTTATTACCATCATGAATAATCTCAAATTGAGTTATCCCCAAAAGATGAATGCAACAGTACCGGCGAATGAATACTGTGGTGATTTTATTCCTCAAGAAAGCTTAGACCAGGCTACGAGTTCGGCAACAGATGAAGAACAGAAGCAAATAGAACTCACAGTTATGACTAACACAGAAATTTACAATGATTACTTTGCTATGTATATCTAGAGCAGAGTGAAAATCAAAATTTTTCCACCCAAGGTCGCAATTCAACTTCCCATGTCCAAGCATTGCGAGGTTGGCGGAGAATGCTCAGGTAAGTTTGAGCGATCGCATCTGGATCGAGTAAACTATCTGGTCGATCGTCTGGTTCTATCCGGGTAGCAGAAAGAATTCCTCCATCAATCACAAAATGCGCCACATGGATATTCTGAGGAGCCAATTCGCGGGCAATGCTTTGAGCCAAACCTCGTAAAGCAAATTTACCCATTGCAAATGGTGCAGACTGAGGATAACCCTTAACACTGGCAGAAGCACCTGTAAAAAAGATCGCTCCTCCACCCACAGCTAACTGACGTTTTGCCGCCGCTTGTGCTACTAAAAAGCCACCATACGCAGTAATTTCTAGTGTTTTGGCAACATCGGCTGGGTCAAGTTCCACAAATGAACCCCGAACCCGCCAGCTAGGATTATACACAACCAATGTTGGTACTCCTAGTTTTTGTTCGACATCTGTAAATAGTCGTTCAACTTCATCTAGTTGAGAAGCATCAGCAGTAAAACTGACGGCTCCAATTTCATCAGACAATGCTTTGAGCTTATCAATGTGTCGCGCTGCTAAAGCAATAGTAAAGCCTTCTTTTGCCAATAAACGGGCTAGTGAGGCACTGAGTCCACTACCAGCCCCAACAATCAATGCAATATTTGTCATATCCTCAATTTCTCCCTCAAATGAATAACAGAACCAACAATTTATTCAGGTTTCCAGCATCTTGAACTTGAAAGTTTCTAGGTTGGTTTTAACTCTTAACTTATTATTTGACTTGTAAAGAAGCAGTCACGGCAAGAAATTCTTGGATCATTTTTTGGATCAGCTCCCCTGCTGGGAGAGCTTCAGCTAATCCTGCTCCCTGTCCTGCCCACATACTGACAAAATCTGGACTTGATTGTTGAGCAGAAGTTTGACGTAAAACCCGTCCTATAGACATCTGAGCCGGGAATGGCAGTACCTTGTCTTTGTGATGCTCCATTTCACGTATAAATCGATTTCGGATTGCTCTGGCGGGTCTGCCGGAAAATACTTCAGTAATAACCGTGTCTTCGTCTAAAGAGTTGAGTACTGCCTGCCTATAGACTTCCGGGATATTATTCTCAGGGCAGGCGAGAAAAGCGGTTCCCATTTGTACCCCGCTTGCCCCAAGTGCAAATGCAGCAACGATTCCACGAGCATCCATAATTCCGCCCGCCGCAACGACTGGAACCGATACCGCATCAGCTATTTGCGGCACTAAGGCTGCTGTTCCAATCAATCCATGTTCATAAGGCACAGCAAAAGTACCGCGATGACCTCCGGCTTCAAAGCCCTGGGCTATAATGACATCCACTCCTGCTTCGACCAGAGCTTTTGCTTCACCAGTTGTCGTCGCGGTAGCTAACACAATTGAGCCTATGGCGTGTATCTCACGAATTGCCTCAATTGGTGCAGGCCCAAAGTGGAAACTAAATACAGGTATTTTCTCTTCAAGCAGGACAGTAAATTGTTCTAGGAATGGTCCTAGTATCGGTATTGGTTCGGGAACAGGCCCCGCATCAAGTTCGTTATGCCATATTTTTAATAGCTCGGACATTGGGGAAGACTGCTCAGGCGCAAGTTCATACGCTTCAACTGCTGGTGCAAACAAATTAACTGCAAAGGGCTGGTCTGTCAGTTCTCGAATTTGCCTGATAAAGGAGCGGAGTTTAGCTGGTGCGGTGGCCGCACCTCCATAGGAGCCAAGACCTCCTGCATTAGATACGGCTGCAACCAACTCAGGTGTGGAAGCGCCCGCCATCGGAGCCTGAATTATTGGGTGTTTGATCTTGAGCAAATCTATCAGTTCTGTCTTAGGCCACATGAGTGTTGCATAAATGCGGGATAATTCAGTTTAATACGGGTATTTCCCAGATTGTGATGCAGATTTACTTCTTCATTTACCATTTTTTCTGTACTTTATTTGAGTTTACAAATTAGCTCTGATAGAGTTCGCTATTTAGTTAAGCTTCTGACTTTTTAACTATTAATTAACCCTGTACCTGCTCTATCTCTACAGCCGTTCCTTGGTCTAGTTCTATGAACTTTGGCCCGGCAATCAGAACCACGATCATCATTAAAATACTCGTCACCATGATGATGCTCACGACGCTGGGATCTTCAAAATTACTTGTAGCTACTAATAATGCTGCGGCAAAATTGCGTTGAGCTGTTCCTACTCCTAGCACTCGTTGGGTATCGATACCAGGGCCACCCAAAAGATAACCGACGCTAAAGGAGAAGACTATGAAAACAGCACAAACTAAAATTGCACCTGTTTGTAATAAGCCAATGATATCGTTAGTGTGAACTATCAGCCTGACTACCAGACCTAAAAGCAATCCGGCATTAGATAATTTGAACAAAATCGGCTGGATAATGGGGGCGATCGCACTCAATTTTGCTTTGATGAATAATCCAACGATCAATGGGCTAACCATCATTAACAATAAGGGTTTGGCAATGTCCCAGGAGTTAATTTGCACACCTTCCACCACTAATGGCAGTACAATCGGCATATAAAAAATTGTGCCCAGCATTAGCAACATCATTAATCCCACCGAGAAAGCTATATTGCCTTTGACTATGTGGGCAAGTTTAGGTAGTGCTGGAGGCCCTGATGCTACTGCCATAATCAGTAAGCCATCTCTTAGTGGTTCACTTAAATGTACTACTAGTAGTAACAAATATACAAAAAGCGGCACTAGCACAAAATTTGTTAGCAGCGATGATATGACTAAGCGGAGGTTGCGGAGTGGTTCCCAAATCTGTTGTACGGTGAGACTTAACCCTGCACCCAGCATGGTGAACACAATAAATGTGAAAAGTGCGAGTTTATCGATTAGTGACAAAATTTCGTTCATGATTTTTTTCTCACGCAGAGGGGCGGAGGGGCAGGGGAGCAGAGGGGCAGAGGAGCAGAGGGGAATGAGGAATAAATTACCCTTTAACCGTTCCCCTTTCCCCAATCCTCAGTCCCTATTACTTCAATTCCAGGGTGACTTGCTGTAAGTTACCGGTGAATGCAAAGGGTGTTTGGTAAGTATCTACCGCAGGTGTGCCAGTATCTTGACCAACATCAAAGGTTTCATCTAAACCAAATCGGTAGCCTACAGTTTTATCAATGCGGCCTTCGGCAACCTGTCGATCGTTGATTGAGAGCTTACCAGTACCACCTGCTCCCGGAGCGCCACCATCATAAGTAAAGTCAAATTTAATTTGGGATTTACCGATCGCAATTGGTTGAGAAGATTGAATGATTGTGCGATCGCTATTTAACAAGTTGTAAGCAAAGGTGGGTTTACCTTCTTGCAAGAAGAAACTCCAACCCGCAAAACGTCCGCCTTGGGTAACTAAAACGCCTTCAGTACCAGATGAAGCAGCATCCACATCGGCAGTGATGCTAAAGGAGCGATTCTTAATATTGGGAGCG
The DNA here is from genome assembly GCF_036917355.1 of Nostoc sp. GTDB lineage: Bacteria > Cyanobacteriota > Cyanobacteriia > Cyanobacteriales > Nostocaceae > Nostoc. Next base: position 11,615 of record NZ_JBALDP010000042.1, read on the forward strand.
CTACCTTCGGGAATCCCTGCAACAGATGTGTAATAAGTAAAGCTATTGCGTCCTGTGGTTAGGCTGGAACGGGTTTTGACATCAAACCGTTGAAGTAAGCGATCGTCCAAAGGCAGAACTTTGTATTTTTTTGCTTCCTTCAAAAATAGATTTTGTAGTTGCGCTAACTTGTCAGGGTTCTGCTTGGCTAAATCGTTGGCTTCACTGAAGTCTTTGGTAATATCGTATAGTTCCCAATTATCTTCATCGAAGGTGGTTTTGGAAACACGCTCCCAAGGTAAGCGTCCATGACGGGCGGCTGCTACCCAACCTCGATCGTAAATGCCACGATTGCCAAACATCTCAAAATACTGGGTTGTGTGATGGGATGGTACAGCAGGATTATCAAAGCTATAAACAAGGCTAGTACCTTCGATGGGTTGTTGTTTTACACCGTTGACTACCTCTGGTTCTTCAATCCCCACAGCTTCCAGAATGGTGGGATAAATATCAATTACATGATGGAATTGGCTCCGCAGTCCACCACGATCTTTGATGCGTTGGCGAAGCCCGCCGGAGGCATCGCCCCAAGCCACAACTAAACCATTGCGGGTTCCGCCGAAGTGAGAAGCAATTTGTTTTGTCCATTGAAAGGGACTATCCACTGCCCAAGCCCAAGCTGCATGAAAATGATTGAAGGTTTTTGGCCCACCTAAATCATCAAAAGCCGCGAGAACTTCTTGAGGACTTTCTGCTACGCCATTAAAGACTTTTAATTCATTGATACTACCTGTTAAGCCGCCTTCAGCACTCGCACCATTATCACCGGCGATGAAAAAAACTAATGTGTTATCCAATTCACCCAATTGGTCTATGGCATCAATGACTCTACCAATTTGTGCATCGGTATGGCTGAGGAAACCTGCAAATACTTCCGCCTGACGCGCATAAACTTTCTGCTCGGTGGGAGTGAGGGAATCCCAAGCCGGGAGTTCCGCCGGGCGAGGAGTCAGTTTAGTATCGGCGGGAATTACACCCAAGGCTAACTGACGAGCAAAGATATCTTCGCGTAATTTATCCCAACCTCGATCGAATTTACCCTTATACTTGTCGATCCATTCCTTGGGCGCATGGTGTGGGGCATGGGTTGCGCCAGTGGCAAAGTAGGTAAAGAAGGGTTTATCAGGAGCGATCGCTTGCTGGGTGCGAATCCACTTAATTGCATGGTCTGCTAGATCGGGGGTAAGGTGATAATCAGGGCGATCGCTTGGTTTTTGAATATGTTGGGTATTTTCCACCAATGCCGGACTCCATTGATTGGTATCACCGCCCAGAAATCCATAGAAGTACTCAAAACCTAAACCTGTCGGCCAGCGATCGAATGGGCCGGCTGCACTGGTTTCATAGTCTGGGGTATTGTGCCATTTGCCAAAGGCCGCTGTGTTATATCCATAATCTCGCAATACTTCAGCGATCGTTGCCGCACTTCTAGGTAAAATCGCAGTATAACCTGGATAGCCTGTGGCTAACTCCTCAACCACACCTGTATTCACAGAATGGTGATTGCGTCCCGTGAGCAATGCGGCTCTGGTAGGAGAGCAGAGTGCTGTAGTATGGAATTGGTTATAACGCAATCCTCTTGCTGCTAGACGGTCTAAATTAGGCGTATCGATCGGGCCGCCAAAGGTGCTGGTTTGTCCAAAACCGACATCATCAAGCAACACCAGCAAAACGTTTGGTGCATTTTCCGGAGCCTTAATGGGTTTGGGAAAGTCTGGTTCGGATTCTTTGTAAGTAATGCCAATTTTGCCTTGAAAAGATGGTTGGGGTAATGGCAATTTGTCGCCGTAGTCCGCCCAAGCAGGTAAAGGTAAGAGACTAGAAAATATTAGCGTTAAGGCTGCCAAAAAGGCGATCGCACCAGAAGTTAACTTGAGAGATGCATACGAAGAATCTCTCTTGTGAGAATCAGTCATACAATTTTGGATTTATAGGTAGTGTGCTGTCAGGCAAATTTTTAACTAGCCGAAACCCGATATGAGTAGTTCCCGTATCGGGTGATTCTGACTCCCGCGCCGCCGGACGGAAGCGGCTACAATAATTAGGAGCGCAGAGATACGATCCCCCCTTGATTACGTGTAACTTTAGTTCATCGGGCTTTTTGGGATCAAAGCTTTGATTTAAAGTAATAGGATTAATTTGATGGGATTTGCGATCGCGTCCAACTTGAAAGAAATCACTAGTCCATTCCCACACATTGCCGGTCATATCATAGAGTCCATAACCATTGGGTGCAAAAGAACCGACGGGAGCAATGCCCAAGTGACCATCGGCTTTGGTGTTGAAAAAGGGAAAAATTCCTTGCCAAGTGTTGGCTCTATGTTCAGAATATTCATTGCCCCAAGTGTATGTTGCACCATCCAAGCCACCACGGGCGGCATATTCCCATTGAGCTTCGGTGGGTAGGGATTTTCCTGACCAGTTGGCGTAGGCTAGGGCATCTTCGTAAGCTATGTGAACAACTGGATAGTTGGATTTGCTAGCGATTGCACTGTCTGGGCCAAAGGGATGTTGCCAATTCGCACCAGTAGTCCAATGCCACCAACTCAAAAAGGAAACTTGCTTGACACCTGGTTTTGCCATCTCAAACACTAAGGAACCCGGTAATCGCTGCTCATTGGGTAAATCGGGAAACTGTTCTTGAGATAAGGGACGCTCTGCAACTGTTACATATCCTGTCGCTTTGATAAATTCACCAAATTGTGAATTTGTTACCTCATATTTATCAATACAGAAGTTAGTCACCGTTACATCTCCAGGCGATCGCTCTTCCACAAAACTGGAATTATCAGACCCCATTTTGAACGTTCCTCCTGAAATCATCGCCATACCTTGGGGACAGAGATTGACTGTGGCTGCGAATGCAGTTGTATGGATGAATAAGAGTGCGATCGCTATTCCCTGAATGAATATTAGTGTGAGAAAGGAATATTTTTTTCCATATCTAATATTCTCAATATTGCTACTTCTAATTGAATGCCTGTAGTTCATCAATAAGATTCAACTTTGCTTAAAATTTATATTATTTTGGATTTGAGATGAACAATCCCTATTCTCTTCGTAGTCTTTGTTAAGAATATATTTTTCCCATTGTTTATTGCCAAAAAATCATTATTTTATATCATTAAAATTACTTTCCAAACTAACTTTTTTAATCGACCCTATCTCTTCAGCCTCTTTTTTTAGTGAAGGTATTGCTGAGTAAAATACCTTTACTCAGCACTCCCATAACACCGAAAATCGGTTTAAACTGTGACTCTTGTACCGTCAAATTTGGTGAAGGTGAAGCCATTGAATATTTCGTTATAACCCAGTCTCTCATCCCTGAGTAGACTAATAGCAACCTCTTCTCCTAAAGCCAAAGCAGCGGAACCATCCGAACGCCAATGGATACCACCATGACCGCGACCAATAGCATAGTTAGTTGCGAGTTTATTCAACTCACCACCTACAGTTAGTGGTGGTCCACTGTAAGCAATTACTTTTGTCGGGTCATTAGGATCGGGCACTACTGGTGAGGGGATAACAAAGTTTTCATCAAAGAATGCTTTCAACAGTGTGACATTGACACCAGCAATAGCAGCCGCACCACCTGTATAAGAGGAATGGGTTGGCGATGCTTCTGGATATGCTTGGGGCAATAGATAGGTGTTGAAGGTGCTAAAGGTCTGAGCCAAAGCTTGGGAATTAAAGACCTCGGAATTAATTGGGTACTGAGTTTTATTCACAATATTGTTGTAGACTAATCCACCATAGGCTTCTGGGCGCAGAATGCGGTGTACATAATACTTCTGCCAGTATGAGGCTCTAATCACACGCGAGCTACCCAAATTAAGCAAGGCTTGTAAATGTCCCACTGCAAAGGTTGCATTAGAACCAATTTGAGTGTTCGATCTGACGTAGGGATTGCCTGGATTCAAAGGAGTACCTATGCTACCAAGAATTAAGGAGGCTCCTAAGTATGTAGGGCCGCCAATATGGGCATACTCACCTAAATCCCGAACTGTGGCTATATAACGGTTTTTGGGATCGTATTTAATGGATTTCCCTGAACTACCTCCATTCTGAATAGCTAACCATTCCTGGAAATTGAGTAGAAAGTCATTACCAGGAAGAGCAGTACGAATCAATGGCGAAACAGACTGAGTTCCCCAAGGAATAGTTAGCAACAAAAATTGTGAGAGATAGGGTCCATCTAGCACCCCTGGCGGAGTAACATATCTTGGACTTGAACCGGAACCGACGTAGTTGACACTACCACGAAATAAAGTTTGAGGGGTGACACGGCTATTTTGTTTTGGCCCTCGAAACGCCGAAAGCTTGTTGAGGTCTTCGACTGCTGCCAAGACTTTTGGGTTATCGGTATTGTTTTGGAGCTTGGAAAGAGGCACATCTCGGAGTAAAGCTTGCCAGTAAAGTTCAACGGCTTCAGCAGCGCGTTCTGCACTAGCTAGAGATGGTGGTGGTGGCACAGCTATCTGCGCTGCATTGATCCCTTCTAGGCTAATTGCTAGAGGCCCTTGAGGATTGACCAGCTTTCTAGTGCCACCCAAGATGATATTTTCATAATCATTCGGGTTTTGCGTTGTCAGTGCTTTGGTCAAAGAGTTGTAAGCTTCCAGCTTGACTTCGCCTAGTTCGTTATGTGGTAGTCCTCTACTATCAGAGCCGATTTTGTTGGGATAACGCTCCTCATCACCGTTGGTCGGATGGGCCGGAATCGGAATATTTCGTTCAAGTGTCGCTGCTTCAACACGTACTCGATAGGCTTTATTAACAAACCTGCTGTAGTCGAAGGGTCGATTATTATACCGTCTGTTGATAGCCTGGGCTTGTACAAAATCTCCTCCCTTCTTTGAGGAGAAAGGTGAACCTAAAACTCCTGCAAAAACGCTAGCGGCACTAAACAAACCAGCACGACCGAGAAATGAGCGTCTGCTGGCATGACTACCAAAAAAACGTTTGCTAGCTACACGGCGTTGTTTCAGTTTATCTTCGCTATTAGCCTGAGTATCTTGCTCGGAACCTTGATGAGAATTTGGATCTAATTGCATGAGATGTTCTCCACTGGAAAAAAATAATGCAAGATTTTAGTCATAAGTGAATACATGAGAATCTGAAAGCTAGAACAACTAGCCACACACGAAATGCCCACCTCTAGAGAAAGAGGTTAATCTAACAGATTGGGGATGATATCTGGGGTTACTTTACTGGAAGGTAACTTGCATAGGAGTGATATCAGGTTCAGTTAAACACTTAATAATATCTGTAGACTGGGTTGAAGAATGTAAAACCGAATGCGAACAGTGTCTCATAGAGAAGGGGCTTCCCGTGGGTGAACCCAACATTTGATCCTTGTTCATGTTAGGTTTTACTGTCGTTTAACCCAACCTAAATTGATAGATTTTATTAGAATTAATCACCCAAACTTGATATGATTCTCCTGACAGTAATATCGGCATTCAATGCTGCTATGATGCCTCGATCGCATGGCTGTTATACTTTTGTAGTTGTAATCAGTCCGATCGGATGTTGCCGGGATTAAAGCATAGCTAAAACCACCGCTTGCTTCCAGTCAAGCTAAATAATACTGTAAATCTATCGATTTACCGTGTTTTGCAGATATTAAATCAGACTTTCTCACAATCGGTGATAAAAATCAAGAGGTTTTTACAATAAACTTAGCAAGAGTGTGAAACCCCCAGAGTAACAGCACACAGCGTCGTATTCTCTGCTTGAGACTGTGGATGAAACGCGACGCGGTGGGTTTTGATTAAGTATCAAAGGCGGTTGTTGTTGAAAGGTTGAGTTGAGAGAACTAGGTGTAGTCCGTCGTAGACATCGCTTCCAGACAACATCCCATAAAAACGGATTTAGCCTTTATTGGACTGGGTAATTAAGCCCAACTCTGCATAAATTGGATGCACTATTTTTCTTATTTTGGGCAGTTGTCTACTAAAGAAATATGCTCCTAAAATACAACAAGCACCGCCAAATAATAAAGAATTATCAACACCAAAGTAACCTGCCAATGCTCCAAAAAATAAGTTACCAAAAGGCAGTATTCCTAAAAAACCAGTTGTAAATATACTAGTTACTCGACCTCTTTTATCTTCATCAAGAAGAATTGATTGCATAAAGTTACTGATTGAAGCCAAGGTTAGAGTATTATTCATGCCGATGATAAACATGAGTAGTAGACAAATCTCTAAATTTGTTGAGCGAGAAAAAACTATTAAGCCTAAACCTAAAAGTGCGGCAGAGATTGCTATAATTTTTCCCAGTCCCATAACATTTTTTCTAGAGATGAGATAAATACCTGAAACTATGGAACCCAAAGCCGAAGCTGTCATCAAAAAACCCATAGTTTCAGCGTTACCATTTAGTACTTCTTGAACAAAAATCGGCACTAGATTGACATGAGTCATTCCCATAAAACAAATAGTAACTTGTAATATCAATAAATTTTTAATTGGCAAAAATTCGTATGCATAAATAAACCCTTCTTTAAGGTTTTTCCACATTTGGGGTTTTTGAGACAAGGAATTATTGATAACTGGGTTGACTTTAATAGTTAAGATTGCAGATACAAATGGTAGATAGCTGATACTATCTACTAAAAAACAGGAAGCTGCACCAGACCTGGCAATCAGTAAACCCCCAATCATCGGGCTAACAAACTTCGCTGTATTAATCAAGAATGAATGGGAAGCCATTGCGCTATAAGTATCTGATTTCTGATCCAAAAGTCTGGGAATAATTACCTGGCGTGCTGGTAAATCGAAAGCTTTTACAATTCCCTGAATTGTGCCTATGGCAATAATCCATGCAACATTGATGTTATTGGTAAGAGTTAAAAAAGTTAAGATAGAAGATAGCAGAATAGATACTAGCTGAGTAGTTAATAGAACATATCGTAAGTTCCAGCGATCTAGCAATACTCCTACCAAAGGTGTAATAATTAAGCCCATAGCTTGATTTGTAAATCCAGCTACACCCACTAATACAGCCGAATTAGTTAACTGATAAACTAGCCATACCAAAGCAAGTTGAGTCATCCAAGACCCAAAAAAAGATAAACTTTGTCCAATAATGAAACAAGAAAAGTTTATAGATTTAAGCGCAGGTGGAAGTTCAAAAAAAAACTTTTGTTTGGGTTTTTGGACTTTTACTCTATTACTTGGTATCATCAGTTTTTCCCTGTTTGAAAATTATTTCAACCCTGTTTAAGGTTTTCATCCTTCGTTCGTTGTTAGGACTTACGCACAAGAGATCTGCTAGCTCCCTTTCTTATCCTCTTTTGTCACTTTTGGAGAATGCAATAACCCAAATGTTTATGGGGCTTTGGCTTTTCTTTTTGTCTATAAATTTTAGTTTCTCTTAAAAAAGAAAGCCTCAAACCTTGATTCAATCTAAGTCTTAGAATCTGAATTCTATTATTGTTTTCCGAGAGTGACAAACCAGGGTTAAGGGAGGATAGACGTTTCTAGTTGTTAGTCTTGCCTTGCGTGCGCTTTGCATTCACTCAGTTCATAATGCTTTTTTCTTTAACCTATGGATTAAGATAATTTGCACGGATGAGGACATTGGTAGAGACGTTGAAATACAATGTTTCTACTAATTTTTTTTGATGAAGTTTTAGCAGACTTGTATATCACCAGCTTTGCAATAGTATTAGTAAAGCTTAATGTTAGCAAACCAAAAACTTTGTATACTTAGTATTAAGGTAAAAAAATAGCACTGTGATGACCAGAATGCATATAATACCATGTTTGTTCGAATAGCCACAACCCCTACCGCTAAACAGCAAGGGTTTAAGGTGGTTGATGCTCAATTAAACCCAGTTGAGATCGCAGCCAAGCGCGATCGCATTGAACAGGCCAGAGTTTATCGTGTCCAAGTTGTTTAGCTGCCAGATGTGGCCAGTAAGGATTGCGAATGAGCGATAAACGCCACAGCCAACAAAAAGAATCCCTAATCACAAACGCCTGATTATGTCAAGCTATTTATTTAGTTACACTAATAATTAGGTATGCATATTTTCATAAAGACTGTATACTATTTAAAGTACATTAAATCGATCGATAAACTGTAGTATATCATTTAAACTAACGTACATACCTGCCAATCAACACATTTAGCTCCTAAGAAAACAGAATGGTTTCTTTCATCCATAGTGGGCGATCGCTCATGAACAGCTTCTGTTTTATTGCTTTAGATTGAATAGTCTACATATCACAGATTATTACAAGGAAAAAATTTCATGAGCAACATACAACTATACTTCGCCAAAGCCTCTACCTTCTCTCAACGTACTCGTGTTGTCTTACTGGAAAAAGGTATTGACTTCACCCCGATAGAAATTGACTTACAAAATAAACCAGATGGGTACACGCAGATTTCGCGCTATGGTAAAGTTCCGGCTATCAAACATGGGGATGTTGAAATTTACGAGTCCGCCATTATCAATGAATATCTAGATGAAGTTTTTCCAGAACCACCTTTGTTTCCCCGCGATCCCGCAGGTAAAGCGATCGCTCGGATTTGGATAGACTACGCCAATACTCGCCTTGTCCCAGCTTTTAACAAATTTCTGCGCGGTAAAGATAGCCAAGAACAAGAACAAGGACGAAAAGAGTTCGCAGAAGCACTTTTATATATTGAACAAGAAGGATTAGGCAAAGGTGATTACTTATTAGGAGATCGGTTTAGCCTAGTTGATATCAGCTTCTATCCCTGGTTTGAACGTTTACCACTCTTAGAACACTTCCGCAAATTCACACTACCAGCAGAAGCACCTCGTTTGCAGACATGGTGGAACAGGTTAAGCGATCGCTCCTCAATCCAAGCAGTAGCAAACCCTGTGGACTTCTATTTGCAAAGATTCGCCAAAGTTCTCGGTGAACCTGTTCCCGTTGGTGCATCTCAAAAATAGCACACAAAGGTATGGCGATAGGAGTGAATCATTAACTGTTAAGTATTGACCAAAAATTAACCAAAATCCAAAATGGGATGACCTATGAGCTTAAATAACCAAGTTCTAGATAGACCGATTTCCCAAGAACTGCCATACATAGAGGCCAACCTCAGTTACCTGATTCCAATGGCAGAAAAACCTGTTAACTATACTTACGAACCGCCAGCTGGGATTCCTCGCACGAATGCAACTTATCAGACGTACAAACTGCCAATTTACAACGCTCGCTCCATCTCAAAGAACATCTCGTTAGATAGGGAAGGATTCGCCTTTACTGGACATAATACTAATGTCCACAACTTTTACGATGAAGACGAAGTAGGCCGCGTCTACTATCCAGAGGCCGAGCAATTGTTAAAAGAAGTGACAGGTGCAACGAAGGTAGTGATATTCGATCGCACCCTTCGTAACGCTGGTAACTCCAAGCCAGGTGAGAATAATATTAAAGAACCCGCCAAGCGCGTACACAACGATTTCACCGCCAAATCAGGCTATACTCGCGCCCGTTTGGAACTAGCAGCACGAGGCATAGATGATGATGATATTGATACGTTCTTAAAACAACGATTTGCCATCATCAATGTTTGGCGAGCGATCGCACAACCAATCCAAGAGTCACCCTTAGCACTGTGTGACGCGCAAAGTATCGCACCCACAGACCTTGTAGCTGGCGATCTTGTGTACCGCGATCGGGTTGGTGAGACATACGGAGTCACGTATAACTCGCAACATAAATGGTTCTACTTCCCGCAAATGCACAGGGACGAAGCACTATTTATCAAATGTTTCGACTCCGCAGAAGACGGACACGCCCGTTTTGCCGCCCATACAGCCTTTGAAGACCCCACCAGCCCAGCCAACGCTCCCCCACGAGAAAGCATCGAACTCCGAACATTGGTCTTTTACCCCGCATAGATTGCAAAAACTTGTCTCAAACTCTTACTCTCTGCGCCTCTGCGTAAAACAATTTACAGCAGTTTTCGTGTATTTGAACCACACCGTTCGTAGGGGTGCAAGGCCTTGCGCCCCTACTAGCGATCGCCCACATAAACTCAAAATGAGCCAAATTGTAGAAGAAGTTCTGGCAGCTAATCTTAGTTACACTGATAAATTCGGTGATAAAGGTAATCTCACCATACCGCCATCTCGTCGGTTTGCAATTCTCACGTGCATGGATGCTCGGCTTGATCCAGCTAAATTTGCTGGACTAGCTGAAGGAGATGCCCATGTAATTCGCAATGCAGGGGGACGTGCTAGCGATGATGCGATTCGCTCTTTAGTGATTTCTTACAAACTACTTGGTACGCGTGAATGGTTTGTAATTCATCACACTAATTGCGGCATGGAAACCTTCACTAATGAAATTATCAGCAATTTACTTTCTAGTAGCCTCAAAACAGCCAAGCTAGATGAAAGAGGTTGGTCAGATATTGGATATGGGTCGGGATCGGGCGAAGGCAAGTTTATCAATTGGTTGACTATTGATGACCAAGCCAAAAGCGTCTATACAGATGTCCAACGGATTCGTTTGCATCCATTAGTTCCCAATGAAATTCCGATCTATGGCTATATCTACGATGTCAAAACAGGACAATTGATTGAAGTTCCTGAAGCTACTAAGCTTGGTCAAGCTGCGTAGTTTTATGATGTAACATAAAAGTAGCATTTAATGAAGTAGCTATTTGTGTAAAAACCTCCTTTGCTGGTGAAGCGTATTCACTTATCGCAATCGGATTTCCAGTATCACTACCGCTACAAATGCGGGGATCGATGGGAATTTGTCCCAACAAAGGCGCTTGTAATTCTGCGGCTAATTGTTCGCCACCACCACTACCAAAAATCGGTGTGCGTGAACCACAATCACCACAAATTAAATAACTCATATTTTCAATGATGCCAAGGACAGGAACACCCACTTGGCGAAACATATATATATTACGTCGTACATCTGCAACAGCCACTTGTTGAGGAGTTGTTACTAAAATGACTCCACAAATTGGGCTTTCTTGGATAATTGTAATTTGAGCATCACCTGTACCGGGAGGTAAATCTATCAATAAATAATCTAATTCTCCCCATTCCACATCTTGCAAAAATTGCGTGATAATTTTATGCAGTACAGGCCCCCGCCATGCCAAAGGACGATTTGCTTCTGCAAGTAAACCCACTGACATTATTTTTATTCCTTGAACTTCTAGAGGTAAAAACTTATCACCAGTGGGAGTATTAATCACTTGAATATCAACTTGTCCTAAACCCAACATTTGGGGAACATTGGGGCCATAGACATCAGCATCTAATAATCCTACTTTTGCACCTTGTAATTTTAAAGATGCGGCTATATTAACGGCTGTTGTGGATTTACCCACACCACCTTTACCACTAGAAACTGCAAGAGTTGTTTTAACACCGGGAATTGTACAAATTTGAATATAAGTTTTTTTACACCAAGATAGAGATGATAATTTAGATTGAATTTCTAGCTGTAATTGGTGCTGATGAGAACCAATATATAAACGTAAGTAAATATAGTCATCAACTATGCGGAGATTTCGCACCATTCCCAAACTAACGATGTCATTTTTTAAGATAGGTTCGATAATTTGTTTGAGGAGTTGGACTACTTGTTGCTGATAAAAATCATCCTTTGATTGCATCATTATTGTCAATTCAATTAACCCAAAACGACTTTTTTATCTGTTTGAATCTTCTGAATTGCCCGTTGCGCTTGGATGGACACTTCTTTGTCAGGATCGTCTAAGGCTTGTTGTAGGGGATTAATAACGTCGGGATGAGCTAAATTTCCAAGTGCGATCGCAGCTTCTTTGCGGACATCTGCATATTCATCTGTTAAGGCTTGAATTAATCTCGGCATAACTTCAATATTTGGAATTTTTTGCAAAGCTTGTGCTGCTGATTTCCGCACTTGCCAATGTTCATCATTTAAAGCTATTTCTAATGCTGAAATTGCTTGATTATTTGCATGAATAGCCAGAGATTTAGCTGCATTCCGGCGAACTTGCCAGTCACTATCATTTGTAAGTGCTTGACAAAGTATTGTAATCACTTCTGCATCTTGCAAATGTTCTAAAGTTAAAGCAGCAGCACGACGTACACTTGCTTCTTCATCAAAGATTAAATTTAAAGCTTGCGGACATTTTTCTAGTTGATTGATATATCTCAGTGTCGTAATAGCTGCTTCTCTTAAGTCAGGATTTTTTGATTCTAGAAATGGTAAAATGTCGGGTAAAGATTGAATATCATGTATCTTCCGCAAAAGCATTAAAAGATTTAATTGAATATTTACATCATGACTTTGGAGTTTATCTAGTAAAAGTAACAATTCGTCTTGTGTAACTAACTCGTTTAATGCTGATGCAGCTTCAGTGCGAATATCTGTATCTGCTGAACCGAGGCATTCAATTAAGGCAGGAATGGCAACAGGATTAGCAATTTCCCAAAGGGCAGATATTGCTATTTTTTTAACAGTAACATTTTCATCTTTCAAAGCGATGATTAAAGCATCGATTGTTTCATCATCGCCTAGATGTTGCAAGGTTTTGACAGCTACTATACGATCGTTTACGTCAGGCGATCGCAACATTTCTAGCCAATCGTTGAGGTCATCATTCATTAACTTTTACCTAGATACTTAACGTAATAAAAAGGGAATTTGCACAGTAATTGCATTGGTTGGACATTCTTTTTCACAAGGCAGACAAAACCAACACTCATCATATTTCATGTAAGCTTTGCCTGTTTCTGGATTTTTTGCCAATACATCCAAGGGACAAACTTCAATACAGGCTGTGCATTTTTCTAGACATTTAGATTCATCAACGATGACAGGAACATCTATTCTTTGATTAATTAAAGCCATAAAATAACTCCATAATTTTGTATTGAAACTGCTAAACCGTAAAATAAATGAGGTAATCTTACATCAATTATCTCACGATTATAGGTTGTTTAGATGCATACAATGTATGTAGTTCATTCAAATATTTAAATTCCAGACAACAGCAAGCAGAAGGTGAGTGGCAAATGTATTAATTAAGTGTATATTTTTCACTAAAGCAATTTTTTATAAAAAGTTAATGATTGCTTGATATTGGTATAGCCAATTTTCTCATAAAAAAAGTGAGCTTCTTTGCGTTTAATATTAGAACGTAACAGAACACTATCACATCCAGCCAGGGAAGCCCACTGTTCAATTTGTTGCATTAAAAAACGTCCAATTCCACTATGACGATAATCTTTATCTACAACTAATCCCAAAAGAATCGCTGGAGTTGGAATAACTATTGATTCACAAATATGAGCGTGCGCCCAACCAATTACATATTCATCTTCTACAGTGGCAACATACACAATATGAGTATCATTATTTTTAATTTTAGTAAGGCGCTGCTCTGTTTGTTGATTTGTCACAGAATATTCAAGTTGTTCGCAAAGACTAGCAATTTGCTCTACATCTTTAATCTCAGCTTGTCTAATTTTAATTTTCTCACCTACAGTAACTTTATTTTTCATAATTTAAAATTACAATTATTTAGTTATCCAGCGTTGCACGAATCAAACGATAGCCTATATCAATCTCTGTCAAATTGTGAATATCACTATATTTTTTGCTCCATTCCCCACTACTTAAATCTGCTGCAAGTAACTTTACTCCTTGCTCTACTAAATCTTGATTAGCTAAAGCAAAAGATGATATTCCCGCACGTACTTCTGCTTGAAGATATAACTCTGGCCGTCTCCAGCCTGCTGCTGCGAATAAATCAGATAAATCGTATGGTAACAAAAGGGGCATCGCTTCAACACGCCTTTTAGTATTACTCTGAATTAAATTAACCTGTTTGTTAAGTGGTAAAAATCGTAACCCGTCTTCCCACAAAAACGGAAAATAATCATAAAGCCATATTTTCTGAGCTAATCTAATATCAAAAGTTAACAAAATTATTGCCCCATCTCTAATTATTCTGTGCATTTCCTGAAAAGCTTTTGCGAGATGAGAAAAGTGATGAATTGCTAGGATACTTACAACAGCATCAACAGACTGATCTGGTAGAGGTAGATTTTCTGCATAGCAAGTAAACCACTTAATTTGCTGATGTTCTACTGCTTGTTTTTGCATAACTACAGAAGGTTCAACAGCATTAACAAAAAATCCTTTATTAGCTAGCGCTAGACTGTAACCACCAGTACCAGCGCCGATATCAGCAATAATGCTACCTTTGGCTAAATTCAGTAAATCAATTATTTTATTGACAATACGGATATCAGGAACGCGAGTTTTTGAGTATTGTTGACCAATTGAATTATATATAGACATATTAAAAAGTTCTTCACAATAATTTAAACATAACTATTTAAAATTTAAATTTAGATGAATAAATAAAAAATTGTTAGTTAAACAATTCCAGCAAATTTAAGAGTTCACTTATCATAAACTTTGGTTTTGCTTCTTGTGGTAAATTTTAATTTTTTCTGTTGTAATAGCAAAAATCAATTTTAACTTGTGTTACTCCTGCATAGTCGTGCTTTAGAGAATCTCCAACATAAATAACTTCTGCTGGCGTTAAATTTAACCTAGATAAAGCATGATGGAATATCTCAGGAGATGGTTTAGCAAAACCAATTGCTTCAGAAACTACAATTTCCTCAAAAAAATGCTCAATTCGCGCAGCTTGCATTCTCGGTAGTTGCGCTGATACAAAACCATTGGTGATGACAGCCAAACGATAATTACCTGCGAGAACAGTTAGTACTTCATTTACATCAGGTTCCATTACGCCCGAATAATTAAAAATTTGCCAAAAACTTTGACTGAGATTGCTGATTTTATCTGTTTGTATATCTAATTGAGCAAGTGTACTTTGATAAGACATCTCGATTAACTCACTAGGAGAAAAGATTTCTCGCTGTCTCCAATACTTGGAATTATAAGTTTCAAATACTTGCAGAAAAACATTTTCACTTATTCCATTTAAATCTAAAGATATTGTACAAGCTTCCAAGGCACCAAGAATAGCTTGACTTCACATATTTCGAAATTTAATAGTGTATTATCGAGATCGAAAATTATAGCTTTATAACTCATTCAATTCTTTAATTCACTAAAATGCTTTCTTCAAGAGTTGAGATTTTTCTAATTATTTTTAGTATTCCTCTAAAATCTTGACTATAAAGTTTATAATTTTTATCATTAGGCTTCCTGACTAAAATTGCTTGTATATCTGCCCGTAATGCTCCAGCGATATCAGCATCGTAGCTATCACCTATCATTACACATTCTGTTTTTTCAACCTTTAAATCATTGATGACATGAGCATAAAATTTTAGGTTGGGTTTTTCATATCCAATTTTCCCAGACGTATATATTTTTTCAAAGTATTCTGTAATATTTAATTGGTCTATGATTTCGTGTAACTCAGGTATATGATTTGATAAAATTATATTTTTAAAATTATTCTTGATTGTATATTGTAAAGTAGGAATGACATCATCATATAAATGCCATTTTTCAATATTCTTATATTCATTTTGGACTTGAAAAGCATATTTTATTGCCTGATTTCTATTTATCCCTACTCTCTCATATATTTCTGCAAAGTATTCATTCATGTATTCCCACCATGTTTTTTCATTAAACAATAAACTATGGGAAGTTTCAGGCGAGTGCCAAGGAAAGACATTCTTCAAGAATGGTCGAATATCTTCTAAATCTATATTGTAGATTCTATTCAATATTAAAATTGAATGTAATGTTTCACTCCACATTCCTTGACGATAACCTAGTGTATTATCAAAATCCCAAAATAAATATTTCATTTTTATCTCGCTGCTATATCATAAATTTCATGATGTAAATTTACATCCACAATGTAAGGATCTACAGGACGTTTAAACAATACCATTTCCCCTAATTCATCTTTCTTTAAGTTGACATGACAAAACCATTCATCATCATTTTTTTCTGGATAATCTAAGCGGTAATGATAAAGCCCCCAACGAGTTTCTTGACGATATAATGATGCTCTGGCTGCCATTTCTGCACAGTCGCGAATAAAGTGAACTTCTAGACTACGCATCAATTCATGAGGGTCACGAGCGCCCATTAAATCTAATGTTTCTTGATATTGCACAAAATGTTTTAAACCAATATCAATTTTGTTACCTGTTTTTGGTGGTTGCAGATAATCATTTACTAAGCGTCTTAATTTATATTCAACTTGAGTATGAGGTACACCATTAGGGCGAGTTAAAGGTGCATAAATTCTGGCTTTTTCAGCTTCTAAAAAATCTGTATCTGGTTGGATGAAATCTAAATCTTGGATATATTCAATGGCATGAGTTCCGGCTATGCGACCAAAAACAAATGCCCCAATCATGTAATTATGGGGAACGCTGGCCATATCTCCGGCTGCATATAAACCTGGAATGGTTGTTTGAGCATTTTCATTTACCCACACACCAGAAGCACTATGACCGCTACATAAGCCTATTTCAGAAATGTGCATCTCTACGCCGTGAGTGCGATAATCTTCATTTCTACCTTGATGAAAACGTTCTCTACTCGGTCGTTCATTCGCCCACAGTATGGATTCAATTTCTGCAATTGTATCTTCATCGAGATGGGTCATTTTCAATTGGACTGGCCCTTTTCCAGAATTTAATTCTTTCCAGATTTCCAACATCATTTGACCACTCCAATAGTCACAGCTAATGAAGCGATTTCCTTCGGCGTTAGCAGTATGTGCGCCGAAAGGCCCGGCAACATAAGCGCAGGCGGGGCCATTGTAATCTTTGATTAAAGGATTAACTTGAAAGCATTCAATATTACTAAGTTCTGCACCTGCGTGATAAGCCATTGAATAGCCATCTCCGGCATTGGTAGGATTTTCATAAGTGCCGTAAAGATAGCCAGAAGCAGGTAATCCTAATCTGCCACAAGCACCTGTACATAAGATAACGGCTTTAGCTTGAATGATAATATAATCACCGTTTCTGACATCAAATCCTACTGCACCAATAGCACGTCCGGCTTTAACTAAGACACGGGTTGCCATGACGCGATTTGTGACTTTGACTTTGTGGCGTTTGACTTGGCGGGTAAGAATGGTTTTGAGGTCTTTACCTTCTGGCATGGGTAAGACATATTTACCCACACGATGCACTTGTTTTAAGTCATAGTTGCCTTGGGCATCTTTTTGAAATTTCACACCCCAACTTTCTAATTCTTGGATGACTTCGTAACCTAATTTGCCTGTTTGATAAACGGCTTTTTGGTTGACAATGCCATCGTTAGCAAGGGTGATTTCGCGCACGTATTGTTCTGGGGTAGAATGGCCGGGAATAACTGCGGTATTCACGCCATCCATACCCATTGCGATCGCACCACTGCGACGTATGTTAGCCTTTTCTAAAATCAGCACATCTGCATCAGGATTGGCTTGTCTTGCCTTGATACCTGCCATTGTCCCGGCCGTACCACCACCAATGACAAGTACATCAGTTTTTATCTGTTGGGTGTTGATGTCCATAAGATTTTGGGAATAGGGAGAGACTTCTAAGATTTATTACCGTTCCAAACGATATCTTTGACTTGGATTTGCTTGGGAACTAGCTTGATTTTGTAAAAAGTATCGGCAATGTTTTGTTGCTGAGTTATTACTTCATCTGTTAGCGGTAAAACGCCATATTTTCGTCGTTTTTCGGCAATTTCTAATGCTGCTGCGGGAATCCCTAACTCTGGTTCTAAAAACTTGGCAACTTCTTCTGGATTATTTGCTGCCCATTTATCTACTTTACTGACTTCATCTAAAAGGGTTTTCAACAAATCTGGGTGAGAATTAACAAACTCTTGACGCGCAAGATAGTAACCCCGATTCGGTGCTAAATTTGTCGCATCTGTTAATTTTCTAACCTTTGTGTCGTGTTCAACTGCTGCTAGGTAAGGGTCCCAAATTGCCCAAGCATCAACGTTACCACCAGTAAATGCAGCACGGGCATCTGCTGGTGTTAGATGTGCTGGTTGAATGTCACTATACTTTAATCCGGCAGCTTCTACAGCTTTGACAACAAGATAGTTACTGTTCGAGCCTTTAGCAAAGGCTAATTTTTTCCCTTTAAGGTCAGCAACCGTTTTAATTGGTGAATCTTTCGGAACAATAATTGCTTCGGCTTTGGGACTCCAAGGATCGTAAGCAACATAAAGTAAGGGAGTACCTCCAGCTTGGGCAAATATTGGTGGTGATTCACCTGTATAGCCAAAGTCAATACTACCTGCGTTCATTGCTTCTAGCATGGGTGAACCGGCGGGAAATTCTGCCCATGTCACCGAAGCACCAGCAGCCGTTAAAGTTTGCGCTAAATTACCTCGGTTTTTGAGAGCACTGAGAATAGTCGCCGCTTTTTGATAGCCGATACGAACTACCACACCTTGATTTGCTGTCTGTGTTGCTACAGAGTTACCTGTATTGTTGGCAGAACACGCAGATATCACAAGAGTCAAAGTTAACCCACAGGTAAAGAATAAAGCAAATATGCCAATTCTGGATATTTCATAATTTTGAAGAAGGCTGCTGACAATCTTCATCAGTCGATTTGGTAAATACTTAGTGAGCATACATACATTTAAACTACAGGCAATATAAATACTACGATGATTCGGGCGATTTACCGTATTTTGCTCATAGAATATTCACATAGATAAGCTGCAAATGCAAGCTCCGAAAAAGTATATCTATCTACGGGTAAAACAATTAATCAGAAATGGGAAAGGTAGCCACCATCAACAGCTAAAACCTGTCCCGTGATGTAAGATGCGGCTGGAGAAGCGAAGAACACAACAGCGCCTGTAATTTCTTGTGGAGATCCCCAACGCGCGAGAGAAGTTCGATGTTTCAACCATTCCGTGACTGCTGGATCGGCAACTACATCAGCATTACTCTCAGTTGCAAAAAAGCCTGGAGCAACTGCATTGACTGTAATTCCAAAAGCCCCAAGTTCTGCGGCAAGTGTACGGGTTAGGGCTTCGAGTCCTCCTTTAGCTGTCGTATAAACTGCGTCACCCGCACCTGCAAGTTGTCCTGCAATTGACGTAATATTAATGATTCGACCTTCACCTCTGTGCATCATCAGTTTTGCCGCTTCTCGTGACAAATTGAATGGTGCAATTAAATCAGCATTGATTAACCGACGCACTGCATCCATTTCAAACTCGAACAATCCCCGGCGATCGCGCATTCCCACATTATTAACCAGAATATCTAAATAGCCGTGCTTTTCTCGGATCTCAATAAACGCACTTTGAACCGCAACTTCGTCTGTCACATCAAACGGTAATGAAAAACCTAATCCGCCAATTGATTCAATGACTGCAACTGCTTGATTAAGCCGTTCAAAATTTCGCCCATTGACGATGACACACGCACCAGCTTTGGCAAGTGATTTGGCAATTTCTAGTCCCAAACCTTGTCCCGCTCCAGTTACTAAGGCAACTTTTCTAGCTAATGAAAACTCTGATAACGTCACAAAAATTACTTTTCAGGATGCTATTGAGCCGATATCTGACCAAAAACTTGCTGCAAAAGCTTGATTCTTAGTTGTATCTCTCTCCTAAGAATCAAGCCTACTGAAATTAACTTTGATAGGGGCGCGGTAGTTGGCGTAGTTTATGAGCAGTATCTAATTCACTATTGTTTTTTCTGCCATATCCCCAACCCAAGATGCGACGATATTCACCCATGATGCCACTTTCAATTAATTCATCCTCATTGACTGCAACATTGGTGTGAGATTCAGGCGCAACATAGAGCGCATCCGCAGGACAATATGCTTCACACATGAAACAAGTTTGACAGTCTTCTTGTCGGGCAATCGCAGGTGGTTGGTTCGGTACGGAGTCAAAAACATTAGTAGGACATACTTGGACGCACAGATTGCAATTGATACAGAGTTTATGGCTGACAAGCTCGATCATGATTCTGCTCCTACTACAACTTTGATACAGAGGGCGTGGTTTGAGTGGTTAGTGCTGGTGGTGGTGTAGCGATGGCATCCTTAATCCAATCGCGCCTCACCCAAAGTCTTTCTAAGCCGCCAGTTGCTTGGTAATAACGCTGATTTGGATCGGTTTCGGGATAGTCCATACGAAGATGTTCGCTGCGTGTTTCCGTGCGATGTAAAGCACTAAAGTATGCCCATCGCGCTACAGCGGTCAGAGCAGCCGCTCGACGAGAAAATTCCACATCGCGCACTGTATCTTGTTTCGGGTTCCCTTGTACTTGCTGCCACAGCGTTTCTAATTTGGCGAGGGAATCTAAAAGTCCCTGCTCAGAACGCAAATAATTCTTCTCTAATGGGAACATCTGGTCTTGTACGCCGCGCACGATCGCTTCACTATCAAATGTTTCCGAAGATGGTGAAGGCGATGGGCTACGCCCCAACTTAGGCGATCGCAATCCGACTTGACCAGTAGGACGCGCAACCCGTTCATTTGCTCGATCGCCCAAACTTTTCGCAAAGCTAGCTGCCCCAACTCCAGCCCATTGACCTGTGGAGATTGCCCAAGCAGCATTGGGGCCACCGCCTCCAGAAGCTAACCCGGCTAGAAACTCCCGTGATGCTGCATCACCGGCAGCGTAGAGTCCAGGAACTTTTGTACCGCAACTATCATCGGTCAAACGGATTCCACCTGTACCACGGACTGTACCTTCTAAAATTAGTGTTACAGGCACTCGTTCTGTATAGGGATCAATGTCAGCTTTTTTATACGGTAGAAAAGCGATGAAATGAGACTTTTCAATCACTGCCTTGACTTCAGGCGTCGCTTTATCCAAACGAGCATAAACGGAGCCTTTTAGGAGTGCATTGGGAAGGAACGATGGATCGCGACGACCATCGATATAGCCACCAAGATCGTTACCTGCTTCATCACTGTAACTAGCCCAGCCAAAGGGAACACCCCGTGTCACTGTGGCATTGAAAGCGGTCGAAATTGCATAGTGATTGGAAGCTTCCATACTAGAGAGTTCGCCACCAGCTTCCACTGCCATCAGCAGCCCATCACCGGTATTAGTATTGCACCCTAATGCTTTACTCAAGAATGCACAACCGCCATTCGCCAAGACTACTGCACCAGCACGAACGGTATAGTTACGATGATGTTGCCTCTGCACACCCCTTGCCCCAGCGACTGAGCCATCGTCAGCCAATAAAAGTTCTAGAGCCGGGCTTTGGTCGAAAATTTGTACACCAACACGCAAGAGGTTTTTGCGAAGTACCCGCATATATTCAGGCCCATAATAGCTCTGGCGCACAGATTCCCCATTTTCCTTGGGGAAACGATAGCCCCAATCTTCCACTAAGGGCAAACTGAGCCAAGTTTTTTCGATAACACGCTCAATCCAACGTGAGTTAGCGAGGGTTTTTCCTATGCGATAACGCTCCGATAAAACTTTGTCCCAATTCTCTGGAGAAGGAGCCATGATACCGTTACCACTGGCAGCAGCTGCACCGCTTGTACCCAAAAAACCTTTATCAACAATGATGACTTTGACTCCTTGGGATGCGGCTGCCCATGCTGCCCATGCAGCGGCAGGGCCACCACCAATTACCAGTACATCAGCAGATAGTTGTAGTTCATTTTCTGTTAGCAATTCCTTTTCTCCTTTTAGCAGTCAACATAATTTTTTTGCCACTGTGAGCGGCTTCTACACGCAAAAATCCACCCGATGCAAATTAAGCACCACTTAATTTGCATCGGTGTCATCTTCGACAATGAGCTACTATTACTCGCGTGTTTTGCTCATCTGCCTTTTATCTATAAAATTGCGTTAGCGATCGCTATACCAGAGGTCTCGCTGATTTGTCTGACTAACTTATGCAGTTGATAGAGTTTGCATAATATATACAAAGAGTGTACGGCGAATTACAGTTAACATGATACCCTAATTGTTAGTTTATCAAACATTAAGTATTACAAGTTAATTTCTTATCTAGTTGAAAAGGTGCTATGCGACTAAGGTTACGACATATCCTAAACTTCTGCTTCTAAATACTAGCGATCGCGTGCGTTCATAACTAGCATCAATCGGTTCATCTAGCGTCTTGAGAGGGCCAAAGTTACCCCCAACAGATACCCAAATACCGTAGCGTGGTGCTGACATTCTTGCCTCCAAATTAAATGGGGACTGGGGAGATATACCTTGTTTTTTATCCTCACCTATGCAAATCTTATAGTATACTACTATAAATTTATCGATTTACCGTATAAAATTTTAGTCCGAACTACAAAGGTTCTAGAAAACTATGTCTGAACCATGCCCCTCACATTCCGAAAAAGCGATGCCTGCGGCGGGCTACGCCTACGCAAGAACCTAGATTGCCGGAAACTGATGAGGAAAGAGAGAATTTCTACCGCTTTTGTGTGGCTGGTGCAGCCCACGCTCTGTTTATTGTGCAAGTCTGCGCTAAGATAATTGACTCCTTTCCTTTTAAGAATCAACAACTACTTCAAGGGGACATCGCCCCAGCATTCTAAACATGATACGGAGGGACAATGAGCAGATCGAAGCAATTAAAACTGGGTGCTTTCATGCGCCCGGTAAGCATACATACAGGCGCTTGGCGCTATCCTGGGGCTTTGCCTGACGCTAATTTCAACTTTCCAGCACTGAAACGATTCATCCAGAAACTAGAGCAGGGCAAGTTTGACGCATTCTTCATGGCAGATCACTTAGCAGTGCTAAATATGCCAATCAACGCGCTCAAACGCAGCCATACTATCACATCCTTTGAACCTTTCACCTTGCTTTCTGCCCTTGCCAGCGTCACCGAACACATCGGCCTGGTAGCCACCGCTTCCACGACTTATGACCAGCCTTACCACATCGCTCGCCGCTTCGCTTCTCTGGATCATATCAGTGGCGGTCGCGCTGGCTGGAATATCGTCACTACAGCCAATCCAGATGCAGCACTCAACTTCGGATTAGAAGGGGAGATAGAGCATGATGAACGTTATCGGCGGGCTAGAGAATTTTATGATGTCGTCACGGGTCTTTGGGATTCCTTTGCTGACGATGCGTTTATTAGGGATGTGGAAGCAGGGATTTATTTCGACCCTGCAAAGCTTCACGTTCTGAATCATAAGGGAAAATATCTCTCGGTGCGGGGGCCATTGAACATCGCCAGACCTGTCCAAGGCTGGCCGTTAATCGTTCAAGCGGGCGCATCCGAAGCCGGACGGCAATTAGCTGCCGAAACCGCCGAGGCTGTGTTTGCACCTGCTAGTAATCTGGAGGCTGGCAAAGCTTTATTTGCAGACATTAAGGGACGAGCGCGGGCGATCGCACGCGACCCAGACAGTATAAAAATCCTTCCGGGTGCTTTAGTCGTTGTGGGGGAAACCGTCGCCGAAGCACAGGACAAGCGTGTTTATTTGGATAGCCTAGTACATTATGACAGTGGGATTGCTAGCCTAAATAGTGCGCTTGGCTACGACGTTTCGGGTTTTGATCCGGATGGTTCCTTACCAGAAATCCCACCGACCAATGCTGCTCACTCTTCACGAGAAAGAGTAATAGCCTTAGCGCAACGTGAGAACTTGACTATTCGACAACTAGCTCAACGCGTTGGCAGTTACGGCGGGCTGGCTTTCGTCGGCACACCCCAAACCATTGCCGATGAGATGGAACAATGGCTGACAGAGGAAGGATCTGATGGCTTCAACATTATGTTCCCTTTTCTTCCTGAAGGGTTAAACGATTTCGTTGACAAGGTTGTGCCAGAACTCCAACGACGTGGTATCTTTCGCAAAGAGTATGAGGGTAAGACTCTGCGTGAAAATCTCGGACTAGCGCGCCCTGCTAACCGCTTCTTCCAGACCACCACCGCATCTGTCAGTTAGACATCACACAACAATGTGATTAAAATCTCTTTTTCCAGTCAGAATCATGCCAACCTGTATGGTTTTACCTAGCCCAACCGAGTAAGCTAGTTATAAATTGGGTCGAAGTTGTTCTAGCGATCGCTTGACTGCGATGATCTGAAAAGGCATTGGATCAAATGCACCTAACCCCTCTAAATCAGCTTTTTCTGCCGCCGCAGGCATCTGCCTCAATTGCGCTTTTTTGCTGCATTAGCTTGGAGTTTGAAGAATATGAGGCATAACAAATTCCTTTCGTTATGCCTTACGTTAAATTTATAAATTTACACCAAGTATGCACAGATGATCTTCTATGATTTCCTGGCCTAAATGCATTGGGTATGGCAAAATAATATTTCCCATAGACCAAGCAGGTGAACATCTTAAATAGTGAGGTACTCGACATAGTGCCTTTAAAGCTTCTTCTGTCTGAAAATCTGGGTGTACAAAGAATGGCACCATCTCCACCATCTGTTGATGTTTGAATGGGATGTTAGCACCGTATTTATCCTCTTGGAACCCAAGCTTATAAAGTTCGGGTATTGGCATTTCATCTTGCGCCTTCTGTGTTTTTGGTAGCCTTCCCACAGAGAAGTAATGTAGTAGTTCTGGTGCTGACTTATCGTAAAAACCGCTCAGATGTTGGAAATCTCGTGTTGGATAATCTTCGTTCCAAGCTTCTCGATTGGTAATGTACTGCGGTGTTTCTTTGCCAGTGCGAATACGAATTACTGCTAATAAGTTCTGTAGTTGTTTATTGTCACGCTTATACTCGCAAGTGTGACTAGGAACATGGCAGAAGTCGAGAACGTTGCGTTTTGCCAGAAGGTTCTCATTTTGTAACTGGGGCCAGATTTTGCCATCATTGTCTTCGCCGCGTCCGTTACGCCAGCCTTCAGCTTCAATTAGAACAATAGTTGGTCGGTCTAAATGTTTAGTTAGTACGCGTGCAACAAACTTTACTAATTCCGTGCCGTTCAACTTGATTTTACTTTGAAGGCGCTTTGTATTTTCTTGGCGATCGCGACGTGCTTCAGCAAAAATTTTTCCGACAGCAATTCCCGCCTGTGTGTAAGGAATCCAATCATTAGCATCGGGAAGCAGTACATCTACCTCACCCGTTGCACGCAGACGAACCGCAAGAGCATAGTGAATATCACCTTGATATTGGCTAGTTTTGTGACGATAAAAGGCAATTACATCTAAGTCTTGGGCAATTTCTTTCGGTATCTTTGCTGAACCATAAACTTGAGAAGGTAGTCCATATAGCGCCCCAATTTGACGTAATGTTCCATCTAGTACAGCACTCATCACACGTCCTTTTGTTGGTTTGCTGTAGGCTGGTAATTTATCCTGACCATCTTCTGTGTCACTTGATTTTGGTGTAACCGTCTGTATCATTTGAGAACTAATTCCCTCTCTGACACAAGCTTCACGAATAGCTCCTTTGATGTTTTGTTGGGGGAGAACACCCTTTATTTTGATTCGGCCAATTTCGATAATCGCTAAACAGTGAGGATTAGTCTCAAAATTTATCAGAGGAATAGCACGTTGCTTGAGAAAAGTGCGCCATAGGTCTCGCTTCGCTTGATGTTCATCACGCATCCGCCTGTCGAATTGGCTACCATCTTTAGGCTTGAGTCCATCTGGATTAAATTTTTCTAAAAGCTTGGCATTATCAATCAAAATTTTTGAAACTGTAATGTGTGCTGGAAAATCCTCATTTTCATTGAGAAGGAATACATCACGTAATTGCTGGTAAACAGTCTCACAAGTGTCTTGTTCTCGGTAAATGAGAAAGATATGCATTGGCTTACCTTGCAATGCTCGGCAAATAGTATCAGCAACAATTTGTTGATAAAATTCGCGTCCTTTACGAGGTCTAGAAATAAATTCGTAATCGCGCATAGCTAGTGGTACTTTCAGACCAGATGGCGTAGGAATATCAGATTGCATTGGATTATCTGGTATTAAAATGCCGTTGAGCGGTTCCAGTACCCGTGCAATGATATCGCCTCGTTCTAGAAAACTAAATCCCGTTTTGATACTATGTCCTCGTTTTCGTTTCTCATGCTCGTACCCATAGCCCTCAACATGAATTAGATAATATTCGTCTCTATCACCCCAGCTAGTTGAGTTGTTTAAATTACCCAATGTCGCGGGATTGTTAAGAATATTTTCTGGCTGTTCTAGAGCGCGTGCTTTGAAGGCCGCAAGGAGTTCCGGCAGTTGCAATCCCCACAAATTCTCTTTTTCTTTGCCGTTGTTTTCGATCGCCAAACGTACTAACGTCGAATCTACCTCGTAATCGGATAAACGTGCCTTGTTCATACCCATGAGAACAGAGATGTCACGACCGTAATTGCCATCCAATAAGGGTTCATGAGGATATCGCTGGCAACTTAAATGTAAGAAAATCCACGGCTCTAAATTGCCATTGTTATTAAACCGTCCTGCTTGCGTCTCAACATTAAAGTCTAGGCGATAAGCAAAATAACCTTCTCTTTCCTTGCCATTATTATCCGTGTAATTCGCTTTAAACGGCTTGCTAACTAGATAGAGTCCAACTTTGCTCGAACCGCCTCCCTGTACTTTGCGCCATTGAATTTCCTGTTCTTGTTGTCCAGAGTGAATGATGCACTTTTTACCATGCAACATGGTTGCGAGCAGACTGGGAATAGCTTGAAATCCCAATCCTTTCTCTGCGTTAATATCGCGCACAAGTGTTTCTGCCTTGATGCATTGCCACTCCCAATCTGGCGGTATTACAGCTATTCTTTCGAGAAAGCGATCGCACACGCTATTCACTTCATCTGTTTTACCTTTATCACGATATTGCTTCGTCCATTCCTGCGCCCAAATTATCACTAATTGATGTATCTGCTGGGGTGTGGGAGTCTTCAGTGGGTTCTCTGGTGTTCCCACAGCTAATGCTTGATATAAGGAAAGCTGGCTTTCCTCGTCAAAACTATGAAACTCAAAACCGTATGTGAGCGTAGATGCACAGGCAAGGAGAGCATTATTTAACTGGCGATAAGGCCACCTAACCTCCCTGTTGTTGCCACGATACAAGACTTGTTTTATATCATGGCAAAAGTCTGCAACCACCTGAACAAAAGGAAATGACAGTACAGCAATCTCTAGGTTGGCAAATGCATCTGTCACCAAGTTCATGCGGGCAGGTAGCAAAATATTTGCTGGTGTAATTTTACTAGTCATACTTTTCCTCTATCTCTTGCGTCTATTTCCCAGTTAAAGCCATCGATATCAGCCAAAGCATCTGCTATTGATTGGTATAAAGCTTGACTGATAAAATCTTCATCAACATATTCACAAAGCAAATCAATGATTGCTGCTAGCAAGCTGGTACGTGGTGTATCAGGCTGTTG
The DNA here is from genome assembly GCF_036917355.1 of Nostoc sp. Classification (GTDB taxonomy): domain Bacteria; phylum Cyanobacteriota; class Cyanobacteriia; order Cyanobacteriales; family Nostocaceae; genus Nostoc. Next base: position 38,952 of record NZ_JBALDP010000042.1, read on the forward strand.
CTCTTTGTCATAGTTTGGTGCCCAAGCAGCATCGACAAAGTAAGCATGAAAGGGAACACCTCCCCGCAAAAGACGACCTACAGCTTGAACGATTACGCCAGCAGTAGTTGCGGCTAAATCTTGGCGCGGAAAGGCACGTAACTCTTCATTTGCACGCAGCGTTTTGTAATAAGAACGATGTTCTACCGATCGCCAGTAACGCGCAGCCAATCGACGCACGGCTTCCGCACGCCCTAAAATTCCGTCTCCTTCCCAAGCAACGAAATTCGCATCTTCTATCCAATCCAAGGCACGACGGTTGATTTCTTGAGCGATCGCCTGAGTATCATGTGGATGAGGATAGGGACGGGTAAGAAAGTAAACCGCACCAAAAGCAGCTTTGCCATTTGCATTCAAAATGTTGAATCCGCGCCCCATAGCACTGATCGGTGCAGCCAGGATTTTGCCACCAGTGAGTGCGAAAGTTTCGATGTCAGCACGGTTAAGAGCGCCAACTTCCATCCTTGACTGATAGTCGATGTCATCATCAGTCAAAGTTTCGGTGCGATCGCGCTGCAAATGGTAGACTTTCTCCCGCATACCCCACCAACATTGACGGATTTCGTCTGCTACCCATCGTGCTTGGTCATAGGAGTTGACGAGTAATAGTAGGCGTTCTCTATCCTGCCAAAAATCTGAATTGCTCTCGCCAAGGTGTTTCAATTCCTCAAGCTCCTGTCCTAAATGACCGCTACCGTTGTTGCCAACCAGCGCTTGTGCCATCTCTTTAAACATTCCCATTTTCTGACGTTCAGGTGTCCCCGAAATACGGATAGGCTCACCTTTGCCGTTCAATTGGGGCAGAAATTTAAAGCGGCTTTGGGCGATCGCTTCCGTTGCACTCGGCTCTGGCATTAAAATACCTTGGGGATTACCAACATGAAACTGTGTGGAATCTCGTAGATAAGAAGTTCCTGATAATGCCAAGACGTTAGGGCCGCGTTGACCATCCAAGTCTGTTAGCAAACGATGAAAGTTCAAAACATAGTAACGACCAATATTGGTATAGGCAAACAAAGATAAAGCATTTTCGCTGCTATTTTCAGATTGGTTGTGATTGTCATCCTTGCGGGAATAGTAAGTACCAAACTGTCGTCCTGTTGGAGGTAAAGGTAGAATATTTAACATCGCTGTCGGCATACGGCGATGTGGTGGCTCGTCATCCAGAATAGGTGGTCGATGATGCCATTCATAAAAAACAATACGTGTGTGCCGATCTAAAAGGGTGATGGTAAGGGCAAACTGTAAACGATAAGCTAAGGTTTCGAGGGTGTCTACTGGATCTGTTTGTTCTTCCTTTTTTGAGGAGTTTCGCCGCTTTTTCTTAGCTGGCTGCTGTGAATTGTTTTGACGTTTTTCTATTTCTGTTCGCAGTCGCGCTAACCGTTTTCCTGTGTTGGGGAAAAAATCAACTATCCAGGCTTTGCAAGCACGATAAATACTGTCATTGGTAGCACTTTCGCCAATACTATTAATTTGTTGAATCAAAAGTGCCAGTCTATTAACTTTAAGATTGGATCGAGGGTGCCCAAGTAATGGATCGTCGTCGAGTAACGCGTCAAAATATTGCATTATCTGCTGTACGCGTCGGTTGTTAGCCTTAATTTCTTGCTCAGTGACATCAGGATGATCTAACTCTTCAAGCCCAGCAAGGCGACGAGCAAATTTGTAGAGGAGAGAATTAGGTGTGAAGTAGCCACGTTCTATCCATTTACGTAAAAACTCGTGTCCTAAATGTCTATCTAATAGCGTTAATGTTGCTGTGACTACACTTTGTACATGACGTTCTGCGGTTGTCCATCGCTGCATCAATGGTGGGCTGACACGGTTAAACCTCATGTAATCCTCAGTTTTCACCCCAATGTCATCAAAAACGCCACCATTTGTGAGTAAAACTTCCTCAGCATACACGTCATCAAACCACTTAATAACTGTGTCTACTTCATCAAATACAACAATATCGGAATGTTGATAAACGAGTTCCCCTATTTTGATCGGACGCAATTCTAGGTGACGTGGTAAACCAGCCATTGCCATCGCGCCTGGGGTTGTGATCCAAACACGGGCAGCAGGCATATCACGATATACCTGCTGTGATGGGCAAGTGGCAAAAAACGGACATAAGTGGGATATACCAGGGTTATTGTTTTGTTTTTTGCGATGGGCTACGCCCCGCTGGTGGCTAACGCTTTCACTTTTTGGTGCTTCTTTCAAAGAGTGACATGGCTCGGTTCCAGGCTTGAGTGGCTTGCCATGCAAACGGTCAAAGATGTCGCTAGACTGTAGCAGTCCTTGCAATGCACAAGCTGTTCCCAAAAAGCGATCGCCCCAGTGTGGTTGTCCACGTTTCCAGTGTTCCTGAAAGTCTTTCGAGGCATAAAAGCTTTGTAGGTGCGCGTCTCGTTTACTGCGTCCTAATAACGGTACAGCAACTGGCTCATCGTTTTCTGGATCGTCACAGAACCACCAATTAATTTGATTTGCTAACCGAATTGCCGATTGTACATCACTGACAACCAATGTAATGCGGCGATCGGGATGATTTCGCACAACATCAACGGTAAGCAACGTTGACTTGGTAGACTTCCCAGAAGCAACTTGTCCCGCAAGATGTACAAAACCATCCAACTCCAATGGTTCTGTATTCCGCTCACTGAGTGAGCCATCTTCCTGAATTTTATGAAAGTTGATTTTGCGAAAGCGGCTTACCCAGTGTCCCTTTTGTGTCTCATTCCAACCATATCGGCGTGCGAGTAACTGTTCGCGGCGATCGAGGAACTCTGCATCTGACTCTAAATCTGGGATTCGCAATGAAAAAGGCTCACGAGAGCGCGGTGTAGTAAACCAAGGCTGTTGTCGTGCAGTACTTAAATGTTCTGGTGCGAACTGTACTTGCATTGTAACCGTTTCTTTTTCTGTCTTAGCCTGAAATTGGTAGGCAACTCCTGCCTTTACTGGTTCAGCCCTGCGTTCGCGAAACTCCAAATCCGCACTCAAACAGCTTTCATATAAATTCTGGTTGACTTGATCCCTGAGATGTTTCGCAGCATGAATAATCTGAGAATCTAAATCCTGAATATCAAAATCATAATTACGTCTGTTTTGCGGAATATTGCGGATGTAGGAACGTAATGCCCCCAACCAGGCAAAACGTGCAGAAAACGGAATAATTTGCCGAGCATTAGCAACTGCACGCCGTTGCACCTCATCTAAGTTTTGTAAGCGCGGGTGTCGCAAAGGCATACCACTGAGTATTGCCCAAACTGCGGTTACTGGTTCATCATCGATTTCTAAACACTCCATCAAGGCAAAGCCAAGTTCTACCTGAAGTAATAATTGGGCTTGCTCTCGATCTAGCTCAGAGTTATCTTTCAATTCCTTTAAGCGTTCTGTAAAAATAGCAGGCGGCTTAAATAATGTCATTTGACTCATAATGCTATTTCCCTTTACTCAGCTGCATTATCTTGGCGCTGGCTCGTTCTTCAAAAGCTGTATCGCTAAAAAGATGGGTGCTTTTTGGTAATCCTGTTGCTTCTTCACGCAAGATGTCGATGTAATCTTGGCGTTGATGCAGACGATGGCTAGGAATAACATAAAAACTTTCGTTATAGCCCAAATCGCCTTCCCCAAATATCGGCTTCAGTTGCAAAGCCAAATCATACGGATTTCGGTAGTCTTTGATATCTACAGCCCACACTGAGCCGTCACCAAAACGTAATTGCAAGTCGTAACGGTCAATACCAGGCCACAGTTGAACTTCGCAAAGATACTCTGGCTGTTGTTTATGCAGCTTTTTTAAAGCCTCGAATAGATTTATCTCTGGGATTCCAGGCAAACAGACACGCCAGTGAATACCAAACTTGAGATGACGCAGGCCTTGCTTCCAATAAATGCGCCGGACATGGGACAAGTTTTTCCGATGATCGTTGCAGACGCTTGGCTTAATGCCACGTAAATGCCCATGTTTTTTAATTAAAGGGCCACAGCGATCGCAGCACCAATAAGATTCATTTTCCTTACAGTCTTCGTACAGTTCGCCGATATCATCAATAGAGATATAACGCATTTGAGAAAAAGTGTTACGAAGCTGCTCTAAAGTAGTGTAAGGGTTTGTAATTAAAAATTGACGCAGCAAAACATATTCCCTTTGAGAGCGTTCAGCATCTTTTTCGTTGGCTTCTTGCAGTTTCACCAGTAATCTCTGAAACAGGAAGTTCTCCAGCGCAATTTGCTGTATTTTCACAGAAGCAAACTCAGGAAGTTGCGCCCGTTTGAGCAACTGTTCGTAGAAGTATTGGCCTGCTTCCTCACTTAGCGCTCTATCGTATATCAAGCCATATTCTGAGTCAAACTCCTTCGGAATTACCAGTGGATACCATGTTTGCAAGGGTTTTTCTAAAAGAGCCAAAAGACCTTCTAAAGTACATGGATAAGTAATAGCTGTCATCTTCAATGCCAGAGTATTGCAGGCACGCTGTAAGAAATCAGGGTATGGGTATTTAGGGAGTTGGTATTGAGTATCTGGACGGAAAAACTCTGCTAAACCAACAACCAACAAATCAAATATGATTATTTCGCTATTATCCAAGGAGTACCTCCTTTGTATAAAGCAACCTTTGGATATTTTGTTTCTTTAATGAAACAGTGTCCATTTAGAAACACATAACAACTATAACTTATAAGGGATAATAAAGAAACACTGTTTCATAAGTGAAACAAAAGAAACCTATGGGATACAACTTAGACACAGATTTATTAGCTGCAATGGTGAAGACGAAGCGAGGGAAGAAAGGGCTGCGAGACACAGCTAAAGAAATAGGTAATATTAGTTCCTCAACACTGTCACGGGTCGAAAATGGCAAAATACCCGATATGGAAACCTTTTTATTACTTTGCGATTGGCTGCAAGCGTCACCTGCTGAACTATTTAAGAAAACAGAGGAATCTGAAGCCCCCTCCGACTTAAATACACCAGAAACAATAGAAATTCAATTGCGAGCATCCAAAAAACTCGATCCAGCGATCGCAAATGCACTAGCAGAATTAGTCAAAGCAGCGTATCGCGATAATTCTCAACAAAGCAACAAGCAACAGCCGGATTAAAAAGAATTATGACACTAACAGAGAAATTACCAACTGAGTTTAGGCAAAGGTGTGAAGGGATTGCCACGGAGCAACGTAGTTTATTGAAATTACGGGCATTTGAGGCATTACCCGCAGATTTGCTTGCAACTCAATTAGGTGCAACAATTTTGACACCTGAACAGATTCCCAGCTTAGACCGTTGTGTAGTAGAGGTATTGCTCGATAGCGATCGATGGTCAGCAGGAATTATTAATCAAAACCCACTCTGGATTGTCAACAATCCACGCCATAATCCCGCGCGACGCGAGTCGAACTTGATGCACGAGTTTGGACACCTGCTATTAAGACATAAAATCGTCCGCTTTGATCCAAATACTGGCCTTCCTCAGCGCCGACAGAGTGATGAAGATGAAGCGACTTATTTAGGTGGGTGTTTCCAGATTCCTCGTCGGGGTCTACTGTGGGCTGTTCAGCGTCAAATGACACAGACAGAAATAGCGGTACATTTTAATGCAAGTGAGGAAATGGTGCGATTCCGTAGCAACGTCACTGGAGTAAATATTTAGATAAATGTTATGTAAAAATTTTCCGGCTCTTTTTTAACTGTATTTACAATGCCTTCATTGACTTCACTATCTTTGACGAATAGTCTAATATTTGAAGAGAACAATTTAGGAAAATGCTTATCCCACCAATCAGCTACTTCCCTTGCAGAGACTTGTCCATAATAAGATTGATAGGGTTCTTTTGTTTGTCCCCACTCAAACAGGCAAACATCTAAATTTATAGGATTGCCAGATGCTCCTTGAGATATAATATTATATATATTCGCCTGGTTAAAAACTCTCATACTAACAATATCTGATGAATCATTCATTTCACCTAGTAGATCATCAAATTCTCTTTTAGGTTCATCTGCTAAAGGAGTTTGACCTGAATAGACAAGAATTATTTCAAACCTTGTTCCTGCATCATTTAAGGCTTCTTCAATATCTGGAGTCTTATCATTTAGTTTTGAGTTAAACCTGTCATATCTAGCATTTACCAAGTCTTTAAATCCTTTAGTAAATTTCATTACCTCATCTGTTTTAATACTTCCTTTACTTTCCTGTTTCCATTTTGATTGTAATACATACATTATTTTTTCTCTTCTGTCAAAATAAAGGGAATCTATTCCATTATCTTGTCCACCATCAACTATAGCTTTTGATGCTTCTTGAGGAGAAATATCAGCTATTACCATCAAAGTAAATGCAGCTAGACTTCTTGTTAAGAAAAGTAACTCTTTGTCTGTTTCAGATTTATTTTGATAATCTGATAAGTCAATCAAACCATTAAATGTTTTTTGAAGGTATGACTTTATTTGACGTAGGTGGATTTCACTCATAATGTTGGTAGACGTAATTAACTTGCATGTTATCGGCTCAAATTTTTACAGATTTGTCTGTAGTATAAAGACGTTGTAAAAATATACATTCAGGTTTTTGCGATCGCATTTGGATAATTTTACCCTTTACTGCAAATCCAGCGAATACTTACTTAAGTATTAATAAATATATTATACTTGTAATCATTGCCATAAAAATGGCTTCTGCAAGCCATAGAACTTCTTCAGAAGCCATTATACATTAATTTCATGTATAAAATTATACTATTCTACGGTAACACTTTTAGCAAGGTTACGAGGCTGATCGACATCTAAACCGCGACGGGCGGCAATATGATAAGCCAATAATTGCAAAGGAACTACTGTGAGAATTGGAGAAAGTAATTCTTCCACATGAGAGACGGGAAGAAGATCGTTAAAGATTTCCGCAGCTTCGCCATCGTTGACGGGAGTCACCCCAATTAAACGAGAGTCTCTAGCTTTGGCTTCTTGGGCATTAGAAATAACTTTTTCGTAAACACTACCAGGGATTGCGATCGCAACTACTGGTACTTTCGCATCTAAAAGTGCGATCGGGCCGTGTTTCATTTCTCCAGCCGGATACCCTTCGGCGTGAATATAGCTGATTTCTTTTAATTTCAACGCCCCTTCTAAAGCAATGGGGAAGTTAATTCCTCTTCCTATAAAAATGAAATCTTGGGTTTCGGCGAACTCATGGGCTAGCTGTTCGGTTAAACGTTCCTGAGTTTCCAAAGTTGCTTCAATTTCTTTGGGAATCTGCCGCAACCCATTAATAATTTGATCTAATGTATCTTTTGAAACTGTCTGACGACGAGCTGCTAAATCCAATGCCAAAGCATAAAACGCCATCAGTTGAGCAGTAAAAGTTTTCGTCGCTGCTACCCCAATTTCAATTCCCGCTAAGGTACTAATAATATGTGGTACTAGATGACCAAGGCTGCTTTCTGGACGATTGGTAATACCTAGTAGTCGCGCTTGATATTTAGCTTCTTTCCCCTGGCGACGTTCTTTTTCCATCGTCAAAGCTGCTAGAGTATCGGCGGTTTCGCCTGATTGGGTAACGCCAACGATCAAAGTGTTAGCTGTCACAGGCGATGGTGCATAGCGATACTCAGAAGCGTAATCTACCTGAGTTGAAATTCCTGCTAATTGTTCGAGTAAATATTTGCCGATTAATGCTGCGTGCCAACTGGTACCACAGGCGAGGATCTGGATTTGTTCTAAATCAGTGTATAAATCCGCAGGTAAACCAAGATTGATTGGCGATTCGGTAGATTCGGCTGGATTAAAGTATGCATCTAAACTAGCTCTTACTACTCCTGGTTGCTCATGAATTTCTTTGAGCATGAAGTGTTTGAATCCCTGCTTTTCTACCATTGCAGGATTGAAGTTGAGCAATCGGGGTTGTTTTTTCAGCCTGTCGCCAGCAAAATTGTAAATCTCAGCACCCAAAGGTGTGAGGCGGGCAATTTCGCCATTTTCCAGAGGTAGCACTGCACGGGTGTAGGCAACGATCGCAGGCGTGTCAGAAGCACAAAATAACTCCCCTTGTCCAAAACCAATTACCAAAGGTGCTTGTTGACGGACAACAATCAATTCATCGGGGTAGTCAGCAGAAATAACTGCGATCGCAAATGCCCCTTTTAGGTGGTTAACAGCTTGGCGAATTGCTTCTAGGAAGGGAGATGAGGAAGATGAGGGAGGAAGATTCTTTAAAAATTCGGCTATTAAATGGGGAATGACTTCTGTATCGGTTTCAGAAAGAAACTGGTGTCCTTTTGCTTTGAGTTCTTCGCGTAACTCGCGGTAGTTTTCAATAATGCCATTTTGCACCACAGCTACTCGTTTTGCTGTATCCAAATGGGGATGGGCGTTATACTCTTCTGGTTTACCATGAGTTGCCCAGCGTGTATGACCAATACCGATTTGGGCAGGGGTTTCTATTTGTTCCAGTTTAGAACGCAGGTTATGGAGTTTACCCTTTGCCCGCACACAATTTACCTCACCTTCCCAAACAGTGGCGATTCCAGCCGAATCATAGCCCCTGTACTCTAGTTTCTCCAGTCCAGCCAGTAAAATGTCTGTCGCCGCTTGAGTGCCTATATATCCAACAATTCCGCACATTCTTCACGCCACTTTTTTTCAGGATGATTAAATCCAGTATAGTCTGTAGCATAAAGTGGACGTTTTGCAAAGAAAAAGGGAGTATTTTACTCCCTCTACCACTAGGTATTGTTATGGATTTTAGGTTTTTTTTACAGCGGATTCCCCGTCAGCTTTTGACCTGACGGTAAAAATACGGCTTCTAGGATTTAGATACCCAGAGATTATATCCCCAATCTAAAATTGCGATTTCGTAAGGCGGGCAATGTCCACTCTACGATCGTAAAGGTGCTTGCTATTGAGACACTTCAAAGACTTGAGTGCCGAGTTCCGAGTTCCGAGTGAAGAATCAAAAAATTGTGTTTCTGATTTACTTCTTTTTGTCTCAGCACTCAGCACTCAGCACTCAGCTTTTTAGTAAGCTAGACCCATACTGCGAGTTGTTTCAGCGCCCAGGTAAACCCGGATGCTCAAAAAGTCGGTGGGACAAGCAGTTTCGCAACGCTTACAGCCCACGCAGTCTTCTGTACGGGGTGAAGAGGCAATTTGAGCAGCTTTACAGCCATCCCAAGGAACCATCTCAAGTACATCAGTAGGGCAAGCGCGGACGCATTGGGTGCAGCCAATGCAGGTATCGTAGATTTTTACGGAATGAGACATTGAATAAACGGCTCCTTTCGAGTGTTCTTCTCTGCGAAAGAATCATAATCAACGCATAGTCTACCGCAGTGGTTGATAGGCCGTAATCAAAAGGCTACATAACTTCAAACAATGTAATAAGCACTCTTAAAATTTGTTTTTGCGAGATTGTCCCTATTGACTGATAATCAGCAACATCATCAGAGCGTATTTACCACAGTGATATACCATAATGGGGTTGAATCGTAAAGATGGATTAAACAAAATTAAAGGGGAATTTGCGATCGCGACATCCCCGTGTAAATGAAAACAGTTTGGCAATCTAAATTACGCAAAAACTTGTTTTTATTACTGAATAAAACTGTTTTTGCAATGTAAATGATTAATTTAGAGACTGCGATGCCTACGGCGGGCTGCGCCTACGCTTACCGATAAATTGTATATTTAACTTTTTAAGTCTGGCAATTTCATAATTTCTATTCCTAGATATTAGAGAATCTCAGAAATGGCAAACTCATCATTTATAGCAGTAATTTGTGTTTGAGTATTTGGCTCAATAGGGTTTAATTGCAGTTGCTCGTCTAGATTTTTAGCATCATTAAATTTATCTTTTACATACTCCCTTTCGCGGATTTGTCGAACAATACTTTCTAGCAACCAAAGTTGTTCTTCCACAGGCAAGGCAAGGATAGAGCGCTCAATTTCTAGTAAATTCGGTGAGATCATTTTACTTTTGATTCCTAGTCAGGTGTATTTTTCAAAGATATTATATTCAGTCTATCTGGTTAACCTAGAGCATCGTCAATTCCTCATCATTTTCCCCACGCCTATCATTTCATAAATCATCAGAGATTGCTATAAATAACTAGAAAGCCGTTTTATTACTTTTTAATTAAGTATTACTGCTGAAGCAAAATGTACGCTAAACTGACTACATGAATTACGAAACAGCTAGGAAACTCCTCATAGATCAGACAATCACAACCGAGGAAAACCCAGATGCACTGTTAACGCGTATGAAACAGGGCAAACCGCCGGTACCCGGTCAGATCACTTCGATTTTGTTAGCATTGAAAGTGGTGTTTGAAGCCCTCAAAGATGCAAAGAGCTTAGACCGAGAACTGGCTTTGGCCCTTTATCAGTTAAGCATTAAGGCGCAACAGCTATTTGGCGCAGGGCGTAAAGCCGGGGTTGATTGGCCACCACTACTGAAAGAAGATTTACTACGAATTTCCTTAGCAGCTGAAAGTATCTTTTCGGGTATATGGCAAACCTTAGCTCCGATGGAGTTGGGGAAGAGATGAGGGAGCGGGGAAGCAGAGGAGCATACTTCTCTACGAGAGGCTGCGCCAACGACTACGCTCAGTAACCGGGGGAGCAGCGGAGCAGAAGAGCAGGGGGAAAGGAAAATAATTCCTCACTTCTAACTCAACACTTAGCACTCAGATGCCTATTAACGAATTTGCAGTTCATTTTCTAACTTGTCTAAGTCAGTTTTGAGCAAAACTGTCATTTGACCAGTAAAAGCTTTGCCATTCTTGGGTTGGGCAACTTCCACCCAATATACATAGCGATCGCCTACTCGTAATTCTCCCTTTAAGGCTTCCCGAATCGGAGTTTTGGCCAGACGCGCTGAATTAACTACCTTCTGGTTGGGATATTGATACACGACTTGGGCGCGATCGTAGTCTTGGTAAATCTCCAAGCCATAAATCACCCGCAAGGATTCTTGGAGACGCGCAAATGTCATGCCGTTAATAGCATCATACATAGTAATGCGCTCAGTCCGAATTCTGCCACGGTCTTTGGAAAACTCCACTCTACCAGGAGGCAATACCGACGCTTGAAAAGTGAATCGTTGGGCAGCAGTATCAGTCTTTTGCACAAATAATTGCTCCCCTCTTCTGGGGCGGAGTGTTGGATGTGCTTTAATCCAAGTGCCTACCTCTTCTGTACTTTGTCCTGGTAAAGCATTGGCTTGGGAATCAAAAAGCGTTCCTACGCAGAGCCAGGGCAGTAGAGAAAAAGGTAAAATTAAACAGTTAAGTAGAGATTTTTTGAGCATTTTGCTGTTCAGGATTTTCATAGAAATTTCCCCATTTGGGATTAACCATAGTCTTCCCGTTTTTCAGCAAAATTACTTCAATGGATTGTAGCGATCGCACATCGATGCATTTATGGATCGCTTAACTATAAAACTCATATCAATACTGTTCGGTTAAGGCAAGAGACGCGATGAATCGCCGTCTCTACAAAACGACTGATTATTGTAGAGACGGCGATTTATCGCGTCTTTGTGATGATTTATCTAAGCACTTCTCAAAGCCACAATGGGGTCGAGTTTAGCAGCGCGACGTGCAGGAACAACGCCAAAGAATAAACCAATAGCCCCAGAAACACCAACTGCCATAGTAATCGCTACAGGAGAAAGACTCGCTTCTAAAGGAGTCAAGGCTCCCACTAATAGGATGCCACTGATACCAACCGCAGTCCCGACTAAGCCGCCAGCTGCGGAAACAATCACTGCCTCAATCATGAACTGTAGTAAAATATCTTGCTCAGTTGCCCCGATCGCTTTTCGCAATCCGATTTCTTGGGTGCGTTCGGTGACGGAGACGAGCATAATATTCATAATGCCAATGCCGCCGACAAACAAGGATATACCTGCGATCGCAGCTAGCATAATTGTCAATGCACCTGTAATTTGACCGACAGTTTGCAAAGCATCTTTTTGGGTGCGAAGGGTAAAGTCATCTTCACCATTAATTTTGTGCCGTAAACGCAGTAAATTAGTAATTTGAAACTCTGCTGCATCCACGCTATCGGAATCACGAGCGGCAGCAACGAGATAATCTAAGGCAATACCATAAGGAGAATTCTTGCCCACAAGTCGGTTTGCTGATGTGGTAATTGGTATTAAGGCAGCATCATCATAATCTGCTCCCACGCTGGAACCTTTGGCTATTAACGTTCCAATTACTTGAAAGCTGGTATTTCCAACTCGCAATTGCTGTCCTACAGGGTTACTATTACCGAATAGTTTTTCTGCCAAGTCTCCACCCAGCACCACCACTTGGTTACTTCGCTTGATGTCTACCTCAGAGAAAAACCTGCCTTTAGCAGTTTCAAAATCCCGCACCGATAGGAAGGAGGGAGTTGTGCCAATGATGTTGACATCGGTGTTTCTGTTGCGGTATGTAATTACCTGTCTTCTGTTTAACTCTGGTGCAACTCCTACTACAGTTGGGACTTGAGAAGCGATCGCATCCGCATCTTGCAACACCAGAGTTTTTGGCACTTCAAAGGAGATTCGCTGAGTTTCTCGATTACCTGGCAGTACAAATAGCACATTTGGCCCTAATGACTGCAACTGTTTATTCACATACTTCTGCCCACCTTCGCCAATGCCAATCATGGCAATCACCGAAGCGTTGCCAATAACTATACCTAACATTGTGAGGGCGCTACGCAGTTTATTTGACAGCAGGGTTTTCCCCGCCATATTCATGCTTTCGAGGAGGTTCATGCCAATTTTGGATTTTGGATTTTAAATTAAAAGTCTTTATTCAAAGAAGGACTAAAGTCCTGATTACAAACTTGCTGATGCCAATTTGGTATTATTTATTCTGCTGTTCTTTAGCCTTTTCGATTTTGTAGTCTTTGGGTGGATTAACAAAAATGCGATCGCCTTCTTTAACTCCCCCTAAAATCTGAGTTTGGTCTTGAATTTGTGCCCCAACTGTAACTTCGCGGAACTGGGGTTTATTCTTTGCATCGGGTACGAGTACGCCAGTTTTACCCTTTTCGGTGACAATTGACACCGTTGGTAAAACTAGAGCATTATTAACGCGATCGCCTAAAAAAGTCAGATCCACATTTAAGCCAGAACGCAGTTTATCTATGCCAGTATCGAGGGCAACCCGCACCTGGAAGGATGTCACACCTTGTTCTACCACTGCTTCGGGAGCAATCAGGCGCACATGACCTTTAAAAACTCGATCGGGATAAGCATCGGCGACAATTTCCACCTGCTGTCCCTGTTTTATTCTGCCAAGATCGGCTTCGGGAACTTGAGCTAATATTTCTAAACCCCTTGCTACGGCGACAATTGAACTGGAAGTTGCCGACGCACTAGTAGATGCAGAAGTTGTGGGTGTAACAAATGCACCTGGTTCGGCATACTTTTGGGTAACAATTCCCGACAGAGGAGCGCGAATAATAGTATCTTCTAACTGCACTTGTACACCCTTTAACTGAGCCTCAGCGGATGCAACAGCGGCTTGACGCTGGACAATTTCTTCAGAACGGGTGCCATCTTCTAAGAGTACCAATGCTGCCCGTGCTTCGTTAACAGCGGCTTGGCGTTGGTCGATTTCCTCATTCCGAGTACCACTTTGGACTAAAGAAAATCGTTTTTTCGCTTCTTCTAAATTGGCTCTAGCACTTTTGTCATCGCTGATGGCTTGATCGAGTAATTGTTTTTTCTCTGCTCCTTCTCTATATAGATATTCGTAACGCTTTACCTGTTCGCTGGTGTAATTCACCCTTGCTTGAGCCGCATCTACTTGGGATTGAGATTGAGCAATCTCTTGGGGACGATTACCAGCCTTAGCCGCGGCTAATTGGGCTTGAGATTGTGCTAATCGGGCCCTCGCTTGAGCGATTTCTTGAGGACGACTACCAGCAAGAGCTTCGGCTAGCTGTGCTTGACTTTGGGCTAAGTTAGCACGGTACTGGCTCCTTTGAGCCTCAATACCAGCGCTATCCATCCGCGCGAGAATTTGCCCTTGTTGAATGCGATCGCCTTGTTCCACGTATAATTGCGACAGCACTCCGGGATTCTTCGGACTAATATTTACGCTCTGAACTGGTACGACTTTGCCACTAGCTGTAATCCGTAACGTGACGTTTTGGGCTGCAACTGGCACAGTTAGTTGAGCAATATCTTCTTTGTTTGTCCCTTGATTTACCAAGGTGTAAGTTGTTATAGTACCCACAATCAAAGCACTCCCCGCCATCAGCCCGATCAGCCAGCGCAATGGATACTTAACTTTGCCAATAACTGGAATTTCTATGTGCGTAGCCATATTATAGAAGCCTGTAAATCTTGCTGTATAAGAATATTTTTTAGTTAGAGGACAAATGGGTAATACGGGATTGTTAAAGCTTTTAAATTAAATTTTTATGAGTCAATTAACAACTAGACGCATAATAAGCTTCACAGTTGCTTAATCTTCCTTAATACTAGGCATTCGTATTTCTGTATGTCTTCACCTGAAAGGGTGACTTTAGCCACAGCATATTAGTGCAATCGCGAACTATTTGTGAGAAACAAGATCCCCGACTTTTTTGAGAAGCTGGGAACCTACGGCTGGCAATTCTCACAAATCAGATAGGATTGCTATAGTGCGATCGCGTTTTAGTTGCTCTGTATCCTTTGCTTTTTCCCTACTCCCCATTCCCTACAGCAAAGCAGTTTGTAATTATTGCTGAAATTGGGTTAACAACCAAGCACCAACTTGACTTTGATTTATTTGACGAGTTCGGCGTAATGCATCGTTTAATAAAGAAATAGCTAATCCTGGTAATACCTGAGATTCTGTAATCCGCCTACTACCTTGGTTTTCAATGGCAAAAGCCATAACTTGGACATTCTGGACATTTAAAATCCAGTATTCTTTCACTCCTAAATCTTCGTATAAAAGTCGTTTTTCACCTTGATCGTCAGCAAGTGAGGTATTAGCCACTTCAATAACTAAATCTGGTGGTGGATAGATATCTAACCTGATGATAGAAGTACCGTAGGGAATGACATCAGCATTTTCACCAATATAGTAAGACACATCAGGTTGAGCTTCCTTAAAGCCTGTTTTCCGATATGTACAATTATCCTTGGCATTTAGAGCAATGCCTTTAATGCTCGCAAACAAGTTAACAGCAAAGAGAATAATTGCATGGTCGCTGGCATGGTCATTCCCGATTGGTGGCATTTCAATCCTCATCTGTCCATTGTGGTAGTAGCCCTTGGCTTTTTGGTAGGCAGGATTTTCAATTATTTGGATATATTCATCCCAAGTTGCTGTTATCCAGGTATCGGTTGCTAGTTGGGTCTGTAATTCGCTCATAATATTGCGAAAGAGGAACTTTAACAACGATCATACAAGTTTCATTTTCCAGCACTAAGCTGACAGCAAAGCTTTAACTGCATCCTTGCTAACAATTTTCGTAGTGGCGTGTTACGCCGGAGGCTAACGCACCGATGGTCTACTTTTACAAAACCAGTCTTTAAGACGGATGAATCCAGTTCAAAGGTGGATGAACGGAGTTCAAAGGTGGATGAACGGAGTTCAAAGGTGGATGAACGGAGTTCTGAGGTGGATGAACGGAGTTCTGAGGTGGATGAACGGAGTTCAAAGGTGGATGAACGGAGTTCAAAGGTGGATGAACGGAGTTCAAAGGTGGATGAACGGAGTTC
>NZ_JBALDP010000043.1:0-77858 GCF_036917355.1 Nostoc sp.
GACATCAAAACCAGCTTTTGCGACATCAAAACCAGCTTTTGCGACATCAAA
This sequence comes from Nostoc sp., assembly GCF_036917355.1. Lineage (GTDB taxonomy): Bacteria > Cyanobacteriota > Cyanobacteriia > Cyanobacteriales > Nostocaceae > Nostoc. The sequence continues at coordinate 52 of NZ_JBALDP010000043.1, forward strand.
ACCAGCTTTTGCGACATCAAAACCAGCTTTTGCGACATCAAAACTAGCTTTTGCGACATCAAAACTAGCTTTTGCAACATCAAAACTAGCTTTTGTGACATCAAAACTAGCTTTTGTGACATCAAAACTAGCTTTTCTCAACGAATTTCAGCAAATATACCCGCATCTATCTAGTTGGCTAATGCCATCCAATGCTTTTATAATTCTGTAACTTCACTGTGGCTGGTGCATCTGCTTGTTGCGTATTTTGATGATATATAAATAACTCAGTGTATAAAGTCAGGGTTATTTATAAATAAATCCAAATAGGAAAACTATATGCAACGGAAACGAAACTCCATCTCACTGACTAAAGCTGAACGACGGATTGAAGGAATGCAGACAATTAACCCTGAGTTAGACTTTAGTAATGGGTTTTCAATTGCTACTTACAACACTAAAGTAATTGAATTACGAGAAAAGCTAGCCGCTTATAATCAAGCACAAATAATAGTAGATAAGACACACAATGCATTAATAGAAGCAGAACGTGAGTTAAATACTTATTCTGAGCAAATGCTGTTGAATGTTGCATCTCACTATGGCAAAAATAGTGATGAATATGGGATGGCTGGTGGAACGCGCAGGTCAGACCGCAAGAAGCCACGCCCAGTAGTAAACCAAACAGTGACATCTGTGAAGTAATTGTTTGGACTCGCCGCTTCTTTAGATAAAGGTGCGTTGACCTTTGTGACAACGCACCATTAAATAATTCGTAATTCGTAATTCGTAATTAAGACTAAGGGTATCATCAAACTCTAAATCATAATCGTAGGTTGGGTTGAGGAACGAAACCCAACATCTACTTTAGGTTATTAGATTGCCCCTCACTCATTTCTTAACTCACATCTCAAAAACAATAAATTGACGGTATCCTTTATAACCCAATACGGTTCACTTAAGTAAATTGTAGGTTGGGTAGAACGAAGTGAAACCCAACAAAATCACGGAAGTGTTGGGTTTCGTTCCTTAACCCAACCTACGAATTACTTTTAAATGTCGCAAAATTAATTGAGTCGAACAACTGTTCGGTTTTGCAACCTACCAAGCTATCCGACTCGGTTTTATATTCGGAGGTTGTCGCCTTCCTCGCTGGTTCAGGTCTGGACTCCCTGGTGTACGCTCGATAAATTCCCACTTACCGACTCTGACTTTGGGGAGTACTCACGCCACAGCCACCACGCGAAAACCAACATTGTTGTTACGATTCGCGCGCGCGTTACTATTGCGATTGGCAGAACGGCAATTCCTGGCATTGTTGATCTAACTACCGCCACGCAGCAGCTAAAATCGACCTGCCCCATGCTCAAACTCTCAAACTAAGTGAGAAATTTCATTAGATGTAGTGTGTAATAGTTTTGATATAAATACACATCTTTTATTTTCTGAAAAAAAATTATCCGCCACAGCGGAGGGTGAAGAAGGGTAAAGAATTAAGAAGTGCAGAGGGCAAAAGGGGAAGAGTGTAAAGGGCAAGTAATCCTCACGCCACCGCAACTACGCGAAAACCAACAATGTAGAGACGATTCGCGCACACTTCACCATAGCGATAGGCAGAACGGCAATATTTGGCATAGTTGAAAAAACTACCGCCACGCAGCAGCTTTATGTTGTTATTTTTGCCAGTCAGCCACGTACTATCATTATATATATCTAGACACCATTCCCATATATTACCATGCATATCGTATAAACCGAAAGAATTAGGCGGAAATTTTCCTACATTTGTTGTTTGTAGACGATATTCGCCCTTTGGTGCAGAAGCGTAAGGATAGTTACCGTTGTAGTTAACTAAATATGTGGTAATAGTTTCACCAAAATAAAACGGTGTAGTTGTTCCGGCGCGACAAGCATATTCCCATTCGGCTTCACTAGGTAGTCGATAGGTTTTTCTTGTTTTCTGGCTCAACTTTTTACAAAACTCTACCGCATCATCCCAACTAACTTGTTCTACAGGTCGTTTCTCACCTTTGAAGCTAGAAGGATTACTGCCCATAATTTCTTGATACTGTGCCTGGGTAACTGCATATTTCCCCATCAAGAATTTAGGAACTGTTGCTTGATGCAGTGGACTTTCATTATCTCGTCGTTCCGCTTCCCCTTCCGGTGAACCCATCATAAAGGTTCCCCCTGGTATCTCCACCATTTCCAAGGTGACACCATTACCTAAATTTTCTGCAAAATATTTCGCTTCTTCATTACGGCGGTTGGTAATATTGCCTTGTGTATTTACCGTAACCACTTCAAATTGAAAGGTTTTTAAAGGATTTTTTTCAACTGTAAATATTCCCTTAGTGGAATTTTCAATACTAGGACGAGGTTGTGGTGAAGATGGTTCTTGACGTTCCCACCGCAACCTTTCAATTCTTTGAATTGCTCTGATTGCATCCATATCTCGCCCTGAAGCCGCAGCTAATACCCGAATCCATAATTGCTCTGCTAAATCTAAGTTCCTGTTTACTTCTGCTTGGTAAGCATCATTTTTCAACGTGGCGATATCCGCCAGAGTTGCGTATCGTGGCACAAGTATTAAATGGGATTTATTCACAGGTTCAGCAATTACATAAGGTGTTTGCCTCACATTTTTATGCTTACTAACAATTTCCGGCACGCGGGACTTAAGATACTGATTCAAGCGTTCAACCGTGGCGCATTGACCTTGAATTCCTAACCCTTCTAGTAGTGCAGTAGTAAAAGCACCTTGTTGTAAAGCCTCAATTTCATAAGAATACTCCTGTGGGCTACAGGAAAATATACTGATAACTCCTTGTTGACGTGCTTCTTCTGCCGTTTGTCGCCCAATTCCTTCGCCAGCACGACTACCTAGACTACGACAAGCATCCAGAATCAAGACAACATTATCAGCACCGCAGCGACGCAGGCGTTCACTCACAAAGTTAATCGCAATTGCCGTGTTTTCAATATCCTCTGGATCGCCATCACAGGGCATGAGATAATCACGGTCAGCATATCTTATCCCATGACCACTGAAGAAAAACCAGAAATTATCCCCTGCTCCCATAAAGGGATTGTCAAATAACTGCCGTAAGACTCGCAGCAAGTTACTGCGAGTTGGGCGAGTCGATTTTCCAGCAAGTTCAGGAGAGTCATCCGAGAAGAAGAATATCCGCTCAAATCCGGCTTCATTACCCAGAAACTCCTGCATTAACTGTGCATCTCGCTTGGCATAGTTTAGCGGTTGCAGATAATCATACTGGTTAATACCGATCGCGATCGCCCAATTTTTTGCCATTTCACTGTGATTCTTGGCGCTTAAACTTCAGCTTAATCGCTCCTTTACTCCCAGCTTTGACACCACTGCCAATTAATTTAACTTCTCCATCTGCACTAATTTCTACCGATAGCTCAATTTCATCTAGCTGCATCTTGGAGTTGACTTTTGCTTGCTGTTCAGCTTGACTAAATAAACTTGTCACTAATTTGAGAAAGTGACTCATATTTTGCTCTAATGTTTGAGCGCTAACCTTAACGGCATCTCCTACCCCTTTGCTACCAGTGCTTTCCCTGATAGTTTCGTCTCCCCAACTGCGTGTATTAGTACTCACGCCTTTAGCACCATCAGGAATCGATATTTGAGGGGTATCATCCGTCACGATCCAAATGCCGTCGTTTTGGGGTGTTTCTGACATATTACTTTAAATATTTAGATTAAATTGTCCCACAAATTATAGATACAACGGTAGAGATAGCGATTCCGATTACTAAGAAATCTCACTGAACATTTTAGCGATCGCACTCAAATTATCTCAGATTCGGTGCGATGTCTACGACGGGCTTTGCCTACGCTTTCTCTAAGTAGTCCAATCAAAAATCTGAATATCTATAATCCAGTCTTAAGTACAATTATTTGATAACTTTTAGTGCGTTTACAACCCTATGATAAAACCCGCCGATGTCAGCACCAAACGCTTAATCAGCCTTGCACCTGATAACTGGGTAAAATGGGTAACGCAAATTCCTGATATTGTTGCTGGCGAAATTCTCAACTCAGAATTTCAGTGGATAAGTCGAGAAAGTGATGTTTTAATCCGTGTCGAAAGTCCCCAGCACGGAAAGTTTCTCGTTCTTAACGAATTACAACTCCGCTATAAACCAGAAATGCCGCGCAGGATGCGTGCTTATGCAGCACTTGCAGAAGAAAAATATAATTTGCCAACGTATCCAGTACTAATTAATATCCTCAAGGCAAGTGACGCTGAAATACCTACAAGTTATGAATTAAATATTGCTGGTTTACGTGCTATTCAAGATTACCGTGTCATTAACCTGTGGGAAGTTGATGTAAACATTGCCTTTGCACAACCATTACCATCACTACTTCCATTTGTACCCATCCTCAAAGGAGGTGATAACGAGTCTACAATTCGAGACGCATTGCGAATCTTACGTGCAGATGAACAATTGAATCAACTAGAAACAGTATTAGGATTTTTTGCTACGTTTGTATTAGATAGTGCAATAGTTCAGCAAATTTTGAGGTGGGATATGGCACTTTTAGAGCAGTCGCCTTGGTATCAAGAAATTTTTAGCAAAGGGGAAGAACTAGGAGAACTGAGAGGAAGAAAGGAAGAATTATATTCAGGAATTGAATTAGCATTAGAAATTAAGTTTGGCAATCAAGGTTTAGAATTGATGGCGATAATCTCTCAAATTACGGATTTACAGAAATTAAAAACAATTCAACAGGCAATTAAAACTGTAAATACAGTCAATGAATTACAGCAAGTTTTGTCAACCAACTTGACATGAAACACCAAAAACATAACCCCTCTCCGCCACCGGAAAGGGGTTAATCACTGCCGAAACTACTATCTTGTACAGACGCGATTCATCGCGTCTCTATTCAGCAATTTCTAATAAGCGTCCTGCAACTCGTAGAAATCAGGCGAGATGTAATCCTTCCGCAAAGGCCAGCCTACCCAATCTTCCGGCATCAAAATCCGCTTGAGATTTGGGTGTCCTTCGTAGATAATGCCGTACATATCGTAAGACTCGCGCTCTTGCCAATCTGCGGTCTTCCAAATCCAGTACACAGAAGGCACTACAGGATTTTCCCGTGGTAAGAACACTTTAACTCGAACTTCTTCGGGGCGATCGCTATTATCACCGACTTTAATCAAGTGATACATACTCACCAATTCTTGTCCTGGGCCAAGGTCAATACCACCTTGACACTGGAGATAATTAAACCCATAAGCATAAAGGGCTGTAGCGGTAGGAAGCAAGAAATCTGCCGCCACCTTAATTATCTCTACACCATTTTTGTCTGGTGCTAAAAACTCATGGTCAAAACCATTTTCCGTCAACCACTGGGAAACTTTACCCGCTTGTACCAATGCCTCTTCTTTCGCTGCTGGTACTGGTTTAGATTCTTCTTCAGCCACGGGTTTGTTCCTCCTTTTGCGCCTTTTCTGTCAGTAGTGCAGGTGGTATTGGCATACCAATCGCTTCTGCCAATTCCTTCGGTGGTGCAGAGCGAGTTGCTGACTGCAAATACTTACCAGTTAAGATTTCATCTACTGGCTTCAGGTTATGAGTCGTGCTGTAATAGCGGTGAGTTTGCTTAATTTTATCCCGCTCTTGCATCGACTCATTAGAGATTTTCTTCCGCAGCTTAATGATTGCGTCGATAATTGCTTCGGGACGGGGAGGACAACCAGGTAAGTACACATCTACAGGAATCAGTTTATCGACTCCGCGTACTGCTGTGGGGGAATCAACGCTGAACATCCCGCCAGTAATTGTGCAAGCACCCATCGCAATTACATACTTCGGCTCTGGCATTTGTTCGTAAAGACGCACCAGTTGCGGAGCCATCTTCATCGTAATAGTCCCTGCCGTAATAATTAAATCGGCTTGGCGGGGGCTAGAACGGGGAATTAGCCCAAAACGGTCAAAGTCAAATCGGGAACCAATTAAAGCTGCAAACTCAATAAAGCAGCAAGCAGTACCAAACAGCAACGGCCACAAACTAGAAAGCCGCGCCCAGTCGTAGAGGTCATCAACCGTCGTCAAAATGACGTTTTCTGAAAGGTCTTGAGTGACATTGGTACGCTCAATGGGGTTGATGATTCGTTCTTTACCCTGGGTTGTTAAGTTAGAATTCAAGACCATTCCAAAGCTCCTTTACGCCATGCGTAAACTAAAGCGACTACAAGAATTGCAATAAAGACTAGCGCTTCAATAAAAGCCAATAGCCCCAAACGGTGGAAAGCTACCGCCCAAGGATACAAGAAAACAGTCTCCACATCAAAGACGACGAAGACCAGAGCAAACATGTAGTAGCGGATGTTGAACTGAATCCAGGCTCCCCCGATGGGTTCCATGCCAGATTCATAAGTGGTGCGACGTTCTGGAGCGTAACCACTAGGTCGTAGGAGCTTGGAAGCTGAGAGCGCTAAGGCAGGTACTAGGCTACAGATGATGAAAAAGCCTAGAAGGTACTCGTAACCGCTGAGGACAAACACAATGAGTATCTACCGCTTATGGAGTATTTTAAGTAGTGAGTTTTGAGTGCTGAGTGCTGAGTGCTGAGTGCTGAGTGCTGAGTGCTGAGTAGGGAATCTCACTTCTTTACTCAGAACTTTCGGAACTCGGAACTGTTTTACCCAACGCCCAATCCCTTAACTGCGTAACTTTCTTTTACATTATATCTGTTTGGTTTTTCTGAAATCTGGGAAACAGACGGACTTCAAGTATTTGATTCGCTTTTGCTAGTGATAGAAAAGTCTAACAATTATGTCATAATTTTTAACGTATATTTAAGATTTCTCCTTTGCGAGGCTTTAGCCATGAGCGAACCAGCTGTTGAGACTACGGTGTTAGACCGCTACGAGTGTCGCGCCTGCGGTTATGTTTACGAACCCGAAAAGGGAGACGACAAAGATGATATTCCTTCAGGGACACTTTTTGCAGAACTGCCCATAAATTGGCGCTGTCCAGTTTGTTCTGCGAAAAAGACCGCTTTTGCAAACATCGGCCCTGCCGGTACTGCATCCGGCTTTAAAGAAAATCTCGGTTATGGTTTGGGTGTTAACAACCTAACGCCAACCCAAAAGAATATCCTAATTTTTGGTGCTTTGGCTCTTGGCTTCTTGTTTTTTATCAGTCTTTACGGCTTACAATGACAGCCTTTAAACAATTCCAAATAACGCTCTCTACCAGAGGCTTTACACTGCGCTAACAAAATTCAAAATGAAAAAGCCAGGACTTTACAGCATCCTGGCTGCCAACTCCTACAAAAATTTAGAAATAACTAAGAAATACTGATGCATTCAATTGTGAAAGGTTGGCAACGAATATTTGCCTTGTTAATAGTAGTCCTGATGTGCATAGGTTGTAGCCAAGTTCCCTCTGTTAGCTACAACCCTTGGAAAGTCATTTCTGTGCCAACAGACTCAAATTTATTGGATATTGCTTTTACTAATAACCTTGAGCATGGCTATTTAGTCGGTAGCAATGCCACCCTATTGGAAACCAATGACGGTGGTAATACCTGGAAACCAATAACACTGCAACTGGATGAGCAGAAGTATCGCTTTGACTCAGTAAGTTTTGCAGGTAAAGAAGGCTGGATTGCGGGAGAGCCTGGACTTTTACTACACACAACCGATGAAGGTGCTTCTTGGTCGCGTATCCCCTTGAGCGAAAAGCTACCAGGTAGCCCGATCGCAGTTAAGGCGTTAGCAGACAATACAGCGGAAATGGCTACTAATGTTGGAGCCATATATAAGACCACAGACGGCGGCAAAAACTGGAAAGCCCAGGTGGAATCAGCAGTCGGTGTGGTGCGTAACTTGGAACGTTCTGCTGATGGGAAATATATTGCTGTTTCTGCTAAGGGTAGCTTCTACTCGACTTGGGAACCAGGCCAAAATGCTTGGGTTCCCCATAACCGCAATAGTTCTCGGCGAGTAGAAAACATGGGCTTTGGTGACAATGGGCAATTGTGGTTGCTAGCTAGAGGAGGTCAAGTTCAGTTTAGTGACCCAACTAAACCTGAAGAATGGCAAGAGGCAAAATATCCAGAATTATCCACCAGTTGGGGTTTACTGGATTTGGCATATCGCACACCCGATGAAATTTGGGTAGGTGGCGGTAGCGGTAATTTACTACGCAGTGGCGACGGTGGCAAAACCTGGGAAAAAGACCGTGACATAGAAGAAGTTGCGGCTAATTTGTACAAGATTGTGTTCTTAGAGCCAGAGCGGGGATTTATAATTGGCGATCGCGGCGTTTTGCTCAAATATCTACCAAACCCTGAAAAAACTTCCCCAGAGGCGGCTTAATGAGCAGGGGAGCAATACTGCTCGGTTAAAGGGTAAAGGGTAAAGGTAAAAGGATTGGAAAGCTCGATATATAAGGTTTTTCCCCTTTAACATGAGTCCCTTTCCCCCAAAACCCGACAAGTATTGAGCAGAGAAGAAGTTGCAGTAGGTTATTTCCCCTTTGCCCCTCTGCTTCTTCCAATGCCCCATTCCCAACGTACAATTTCTGAGAAGAACGTTGCAACTTGTAACTCTTTCTTATCTTTGTAGGATAATAAACTCAATAACACTCTATGTATAAGGTAGGGATCTAAATGTCAGGTACCACTGGAGAACGTCCGTTTTCGGACATCATTACTAGCGTTCGTTACTGGGTAATTCACAGCATCACCATCCCGGCATTATTTATTGCTGGTTGGCTATTTGTCAGCACCGGACTGGCTTATGATGCTTTTGGTACACCCCGCCCCAACGAGTATTTCACACCAGCACGGCAGGAAGTGCCCATTGTGAAGAACCGTTTTGAAGCTAAAAAACAAGTTGAAGAATTTATTGGAAAGTAGTTTGAAATCATGACTAGCGGAAACAACATCAATCAACCAGTTACCTATCCAATTTTTACCGTTAGATGGCTGGCAGTACACACCTTAGGTGTACCAACTGTATTCTTTTTGGGCGCGATCGCCGCAATGCAATTTATTCAACGTTAGGAGCAACTATGGCAGAAAGATCGCCCAATCCCAATAATCAGCCGGTTGAACTAAACCGGACTTCGCTATACCTGGGACTACTACTAGTTTTCGTTCTGGGGATTCTGTTTTCCAGTTACTTCTTTAACTAATTGGAACTACTTGTTGTTAGTCTTTGTTTATTGACCGTGTGTTGATTTGTTGTTAAAGGAGGAGAGAAGCTGTGTCTGGAAGTGGGAGAATTCCCCTGTGGGTCGTCGCTACGATCGCAGGTTTAGGTATAATTACAGTCTTGGGCATTTTCTTTTATGGTGCCTACGCCGGACTCGGTTCTTCGATTTAACATTAGTTAGTTTGAACCGAATACTATAAGTTAGAATTTTTCTAGCATTTGTTGAGAAATCAACGTTAAAAAAACCGCCTGTCTCTACGAGATGGGCGGTATTAATTTTGGTCATTTTTACTTTGTCCTTTGTCCTTTGTCCTTTGTCATTTGTTTTTTACAAATGACTAATGACCAATGACTAATGACTAATGACTAATGACTACATCAGTATCAGTTGATATCGCTGATATCGTCGCTTTCAATGTATAAAAACAGAAACGCGAAGACCACACCTGGCAAAACCCAACCAATTATGGGCACGAAGATAGCAGACAAGTACGAAGTACTAGCCAAGACAGTAGGTAAAAAAGAAGTTGCCATAGTAAAGGTTCCTATGAAATCACACTACAATTCAAGATGAGCTTACTGCAAATTCTGCCAAATTTTTGAAATTCTTTCATATTTTTAACACAGGGAAAATTGAGAGCAGGGGAGCATAGGAGAGTTCTTGTACAAGTTCTTTCCCCTCTGCCCCTCCGCTCCTCTGCCTCTTGCACCCAATCCCCAATGCCCCTCATACCTGAGTTACATACCCAGAAGTTCATCTAGCTGCAAGCTTGGCAAGTCTGGAGGAATCACGGTTCGTACTATTGTGACTTTGTGACTCTCCTGTTGGGTTGTTAGATCGAGTGCGATCGCTCCTAAACGAATTTCCAAACAGCCAAAGGGAATGTTTAATTGTGTCATCACTTCCAAATCTCCCGATGCATTAGGAAGTAAATTTGTCAACAAATGGGGGCCATCTAGTAAGTAGCGAGTTTGATAATCTTCAAGCCATAACTTGACAACAACTTGTAGAGGAACTTCCGGCAGTACTACGCGCACTATGACAGACTTGCCAGCAATTAATTCACCTTCTGGCACGTACAAATGTGGAGTTGGCAAAGGCTCAGTGGCTGCTGCAATTAGAGGTAAGGAAGAAGATGAATATAACAGTGGTTGCTCCTTTTCTTCAAAGGTGTCACTCTCCTCTGCATTGCCTTCCGGTTCGTTATCTGTATCATCTACAACGATTTCTTGCGCCAACCAAGCTGACGCTATATTTATTTTTATTGGAGGTGGAGGGGGTGGTACTTGTGTTAATAGAGCTGATGAGATTGTTGGTTCTTCTAGTAATTTTTCTATTTCCGTATTTTCTCCAATCCCCAGTTCTATTTCCTGCGCTGTGTCTATATCTTCGCCAAAGTTCTCCAGTTCAGGAGCCAACCCTTCGACTTCTTCCCATGTTTCTTGTCCTTGACGCGTTTCAGCCAACAGAAGTTGTGAACTATTCCAATCTTCGTTCAGATTATTCTCTGTGTTGGCATCTAGGTCTAATGGCAAGTTAACATCAACATTCGCATTTTCTGCACTAGGAGGAAGGGGTATCTGCTGCGGTGGAACATAGTTATTGTAATCTTGAGGTTGCAGCTCGTTGATATATTCAGGCAAGGAGTATCCTTGGCTCTGTATCCACTTCCTGAGCAGGGGAGATGAATAAAGGTTTCCGGTTGTAATTAATTGTGCATTTTGGGGGGCTTCGATTTCAGCAACAGATTCTTCCTGAAATTGTGCATTTTGTGGGGCTATTACTTCAGCAACAGATTCTTCCTGGAATTGTAAATTTTGTGGGGCTTCGCCTTCAGCAAAAGATTCTTTCTGGAATTGTGCGTCACTTACTAATTCAGGTATATTTTCATCTTCAGTCACAGTTGCGTTCAATTTTGGTAAGTCTTCAGCCGCTTTAACTTCCAATGTATCTGGAGGAACATTATTTTCTACCTTTTCTTCGGCATCATTTGGTGAAGCTTGTAGCCGTTTCAAGTATGGCAAAGTAGTCTCGATTATTGGCATTCGACGTTGCTTGATGACCAACTGCTGTAAGTTGATGGTGGCTATAGTAGCATCCTTTTCTACAAGCTCCTCCGGTGTCTGTGGTTCTGCAACAACATCTGTGGGAAGGTTGGCATCATTTTGAATAGGGGGCAGTTTCGGTAATTGAGGCAACGAAATGCTTGAATTCTTGAACTTAGATGTCCGCACGTTGGCTTCTCGCAGAACTTGCAGGTTAATTTGCGCTGGTAAAGGTGTGTTTGGAGATGGATTAACTATCTGAGACTGGTCTGTTTTTGGAGTCTTAACCAGATTTAATAGTTTCAAATCGAGCCTAGCAGGTGTCTCTGTTACTGTGAAAGCAGCAGATGAGTCCGATGTTGCTATGAGGTCATTTAAAGATGTACTGGATTTTGCTGCGGCTGTGATTGCCAGTAATTCTGTTACATCTGCTGTAATGGTGAAGGACTGGGTAGCTAACGGCATGACTTCACCAGCATCGGCGAATTTCCCATACAAACTGATATCTGCCAAAATTAGCTTAGATTCACAATCAGCAGGAATATCAATTGAGGTATTGATGGTAAAGGGCAACTCCTTATCTGATAAAGGTTGCCGTACTTTGGTCAAGATTTTCAAGTTCTTGGGCGATCGCAGTTCAATTTCTACTTCAAGCGCCTGCAAGCTTTTTGAAGATGATGTTTCATCCCAATCTAGATTTGTCTTTTCTTGGAATTCTATGTACCCGTTGATTATAAGAGCTTGTCCCCAACGAGCAATATAATTATCCTGACTTAAAGTTAGCAATAATGGTGGCGGTAGTTGTGTTGCCGAAGAGTCTGTAACCTTTTCATCTTTGGGCAGCAGTTCAGAGGCGGGTAAAGCTAAATCTATTAAATTTTGTAAAATCTGCTCTGCCGTCTCTCCTTTGAGCCACACAGGACTCACAGGCTGATCGATAACTATATCTTCATCTTCTTCCGTTTCATCTGGCGCAACAATGAGGTTGCCATCTGTAGTAATTGCCAGTCCTTCAGAAACTGCGATCGCTCGATCTAGCTCAATTGCAGTTTCTGCTGGGGCACTAGATTCCAAGTTCTCTTCATCTGGCGCAACAGTGAGGTTGCCATCTGTAGTAATTGCCAGTCCTTCAGAAACTGCGATCGCTTTATCTAGCTCAATTGCAGTTTCTGCTGGGGCATTAGATTCCAAGTTCTCTTCATCTGGCGCAACAGTGAGGTTGCCATCTGTAGTATTTGCCAGTTCTTCGGAAACTGCGATCGCTCGATCTAGCTCAATTGCAGTTTCTGCTGGGGCACTAGATTCCAAGTTACCTTCATCTGGCGCAACAGTGGTAACAAGGTTGCTATCTGTAGTAATTGCCAGTCCTTCAGAAACTGCGATCGCTCGATCTAGCTCAATTGCAGTTTCTGCTGGGGCATTAGATTCCAAGTTACCTTCATCTGGTGCAACAGTGCTATCAAGGTTGCTATTTGTAGTAATTGCCAGTTCTTCAGAAACTGCGATCGCTTTCTCAAACGTAAATAACGTAATTGCAGTTTCTGCTGAGGCATTAGATTCCAAGTTTTCAGAAACAGTATCTAGGCGATCGTTGGGTGAACTCGATCCTAAATTTTTCCTCGGCTCTCTCTCTGCTAACGGCGAGAAGACTTGCACTTGCACGCTGTATTGCCAAGATTTACCGAGCAGATCCGACATCAAATCGCCGGAACACCGCAACTCCCAAACTCCCGGTTGGAAGTAGGTAAAAGGAATTACCGCCATTATGCCTTCTGAATTAGTGCGACGCGATCGCTTGAAAATTCGCCGCGTTGGTTGAACTTCCTCAGTTGAAGAGTGAGTTACCCGTACTTCCACGTCTGTATTAAGAAGGTTAGAGCGAGCCAAAACTCTATAGTGTCCTTCCAAAATTTCCAAATTTGGCGATTCTAGGATATGCCACGAGCGAGCGCCTTGTTTCTGTATCAGAAATTGCCAGTGTTCCATTGTAAGTGATGCCCAGACCGACGAGCCGCTGAGTAATATTGTGTATTAACTTGCTTGCAAGTTTACCTCAGTATTTTAGAAATGCCTCACTTAAATGGCTATCAAATTAGCTCAGTTTTACTGACTTGACTTCTCACCCTTTAACTACTCACCTCAAGGGAATTTCAATAAGTCGCCGTGTTGCTTGTGTGTAAAGCTTTTGTTGTTTTCTGAATATTAAGTTTGACACATCCTAGTGCTAAATTAACAGGGATGCAATGGATACCATTAGTTGTCTTTGCTCAACTTAGTGCAAAAATTTTTGTATTATTTTTTACTAAAACTTCCACTTTGCAATAGACACAACGTACAATAAATTTAAATTCACTTGAGAATTGTTATTGAATCGTAATTACCCACATTTTTGCTGCAAAGAGGTAGGATGTGGTTCTTAAGTGTCGTCTGCGATCGCCCAAGTTAGGCGCAAAGCCCATCGCAAATCACAACACTTAACCACGCAAAACGCATCCAATCTATCTGAAGTGGCTCTATGAAGAGCTACAAAACACGTCTTCCCCTGAGTGAAATGTGGGTTGACAATGAAGATTTACAGGAGGGATTCGATGCTAGTCATTTTAATGGACGAGCAAATCCTTGCCCCTGAGCAAGTTTGCCAGTCTTGTTTACTCGCTGACGGGAGCGGTCAACCCCGCTGGCGTGGGGGTCAACTGCGCTGTGGTCAAGCCATTCGCAAACTTACTCAACAGCAGCCAGACCAGTATGAATGTATGATGGGCTTTCGCATCGCCCATATAGAGCCCATATAGAATAGTTGAATTTCTCAGCAAGACTTAGCAACTGCGTTATCCTAAGCTCAAGTAACTATTAAAAATTTAACCACAGGAGAACGCATAATGTCTTGGCGCGGGTCTACAACAGTTTCAGATCGGATTTTTGCTTCCTTGCCTTATTTGCTTCCTCTAATTGAAGTTTTTGTATTTGGTAGATATTTGCTCACAGAGTTTCCACCATTACAACTACTGTTTCTGCCCCTTCTGCCATTGTTGAGAATTTACTACGGCGTGCGTTATGCAGGAATGATTATTTTCTTTGCTTTATTTTTGCTGGTAGTAAGAAACGAAAAAATTAGTCACTTTATTCGTTTCAACACCATGCAAGCAATCCTTTTGGACATCATTATCTTTTTGTTTAGCATCCTAACTGATGTCGTAGGACTAGTTCCCTCTGGTGGTTTTGCCATCCAAACCCTATCCACAACCATTTTTATTGGCATAGTGGGAGCAGTCGCATATTCAGTCATCCAGTCTGTGAGCGGACGTTATGCAGAAATTCCGGCGATTTCCGATGCAGTGTATATGCAAGTGCGTTAGAAGTTAACGGGCCGCTACGGTGTTTTCCAGGCGACCGATACCTTCAATTTCTACGCGGACGCGATCGCCTGGATGCAAAGCACTTACACCCTCCGGCGTACCTGTAAGCACCAAATCACCAGGGAGTAGCGTCATCACCTGACTGATATAGGAAACTAAAACATCGGGGGAAAATACCATCCGGTCGATACAGGTAGATTGGACTGGATTAGCGTCGTCATTTACAAAAGTCTGCAATCTCGCTCCTGGATTTAATTCCCGAACAATCCAAGGCCCCAAAGGACAAAAAGTATCAAAACCTTTGGCTCGCGTCCATTGACCATCTTGTTTTTGTAAATCCCGTGCTGTTACGTCATTGGCGATGGTATAGCCCCAAATTTTGGTTTGGGCTACCTCTGGCGTGCATTCAAAGGCATAATCGCCAATCACTAAAGCTAACTCTCCTTCATAGTCAACTCTATGTGACTGGGGAGGATACTTAATTTCCCTCTCTGATGGAATAATCGACGTAGGTGGCTTAAGAAAGATTAATGGCTCAGAAGGTACTGGAGTTCCCATTTCGGCTGCATGATCTGCATAATTCTTACCAACCGCCACAATTTTTGAGGGAGCGCAGGGAGCCAGAATTTGGTAATTTTCTGGTGTCAAAGTTAAATCAGTGGGTTGTCCTTGTAACCAGGGTGGAGCATCTAGCACCTGCACATTCAGGGATAGCTGTAGTAACCCATAGTAAATCTGTCCTTCTGGATTTTGAATTCGCACGTAGCGCTGCGCCATAACCTTGATGAATATCCTTTTTTCTGCGATTAGAAGCTGTGAGCAGGTAGCAATCGTCAGTTAGCTGTTTAGCGAACCGATTGAGCCTTGAGCAAAAAAGCGATCGCTATAAGATGCCCTTAAAGAAAGATACCCCTTAGCGAAGCTGATAGCTCGATCGATCTTGTAAAAGAAATATCGGGGTTGCCTCCCAACCTAGTTTTCATTAGGGACATCCAAAAAATCCAAACTTCGGCGATTTGGCTAATGATTCAAATTGAAAACTGGTAAGATTATAGTTCCTTGTTGCTTCAGATGTTGATTAATACTGGAATTTTGAATAAAAGTCAGGTATAAATTAATATCAGCAGCCACTTTTGTCCATGAGGAAACTGAAAAATATGACTACAAATTACGAAACAATGTACATCCTCCGTCCTGACCTCGGAGAGGAACAGGTAGAGCAAGCAGTTACAAAATATCAGAATTTGCTTCGCGATCAAGGCGCTGAGGAGATCCAAATTCAAAATCGTGGTAAGCGCCGTCTGGCTTACGAAATCAAAAAACACCGGGATGGCATCTACATCCAGTTAAACTACAGCGCGCCTGCAACTGCGATCGCCCCCTTTGAACGCGCCATGCGTTTGAGTGAAGAAGTGATTCGCTATTTGACAATTAAGCAGGACATTGAAGAAGAAAAACCCCCTAAAGAGGAAAAAGAAAAGCCCACTAAAGTAGCTGCAACACCTGCAACAGTTTAAGGGCTAGGGACTGAGGACTAGGAACTAGTAGCTAGGGAAGAAACTAAATGTCTAATCCCCACTCCCATTCAATAAAATTTTGTCTTTTTCTTTTTTCGTGACTTATTTGGGAATGCTAAATTAACAAATACTTGCCAAAGGTAGTACTCCCGCAGTTATACCTAAGAGTGGACAAGATTCTGAATGGGAGCTTTAAGCTACTGTGAGCCAATCTGATACACCTAATATTCAAGTTCTCTCGACGGAAGTATCGCAGCTACGCCAGGAGTTGCAACTTCGCGATCAATTAGTACAACAATTATCTCAAGAACTCTTCCGGCTGGTAAAGGGTAATACTAGTTTTATGCCTCAGCAGCCGGAATTTGAGCGCGATCTGAGCCAGTTACACGCTTTACAAGAACAACTCCAAGCTGTGGAACAGCAGGTGGCGTTCTACCAAGAGCAAATTACAACTCGTGACTCCGAAATTTACCAATTGCGACAGTCAGTTCAAGAACTTACCGATCGCACTCGGATGTTGGAGCAAGTAGTACAAGAGTTGCCTCAAATTTACCGCCGGAAGTTTGAGGAGCGGATGACGCCAGTGAGAGAAAAGGTAGCAACGCTACAACGGGAAAACCGCCAACTGCAAGCAGAACTGCAAAGTGTGAGTTACCGTTTAGCACTCAAAACTCGCAATGCTAGTCACAGCGGTATTGATTTACCAAATTTTCCCCGCCCAGCATCTGAACAAACTAATATTTCGACTCCCCAGAATGCCTAAAATTACCATTATGGTGAAATCTAAGAGGTAAGAAATTGGTGCAGCGAAGCATCTTGGAGACATCCAAGTAGTAGATCGAGGCAAAAATAACTATAGAGTTAGAAATAACGTCAAAGCTCATATTCTAACCTTTCTTACCTCCTGCTTCCTTTCACTAGTTACGCCGTATATAAAACAATTAGCTTAGAGTAATTTGAAAAACCCTGTCTTTAAAAGGCTGGGGAGTATCACAAACAGTTGCATTTGCTTTGACCAACTTTAGTCACTTCTGAACATTACTGCTTTAGATAGATGATTATCCAATAAGCAAATTCATTCATCTGTAAATTTATACTGCCTAGCTCAAAGCCATGAGTTTCCCTCAACATTCTTCTCCAGACAAGGAAGAAGATCAGCCTGCTAGCACCAGACTGTCATCTTAAAAGAATATGAAAAAATGCAAATATTGCTTGACTCCGCCATCCTTCTTTAGGTAGATTTATTAGTTAGTCTGCTAGCACCAGACTGTTATGTTTGACGGTGGTAAAAATATCTTGGTAAGTGTGAAAAATTTCAAAAACTGTATCGAGTTGGGTAAGTTCTAAAATCAACCGTACAGGAGCTTGTACGTTGCATAGAACCAAGCGGCAACCACTTTGACGTGCAGCTTTTAAGCCTTTTACTAAAGGAACTAACCCAGAGCTGTCCATGAAGTTAACTTCTGCTAGGTCGATAACCCAGAGTTGATAAGCTTGAGGGACTACTCCAGCCATCTGTTCGCTCAAAGCCTTACCGCCTTCCAAATCTATGCTTCCTTGGGGTTTAAACAAAATCACTTGAAGTTCTTGTGTGAAAGCCATGAATTTAACAGGGTAATTGGAACACTTGACAAAAAATTGAAAAAGACATCAATACTTCTTCTCTTTCAACAGTTAAATGACTCTTTTACCCAGATATTTGGGCAATCGCAGTCCTACAGTTGAGAGGGATTATTTCAGTATTCATGTCGTATAATTTGTGATAACTTTCATCAATATAGGCATAAGCGCCTAACAATTTCGGTATCAACCGTATCTTTTACAAGATTTTCACAATTTAAACGGATATTTATAAATTTTCTATAAAATTTTTAATCTTTTTTTAAGAAATTATGAATATGTGGTAATAATCTCAAAAGTTGTATAGTTAATAGTAAAAATTAACAGTTACCATAGACTAAAATATATGGATTATTCAGTATTAAACTAATGACTAAATGACTCTATGTATTAGTTTGATTGACACCCCACCCAAAAACAAGCAAAGATATAGTAAAAGTAAAAATTTGTAAAGACGGCGGTGCGGAATGTCTTTAGAGCTGATTTCACTAGAAAATATCCAGGAAGTTGCTCATAATTACGGGTATTGGGCAATTTTTTTCGGAATTTTGCTAGAAAATTTAGGCATTCCCCTTCCTGGTGAAACCGTGACCCTAGTGGGCGGGTTTTTAGCTGGCAGCGATGAACTAAATTTCTGGCTGGTTCTCGGTGACGCAATCATGGGTGCTGTCATTGGTGGCACTTGTGGCTATTGGATTGGTAGAGTTACTGGTTGGGCTTTTCTGGTAAAAGTTGGCAGCATATTTCGGATTTCTGAAGTGCGGCTGCTGAGTATTAAAGATCAATTTAGTCAAAATGCTGCAAAAGGGGTGTTCTTTGGACGCTTTTTGGCATTGTTACGAGTTTTTGCTGCACCACTAGCTGGTATAGCTGAAATGCCCTTTGGAAAATTCTTTTTATACAACTTTTTAGGAGCAGTTGCTTGGGCTAGTTTGATGGTGACATTAGCTTTTTTTGCTGGCAAAATAGTTTCTTTAGAACAATTGGTGGCTTGGGTGGGTCAATTTGCGATCGCAGCGTTACTAATTCTCGCTGCTTTAATTATTGTGCCCCTGTGGCTGGAATCTCGCCAGGTTAAAGGTGCAGCAGAAGAGTAAGTCAAGCATAAACTAAGTGAGGAGTGAGGAGTAAAGTAAAAAGTGAATTTTTTTAACTTTTACTTTTGTATTTTGCTTTTTTAACTCCTAACTCCTAACTCTTAACTCTTAACCCCTAACCTGCTGTGACCAAATGCGAGTCGGTAGTCCCCAAACGTAGATAAAGCCTTCAGCGGCTTTGTGGTCAAATTTGTCTTCGGCTCCGTAGGTTGCCAAATCGGGAGTATAGAGGGAATTATCGCTCGAACGCCCAACTATCGTAGAGTTGCCCTTGAACAACTTCACTCGCACAGTTCCAGAGACTTGCTCTTGCGTCTTTTGAATAAAGGCATCGAGTGCAACTTTGAGTGGACTGTACCACAAACCGTTGTAAACAATTTGGCTGTAAGTTTCTTCAATCCCACGCTTGTAATGGGTGACATCTGCCGTTAAAGTCAAGCTTTCTAAATCCCTATGTGCCTGAATTAGCACCAACATTGCGGGTGATTCGTAGATTTCCCGCGATTTGATCCCCACCAGACGGTTTTCAATCATATCGATCCGTCCGATGCCGTGATTTCCTACCGCCTGATTGAGTTCTTCAATTAGCTCAACAGGCTTTTTAGCTATCCCATTGAGAGTTGTGGGAATACCACAGTGGAAACCAATTTCGATGTACTCTGGCTCGTTGGGAGTGTGAGCGATCGCTTTGGTCATTTCATAAATTTCTTCTGGTGGCTCAAATGAGGGATCTTCGAGTAAACCAGCTTCAATGCTACGACCGAGCAAATTCTTATCAATACTATAAGGAGAAGATTTTTTGACTGGTGAGGGGATACCAAACTTCTCACCATAAGCGATCGTTTCCTCACGACTCATTCCCCATTCTCTGGCTGGTGCAAGGATCTTCAGGTTGGGGTTTAAGGCAGTGACAGAGACATCAAAGCGAACCTGATCGTTGCCTTTACCAGTGCAACCGTGAGCGATCGCATCAGCACCATATTTTTCCGCTGTTTCTACTAATATCTTGGCAATCAGTGGACGAGCCAGGGCGGTTCCTAGAGGATAACGATTTTCATAAAGGGCGTTGGCTTGAATCGCTCCAAAGGCGTAATCTTTAACGAAGCTGTCTTTGACATCCGCCACTAGGGATTCACTTGCACCCGATTTCAGAGCTTTTTCTCTGATTGGCTCTAATTCATCTCCCTGACCTAAATCTGCTGCTAGGGTAATCACCTCTTCCACACCCCACTCCTGTTTGAGGTAGGGGATGCAAACTGAGGTATCCACTCCGCCAGAATATGCCAGGACAACCTTTTTGGCGCGACCCATTAATTTCTCCAGTTAGGACAACAAAGAATGAGTCATTATTATATCTAAACTAATCCATGTATATTTTATTCATGCAACAACCTGTAGAAAGATTTAGGAGTTAAGAGTCAGAATTACAGTTTACTCTTAATCCAGTTCGGTTAAGCTCTAAGCAGTATTGAGTAGACCTCTTGCACAAATGTAAAATTTGCCCACCCTGCGGGATCTTGCTACATCCTCCAACCCCTTTTCCCAAAATTGAGATCGGAGGAGCTAATTTCAAAGTCCCTCTCCCAAGCTTGCTACGGTGTACACACAAGTACTATCTGAAGGGGTTTCAGGCGTTATAGACCCCTTAAATTGTCATTACGAGCGCAGTGATAACGGAGCGAAGTAATCACATAATCCCGTGAGTTAAAGCGATTGCTTGTCTTAGACAGGCACTTGCGAACGTCGTTCCTCCTCTCTACGAGACACATTCGCGAACGCTGCGGACAGCCTGACAGAGCGATCGCCATCGGAAAGAGCGGGTACGCCATCGCACAATCCTATTGCTAGAGGACGAAACCAAGTGTCAGGTGCAATTTCACGACTTGTGTGTACACCGTAGCCCAAGCTTGGGAGAGGAATTTAGGGTGAGGGCTTTTAATTCATGTAAAAAGTCTAGTTAAAGAAAATTTTTCTACAGCTTGCTACGCGTAGCAAGCTGTAGAAGAAGGCACGATTATAAATTAATACAGTTCAGATAATACCAAAACCCTCATGTAGAGACGCGATTTATTGCGTCTTGAAAGACCAATTATTTACATACACCAATAGCCCTTAGCTGAACCGTATTGGATTATCAATTGCAAAAGGATTAGGGCGAGTTTACCTAAGTAAGCTCACCCTGATTTGTATTTAATATTAACTAAGTTTTGAAATGCTGGTACAGACTAAGGGTAGAGTGTAGAGAAAATCTTACTTAGCTAAAATTGATATATTTAATGAGATTGCCTTACACTTTGCAACTTCTCATTCTTGCGCTTGCGTAGAAGCATACCACCTACAGCCAGCATACCTAATGTAATACTAGGCTCAGGAACAGATTGAGGGTCAAAACCTGTAAATTTGTCAGTTCCTATATGGAAAGAATGGTTGTCGCTTTCAAATCCACCACCACCTGTTTGGGTAATGACAATCTTGTTGAAAATATCGTTGCTACTATCTGAGTAGAAGTGAAGGTAGCCATTTCCTTCACCGCCATGCTGTGATGCACGAATTGGAGCAACTGGGTTCACATCCTCAGTTGTAAATGATTTGATTAGATTATCGCCATTGTAGAAGGAAAAAACGTTACCAGAACTAATAGCTCCCCAGTCAATACCAAAATAATTGAGAGAACTTGCAAGGTTAATTGTGACTTGATCGCCGTTAAAAACTGCCAAATACTTCCCATTATTGACCTCACCATTTGCCCCAGCAGGCGCCCATACATCTGACCTTACACTGCTGGTTCCACTGTTATTTTCAAATGAGTATTTAGCAAAACCAGTGGTGGGTGCTTGACCATTATTGAAGTTAACAGTTGTCGTACCAGGAAGTTGAGTAAACTCAGAAAAAGCACCTTGGTCAGTTTCTCCATTAGGACCTGCAATACCAGTGGTTACTTGGAAGGATATAGCCTGAGCAGAACCTGCATAGATAAATGAGGAGATTGCAGATAGAGATAGAGCAGCGATACAAGCAATTTTTGTAAGAGACATAATTTTGAAATTCTGTATTTTTAATTTGTTGAAAAGTTCTTTGTGCGACTTGGATTCATTATGTAGTGTCTTCTAGAAGAAAAATAGGATGAAACTACTGGATTTATATTTATTGAAAAATTCCTAAATTGGGTCAATAATTTGCTCTATCGTCGAAGACAAATAAGTACTTTCACTTGCATCAAAAGAGGATAGAGCATCTGTTCTTTATCTGAAGATAAAAAAGTTGTAAAGTTAGCTAGGATATATCAAGAATTTGTATCTTTGGATGTTGTACTGATTAAGGATAAATCAAGATAACAAACAAAACTATTTGAAATTCTTTGTTTGCTGATAAATAGAAATAGATTCATGGTCATTGCTATTGGTTTTGACATTCTTCCCTCGCTCTATTTACTTTTTCTTTTGTAGTCAACTATGCAACCTGAGTGTTTTGACATAGCTAGTAACATGAATTAAACTAAACTCTTGCAACCAATAAAAGAATCTCAATCGATGCATCCACCTGAAAAAGCTGTTGTCCCTACTCGCGTTATTGGTTTAATTAGTGGCACATCCGTAGATGGCATAGACGCTGCGTTGGTAGAGATTTCCGGCACAGAATTGGATCTCAAAGTTGAGTTGCTAGCCGGGGCAACATATCCTTATCCAGCCCAACTCAGAGAAAGAATATTAGCAGTTGGTGCAGGCGTTGCCATCTCAATGGCAGAATTAGCGGAAATAGATGATGCGATCGCTCAAGTCTTTGCCCAAGCCGCCCAAAATATTCAAATTGGTCATCGGCGCGCCACTCTCATTGGTTCCCACGGTCAAACGGTTTATCATCGACCACCCAAAGAGAGAGCAGGGGGAGCAGGGGAGCAGGAGAGCAGGGGGAGAGAAATGATCGCTACCCACGGGCTAAACCCTAGCTATCTGTTAACAGCACTGGGCAGTCCCTTGGGTTACAGTCTTCAATTAGGGCGAGGTGCATTAATTGCCCATCTTACGAACATTACGACTGTGAGCAACTTTCGCGTTGCTGATATTGCTATTGGTGGTCATGGTGCGCCTCTCGTGCCCAGAGTCGATGCTTATTTACTCAGTCATCCCCAGGAGGGGCGTTGTATTCAAAACATTGGTGGTATTGGCAATGTTGCCTATATTCCGCCTCGGCATGGAGACTGGCTCTCAAAAATTCGTGGTTGGGATACTGGCCCAGGAAATAGTCTGTTGGATCTAGCGGTGGAGCATTTAAGCGGTGGTGCTAAAACTTATGATGAAGATGGCAATTGGGCAGCGAGTGGTACTCCTTGCCATCCATTAGTAGAACAATGGCTCAACCAAGACTACTTTCATCTGCCGCCACCCAAATCCACTGGACGCGAATTATTTGGTGTGGCTTACTTGCATCAGTGTTTAAAAGATGCTCAAGCATACCAACTCAATCCTGCTGACGTACTGGCAACTCTCACAGAACTTACAGCTGCTTCAATTTTTCATAGTTACCGTACTTTTTTGCCAGAAATGCCACAACGAGTACTATTATGTGGTGGTGGTAGTCGCAATCTTTATTTGAAACAAAGGTTACAGTTGTTGTTGGGATCGATACCAGTTTCGACAACAGATGAAGTCGGCTTGAGCGCAGATTTTAAAGAAGCGATCGCCTTCGCGGTTTTAGCCTACTGGCGACATTTGGGTATTCCTGGCAACCTACCTACTGCCACAGGTGCACCTCAAGAAGTACTTTTGGGAGAAATTCACCAAGTTCAATCCTGAATGCTGAGTCAGGAACAATAAACAAGATAAAAAATTTCTTCATTCTTCACTCGCAACTTAGCACTCGTAACTTAGCACTGCTATAACTATAGTCTTGGCGGCACTCGAGGAAGACAGGGAATAAAAGGTGGCTCATACTTTTTTATTGGAACCAGGACGCTG
The DNA here is from genome assembly GCF_036917355.1 of Nostoc sp. Lineage (GTDB taxonomy): Bacteria > Cyanobacteriota > Cyanobacteriia > Cyanobacteriales > Nostocaceae > Nostoc. The sequence continues at coordinate 23,831 of NZ_JBALDP010000043.1, forward strand.
GGCAATGGAAGGAAATTGGCTGGAACGTAATGGTATGCCAATCAGCGTCAAGGGTATGACCTTGGTCGCTTGGAATCGAGATAACTGGTTTACTATGGCCACAAAACTGATTTTCCCAGGTAGCGATCGCTCTGAAATCTCTCTGCAATATAAAGGGCGGTTGCATGATGGAGAGCGTCAGTATACTTTTTTACTACAACATAATATTTTGGGGCAGGTTGAAGGCGAAGGCTGGATTGGTCTGGATACTATCGTACAGCGTTACTGGGTACTAGGCGATCGTCAGCGTCGTAGTGGTTTTGAAACCCTACACCGGATTTCGCAAGATACATATTACCTCAATAGTGGTATCTTGGCTGGTCATTTTTTAACTAACACAATGGAAGCTAGCCTAGAGCGTCAGTCAGCTTAAAAGCAGCCCTATCTCACCGCTTTGCTGTTCTTCTAAGCCAAAAACCGCCGTTCAAAGAACTCTGGCAACGCACTGGTTTACCAACGTCTAATATCTCCAGCTCAACTTTAACCACTCATCGTTTATTCTTACCGACCTACTGAGTTGTATAGTAAAAAAGAAACGATCAAATTATGGTCAGGATTTTAGTATTTTACCTAACCATGTAGTCAGGAGTTCAGTTTCGTGAATCCTAAAGTCTCCGTTATTATACCTGCTTACAATACTGAAACTTATATTGGGAAGGCAATCAAGTCAGCTTTAAAACAAACACTCACTGACATTGAAGTTATCATAGTCGATGATCGCTCAAGTGATAAAACTGTAGAAGTCGCTAAAAGTTTCACCGATCAACGTCTCAAAGTGATAGTTAATCAGCAAAATCTTGGAGCGGCAGCGGCACGTAATCGCGCCTTCAGAGCAGCCCAAGGAGAATGGATTGCTGTACTTGATTCAGATGATTGGTATGCTCCCGAAAGATTGGAAAAGCTTGTATCTCTGGCAAATAAAACAAATGCAGACATGATTGCTGATGATGTTTATTTGATCAAAGACGGAACAACATCTCCTTGGAGTACATTGATTCAAGAAAGTGGAGAACGTATAGATAAAATCTTCCAAATTGATATCGTTTATTTTGTAGAAACTGATGTCTATGGGCAACCAGGGTTGCATCTTGGCTTAAGCAAGCCTCTATTCAAACGAGAATTCCTGATTAAGAACGGCATCGAGTACGATGAAGAAATTAGAATGGGTCAAGATTTTTGGATTGACATGAAATGCTTAATCAAAGGAGCTAGGTTTTTTCTTGAGCCACAACCCTATTATTTCTACCGTTCACGCTCTGGTTCTCTTGTATATCAAAGCCAATTACCACGTCTAAATCAATACTGCAAAGCTACTACTTATTTCATGCAACAAGACATTGTAAAAAAGAATCCTACTCTAATGCGTGCTCTATCTTATAATCTCTCAGTCTATAAGAAAAATCTAGCTTATCTTCAAGTTGTAGAACCTATAAAACAAAGAAAATGGTTAACAGCATTTACAGAAATCAGGAAATATCCGGGTTTCTTTTATGATTTTATGTCCCGATTTAATAGTATTGTCGAACGTCGAATTCAATACTATGTGATGAATAATAAATCAATTTTTGATATTTATCCTAACCAACAGAGAAAATGAAAAACTACTACTTAGACTATTACAGTTTTATCAATAACAAATGCATCTTTATATAGTAATAATTAGCTGAAAGGTTAAAAGGATTGTTAGGTAATCAGAAAATGTTTTAAAAGTATTGGGCGAATATAATTCGCTATTACACAAACAAAGCCTACCTCCGTGGACTAATGCGAATTTAAGGGTTTGTTAACCTACAAAGGCAGGTAAGGTTTCGTGTAGCCAAAACGGGTGCTGTCTTCTCCCAACACAAAGCAACATCTCGTAGGGAAGAGGAGATGCCAAGAATGATAGCGCATTAGTCAAAATTGGGCAAACTAAAACTACACCACAATTTTTGAATGCACTTGTCCTCCCAAACATTTACAACCTGCTTTTGGAGTCGAATTTTCTATGTCAGACCCCAACATTGGTCGCTTACTCAGCAAACGCTACCAACTCCAAGAGTTAATCGGTACTGGAGCAATGGGTCGGGTTTATCGTGCTAAAGATACATTGTTGGGAGGTGTACCTGTTGCGGTTAAGTTTCTGGCTCTATCAATCCAAAATGAAAAGATGCGATTGCAAGATCGCTTTGAGCGAGAAGCAAAAACCTGTGCTTTACTAGGGCAAAAAAGTATCCATATTGTCCGAGTTATGGACTATGGCGTAGATGACAATAACACCCCGTTCTACGTCATGGAATACTTACAAGGACAAAGCCTGAACAATATTATTCGCAAGCAACGATTACCTTTACCAAGATTCCTCAGTATGGCGCGTCAACTCAGCCTGGGGTTACAGTGCGCCCATGATGGCATCCCGGTTGATGGCACTATTTGCCCAATTATCCATCGCGATGTCAAGCCAAGCAATATGCTGGTGATTCAAGATCCCAGTTTTGGAGAATTGGTCAAAGTTCTAGATTTTGGTATTGCTAAGTTATTACAGTCAGATGGCGACCATACAAAATTCTATTTGGGTACATTGGCTTATTCTTCTCCCGAACAGATGGAGGGTAAGGAATTAGACAACCGTGCTGATATTTATAGTTTGGGCGTCATGATGTTTGAGATGCTTACAGGCAAAATGCCACTGGTGGCACCAACTCACTCTTTTGGTGCGTGGTATAAAACACATCACTATCAAAAACCACGTTCTTTTGCTGAGGCTGCGCCTGGATTAGAACTACCAAAAGAAATTGAAAATTTGGTGATGAGTTGTCTAGCTAAAAGAGCAGGCGATCGCCCCCAAAGTATTACTGAAATCCTCAGAGTTTTAGCATCTTTAGAAAAGCCTGAGCATACACGCAAAATTCAGCAAGCCAGCCATTCTCTGGTTCCTACTACTACCGCTAGCACTGAGCTTGAACAAAAGACCAAAGCCGATTTGCGGGTATCCTGGTCAAACGATGAAATCGCTCGTGCCATTTCCTGGCCCAAAAATAAACCAATTGCCGATATTGTGTTTCCTCAGCCCATTCAGACTAATGGGGAGATTTTACCAGCTTTGTGGGTGATGCTACCGCAAGAGGAAATTCAAAAACGCTTACTCTGTACACGCTATAACCAATTTCTGTTCATCTCTATCCCCCATCCTATGCTGCTATGGATTACTGTCATCTACAATCGCAAGCATGGCGCTAAATGGTTGCCTTATTACCTCGATCTCAAAACCAGCCTTGGTCAAGAAATGGCTCGGTTACTACAGCAAACAGGTTACTACCGCCTCTTATTCTTTGCACGAGAAGCACCAAATAGCTGTACCCACATCTTATTTTCCAGCGTCGCTTCTGCCCAGCGGCAACGACTGCAAGAGTGGGTCGCAATGAGCAATACGTTGATTTCCTCTGCCGACCCGCAAATTAGTAAAAGTTTGCTCAAAAACGAGTACGAAAAGATTAAGCCTCAAATTATAACAAAACTGGAAAGTATTGATACAGATTCTCCATACGATCTTTCCAGCTAGGCATAATTTCTTTATGTTACGTGTTTTATAGGTGGTCGCTCCAAGAATGTAACGTTTTATAAACAAAAGATATATAAAGATGTAACTTCTAGTTATATGTATAAAGAGTGAAATCACCAGTTGCTAAAGCAGTGGTATCCAAATTATCTCTAAATCTTCCTGTGCAAATATTCCAGTGGATTGTTAATTTATGCAGGTGTGATTCCCCCGCTAGACGAAACAACAAGAAGTTTGGCTAAAGCAAACAACAGATTTAGCCTGCAATTCTAAAGTTAGTCTAGACTCCAGCAGATATGCCGTAGACAATGTTTACTCATTCTTGGTTAATTTCGTGAATTAAACTTTTGCGTCATCTTGTGCAATTATCGAAGTTGACGCCCCGACATCCCCAGCTCTTTTCCTCCTTGGAACCAAGCAAGAGAAGGAGGTCGCCCACTGCGACATTAGAACGACTCTATGCCATAGTGGAACCTGAATCTAAGCCCCACTGATGCTTCAGAAGCTCTTGATAAGTTGCCTCGCGCACGACCATTTGCTCATAGAGCTTGACTAAAAAGTCTTTAGCTTGCTCGTGGCTCATATTTTGCACCTGAGTCGAAAATGAGCAGATGCTGAATTGCTGTTCCAAGGATAGTTTCATTGGTTGATTCATAGTTACTCCGAAAAAACAACGCGTAAAGGTGATATCGCTCACAGAAGTCCAAATGGGATAATATTTGGACTTATATCTGTCCAACATTTGTTCCTCCGTATTACGAAAGATAACAATTGTTTGACAGATTGCCCACATCCAAAGTGTGGACTTTTTCTGCTCTGATATCTTGCACCTAATCCTACTGATATACCACCCAAGTCAGCTGAACCATATTCCGGAAAATAAGCTCTATTTGGTCTTAGATAGGTATAACTACCTCCCTCATTCCTTTCTGCTTTGCACGAATCTCCTTTAAAGAAAATATTTGGTGCTATGCAAAACCCGTCTTAGTCTTTGTGTTTAAAAAGCCTAAGATGTTGTCTCCCCAAGCGTGGAAGAAGCTTCGGAGGACAGAAATTTTAAGGAGGTTGGGGAATTAATGGTAATAAGCGTGAATTATAGTCGCTTTACCTTATTACGTGCAAGATGTCAATTTACCAATTTATACAAATTTAGCCTCTTTGGGTGATTTTAGAGGCTAAAAATATTTGTATCAAATTGTAAAAAGGAAAAATGCTCACGCTGAACAAATTACTGAGTATATTTACCAGATTTGTCCTTTGTCCTACCCTGCGGGTACTCCTTCGGAGAACTCGTAGAGTAGCCGCTGGCGCGTCTATGTCCTTAGTCATTTGTTTAAAGTTACTAAGCATCGACTAATGACTAATGATTAATGACTATTTTCTTCAAGCGAGACGATGACAACTGTGATGTTATCGTGCCCTCCATGCTCTTTGGCAGCCTCAACAAGAGAGATGGCGGCTTTATCAAGCCAAGGACTATCTTGGAGGCAGTTAGCAATCTTCTGCTCGACAAGTTCTTCTGTAAGACCATCACTACATAACAGCAAGCGATCGCCAACTTTTACATCTAGTGGTTGCACATCAATTTGATGCAAGTCTTCGCGCCCCAAACAACGCGATAATACATGGCGAAAAGGATGTAATCGTGCTTCATCTAAGGTGATGTCACCAATTTTGATTGCTCGTGCTACCCAAGTGTGGTCTTCCGTCACCTGTTCTAAGTGCGACTCGCGGAAGCGATACAGCCGTGAATCGCCAACATGAGCGCACCAAGGCGACTCTGGAGAGCGAAAAATCACTGCAACAACAGTTGTCCCCATATCGGCGCGTTCGGGATGATTTTGCTGATCCTGCAAAATCGCTTCATTGGCACCCCACAAAGCTTGCTCTAGCAACTCTTGAGAAGATTTAGAAGTTTCCCAATTGGCTACCAAATACGCCTGAATTTCTCCAGTGGCAATCCGACTTGCCTCTTCACCGCCGGCATGACCACCCATACCATCAGCAACAACGAAAAATCGTCCTTCTGGGTCTATATAGTAAGCATCCTGATTATTAGAACGAATAAGTCCCGGATCGCTAAAACCCGTGAAATTAAGTTTCATAATTTTTTTGCAACAATTAATACGTGCGATCGTAACGGTCGAGGCGTAAAAGTAATCGGATCATGATCGCTGAAAGCGCCGCTGCAATTAAACCAGGCAGCAGTGCTAACCATACATAATCCTTAACCACTAAAATAGTAGCTGAAAGCGTGAAACCGCTGATTAACAGAGCATAGCTTATTGAGAGCTGAATACTGCTCTGTCGCCGCAGCAGGCGTTCGGTTTCTATAGACCGAACGCGCAAGCGCATATCTCCCTGCTCTAGCTTCTCTAATGTATCCTCTAATCTACGTGGTAGACCAAAGGCGGTACTACTTACCTGAGCTGCTTGGCGACTTAATTCGTTAAGAAAGCTATTCCCCTCTGAACCATTCATATCGGTCATAAGTTGCATTGCATACGGTTTGGCAACTTCCATAAAGTTAAACTCTGGATCTAAGCCTTTGCCTACCCCTTCTAGGGTAGAAAAGGCTCGCATCACGAAAGTGAAAGTTGCTGGAAATCTAAATGGCTGATTATAAGCTATTTCGTAAAGGTCGTCACTGATTGCCGCGACTGATTGATTTTCAAAGGGCTTATCCATAAAATGATCCAACATATACTGGACGGAACGCCGTACTGGGCCCATATCATCAGTTGGGGCGATCGCGCCTAAATCGATCAGAGATTGCACAACGCGATCGCCATCTTTTTGGGCAATACCAAATAGTGTTTGCATCAATCCTTCGCGGATGTTGGACTTAATCTGCCCCATCATGCCGAAATCATAGAATATCAAAGCACCATTTGCACTAACGGCAATATTGCCTGGGTGAGGATCGGCGTGGAAAAAGCCATTATTGAGTAATTGTAGTAAGTAGGCTTGAGCGCCTTGACGAGCGATCGCTTTTCGATCTAAACCTGCTGCTTCTAAAGCTTCGTATTGACTAATTTTAATTCCAGGGAGATATTCTAAAGTCAGTACTCTAGAAGTGGCGTAACGCCAGTATATTCTGGGGACGTTCACCCAATCGTAGCCGCGAAAGTTCCGGCGAAAAGTATCGGCGTTACGACCTTCGTTAAGATAATCAATTTCTTCCCAAAGAATGCGACAACATTCTTCGTAAATACCCAACCAATCACGTCCCCGTCCCCATTGGGGATGGTTTTGAAAGTAGCGGGTAATTCCTTTGAGAATCTGTAAATCTATTTCAAATAACTTTTTTAGTCCAGGACGTTGTACCTTGACAACAACTGATTCTCCAGTATGTAGTACAGCTTTGTGTACTTGCCCCAAGCTAGCAGCAGCTAAAGGAATAGGTTCAAAATTATGGAAGAGTTCAGGAATTTTCTTGCCTAGTTCTTTCTCAACGATCGCTTCTACTTGCTCATAACTAAATGCGGGTACTTTGTCTTGTAATTTGGCTAGTTCTTCTACATATTCACCAGGGAATATATCAGCACGGGTAGAAAACAGTTGCCCAACTTTGATGAAGGTTGGTCCTAAATCCAATAGAGTATTGCGAATCCAAACTGCTTGGATTTTGCGTCTTGCAGCTTGCTTTACATCAGTCACACCACCTGGATAACTCCAAGATTTGTTGTATAGCCAAAGTTTGAACAATAAGGTCAAGACAAAAGACCAAATGTCCACAAAACGCCGTTTGCTAGAGTATTTTTCCCGATTCCAACGGTATGCCTTCTCTGAATAACCTTGTTCCATATACTTTGTTTACCGTTGGTTTGCGACCGAATCACTTGGAAGAAAAGACACTCTGATTCCTAAACTGTTTTTTTCTTAAATGTCCTTTGTCATTTGTCATTTGTCTTACCCTGCGGGTACTCCTTCGGATAACTCGTAGAGTAGCCGCTGGCACGTCTATGTCATTCGTGCATAATTCATAATTTTTGACTAATGACTAATGACTAAAATTTATGCAGAAGTTCGGCGATAATGTTGCAATTCTGTTCGTAACAGGGCAATTTCTGCTCTTAATTCGTCAATATCTGCTTGTAAGTCACCGGAATCAGAACTGGCTTGCCCAGTACTTGCAGTAGCTTGACCAGCATTAGCTGATTCTGCTGCCCGATTTGCCCGCTCTAGGACTTCTTCTGTAAACTGGCGCAGCTGCTCTCTAGCTTCTGCATCAAATTTGCCCAGATCGCTCAAAGCATCGGTCAAGGCGACCTCTAAACGCTCATTAACTACTTCTGCTACCGCTCTGCCTACGAAAAAGGCTTGCACAAGGGGATTACTCATAAATTTTTGTTACGTTGCACCGCAAGAGAATTATAACTTGCCTGTATGCTTTGCGGCTTCTATTGTTGAGCTAGAAATTTACATGAGGCGATCGCTTTATCGATCGCATTCCAGCAACTCTCGATAATATTGCTCTGGTGTACTCGGTAAATAAGTTGTCATTTGCAAAGTTTGTTCCCTCAATTTGAAACCTTGGGTAATGTTAATCCGGCTGAGGAAATCGATATCGTGGGAAATTACCCAAAGCGTTCCTTGGTAATCATTGATACCTGCTATTATTTGTTCAACAGTTTCAATATCCAGGTTATTAGTTGGCTCATCGAGAATCAGTAGATCGATTTCTGAGATACTAATCATAGCAATCGCTAATCTTGCTAACTCACCCCCACTTAATACAGAGACGCTTTTGTGAACGTCATCATATTTAAAGAGGAAGTGCCCCAACTGTTGACGCAAAAGCTGATAGCTGAGATCGGGATTGGCAGCTTGCATATTTTCCAGAATTGTGTATTGTCGATTTACCAATTCGTAGGTTTGATCGAGATATACAGCTTTCATGGCTGGTGTGAGCAAAACCTCACCTGATTCTAAAACCGCTGTTTGGTTTTCCATTCCCAAAATTGCCTTTACCAGACTTGATTTACCAGAACCGTTTGCGCCGATAATGGCTATGCGATCGCCAGATGATATATGTAGTTGAATATTTTGAATCAATAGACGCTTTGATATCCTAAGATTTGCACCCTGGATATTAATTAGATTTCGGCGCTTGTGATTTTTTTCTTCTAGCTGAATACTCGTTACTTTCGTTGTTTTGACTTTCGTCTCTGCAACTTTTTGATTAGCCTTTGCTACTGCTGCTTCATGTTTCTTTTTCGCAGTTCCGCTAGACACCTCAGCTTTGGTTTTAATCAGTCCTGCTGCCATTCTATCAATACTACCATTCAGAAACTTGGCGCGACCGTTGCGACTAGATTGGGCTGCGCGTTGCTGTTCTTGCATCGCTGTGGCTTGAGTACGTTTGAGTTCCTTTCTGGCGGATTCGTGCGATCGCAATGCTGCTTCTAACTCTATTCCTTTCTGTTCTCGATAGTACGAGAAATTACCGCCATATATTTTCAAGCCAACAGGTGTAAATTCCCAGGTAACTTCTGTTACTTGGTCTAAGAAAAAAGGTTTATGAGAGACAATTACATACGCACCTGTGAAATTCAAAAGAAAGTGTCTTAAGCTTTCTAATGCTTGCAAATCCATGTGATTAGTTGGCTCATCGAGCAATAATAAGTTTGGCTCTTGAGCTAAACCAATTGCCAAAAACAGTTTAGTAAGTTCTCCACCACTCAAGTTAACAATTGGTAAATATAAGTCAATTATTGTGTGAAATTGTGTTTGCAAAATATCCTCAATTTTCCACCATTCATCAGAGATACAACTCAAAAAATTAAGTACTGTATCTGCTGTAATTTTTTGCCTGATAGTGCTGATTTGTGGCAAATAGTAGACAATACCATTACACCAAACTGAACCTGTATATCGATTAATTTGACCTGCAAGTATCTTGAAAAGGGTTGATTTTCCTACCCCGTTACGACCGACTAAAGCAATGCGATCGCCTGCGTCGATATTCACATGAACTCCTTGAAACAAAGTTCTATGTACGCTGAAATCATAGGCTAAGTTCTCAGCTAACAATATTGATTTTTTCGGCATTATTCTCAAACCTCAATTCCCCAACTTCCACCCGCGTGTTTCCAAAAATTACGGGTAGATTAGACACAAAAAAACTCAGACACAGACACTCGTCAAGCGGTTCTATGTATATAAGAGTGGTGACAATATTTTTAGTACATGACTATGTGAAGTAACCCTGTCAAACTAGTTGCGTTTATTCTTCGTTGACATTTGTTGCTTTAGTGCAACAGGTGTTTGGTACTACTTCATTTGTGCTATCTCATTGGAGTTGTGATGAGGTTTGATATTGACTACAGTGTAGCACTAAGGTATTTCGGAAAGCGAGGATGCGATCGCCTGTTTTTGCCAAGCGGCAATGTAGCGCGGTAAGCGATAGCAATACCATCAGATCGCTCGCTAACTACGACAGTGGTAAAATAATTTAATAACTACTTGATGCCGTATCCATTCTATGACCATTGCTCAAGAATTAGATTTTCAAGAGGGCATCTGCCAAGATGTTATATTTCCCCCTGGTGATTTATATAGTGACGAACCTCCCTTGGAAAGCGAACTGCATTTACGGCAAATAATCCTACTTTTAACATGTCTGGAATGGTTGTGGCGAGATAGAAATGATTTTTATGCGGCGGGAAATCTGACTATCTACTATAGTCTGCACCAACGCAAATCAGAATACTTCCGAGGACCAGACTTTTTTGTTGTACTGGGAACTGAATGTAAAACCCGTAAAAGCTGGGTAGTTTGGGAAGAAGATGGCAAATATCCGAATGTAATTCTAGAAATTTTGTCCAACTCAACAGCTAATACTGATAAAGGTTTAAAGAAGACAATTTATCAAGATACCTTCCGTACACCCGATTATTTTTGGTTTGACCTTTACACACAAGAATTTGCGGGATTTCATTTAGTAGATGGAGAATATCAACCTCTACAAGTAACTGAACAAGGATATTTGTGGAGTCATCAGCTAGGTTTATATTTGGGAGTTTATGAAGGTTTATTGCGATTTTTTACACGAGATGGGCAACTAGTACCAACACCGGAAGAAACGGTAGAACAGGTACAGGAAAAAGCTGAACAAGCCGAACAAAAAGCTGAACAGTTACAACAACAAGCAGAACAAGCCGAACAAAAGGCTGAACGTTTAGCAGCAAAACTGCGGGAGTTAAATATCGATCCAGATACAATTTAGACCAGAGCTATTTCATTTAGGATAGTGTTGCGCTAAAAATTCCTCAGCTTCAGTCTTGTCTGTAATTACTCCATCCAAGGTAGCAGCAAGTATATCATCTAACATTTGTCGATATTGAGGCCCTGGTTTATAATCCAGTTTCTTTAAATCATTGCCATTCAGTAGTGGCTGCACATTAGCCCAAACAGTTAAATATTCCCAAATCTGATGTCTAAGCGATCGCGGACTTTGCAAAGCGATTAAAATCAGCATTGGTAAATCATACTCTCGCAACAACTGCATTATTTGACTAGGACTTTGACATTTAGGTAAAGATTCCACTACCTCAGCTTGGGCACAAGCCAAGTTTTGCAAGCGTTCAATACCATCTTCTTGCAATTGTAGATTTTTTGCTACTTTCGCCCGATATTGTGGTGCTAGATGGGCAATTAACGCTTCTAAACGCATTTCCCAATTAATCAGGGTTGGGTGCGAGTCAAATCGCCGCAAACAGCTTTCTAACAAACGTAATTTTCGCAGGAGTTCTGCGTCTAGCTTTAGGCTAGGATGGATGCATTGCAATGCCCCTAAGTTATCGAGCAACTGTAAAGCTGATTTCCAGTAGGGAGCTTCTAGGATGTGTTTTAGTTCTGTTTTCAGTCGAGTTTGCAGAGCTGGAGTTCTGCTATTCTCTTGAGCAGTGCGATCGTAAACACCACTGTTGATGGCATAGCGGATAAACTCTTCAGTTTGCGGTTCTATCTCAAATCCGAAGCGCACGGCAAAGCGCACGCCACGAAAAATGCGGGTGGGGTCTTCAATAAAGCTATTGGCGTGCAAAACCCGAATTTGCCTAGCTTGTAAATCTAGTAAACCGCCAAAAAAATCGAGTAACTCACCAGTACGAGGAGAAGTCAGGCGCAAGGCGAGGGCGTTAATGGTAAAATCTCGGCGATACAAATCTTGACGAATGGAACTCGCCTCAACTTCTGGATTTGCGGCTGGATAAGGATAGAATTCTGTTCTAGCAGTAGCAATATCTACCCATAGAGAATCTAATTCTGGGTCTTTGTGCCACAACAAAGCCGCAGTTTGAAAAGCCCCGTGGATTTCTAAGCGAGCCATAGGGTAAAGTTGTCGGAGTGCCTTGGCTAATTCCACACCAGCACCGACATCTGCTGATTTATGAAAGCCATCAACTACAAGATCGATATCTTTAATCATCAAAGTGCCCGCGACTGCTTCTGTTAATAGCAAATCCCGCACCGCACCGCCCACTAGATAAAGATGCCAACCCCGTTTTTCTGCCTCTTGCGATGCTGTAGCAAGTAATTGCCACAGTTGCGTCGCAAGACGGTTTTGCAATTCAGTCCTGAGAGGAATTTTAAATTTTGAATTTTGAATTTTGAATTTTTGCTCTCCCTCTTGCTCTTCATCCCATTCTTGATGTAATTCCCGCAAGACATCAGTACGGGTGACAATGCCCATTAACTGCTCATTTTCCAATACTGGTAAGCGTCCGATATCATAAGTCACCATCACCGACTCAATTTGTGGCAATGTCGTATCTGGTGTAATCGTTTTGAGATTCTTGGTCATGTAGCCCTTGACTGGGGCATGACTAAACCCGTGGTGTAAGGCGATATCAATATCCCGCCGCGAAATAATACCTACTAGTTGCCCTTGAGTATCAACTACGAACAAACCAGAGTGTCCATAGCGTAATAAAATGCGCTGGGCTTCGGCAATTGTGGTTTCAGGCAGAATCGTGCGGACAGGAGAAGACATCAAATCCCTAGCAGTGAGGGGATGGGGAATTTGTGCTTTTATCCCGTCAAGAAGTTGTTTTAATATCGCCTGCGAATCAACTCCCCTTAGATTTAGCGATGCGGCTTGCGAATGACCGCCACCGCCCAAGAGTTGGAATAATAGGTTAAGATTCGTTTTGGGAATTTGCGATCGCCCAATTACAGTTAAGCGTGAATCCTCTTCACCTAAAGGATACTCATTAGCCAGCAGTAGAGCATCAATTTCAGTTAATTCTACAAGTTCCGATGCTAGACTCGACAGCCCCGGCACAAAACTATCTGTTTTCAGAGTTACCCAAGCAACCGTATATCCATGTAGATAGAGATATTCTAAACTTTCCAGAGATTCAGTTAATAGCTGCTGCAATTGCGGAGATAATCCGGGGTCACGGTAGGTGGAAATTACTGATAAACTAGCCCCTTGTTGCATCAACCAAGCCAAAGCTAGGGCATCCCGTGCTGTGGACTGGTCATATGTCAAAGAGCCAGTGTCAACGTGGATACCCAAAGCCATCACAGTTGCTTCGGCAGAAGTCAAGGAAATTTCCTGTTGTTCCAATTGTTCAACGATTAAAGTTGTGGTGGCTCCTACTGAGTCAATATGCGATCGCGTGGCGGGAATATCTGATTCTTGCCCTAAGTGATGGTCATAAACTATAATCTCTTTTAGATTAGGTAAATCTAACCACTCAGCAGCCTTACCCAAGCGATCGCGCTGTTGTGTATCCACCACAGTTAAAGAGCGAATTTTTTCTGGATTCACCGAACGGCGTTCAATCAGCGGATATTCATCCCGATGCAATGCTAAAAAATCCCGTACAGGAGGATGAGATCCGCTAGTTAGCACAATCTTGCTTCCCGATAGTAGGCGCGTTAACCCTACTGCTGCTCCTAGTGCGTCAAAATCTGCTGTTGTGTGGCAAAGAATTAAATCCATAGTTAAGAGTCATTAATCACTTGTACTTAGACAAAGGACAAATGATAAAAATGTTGCAATTTCTGCTAGCTTAAAAATAATAAGAAAGTGTCAGTGTCGCCCTTTAGGATATTCTATCTTTAGTATTTCACAGTATTGGGAGAAGTAAAAATGACCATAATATTCCAATTTGCCTTGATAGGTCTAGTCTTGTTATCTTTTGTCCTAGTTGTGGGCGTTCCGGTTGCTTACGCCACTCCCCAAAATTGGGGTGAATCTAAAAAACTGCTCTGGGTTGGTTCTGGGGTCTGGATTGCTTTGGTGTTTTTAGTTGGTTTGTTAAACTTTTTTGTCGTGTAGGCGACGGCTTCGCTCTGGCGCAGGCACATAATATAAGAACTAGAGGGGCAGAAAAGCCAAGGTCAAAGGTTAAGGGAAACAAAGGATTTTTTCTTTTTCCTACTAACTTCATTTTGACCGCGCTTTCCTGCTCCTCTACATTTAAATAAGAAATGTATATTGGCCAGAAGTATAGTTGATAAAGAGGCAATCATGGCAGTTTTCGAGGGAACTTTTACCCAAACGGAGCCTTTGCGGTTTGCAGTGGTGATTGGTCGATTCAATGACCTCGTTACCGGAAAGCTGCTAGAGGGATGTCAAGATTGTTTAAAACGCCACGGTGTAGACCCTAATCCCCAAGGTAATCAAGTGGACTATGTTTGGGTTCCGGGAAGTTTTGAGGTACCTTTAGTAGCTCGCCAATTAGCACTTTCCCATCGTTATGATGCTGTAATTTGTCTTGGCGCAGTCATTCGAGGACAAACACCCCATTTTGATTACGTATCCTCAGAAGTTTCTAAAGGCATTGCCGCCGCTAGCTTTCAAACTGGAGTGCCAGTCATTTTTGGCATTTTGACAGTAGATACTATGCAGCAAGCCCTAGAACGGGCAGGCATAAAAGGTAATCATGGCTGGGATTACGCCCTGAATGCCTTAGAAATGGCTAGCCTGATGCGACAACTGCGTTCTAACCTAGCAGAGCCATATTCTCGTAATAGCCAGTCTCTGCCACCTTCTTTTCCAAGTGCCAGCGTTGGCAATTTAACTTTGGAGTCAGAAGAACTCGGCTAGTCTGTCATTAGTCATTTGTCCTTTGTTATTCACTAATGACGAATGATGAATGACTAATGACCAAATTTAAGGGGTTGACAATTACAGATAAATCTGAGATATTAATATTTGGGTGATGATCGCGGGTATAGCTCAGTGGTAGAGCGTCACCTTGCCAAGGTGAATGTCGCGCGTTCGAATCGCGTTACCCGCTTCCAACTAAAACCTCTTGAATTTGAAAATTCCAAGAGGTTTAGTGTTTTTAGGGTGCGTTGAAGTGTACGTAGATTAGCTCTGCACTCTTGTAAACTGCTCCGAATGTGGGGAGATAGGTCAAGATTAGCCAGAATCTATATATTTGGACAAAGATTTACACACTGTATTGTTAGCAATTCCCGCTTTGCAAACGATTGCGAACTCCAAGGAATAGAGATTGGACATAATGCCGATCTAACCTTGAGAACTGATAGTAATATATAGTGACCCAAAGGAAAATTAGCGGGTTTGTTGATGTGTGTTGTTTATGAGCGTAGCCTTCCCAAAGAATTTGCTTTAGAAGCGAATCGCCACCTATGTTTAAAATTGTACCAGGTGTGTCAGCATAATAAATCCCCAAAAACGCAACCACATTACCTTGAAAGCGACAGATGAAGAGAAGGAAATTTTTAAACAAGATCGCCAGCTATGGGGAAAGATTACAAATAGATAACTCTGTACTAATTTGGCAAATAGTATACTTAAAGTTAGCGGCATCTACTATTTTTAATCAGGGCAATGTTTGTATCGCCTTTCTATGTATATAAAGACAGAAGCCTCTAAGGTGTTTACCAAGGCATTATATTCTCGTAGTTCGTGTAAAACACGCCCAAGTTATTAGAACGCTTGTGCAATCTCAAAAACCCGAAAAAATCGATTTCAATACCGAATACCCCTGTCCCTGTCGTCGCCGGGGTCAGCTAATTCCGATTACGTTGACAGAAGCATTTGGTTGCGATCGCTGTCAGCAAATCTTTGTTGTAGAAGATAATGGTCATGTCTTAGAACAGCTTTCCACCACCTATCCCTACAAACGGGCTTGGCGTTGGATGGGAAATAGTTGGCATGTTGTCCATCCCCGCTTGGGAGAAAGCTATTTGCCTATAGCGCTGGGGATTATTTTCGTGCTAGTGATTATATGGCTGCCATTAGCACTGCGATTGGCAAATGGTTCCAGCATTATTGCTTGGGCAATGGTGGCGGTGCTATTGGCTATCTTACCAGCACTAATGGTCTGGCTTACCTACAGACGTTAACTCAATGACTGTTGAATTGTATGACTACCCCGAACCGATTACTAGTGCCCAACGAGCCTATCAAGCTTCCCTAAAGTTGGCGCTAACAAAAGGAGCAGACCGAAGTCGTGCAGTGTTGGCAATGGCAAAAGCGATTGAGCGCTCATTTGACGACATTCTAGAAGCCAATACCTTGGATTTAGAAGCCAGTCGGGAAATGGCGGTGCCTGAGTTGATATTGGACTGGCTGAAGCTGACTCCCACAAGGCTAGAGATGACAGTAGACATTTTAAAACGGTTGGGGGAATTATCAGATCCGCTGCGACGTGTTAGAACCGCTGATTATCAACTAGAAGATTCCCAAAGTTACACCCAGTTAATGCCTTTGGGAGTGATTGGATTTATTTATGAGGCGTTTCCCGATTTAGGGGCGATCGCAGCGGGTTTTTGTATCAAAACTGGCAATTGTATAATTCTCAAAGGCAGTACCGAAGCCAGCCATTCCAACGCCGCTATTGCTGAGGCACTGCAAAATGCGATCGCAGAAGTTGGTCTAGCTCCTGGCTGTCTAGAACTGATCACAGCAGAACATGGGGCTTCAGTTCGGGATCTAGTTACCCAAGACCAGTACGTGAATTTAGTGATTCCCTACGGACGTTCTAGCTTAGTGCAGCAGGTAGTCAGACAATCAACTTGCCCAGTTTTAAAGTCGGCAATGGGTAACTGTTACCTTTATTGGTCGCTGAATAGCAGCTTAGAAATGGTGCGCTGGATGATTCTTAATAGTCATCAGAGCGAACCCGATCAAGTTAATGCCATTGAAAAAGTACTAATTCATCGTCAAGCCTTGCCATCATCTTTAGCAGTTCTGTGGAACAGCTTGATGGAAAAAGGCTTTGAAATTAAAGGAGATGCAGAACTAGTACAAGCCTTTCCCCAGTTGCAGCTGGTAAAAGAAGGCGAATGGGGAAACCCTTATTTAACGAGGACAGTAGCTTTTAAACTAGTGGATAGCTTAGAGGCTGCGATCGCCTGGATTAATGAATACAGCAGTGGTCATGCTGACTCCATCGTGACTGAATCCTACCAGGAAAGTCGGCAGTTTGCTTTAGGAGTTAACAGTGCTTCTACTTACATCAATACTTCCCCGCGTTTTTCCCGCAACCCTTCGCGGGGGGATTCAGTATTTCTCGGTATGTCTAACCAAAAAGGTCATCGCCGGGGATTTATCAGCCTGGAAACATTGACCACCGTTAAGCACATTGTTCAGGGAAATGGTAGGTTTTAAATAATTCGTAATTTATACAGTATAATTCTGAATTTTAAAGTAAAACTATCTCAAATCACCGTGAAAAATTAAATTCCCCACACCTCAACGGTGCTGTCTCCACTCCAAACAAATAGTTTCTGTCCATCTGAGCTAATTGCAAGACCAGTAATTGATGATAAATGACTTGTGAGACTACAAAGTTCATGTCCTGTCCGAATATTCCACACTTTGATAATTCCATTTTCTCGACTACCACTAAGTAAAAAGCGTCGATCGCAATTGACAGTAATTACAGGCATATACCCTGAAAGACTTAAGGTGCAAATTAATTGTTGTGTTTGCCAATCCCATATTTTATACTTTTGGTCAAAGCCTTGTTCTTGAGTCACTAAAACTTGCGAATTTGAATAGATAAAATTATGACTCAGATCGGACATAGAAATATAGGAAATTATTCCTTTTACTTGTATACTCCACAATTCAAAAATTTCTCCGTCAACAGCATTTAAAAATGATTGACCATCTGGGCTAAAGGCAATATACCAAAACCAATCTGAGCGCCGATGTATAGTGAAGATTTTTTCTTTTGTTTTTAGATCCCACACTTCAGCATAATCATTACAATTCCAAAGTCCTAAAACGCGATTGTTAGCTGCGATCGCGATTTTATCAAATTCCTTCGTTGCTTCTGGCTGAAATGTGCATATTACTCGTTTTGTTTGTATATTCCACACTTGAATTATGTTGTCATAATTATAAGTAACTAAGGTTTGCAACTCTTGGTTTATATCTACACAAGCTATCTTACGAACTTCATCTGTATATCTCAATAGTAAAAAGATACTCAAAAAATAAATAGGGGTTGTATGCCTGTAATGCCAGTTTAGCTTTTGGCTCTGTACTTTCCTGAAGTAGCCAATAAGCTGCTTATTGAACATCAATCTCTGAGTTCTGTAAAGCTTCAATAATCAAGTCTAAGCCAGCTTCTCCATACTCAAAAGCATCTAGAAGGGCATCAATTTTTTGTTCAACCTTTCCATACGCCATCAATTGCTTAACTCTTTCAATCCCTCCCAAAACTGTATTGTTAACTGTCATAAATTCTTTACTATTTTGGTGTTGGGTCTAAATCTTCCACAAATTTCTTCTAGTTTCAATACTCAATCCCCTAATTTAATTTTAAACTTAACAAAATCTTAATTTCTACTTGATCCTGGGTTGATAGGTTCCTTGTGTTTGGTTGAGCAGCAATTAGGAAACAAGTCAAATCAAGCCATTATTTGTGCTTTTGGCAATTGACCCTCCTGAATGCCAACTGTATTTACATCTGGGAAGGGATCAATATGGAACTTATGGATGGTACACGCCTGCTAGCAAATCGGTGCAAACGGCGGAATTTTTTGTTGGGTGCAGGGTTCTTAATGGGGTTAACAATAGCTAGCCAATGGCATCCGGTATTGGCTAACTCAAGGTTTTCTAGCTATCCGTTTAGTCTTGGTGTTGCCTCTGGCGATCCTTTACCGGATGGTGTTGTTATCTGGACACGACTGGCTCCAAATCCACTCTCTGGAGGCGGAATGTCACTAGTCAATGTTCCAGTGCGGTGGCAAGTTGCCCTTGACGAAAACATGAAACAGGTTGTGCGACGAGGAACAGTACTAGCGACACCAGAATTAGCACACTCAGTCCACGTTGATGTCCGGGGACTAGACCCTAACCGTTGGTACTGGTATCAATTTCAAGCGGGTAAGGAGGTTAGCCCCATTGGACGGACTCGCACAGCACCAGCATTTTATAGCTATACCCAACAACTGAACTTTGCTTTTGTTTCCTGTCAAGATTGGCAAAATGGCTACTATACGGCTTATCGCCATTTGGCTGAGGAAAATCTCGACCTTGTGGTTCATCTGGGTGATTACATCTACGAATACGGGCCACAGTCTGGTGGGCCGCGCCAGCATAATAGTCCAGAAATTATCACTCTTAAAGACTATCGCGATCGCCATGCCTTGTACAAAACTGACCCAAATCTCCAAGCCGCTCATGCGGCTTTTCCCTGGATTGTCACTTGGGACGATCATGAAGTTGACAACAACTACGCCAACTTAATTCCCGAAGACAACCAAACCCAAGAGGCTTTTAGAAAACGGCGAGCTAATGCTTACCAAGCTTACTACGAACACATGCCTCTACGTCAGTCTTCATTGCCCAAGGGTCCAGACGCGCTGCTTTATCGGCGGTTGACTTTCGGTAATTTAGCTGAGTTCAATGTGCTAGACACGAGGCAGTATCGCACTAATCAACCTTGTGATGACGGACTTAAGCCTCGCTGTCCCCAAGCTTTTGATACAAATGCTACCATGACAGGCTCAGAACAAGAACAGTGGCTACGAAAAGGGTTAGACCAATCGCGATCGCGCTGGAATGTGATTGCTCAACAGACCATGCTAGCCGAGTACAATTTCAATAGTAATCCAGGTGCGGGTGTCTTCAATGTGGATCAGTGGGACGGTTACGTGGCTGCACGTAATCGGCTTTTGAGTTTTCTCAACCAGCGCCAACCCTCTAATCCAGTGGTAATTACTGGAGACATCCATTCTAGTTGGGTACACAACCTCAAGCTTGACTTTAATAACCCAAACTCACCGACGGTAGGCACTGAGTTTGTAGGAACTTCAATTACCTCTGACTTTCCCACCTCATTCATCGCTCCAGTTCAAGCTTCTCTAAGCAACAATCCCCATACTAAGTTCTTTGACGGAGCTTACCGAGGATACGTCCGCTGCAACCTGACTCCAAAACGCTGGCAAAGTGACTATCGCGTTGTATCAAGCATCGTTGATATGAATGCCTCTGTGAAAACCCTAGCTTCCTTTGTAGTCCAAAACGGACAACCAGGGGCACTTCTAAGTTAAGCAAATCTCACAAGTCATCAAACAAACCCTCCAAATATAATCTGGAGGGTTTCAATATAGTCATTAAATATGATTTCGACTATTAGAATATCCGAATTTGGATGTTGTTATCCTGCATT
Source organism: Nostoc sp. (assembly GCF_036917355.1). Lineage (GTDB taxonomy): Bacteria > Cyanobacteriota > Cyanobacteriia > Cyanobacteriales > Nostocaceae > Nostoc. The sequence goes on from NZ_JBALDP010000043.1 coordinate 44,027, forward strand.
TTGCAGGTGTTCGGATATAGCAATCTTATCTGATTTACCAAAACTGTACAACACTTAAAAAAGCAGAGAATATGGGAAAATCAGGAACAATGTAGACTATCCAAGTCGAGAGCGATCGCTTTTTAAGGCTTATACTGAATCAATTTTACTATAGAGTTATTTTGGCATTTATTTGCAATACTTAACTAACTTCTAATTAACAAAAGTAAACATAGATTAAAAATAATAACTAACATCATAATTTATTAAGTTCATCAGACTAAATTGAGAGTATGCTGAATAGTTGAAGTCTAGTTGAAAGTTTAAGTAACTAAGTGCAAATAAACTTAAATATTTGTTTAGTTTTTTATCCTTTGTCATTTATTTGAGTGTTAAATACTAAAAAACAAAGTTTATTTGTGCCAACTTACTGACTAGGTTGTCAAGCAAGGTGGTGAAAATCCGACCAGAGCCAAGTACCAACAGCGAAAACAAAAGTAAACTTCACAAAAATTACGTAAGATGATAAGAAGAATTTTGCTGGCTGTATCGGGATTGGGACACGCAGAAGAAATGCTCAAAACCCTGAAAGAAATCCCTTCCATTCAATCTGCAAAAGTTACGATTTTGCATGTTGTTCAAGCACAAAATGCTGCTACTACCATGACAACTAAATGGGAAAATGGGGGTAAAATTCTGGCGAATGCTATTCAAACTTTGAACTTAGATCCTAGCCAAGTTTCTTCAATTTTGCGTGAAGGCGATCCCAAAGATGTGGTTTGCCAAGTAGCTGATGAAATCGACGCTGACTTGATTATTATGGGTTCACGTGGACTGAAGCGGCTGCAATCGATTTTATCGAACTCAGTCAGTCAGTATGTTTTCCAGCTATCTTCTCGCCCCATGTTGCTGGTAAAAGATGACATTTATGTTAAAAGAATTAAGCGCATTATGGTGGCGATAGACAATTCTGATTCAGCAAAAAATTGCTTGAAATTGGCATTGTTTTTACTGCGAGATATTCCGGGTGGCGAGTTAATTTTGGCAAATATTAGTACAGATTTTGGCGGTAAAAAATCAGAAATCACCCAGGTTAATTCCGACAAATATCCAGTTTTAGCAGCTGCTGTTGCAGAAGCTCAGAAACAAGGCATTCAATCTCGTTCTTATATCAGCAGTGGCAAACCTGGTGAAGAAATTTGTCGATTGGCAGAAGAGTTGAATATAGACTTATTATTGCTCGGTTCTCCAGATCGTCGTCCATCGATCGCTAAGAGTTTTGTTGATATAGATCGCCTCATCGGATCTTCCTTGTCTGACTATGTTCGAGTCAATGCCACTTGTCCGGTATTGTTAGCGCGGACGATCGCTTAAAGTCAACAGTGCTGAGTATAATAATTGTTGCGATCGAATAGTAAAGTAAGACTTTTATTGTCTTTACTATTCAGCGCTAAGTTGCTGGTTGATAAATAAAAACCCCTACACTATTGGTGCAGGGGTTATTTATTTATGCACAAACTCTTAACTATCTTTTCCACCTTCGCGGCTAGCAGTTTGGATGTAAAGAATTAGTAAAAACACGGCAGGGACTAGTACGAACAAAATGCTCGCTATGAACCCCAGGTCATTAACTTGCATGGCAAGAAAACCTCTCTTTAATTTCCAGTCAACAACATTAGGATAGCATTATCGATGACACAGTTATACCAATTCAAAATTCAAAACTTGTACTGAGCTTGTCAAAGTATTCAAAATGTCCGCATATCATCTCGTAGAGAGGAAACTTAATTTTGGTAAGTATTTTGACTACTGAGTGGATAAAAATTGAAGCAATGGCAGATTGGAGAACTAAGGTTTCGTGACTACGCTGACTGAGCCATTGACTAAAGTTTGACAGGCAAGGCGGTAATTTTCTGGCTTTTTTTTGAATTTCCGGTTTTCTACGTCTGTGCGAGGGGAAAGATTTTCTAGTCCTTCGACTATCTCGACAATACAAGTACCACACTGACCATTACCACCACAATTAGTCATCTTGCCAATCAATGTATATATGTCAATACCATTTTGTATCGCCTTGAGCCGGAGATTAGCACCATCTGCTGCCACTACTTCTTTATTTTCTTTAACGAATTTGATATTACCCATAACTGATTCCTCCTTGACTGTAGGCTTGGCTTTCAAGGCTTTATATTGACATGGACTAATTAACATCTTATTTCTTATAATAATTCATTACAAAATATTAATAAAGATTAACTTTATAAAACATAGCCCTACAAAAAAATAGGACAGGTACTCTACCTGTCCTATAAATTGAAAAATAGATTAACTTACCTAAATCCCACAGCTGCTTGCCAAACGAAAGCAAGCAACAAGAAGAATACCGGGATGACTGGGAGAACGTCTACCAAAGGATCGAAGATTTGGTAAGCTTCTGGCAGTTTTGCTAATAAAAGTGCTGCTTCCATGTTTGTTTAAATCCACCTATCCAACACAGCTTTCATAATTGAGAAGTATCTTAACATGGTTTGAGTATCGATCATTGGTCAATAGTCATTTGTAATTTCACCCTCATCTGATGCTGATTCAGATGAGTTGAGCCAGTGACCAAATTCTGCGACAAAGCGATCGCTCAATATTGCTTCTCTAATTTTTTGCGTAAAGCGAATTAGTTCGGTAATGTTGTGAATACTCAACAAGGTATAAGCCAAAATTTCCTGCGATCGCACTAAATGAGATATGTAAGCACGGCTAAAATTTTGACAAGTGTAGCATGGGCAAGTTTCATCTAATGGCGTAAAATCTTCACGAAACTTAGCATTTTTTAAATTCCAGCGTCCGCCTTGGACTATCGCTGTACCATGTCTTGCCCAGCGAGTGGGAATGACGCAATCAAATAAATCTATACCAGATGCGATCGCGATCGCCATTTCCCGGTAAGTACCCACACCCATTAAGTAACGCGGCTTTTCTGGGGGTAAAAGCGGTGCTGTCACTTTGACAATCTCAGCCATCAATTCTGGCGGTTCTCCCACACTCACGCCACCAATCGCATATCCCGGCAAATCCAACTTAGCCAAAGCTTCCGCCGCACGGCAACGCAAATCCAAATACACGCCCCCTTGCACAATCCCAAACAACGCCTGATCGCTGCGTTGATGAGCTGTTATACAGCGTTCTAACCAGCGGTAAGTGCGCTCAGTTGCAGTTTCTACCTCTTGGCGAGTCGCTGGGTAGGGCGGACACTCATCAAACGCCATAATCACATCAGCCCCCAAAGTATTTTGAATCTCAATGGAGCGCTCTGGTGTTAAGTTAATAATTCTTCCATCATGAGGTGAGCGAAAAGTTACGCCTTCTTCAGTAATTTTTCGCATCTCGCTTAAGCTGAAGACCTGAAACCCACCCGAATCTGTGAGCATTGGGCCGTTCCAACCCATAAATTTGTGTAACCCACCACCCCCAGCCACGATCGCTTCTCCTGGTTGTAAGTGAAGATGATAAGTATTGGATAAGATCATTTGCGCCTCAGTATCTCGTAGCTGGGCTGGGGTGATAGTTTTGACATTAGCCAGTGTTCCCACTGGCATAAATCTGGGGGTTTCTACAAGACCGTGAGGGGTGAAAAACACTCCTGCTCTAGCTTTGGTTTGACTACAGCAAGCAAGACATTGAAAAGAAAAATTCGCACTCATGCCATTTGGAATTTTATATTTTAGATTTTGGATTGTGAAACACTAATAGGCAAAGAGTTTCAAAAATCCATAACTAGTACAACGCAGCAGAAATAAACCTACCATTTCATTACAGCCAGAAAGCCCAAAATGAAAGCTTTTTGACTTTTGGCTTTTGCCTTGCGCTACTAGCAGCCATAAAACCAAATGGTATTAGGGCAAAATTAATATTATTTGGCTAAATTATGACCAAACATCAAAATTGGTAATTGAGTTTTAGCGAACACTTAAGCATTCATTACTAACCTAGTTACCAACTTTACGAGTATATACTCTAAATAATTGTTATTTAGAAAGAATCAGAACAGTCATCGTCAATTTCTGCATCCCACCTGGCTGAGAGTACTTGTTCCATCATCGCTTCTATGGCGCTGACATTGAAGCTTCGCTCTCGTCGCTCTTGTAAAGGAGTCGATCGGGGAATTAACCGCAGACACACTCCATCTTGCATCAAATCGAAGTAGGTTTCTTGTTGCGACGACTGTTTTAGTTCCAAGTAATCAAAACTACAAACATTCAGATATAGCGCGCGGTTAGCCACTAAGGTAGACCTTTGCGGATTGGCAAAAACTTCCATCACATCCCCTTCACCCTCGCTCAGTACCTTATCTTCTTGGGTGTAGATGTAGTGGACTCGACCTAAATCTGCCAGCAATCGCCGGATGTCGAGCTTATTCACAATGATGCCCGTGTTAATAATGCACGGAGCTGGTATCCTGGTGTCGGGTAGATGGTGACTCATAGGAAAATTGCGATTGAGCTAAGGAGAGCAACAACATAGCTAAACTGTCATAATTGAATAGCTTGTTTACTCCCTACATTTAAAAAAATATCAATTTTGTGGGGCAATCGTCTAATAATTTGGAGTAAGTTTTTAGTTAACGAATACAAAACACAAATTTTGCTCCCTGATGGAATTTTAACTTCCTAAGTTACTCGTTTTTGTATAAAAAATTACTCAAAATTATTTTTTTACCACTTAGACCAGCATAACAAAATTTTCAACGAGAATGTTTAATGGAAGTAAATCTTATTTAAAGTTTTAAAGTCTACTGATGTCGGTTGTACCGAAATTATTAGTATTATCCAGCAATTTACCAAAAATTAATGTAATTCAGATGACGAAACAGCAACAGTGGTGGAAAAAGCTGCTGTTAAAGCTGGCGGCTAGTATAATATTTTACACAATAATTCCACTGCCGTATTTAAACGGATTGGACTTTCGGGGGGTAGCACATCTTGCTTCGCTTGTTGGGTTAATAATTGGGGGAATTTTAGGGTTTCTGGATACGGGGATGGATTATCTGGGGATGCCCGTGTTAACTCGTAGTGCTTTTGTAGTAAGTGTTTGGATTGCCATAACTGGAGGATTGCACTTAGATGGGGCAATGGATACTGCCGATGGTTTAGCAGTAGGCGACCCAGATCGGCGATTGGAGGTAATGGCAGATAGTGCTACAGGAGCCTTTGGAGCAATGGCTGCGATCGCCTTGGTGATACTGAAAATAACAGCTTTGACGGATATGCCAGAAAACCGTTGGTTATTGCTGATGGCTGCTTGTGGCTGGGGACGTTGGGGACAACAATTAGCGATCGCCCGATATCCTTATCTGAAAGCAACTGGTAAAGGCGCATTTCACAAACAAGCCATTCGTTCTTATAAAGATTTGTTACCGGGATTGTTGTTGTTGTTTAGTTTGAGTGGTTTACTTTGGCTGATAGATAAACAGCAGCTATTTCTCGCACTGACAATGATAGTTATTGGAAGTGCGATCGCCACTTTAACTGGTGCATGGTTCAACCATAAACTAGGCGGACACACTGGAGATACCTACGGCGCAGTCGTTGAGTGGACTGAAGCCTTATTTCTCTGCGTATTGACCATTTTTTAAGAAATAGGGAGTGGGGGGAGCAGAGGAGAAGTAGCAGTAAGTCTTTCCGCTTTGCACCTCTGCTTCTTCCTATGCCCAATGACAAATGACTACTTCATTTAATCGGTTGCAACTTTGTCACTTTGAGTTTAAAAGCCCCAACCCCAGTTTCCCCAAAAGACCGGACGCGAATAACATAATTTCCTGTCTCTACGATGCGAGTAAATAGTAAGGAATTGCTACTACCATCAGGGCCATCATCATTTTCAGCCAGAGTTGTACCATCAGGTGCCAGCAGTGTGATGATGCTGTCAAAGTTTTCTGATGACAGGTCAACTGCTAAATTATCACCCTTCTGTAACTTCACTGTGTAATCACGGGCAAACCCACCTTGACCGGTGGGAATATCTTTATCCGAAAGGCGATCGTCAATTTCAGTACTGTTAGATAAAGGAATTGGACTATACAATTTATTTTGAGCAAAAGCTGCACTGGTACTAATGCCTATTGCCAGCAATGTGGCAGGAATGATGATGAGTTGTTTTAAACCTGCCGCCAAAACTTTATTCATACATTTCAAGAAATTTTTCTACAAAAATAGGGTAATTCGGTCAATTTATGTACTTATCTGTCAAAGCTTGCCTATTGCTTCTTAATTTATCCGTCTTTGACGGCAGTGGCTACAGCAACTAATCCTAAGACCACAATTCCATACTGACGAAGTGTTTGCACAGCAGACCTGGCAGTAGCACCAGTAGTATAAATGTCGTCCACTAACAGCACTGGGACATTTGGAGGACGATGGCGAAATTCTTGCCCAATAGCAAAAGCTTGGTTCAAGTTTTTTTCTCGTTTAGATACCGACAAACCAAACTGCGCTTCAGTTTCTCGCACTCTTGCTAAACCGTTTAGTTTCAATTTTAATCCGGTTATTTCACAGAAACTTTGTGCAATCAGTGCGGCTTGATTGTATTTACGTTGTTTTTGTTTGCTAGCGTGGAGTGGGATAGGAACTACTACAGCCTGGCTATCTCGCTTCGGTGAATTTAACAACCATGCTTCCCCTAACCATTGACCTAAAGGACGAGCTATTTGGGGTTGATTTTCGTATTTCATCGCTGCGATCGCTCGTTTCACAGGGCCACCATATTCCCCCCAGCCAAACACAGGTATAGGCTCTTGCCATAGAGAAATCGGGTCTTTACGTTGACATTTTTGCAGTTGTCTGGTGCAGTTATGACAGAATTCTTGGGAAGTTGCGCGTTGACATAGAGGGCAATGGGATTGGAGAAAAAGATTGAGTAAGCCTGTGAGATTTTTAATCCAAGCGTGCATTTAGAATTGTCCTTTGTCATTGGTCATTAGTCATTAGTCTTTGACCAATGACTTAACATAAACGCGATCGCATCTTGTTGTTTCTACACCCGTTGCTGGAGTGTAGCCATTGCTTTCATACAGCTTGACTGCTTCCACCAAAACACTGGCGGTTTCAATCCAAATTTGCTGAAAACCACGCTTTGCGATCGCTGCTTCTAGCTGTTGTAACAAATATTTCCCTAATCCTAAACCCCTGATGCTGGGTAAAAGATACATTTTGCGGATTTCTACAGCTTTTTCGCCTCGGTGTATGGGGTAGTATGCTCCAGTACCTACTAACTGACTTTGGTGTTCAATTACCCAAAACTCTCCCCCAGTAGCCAAATAACATTCCTCTACTCGCAGCACATCTTGGTCAGCACCCTTGGGTTCCCAAGCCAGACCGTATTCTGATAATACATAACTGATGACTTCAGCGGCTCTTGTGCGATCGCTTTTCACCCAATCACGAATTAAAAAATCTTGATAATAGTTTTTCATTACCATTTGCTGGTCAAGTTTACCCAGAAAAATTTTCCGCATCTATATCCCAATTTACTCAGCAAATAGCAATTTTTGCAGAGTTCATTTCAAGCTGTACTCTCAAGGCGTGAATTGTGCCAGTACTGAGAAAAGTCATCTTTAACTAAAGAAATCGGCTCTACATCTACTTATCTCATCAATGCACAACCAAGTGTATTCTTGCCAACTATTACTGATTGACAAATTGTTTATGACCTAGCCCCGTTGGGGTGTGGGGGAAGAAATAGCCCCAACAATCAGTAGGTCTGAAGCCCCGTTTTTTAAAACGATTGCGTTGGTCGGGGTTCCAAGCCCTGACCAATGCCGTCTTCTCCCCTACACCCTACCCCCTACACCCCACACCCTTCTTCATGGCCTTAACCCGTCAAGAATTGTACATACCAGCAACTCTATTCTGCGATCCTTATTACATTCAGTTTTCCGAACATGCGAGGTCACGTCGCTTCTCTACGAGACGCCAAGGGCGATCGCTCCGAATTCAAAATTCTTGCATTATCGATCCCCATAAAGAAATTTAGTTGCTCTGTATCCTTTTTGTTTTTGGTAACTTGATGATGTATTTTCTCAATACCCGTATAAGCCGGAATTTGCTTTTTGTCAGTAACTATGAGATATTTTGTTTGAGATTAAAAATACTGTATTCCTATACATTTACTGATAATTCATACTAAGTAGCCAGGCGTATAAACTTTTTGAGATGAATTTAAGTTTTTTTAGAAAGCATCCACTGTTGTTTGTCAGCATCATTTTTTTTGGGCTTTTTTTCAGTAGTACAGTAGTTGCTGCCCAAAATTCTGGGTCAGTAAAATTAGTAAATCCCCAAGCTATTACGAGCGCAGAACAACAACGATCTGTAGATAAATTACTAAAATTGATCCAGCAGCGATTGTTAATTGCACATGATGTAGCCCGTTGGAAATGGAATCAAAAACGTCCGATTGAGGATCTAAAGCGCGAACAAGAGTTACTATTAAAGGTTAGGCAACAAGCTACAACCCATAGTCTAGAACCCGATAGAGTTGCAGCATTTTTTCAAGCACAAATAGAAGCCGGAAAATTCATCCAAACCGCTGATTTTCAAAACTGGCAAAAGCAAGGCATTAAATCTTTTGCTAACGTGCCAGACTTAAATCAGACATTGCGACCATCGTTAGATAAATTAAACACAGAATTTCTCTTTGCTTTAACAGAACTGACTTCTGTTCTAGGTTGCCCACAGATACAGGAATTAATTCAGTCACGTTCCCAAGTGATTATTCAGGGAGATGGTATTGATCGGCAAGTGCAGAACCTAACAATTTCACCGCTGCTGCAATTTAAAAGCGCTTCTTGCAAAGTGGTTTCCTTCCCTAAAAGAGAAATTCGATAATTATTCGGAAAATTAGATTTTAGAACTTACGCACTGTACAAATGCATCGTGATGTGCGTTAACTAAAAGAGGTTATTTCAGGCTTTTCTTAATTATCCTGCGATGCCTACGGCGGTCAACTACGTAAATAGACCATGCTGTGCCCTTACAAAAAATGTGGTTTTTAAACATACTCATATTTAGTATTTCTTGTCAATGCGTAAGTCCTAGATTTATGTAAAAAATAGTTCAAAATGATTTAAGACATCTCCGACAATGAATGTAGAGACGTTATATATAACGTCTCTACAAGGGTTTCAGGTAACGCATCATTAATTTCACCAGATGTCTATTGAGCTAAAGTAACCGCGCCGAACACCTAGCGAAGTCCACCCGATATGTACAGCGTTTCGCCGGTGATCCATGCTGAATCAGAGGATGCCAGGAAGACAACGGCAGGTGCGATATCCTGTGGCTGTCCGATGCGACCAAGGGGGGTTTGCGCTTCAATCTGTTGGCGGCCTTCGCTCTTGGCTACGGTCATTCCTGCTGTGTGCGTGCCCTCCGTTTCCACCATCCCAGGATTGATGGAATTGACACGAATGTTGCGTGAACCCAGTTCTTTGGCTAGCGACTTCGTGACGGCATCGACAGCCGCTTTAGTGGCGCTATAGACCAAGCTGTTAGCGGGCGCAAGGGTGCTAACGATTGAACTGATATTGATGATGCTACCGCCCCCCGATCCGAAGTGCTTTACTCCTTGTTGTGAAGTGAGGATTAATCCCAGCACATTCAGATCGAACTGCTTGTGAAAATGCTCTTCAGTGATGTCTTCGATTGGGGAAAATTCGTAAATTCCGGCATTGTTGACCAAGATATCCAGCTTGCCAAATACCTGCTGTGTCTCTGCAAAAAGATGTTCGATCTCTACCTTTTTCGCAACATTTGCCTGTACTGCGATCGCCTTACCGCCCTCGCTGAGAATCTCGGCGACAACGCGATCGGCTCCTTCTTTGCTAGATGAATAGTTGACGACAACTGCTGCACCTTCGGCTGCCAGATGTTTGGCAATAGAAGCACCAATTCCTTTGGATGCACCCGTAACGACTGCAATTTTTCCTTCTAGTTTTTTCATGATTATGAGTGCCGTAGTTGTTGAGTTTGAAAAAGTTGTCAGAAACGGGTTGCGAAAAAACGAGAACGCACCCGTTCGGATCTTGGCTATCTAGAACATCGAAGCAAAACACCAATTGCCATCTAGGTCTTGTGGCAAGGATTGACTTTTCACAGTATTTGGAAAATCTTTTATATTAAACAATCGATCGCAACAGAATTTAATAAATAAATAAATAAGAGGGGTAAAGGGTTGATAATAGTCGCCCACCATACGAGCAATAGCTTTTTATCCTTTCCCTTGCCCCTTACCGTTCCTGATAAATAACTGATGATACACTTCCTGCTCCTGCCTTCTTGTATTAAGGCAATGTTGCTTCAGAAATGCTCAAAGTTTTGTTGGCGTCAGCTTTCGAGGACTCATTTCCTGGAACGGATGCAGTTATCTCCCCAGTGGCGCTGTCGTTTATCCCGCCACCAGGACGCAAGGCACTTAAAGCAGTCTTAATCACAACAGCTGTAGGTACTGCCACAATTACACCCAACAATCCGCCAATTCTTGCCCCTGTTAAGACCGAAATTAAAATCCAAACTGGATTTAAACCGGTAAAACTGCCTAAAATTCGGGGGGCAATTAAGTTTTCGAGAATTTGCTGTACAATTACCGCTGCGATCAACACTCTCACACCCATTGAAAAATCTTGCAACGCCACCAACAGTGTAGTCATTGCAATGCCTACAGAACCGCCAAAGGGGACGAGAGCCATCAGGCCAATAGTTAGTCCAAATAGCAACCCAAACGGCACTTTCAACCACAAAAAGGTAGGAATAAGGGCTGAAGCCATACAGGTAGATAAAATCAACTGGGTGATGAAAAAATTTTGGAAGCTTAAGCGGACTGTTTTAGAGAAAGGCTCGCGAAATTTGTTAGGTAGCCATTCGACTAAACTTTGCCAGAGTTCACCCCCATGCTGTAAAAGATAAAAAGTCAAAACCATCGTCAAGAGAATATCTAGCAGACTAGTAACTGTGAGTACAGCTAGATTTAAAACTTGTCCGGCGATCGCTTGTAATTGTCCTTTGACGCGATCGTTGATTTGCACCACCAGAGCATCGAGGTTAATCGGTAAGCCAAAAGTCTCAGCTTTTCCGTTTAAGATCATTAACTGAGAGCGTCCAGAGTCGATTAAATCTGGCAAACGCGCCACCAGTTGTTGTGCTTGGGTAAGAGCCAAGGGAAAAAGTGTCACACCCAACGCCAATAAAATCGATAAAGCCAAGAGAAATACTAAAATAGCAACTTGCTCTCGCCTAGCACCCTGATGCTCCATCCAGCTCACGGGGTAGTTGAGCAGAAATGCTAGCACTGAGGCTCCGACTAAAATGACTATGAGAGAATGGAAATAATTGAAAAAGACCGAAATTGCCCAACCATTGAGAACTAGCAGCGGAGCGAATAGCGCGATCGCCCCGATTCGCGCTATTGGAGTAAATGTTTGCCACCAGTCGAGTAGCTTACGTGTCTGCATTTTGAGCTGATTGCGGAATAGAACTAAATGAAATTTTTCTTTACAGCTTATTATCTCTAACTATATGAGTCTTATTCATCCTTCTAGTTTAGGAGTTAGACTAACCCCAATGAAGAATTTTGAACCAAAAGAGAATGGGGAGTGGGGGAGCAGGGAAGCAGGGGGGCAGGGGAGCGGGGGAGCAGGGGAGCAGGGGGAGAATAATAATGTCCCATCCCCAATGCCCAAAACACAGTTGTTTTTACATTTAGTTCCGATCGTCGGCTTTTTTCCATCCTTGTGGACGCTCTATCGGGGCCAGGGTAATCGGGAACAACTTGCTATTAGTCGCCTGTCTATTACTTTGGCACTTACTTGGTTGTTGAGCTATCTATTATTAGCTACCGGAGCAGCAACTTCAGATTTTTTTCCGCTACGTCTATTTATCCTCAATAGCTTTCTCACGTCAGGTTACTTTTTAGTAAGTATTTGGTTGATTTTACGCCTAATCCAGGGCAAATCTAGTCGTTTACCAGGGTTTAGTAATTTAGCTGAACGAGTGTTTGGCAAGTATTTATCTTAATTTTTTAAGGTGATAAATTGTCGGTGTTTTTACTGAATTTTGGAAAATTTCTGGCTGATTTCTCTATATATCTAGTCAAATCCAGTTTATTATTGCCATACTTCAGTAAAACATCTCCAGGTTGTCCCAAAAAAAGAATAAATGCTGCTATAAGTGTTGTGGTTGACACTACATTAAAAAAGTTAGCACCGATAATTAAGAGTTAGCTATTATGGGTTGATTTGTTTGGGTGTTTTTAGTCTGCAAAATTACTGAATTTGATTAGTGAGTAAGTGTGAGGAAGTCTGTGACCATTCAAAGAAGTTCGGCGGAAGAAAACCAGTCGGGAAAAGCCTCAAAGTCCAATAAAAAAATTCCCCAAAACTCGACATCAGGACGTTGGCTGTGGTTTTGGGTAGGTATGGGTGGTATTGCGATGGTATCTGCAACAGCGGGGGCGCTTTTAGCAGTGTCTTTGACCAGTACGCCTTTGCAACAAGCGCAGCTAACTCCAAAGGATGAGGCGGCTTTTGATAGCGATCGCATTTCTGGAGGTGTGCTGCGATTTTCAGAATTAACTCGTCCAGTGAATCTTTTGGTGATGGGAATGAGCGTACTTCCCCCAGATATCCAAAACCCTCCTGAAGATACCAAAAATCTCAAATACCTGCCCCAAGTCAACTCCTTTGATGGTCTTTCTGATGTGATGCTCTTGGTCAAATTCGATCCAGAGACAAAAAAAATAAATATGCTCTCCATTCCCAGAGATACCCGCACACAAATAGAGGGTTATGGAGTGAAAAAAATTAATTCCGCCAACGTTGAAGGTGGGCCAGCTTTGACTGCCAGAACTGTTAGTAATCTCTTAGGAGGAGCGGGAATCGATCGCTATATCCGAATTAACGTTTTGGGAGTTGCCAAGCTGATTGATGCTTTGGGTGGCGTGACTGTTTACGTCCCTAAAGATATGAAATATCAAGATGATTCTCAGCATTTGTACATCAATTTGAAGGCTGGTAAGCAGCATCTCAACGGCGAGCAAACATTGCAATTGCTGCGTTTTCGCCATGACGAACTCGGTGATATTGGTCGGATTCAGCGCCAGCAAATGGTCATGCGTGCTTTGATGGATCAAACACTCAACCCAGCTACTGTTGCTCAATTACCTAAAGTTCTTGATGTCGTGAAAGACCACATTGATACTAACTTGACGGTTGAAGAGTTAGTGGCGTTAATGGGTTTTGGGGTGCGGACAAATCGCTCTAATATGCAAATGTTAATGCTGCCAGGTCGCTTTAGCGAGAAGAATGAGTATGACGCTAGCTATTGGTTGCCCAACAAAGATGGGATTGCGAAACTGATGGCTCAACACTTTGGTTTGGAGTCAGAACAGGAACAGCTGGCAACTACAACTAACCCCCGCTCTTTGCGTGTAGCAATTCAAGATAGTACAGGTGGCGATCGCTCTAACCTCCAACCGTTAATTAGAGCCTTGGAAAAATCTGGATATCGCAACATCTATGTGGCCAAGGCATGGGGTGAACCTCTAGACGTAACTCACATTGTCGCCCAACAAGGAGATGGTGACAGTGCCGAGTCAATTCGCGGCACTTTGGGATTTGGAGAAGTGCGGGTGGAAAGCACTGGCAACCTTGGCTCAGATATCAGTATCCAGGTAGGTAAAGATTGGTTGGAACAAAAATCTATTTTGGAGAAGTCGTTGACACCCTAAAAGGTATCTCTGCTGACACTGAATTTACTACTTGGCTCAGTTCTTGGAGTTTAGCTGCTACTACACCATTGGTTAATAATTCTTCTGCTTTAGCTAAACCCTCTGCCATATCTGAACAAATACCACTCCGCCATAGATAAAATCCGCCATTCCACAAGGCTGTTTGCATCAATTCACCTGGTTTACCTGCCAAAACCTCTTGAATATCCGCCACCAGTTCTTCAGTAGTTCCAAGGGGTACGTTCTTGGTAGTAAAGCCGTAATCGCGCGGTACGAGGTGCAATCGTTCTACCTCTTGGGGTGCTACGGATGAAGATAAGCTGATGATTGCAGTGCGATCGCGCGGTAAGTCGCAACTACCTTCCAATCCTTTGACTAATGTAAATTTTGTCACTCCTCGCAGTCCGAGAGCGATCTGAAACATTCCTTCTGTTGGCGGATGGACAAACCCAGCAATTACGTGAGCATCCCCAGCATAAGGACACCAAATTAGCTCCATTGTCGCCAACGGCGGACGTTTGCCAAGTTGGTCGCGGTACTCCCAAATACTTGTAGTTAAGGGAAAATGCTGAGGTAGATAAATAAAGCCGATTCCCGTTTGCTCAAACACTTGTTGAGTTTGTGCTAGGGGTAAAGTAGTCCAATCGACTCCTAAACCCTGCCAAATATCTATCAGGGGTAAGCCGTACTTGGTGGGTAGGCGATCGCCACCATGCATTACCACTGGTTGTCCCACTGCGGCAAGTAATAAAGCTGTGACGGGACTAATTGGTGCTGTGCGTGTTCTACCATCATAAGGGATGCCAAGAGCGATCGCTGGTCGCCCAGAGGCTATGGGTTGCAGTTTTGGCCCCAGTTCCTCATAAGCATCCAACATTCCAGCTAACTCTTCTCCCGTAGGACGCTTGATTCGATGAGCAATCAAAAACGCCCCGATTTGGGCTGGTGTCGCTTCACCCAGCAGCATCATTTTAGTAGCGGTGGCTGCTTGGGCGCGAGTTAAATTCTCGGCTGTGTGGTTTCCGCTGCCTACTTTTTGCAGAAATTCCCGAAATACATTGCTCATTTTTCCTTTGTCCTCTGTCCACCGTCATGTGTCCATTGTCTTTCGTGATAACCGAAAATGACTTATGACCGAATATTGGATTTTGGATTTAATAAAGAAATGCGAGTTCGACGAACTAAAAATAGCAGGATGTAGAGCAGGTAAGTCTTTGGGGTAGATGTCAAGAAATGGTTGTTAAGGCAAATAGGTATAAGCAGTCAAACCCGCAATTAAGTTGATAAGGAAATTGAAAACACTACAATGTCTAAAGTCTGTAAAATGCCTTGAAAATCAGGACTTAAAGGCAGTTTTAGCATCAATTTCATCATCAAGCCTAAAATGCTAAGAATAAAGACTTTTATTATTGCCTGGCAAAGGTTTCAAGCGATTTACAGACGTATTTGGCATATTATCTACTGAATAACCAAAATTTTTATACTACTTTAGATAGATTGTGTTACATGCTTAATTACTGCTAGTTATTAAACAACAGGCGCCTGAAGGCAAGAAATCTTAGCACGTCATTCGTGTAACCGGGGTCGCCGCAGCAATCCAGGTTTTTTCCACACTTTAAGACCAGAAATTTCCACTTTAGCTTTTGATAGTTCACAAATCTCCTGGCTCTTGAAAGCGATACTTGGCCGCTTTCAAGAACCAGAAGATTTTTTGCAACTGCCTCACCTTCCATATGCCAGAGAGCCAGTATGAAAGACATCGAAATTGAGATTGAGATCGTTGATAATTTTGAAACGTTTCAAACGATTAAAAACCATTGGGACTCCGTATACAAAACCGATCCTGAAGCTCAATTCTTCTTATCTTGGACTTGGCTATCTGGTGTGGTGAAAAGATTGTGTAGCCATTCCCGTGCCGCGTGGTTTATATTAGCGGCAAAATCAACTACCCCAACTTCAGAGTATGTGGCATTTTTTCCGCTAGAAATTGGGGTCGCAGAACATCCCGAAGGCTGGCTCCAGAGTCGTCTCTCAATGATGGGAGTTGCAGATTCAGAGCATCTTGGGTTTATTTGCTTGCCGGAGTACGAAGTAGCAGTCACTTATGCCTTTGCCCAATTCCTTCAGCAACAAGAGGAAACTTGGTCTATTTTTGAAGTCGCAAATATTCAAACGAGCAAATGTCGAATGAGCCGGTTCCTGGGTCAGTTCTCCACAGAAGCCTTTGAATTAGTACAACACAAACGGTTGAGCGATTTAGTAGATCAAATCGACAATAGTATTGTTCCGTACATCGCTTTGCCAGACGACTGGGAACAGTACCTGCAAACCGTCGTTAGCTCCAACACTCGACAGAAAATTAGACGCCTCTTGAGAAAAGTTGAAAGCTCCAACGAGTTCCACCTAACTCAGGTCAACGCAGAGAATTTAGATGTTCATCTAGAGATTCTCTTAGGATTTTGGCAAACCAATTGGGAAGGCAGAAAAGGCGTAGACTACTGCAAAAAAATCGTAGAGAACGTTGGCTTGGTTTTGCGTCATAGCTTTGAACACCAAACCTTATACTTACCAGTTCTCTGGCAAGGGAAACAACCGCTGGCCGCGATCGCAAACCTAATGGATTTCGATCGCAAAACGGCTCTGTTCTTCATGGCAGGTCGCGATGACACCGTGAAAGAGTTTTCTTCTGGTCTGGTTCTTCATGCCTATGGGATTAAATATGCGATTGACAATAAATTTAAAGTCTATGATTTCCTGATGGGCAACGAGGCATACAAGTTTTCGTTTGGAGCCAAAGCCCGTCAGATCAAGACTATGCTGATCCAGTCCAAGCGATCGCACCAAAATCCAGCGCTAAATTTAAGAACAATTCCGGAAGCGCTCCACCGTTTTGCCCATTACCAACAAACCAACCGACTCGATCGAGCAGAGCAAGGCTATCGTCAAATTCTGAACATGCAACCTCAACACCCAGGCGCACTCTATCGGTTAGGAGTCTTGATGCATCAGAAAGGAAAATACTCAATCGCTGAAGAGTTGTTCAGAGATGTCCTTGAACTGCAACCTCAAGATGTGAAAGCGTGGTTTAGTTTAGGCAACTTGCATCAAGCTCAAAATCAATTACCAGAAGCAGAAGCAGCATATCAGCAAGCTTTAGCACTCCCCTCCGAATCCTCAGTGCTTTCATCAGCAATCCATCATAATCTTGGCTATACGTTGCAACAACAGAATCAATGGGAAGCTGCGATCGCACATTACCAAAAATCCCAAGAACTCCAGCCCAACTCCATCGAAGCAGAAGTAATTTTGGCAAATGCCCGCTACGCGCAGGGAACATTACCCCCAGAAAAGCAGCTGCATTACGCTACCCTAAACTATGAATTGGGTAGCAAACGAAAACAGGTAGGTGATTTCAAGGTTGCAATCGAATATTATCGCCAATCCATCACAATGCAGCCCACTCTAGCAGATGCTCACTATCACCTGGGCATCACATTTCAAAAACTAGGAAACTTGGACGATGCGATCGCACATTACCAAAACGCCCAAGCCCTGCAACCCGACTATCTTGAAGCCGAAGTGAGTTTAGCGAATGCTCTTTATGCTCAGGGAAAGCTGCCCTTAGAAAAACAAGTGCATTCTGCTGCCCTCAATTATAAATTAGGCAACCACTGCAAACAGGCAGATGATTTAGAAAATGCAACGGAATACTATCGGCAATCTCTCGTCCTCAATCCAAACCAACCAGAAGTTCACTATCATCTAGGATTTGTCCTACAAGAAGAAGGAAACTTGGACGAGGCGATTGCACATTACTACAGCGCCCAAGCCCTGCGACCCAACTACCTTGAAGCCGAGGTAGGAATCGCAACCGTCCTCTATGCACAAAACAAGCTATCCGCAGCGGATCGAGATCGCTATGCTGCACTCAATTACGATTTGGGCAAGGTTTACCATCAATCAGGAGATATCAAGGGTGCAATCAAATACTATCAGCTAGCGATCGGACTAAAACCAGATTTGACAGAGGTTCGCGATCGTCTACGCCAAGCACTGCAAGAAGAGGACGGTATTAAAATTAAGGTCAGTGTTGCGAAACAATAGAAGGCAAGTGCGCGATTGAAAATCGTTGTAACGATGTATAGCGCTTGATTGACTTAATTTTCAATAATCACAAAGACGCGATAAATCGCCGTCTCTACAAAACGACTGATTATTGTATAGACGGCGATTCATCGCGTCTCTTTCCAAAACTACACTACATATATAGTGAAATTCACTAGGTTATCCTGACCAAATCGCAGTGAATCACCGTTAAGTAGGCGATACTGCATACCGGGAGTCAGAGGATTGTTGTTTAAATAAATACCATTTGTACTCATATCAACAATCATGTAGGAATTTTGTGACCAGTCCCAATCGACTCGCGCATGACGCCGAGAGACTATTCCCTCACTGGGAATACCAGTTAAGTCAATTTCTGGCGGCGCTATTCCTGGACTCTGACTGCGGCGACCAATATAACCTCCTTCCCCAACGAGGTGAAATTCTCTACCAGTGCTATGAATCAGTTTTAAGGCTGGCGCTCTTTGAGGCGGAGGAGTATAAACAGGCGGTGTTGGTTGATAGGAAACTCGTGGCTGATAGACTGTTGAATAATCAACAGGAGCTTGTTGGGGAGCTTGGTAGTTAGGTTGCTCTGTAGGCGGGCGCTGATACTGAACAGGTGGTTGACTAGGTTGTTGTTGAATAGGTGGTGGTTGACTAGGCGGTTGTGGTGTAGGGGAAACTACATTACCCAGAGGAGTGGAACACCAGGGACAAACCTTAGCATTGTTAGGCAGGGCGCGGTTAAAATATTCGCAACTAGGATTAGGGCACCGATTTGCAGGCATAAGACTTTATATCATCAGGCATAGGTTGTAAAGCTACAAGACCTACTTTACTAAGTAAACACTGACCCTGACGAGTAGTTAGCATCTGGGCAAATGTAGAACCACCAGGTAGGCGGTTGCTGTCTTTAGGGTACACTACAAAAATAGGGTATCCCAAGGCGTAGCTTTGGAAAGTTGTGACATCAACATAATAATCATCATGTTGACACAAATCATCTGAGGGATTAATTGAGCGGCGATCGCGCTTTTGAAATAGAGGTTGAATAGCCGACTTTTTACCATCTGCGATCGCTAGAGGATAGCCAGTACACTGACTCAAAGTTTTACTGATAATCCCAAAACTGATAATACCAGTAGTTCGCCCATCTAAAGTTTCACTGCGTATTAGATTTTGGGTTTTTGTTGTATCAAGTTTAGTAACTTTCGCTGCAAATAAAGCTTCGTCTTGAGGGGCATTTTGCAGAACTATTTGTTGAAATTTACTGATTGCTTCCGGTTCAGTTGGGGCAAAAGGTTTCACAGGCAGATTTGGAAGTTTGGGACTAATCTGCTGCCAATTAGTAATTTTGCCTGTGTAAATTTGACGTAATTGTTCAAGATTGATTTGCCCCCCAAGAGCATTGGCAAGATTTGAGTCTCTTTTATTAAATGCTACAAAAACAAGTAACCCATCATAGGCTACTGCTTTTTTCGCAAGTTTATCTGTAATGTTGTCTACCAAACTAGTAATTGCAAAATCTTTTTTGTTTGTTTGGACTTCTTCAAGACTTTTAATCGGATTATTTATATTTGATGACAGAACAGATTTATAGTCAAATGTTGCTGTTGCATCTGGCTTTGGCCTGGTCAATAAATCTCCTAAACGGCTGTTGTCCACTAATTGCGTTAAAACAAAACTCCATGTACTATCTTTTTCTCCTGTGTAGGTAAATTGTCCAGAAGGAACGTTGGGTACTTCGGAGAAATTCCGCACAAGTCTAGACCATTGGATATATTGATTAGGATTATCTGTTTTCCTACCCCAAAGCCAATACCAAATTCCCCCACCAAGTAGTAATAAAAATAGGATTACTAGCAAAATTAAGGGCGTTGGCAAAGGCTTTTTTATTTCTTGAGAACCTGGCGAACGCACTGAACTTGAACTTTTAGCACGATCTTCTTGAGGAAGTTCTAGTAGTGCTTTACGAGCCGCTTCTGCACTTTCAAAAGGGGTTTCTAGTCCAATTAAGCGATAAATGAACTGCTTTAAATAGCTATCAGTATCCGGCCATTGTTGATTATCTCTAGGATTGAGAGGCTGGTTAGATGAAAAATTAGTTGTCCGCCCTACCCATAAATAAAAGGCTAATAATCCTAATGATTCTAAATCTTGCTCAGGTCTGGCGGCAGCAGGTTGAGGAATAATCGGTGGAATAAATAAGTTTTCCCAGATAGCTAAATCACAAAAGTATATAGAAAACTTTTGATTGTTTTCTACTTTAATTAAAGTACTGTCTAAATTGATATTGCCGTGAGTGATACCCAGTTGTGTTTGATTGGAGGGAAAACGCAGCTTTTGAGTGTGGAGAAACTGGAGAGTTTGTAAACCTTGATTTAGTACCTCACGCACTTCAAGAGATGTCATTGCTCCCTTTTCTATGAGATACTTACCTAAAGTTTGGGATGACTCTATTCCTTGAGTAATAAGATAACAGCGTTCTCCTTTTTCATCTGCGATCGCTTCTTTAGTTTCCACCAGACGGAAATTTTGAATTCGACTATCGGCTAAACTTACCCCACCCACCCGTTTAAAAGTCTCTTTCCGCTTTTGAGTCTCACTTTCATTAAAAGAACGATTGGGGAGCAAGTATTCTTTAATGATTACAGGTTGTTTGTCTTTAAGTTGAACACCTGAGTATAAGCGGCCTAAACCGCGCACACCAACAAAACTAGTTATTTGATAAGTTCCCTGACTTCCTTTAATCTCAGCCTCCTGTGGTAAAGTTGCTGGAAAACCACATTCCAAGCAAAACTTAGCACCCTTGATTTGCTGCGCCGTTTGGAAGGGGCGATCGCAACTTAAGGGAGAATTGTACGAACAGGGGTATTCTTGATAAAAAGATTCAAATGAAGCCATATACAAAAAGTTTCGTGAATTGCGCCGACAACTTCTGTCGCGCTCAAGCATGAACTAATCCTAACTTGAGGGCAGTCACAATCGCTTGAGTCCGGCTAGTAACCTTCAATTTTTCAAAAATACTGGTGAGATGCGCCTTAACAGTAGCAACTGTTACATACAAATGTTTAGCGATTTCTTCATTAGAAGCACCTTGAGTTAACCAGTATAAAACCTCTTGCTCTCTTTCAGTTAAATGCACCTCATGACATGCTTTCACACAAGAATCTGAATAAGCCTGAAAAAACCGGAAAAATCGACTAGCAACTTCTGAAGGTAGATAAATTTCTGACCTAGTTACAGTGTCAATAGCTTCACATAATTGGGTTGCCACACGATTTTTAAAGACATAACCTGCGGCTCCCCCCTGCATCGCTCTAAAAATCCAATCGTCTTCTTGATGAGCCGACAATACTAAAACTTTGCCACTGTAACCAGCTTCTTTAAGACGTGCCAGAACTGTAATTCCATCACATCCTTTCAATTGCATATCCAGCAAAATTAAATCTGGACACTTCTGGGTTGTAAACTTTAAAACTTGCTCAACAGAATCTGCATCACCAATAACTTCTACAGGTAACGCAGAATTAATACTATAAAAATTTAGGAGAGTACGTAATCCTTGGCGGAAGCGTTCTTCGTCATCTACGAGTAAAACTGAAAGTTTATTATTATCATTAGCCATATCTTTAATTACGAATTACGAATTACGAATTACGAATTATAAATTAATTCACGCTCCTTAAACGAGGTAAAATCATCGAGAATTGTGCCCCACTTTCTGATAAAACTTGTGCCCAGATACTTCCTTGATGATCTAGAATAATTTTTTTAGCAATAGTTAAACCCAGTCCTGTACCTCCTTTGCGTCGGGAATAAAATGGGGTAAATATTTTTTGTAAATCCTCCTGAGACAATCCTGGGCCTTGATCGGAGATTTTAATTAAAACTTCATCTTGGAAAATTTGCCAGCTACAGGTAATAGTTCCTGAATTAGGACTGAAATGAGCGGCATTACTGAGGATATTATCAAAAACTTGTTTCATTTGTAATTTGTCTATCTTCAGTATTGTCGATGTATCGGGAATCAATATTTTAAGTTTTTTCTGATTAATTAGAGGTTCTAAATTTGTGAGACTTTCAACCACTAAACTTCTTAAATCTTGAAGTGTTACCCTTAATTTTGCACTTTGACCGCAATCAATTAGTTCATTTAAATTAGTATCTAAATCTTGTATACTTTCGCCGATGATTGTTGCTTGCTCTTGCCAAGGGCTATCCTCTAAACCTAAGCATAAATTATGTGCATACAATCCTATGAGTCCTAGAGAGTTACGTAATTGATGACCGACTCGATGTAAGATATCTTCAAGGAGTTTAATTTCATTTTTTTGTCTGCCATAATCCAAGGAAATATCTATATACTTACTCAGCAGCATAGCAGAGCGTTTTACATATAGTTGTAAACTCGATGATAGAGGTTCATGAGTAATTATTTGAATATATTCAGTTTTTTGATTTCTATAGGATATGGGGCAAATGTAAGAAATGGATGAAAAGTCCTTAAGTTTAAATTCCTGTAAAGTCAAAACAGGCGGAAAATCTGTAAGCCATGCTTCCGATCGCAAATAAGCTAAAGTTTTTGGGGAAAAAGGAACTTGGTCTTGACCATAATTTATCACTTCTTGATTAGCTCTCAAGAATGAATCATGATAAACAATTCGAGCGAAAAAAATTGGATACTTACTAGTTAACTGCTCAGACTCAAGCTGACAAAAGCTTTCGATGTCTGAGGAACTCAAATAATTAGAGCCATTGTCTAGTTTTTGTACAGAAAAGCCTAGTGTCATAGCTTCACTCGCTTTTTGCAACCAAATGTTTTTACCCTTCTGCTGACCAGTATAAAATTATGCAGTCTCAGGAATGTTTATTTTTTTGTTAAGTTCTCTTTTGAGATAATTCATACAAATAATTATTAAGGTTTGTATTGACATGTGTATCAAGCTAACTTTGCTGTGTAAACAACTTTGTAGTCAGGATTTTAATCTTGATGTTAAGCACTGAAATGCTTACGATGTATTTAAGCTTTCGTTAGCTTAATGGACTACTTGGGTCGGCTTTTCAGCCATTAGTATCAAGTTAAGATGAAATCACTGGGGTCAACTAGTATAGCTAGGGACTGGATGAAAAGTCTTTTTGTGTTTAGGTTTTATCCTCCTCAAATTAAAATTGAACAAAAATAGTAATCGGCTACCTGAATTCAATAAACGACACCCCGAATTCAATAAACGACACCCCGAATTCAATAAACGACACCCCGAATTCGATGAACGACTGCCCGAATTCAATAAACGACACCCCGAATTCGATGAATATACCTTTGACATTTGGGCTTCTGCCTTAACTTGACACTAATGCTTTTCAACCCACCCCAGAAGAAAAAAATGTAGTACGTCTAATTAACGAACTGCTCCAGATTAATCTACAAACTGAAGTTGCTACTTTACGGATTCTTGACCCAATACCCCATTTAAAAAATATCGACAAAAGTCTAATTAACTTTAGAAGGCTGATACATATACTGTAGAGGCATCTGGATTAGCTACCAGCAGAACACCTTCATGCTTATCTTCGTTCTTCAAACTTTAGCCGAAATTCTCGCTGGAGGAACCTCACTTACCAGTACAGAGCAAATTGACTTTAGCCATCCTGGTAATCGGAGGGAAGAGGGAGCAGGCCCGACTCTCAATTTATACATTTTTGATATACGTGAGAGTAAGCAGGTACAACATTCTGGCAGGCAAGTAGAACGCAAGCTAACACGCGCTCTACAACCTGCCACTGTAAATTGGGCACCTGCTTGGTTTGATGTTTCGCTGCTATTAACAGCCTGGGATAGAACAGCTTTAGGGGAGCATCACTTTATTAGTGAGGCATTGACTGTGCTGTTGCGCCATCGCACCTTGGAAGAGGAGTTTTTGGTTCCTGAATTACGCGGCTATGGTAATTTGAACATGACAGTTGCCTTAGAGCCGCCAATTGAAATTGGCTCTTTATGGAGCGCTCTCAGTGTGCCATTGCGTTCAGCCTTATATTTGACAGTCACAATACCCTTCGAGCCACAACCGACTCCAGTGCCTTTGGTTTGGGAGCGAATTTTCAATTTGCGAAATCAATTGTCTCGCGATAGTGACAGTCTAGTATTAACCAGACGAGTTGCGATCGCAGGTATTGTCAAAAGTGCGGTGACAAATTTGCCGCTGGTAGCGACAGAAGTGGCTGTGAGAGGAACTGACAAGTCCATATCAACTACTAAAGAAGGGTTGTTCTTCTTTGAAGACCTTCATTTAGGTAATTATGTTTTGACTCTGAATCATCCTGGCTATTTACCTCAAAACGTCAATGCATTGGTAGATAACCAAAGTAATACTTTCAAAGAAATATTTCTAACTCCTGAATAATTTAGATTTTTACTGACTTGGAGAAACTTTCATGGCTAGACTTGATTACTTTGCTCCTGGTGTCTATATCGAAGAAATTGACCGGGGTAGCCGACCAATTGAAGGTGTTAGCACAGCAGTTGCCGGATTTGTAGGCTTTACAGAAGACGTTCGCGGTGGGGCTGAGTTATACAAGCCCATGCTAGTAACCACTTGGACGCAATACTTAAACTATTTTGCCCGTCCCAACTCTGACGGCTTCACCGACTTCAACGCTTATTTACCTTTTTCAGTCTACGGCTACTTTATGAATGGTGGCGGTCGTTGCTGGGTAACAAGCATTGGGACTCAGTTACCAGGCGCACCCAGACCGGCGACTCCAGAACCGGCTACCCTCAGAATCAACTCTAGAGGTAATCGTCCAGCCCTCCGCTTTACTTTACGTCCTGAGCAAGCATCAGGTGGATTAGTAAATATTGTAATTATTGATGGTTCGCCCCGTGCCTTACCCGAAGGTACTGAAGGAGAAGCGCCTCCAAATACGGGTGAATATTTTACCATCCAAATTCGTCGGGGAGATGAGCTTCTAGAGGAATACGAAAACTTGAGCATGAACCGCGAACCTAATGCTCAAGTTGCAACTTATGCGCTGACGGCATTGAGAAATTCCATGTATGTCACCGTAGAAGACATAACTCAAAGCGGACAGCCTTTAGCTCGTCGTCCCGTGAATGGTCAATACGAACTAGCACCGCCCATTGTTGCTGCCCCACCCGATAGATTTTCGCAAAATTTAGAAGGGGTTCGAGACGATCGCACCGGGGTACGCGGTATCTTTGAAGTTGATGAAATCACAATGCTGGCTTGTCCTGATGTGATGCGGGCTTATCAAGAGCAAGTACTGAATTTAGATCAAGTTCACGGCATCATCGAACTGATGATTAGTATGTGCGAGGGTTCTGCCAGTGGCGATATTCCCAATCCGCCCAACCGCATGGTTGTATTGGATTCGCCACCGGAAGCCGTCAAACCGCAACAAGTAGTGGAATGGTTGAATAGATTTAACCGTCGTTCGATGTTTGCGGCCCTTTATTATCCTTGGATTAAAGTACCGAATCCACGCGATCGCGGTAATCCAATTTTAGTACCTCCTTGTGGTCATGTGATGGGTGTTTGGGCCCGCACCGACGAAACCAGAGGAGTTTACAAAGCCCCTGCAAACGAAGTTCCCAGAGGCGTAATTGGTTTGGGCTATGACACCAACTTCCGCGAACAAGAACTATTAAATCCCTTGGGGATAAATTGTATTCGCAGCTTCCCCAATCGAGGTATCCGCATTTGGGGCGCACGCACTTTAGTTGAGCCAGATAAAACAGAGTGGCGTTACATCAGTGTGCGTAGATTAATTAGCTATATCGAAAAATCCCTAGAACTGGGGACTCAGTGGGTAGTTTTTGAACCGAACGACCAAGATTTATGGGCCCGTGTAACCCGTACTGTGAGCAACTTCTTAGAGCGTATCTGGCGTGAAGGTGCTTTATTTGGGGCATCTCCAGCCCAAGCATTTTATGTCAAGTGCGACGAAGAATTGAACCCACCAGAAACCAGAATTTTAGGACGTTTATATATTGAAGTCGGAGTTTGTCCCGTCAGACCGGCTGAATTTGTTGTTTTCCGCATCAGCCAATGGAATGGCATTGAAGATAGCGAATAGCCAAGAATTCTCCTCTTGTAGAGACGCGATTTATCGCGTCTCTCCCCATTCCCATTCCCAAATTAATCACACACAAAGGAGTCTAAAAGTATGGCAGGCGAATTTTTAACCTCTTGTAAGTTTTACTTCGAGGCTGACGGAATTACTGATAAGTTCATTAAAGAAATTAGCGGACTAGGCGTTGAAAATACACCAGCGCAAGAAGTCCACGGTTCATCTAAAGGCGCTAAACTAATGCGTCAAGCTACACCAACTGTTGTTAAATTTACCAACATTACAGTAAAAGTCATCGCCACTGATGATATAGACCTGTATAAATGGTATCAAGACTGTAACGAAGACATGGGAGACCCTCGGAAGTGGGCACAGAATCGTAAAACTGGCTCGGTTGTTGCTTACGACCAACAAGGCTCAGAAAAAGCACGCTGGAACATTGTCAATTGTTATCCCTGTAAATACACCGGGCCGACCTTAACTGCTTCTGGTGGTGATATGGCAAATGAGACTGTTGAATTGGTTCACGAAGGAATTAAACGAATCAAATAATTAGCATTTCCAATAATTAACAGTGGTACAATCCGCAAGCCGAATTCCAGAAGTTTTGACAGCCCATCGGTTCTATTTAGAACTGACATTAGAAGGTCAAAACGATGCCAATTGTTTCTTTTTGGAGTGTCAAGGCTTTAAAAGAACACAAGAGGTTATTGAAATTACTGAAGTCACTTCTCAAACCTGGGGTACAAAAGGGCAATCAAAAGGTCAGGTAGTGAGAACTAAGCTTCCTAGCAATCCCAAGAGTGGTAATCTCATTCTGCGTAGAGGTACCACCAACTCTATGGATTTTTGGAAGTGGTTTGAAAAAGTCGAAAAGGGTAATTGGTCTGAGCAACGTAGACTTGTTGCTTTGTCTATTTATAATCAGGCAAATCAAGAAGTAGCTAGATTTGAGTTAGCCGGTGCTTGGCCTGCAAGTTACAAGATTGCCGATGTCAACGCCCGCAGCCATGACATCGAAATTGAGGAGGTGGAGGTTGCTTTTGAGGAATTTAAACGCGTGAAATAATTAGGAGAATTATGTTTCCCACAGAGTTTGAATTTACACTGCCAAAGGGGTATCTAGACTCTGAAGGCAACCTCCATCGCAAAGGTGTAATGCGGTTATCAACGGCGATAGACGAGATTGCACCCTTGCGTGACCCACGTGTTAAAGCGAATCCCGTTTATGCCACAATTATTATCTTGTCGCGAGTGATTACCCACTTGGGTGCTTTATCAGAAGTTACTCCTGCAATCGTGGAAAACTTTTTTTCCCAAGATTTAAATTATCTCCAAGATTTTTACCGTCGAATCAATGGCTTGGAAGGCGAAACTTCCATACCGGAAGATACAGTAAATTCTCCCGAAGTACTTCTTCATAATTGAGTCGAGCATTGGGCATTGGAAATGAGAAGTAGGGAGTAGGAGAGCAGAGAGCAGAGAGTAAAAACTCATTAATGGAGTTCAAAGCCTCATTAATGGAGTTCAAAGACTCATTAATGGAGTTCAAAGACTCATTAATGAAGTTCAAAGACTCATTAATGGAGCTAAAAGCCTCATTAATGGAGTTCAAAGACTCATTAATGAAGTTCAGAGGCTCATTAATGAAGTTCAAAGACTCATTAATGGAGCTAAAAGCCTCATTAATGGAGTTCAAAAACTCATCCCCTATTCTCAATGCCCATGCCCAATACTTCTCTACGAGAGGCTGCGCCAACGACTCCACTCAGTACAAGTGCCCAATGCCCAATGCCCAATGTCCAAATTAAATAACCTATGCGCCGTAAAAAAGATACTCTCTGCACAGAATTTGCTTTCACTCTTCCTAGAGGATTGAGTGATGGCGAACAACGAGTACATCGTCATGGGGTGATGCGTTTAGCCACCGCCAAAGATGAAATTTTGGTGCAACAAGAGCGCAAAGTTCAAGAAAATCCGGCTTACGGTGTCTTGGTAATGCTTGCAAGGGTTATCACTCGCTTGGGCAGTTTCAATTCTGTGAGTCCTGATTTACTCGAAGGACTTCTCCTACATGACATTGCCTATCTCCGAGAATTTTACAATCGAATCAATCAACAAGGCAATGTACACATTCCGACACAATGTCCCCACTGCAATACTCAATTTTCAGTGGAGCTAGAACTAGCGGGGGAGTCGTAAGCTACCCCTCTGATACTTTATATGAGGAGGTAGCTTTTATTGCTTATCATTTCCACTGGTCACAAGATGATATTTTAAATTTAGAACACACTACCCGTCAGCGCTGGGTGGCAGAAATCAATAAAATTAACCAAAAATTAATATGAAAGTAAAAGTTAGCTACTCACCAAATCTAAGTGAAGTCAATGAAGTTGACCTTACCACAGAAACTCCAACGAGAGGAGAATGGCTAATAGGTCGTTCTCCTGATTCTGATTTACTCCTAGACAGCCCTGATATCAGTCGGGTACATGCTAAGTTTTTTGTTAAAAATGGAAATTACTACTTCTCTGACCTTGGCAGTAGAAATGGCTCAATATTTAATGGAAAACAAGCTGAAAAAGACCGACCATATTCTTTGAGCGATGGAGATATTATTCGGATTGCAGATTATGTTTTGATTTTGGAAGCAGTTGCTCCCGTTTATGAGCAACCAGAGACAGTCTTTAGAATTATAGATCCTTCACTGTTTTCTCGATCGCGATCGCCTGAAAATGTCAGCGCTGCCAATGTTGTTAATCCAGTCCCAGAGGTAGTTAGCGAAGTTCCACCGCCAATTAGTCCCGAAGTAGAAACACCTCCTGCCTCAGAAATTCGCGAAATATCAGAAGTTGTTTCGACTCAAACTGATGATGTCATCCCTGTTGTTGAGACACCAGAAGCAGTCAGCGAAGTTCCACACGATGTTCGTGATGAAATTGTGGATTTGCGGACATTAGTTACACCAGAAGTCAGCGCCGATAGTGAGGAAGTCGAAGTTCCAGAAGTTAGCGAAGCCTCAGAAGTTTCTTTGACTGAACCTGATGACGCTATAGCTGCACCTGAAAACATCATTGAAACTCCTGAAGAGGAAAGTGTTCTTCCAGAAGCTAACCACGATGAAGCTGTAGATTTTGAAGCAGCACTGGCAATAGAATCTACTTTCGTACAACAGCGTGATACAAATCCTACTCCAGAAATTATCTACAACGAGAATGCAGAATTAGAGGCAGCACTAGCAGCAGAAGTTACCTTCGTACAGCCACGTGATATTTTCAACGAAGTTCCTGCACAAAGCGCCACTCCCGAAGCTACCTACGATGAGAATGCAGAGTTGGAGGCAGCACTAGCAGCAGAAGTTACCTCCGTCCAGCCGCGCGATATTTTCCACCATGTATCTGAGGAGGAGAGTAACATTCCCGAAACTACTCACGATGAAGTAGTGAATTTGGATACGCCAGTCGCAGAAGAAGTCAGTGAAGTTGTTGAAAACGAAGCGATTCAGCCACAAGTAGCAGAGGAGGAGAGCCAAGTTACACGGGATATCATTGATGAAGCAATAGATTGGGATAGTTCAGTTACAGCAGCAGACAGCGCAGATGTTGAGGAATTAGAACCTGCTTTTGCGGTGGATGAAACAATAAGCGAAGTTTCTGAACCATCAACTGCACCTGATGATGCCGTTGCGGAAGTTTTAAGCAATCAATACATTGATTTGAGTAATGCAAGTACTGAAGAAGTTAGTCTATATGTTGATGGTGTTGCTGCACAAATAAGTGAAATTTCTGACTCGGCTGATATTCCATCTTTGGAAACACCAGAAAGTGGAACGACTGAAAGCATCAGTCAAACTATTGAAGAATTTCCTGAAGTAGAAGAAGATCGTTTTGAGGAAACTCCAGAAGAAACAAATATTAGTGAGTCTCCTCAAGCAATCATTGAAAGAAATATAGTACTCATCGCTCATGAAAGCAAAAAGTCAGAGCTTGTTGAATTGGTTTCCGAACATCAGGAATTTTTCTCGCAGAGTTTTACAATTACCTGGCCATCTGTTAGTGAAGTTTTACATCAGCAGGCAGGGATAACAATTAGTCAACAAACCCCCGCACCAACTTCTGGAGGATATCAAACAATTGCTTCATTGGTTGGAGCCGGAGAAATTGTAGCAGTTATTTTCCTGCGAGATTTGCTGCAACCTCAGCCTGGTCAAGCAAATGAAGAAGCACTGTTAAGATTATGCACTATTAATCAAGTTTTATTGGCTACTAATTTGTCAACAGCAGAGGCGATTGTGCATTATCTGAAACACATATAACAATTCTAAATGAGTTACGAACAAAAATATCCCCGACTTCTTAAAGAAGTCGGGGATTTGAGGATTTTGGTGTTCGCAAGTAAAATATGATTACTATATTTTTTGAAAAGTTGCAAATTGCGTAGAATAATTTCGATATTAAAAATTAATCTCAAAATATACGTATATTTTAAAGTAAAATCTATTTAAAAAAATGGTTGTAACTTTTAAAAGTTTATTTAGACAGCCAGTTATGCTTTCAAGTGCGATCGCAACACTTCTGTTAGTAGGAATTCAAAAACTGGGGGTTTTCGAGCCTCTAGAAATGAAAGTCTACGACCAAATGATGCAATTACGTGCCGACCCAGGCCCAGATACTCGCCTGTTGATTATTGCTTTAAGTGAAAAAGATATCCAAAAATGGAATTGGCCCTTGTCTAGCGAACTTCTAGACCGGCTATTAGGCAAACTTGAAGAATATCAACCGCGAGTCATTGGTCTAGATATTTTTCGTGACTTACCAGTACCGCCTGGTCATGACAAGCTACTGCAACGCCTCCAACAGAGCGATATCATCATTCCTATCTGTAAACATTCTGGTTCTAACAATCCGGGAGTAGCACCCCCAAAAGGCGTTGAAGCAGAGCGAGTCGGATTTAATGATGTTGTAGAAGATACTGATGCCACAATTCGCCGCAATCTATTATTGGTAAGTGCAGAAGAATCCGATTCTTGTCAAAGTACCTATTCCTTTAGCTTACAACTAGCGCTCAAATATTTAGAAGTTGGAGGCATCCAACTAGAATTTACGCCCAAAAAGGAACTACAACTACGTAATACTGTATTTAAACCTCTGCAAAGTAACGCTGGCGGCTATGAAAAAGCAGATACCAATGGCTACCAAATCCTGCTTAATTACCGTTCTGGCCATCAGGTTGCCCAGCAGGTAACTATCACAGAAGTACTTGCAAATCAAGTTAAACCAGATTTAGTTAAAGACCGCATCGTTTTGATTGGTTCAACAGCTAATAGTTTAAATGATATTTTTAATACGCCCTTTGCTAGCGGGAAGTCAGATAATTCCGGCAAAATGGCCGGAATTGAAATTCATGCCCACAGCGTTAGTCAAATTCTCAGTGCTGTTCTGAACAAACAACCTCTATTTTGGTTTTTGCCTGAGTGGGGTAAAGTCCTTTGGATATGGGGATGGACTTTAGTTGGTGGTTTGCTGGTATGGCGGATTCAACATCCACTAGGCTTAGGATTGGCAGCAGTCACAGCCCTGGCAGTATTATTTGGAGCCAATTTTGTCATTTTTACCCAAGCTGGATGGTTCCCAGTCATACCTCCGGCGTTGGGGTTAGTATTCACCGCCGGCAGTGTTCTTGCCTATAGTGCTTATCAAACCAAACAAGAGCAAAAAGAAATTACCCAACGGGTTCAAGAACACCAACAATTAATTCTAGAATTGCAAAATCTTTTACGGCAGCGTGGCAACGCCTCAAATGAAGCGCCAACAGTAATTGTTGATTCCATCGGGCAAGAAATTGCAGCAGGCACGCTACTAAATAATCGCTACAAAATTACTCAACCCTTGGGTTCTGGCGGATTTAGCAATACTTATTTAGCTGACGATATCCAGCGTCCTGGTAATCCGCAGTGTGTGGTTAAACAGTTACGACCTCCTCGTCAAGATGCAGAATATTTAAATGTCGTCAGACGCCTATTCGACGCGGAAGCAGAAATTTTAGAAACTTTGGGTAAGCACCCACAAATTCCCCAACTGCTAGCTTTTTTCGAAGAAAATCGACAATTCTCTTTAGTGCAAGAATTTGTTCGAGGGCATGCTATGGATAAAGAGCTAACTGCTGGGAAGCGACTAAAACAAGTTGAAGTTGTGGAGATACTCAAAGAAGTTTTAAACGTGCTGGTTTTTGTTCATAGCTATGGTGTAATCCATCGAGATATCAAACCTAGTAACTTAATTAGGCGAGAATCAGATGGGCACATTGTTTTAATTGACTTTGGCGCTGTTAAGCAGATTCAACCCCAGCAGCAAGAAGCTCAGACAATTTCAATAGGCACTCCTAATTATGCACCTTCGGAACAAATGAGCGGGTTGCCAAAACTCAACAGCGATATTTATGCCTTGGGAATTATGGGAATACAAGGCTTAACTGGGGTAGAACCCAGAGAGTTTCGTAGAGATACAAATACTGGTGAAATAATTATCCAAAGTGAAGCTGATGCTAATCAACAGATTTGGCAACACTGGCGCGAATTTACTGACGCTACAGACGAGTTAGTGATGATTTTAAATAAAATGGTACATTTCGATTTCACTCAACGATATCAGTCAGCCGCAGAGGTGCTTAAAAATCTCGAAAGTCTTTAATTGTTTTTATCAACACTAAATTCCTTAAAAAAAAGCCTGGTCACTCGCATGACCAAGCTCTTAACTATTTCAATCAATCATTGCACGTAAAGTAGTGCGTAGGCGTAGCCCGTTGTAGACATCGCAAGCAAACCATTAGTTAGCAGATTGTTCCAAATTAACCTTGACAACTTTATTCTTTTCTTGCTCAGTTTTAGGCAGTGTTAGATTCAAAATGCCATCTTTATAATCTGCCGTAACGTCAGTATTTTTAATCCGAGCCGATAGAGGAATTACCCGTTGAAATTTACCGTAATGAAACTCACTTCGGGTAACACCTTTTTCCTCTGTTTTTGTTTCAGACTTTCGCTCACCACTAACGTAAACAGCATTTTCTGTCACTTGTACATCCAGGTCTTTAGCTTCTATTCCTGGCAGTTCTAGCTTTAGATGAATCGCATCTTCAGTTTCTTGGATTTCAGCAGCCGGAACTTTGCTTAAGCCTTTGTCAAACAATGCAGATGGTAGTCTGGTATCTTCAAATAAATTATTGATTTGGTGTTGTAGAGTGTCAATTTCTCTCCAAGGATTCCAACGAACTAGTGTCATAACTTTTCCTCGCATTAGTTAGCTTTGTTTAATAAGTTTTGCACTTAACCTTGTGCTTACATATTCATATTATGTATAGTTTAAGCTGCTGTAAATTCGGTTTTTGACACCAATTAATTGATGATTCCCGTACGAAATTAGATAGAAAATCTTTACGGTTTACTCTAATTTTTCTGTTCGGTAAAACCGAATAGACAAATTAGATTCAATCATACTAAATCAATAAATCTGCTGTTGAAGGGATAGCGCAGAAATACGATGCCTCAGTTGGGCTATGTCTACAACCGAGTAACAACACTGCATAAATTTTTAGATAACCTCAGTTAAATATATATCTGTTCAAGTTTGTCCCGAACTTTACTCCCGATTTATTAACCAACACAGCATCAAGAATGAAACTCTTTCCTTGGCTCAATTTTGCACACATTGTTGATTCTAGTGTCCTACCTAGTAGTTCGCCAAGGAAACTTGGCGGGGTAAAGGGGAAGGTGGGGCCCCCTCTGGGGATAAGGGGCGGGCAGGGTGGTTTCATACAAAGAAAGAAAAAACTCTATCGAGTTGGTTGGAGAGTGCGCGTTGTGCTTGAGGAATAGTTCGGAAACCGAGTTTGC
>NZ_JBALDP010000044.1:0-37291 GCF_036917355.1 Nostoc sp.
GAGTATCAAAGACTCATTAATGGAGTTCAAAGACCCTTTAATGAAGCTCAAAGACTCATTAATGGAGTTCAAAGCCTCTTTAATGAGTATCAAAGGCTCATTAATGGAGTTCAAAGCCTCGTGGATAATAAGTAATCAATAATTGCTTGTACTTTCTTTGTATGCGGAGAATTTAGTTTTTGGAAGATATTGATAGCCTCATGTAAATAGCCCATGCCCACGGAAAAGCTTCTTTTTATAGCGACTATTTCTCCAAGCATCATCAGAGAATACCCTTGACCTTCAGTATCATGGATTTGCCGTGAAATTTGGAGGGCTTTTTCATATAAAGCTATTCCTCGATCAACTTGCCCTTGCATAATATATATATGAGCTTATATATGAGCTAAATTATGTAACGATACTGACTGTCCTTTTACATCTCCAATACTCTCTTTTAATGTCAAAGATTGTAGAAGAAGAGGTACAGCTTGATTAATTAATCCTTGTAATATATAAATTTGAGCAATGTTGTTTAGGGTCACTGCCTGATTTTTAATATCTCCTAATTCTTCCATTACTTGAATAGATTTTTCATATAAAGGAATTGCTGCCTCAAAATGCCCATTTAATGTATGAATATAAGCGATGTTATTTAGGCAAACTGCTTTATATCTGGCTTTTTGAGTTACAATTAATTCTTCTTCAATTCTCTCAGCAGCTTCTAAGGCTTTTTCGTAATATTCAATAGCTTCATCTAGTTTCCCTTGCTGTGTACAAATAATTGCCATTCCATGATAAACCATCATTAAGTGTTCATAGCTATTAATTTTCTGAGAAACTTCCCAAGATTTTTTATTAAAGTAAATAGCTTGTTTTGGTTTACCTGTCTCAAGATAAATAATGGATAAATTATGTAGAATTGTTGCCCTTTGTTTTTTATTGTATAAGGGGCATAGCTTTAAAGCCTCATGATAGTGGTATAATGCGTTTTTAGTATCACCAAGTTGTTTTTCTGCACGCGCCAATTCATTC
This sequence comes from Nostoc sp., assembly GCF_036917355.1. GTDB lineage: Bacteria > Cyanobacteriota > Cyanobacteriia > Cyanobacteriales > Nostocaceae > Nostoc. The sequence goes on from NZ_JBALDP010000044.1 coordinate 1,015, forward strand.
AAAATACTCCAATCTTTAAAAATTACTAAAGTAAATTGACAGATATTAACCGCATCACGATAGAGGCTCAATCCTTGTCTAAAAATGGCAAGAGCAGAACAAGTTTCGATAGCTATATTTTTTTCTCTACCTAATAAAGCCAATCTATGAATCTCAATACATTTATCTTCTGTTAAATTACCTTCTGTTTCTACTCGCCAAATTTGATTGAGGATCTTTACAGCTAGACTGTAGAAATTTTTATCTTGTATTAAAAGTAGGGGCAAAATGCGTGGCACTCGTAACGCCTCATCATGACTTACTTCCAATAGTCCCAACGCCACTGCTCGACTAATATAATGTTCCAAATTGGGGATAGTGTCACAAACTGCGGCTAAAGCTTCTCTCGGTACTGGCAACTCAAACACCAAACCCCGTGACAACATCTCCCGCATGGTTGTATCCATCTGTTCCAGCAACGCCTCTGCCAAAACTAGCTCTCGCAACTCCACCGGATCTGCTGCTAACCGATTCAAAATTGTTGCCACATCAACAGTTTTATTTTGCAGAATCTTATCCAACCATTCCAGCAAGCGGGGATTACCATCTGCTAACTTCTGCGCTTGTGATTTTAACGCCTCATCCACCTGAGATTTAGCACTAAAGGCGGTGAGGAGATTACACTTTTTTCGCAAATCTGCGCCTCGCATCCCCTTCAACGGCTGTTTATAGAAATGCTGCAACTGGGTAAATTCAAAATCGTAACGGCAGGTAATAATGATGCGGTGGGAAGTGGAATTTTCTCTAATTGCCCAAACTAAAGCTTTCATTACCTCTGCTGCTTCTGATTGCAAAACATAATTCTGATCGCGAGGTTCTAAATTCACTTCAAAGTCATCCAGCACCAACAAAAAAGGCTTTGCTTCCTCATGCAACTGCTGGAAAACTCGCCGCAGCCGAAATCTCAATTCTTCATCATAATTTTGTAAGCTTTTGCGTTGTTCGTCGTCATCCAACTTTTCAGTCAAGCGATTCACCAAATTAGCTTCATCAACTCTCCCCACCCAGACAACACGCTCAAAATTCGGCAATCTGTCACAAAGCCTAGCTGCTAAACTACTTTTACCCAAACCGCCCATGCCATGAATCAACACCCCTACCTCATGGGTTGATTGACTCAACACCCGCAAACAATTTTGCAATTGACGACGACGACCAACAAAACTCTCTCGCGTCGGGACTTTCACCTTACCCGCAGGATCTAAAAACTGAGTAGAAACAGAAAGCGGTGGTGCTGGTTTCCGTCCACGAGTCCGCAAAGGTGTGACTAATGAACCTGGTAAATCGCCTTCTGCATACAGCCGCAATAAATGCCAATCCCGCGCTTTATTCTTAATTAATGTTTGATAAGTACAAGCAACAGCCTCGGTGATTTGCTTTCCGGCTGACAATTCCTGATATAGTGCGGCTGCTGCGGCTGTTGCATCAGGATCTAAAACCTTTTGACCCCAACCCAAAACCGCTTTTGCACCCGATTTCAGCAATTCTTCAGCCATTGACGGCACAGAACCCGAATTGCCAGCTTGCCCAGTACGACAACCAGAGAGGAAGATGAGTTTAGGCAATCGAAATTGTAATTCTTGGGCGATATCCCCAGCACTGGCATAGAAAGCTTCACCTGTTGCCGTTTCTGTAATAAAGCGGGGTTGCCCATCTTGTAAAGTAGCATGACCCGTCAGGTGTAAAACATCAAAATAATCTCTGTCGTAACCATCGACTAAATAACCCAACTCCGACAAACAGCCGCTTTCTTCCACCGTCAGCGCTAAAGCTTGCCGCTTTGTCGCCTCCAAAATCCGTGCTTCCTCTCCCTCAAAATCCAGCACAGGCTCGACATTCAACGGTGAAGTCGCCATAAACAAAACTTGCAGCGCCCGATTTTCTGCTTCCCCTTCAATGGTCAATTTTTTTACCGTGGTATCCGACACCCACCGCACCGGAACAATAGCTGGAACACGCTGCACTAAAAAACCATTGCCATCGTGCAGCACTTCCCAAGGCAAATGAGCGAGTTTTTCAGATGTGGCGATCGCCAACGCAATCCCTTCACGCTGATACTTATCTAGTAAGGGTTGCAGCCAGCGATCGCTCCCATCCAACCAGTTATACAACCGCCGCCCAGTTACCGTATAATCCTCTGGGAAAAACGAGACGTAATAATCTCTCTCAGCCAACTTAATCAAGTCGGCGATTTCTGATAGAGGAAGCGATCGCCTTTCATACTGGTTTTGATTATCAATAAAGTAACGTAATTCTACGTAATTCTTATCAACTGGCTTGAGGTCGAGGTGGAGGGTTTGCACGTTCTCAATCTTGAGACTTCAGTATTTACCCCAAGTCTACCACCCCCAATTCCGTAACAACAGACGCGATTCATCGCGTCTCTACGATTCTAAAATTTGGCGAATCTCTTCTAGGGTTGCATCCTCTAAAAGGAGTCGCCTACCATTGCGCCCGACAATCAACACCTTTTCAATTCTTTTACCAGACTGTTTAGCTTTATACTCTTGATACCACTTGCGGATTTGTTCAGCAATGGCGATCGCACCCCCAACAATACCAACGATGGTAGCAACTGTTGCGGTTACTCCTTCTCTTTCCGGTGCATCTGAATTCACTGCATAGTTACCAGATATACCAGGAATTGCCAAAAGCGCCTCTGTTGCTGCAATCGCATCTTCTCCCGCGATCGCCAACTGAATTTCTGTCATAGTGTTGATCTGCAAGTAACTCCAGGCTTATTTTAAACAACATCCCAAGGCAATTTATTCTAAAAATTCCAAATTCTTGTCGTAAAGAATGTCTGAAAACCTAAATTTTCGGTTTTTAGTTCTCAATCAACTTACTACAAGAGGCTTAAGCCCCTTGTTTCGTCTTAATCCGCGCAGATGGTCACTGAGCCTGCCGAAGTGCGGACTTCACCTGTGTAAAATGAGACTGTTGGAATATATCCAAATCACGGTTATACTTTCTCATAAAACCACCAAAATACTTGGGGGCAATGGCCAAAAAGTTCTTAGTTTGGGAAAGATATATCAGAATTTAATAACTATTAGAGGTGGCTGTAATGCCGACGATTCATTTTGTGGATGGTGAAAAAGGCGGGGTAGGAAAATCTCTCTTTGCCAGGACAATGATTCAGTATTGTCTCGATAAGAGAATCCCATTTGTACCAGTGGAGACAGATAGATCGAATCCAGATGTCGCAGGGGTATATAAGGAGATATGTAAATATGCTGTGTTTAGTGAGAATGAACGACAGGCAAATAAGGCAGATAGAATATTTGAGTGGGCGATAGAGAAGCCAGTAATTGTGAATTTAGCCGCGCAATCGCATAGAGCAGTACAAGGGTGGATTGAATCTAATCAATTACTTGAACTAGGAAGTTCGCAGGGAGTTCTGTTTTGCAAATGGTTTGTATCGACAGGAGGATACGACAGCATCAACCTGTTTGCTCAGTCAGTGAATACTTACGGTGATAAAATCCCTCATATTCTGGTGAGGAATTTAGGGCTGTGTGATGATTGGGAGCATCTAGAGTCAGACTCCAACTATCAGAACATAGTAAATAAATATCAGATAAAAGTTATAGATTTTCCGAAGTTAGCATACAGAGAAAGAAACATAATTGACCAAAATCGTCTAACTTTTGCAGAGGCTAGAGAGTATAAAGAATTTGGGATAATTGGAAAACAGAGAATAGTGAATTTTCTGAAGCTTGCTTATGGTGCTTTTGAGAAAGTGGGTATCTGGTATGAAAAAGTTGAATAGTTGTCATTAAAATACGGTTCGGTTAATGTTTTTTGATGGAAATTTTAGAGCGTAAAGACGCGATAAATCATCACAAAGACGCGATAAATCGCCGTCTCTACAAAAGACTGATTATTGTAGAGACGGCGATTCATCGCGTCTCTTGACTTGCCAACAGACATCGCAAAGCGAATTTGACTACAATCCTAAGAAAGAGTAGCAAAAACCTAAATGTCTAAAAAGTCCGATTCTCAGTTTCAAAATCTCTTTAGTTCACCCAAATCAACCAACTGGGACGAAAGATTAGCCCAAATAGCCTATCGCTTTAACCGAGAATATCAACGTGAAACCTTTGAACTCCCAGCAGAAGTACAGGCGATGCCGATATTCCGCGAGTGGATTTCTGGAAGTTTTTCAGGGAGAATCGCTTCCCCTTTCTGGGAAATTGCTGAACCTAAAAAAAACCAACACTGTATAGATATTGGCTGTGGGATCAGCTTTTTAATCTATCCTTGGCGGGATTGGCAAGCATTTTTTCATGGGCAAGAAATCAGTAACGTGGCACGCGATACCCTGAATTCTCGTGGACCACAGTTGAATTCTAAGCTGTTCAAAGGGGTTGAGTTGGGAGCAGCTCATCAGTTAAACTATCCATCAGAGCAATTTGACCTGGCGATCGCCACCGGATTTAGCTGCTATTTTCCCCTCGAATATTGGGATGCTGTATTAGCAGAAGTCAAGCGGGTATTAAAACCAGGCGGACATTTTGTATTTGACGTTCTCAATCCAGAACAGCCTTTAGCGGAAGATTGGGCAGTTCTGGAAACCTATTTAGGGGCTGAGGTGTTTTTAGAGCCTTTGGCTAAGTGGGAAAAAACGATTAAGACCGCTGGTGCTAAAGTCGTAACGCATAAATCAGGAGAATTATTCGAGGTGTATAAGGTGCGATTTTAAAAATCTTATTACTCAGGGATAAGTGGACTCATTGGATCTAAGGAAGTTGTAAAAACAAAATAGATTACCCCAGTTCCGAGAATCATCACAGCGAGACTGAACAGCAACACCCAACGGTCTGTTGGTTCGTAAGTATCTTCTTCGATATCACGACGAACAGCAAAATAATGTACTGTTGAGAGCCACACCGTGATTAAACCCACCAGCGAGAAGACTAAACCCAACTTCCAGCCGTTGCCAGGACGGGGTACTAAAGGTACATGGAAGGCACGCAGACGCACAATGACGACACCAAAACCTAAAAGAGCGATTCCTGTCCGCATCCAAGCGAGGTAGGTACGCTCATTTGCCAAGTGATCTCGGATTCTGGACGGATTCAGTCGTCCTGGCTTTTTTTTATCTTTTTCTTCTTCTGTAGGTTTCAATTTTAACTGCATCAATAACACCCTTATCCCCAAAGCGGCTCTTATCAAAAAAATGCGAAAGTAGTAGAAAATCTCTTTCCAGATGACTTGCACCCAGCACAATAATTGCGCTACTGAAATATGCCTGTTGTGATTGTACATTTTTTCCAAAATTTATTTTAATGCAGATATCAAAATAAAACAAGCCTAAAATTGAGGATAGATAAATTCAAAAAAAAATAGCCAAGATCAGAGAGATGTTTCACCAGTGTTTGTCCTGTTTTTCTCTGATTTTGGCTGTTACCCTATTTAAATTCAGAACAATCATTCAAAAATAAACTATGCAGTTCTATTTCAAGACTGATTGCTAGGCGCATTAGGAACTCGTGTATTTATGAGATCCTGCGATATATCTGGGATAAACCAGTTAGCCTCTTTGCTGTTTAGAACTTTTACAGTCGGGACATTCAATTCAATCGCAGCAGTATCGGGATTCCTCTTAATTACCAACTGAGTTCCATCAAGGATCTTCAGAGCCGCCGCTCCTCTCAATTCTTCACCTTGCCCATTAGGATTAGAAGTGAAATTTTCTACCTGGACATCATTCGGTAGATAGATGCCATCACAATCCCAGTTATTTTTAGTGGATTGACCATCACCTAGAAAATATAGACCATTTTCGTATACGGCATCTTCATCTTCTTCATCATTTGGTCTTTTACCGTATACCGCAATGGTATTACCTGTTTGGTTGCTGCATTGACCCCAATTGATTCCCGTCTCTAAAGCATATTTTTGTAGTGTTAATTCCTCGGTTCTTTTTTTAATTTCTTCTGGTGTCAGACCTTCAACTTGAGTTTGGGCATCTTTTGTCTGAGAGAGTTGCTTAAGTGCTTTAGTGACTTCGATGTAATCGGGGTTTTTGCTAAATTTTGGTATATCAGCAAAAGAAGGTTGAGCAAAGGCTAGATTAGCGACAATCATTAAGACAATTAGCAGAGATTTCCAGATTTTCATGTTTTGATTCCTGTTGATGGGTAAGATATTTTGCCGTTTATAATTCGTTTTGCTCAGAAAATTGATGATGCACCTCTTTATTAGACACTTAATTTTTCTTGTTCTTCACTTGACGGCTGAGTATTGAAACCTAAAATTAATGAGAATATATAACTAGAAACTACAGATAAAAGAGTCCAAGTAACATTTTCTGTGACAATAAACACGCCCAAACCAATCAAGATACAAGGGACAAAAGTATTGCCATTTTCAGTTAAAAAGTTGGCGATCGCTGGCAAGTAGGTTAACTTGTAAGCGGTATAACACCATACACCCACTAGTCCAAAAAATACACTTAGTATTACCAGCAGACTATCTAATTCTGAGTTGGCAAACAGGGGCACATAGACGCTGATATTATCACTACCATTAGCAAAGGCGATCGCGGCGACATTGCAAGTTTGCGGAGAAACAAAACTCCTAACTATAGAGGGACAAGACGGCTCGGTTTCTTCTTCGGCTTCCTCAGAGGAATCTTCTTCGCGTTTTAGTAAACTGCTCACACCAATGATTATTGGCATTAACCCAAGTAGTCTAATCCAGTCCTGCGGTATGATTAGTCCACCCAAGAAACCGGGAAGGCTAGCAACGATCAATGCTGCAAAACCGAGATACTGACCAGCAAGGATGTGACGACTACGAAACGTTTTACTGATTTGTGAAAAAAGCAACGTCAGAATGACAATATCATCGATGTTGGTGGCAGTGAATGCGGTAATCCCTGTGGTAATTGCAGTTACTAAATCGTTCATTTGTGAATGTCCTTATTTTCATGCTTGGGCATTGGGAAAGGGAAAGGGGTAAGGGGAAAAGGGGAAAGATTAAATTTATTCCTTTTCCCTTTAACCTTTAACCTTTTCCCCTGCCCCTCTGCTCCCCTGCTCTCTACTTGGCCGTTTGATTCCGTGCCGAAGCCTTGATTTATACTTTAGTCAAACTAACCGATAGAATCAAATGCTTTTATTTGTCAGAATGATAAATGAAAGTGATTAAAATTTTGACACCAAGTCTTGGGGATACGATAAATGGCAGGAATGACGCTTGAGCAGCTAAAAATCTTTCTAGCTGTGGCGCAGAACTTACACTTCACTCGCGCCGCAGAGGAGCTTTATATTACACAACCTGCTGTCAGTGCAGCGATCCACAACTTAGAGCAAGAATACGGAGTGAAACTATTCCATCGGATTGGTCGCCATATCGAGATTGCTGAAGCGGGTAAATTACTGCAAGTGGAAGCGCAAAAAATTCTCGATCAAGTTTCCTTGACAGAAAGGGGGTTGCGAGAATTGAACAATCTGCAACGGGGTGAATTGAAATTAGGGTCGAGTCTGACAATTGGCAACTACTGGCTACCAAGCAAGATTAGTGAGTTTAAGAGCCAATACCCTGGTATCCAGATTGACTGTACCCTTGCCAATGCAGAAACGATTTGTGTCGGTACAGCGATGGGACAGTTTGATTTAGGTTTAGTGGAAGGAGATGTAAAGCCAGCACTTCAGAGTACTCTGGAGTACGAAATAGTGGCGAGCGATCGCTTACAAATTGTGGTTGGTCAAAAACACCCTTGGTTTGAGTGGGGAGAAATTGATTTAAGCCAACTAACTCAAACTCCTTGGGTGATGCGGGTGCGCGAATCTGGAACCCAACAAAGGTTTGAAGAAGCGTTGCAAAATTGGGGGATCAACCTCAGCGAACTGAATGTAATTTTAGTGTTTACCAGTGGTGAGATGGCAAAAGCCGCAATTGAAAATGGCGTAGGCGCAACTGGAATTTCTGAGTTGATGGTAAAAAAAGAAATCCAGCTAGGAACTCTGCGGGCAATTCGAGTTATTGATAATAGAGAAGGCAACGGTGCGATGACTACGGCAGACTACGCCTACGCAGAAATAGTTCGACCTTTTTTCAAAATCAAGCATCGTCAGCGTTTTCAAACTGCTCTTTCCAAAGTCTTTGAACAAATGTTGATATCGTCTATGTTGGATGGTTCACATCAACGTTTATCAGTTATTTAAAGGAGATTGGGGATTGGGCACAAGAGGGACAGGTGCAGCACTTCTCTACAAGAGGCTGTGCCAACGGCTACGCAGTTCGACTGCGCTCACCGTAAACTCAGTGAGCGAGGGGCAGAGGGGAAAAACTTACTGCAACTGCTCCCCTGTTCCCTACACCTTCCGCATATTTCTACTAATAGGGTCAAAACCTCTAGAAAACCGCGTACTTTCATCATAGTAAGCGCCAGTCAGATTAGCTCCATACAACTTAGCATAGTTGAGTTTTGCTCCCCGGAGATTTGCTTCATTCAGATTGGCACCACTCAAATTAGCTCTGGTCAAATTCGCTTTGGCTAAATTAGTACTACTCAAATCTGCTCCCCAGAGTTTAGCTTTAGCTAGGTTAACTCCACTCAAGTCAGATCCCCATAAATTAATTCCAGGCAAATCGGCTCCAATCAGCTTATCCCGGCTCAAGTTGACGGCTGGAAAATATCTTTCTCCTGCGGCAAAACGCCTTTTTAATTCTTCAGCATTCATGCGTCGCGTTCACCTTCTTTAGCAATACAGAAGTTATTTGTTCCCATTCCTGACTTAGTTCTCCTGAAAATACTGGTTGACCACTGCGTTGATACCAGAAATGGGCATTGTTTAAATCGCCTTCTTTGCGGTGCAGGTAAGCATGAACCCAGGCACTATCAGCATCGCTGGCATCTGTAACTATTTCATGAGCTTTGTTCCAATCACCTTTATTGTCATACCACATTGCTTGCAGCCCTTTTGGTAGTGTCTGAGGACATGGGCACTGCTTTTCGATCAATTGCAGGAATTCCTCTGTATTCACGATCGCCACCTAACAAGAATCAAACTTCTATCTCTAAGATACTCCTCAGTTTTAGGGGAGCAAGAAAGAAGTTACAGTCAGTTTTTCTCCTCTGCACCTCTGCCCCTCTGCCTCTTGTGCCCAATACCCTTCACATCTACTTAACTGGAATAACTTCAAACTGGAAAGTACCGATCAAACGGTTATCAATATAGACTTCTATTCTATGCTTACCAACTGGATCGCCAGGGGCAATTGTCCAAAAATTCTCAATTACACCTTCTGGAGCCGACTGTGTGCGCCGTGTTACAGATGTCTTGCCGTCTGCTGATATTGAAAAATCTTCACCATTATCTGTACCCCAAGTTTCTGGAGGTTTTGGTAAATACAAGACTTCACGCCATTTCACTTCACCTTGGTAGTTTTTGAGTTTAATCCGCCACCCGTAGGTATTTCCTTCCTGAAGTGGCACTCTTGTTGTCTGGAAAATGGTAACGTTTCCTTTGGAGTCAACTCTCTTCAGACCAAACTCGGTGTTACTGACAGTAATCTGTTTTACATTTGTTGGCGCCGGAGATGATATGGCATTTTCTACCAAAACAGAAGTAGCGTTGATTGGCTTAGAACCGATGACCCCAGATATTAGCCAAAAAGCAGCTAGCACAGCAGTAGTAGTCCAAATTCTCATTAGTATGGTTTTCCTGTCAGACTTTTGGTACTTATTCAAGTAATCTGCCATGTTTTCCGGGTCAAGGTTAGCGATGGTTAGACAAAGACGAAATTGCTTTGATAAATTTGGCGGATTTAATCAACTCACTGGCTTTGGTCAACATCCAATTTAAAATCAGTAAATCATAATCTTGGCGAAAGGCAAACCATTGCGCCGTCGTTTCTCCATCTGTGTAGGCGTAGCACGCCGTAGGCATTGCATATATTGCATACCCATTCGTCACCGTCTTACTCTACAAGAGACTTCACCAACGGGATAGTGTGGCATGAATATAGTATTCTGAATCCTGAATTCTGAATTCTGACTCCTTCTTTATCTCCTCCTTTTCTAATCACACTTTGCACATGAGATACCAAGTTGGCGGTAGCCTCCACAGTGACGATCCTACTTATGTTGTGCGTCAAGCAGACGAAAAACTTTATAACAGTCTGAAAAGTGGTGATTTTTGCTACGTCTTCAATTCTCGCCAAATGGGTAAATCATCCCTACTACAGCGAATAAGTCGTCGTCTCAAGTCAGAAGGCTATAAATGTGTTTACTTAGACGTGACGCAATTGGGTAGCGAGGATACCACATCAGCACAGTGGTATAAAGGAATCATTGTCAGCATATTCTACGGGTTAAATCTGGCGGAACACGTCAACTTTAAGCAATGGTGGAATATGCAAACAGGTCTGTCTCCTATACAAAAACTACATCACTTTGTTGAAGAAATATTGCTGCCAAATGTCAAGAGTGATTGTGAAGGAGACGGCGAAGCTAAAGGCATTTTCATTTTAATTGATGAAATTGATAGTTTGCTGAGTTTGAATTTTCCGGTCAATGATTTTTTTGCCTGGATTCGTCATTGTTACAATCAGCAGGCACACGATCCGAATTTTCAACGCCTGGGATTTGCATTGTTTGGAGTCGCCAGTCCATCTGACTTAATTGCTGACAAACGCCGAACACCTTTTAACATTGGGACAGCTATAGAGTTATACGGCTTTCGATTGCATGAAGCTAACCCATTACTAAACGGGTTACAGGGAGCAATCAGTCAACCAGAAGTTGTGCTGCAAGAGGCGATCTATTGGACAGGGGGACAGCCGTTTCTCACTCAAAAACTTTGTCAATTAGTTCTCCAAACTGCCTTAAATACACCAGAGCGGAAAATTATCCTATCCCCAAACACTGAGGCCTATTGGGTAGAAGAATTGGTGCGATCGCACATTATCCAACACTGGGAATCACAAGATGAACCCGAACACCTCCGCACGATTCGCGATCGCCTACTTTTCAACCAACAACAAGCCGGACGGTTATTGAGTCTTTATCAGCAGGTATTGCAAGCAGAGGAAATAGAGGATGTAAAGAATAAAAATACTAGTGACTCTTGGTATCCCCTACCTCCAATATCTCCCGTGCCTACCGATGATAGCCGAGAACAGACGGAGCTTTTACTATCGGGATTGGTCGAGAAACACAACGGCTATCTCAGAATTAAAAATCCCATCTACCGCAGTATTTTTAATGCTGAATGGGTGTTAAAGCAGTTAGACAATCTACGCCCTTATTCAAAGCCATTCAATGCTTGGGTAGCATCGGGCTTTCAAGATGAGTCACGCCTACTGCGAGGTAATGCCTTACAAGAGGTTTTGGACTGGACTCAGCGTAAAAGTCTCAGCGATTTGGACTATCGATTTTTAGCAGCCAGCCAAGAATTGGAACGTCGAGAAGCCCAGCAAAAAATGGAAGTAGAACGGCTCAAAGAAACTGAAGCGCGATTGGCAAGCGAACAAAAGAGCGCCCGCCTTCAGCGACGACTCCTATTAGGAGTAAGTTTGGCCTTAGTAGCAGTTATTGTCTTGGGGTTCACCACACTCTACGCCGATCGACAAGCATCACTGAGTGAGGTACGGGCGATCGCATCTGCTTCCAATGGGAGTTTTAATTCTAATCAACGCTTAGATGCACTCGTACAAGCAATCCGAGCCAGACAGAAATTTCAACGGCTCGATCTGCAAAATTTGGCAGATGCCAATACCCTGGATCTCCAAACTCGCAAAGTATTACAACAAGCTGTCTACGGTGCTGATGAATTCAATCGTCTGTCAGGGCATCAAGGGATTGTCTTAGGCGTTGATTTTAGCGCTGATGGTCAGTGGATTGTTTCATCTAGCATCGATCGCACAGTCAAACTATGGAAGCGAGATGGAACACTGGTGAGAACAATACCACATACTGCAACCATACAAAGCGTCCGCTTCAGCCCCGATAGCCGTTTGATCGTTGCTGCCGGTATTGATGGCGTTATCCGTCTTTGGACGATCGATGGTAAATTGTTGACCATCTTCAAAGGGCATAAATCTGCGGTGTGGCGAGTTGCCTTTAGCCCAGATGGACAAACGATCGCTTCTGCCAGTGGCGATTTTAGCGTTAAGCTTTGGCAACTAGATGGCACTTTAATCAGAACTCTGAAACATGAGCGTGGTGTGTGGGGAATTGCCTTCAGCCCCGATGGTCAAACTCTCGCTTCTTCTATAGTAGGCGGCAAAAATCAGCTTTGGCGATTGGATGGAACGCTGCTCAAAACATTCACAGCCGGAAGCGCAACTATTTGGAGTGTTGCTTTTAGCCCTGATGGACAAACTTTAGTGTCTGGCGGTGCAGATAAGATGGTGCGACTGTGGAATCGAGAAGGCACTCTCCTGAGAACTTTTAAAGGGCATACTGCTGAAATATTTGGTGTAGCCTTTAGCCCTGATGGGCAGACTATTGCTTCCGGCGGTTCTGATAAAACCGTTAAACTTTGGCGGATAGATGGTACTTTATTAAGAACTTTGCAGGGTCATACCTCAAATATTCAAACTATCGCCTTCAGTCCTGATGGACAAACGATCGCCTCTGCCAGTCACGACAACACCATCAAACTCTGGAGAGTCAACTCACCCTTAATAAAGCTACTCAATGGTCATCAAGAAATGGTCTGGCGGGTGGCATTTAGCCCTGATGGGCAACGGCTAGCTTCCGTTGCTGGCAAAGAAGTCAAACTCTGGAGACGCGATGGTTCTCTCGCCAAAACCATTGTTGAAGAAGATTCTCGAATGCTTAGTCTCGACTTTAGCCCTGATGGCCGAACTTTAGCGATCGTTGGTTCTAAGGGTATTGTGAGACTGTGGCAACTAGACAGCAATCAGCGAACCATTCTGGAAGGCCCAGGTATCGGTCTTTTAGGTGTTAGCTACAGTCCCGATGGCAATCGGCTAGTGGCAGTGGGTTTTGATTACAAGCTGAGACTCTGGCAACGCAACTCCAATGGAGAGTTCCAACTCCAACAAATTATCCAGGCGCATACAGGCCGAATTTGGGACATTGTTTATAGTCCAGATGGGCAGTTTATCGCTTCTGCTAGTGCTGATGGCACTATTAAACTGTGGACTTCAGAAAATAGCGATCGCCTGTTAGAAAAACCCGATCGCACCTTAGAAGGGCATAAGAGTGAAGTTTTTGGGGTTGCCATTAGCCCGAATAGTCAATTGATTGCCTCCACTGGTGGGGATGGTCGTCTGCGACTTTGGAAACGTGATGGCACTCTGGTAAGAATCTTTGATGGTAAAAGTATTGGCTTAACGAGGGTAGCATTCAGTCCAGATGGTCAAATGTTAGCAGCCGCAGGTTTTGACAATACGATTAAAGTCTGGAAAATTGATGGTACTTTACTCGTCACCCTAAATGGACATACTTCTAATGTCAGCAGTGTTGCCTTTAGCCCCGATGGCAAAACCCTCGCCTCTGGCGGAGATGACCAACTTGTGATTATGTGGGATCTAGAACAAATTCTCCATCTCAACCTACTGAAATACAGTTGTGATTGGGTGCGGGATTATTTAAAGACTAATATAACAGTGGAAAAGAGCGATCGCTCTCTTTGCAATTACAGCCTTTTTCATTGATTTGAACCATAATACCTTGTTGGGGCGGCTGTAAAACAATACCTGTGAACTAAATTCTCAAGCCCCTTTTAAGCAATTCCAAAAGCCAAAAATCCTGAATACAATTACTGACGAAATTTACACGGAAATTTAAATTTGAACAATTAGTTTGTTTAGCTGAATCTTTGATTAACAATAATTAAAAAACATCAAAAATTCTATGCTTAAACCGCTCAGATACATTAGTATTTTCCTGATTACTGCCTGTTTACTACTTGCTTGTAATACTTCAGTACCAACTGAAGTAAAACGCCCTCCATTGAAAGTGATATTTGGATCTTTTGTTGGAGAGCTTCCAGGCATCATTGCTCAAAAAAAAGGATTCTTCAAAGCCCAAGGGGTAGATGTGGAACTAATTCATACACAATACGCCCAATTGGAACAAGCAAACTTCAATGCAGGTAAGTATGATGGGATTACATCGTCCTTAGGAAAGTTTATAATCTTAAGTGCCACAAATCCAGATATACAAGGCGCGATCGTTATAGATGAATCAATAGGAGCAGATGTGGTAGTCGCCCAATCAAAAATTAAAACCGTTGCTGATTTAAAAGGGAAAAAGCTGGGTGCAAATCTAGGCGGTTTTAGCGAAGTTTTCGTGACTGAAATGTTGAAAACTGCCAATTTAACCAGTGATGATGTGAACTTAGTTCAATTAGAGGCTTTAGAAATTCCTCAACGCTTGAAAAATAATACGATTCAAGCCGGACACACTTGGGAACCCTATCTCTCTGAAGCGATGCAATTAGGAGGAAATATCCTATTTACTAGCAAGCAAACCCCTGGCTTGATTTTAGATTTAATTATCTTTCGCGGTGAGACAATCCGCGATCGCCCCGAAGATATTCGTGCATTTGTGCGAGGATGGCTGCAAGCCTCGACCTACTGGAAAGCAAATGTTGAGGAAGGAAAAGCGATCGTCAGCAAAGCGTTAAAAATTCCGATCGATACTCTCTCTCTAGAGGGAATAGACCTAACTGATTTAAGTGAAAATCAAAAATATTTTCAATCTAGCAACCCTAACTCCATTTACAAAACTGCCAAGATATATGCAGACTTTTTTATTCGCTCTGGAAACATGACGCGTATTCCTGAGCTAAAAAGTTTGTTCAATTCTTCCTTCTTGAATCCCCCCTAGTTTGAAGTTATGCAGCACTCCTTTTTGGGCGGCATCCGTACAAAGTTAATCGCCTCGTTTCTCGTTGTTGCTTTGATTCCGTTGCTGTTATTGGCATTTGTCAACAAACAGACAACCGAAAAAGCACTAACTGACAACGCCCGACAAGCCCTATCTGCGGCGGCTAACGAAACCGCTAACAGAATAGATGCCTTTATTGATGGAAATCTCAATGCTGTGCGCGTAGAGGCGATTTTACCAGGTTTGGCGCGCTACCTCAGCCTAACTCCAAAACAGCGAGACGACAGTTTCGAAATGCAATTGGCGACAGAAACATTAATCCGTCTCAGTCGCAAAGATATGCTCAATATTCTCTCTTATGCTTTGCTCGACTTAAACGGTAAAAATGTATTGGATACACGTACACTAAATATTGGCAAAGATGAATCAGTTCAAGATTATTTTAAAAAACCGCTACAAACAGGTTTCTCCTTTGTTTCTAGCATGAAGCGATCGCCGACAATTCCCGATCTTATTACCCTCTTTTTTAGTAGTCCGGTTCGCAATGCCAAGGGAGATATATTGGGTATATTGCGTGTTTCATATAATGCCACTGTTGTTCAGCAGTTAGTAACTCGACAAACCGAACGGGCTGGGGCAAAATCTTTTGCAATTCTTTTAGATGACAATAATATTTATCTGGCACATAGCACTGCACCAGAACTGCTTTTTAAATCAATTGTACCTCTGCCTAATAATGTTATAACTCAACTGCAATTGGAAGGTCGTTTGCCTAATTCTTCTGTCAAAGAATTGGCAACTAATGAGTCAAAACTTAAACAAGCATTGGATAATAAACAGTCGTATTTAATTGCATCCTTGGAAGCAACAGGCGATTGGGTTAATCTGATTGCGATCGCTCGTTTGCAATATAAACCTTGGTCTGTGTTGTTTGCACGACCCCTTGCCGTTGCCCTAGCACCTGTAGAAAAGCAAATTCGTGACACAATTTTTCTATTTGCATTTATCGCTGGAGTAGTGACAATCATTGCTTTTGTCATTGGACAACTGCTAACAAAGCCAATAATTTATCTTACCAATATAGTTTTCCAGTTTACCGCAGGTAACTTAGATATCCGCGCCAAAAATAAATCAAAAGATGAGATAGGTCAACTGGCAAAATCGTTTAACAACATGGCACTTCAGTTACAAACATCTTTGGAAACTTTGGAACAACGGGTACAGGAAAGAACAGCAGAGTTAGCCATTGCTAAAGACAAAGCCGAAGTAGCAAATCAAGCTAAAAGTTTATTTATTGCGAATATGAGTCATGAGTTGCGATCGCCACTCAATGCTGTTCTAGGTTTTTCTCAATTAATGTTACGCGCTAACAACTTACCTGCCGAGCATTATGAAAATGCTGGGATCATTTATCACAGTGGTGATTATTTATTAACGCTCATTAATAATATTCTCGATTTATCAAAAATAGAAGCTGGTCAAACTACTCTTAACCCTAGAGACTTTGACCTATATCGCTTGCTAGATGATTTAGAAGATATGTTACATTTACAGGCAAGTAATCAAGGCTTAAATTTAATATTTCAACGTAGTGAAAATGTCCCATGTTATATTTGCACAGATGAGTTAAAACTCCGGCAAGTATTAATTAATTTGATTGGTAATGCTATTAAGTTTACTCAAAAAGGAATAGTTAGTTTAACAGTAAATAATATTAGTGAAGAAATCACAGATATTTTAACTATTGATTTTAAAGTCTGTGATACAGGAGTGGGGATTGCAGCCGCAGAATTACCCAAACTATTTAATGCTTTTTCTCAAGCACAAGCTGGAAAAGAATCCCAAGAAGGAACGGGTTTAGGTTTAGCAATTAGTCACAAGTTTATTCAATTAATGGGAGGAGATATTTCTGTTGAAAGTAAATTAGGTGTAGGGACAACTTTTCAATTTTATATTCAAGCAAAATTAGGTCAGCCAAGCAATAATAATACTTTAGAAGGATATCCAAAAGTATTAGAACTTGCACCAGGACAATCTATATATAAACTATTAATAGTAGATGATAAACCTATTAATCGCCAATTATTAATTAAACTTTTACAACCGTTAGGGTTTGAGATGAAAGAAGCTGGTAACGGCAAAGAAGCGATCGCTATTTGGAATGAATGGGAACCCCACCTGATTTGGATGGATATGCGAATGCCTGTCATGGACGGTTACGAAGCTACAAAATATATCAAATCCACTACAAAGGGGAATGCTACAGCTATAATTGCTCTGACAGCAAGTGTTTTAGAAGAAGAAAAAGCGATCGTCCTTTCAGCCGGATGTGATGATTTTCTCCGCAAACCTTTTGCAGAACATACAATTTTTGACACACTAGCCAAACATCTTGGTGTCAAATATATATTTGCTGAAAATAATTATTCAAATTTGGAATATATAGAAAAAAATATTTTAACATCAAACAATTTAATTTGTATGTCTCAAGAGTGGATTAATCAATTTCATGAAGCTGCTTTAGAAGCAAATACTAATCGAGTCATAGAATTAATTAGAGATATTCCCAAAACAGAAACATTTTTAATTCAATCTTTAACAAAACTTGCTCGTCAATTTGAATTTGAGGAATTGGTTGATTTAGCCGAACCCCTGAGAAGCAATGAATCTTGATTCTGATAAAGAAAATAAAGGTAATATTCTCCTAGTAGACGACAGTCCTAAAAATTTACATTTATTAAGTGATTCTCTGGTCAAACTCGGCTACACTGTTCGCAGCGTCACAAGTGGGCGGATGGCACTAAAAACAGTAAAGGCGAAGCGACCAGATATTATTCTTTTAGATATCAAGATGCCAGAAATGGATGGCTATCAAGTTTGTAGAATTCTGAAAGCAGATGAAGTTCTACGCACCATTCCTGTTATTTTTATTAGTGCTTTAGATGATGTTTTCGATAAAGTGATGGCTTTTGAGTCAGGGGGCATAGACTACATCACCAAACCCTTTCAGATGGAAGAAGTTATAGCGCGCCTAGAAAATCAGTTAACTATTCAACGCCAGCAAAGGCTTCTAGAACAAGAAAATATTAAGCGTAGGGAAACAGAAGAGATACTATATCAGTCCAGGGCAATGCTAGCCAGTATTTTGAATAGTTCACTAGATGGTATTGCCGCTATGCAAGCTGTTCGCAACCCTGCAACCGGGGACATCGAGGATTTTCGTTGTTTAGTTGTGAACTCTGTCATTGCTAGAGCCTTCGGAAGCAAATGTGAAGAGATGATTGGCAAATTAGTACTCAAAAAATTTTTAGCCAATCTAGAACCAGAACTCTTTAATCACTTCGTTAATCTTGTTGAAACGGGGGAAGCTTTAAAACGGGATTTTTACCATCCATTAGGCAATTCTTGCTGGTATCACTTTGTCGCAGTCAAACTAGGTGATGGTTTTGCTATTACCATACGCGACATTACTGGACGTAAACAAATTGAATTGGCTCTCCAAGATGCAAATCAGAAACTAGAACAACTGGCAAATTTAGATGGCTTGACTCAGGTGGCTAACCGTCGCTGCTTTGACACACGACTGAAAGCAGAATGGAAACGCCTTGCACGAGAACAACAACCCCTGTCACTGATTATGTTTGATGTTGATAAATTCAAACTTTACAACGATTACTATGGTCATCTTGCAGGCGATGATTGTCTAATGAGGATAGCGCAAACTGTGCAACAGACAATTCGTCGTCCTGCCGATTTAGTGGCGCGTTACGGTGGAGAAGAATTTTTGGTACTCTTGCCCAATACTGACTTAGCGGGAGCGATTAAAGTAGCGCAAAGTATTCAGCAAGCAATTCATGCTCTGGCTATTCCCCATGTACAGTCTGATGTCAAGAATATTATCACCGTTAGTTTAGGAATTACCTCTCGCATCCCTATTTGGAATATCAGGCCAGACACACTCATTGCTTCAGCAGATAAAGCACTGTACCATGCCAAACAAAATGGGCGCGATCGCTATTGTAATGATTAAAACATTTTTTATGGCAATACCTTCATTTCCGCCATTACTACATCAGTTACAATCACATCTAGCTTTTCTTCTAAAATAACGCAGGGTCTATTATTTCAATGCTGAATCTACCATGCCTGAATACCACATTATGCCATTCCTCGTCACCCATCTCGTCGTTATAGTGTAGGTAGCCATCGCGGAATGCACAAACACTTTTAGGTTCAAGAAGTAACAGTTCCCAAAATGCCTTGGCAATACGCTCATAAATCTCAGTTGATGAATGGTCTGGATAAAAACGCAGTCCAGTACGAAGGTTGTAGTCTTCACAGATGAATGGGTATGCTATCCAGTCTCCATTTGACCCTAGCTCACAAGCCACGAACATTTGCTCGATAAGTGCATATTTGTAGTCTGGAATAGACAAGCTTATCAAAATATTAGAACCAAATATGGCTGGAATTCTAGCTCGTACCCATACTGCATTAACTGATTCTCCAAATAGATCGTGACATCTCTGTAAAATACTTGGAGGTTGTCCCTCAATGTAGTCCGAAAGAGGAAGCATTGGATCTTCTCCAACCCTCTGATATGAGATGATTTCTAGTTCGCTACCCAAGTCACCCAATAGCGCAATAAAAACAAACCCACCATACTGGGCGCATTGTCCAAGAATCTGATGAAACCATCCATGTTTGATAACAATGGAAACCATCAATCAAACTACTTTTTCATACTAGTAATTTTGTCATTATTTATACTAAGCTACAAGCACATTGCAACGCTTGCTCAAGTAAAGATTGATATTCTTCATCCTCAACTCGATAAGCGCCAAACCTTTCCAAATGGGGATTCATCATTTGGGCATCAAAAAATACAAATTTTCTCTGACGCAATCTTTCTACCAGCTTTACCATTGCTACTTTTGAGCCTTCGGGAATCTGGTAAAACATCGATTCGCCAATAAAAGCCCCACCAATCACAATCCCTAAAATTCCCCCGGCTAATTCGTCACCTTGCCAAGTTTCAAAACTATAAGCATAACCATTCTGGTAAAGTAGCCAGTAAATCTTTTCCAATTCCGGTGAAATCCAAGTTGTCTCTCTATCAGCACAGCCAGCCACCACAGCTTGGAAGTCTCGATTAATCGCCACAGTAAACCGTTCTTGATTCAGAACGCGCTGCAAAGACTTGGGGTAGCGAAACCGCTCATCCAAAGGAATAAAAGTCCGATCGCGACTTCCGTACCAACTCAGGCGATCGCGTTCATCAGCCATGAGAAAATAGCCTTGTGCATAGCCCTCAACAATAGCGGCGATATCATATTGCATAAATAAATAATAAAAAAACACTAGAGAAACGCAATTTGATGTTAACAGTCAACCTCAGCGTTCCTCTGCGTTTCCCTCCGCGTCCCTCTGCGTTAAAAAAAAAATGACTCAACCAATTCCACCCATCACCCTACCACCGCCCGAAAACCCCCTACTCGAAGGTGAATGGTTACGAGAACGCTTACAACGGTGGCTAGATACAGAATTTATCCCCGAAGCAGTCAACCAAAATATTGCTCAACGAGCCGCACAGATTTTTGTGCGTCAACGGATGGAAGGAGAAAATGACCTTGGTTCTCTGGTAATTGCCATTGTTACAGAGATGCAGTCCTATGATTTTTCCAATAGCTTCTACGGAGAGTTTGCGATCGCCAACGCCGTCAGCGATCTACTCTTAGAAAGTCTGGGAATTGATAAGTGTTGTGGTCAATAATTTTTGTCATTTGTCCTTTGTCATTAGTCCTTTGTTATTTACCAATGACTAATGACTAATGACTCTTGACTACCAACTAGACTTAACAACTCCAGGTAAAAGACCTTCATGCGCCCATTCTCGTAGTACGTTCCGAGACAAGCCAAAATCGCGGTAAACTCCTCTAGAACGACCAGTCAACCAGCAACGGTTGCGGTGGCGGGTGGGCGCACTATTCCGGGGTAGCTGTTGAATCTTCCGGTGGATTTCTAGCTTATCCAAAGGAGATGCTGCACTTCTGAACTCTTCTAAGAGAGCTTCCCGCTTGTCAGCATACTTTTCTATCAACTTGGTGCGCTTTTTCTCGCGCTCAATCATGCTCTTTTTTGCCATATATTCTCTAACTTATTTAAAGACACCGTTTTCCATTCTACAGTCTCTCCATCAATTCTGGGATTACTTGTGTCGCTTATCCTACAACCACTGGCTTATTCGCAGCAGGACATAAATCGGCAAGCTCACAAGCAACGCAGACGGGAGAGCGGGCTTTACAAATAGCACGACCGTGATAAATCAGCCGAATTGACCAATTTTCCCAATCAGGCTGAGGCAATAAACCCATTAAATCTTGCTCAATCCGAACGGGGTCTGTATGTTCAGTTAAACCTAAGCGTTCGCTGAGACGCTTAACGTGAGTATCTACTGTCACGCCAGCATTAATGCCATAAGCATGAGCGAGGACTACATTTGCAGTTTTGCGTGCCACTCCTGGAAGCTTTAACAACTGTTCCATTTGGTTAGGGACAACAGAGTTAAACTCACTCACAATCATCCGACAAGCGCCTTGAATATTCTTAGCTTTATTGTGATAAAACCCAGTTGAGCGCACCAAGTTTTCTAATTCTACTAAATCGGCGATCGCTAAACTCTCAGCATCAGGAAACTTACCAAATAAAGCTGGTGTCACCTTATTTACCCGCTCATCAGTACATTGAGCCGAGAGAATCGTTGCCACCAATAGTTGTACTGGCGTTGAGTAGTTCAAAGAGCAAGTAGCATCTGGATAAAGATGCTTCAGACGAGCTAAAATTTCTATCGCCCGTTGCTTTTTAGATAACGATTTACGGGTAGTAACGCTCACTGGAATAATTTTTGTACCCACTCCAATTGGCTAGTTAATTGAGTAGTTTCTTTGACGATCAGAAAAATTCCTAACCCTAAGAGTAACACCAAACCAGTTTGCATTACACCTTCTTGAATCCGGGACGGTACAGGCTTACCGCGTAAACCTTCAATCAGCAGAAAAGCGAGTTGTCCGCCATCCAAAGCTGGCAAAGGCAAAATGTTGATAATAGCCAAATTAATGCTGATAATTGCCGCAAAAGACAACAAGTTTACAGTATTGTCTTCAGCTAATTTTGCACCGATTTTGACAATATTAACTGGCCCAGAAACTTGTCCAGCAGTTTGTTGAAAATTGGTAATCAACTGACCAAAACCGCTGAGTGTCCCAACAAATAATTGTTGAAATCTATTAGCAGCAAGACCGAAAATTTCAAAAGGGCCATTAGGACGGCGATAAATTGCTGTAGCATTTGGACTAAGTGCTACACCAACTACACCTTTGCCATCGGCTCCCAATTTCGGTGTTAATTTTATGGATTGTTGTTGTTTTTCACGCAGAATTTTCAGTTCGATTTGCTGATTGGGATGAGTTTGAATTTCTTTAGTCAGCAAAGGAGTTGATTTGTCAGAAGCCGGGAGTTCTTGACCGTTAACAGCCAGAATAATATCTCCTTCCCGAATTCCTGCTTGATAGGCAACAGATTCTTGATTAACAGGCTGTACAACGACACCAGCTTGATAGGTTAATTCCTTGGGAATGCCGACAATACCCAATTGCAGAGCCAATACCAAGTAGGCAAATATTAAATTTGCGATTACTCCGGCACTGATAACTATCGCCCGGTCTAAAACTGGACGGTTACGCAGCAGATTTGGGTCATTGGGTGGAACATCGCTATCAGGGTCATCATCGGGAAAGCCCACAAAACCGCCCAAGGGAAAGGCGCGGACAGCATATTCGGTTTGTGAACCTTGGTACTTCAAAAGAACTGGGCCAAAACCCAAAGAAAAACGGTTAACGAGAATGCCTTGAGAACGTGCTGCAACAAAATGCCCCAACTCGTGTACCAAGATCAAAACAGCCAAGACTGCGATCGCTGCTAAAACTGACATAGAGTAAATTGTGAAGATATTAAGCTATAGTTATCTCCATTCTAATTGGGCATTGGGCATTGGGCACTTGTACTGAGCGAAGCCGTTGGCGCAGCCTCTCGTAGAGAAGTATTGGGCATTGGTAAAAGACTAATGACAAATTATAAAACTTCACGCCCCAAGAAAGCTTGCAGCGCTTCTGGTATTCTTACTGTCCCATCAGGCTGTTGATAATTTTCCAAAATTGCTGCCATCGTCCTTCCCACCGCCAAACCCGAACCATTGAGGGTATGTACGAACTGAGTTCCTTTCTTCCCTGCCTCTTTGAAGCGAATATCAGCCCGTCGCGCCTGAAAATCTATAGTATTGGAACAGCTAGAAATTTCGCGATATTTACCAGAAGAGGGCAACCAAACCTCTAAATCATAAGTTTTGGTAGAGGCAAATCCCAAATCTCCAGTACTTAAATTTACTACTCGGTAAGGCAATCGCAACGCCTGTAAAATTGCTTCTGCATTCCCTACCAATTTCTCCAGTTCATCAAAAGACGTACTGGGTTCGACAAACTTCACCATTTCCACCTTGTTAAATTGATGCAGGCGAATTAATCCCCGCATATCGCGCCCATAACTACCGGCTTCGCGGCGAAAACAGGGAGTATAAGCACAGTGGTAAATAGGCAAATCTTCAGCAGCGAGAATTTCACCCCGATACAGATTTGTAACTGGAACTTCAGCTGTTGGAATCAGCCATAAATCATCATCAGCGCATTTAAAGCTTTCTTCCGCAAACTTGGGTAACTGACCGGTCGCTGTCAAAGACTCAGTATTCACTAATAGCGGCGGACTTACTTCTACATACCCAGCTTGAGTATGGAGACTTAGCATAAATTGAATTAATGCCCTCTCCAATGCTGCACCAGCGCCCATCAATGTCACAAAGCGACTTTGGGCAACTTTTACAGCTCGTTCGACATTGAGAATACCCAGCTTTTCGCCAATTTCCCAGTGAGGGAGAATATTCGGATTTTGGGGAATGTACTCATCACCCCAACGCCGCACTTCTAAGTTATCTTCCTCATTCTTTCCAAGGGGTGTAGAGTCGCTTGGTAAGTTCGGAAGTGCCAACACAAGTTGAGCAATTTCAGCTTTGAGGTCTTTTTCTTGGGGTTCCAGTTGGCTCAACGTCGCTTTTACAGAGTTACCTTCATCCCGCAAAGCTTGAATTTCTGGGTCTTGAGGATTAATCCCAGATTTAATCTTCTGACCGACAATTTTACCAATTTCGTTGCTCCGGGCTTGGAGTTGACTACGCGTCCCCTCAAGTTCCCGTTGTTGCCGATCTAACAGTAATATCGGTTCGATGTCGTATTTACCACTACGACTATTCAATCGTTCTTGAACTAATTGCGGATTTTCCCGTATTTGCTTGATATCCAGCACAGATTTTTCTCAGTTTTTAGCCTATTATCTACCTGCCAACACATCAGCATATACTGATTTTGGCTTCGTATGAGCAGAAAAGCAACCATTTAAATTTTTCTAGCCCTGGCAAGATTGGCAGGTCTAGAAAAATTTAAAACCCAAAATTTAGTATTAATCTTCTGATTTTCTAGACTCCTGAGTGTTAGCAGGTGAGGGTAGCCAGTAGGCAAGTACGCCTGATAAACCACTCCAGTAGACTGCCTGGTTTTGGCTATTATCGCGTTCCATGAAGATTAGAGAACTACATAATCCAATCATCAATGTGCTAAAAAGTACTTGTATACCAAACTTCCAGATTTCTAGTTTTTTCATAGTGTAAGACCTCCAATAAAAATTAATTCATCCTGATAACGGTTCTAATATCACTCTTTAGATGGGTGCCAATATTAAGTAACTGGTATTAGTCTTCACACTGTACTTTGATAATTTCGGAAAAGTACAATCAATAAATTTGAATTATTGCCATACAACCTCTGAAAAGAGGAGAAAAGAAGTCAAAAGAATTGCTGATTTTTGACTATTACCTTTTCTTCCGACTCCCTTTTCTAAGGTCGGTTAATGCGATTGAGTAACCAAAGTGACGCCACCAACCCTGCAAAGTGAGCTGAGACGGTGTTGGTATTTGCCTGTACTACAAGCATATCTAGACCGCTAATAATTCGGGTAGGGTCAAAAAATTGGGTAGTTATCGCTTGTGGAGATATGGATCGTGCTACCAGTGTGCCAACGATCGCTTGCGCCCCCAAAAGAGTCACTAGCGTTCCCCCTAAATTCACCCACACACCTAAGCGTAATACTTGCACAGTCTCGCTTTTCCGAGGCCGGTTACTGGGATTGGAGGATTCCAATTGTTTGCCAATTCTTGTGTAACGGTAAGCTAAATAAATCCCCCCACCCAAAACAACCAATCCACAAATTGCTAAAAATACGCCAAAGCCAGTCCCAGGATTATTACTAGGACTGCCAGTTCTTTGATTAAAGATGGCGAACAGCAGCACAATTATGCTAGAAACAACGCCTAGTACTAGCTGAATCCAGAAGCTAATCCAACCTGTAAGGCGAAAAGTTTGGGCAATTGCCCTAAGAGTTGAGGAAGATGATGGGGCATCGGGAGTTTGTGACATAGCGATCGCTAATATGCTGGGTGCTTGATAAAAGAAGGCGAGGACGAGAGGACGAAAGAATGCGAGGACACGGAGAGTTCTTTCCCTACGTCTCCCCTCTCCTGTCTTCTTTCCCTTAGTATTTAGCGCCTTCTTTGATCAATTTACTATCACACTTGCCAAATAAGACAAGAAATTCTGCGATCGAGGAAATCAGAAATGGTTACTGCTTAAGTGTGTCCACTGACATAGCAGTCGATCCTAGATATATCCCTTAGCTTAAGCTTTTAGAATTTGCATTGGGAAAATCACTGTAAAAAAAAGTGTTTATTAAGTTTTACAGACAAAACAGCATTTTACCTGTAAAATTTCTTCGATGGCATTTTATTGCTTAAGCAGTTCTAAGCAGCTCGGCATCAGTTAACACCAAGATAGTGACTCTCTCACTGTCTGTTCGCTCCTCACCACACCGTATCGAGCTTGAGTGGGGGTATATTGTTTTGTGCCCCTAAAACTCACAAACTCGCCCCACAACTTCACAGGCGTGGGTAATTGTTTGATGTTTACGCAATGGATATCTAGTCTAAGTAGCTTTATATGTATTACTCACGTAGTAGTAGCACTGTATACTGACTACAAGGATTATAGAATTTACCCTAATGCATTTTTTTAGCCATTCACCTAACCATGAAACTTGAGGATATATATCAATTTTTTGAAAATCCTCCGCCAACTTACCTTTGTCAGGAACTAGCAGTTTGTTACATACTGTCTGTTTTATTACAAGGTGAATCCTACGGAACCGAGTTGATTGAGCAATTAGAAACTGAGTATCCCGTCTATCGGCTTTCAGATACCGTACTTTACAGTGCAATCAAATTTCTGGAAGACCAAAGGGCAATCACTGGATATTGGAAGAAACTCGAAGGACGGGGGCGCCCCAGGCGGATGTACCAAGTTTCTCCCGAATGGCAAGTTCAAGCTCAGGATTTAGCTTTTCTTTGGCAAGACTACATCAACGGGAGGAAAAAGTAACGAATCATTGATAATGAATAAGTCTCCTCCAGTCAAACACTAACAATTAGTTATGGATACTGCTATTCTGCCATCTACGTTCCTGCTAACCTTGTTGTTATCGGTTGGGCTGTTTTTCTTTATTCGTGCCTCGACTAAAGACCGCATAGAAATAGCGCAACTGGTATCTGAGCAAGATGAAGCTGTTTTAATGTCTCAATTAAAAGAGTACTTTCGATCGCGGTCTTACCGAGTGGCAGCGGTAGACCGAGAACAAAATCAGGTAATTTTTGAAGGTAATGTTCGTCCCAGCTGGTTCTTAGCTATATTTCTAACTTTACTGGCAGCGACTGGCATTGTTTGTCTATCTCTGGTGACATCTCTGCTTTTTCCTAGCCTCAGTACCCTTGTTCTGGCGATGGTACTGCTGTCACCTTTAAGTGGTCTATTTTATTGGAAAAAATCTGGAAGACTTGAGAAGGTATCGCTCAAAGTAGAAACAACTCAGAGCGAACAAACCTCCTCAAGTAAGATTACTGTAGTTGCCCATCGAGATGAACTCAGCGAGTTGCAGAGGACTCTACAGCTCAAGCCTGGGAAATAATTGTTGATTGTTGCGACCATCTCTTAACTATGATATGCAGACTTCTGACCTAACCTACTCTTTAGGCAATGGAAAGTAGTCAGGAGAAAATCAAGACTGCTGCTTTGTCAGTTTTCCCCACGACCAAAGTCGTGGGGAAAAATTTAAATTCATTAACTTAAATTCATTGACAGAGCTTACTTAACCATCTACGGCATAAGAGCGCAACTTCACTAGCACTTTCAGACGCGCTTGGCTCTATACCCACTCCCTTCTGCATCATCAAATTAGTATCAACCCATGCTAATCTAGCGTGGTTTGAAACAGCTTCACTTTCCAACTACCTGGACTAGATTTACTGGCAAATCAGCTACAAACTAAAAAAAAATTAAATTTTGCATAAACTTAGCAATTTTGCCAGTTAATAATAGTCAGGAGCCACATTCAATGCCCAAGATGACCATCTATGGTTTACCGACTAGCTAAAGCAAGAGGTTCTTGACCTGGTGAAGGTTCCAACACCCTCAAACTAGGAAACAAGAAATGGTTTTCCTCTACGTATTGAGCACCAAACAGTCCCTTTTCTGCCCAGAAATAACGATCTGTAGTGTGTTCATTTCGCTTTACAAGTAGCAACGCTGGTGGCAAAATTCCTTCAGCTTGAATGAATCTTCTAGCTGCTGTTACAGGCTTTTCTTCGCCACTTTCGATGCTATATTGAGGCACGTGCTCCAAAATGCGCCGTCCTTCCTGACGACGACGACTCTTCCTTTTGCGTCTCCTTGCCAATCTATTGTCCTCCTCTTTCAAGCTATAGATTGTAGTGATAGCTACAAAATCCGTCGTCATTATATAGGTTCTAGTTCAGAATATCAAT
The DNA here is from genome assembly GCF_036917355.1 of Nostoc sp. Lineage (GTDB taxonomy): Bacteria > Cyanobacteriota > Cyanobacteriia > Cyanobacteriales > Nostocaceae > Nostoc. Next base: position 28,905 of record NZ_JBALDP010000044.1, read on the forward strand.
AGTTTTTAACCTTTTAATATAAGAAAGTTAATATCTTTGAAACATCGAAAAAATAAAATCACCTAAGAATATAATCCCCTAGTAGAAACCATCTCTAAGAAAATTTTAGTTAAGCTTTATTAAATGAGTGAGGTAAAAATTAAGTATCCTCTCTTACATCATGCCTCAAAATCTATAATCTTGAGCAAGAGCTAAAAAATGTTAATGTCTGCCAGTTCTGATTTTCTTGCTCTGTGTCGAGAGCAAATAGCGCTACTAACCCAAGGGCTGGGAGCAACTTTAAGTATTGTGTACCTAACACAAGAATTGGTAGATACTCCTTCTGGCGATGCCAAACTGATTCCTGTGGTGATTTACCCGGAAACAGCATTATTGCTGCCAGGAGAGGAAACTATTGAAGCGACAGCATATAAGCAACTTCAAGTTGGAAATGCGTTTATATTACCCAATCAACAGGGAAGGTTATTGACAGCAGGTTCAGAATCTCCAACTTCGTCACGGGAGTCTGAGATACCAGATGCGTCTCAACCCGATCTTAAAGAGGAATACCTACTTAGTGGCAACCAAATTGTTTTACCTCTGATTTATGAGGGTGTGATGATGGGGTTATTGGTGACACGCAGGAAAGATCGGGCATGGAATGAACACGAGCAAAATCAAATTCAACGGATAGCTCAAACATTAGCGATCGCTTGTATTTTAGATCAGCGGCGAGCATGGTTTGAGCAACAGTTACGCGAGCAACAAATTATTCAAGAAAAACAGCGAGATTTGCTGGATAATCTGTTGCATCAGTTTCGTAACCCATTAACGGCGTTACGGACTTTTGGCAAACTGCTATTGAAACGACTACGACCAGCAGACGCTAACCGGGATGTAGCAAATAGTATTGTCAGAGAAAGCGATCGCCTTCAAGAATTACTGCAACAATTTGAACAAGTAATTGACTTGACAGAGGCAGATTTGGCACCACTACATCTACCGGAAGATGGAGTATTTGTAGAAGCAACTATCCAAAAAGACGCTAAACCACCGCTATTATTACCGGGAACGGGAGATAAAGCAGTTGACTGCTCCCTAGCAGATATATTAGAACCATTATTAATATCAGCCAAAGCGATCGCCCAAGAGCGAAACCTAAAACTAATAACTGAAATTAAACAGAATTCATCCTTAGTACGTGCCAACGTCAAAGCATTACGAGAGGTATTAACTAACATTATTGATAATGCTTTGAAATACACTCCCACTGGGGGCAAAATTTTGATTCAGGCGGGACAAGAAAAAGCTAATTTTCAAGGAATAGTCATCAGTGATAACGGGCCTGGCATTCCACCCCAAGATTTAGAACATCTTGGAGAACGGCATTATCGCGGAGTACAAGCGCAAACAGAAATCCCCGGCACAGGTTTGGGGTTAGCGATCGCTAAACAATTAATAGAGCAAATGCAGGGCGAAATCGAGGTTTTCAGCCCTGCAATCAACTCTAAATTAACTTCACCCAATGCGCCAGGAACTACATTTATTATTTGGTTGCCGGAAGTTCAAAATTAGTCATTTGTCATTTGTTCTTTGTCATTTGTAAAGACTAATGGCTAATCACTGAAGTAGAGAGTTGGTCATTTGTCCTTTGTAAATACTAATGACTAATGACCAATGACCAATGACCAATGACTATCTTAGTGAAACCAACAAGTTTTGATTGATGGTCATTTGTAAATCGGTATTTGGGTCAATGGCGATTAAGTCAACACTATTCTTACCGAAGAATAGACCAACCAACGCACCGATACCAGCGCCACCCAAGACTTCTTCTGTGGCAATGGCGCGATCGCCTGTGACAGCAGATACCGCAGTTGCCGCACCTGCGCCCAATACAGTATTTTTGATAATTGAACCAAGACTAGTACCCTTCTTGACGGTTTCAGTTTTGGTAATAACGTCAGAAGTAGCGTTCAGCTGATACTCTTGACCATTGGTCAAAACCAGTTTTTCAGCAACGAATTGAGAACCACCCGTAGCAGGTTTGAGTTGACCAACAACTTGACTACCAGCAGGAATCACTACAGATCCATCTTGCGTTACCACGTTTTGGGATACTGTCAATGTCAAGGGCGATGTTTCATCCTTTGTAACGAGAATTTTTTCTGCCTTGTCATACTTCACAGGAATAGCAGTCCCTTGAGCAATTGTCACTGATGTGGGTGTTGGAGTAGTAGATCCGACAGCCACAACATAAGGTGAGTTAATTGCTGAAGCTTGATTAGAACTAACTAATGCTTGGTAGATAAAAGCTGCTACCTGGGCGCGAGTAGCGGTTGCAGTTGGATTCAGGAACTTCACATTCGGATAGTTCACCACAATTTGTTTTTCAGTTGCTGCTGCGATCGGGCTACGGGCATAGCTAGCGATGTTAGAGGCATCGTTGAAGTATTGCAGAGTACTTTCAGTATTGCTGCTGGGACTATATTCCAAACCGTTAGCGAGGGAAACTAAAACCTGTTCGCGAGGAATAGCTTGATTAGGCTCAAAGCGATTTCCAGGATAACCAGATAAGAAACCAATGGTATAAGCTTGCTGAATCGCGCTGGATGCCCAATAGTTGCTAGGTACATCAGCAAAACTGATTGGCTGGCGTTGCTGTGCTTTTTGGAAAGCTTTGTTGACCATCGCGGCAAATTGAGCACGTGTCACCGGTTCTTCGGGACGGAAACTACCATCAGGAAATCCTGCAATTACACCTCGCTGAGACAATTGTTGAATAAATTGTGCCGCCCAATAGTTAGATGAAACATCAGAAAAAGTCGTTTGAGCTAAAGATGGTGAAGCTGTAATGAAAGGTGCTACAGTACCGACTGTGACGCTCAAAGCCATGAATGCAGCTGTTCTAGATTGCCAACGATTTAAGTTAAACATTATTTTTTTGCTCCAGTTATATTATTTTTTTACTGTTAATTACTTAGACATTTACTAAAGTACAAGGTTCCTAAGTTTTCTACTTTTTGTCAAAACCATTACTTTAGTCATACAGTCATAATTAAAAAAATCTATGCCAAACGAACTAGCTAATAAAAGCAATGTCATCACACAATTACCTATTAGCAAAATTCCCCAAATATAGATACCGAGTGAGACGATGTAGAGCAAGAATAGTTGCTGTTAAATAGAAAATTTTATGGTTAAAAGTAAAGGCGATCGCACACTCTAGTTAAAGTGGCGATCGCCTATTAAATAACTATCTAAATCAACAGATTCTAATTGTGACTGATATAGGTGTTGAAGTAGTAGACCCGAAAACCATTGTATGGGGCGAGTTAATTGCTAACTTTTAACACGACATAGGGTGAGCTAATGGCTGAAGCTTGATTAGAACTAACTAATGCTTGGTAGATAAAAGCTGCTACTTGTGCCCGTGTAGCAGTTGCAGTTGGATTCAGTAACTTTACATTTGGATAGTTCACCACAATTTGCTTTTCAGTTGCTGCTGCGATCGGGCTACGGGCATAGCTAGCGATGTTAGAGGCATCGTTGAAGTATTTCAAAGTGCTTTCGGTATTGCCACTAGGACTATATTTCAGACCGTTAGCGAGGGAAACCAAAACCTGCTCGCGGGGGATGGCTTGATTAGGCTCAAAGCGATTTCCAGGATAACCAGATAAAAAACCGATGGTATAAGCTTGCCCAATCGCACTGGATGCCCAATAGTTGCTGGGTACATCAGTAAAATTGATTGCCTGCCGTTGCTGGGCTTTTGGAAAAGCTTTGTCGATCATCGCGGCAAATTGAGCGCGTGTCACCGGTTCTTCTGGGCGGAAGCTACCATCAGGAAATCCGGCAATTACGCCTTGCTGAGACAATTGTTGAATAAATTGTGCTGCCCAATAGTTAGATGAAACATCAGAAAAAGCAGTTTGAGCGAAAGATAGGGGGGAGCATCCCACTTTGATGAGTTTGTCTTGCAAAGGATAATTCACTGGATCGCAAACAAAATCTGCTGACTTAGCCTCTATAAATGTCCGCGTTGGCGGATTTTGTTTCTCTAGTGATTTCCAATCATCAGAGATTTTTTCGAGAGTGGGATGCTTACTTAAAAACTGTGAGTCTGCAACAACATCGTGAGGCCCCTTAGCAGTTATCTTAGAGCTATTGAGATAAATATTATAATCATAAACAACGTTTTTGTTTTTAGTGTTGTTATTAATATTTTTTCCAGGAAAAGCATAGAGAATGTTCCTGAGAATTCTGACATCGGATGAGGTATGAGCAAATATTTGCCCACCATTAAGTTCTGGGCTTTGATTATTCAAAAAAGCTGTATTATTTACAATATCAACATGCTCGCTTAAAAATGCATGAATTCCTGAACCACCATTATTAAATGCCAGATTGTTTTTAACTAAAGTACGTCCTTTATATGCACCCAGTTTTGGGTTTTCATCATTTCTTGTACTATCAATAATAATGCCATTACCGTCTGTGATCTTTCCGACTGCAATCCAAGGGATGTACATACGATTGTTGTATGTCTTGTTATTGGTAACAAACATCTTGTATCCCTGGTTGTTGTCAGAATTCCAATTACTCAACATTGAAATGCCACTGCAACCATAAACGCTATACCAGGCATTATTAAATACCACATTATTATCTATTGTCACATAGTCCGCTTGAATCGCTGAAATACCTGCTCCTCCACAGTCATGCACTTTGTTGTTCAAAATACGGATGTGATGAACATGACCATTGGTTCGTCCGTCAATGTTGATACAGTTTCCATTCGTCAGTGGGTTTTGTTTGTTAGTCTTCTCACTCATCGCATAATCAAGGGTTATATTGGCATTGTTTCCTATAACCTCTAGCCCGTTGATCTCGATATATGAAGCTTTATTTGAAATCGTGATACCATTCCATGTATTGTGCTGAATTTTTGGGAAATGCCCAGGATATGCTTTATACCTAATCCATGCATTTGCAGTTCCAGAACGTTTAATATTTACTACACTCCCAGCTTTGCCTGTATTTTTGTATACTCCATTCATTATCAATACTGTATCGCCAGGGTTGGTAAGGTCTGCTGCCTTTTGAATTGTTTTAAAGGCGGATGAAGTAGAGAGTCCGCTATTATTGTCGTTTCCACTACCACTAACATAGTATGTTTTCGGTGTTGAATTCGCGCTGATTAGCTCGCGGCTAGATAGGCTCACTTCTTTGTTAGTGGATACCTGACTGGCGTTTTCAACTGAAGATACTTTTATATTGTCTCCCGGAACCAAAAGACTTAATACTACAGGAATTGCAAGATATGTGCTTAAATTCAAACCTTGAATTACCATAAGGAGAAGCTCCTCGATCGCTACTACTTAATAAAAGTATCAGGATATTCCATAATTTTGAATACTCTTTTAGATACAGAATACAATAGAGCCAACTTTTAAATAAGTATTCCAATAAATATTCATACTGATTAAGACGATATAGAGGTGGAATAGTTGCTGTTAAATAGGATTTTTTAGGGTTAAAAATAAAGACGATCGCACACTCTAGTTAAAGTGGCGATCGCATATAAGGGATGATTAAATTCACAACTTGAATTAAGTGAAATTTAGTAGCGGGATCTTGGTACTAAATTCAAGTTAGAATCCAGTGTAAGCCTTAAATCCTGTGCAGGTCTGAGGACAAAAGCATTTCCTTCTTTTTTCCGCAACAGGACACTCGCACCCGCACCCGCAGCCGCACCAATAACAGGTTTTAAATCGTCAATTTTGCGATTACCAGTAATTAATGAACCTAAAAGACCAGCACCCCCACCAATAGCTGCGTCAGTTAAAACCTGACTTGTGTTGGGCTTCTGTGAAACTCTTTCAGTTGTGGTGTATGTCCGAGAAGTTGCATTAATAGACTGACGCTGACCATTAGAAAATTCTAATTCTTGAGCGACAAACTTGACACCTTTTCCTTGATTATCATCTGTATTTATTGTATCTCTTGAATAACTATCTAAGTCAACAGATTCTAGCCGTCCATGTACTTTAGTACCAGCAGGAATCAAGACGTTTCTATTTCTGTCGATAATGTCGTTGGCTATTCTCAAGGTTAGAGATTTACTTTCTCCAGGAGCGATAGTAATTGTCTCTTTTTCGTAGGTGACAGGAAGAGCAACTCCAGAAGGAATGGTAACGTTTCCGTATTGACTAGTTCTGTTTTGATCGATTCTGTATTGAGCATTAGCAGGAGCCAAGCTCAATAGAGGACTAATAAGGCTTGTAGTAACGGCCATTGCCATCAGTGCAGCAGTTCCAGATTTCCATTGATGTATGCGAGTCATAAGAGGGTTATCCTTTGTGTATGTGATGTATTTAATGACGAGGATTCACTGAGTTTGTTTCTGACTGTTTTTAAACCTGTCTATCGGCGTATACAAGTACTTATTATGATGGGAAGTCTTTGCGATCGCGCAGGTGTAGCACGTCGTAGACATCGCTGTTCAGAATTTGTATTCTGCTAATGTGCGTTACTAAAATCAAAGTGTGAAAGGTTCACAGGACGTAAATGAGTATCATTTTGTTCCAAAATGCTGTTTTATTACTCATGTCCACATATCTAAGCCATTGAATAGAGGCGAATGGTTTGACTGTGAACTCTTACTTCCATTCTAGATTTATTTGCTAATATTTGTGAAATATTTTCGCTTTTTTAACGAATAATTCACTATCTATTATATGAGTATTTATGATTGTTGTTGGCGCTGTTTAATCTCTGCGATCGGTAATAGCAAAGTATCTTCTATTTGCTGTCGCACTTCACGGCTGACATAACAATCGCTCTTTAGGCATTCCAGTAGTAATTTATTAGCATCATAATACTGCTTAAGTAATTCTTTCTGCTGGACACTGAGTTGCCATTTAGGAGCAATATTATGGTATTGAATCATCACTGTTTTAAATTGCTCTATCCAAGATAGACGGTTAGTTTTCCACCATTTATGAAATAACTTTTTATTACTTACTATTGGCAGTTTTTTCCTGAGTTCTAGCAGTGCTTTCTTTGTTTTAGGAGCAATAGCAAGAGCAGCAATACAACAGTTATATTCAAAATTATCGCCTTCCACATAATTTACAATCTGCTCAATTAGTGATAAGCCAATATCATCTTGCTCTTCCTAAAATTTATCTAAATTTAGAAAATTTTTATGTATAAAATTTTGAGATGGCGGGTTATCAAAAATAATTTCATAAAGAAAGACAAGTCTCAAAACGCGATAATTAGAAGATAGAGTCGTTGTTTGTCCCCTAATTGCAAAGGCCAAATAAAAAGCGCGGGTAATAACTTTTTTATATTGATCGTTAACTAAAACTGATTTTTCATGACTCCACATTAATAACTGCTGCAATTTATCATCTTCAGCTATGATTGCATCAATTTTATCCTTGAAAGAAACTAATAAACGATCTGCACTTGGAGACATCCCAACCGCCAATAAAAAGACTTCCCGCCAACGGTTTTCTGTGATGTGGCTAACAAGATTTTGCAAAGCTTCCTCTGATGATTGTCTCACAACCACAAATTCTCTAGCTGTGAAATATTCATGAAATGTTAGGTGAGAAAATGAGTAAATCCCTTTTGCCCTTGCTACAACTAGTCCATGATGATGTTCAATTGAACGCAAAACTTGCTCACTGTCAACTTGTAATGCTTCTTCGTCAGTATTAGCATCGGATAAATTGCGAATGTATTCTGTAATGTATTGCTCTGCTACTTTCTGCTTGAAGAAATATTCACTCCCCTCAAAAGTAGTTAACGCAATTTTGCTGAGTAAATCTTCTTTGCGTTGGACTGATAGCTTTTTGTAAATCTGATCGCGTTGAATTCCCCGCTTGGCATCCCATTTTTTCAATAACGCATCCAGTCCTTCTTTATATAACTCAGAACGATTTGCAGGGAAATCTCCTGACTCTTCAAATGCTAAACAAAGTAATGTCAGTAGCAGTGGACTTGCTGCAAGTTCTTTAATGCGGTTGTTTTCTTCAAGACGTTTGATAAAAGTCTCTTGTTTTACAGCTTTATCTTTAAACCAGTTATTGGTAAAGTTGGAAATTTGGTCATCGTCAAAATCAGCAACTTCTACCTCTGTAAATTTTTCAAAGGTATACTCCTTTGCTGCAATCCGGCAGGTCATGACAAACTGATTTTTTGAGAAACGATCAGAAAACTCACGAATTTCCTTTAATACACGGTTACTATCCTCTTCTCTAACCTCATCCAACCCATCGAGTAAAATTAATGCCTTGCCATAGCAATACCTCTGCCAATTTACGAGGGTTCAACGCCGGTGGAAACGGGATGAATACGTCCTAAAGCAGTAAGCTTGGCAAAAATCTGGGTTAATA
>NZ_JBALDP010000045.1:0-158130 GCF_036917355.1 Nostoc sp.
GACCAACTTACATTTGAGCAGGTAATTTCTGTCTCTTCTTACAACTTTATCCTGGAAGCTTTATTCTATGCAGCTTCATATTAAATTGGTATCAGCTAGTTTTAGTGTCAAATAGCTATTTGTTTAGTATTTAGCCGTCCTTCTATATTTGCAGATATATATCGAGATCAACACTCTTATACATAGAAACATATATTTCTTATATAGCCTAGTTTAAATATCAATTTATACCTTGTGTTCTTTCAAAAAAAGCTCCATGATTGATTTAGAAAAACCATAACTATAGGTTGGTTAGTCAAGAAGGATGCCGATATACTTCATAAATATTTCCAATTCATAACAAGAAAATATCTGATATTTATCTCAAATTTACTTAGATTGGAGTTTGATTAACTCATGCTAGAAGGATGGATTCAAATTATATTAACGCTACTAATTGTAGTAGCAATTACTCCTGTTTTTGGGCGCTATATGGCGCGGGTATACCTAGAGCAAAGTACTTTTCTCGATCCGATTTTGAATCCCGTTGAGCGAGTACTTTATGCTTTGGTTGGCGTTAAAACCAAAGAAAATATGACTGGCTGGCAGTATGGGCGGGCAATCTTATACAGTAACGTCGCAATGGGGCTGCTGATTTTCTTGATTATTATGAATCAAGGATGGCTGCCATTAAACCCAACCAAGATTGATGCCCCAACTTGGGATACAGTGCTGCATACGACTATTTCTTTTATTACTAATACTAACCAGCAGCACTATTCTGGTGAAACCTACATGAGCTATGGCAGCCAAATGTGGGGACTTGGTTATCACATGTTCACCTCTGCTGCTACTGGTTTAGCGGTGGGGATTGCCTTTATTCGGGGATTGACGGGTAGATCGTTGGGCAACTTTTATGTAGATTTAATTCGCTCGATTACCCGAATTTTACTGCCTATTTGTCTTGTCGGTGGCATTGTCTTAATGGCAGCTGGCGTTCCCGAAACACTGGGGGGTGCAGTTGTATTCCCCACCTTGGAAGATGCGAATATCAGTCAGGCGATCGCTCGTGGTCCTGTTGCCCATTTTGAAATTATCAAACAATTAGGAGAAAACGGCGGTGGCTTTTTCGCCATCAACTCCGCACACCCCTTTGAAAATCCCAATGGATTTTCAAACTTGATTCAGATTGTCGCCATGCTTTCGATTCCAACTTCCCTAATCTACACTTATGGGTTGTTTGCGAATAATACTAAGCAAGCTTGGTTAGTCTACGGTATGGTAGGCATTCTCTATTTAGTATTTATCATCGTCACTGCCATTGGTGAATACAATGGCAATCCGGCTGTGAATTCACTGCTGGGTAGTCAGCAACCGAACTTGGAGGGCAAAGAAGTCCGGTTTGGTTGGGCACAATCTGCACTATTTGCAACGAGTACAACTGGTACTATGTGCGGCGCAGTCAACAGTTTACACGACTCCTTCATGCCCAACGGCGGTTTTATTACTCTTTCTAATATGTTCCTGCAAATTATCTGGGGTGGACAGGGTACTGGAACTGCATATTTGTTTGCTTACTTGATTCTGGCTGTGTTCGCTACAGGGTTGATGGTAGGACGCACACCAGAATTTTTGGGACGCAAGATTGAGAAGCGCGAGGTTGTACTTGCTAGTTTCCTGATTCTGCTGGTTCACCCGATCGCAATTATGATTCCCGCAGGTATCGCCTTGGCGTTTCCCGATCAATTATCAGGAATTAGCAATCCCGGCTTTCACGGCTTTGCTCAAGTCATCTATGAATACGCCTCGGCTGCTGCTAACAATGGTTCTGGCTTTGAAGGTTTGGGAGATTCACAACCTTCACCTTTGGCGATCGCTACAGGCGCAAAAACCACTGCAACTGCCCTGTGGTGGAATCTAAGTGCCTGCTTCAGTTTAATTGCTGGACGCTATATTCCCATCATCGGTTTGCTGTTTTTGGCAGATAGTATGTCTCGTAAGCAAGCGGTTCCTTACACAACTGGTACATTGCGAACGGATACCGGACTATTTACAGGCGTTACCGCAGGCGTGATTTTAATCCTGGGCGCACTTACATTTTTCCCAGTGCTGGCATTAGGCCCAATTGGTGAAGCTTTCTTTATTGCCAAAGGTATCGGCTAGGGATTGGGGAGCGGAGGTGCGGAGGTGCAGGGGAGCAGGGGAGCAGAGGAGAGTTAGAACACCATTCATCGACCTCGGAACACCATTCATCGACCTCGGAACTCCATTCATCGACCTCGGAACTCCGTTCATCGACCTCAGAACTCCATTTATCGTTTTCGGAACTCCATTCATCGACCTCAGAACTCCATTTATCGTCTTCGGAACTCCGTTCATCGACCTCAGAACTTCATTCATCGACCTTGGAACTCCGTTTGTCGACCTTGGAACTCCGTTTGCCGACATTGGAACTCCATTCATCGACTTCAGAACTCCGTTCATCGACTTCAAAGACTCATGCTCAAAATTTAATGTATGCCAATTACTACTGATTCTCCCTCCCCCCGTATTCCATCTGGAACTCGTGACTCGCGCAAACACACCCCCAAAACAGATATGCGGGGACTTTACCAAAGAGCAATTCGTGAGTCATTTATTAAGCTCGATCCGCGAATTACTGTCAAAAACCCAGTTATGTTTGTTGTTTGGGTAGGGACAATTGTTACCTTGCTTGTTACCCTAAACCCAAATCTGTTTGGCACAATCCAGGCAGATGTTAACCAACAACGCGTTTTAAATGGGTTGATTACCTTTATTCTCTTTTTCACCCTCGTTTTTGCCAACTTTGCCGAAGCCGTAGCTGAAGGACGCGGTAAAGCACAAGCTGATTCACTGCGCTCGACGCGATCGGATACTGTTGCCAACAAAATCCTCCCTGATGGTTCTATAGTAAAAGTCAATTCTACAGAACTGCGACGGGGCGATTTGGTAAAAGTCAGTGCCAATAATATGATTCCCGCCGATGGGGATGTAATTAAAGGCATTGGCTCAGTGGATGAGTCGGCAATCACTGGGGAATCTGCCCCGGTATTGAAGCAACCAGGTACAGATATTGCCAGTTCGGTGACAGGCGGTACACGCTTACTCTCCGATGAGTTGACAATTCGCATTAGTGCCGATCCTGGTCAAGGCTTTATCGATCGCATGATTGCCTTGGTAGAAGGAGCAGAACGCAGCAAAACTCCCAACGAGATTGCTTTGACGGTATTGTTGGCAGTGTTAACGCAGGTGTTCTTGATTGTGGTAGCGACAATGCCCCCATTTGTCGGTTACATCGCTAGCTTTATCAGCACAGCCTTTGGAGTTGAGGCGGGAAACAGTTTGCGGGCGGGTGCTAGCGTTGCTATTCTTATCTCGTTATTGGTAGCATTAATTCCCACAACTATCGGTGGTTTACTCAGTGCGATCGGGATTGCTGGCATGGATAGAGTTGCTCAGTTTAACGTCATTGCAACCTCTGGTCGAGCAGTAGAAGCTTGCGGCGACATCAACACCTTGGTGCTGGATAAGACAGGCACGATCACCTTGGGAAATCGGATGGCTGACGAGTTTATTCCCCTGGATAACCACTCAATAATAGATGTGGCACGAGTCTCCCTAGCTGCTAGCTTGTTTGACGAAACACCAGAGGGCAAATCGATTGTGATTTTAGCAGAAAAGTCCCAGGCTGGGGTAGACTTCAATATCGATAAAGCCGAAGGTGTAGAATTTTCCGCCAAAACCCGGATGAGTGGCACGAATTTACCCGATGGTAAACAAATTCGCAAAGGTGCAGTGGATGCCATTAAGGGATTTGTCCGTTCACGTGGTGGTAACGTTCCTGATGATATAGACGCAGCTTATGAGCGAGTTTCCCGATTAGGCGGTACACCCTTGGCTGTTTGCCAAGATGACAAAATTTATGGTGTCATCTATCTCAAAGATATTGTCAAACCTGGTCTGCGGGAACGATTTGACCAACTCCGGCGCATGGGTGTTCGCACCATCATGCTCACAGGTGATAATCGGATTACGGCTTCGGTGATTGCCGAGGAAGCTGGGGTGGATGATTTCATTGCTGAAGCGACTCCAGAAGACAAAATTGAGGTGATTCGCTCGGAACAATCTCAGGGTAAATTGGTGGCAATGACTGGGGATGGTACGAACGATGCACCTGCTCTCGCCCAAGCAAATGTGGGTGTGGCGATGAATTCGGGGACGCAAGCAGCCAAAGAAGCTGCTAACATGGTGGACTTAGACTCAGATCCCACGAAGTTGATTGATTTAGTAACCATAGGTAAACAGTTGCTAATTACTCGTGGAGCCTTGACAACATTCTCCATCGCTAACGATATTGCCAAGTATTTTGCGATCATTCCCACAATCTTTGCCGCCGCTGGAATCGGCGCACTTAATATTATGGGATTAAAAAGTGCCCAATCTGCGATCGTCTCGGCGCTGATTTACAATGCCTTAATTATTCCGGCACTAATTCCGCTAGCACTCAGAGGGGTGAAGTTTTTACCTTTAACAGCAGATCAACTGCTACGTCGTAACATCTTTATCTTTGGTCTGGGCGGTATCGTTGCTCCGTTCATTGCCATCAAACTGATAGATATTATCCTACCTTTGTCTTAATTTACTATGAAACCTATTCAGATCCGCCGCACTATTCTTGCATCCCAAGTATTAGAAGAAATAACTGAAATCTGGTGTCAATGGCGTAGACAAAAGCTACCACTGTATTTGTTCTTGGCGATGTGTTTAAACCTAGTGGTTGCACCTCTAGTCTATGCCGCTACTGGCGAACAACTTTCCCGCAGTCAATCTTGGGGATTGGGATTGTTAGGACTGGTGACACTAGGGCTTTCCATCTATTTATTTTTTGTAATGTTTGTACCGGAGAAATTCTAATGAGTTTTGCACGCGAAGCTAGTAGAGCTGTTCGTTCTACCTTGGTACTCTGGGTTATTGGAGCGATTATTTATCCTTTTGCGATGATTGCCATTGGGCAGATTGTGTTTCCCTTTCAAGCTAACGGTAGTCTCCTGAAAAATAGCACAGGTCAAGTTGTCGGTTCTGCTTTGATTGGTCAACCTTTTAGTAGCGATCGCTATTTTAACAGCCGTCCCAGTACCACGAGTTACAGTAGCGCCGATCCCAAAAAAGATGATGCGGGAGTTTTGCAAACTGGGGTTTCCGGCGCTAGTAACTTGGCTCCCAGTAATCCCGCATTAATGGAACGCATCAAAGGTAAAGATGACCCAGACCCTAGCAAAAAAATTGAAGGTGACTTCAATCGTCTGAAAAAAGCAGGTGTGCAGCCGACTGGCGATTTAGTTTACACCTCTGGTTCCAGCCTTGACCCCCACATTACCCCGGAAGCTGCGATCGCACAAGTTGCACGAGTAGCCAAGGCGCGGGGAGTTCAATCGAACCAACTCGAAACTTTAATTACTCAAAACACCGATGGTCGCTTTCTCGGCATCTTTGGCGAACCTGGAGTTAATGTGTTAAAGCTGAATTTAGCTCTGGATAAAATTAAGGGATAAGGGCTTGGGAAATAGTGAATATGTCTCCTATTCGGAATAGTTATCTATAGTAATCTTTAATGATTACTTATAATTGAAAATCTTAGATTCTCGATTTATTAAATAAATCGAGAATCTTGTTTTTAGTATTGATAAATAAAATCTATATCTCTAAATATATACCTGTTTGTCTAATTAATAAATATATATTTTATTTAATTAATACATTCTATATATCTTCAAAATATATCCTAAGAACAGCATATTTTTTATGAAAAGTATTGCACAATACTATTAGAGTTAAAAAACATTTTGTGTTGAAAAACAAAAAAGCTTTAGAACCAAGTCTGGTTGGTGTCTTTATCGAAGATAATAGCGTTTACTGTGGCATTTATTTAAGTGATATTAAGTTACCGGATAAATGCGTTTTTCTAGGGGTTTTAAGAGAAAATCAAGTCATTTCAGCAACAGATAATCTTAGTATTTTTGCCAGAGATTACATTTTGGCAATAGCAACCCATCCTATGATGATTCCCGTTCTCAAAGTTACTCTTAAAAAAATCCATTCTGTTTACTATTCCCTCAACAGTTGCTTATTAGAAGCTCGACCAGCAGATAGTCAATCTGTTAATTCAGATGACTCAGACCTAGCAACTACTTTCAATTCCACATATTCTTAGAAAGATGAAAATTTCCCGAGGAAAAGTAGAAAAAGGTCGACTTTGCAGCAATACAAATAAAATATATTTTTACCTCCTGCCTCCTGCCTCCCTAACTTTACTGAATCTGAGTTCGACTAACTAAAGGTTTTTAATATGCATACTTCGGAGTTTTTCCGACTTTATGTATCCGCCCAAAAAAGTGTTCATCAGTCTACCCTGATTGAAGCTAACCTGTCTAAGGCAACACATAATGACACTAAACCACATGACGGAGACATTCCCTTTTTAGCAGTGTTTTTAGCTCACATTTCCTTCATGTTTGTTTGGGCAATTGTTGTTTTTCTCGTTTCATCTGTCTGCAAGGCACTAGAAGATCCTCCAGAAAATGCAGCACAAGATAAAGACGAAATAGTAAGCATCAAATATTTAGAGGAACATACCTGTAAAAAATGCCAATTTTTTAACAATAACTATTTTCTAAAGTGTGCAGTACATCCTACTACTGCTCTAACAAAACAAGCACTCAATTGTTCTGACTACAGCCCGAAATAGGTGAGATCCTGATGTAGCTGTAATAAGAGTGATGCCATGTTAGGCTGAGAACCTTTAAACAAAGTTTGAAGGCTGAAAACTTCATTTGAAAAAAAACAGACAAATTTTATGAAACAAAAAGAAACAGTATTTGTTATTCCGACTCATCGACTAAGAGATGTAGCACAGACCATCGAAAAGTATGATGAGAATTTCTGGGTTAATGGTCATGCTTTAAAAATTATCGTCTTTGACGATTCCAGCATTGCCAACCACGAGAAATATTATCCACTTTTAGAGCAGACTAAGACAGTCAATGACGTGTTTTATGTTGGTCCACAACAAAAAGAGGAATTTATTACATTTTTAAACGAAAGACTGCGCGATCGCAAGCTAGAATCACTAGTAAAAAACTTATTCCGACCTAGTTATGGAGGAAATCGCAACTTTACACTCATGTATACCCTTGGACATTTAATGGTTAGTGCAGATGACGATATGCGGCCAGATGCATTAATTGAAACTAGCCCAGAATCTTTATCTGGTGATGAAATATGCCGAGGAAAATTAATCAAGTCTAGCCAACAAGGCGGCTATGTCCATAAATCTTTTGACTTACTCACTGCTTTTGGTGATGTTTTAGGTCAAAAAGCCAGCCATGTACCAGAAAACTTCGAGGCTGGAGAATTGGTGCTTGATACAGCAATGGATTTAGAAACCAATACAACTAAAGGTTACTTTCGAGAAAACAGCCTTTTATTACAACAGGGGAGAGTCTTGAATAATGCGATCGTTAAGATTGCTCAAACTTTTCGCACAGGAACTAATGATATCGATACCCTTGATTTTATTCACATGTATCTTAATGATGAAAACCAAATAAGTCCCAATGACCTGAATGATTTTTATATTCTTACCAACTTTAGACCCGTTATTACTAACAAAAACTGGAGAATGGATTGTGGAGTCGCTGGATATGATAATCAGCTAGGTTTACCACCATTTTTTCCCACTCGGCTCAGATTTGAAGATTATATCTACAGGATTTGGATACAGCAAGAAGGGATTGCATCTGCACACGTTGATGCTGTCCAAAACCACATTAGAAATAACTATATGCGTAATCCTTTAGCTAGCGAACTATTTAATGAAGAAATATGTAGCTTGCTGAAAAAGAAGATTAAAAGTAGTGTTTATCATCTTGACGATTTGGGAATCAAGTTTGATTACTCAGGCGAAGTCACTTTACAAGATTCTGAGGAAATTTTGGAAAAAATCTCTGCTATCCACAGACAGGTAGTCAAAGCTTCAATTTCTACTCAGAATGAAGAACGCAAGCAGTCACTTCAATTATTTGCTGAAAATTTATCGAGAGTCTTTTATGGATTTGAACCAGACTTTTTTCAGCAAAATGTTTCCAGAATTATCGATGATGTTATTAGCCAATTTCATGGCTCTCTAGAAATATGGCCAACTCTAGTAGAAATATGTTACTTTTACAAAGACAAAAAAGATTTACCACAAATTAGGGTAAAAAACAAGAAAATTAAGTCTAGAAATGGCACAAAATCGAGCGAAATTCTTGTATAAATATGACCTTTGGCAAATAAGCAATCTGTAAGATTTTATGATTCTTCATCCAGGGAAATTCTCTTAGTACATAGTTTCGTAAATTCGTTACCAATTCAGGGTTTAAGTTTTAACGCAGAGGGACGCAGAGTATAGCGCAGAGGAGCGCAAAGTTTGTTTGAGTTCATTCGCTACGAACTTAGGCAAAGCTGTACTTAGCACATTCTTTCGAGATTTAGGGACTTCCAAAAAAAAATATCCCAAATTTTCTTGTGATATGGGTGTCCTTACCCATCTCATATTCAGGGTGAGCAGGAATTCGACGTGAGCGCTGAGTCGAATACTGCCCACCCTACAGGATTAGATAATTTATTTGTTGCATCAACGTACCAAAATTAATGGATGTGGAAACATAGCCAACAGTACATCAGTTGGTGACAACAGTACGGGGGCGGTTACGTTCGGATTTACAAGCTGTGGATTGCGTGCGAGCTGCATTTCCTGGAGGATCGATGACTGGTGCGCCGAAAATCCACACCATGCAAATTATCGATCGCTTAGAACAAGAGGCGCGGGGAGTCTATTCAGGTGCAATAAGCTTTTTGAGGTTGAATGGTTCAGCTGATTTGAATATTTTGATTCGGACTGCTGTTTTGACTCCCAATCAAACCTCCATTGGTATCGGTGGCGGAATCATAGCCCTTTCGGAGCCAGAGATGGAGTTTCAGGAAACGCTGCTTAAAGCCAAAGCATTAATCGACGCTCTGCTTCTGACGATACACGGAACATCTGAACCAGATGTGTATCCCATTCTGGGATTAGAAGCAACAACTGCTGATAGTTATGAAAAATTATCTGCTTAAATCAGGGGCTTAAATAAGGATGGAGATATGTTTGAGGGTAGCCTATCCCGACACAAAATTGGCTACTATTAAAGATTATTTACACTAAAATTTATATCAAAATCCCCTTGGATAAAGATTTTTGGTACTGATTTTCAACCTGTAGAGACGCGTTAGTGCAGCGGTAAGAAGTAAAATTTTGTGTCTTTACTAAGGATTTTTGGCTTAACTGAACAGTATTGATTTATCCAACATTCGGCAGGTTGGAGGTTCAAAATAATTAATAATCAATAATTACTAATTTATAAGCAAAACCCTATATAGAAATACACTTCCTTGATTCAGGAATAAATTTAAAGATAAAAAGCAACAAACGCAAATCAGGGTTAAAAACAAGAAGCTAAAGTCCATAAATAGCACAAAAACGACCTAAATTCCCTTATTATAAACTCAACCTTTGGCAAAGAAGATATCTGCAAAACTTGACAATTCCCGATCTGGAAAAATTTTCTTAGATATATAGCTTAGGTAACAGCAATCTGATAAGATTCCCAACAAGTAGAATAATCACTTGTTCTCTTTTTCTTGAACCAACTGATTTTGGTTATTTTTTGGAAAAGGAAAATAAAAATGTCTCATCTATTGTGGAAAACTCTGGTACTAAGTCCAGTAGTTTTGGGAGTGACGGTGTTGGTTTCCGCTAAGGCTATGGCTGCTGCTGAAGTAGCAAGTTCTTCTGAAGATACAAAGCCAATAGCTGCTAATGCTTCAATATTCATTCAAACAGAGCAACCAAAAGTTAATCAGCAATTGGTTGCCCAAAAGACTGATGAAAATAAGGTTTTAGAAGAGGTTAATCGCTACAGCAACGAAGGCAAGAACCAGAATTCACTGTCTCAAGTCACATCAGTTTCTCAATTTTCTGATGTACAGCCGACTGATTGGGCATTCCAAGCTTTGCAATCCTTAGTTGAGCGGTACGGTTGTATTGCAGGATACCCAAATTCTACTTACCGTGGCAATCGGGCACTGACTCGTTATGAGTTTGCCGCAGGTTTGAATGCTTGTTTAGATCGAGTTAATGAACTGATTGCGACAGCAACTGCTGACTTGGTAACAAAACAGGATTTGGCGACTCTCCAGCGTTTGCAAGAGGAATTCTCGGCAGAACTGGCAACTCTGCGTGGTCGAGTAGATTCTGTAGAAGCACGGACTGCTGAACTTGAAGCTAATCAGTTTTCCACTACCACAAAATTGGTGGGTGAAGCCATTTTTGTCGTTACTGATATATTTGGCAATAATAGTGGTGATGCCAATAATACTGTCTTCCAAGATAGGGTACGTTTAGACTTGCAAACCAGTTTCACGGGTAAAGATGTTTTACACACCCGTCTTGCAGCCGGGAATGCACTAGCCTTTACTCAAGTAGGGAATGGTGGTGGTGCTATCGATACTGCTGAAGGTACGCAAACATTTCAACTCGGCAGCACTAGTAACAACAGTGTCATTATCGACTGGCTAGCTTATTACGTACCCATAGGTCCAGCCCAAGTCTACTTTGCGGGCACCGGAGGTATTCATAGCGATTATGTTGCCACTAACAACCCTTATTTTGAGGACTTTGATGGCGGTAATGGTGCTTTGTCTACCTTTGCTTCTGAAAGTCCGATTTATCGCATTGGTGGTGGTGCAGGTGCGGCACTGACTTTACCCTTTGGTAAGGGTGGCAATTTTTTCAAACCAAGTTCACTGACTATAGGCTACTTGGCATCAAATGCTAATAATCCTGGGACAAATCAAGGTTTGTTAGAGGGTAACTATGCAGCCTTGGGACAATTGAACTTTAGTGTTGGCGATCGCTTATCTATAGCTGCTACCTACGTTCACGGTTATCATGGTGCTGGGGGTGGTAATTTATTCGATCTAGGTGGTGGTTTGGGTAGTACTAACCGCGTCGTAGGTACTGGTCAAGCTAACACTCTAACTACCCTAAACGGATCTTCCAGTAATTCTTACGGTATAGAAGCAGCTTTCAGACCCAGCGACAAACTGTCAGTCAGTGGCTTCGTTTCTTACCACGATATCACAGGCTTTGGTGCTGGTGATGATTATGAAGCTTGGAGCTACGGTCTTGGGCTAGCCTTACCTGACTTCGGTAAAAAGGGTAACGTTTTAGGGATTTTTGCAGGTGCTGAACCTTATGCCTTTAACCGAGGCGGAGCTTTTGCTGGTACTGGTAATGATATACCTTATCACTTTGAAGGCTTTTACAAGTATCGCGTGTCAGATAATATCTCAATCACCCCTGGCGTAATCTGGTTGACCTCTCCTGGTCAAAACAGCAATAACGATGATGCAATTATCGGTACGCTGAGAACAACTTTCACTTTCTAAAGGTTTACAGCAATTTGCTTTAGGGACGCATAACTATGCGTCCCTTTTGACTTCCGCCTTGTGATACTGGGGATCTTTTTTTCAAAGCCAATTACCGATCGCAACCATTGGTGCCCAATATGCTGGATGATCGTACATAGTATTGACACCTTCAGATGGCGGTAATTTCTTAGCATGAATCATTCTGATTTGAGCCGTTTGCAAAGCCTCTGCAATACTCATGCCAGTGTTGCGATAGTTGGTGTAAAATGTTTTTACTAGTTCGGATGTCGATTGATCGGTAACACTCCACAAAGATGCGATCGCACTTTTAACCCCAACTTGCAATGCAACTCCAGCTAATCCTAATGTGGCACGGTCATCGCCAACTGCGGTTTCACAGGCAGTGAGTGTGAGTAGTTCGACGCTATCTGATTTGCTGTTGAGGTTTCGCAGTGATTTTTCTAATTGGCTAATGGTAAGCTTTTGGTTTTTCCCGGTGACAATGAAGGTGTCTTCAGGAATAATCCCAAATTGAGCGTGACTAGCTATGTGAATAATGGGATATGTGGTTTTGTCAAGTGTTTGCTGAAAACTTTCGGCGAGAAAATTATCGTCAATCAGGGGGGTATGATTGGGGAATATACTTTCAACTGCACTGACTTCATCGGGAACTGCAAAAAGCTGTTCAAAAGTCTTGCCGTCGATGGTGGCTTCTTTTGTCAAACCCAAAATTAACGCCTTTTGCGTACTGCGATCGCGTAGTTTAGGTGTGTTAAGTCGTAAACTGGGAGTTGTGGCAACCGCGTAGGTTTCAACTAAATATTTATTGAGTTTGCTGTCATAAAGTGCCGCCATTGGAACGCTACGCAAAAACCCATCCTGAATAAATACCAGAGTTTTGATTTTCTCCGGTTTGATATCTTCAGCAAAGGGGCGAATTATCCAATCATAAAGCTGTGATGCAATTGTTGTATCGTAGTTAATTTCTTCTCTTTTAACTAGTCCGGTGCGAAACTCGGCAATTTTTTTCTGTAAAGTATTGCTACTAACTACTTTGTCACCTTGTTGATTGGGGTCTTCAATCCACTTAAATTTAGTTGCTTGATTGGGTAACTGCAATAATATCCCGGTTTTGCCATCTAAAATTATTGAACTCAAAAAGCCAGTATTTTTAAACGCTACACTATTATCTTCAAGGAGTTCGCCCACCTGTTTGGGATTCAACCCACTCAAAATGCAATCATTGCCAAAATAATTCTGTAATTCTGCGAGTTTCAACGCATCGATGGTGTTAACTACTTTTGATAGTTCCTTCGCACGTCCTTCGTCTGCAATTGCCCCAACTCCAAGCAAATCGAGCCGTGACTGTGCCAATGTTCGGTATAGTGGGCGAACAACATCGCGGAAGTCAAATTGTACATCTCGTTCGGCAGTCAAAATATCCTGGCGGATATCTTCTAAGGTATCAAATGCTCGTTGATAAGATGCGATCGCTTCTTCTTTTCGCTGCTGTTCATCTAAAATCCGTCCGGCTTGCCACTCCCACAAATACAAGCTATCTTTTGCACTTAACTTGCTGTCTGCTGCGATGAGAGCAGCTTGGGTATATTTTAATGCCTTTTCATTATTTAATGTTTTTTGATTTTTTAATGCTTTGTCGTTATCTGGGCTACATTCCCAGAAATGGCCCAAAGCACCATTAGCATAAGAAATTAGGCGATTATCTTGTAAATGTTTACTTGTTAATACTGATTTTTCGAGCAAATTTAATGCTTGGTTGTCACCAGATAAAACTAGTTGAGTTGGACAGTAGGTAAAAGGTGAAGTTCCTTGAGTATCGCGTTGCAAGTATGCTAAATCAATCGCGCCATAGACTTTTGTCGCTGAATCGGGCAAATTTTCGAGAACTTTTAAAGCATCCTTCAGGGCTTTGTTAAACTCCTCATCATTAATAAATTTGCTCTTATTTGTCTGGGAAGCCAACTGAATTAAATTTAATAATCCCCGCATTTCTGCTAAATGTTCTTTTTCGTTGCGGGCGAATTTTATACTATTTTGAAAATATTGATAAGCTCTGTCGTAGTCTTCTTGTGACTTTTGCGTAAATTCTTGTTCTTTACTAAGAATACCAGCTTTATTTGCCGAATCGGCTTGTAACTCTCGCAATTGACCGCGACTTTTGTAAGCATTGCCCAAACTATTAAACACCAAAAACTTAGATTCTGGACTAACTTGTTGGGCTGTGTTTAAATATTTAATTGCTTGGTCGTAACTTCCGATTAAGCGATATGCTTCACCGAGAATACCCAAAGCCGCAACATGACCTCGTTTGTCGTTATATTTAGTGGCGATTTGTTCGGCACTTTCTGGAGTGCATTTTTCTGCCTGAATTGGTTGATTTTCGGAGCTTTTCGACTTAGCTACTAGTTTGCCACACAAAAGTGCGATCGCTTTGTGAGGCTGTCCTAAATTGCTGTAAACTTGGGCAAGTTCTGACTTCATGCGTCCGACTTGCTGGAAATTTTCTATCTTCTCATAGTCATTAATTGCCGCCGACAAGGATGTAATTGCTGCTTTATTTTCTCCTATTTTTTGGTAAGCACGCGCCAAATTTTCATTCACAACCGCTGTAACTGACGGATTATTTTTATCCTGATTTAATGCCTCTTGCCAATTTTTTATGGCATTCCAAAAGTCTCCGGTATTATAGTCTTTAATTCCTTGTTCAACTAGTGCAGTGACATTTGGAGTTTGTGCAGATACAACTTGTCCACACAATAAACAAATTACGAGACTTGCCAAAAATAATACTTTAATCAATCGATGACGATTTAGTTTTTTGTATTGCTGGGTGAAGAGACGAATTCGCCTTGCAGATAAAACAAATCGAGTGGCGGAATCTGCTGCTCGAAACTTCTTTCCTTGGGAGAAGCGAAAGGCAAATGGTGGTCGTAAAGGTTTAGAGAATAAGAGTTTAAGATATTTTTTTGGGGATTTCATATTTTAATTCAGCAATGTCTGCATCTGGTATTTGATTTAAACAAGTTATCAAGTTATCTTTTATACAGCTTATTTGCTCACAATCAATTGATAGAGGAAATACTTGTATGCATTTTATTTTTAAATTACCAGAAATAGGAATCGAAAACTGAGTTTTGGGAAAGTGTGCAGTTTTATGCAATTTTCCTTGCATTTGGTGACTGGAAGTGCAAGCTAAATAGACAAAACTTAAAATACTTTATTTTGGGTTAGGCTTAGTTGTCTTAGCCTCAGACTAACGGTATATACAGGTATTTAGCACATTTTAGATGCATTATATGCAAGCATAAATTGTGCGATCGCACCATACAGAATCATGTAATTATATTTGCATAAAAGGTAAATGCATTACCTTGCTGTTTACCTGATTGTGGATTTTATCTAATTTATCCAAGGTAAATTATTTATGAATCAACCATATCATCCTCAAAAAGCCAGTATTAAAAGCATTCTTTCTTTATGCCTAATATCCACTGCATTCAGCCAAGCTTTGCCAGCCCATGCACAAATCACACCCGATAATACTCTGGGTACAGAAGCTTCTCAACTCAAGCAAAATCTAATCATTAATGGCGCAGTAAGCGACAAAATTGATGGCGGTGCAATACGCGGCAGCAATCTTTTTCATAGTTTCAGCGAGTTTAATATCGAAGATGGGCAACGAGTGTATTTTGCTAACCCCACTGGAATAGAAAAGATATTGACGCGGGTAACAGGTGGGAATGCGTCAAATATTTTCGGGACATTGGGAGTTGATGGTGCAGCAAATTTGTTTTTGATTAATCCCAATGGAATTTTGTTTGGGCAGAATGCGCAGTTAGATGTGCAGGGGAGTTTTGTCGGAACAACAGCCAATGGAGTGCAGTTTGGCAATCAGGGTATTTTCAGTGCAACCAATCCCCAAGCACCACCATTGTTGACGGTAAATCCTTCGGCGTTGTTCTTTAATCAGATTAATCAAGATGCAGGAATTCAAAATAACTCAATTGCACCAGCAGGAAAGGACCCTGCGGGGGTTGATGTATTTGGTTTGCGTGTTCCAGATGGTAAAAGTTTGTTGCTTGTTGGCGGTAATGTCAACATGGATGGAGGATGGTTGGTAGCTAATGGTGGAAGAGTTGAGTTAGGAGGATTGACAGAAGCCGGAAGCATTAGAATTCAAAGTAATGGGAATAATTTCAGTTTAAGTTTTCCCGATGGGGTACAACGAGGAGACATATCACTTACTAACAAGGCTGTAGTTGGTGTTATTGCTGGTGGTGGCGGTAGTATTGCAGCAAATGCTCGAAATCTAGATATTTTAGCAGGTAGTCAATTTTTTGCTGGGATAGGGTCAGGATTAGGGACAGCTAACACTCAAGCAGGAAATATTACAGTTGATGCTACTGGGGAAATCAAGCTTGCAGGGGCAAATAGCCTAATTTTCAACTCAGTACAATCTCAATCAGTGGGTAATGCAGGTAATATCACTATTAAAACTGGCTCCCTTGAAGTAACAGATGGCGGGGAAATAACTTCTAGTACTTTTGGTAAAGGTGATTCGGGTAATATTTCCATTACAGCCCGTGATGTAATTTCTTTAGATGGTGCATATATTGTCAACAATGTTCAGAGTAATGATGCTGAAGGTAATGCTGGCAATATCGACATCACTACTGGTTCGCTTTCCGTAACTAATGGCGCTCAAATTAATTCCTTTACTCGCGGACGAGGGAATGCAGGAAATATCACGATTCAAGCTAAGGATGAAGTTACTTTTGATGGAAAAGATAGCGATGGATTTCCCAGCGCTTCATTTAGTAGTGTACTAGCTAGTGGAGTGGGCAATGGTGGCAAGATTAATATCACTGCTGGTTCATTATCCCTGACTAACAATGGGAAATTAGACGTTGGTGTGGACGAAGCTTCTGATACAAATTCTGCTGGTGAAGGTAGAGGTGGTGCTGTAGATATCAATGTGCGTGATGCATTCACAATATCTGGAACAAATAGCGGCATCTTTGGGAATTTAGGTACTGGTGCTGTAGGTCGTGGTGGAGACATCACTATTAAAGCTGGAGAGATTGCTGTCGAAAATAGTGGGACTATAGCTTCGGAAACCTACGGCAAAGGAGACACAGGAGATATAACCATTAATACCAGAAATCTAATTGTCAGAGATTCCCAATTAGGCTCTGTTGTACATGGTGAGGGCAATGCAGGTAATTTTAAAATTATTGCTTCCGATTCTGTAGAATTAAGTGGAGAAATCCCTGGTAATGAAAATGGATTTCCTGGAGGCATACTTGCCCAATTAGATGTAACTGGTAAAGGAAAAGGAGGCAATCTTTATATTGAAACTAAACGCTTAAGCGTAAGTGATGGTAGTAAGGTACAAGCTGCAACCTTTGGTCAAGGCGATGCAGGTAATTTATTTATCCGTGCTGATGATATAGATGTTTTTGAGACTGAAAAACCAAACTTCTATTCCACAGGTATTTTTGCTGGTGTTCAACTTGATCCTCGTACAGTCAAGCTACCTCAAGGAAACGGTGGAGATTTGAGAATTGAAACCATAAGTTTAAGCCTCCAAAATGGTGGAGAAATAGGTTCTAGCACTTCTGGTAAAGGTGATTCAGGTAATATTTTCATCACAGCCAGTAATGCAATTTCTCTAGATGCTGCATCATATATTTATAACAATGTTGAGAGCCGTGCTGAAGGGAATGCTGGAAAAATCGACATCACAACTGGTTCACTTTCTGTAACTAATGGCGCTCGAATTAATTCCTTGACTCGCGGACTAGGTAATGCCGGAAATATAACGATTCAAGCAAGAGATGCAGTCAGTTTTGATGGGAAAGATAATAACGGTAATCGAAGTGGTTCATTTAGTGTTGTTGGTGCTGATGCTATTGGCAATGGAGGCACTGTTAATATCACATCTAGCTCTTTAACCCTAAATAATGGTGGAATGTTAGGGGTTTATGTTAGCAATACATCAGATGGGCTTCAAGGTAAAAAAAGTTTTGGTGGTACGGCAAATATTAACGTGAGTGATGTATTTACAATTTCAGGAGAAGGGAGTGGTATATTTGCAAGTATAGGGTCTGGTGTTGTAGGGCGTGGTGGTGATGTCAATATCAAAGCTGGAAATCTTTTTATTCAAGATACTGGAGAAATCAGTTCATTTTTAGGTTTTGGCGCTGAAGGGCGCGGTGGTGATATTAATATTAAAACTGGAAACTTGTTTATTCAAAATGCTAGTGAAATCAATTCTAGTACCTATGGCATAGGTAACTCTGGTAATATTTCTATCACCGCCCGTGATGCATTCACAATATCTGGAACAAATAGCGGCATATTTGCTAACCTCGGCGCTGATGCTGTAGGTCGTAGTGGAGATATTAATGTTCAAGCTGGGAACTTGTTTATTAACAATAACGCAGAAGGAATAAACTCTAATACTTCTGGAAAAGGCGATTCTGGTAACATTACAATTGCAGTTCGTGATACAACTTCTTTAGACACAGTAGGAATTTACAACAATGTTTTAACTAGTGATGCTGAAGGTAATGCTGGCAATATCGACATTACAACTGGTTCGCTTTCCGTAACCAATGGCGCTCAAATTAATTCCTTTACTCGCGGACGAGGAAATGCAGGAAATATCACGATTCAAGCAAGAGATGTAGTCACTTTTGATGGGTTAGATAGTGATGAATACACTGGTTCGTTTAGTAGTGTAGAAACTGGTGCTGTTGGGAATGGTGGAAGTATAAATATTACATCTGGCTCATTGTCTTTAATTAATAGTGGAATATTAGGAGTTAGCGTTGATAGAGCCTCTGAAGAACTTCCAGGTGGGCAAGGTATTGGCGGTAATATAAATATCAACGTGCGTGATGCATTCACAATTTCTGGGACAGATAGTGGTATTGATGCATTTTTAGGTGCTGGTGCAGTAGGAAAAAGTGGAGATGTCAATATTCAAGCTGGAAACTTATTTATTAAAGATGGTGGTGCAATCAATTCCAGCACTTATGGGAAAGGACACGCAGGAAATATTACAGTTGAGGCTAAAGATTTAGTAGAAATATTGAATGATAGTAACTTAGATTCTGATGTTCAAGAAGGTGCTAGAGGGAATGCTGGAGATATAACAATTAAAACAGGAAGGTTAATCGTTAGAAATTCACAAACTGGTACTAGTGTTCTTGGTGAAGGGAATGCAGGAAATTTTACAATTCTTGCTTCCGACTCTGTGGAATTGAGCGGGCAAATTAATAGACGTGAAGGTGATACGAGTCAAGTAGGTTCGGTTGGTTTTCCAGGCGGTCTCTTCGCTCAAGTAGATATACTTGGTAAAGGTCGAGCAGGTAACTTAACTCTCGAAACTAGGCGATTGATTGTCAGTGATGGGAGCAAAATCCAAGCTGCTACATTTGGTGATGGTGACGCAGGTAATGTTTTTATTCGTGCCGATGAAATTGATTTATTTGAAACAGAGAAACCTAACTTTTTCAATACAGGTATTTTTGCTGGCGTTCAAACAGATGGAAGAGTTGATGCAGGTATTATAGATTCTCGAAACGGCAGGCCATCTAAAGGACAAGGTGGAAATTTGACGATTGAAACTAGAAAATTAAGTGTAAGAGACGGTGCTGAAGTTTTTGTTCAAACTCAAGGAGATGGTGATGCAGGAAAATTATTCATCCGTGCTAGCGAATCTGTAAATGTTACAGGTGTATCAAAAGGCTCGCTTGAAAGACAAAGAACTAGCGAAATTACTACTGGTGCATCTCAAAGAAGTACAGGTAATGGTGGAAGTTTAACAATTGAAACGCCACTGTTGAACGTCGCAGATGGTGGAATTATTAGCAGTAGCAGCCAGGGAAAAGGTACAGCAGGCGATATTAATATTAATGGTAATATTGCCCGCCTCAATAACGGTCAAATCACTGCTCGAACAGCCTCTACTGATGGTGGCAACATCAATTTAAATCTTTCCCAATACTTACTCTTACGCAATGGCAGCCAAATTTCCACTACCGCAGGCACTGCTCAAGCAGGGGGCAATGGCGGTAACATCACCATTAATACACCCTTCATCGTCGCCGTCCCTGATGAAAATAGCGACATCACAGCCAACGCCTTCACTGGATCTGGTGGAAACATCCAAATCAACTCGCAAGGTATCTTCGGTATCGAGTCACGTCCAAAACT
The DNA here is from genome assembly GCF_036917355.1 of Nostoc sp. Taxonomy (GTDB): domain Bacteria; phylum Cyanobacteriota; class Cyanobacteriia; order Cyanobacteriales; family Nostocaceae; genus Nostoc. The sequence goes on from NZ_JBALDP010000045.1 coordinate 19,756, forward strand.
AACCGAAAAAAGTGATATTACCGCCAGTTCAGAATTAGGCGTTTCCGGTGTAACAAATATCAATACACCCGATAACAGTTCGATTCAAAACAGCTTCACCGGATTATCACCAAATGTCATCGATACTAATGCACTCATCGCTAATAGCTGCATTTCACGTGGCACTAAACGACAAGAAAACTCTTTTAACATTACAGGTTCTGGTGCTTTACGCTATACTCCGGGAGATGTGTTCACTTCAGCCTACACAACTGGTAATGTGCGTAGTGTGGAACCAACACCCCGTCCCTGGAAAAAAGGCGACCCAATAATTGAACCACAAGGATTGTATCGATTACCCAACGGGCAATTAATCTTGAGTCGAAGTTGTTCGTGAATATAAATGCACATATTGGAAAAATCGCATACACAGTTTTCTGCCAAATGGGACGCACAATCATGCGATCGCACCATCCAAATTATGCAACTATATATGCATAAATGGTGAATGCATTACCTCGTCATATCCCTTAATCTGAGTATTAAAGAAACGGTTAATGAATCGAAAAACAACCAAAACCATCATTGATTAACCGTTGCTGATAAAAATCTCGTAATTTTTATTCACTCAGATTCAGAGGTTTATGATGTTTTCCAAACTATTTCGCAACACACTTTTAGCAACAACTTTGGCATTACCAATAGTACCATTAACTAGCCAAAATGCTCTTGCAGACGAGCGCGATTTTTTAGTTTACAACAACAATGAATTAGAAATAACTCAATTGTATGTATCCTCAACAAAATCCAAATATTGGGGTAGCAATATTCTCAATTCAGATATTGTTAACGGTTCATCTGACACCGTTACTTTTGGCAATAAGAGTAATCATTGTACCTATGATGTCAAAGCCATTTATAGCGATGGTACTTATGATGTCATGCGTCAGGCCGATCTTTGCAGTACCTATGGAATAACTTTTTATGGTCATGGAGGCGACCATCAATAATCTTAAAGATTTCCAAATCGTTTCTTGATGATTTGCACTTTTATGCAATCATCAAGAAAACTATTATGGTATTTTAATTAAATAATAATATCCTGTCCCAGATTTCAGCCTGGGAACACAATTTTAGAGAATATACTAACATCATGTCTGCTTGATTAATTATTGATATAGACATGATATAGCATCATGTCTGCTTGATTAATTATTAAACATAAGTTGGATATCTGGGTATTTTATCCTCTCAGATACTCTATAGTGACTTGCAAAAATTTAGACCTTATCTTTTACAAATTTTACATATCATATATCAACAATGAGTTCATACTTTCGGTTTCCAAAGCTTTTTTTCATATTACTTACCTGCATCAGCATCACTCCACTTGCAGTATTTGCACAATCGACACCCCCACCAGGAGTCATAATTCCCCCCGATACACCGGGGAAAGTTGAAGAAACTCAACCCCAACCATCACCAACACCAACTTTTCCGCCGACACCACCGACACCAACTGTTCCCATACTCCCATCACCCCCACAGGAAAATCTACCCGATACCATCTTTCCTAGCGGTGAAAAGTTCTTTGTTAAAGAAATTCAAGTCACAGGCTATTCTGTTTTAAAAGATGAAATCATTAAGTTAAAACAGCCTTTAGAAAATAAAAACATCACCTTTGAGCAGTTATTGCAACTGCGATCGCAAATCACTAAACTCTATGTTGATAATGGCTACATCACCAGTGGTGCATTTATTTCTAACAATCAAAATGTCGCTAGCGGTGTCGTGCAAATTCAAGTTGTGGAAGGCGAACTCGAAGGAATTTCCATTTTAGGGTTACAAAGATTGCAGCCTGGGTATGTGCGTTCCCGGATTAAACGGCTTGCAGGTAAGCCTTTAAATCAAAAAAGCCTCGAACAAGCACTACAATTATTACAACTTGACCCGGTAATTCAACGAGTTAATGCTGAATTAACCGCAGGTAGCACTCCCGGAAATAATATTTTACAGGTGACTATTACCGAATCGCCACCATTCCACCTTGGAGTTACTTTTGCAAATAACCAATCAACTAGCGTCGGCTCAGAACAAGGGAGTGTTTTTCTTGCTCACGATAATTTATTAGGATTTGGGGATAAATTTAGTGCTGAATATGCTGGTAGCGAAGGTTTAGATATTTACAATATCAATTATTCTATTCCCTTTAACGCCTTAGATGGAACCATTGGTGTCCGCTACAGCAACAGCGCTAGCCGCATTATTGAAAGCGAATTTCGTGACTTAAATATCCGTAGCGAAGCCGAAACCCTTTCTTTTAACGTCCGTCAACCGCTAATCCACACGCCAAACAGAGAATTTGCTTTGGGTTTAGCATTCGATTTACGGCGCAGTCAAACCTACATCCTGAATGATATCCCCTTCTCCTTTACAGAAGGGCCCGAAGATGGGGAATCAAGAGTTACGGTAATCCGCTTTTCTCAAGATTGGTTACAACGTAATGCTAACAGTGTTCTAGCGGCGCGATCGCAATTTAGTTTTGGGATTGATGCAATTGACGCAACCGTTAACGATAGTGGTACTGATGGGCGCTTTTTCTCCTGGGTGGGACAATTTCAATGGGTACAACGCCTATCTCCCCGCATCTTGATGTTAGCCAAAGTTAACACTCAACTTACTCCTGATTCCTTACTTTCGTTGGAAAAAATTAGCATTGGCGGAGTTGATACAGTGCGCGGTTACGATCAAAATCAAATTGTGGCTGACAATGGGGTAGTTGGAGGTGTGGAAGTTCGGATTCCCCTGGCTTCAAATGTGGAGACATTACAGCTAATTCCATTTTTTGACATCGGTACAGCTTGGAATAATCGCGGTATTAATGCCGACCCACAAACCATTGCTAGCTTGGGGTTGGGCTTGAACTGGCAACCTTTTAACGGTTTGGTATTGCGTGCAGACTATGGTATACCATTAATGGGCACAAGCGATCGCGGTAGTTCGCTGCAAGAGAATGGCTTTAATTTTTCAGTGCGATATCAGCCTTTTTAAAAGCGACATTTCTAGATTAAGGGCGTTTATAATTCACATCAGGCGTGAATTTATGAATTATAAATTTCAGGATTGACACAATTAGCCAAACGATCGCCCCTCAATCCCGCGATTAAGTTAGCGATCGCCATTGTTGCCATTTTTGAGCGCGTTTGACGGCTGGCACTGCCGATATGAGGTGCAATAATTAGATTTTCTAAGGTTAACAACAGGCTGTTACTAGGAATCGGTTCTGGTTCGGTGACATCGATAGCCGCAGCAGCAATTTGACCACTTGCAAGGGCACGGTACAGAGAATCTGGATCTACAATAGTTCCCCGCGCCGTGTTAATCAAAACAGCCGATCGCTTCATCAATTCAAATTGGCGATCGCTAATTAAATGATAAGTATCATCAGCCGATGGTGTGTGCAGTGTCACAAAATCTGATTCTTGTAGTAAGTGTTCTAACGTAGCAAACTCCACACCTAAAGATTGTTCTAATTCCGAGCTGCATCGTTGCCTACTCGTATACAAAATCCGCATTTCAAACCCTTTGGCACGACGAGCGATCGCTTGACCAATTCGCCCGAACCCAACAATTCCCAAGGTTGCACCCGTAACATTTGGCCCCAATAACAAATCTGGTTCCCAAGTCTGCCACAAACCTGCACGGGTAAACCGATCTGCCTCCACTACGCGCCGTGCAGCTGCCATTAGTAATGCCCAGGCGAAATCTGCGGTAGCATTGGTTAACACCCCAGGAGTATTACCGACGGGAATTTGTCGTGCTGTAGCGGCGGCAATGTCAATGTTATCGTAACCCACCGCCATTTGACTGATGACTTTGAGTTTCCCTGACTCAATGAGTTGGCGATCGATTTGGTCAGTCAGCAGACATAGCAATCCATCTATTTCCTTGACTTTTTCTAGTAAAATTTCGTATGGAGGGGGTTGGCGTTCTGGCCAAACTTCGACAGTAGCGAGCGATCGCAGTTGCTCTAATTCGATGGGTAGGCGACGAGTGACGAAGACTTTAGCCTGAAGCATAGTTTTAAAATGATTTTTGGATAAAGGGACGCTTCTTGCATCAGTTCTCCTTAAAATATCATGGCGTAAATTCAAAACCTGATAAAGTTGGTTTTTATTCTGTGAAAATGAGCCGTGATTTTCCAATCAAGCACTAGAGAGTCTAGAGACAATCATCACAAGCCGTTGGAATTCAAAAGCTTGTCAAAATGTTCTGCCAGAAACTTACTCGGTGAAGTAGACCTTCTGAGGATTGCTGCAAGCTTGAAACAGGATCAAAAGCAAAAAGGAAAACTGGGCCAATTTTTGACACCTGCTCCAGTAGCAGAATTAATGGTTGGGATGTTTGGCAAACTCGATCTTCCTCAAATATCTTTACTTGATGCTGGAGCAGGAGTTGGCTCATTACTTGCAGCCTTTGTAGCTAAACTTTGTCACAGCCAAAAACGTCCAGCTAATTTAGATATTGTTGCCTATGAAATCGATCCTTTTCTGATTGGGTATTTGCATCAGACATTGAAATTATGCGATCGAGAATGTCAAATAGCTGGCATCTCTTTAAACTATGAGATCCGAGATACGGATTTTATTGAGGATGCAGTCAGACTTATTGGCCCTAGTTTGTTCGATAATCCTGACACTTGCAGATTTACCCACGCTATTCTCAATCCCCCATATTTCAAAATTAACGCTCATTCTAAAGTTCGTAATTTGTTACGTTCTATAGGATTGGAAACCAGCAATCTATATACAGGTTTTATCGCTGCTACCGTTCAGCTTCTTGAATCAAGAGGAGAGCTTGTAGCTATTTCGCCGCGTAGTTTCTGTAATGGGCCATATTTTAGAGACTTCCGCAGAATGTTTTTGGAAATCATGGCTTTAGACCAGATACATCTTTTTGAATCCAGACAGGAAGCTTTTAGTGATGATGAAGTTTTGCAGGAAACAATTATTATTCATGCTGTTAAACAAAAACTAAAATTTGACAATGTAATCATCAGTACAAGTTCAAATGCTGATGATGATTTCATTCTGTCCAATTCCTTAGCTTATACAGAGATAGTTCTTCCCAACGACTCGCAACAATTTATCCACATTATCCCCGATACACTAAGTCAGCAGGTCATTAAAAAAATGGCTAATTTTACCTGCACATTAAGAGACTTAGAATTAACTGTATCAACTGGAAGGGTTGTAGATTTTCGTGCTAAAGAATATCTGTGTTTAATGCCAAAAGAAGACACTGTTCCCTTGATTTATCCATTGAATTTTGCAGAAGGATACGTTGAGTATCCCAAAGTAACGAAAAAACACCAAGCTCTGGTATATGCAGAAGAAACTGTATCTCTTTTAGTACCCAATGAACATTATGTTTTGACTAAAAGATTCTCCTCAAAAGAGGAAAAAAAACGAGTTGTTGCCGTTGTATATGATGCCAACCAAATTAATTGTTCTTGGGTAGGTTTTGAAAATCACCTGAATTATTTTCACAACAATGGAAGAGGAATTAATCTTACCCTAGCACGTGGTCTTGCTGCTTATCTTAACTCTAGCCTCGTTGACGCATTTTTTCGGTTGTTTAATGGACATACTCAGGTTAATGCAACCGATTTACGAAATTTAAAATATCCGACCATAGCACAACTAATGACTGTAGGGCTATATATTACTGAGCATTTTCCATCACAGAAAGAAATTGATGAACTTCTGCAAAAAGAGTTACTGAGTATGAGCAATCAGTCTGAAAACAACCCCTTAATAATTAAAACCCGTATTGATGAAGCACTACAAATTTTAATTGAACTTGGGCTTCCACGGGCACAACTTAATGAGCGTTCAGCCTTAACCCTGCTGGCTCTACTTAACTTAAAGCCAACAGATCCTTGGGAAACTGCTGCATCTCCCCTAATGGGAATTACGCCAACGATGGAATTTATGGCACTGCACTATGGCAAAACATATAAACCTAATACACGGGAAACTGTTCGCCGCCAAACAGTCCATCAATTCTTAGATGCAGCTTTGATAATTGTAAATCCAGATGCACCTGAACGCCCTGTTAACAGTCCGAAAACAGTATATCAGATTGAAGAAAGTGCGCTTGAACTATTACGTACTTATGGAACTACTGAATGGAAAAAGAGCATTCATACTTACTTGGCTTCAGTTGAAACTTTGAAAAAACGATATGCTCAGGAGCGGGAACTATCACGTATTCCGATAGTGATTGAAGGAGAGGTGAAAACTCTATCGCCAGGTGGACAGAATATTCTGATCGAAAAGATTATTAAGGAGTTTGCAGAACGTTTTATACCTGGAGGAAAACTGATTTATGTTGGTGATACAGATGAAAAATTCGCGCATTTTAATGAAGTGGCATTGAGAGATTTAGGTGTTACTATCGATTCTCATGGTAAAATGCCTGATGTGATTATTCATCATCTAAAAAATGATTGGTTAGTTTTAATTGAAGCTGTAACTTCTCATGGGCCAATTAACCCTAAACGGAAGAAAGAACTTGAAGTTATCTTTACTGATATAAAAATCCCTCTTGTAATGGTGACAACTTTTTTAAGTAGAAAAGCGATGGTGGAGTATTTGGCTGAGATTGCTTGGGAAACTGATGTTTGGGTTGCGGAAGATTCTACTCATCTCATTCACTTCAATGGAGAATATTTATTACAGGCTTACCAAGTAGATAGAGATTCTGATACTGAATAAACTATTATTGAAAATAAGCGATCGCTAGCTTATAAGTTGTCTTTAAAGCAATATCGGTATCACAATATTGTCATATAGATCCAATAGTTCATGCAAAGCGTAGTAGAGTTAAAGTAAGAAATCTGAAGGTACGTCGATCGCTCCCAAAGCAAAATTGTCGCCATGACTAACTCAACTCTAATGGATGACGAGAAAAAGCTCCCCAAGAAGAAAGGTAAGTCGCTTCCTCCCAAACTGCTTATCTGGCTAGGAAAGTTTGTTTGGACGACTCTGTGGCAGATAATGATGTCAAATCTTGCTCCTCGCAATCAGTCGGGAGCATATATTCGTCCTAATAGCCAGTTTCGCAAGTTCATTGGTACAGAAGAAGGGAATCCATACCCACCAGCAACGGGGCGCTACAAACTCTATGTTGGGCTGGGCTGTCCTTGGGCGCATCGAACTTTGGTAGTGCGATCGCTAAAAAAACTCGACGCGGTAATATCAGTTTGTATAGTATCTCCTTCTCCCGTTGAAGGTGGTTGGATATTCAACGAAGAAGAAGAAGGTTGTTGCACACTGGCTGAATTTTATCAAAAGGCAGAACCCGGCTACAGTGGACGCTCTACAGTGCCAGTACTATGGGATAACCAAACAAAAGCGATCGTCAATAATGAGAGTTCAGAGATTATCGTCATGCTGAATTCTGAGTTTAACGAGTTCGCCAACAATCCGACGCTAAATCTTTACCCAGAAGAACTTAAAGAGAAAATTGACTGGTGGAATGAAAAGATTTATCACGCGGTAAATAACGGTGTGTATCGCTGTGGCTTTGCCCAGACTCAGGAAGCATACAATCAAGCTTGTAATGAACTGTTCGCAACTCTCGATGAGATTGAGCTTGCATTGCAGACTAATCGCTATCTCTGCGGTAAACATCTGACACTTGCAGATGTGCGGTTATTCACGACATTATTCCGGTTTGATAGTGCCTACTATGGGCTGTTTAAATGCAATCGGCAGCGAATTCGAGACTATCAAAATCTCGGAGCTTATCTACGCGATTTGTATCAGCTTCCGGGTGTGGCTGACACTTGCGACGTAGAAACTGTGAAGCGGGACTACTACGGAAACCTATTTCCACTCAATCCCGGCGGAATTATTCCCAATGGCCCTGATATGTCTTATCTTAATCAACCACACGATCGCGATCGCATTGGCAAAGTGAATGCTTCATGAACCAGATTAATCGAGTTGCAATTGTCGGTGGAACTCATGGCAATGAATTTACAGGAGCCTACCTAGTCCAAAAATTTGCCCAGTTTCCCGATTTAATTACTAAATCGAGTTTTGAGACAGTCACCCTGTTAGCAAATCCTCATGCTTTTGCCGCCGGGAGACGATATGTAGAGAAAGATTTAAATCGCTGTTTTCTCAAGCAAGATTTACAAGATCCGACTTTGAATAGTTACGAAGATTTGCAAGCTAAATTAATTCAGGATACTCTAGCATCAAATGGGGATAAACAAGCCGATTTCATCTTAGACTTGCACAGCAGTACAGCTAATATGGGTCTGACAATTATTCTTGATAATAGTCATCCCTTAAATTTAAAATTGGCTGCTTATCTGAGCCAGATTAATCCTTTAGTTAGGGTTTATCGCTGTTCTTTTAAATCAATTGCAGAAAACCCATTTGTAAATTCTCTGTGCGAATTAGGTTTTGCGTTCGAGGTTGGCCCAATTGCCCAAGGTATCTTAAAAGCAACGCTGTTCCAACAAACAGAGGAACTTGTTCGCGCCCTTCTGGACTACTTAGAACAGTTTAACCAGGGTAAAATTCCATCAAAAAATGAAACCTTGATTCTCTATGACCATTTATCAGTTGTAGACTACCCAAAAAAATCTGATGGTACAATCTTTGGGATGATTCATCCAGAGCTTCAGGATAAGGATTATCAAGCCTTGAACCCAGGAGATCCAATCTTTATAACTTTTGACGATAAAACAATTGTTTATGAAGGTGCATCTACTGTTTGGCCAATTTTTATTAATGAGGCAGCTTACTACGAAAAGGGAATTGCCATGTGTTTAACCCAAAGGCAGCAAATCAACATCTAAAATGTGGATCAAACACAAGTCTTTTAGAGTGGCTCCACAGACTTTTAATCCCCCCAACCCCTCTCGAAAAAAAAAAGCTGTTTTTTATTTCCTCAAAGGCTCAAAACAGACTTGTGTTGCGAACGAAAGTACTTGTGTTATGAAGGAATGGGACTAATACTATTTCTTTGTGAGGCTGCGCCAAACCCTTTTAACTTCTTTCTTTATTTCTTTGCGTCCTTCTCCCAAGGGGAGACGCTAACGCGTAGCTTGCTTCTCCGTAGGAGTATGCGGTTCGTTTTTCTTTCTTCTTTCTTCTACTTAAAGATGGTTTAGCGCATCTTCATAGAAAATTGGTATGAGAAAAGCCCAAAGGCTTGTGTCGTCTTGTTCCCAGCCTGGAGGCTGGGAACCAGTCAGAGCATGACCAATAAAGTCCAAACCTTAGACTATAATTGACGCTTAAAATTGTTCAAATAATTTAACTCATAATGAAAACAAAGCAAAAAGGAAACAAACCAATAGCCAGTCTTTCTTTAGATTTGGATAATATTTGGTCTTATTTAAAAAATCAGGGCGCTCCGGGTTGGGAGACTTATCCTTCTTACCTGGATATCGCAGTACCTCGTTTCTTAGATATTCTCAAGCAATGGGATTTGACAATCACAGTATTCATTGTCGGTCAGGATGCAGCACTAGAAAAGAATACCAAAGCAATACAAGCGATCGCTAGCGCCGGTCACGAAATTGGCAACCATTCATTCTATCACGATCCTTGGCTACATCTGTATTCAGAGAATGAGATTGAAGAAGAGGTGGCCCTTGCCGAAGAACATATCAAGCGCGTCACTCATCAACATCCTATCGGCTTCCGGGGGCCAGGATACAGTTTTTCTCCAGCAGTATTGAAAGTTTTAGCACGACGGGGATACGAATATGATGCTTCAACTTTTCCCACATTTTTGGGCCCCATAGCACGAGCATATTATTTAATAACTTGTAAATTGAGCAAGGAAGAACGTAAAAAACGGGAAGCGCTGTTTGGTGGTTTTAAAGAGGGTTTGCAACCTCTAAAACCTTACAAGTGGCAACTAGATAAGGATAGGCTGACTGAGATTCCCGTTACCACCATGCCAATTTTTAAAGTGCCAATTCACTTCAGTTACATAATGTTTCTGAGTACATTTTCTTCGGAAGTGGCGTTACTGTATCTGCGAATAGCTCTGTGGCTGTGTAAAGTTACACGCGTCCAGCCTTCTTTGCTACTCCATCCTACAGACTTTGTAAGTCAAGAAGATGTGCCAGAACTCTCATTTTTTCCTGGTATGAGTGTTCCCACCTACAAAAAGCTGGCAATAGTGAACAAAAGTTTAGAAATTATATCCAGTCAGTTTAATGTTTTGACTGTTGGACAACACGCTAAATTTGCAGCCGATGAACGTAAACTGCCTGTGTTAGTGCCTCAAAAGAGGTAAAAATACAATTTATTACCAATTACAAGCAGCAAATAAATTAGCGGCAAATTCAACTAGTTTTGCTCTTGAGACTGGTTTCAATAAATGAGTCTAAAAACCCGCTTCCAAAGCACGAATACGATTCTAGCTATCGCCATAAGCAGTTAAGGTAATAGCTAGAAAGTAAGTAGACATAATTAAATATAAAATAAACTCTTAGTTTGTAGTGAGCGATTTATCGCTCAGAGCAAGGATTATCAGGACTAAAGTCCTTACTACAAACTTTACATTTATTTCTGCCTAGATACTAACTTGTCCATCCATATTTGGTTTAAGCACAGTATCTGACAAGCTAATAGAATAGATAATGAAATTATTATAAATCGATACAGTTCCTAACGAGCAACAAAACCCTCATGTAGAGACGCGATTTATCGCGTCTTGAAAAACAAATTATCTACACCAATAATATTTAACAAAACCGTATTATATTATAAATCTTCAGGGATAAACCACATATAATTCTCAGGAAATTTACTGAACCATCAAGACAATAAATATTACTAATATATAGAGAAATATTGTCAGGATGCTGAATATGTCAGATTTACCGCTTCAGTGCCAAGATTTGAAAGATCGGGTTGAATTTATATTACAACTTTTACAACAAGAACCAACGCTACGTTCCCAAGATATTACACCTGTACGAACTTCTTTAATTAAAGCGATTTCTCCGAAGTTTGAAATTGTCTTTGCAGGTGCTTTTAGTGCTGGGAAATCAATGCTAATTAATGCACTATTAGAAAGGGAATTACTCTACAGTGCAGAGGGACACGCTACAGGTACGGAATGCAAAATCGAGTATGCAGAAGTAGATAAAGAACGTGTTGTTTTGACGTTTTTAAGTGAAGCAGAGATTCGAGAACAAGCAGTTTCTTTGTGTCAGCAACTAGGATTTCAGACAGTCACTAATATTAACCAAGCTGAGGTAATTAACCTGCTACGTCAAGGTTCTGAAGCGATTATTCAACAGGAGGGTGGTGAGAGTAAATCAGAACGTGCAAAACAGGCGAAGGCGTTAATGTTGTTGCTAGAGGGATATATAGCAAATAGCGATCGCATCAACACGGTTAACAATGCTACATATTCAATGGAGCAATTTAACTTTTCCAATCTTAAGGAAGCAGCTGGATATGCCCGTCGTGGTAGTAATAGTGCCGTGTTGAAGCGAATAGAATATTACTGCAATCATCCTTTGCTACAAGATGGTAATGTAATTATTGACACACCTGGTATAGATGCGCCAGTAGAGAAAGATGCCCAACTAACTTATGCCAAAATTCAACATCCTGATACTTCGGCGGTGGTGTGCGTGCTAAAACCTGCTTCAGCGGGTGATATGACAAAAGAAGAAACCGAACTTTTGGAATTAATGCGGGAGAATGGAGGAGTACGCGATCGCGTTTTCTATGTCTTCAACCGGATCGATGAAACTTGGTATAATACTCAGCTACGGCAACGATTAGACGATTTAATTAGTGGGCAATTTGCCAATTCCAGGAAGGTTTATAAAACCAGTGGATTATTAGGATTTTATGGCAGTCAGATTAAACAGACAAGCTCACAAGATAGATTTGGTTTAGATTCAGTTTTTGCAGAAAGTATTAAAGGTTTAGATGGTAAAGAAGAAACTCCACAATTTGTCTATGCGTTTAACAACTACTGTGTAAATTCAGGAAAGCTATCTTCCAGTAAATTCCGTGTCTCTGTGAACGGCTTTGAAACTCCAAATCAAAATTATGTGCGGATTCTGGGAGAGTGGGGAAATGAACTGATAGAACAGTTAATTCAAGATAGTGGAACTGAAGAATTTCGCACAGCTATTACTCGTTATCTTACCGAAGAAAAGCGTCCACAATTATTTAAAAATCTTGCTGATGATTTGGAAGATGTTTGTATTAAGCTCAAAAAACATTATCAGAGTATCCAACGCGATTTAGATAGTCAGCCCCAAGAAATTGAGACGATGAAGGCGCAAGAGTTACAACGCCTAAATCAGCAACTCCAGCAAATTGGGAGAGAATTTAGCGAGCATATCACAGAAGAAGTTAACCATGTAATTAATAATTCTTGTGATGCTTTTGAAGCAGATTTTAAGCAATTGCAATCACGAATGATTCGCCGCTTAGATGAATTGCTAGATACTTTTTCTGTAGCTTATGCTTATCGACGTGCAACCATTAGCCATCCTCGAAATGCTACCGCACCTTTGATTGCTATTTTAGTAGAGGCATTTTATTACTTAGCAAATCAATTAGAAGATATTTTGATTGAATCTTCTCAGCAAGTAGTTGCAAATTATTTCCAGCGGTTGATTGAAAAGATTCGCAAGTCAGAATATTATCGCCAACTGTATCGTTTATTAGATAATGATGGTGGCATTGAACAAGAGATCGGGAATTTAGAAAAAGTAGTTACTCAAGCATTAGTAAGTGCAGCTAGTGTAGAGTGCGATCGCTTTGTGCGAGAAAGCCCTAGATTTTACGATGAAGGCACTTTTTCTATATATCAATTTCGCCAAACTTTATCACAAACTTCTCAAGGTTACGACGCTGAAAGTATCGTGGAAGCAGAACCAGCAATTAGGCAGTTATTGAAGTTAGATTTTGAACCAAAAGTTTCTCATACTATTCGTAAATCTTTCCGTCAAACCATTAATCAAACATTGAAAACTCAATTGATACCAATGGCAAATCAGCAATCAGATGAGATTTTGCAGCAATACCCACAGGCGCGTGCTTATTTGGAGAAAACATTAGAACAAGAAGCTAAAGAAAAAATTGCGAATAATCGGCAATTATTAAATATTGTTGAAGAAAATATTGCAGCATATAATTCAGCAGCATCTAGTATTAATACTTGTTTACAGGCGATGCAATTATATGACAATCTTTTGCCTGTAATTGGTAATACAGATTTTATATAGAAATCCAGCTTAATTCTGGAAATAAATTACGAGTAAATACGTAGGGGGAAATATATTTAACAATTTAAATATATTTTATCTACCCCCCTACTTTATCTTTGATTTATAAAAATTCTATTTTCTTAAATTTATTAATATCGAGTTGAATTTAAACCTTTTTTAGGAGAGTATTAGATACACATATAAAATTATTTTTGTTTATGAACTTACATTTAGAGGCATCAAGTAAAACAACTGAATCAAACAAGAACTGGTATAAAGCCGATAATTTATCAATGAATTTCAGCTATCAATCCGCAGTGAATGCACTAGGACAAAAAGCACTATCAGGGATTGAATTGTCATATTTGTTCCAAGATACAGTTGTTTTAGTAGCTCAAATATTAGATATAAAATATAGTCGAATTTGGCAAGTACTTTCAGATAGTCATTCTTTACGTAAAGTAGCTAGCATTGGAGAGAACTCGTTACAAACAGACTCTTCTGAGATTAATATCATAACTAATCAGCAAGTACAGAAGTTATTGGAGAATACTCAGCCAATTATTCAGATCAACACATCCTATTGTCAAATAGATGAATTAACTATTCCTTCTCCTTCAGATAGTGTTGCTGGATTGAGTGTGCTAATTCCTGGTGCGAGTAAACCTTTAGGTTTGCTAGAAGTATATGCTACCGAGGCGAGGAATTTTTCTCCAGACGATATTCATTTTTTACAATCCATAACTCATATTTTAGCAACAGCGATTGAACGCAAGCGTTCAGAAGCGTTAATGTACACCCAAAGCCAAATTTTAGAACAAGTGACATTTGGGGTTAACCTATATGAAATTTTTAATAACCTTTGTATTTTGCTAGAGCAAGAATTACCAGAAGCATATTGCTCAATTTTAGTTGTAGATCGAGAAAATCACCGACTGCGGGGAGGAGCGGCACCAACTTTACCCCAAGAATATGCTAAAGGTGTTGATGGTTTGATGATTGGTGAATGTTGTGGTTCTTGTGGTACTGCTGCTTATAGAGGAGATTCAGTATTTGCAACTGATATTGCCAATGATGTTTTATGGGCTGATTTTCGAGATTTTGCTCTAAGTTACAATATTAGAGCTTGTTGGTCATCACCTTTTACTTCACAAACTGGTGAAGTTTTAGGAACATTTGCTATATCTCATAAATTTCCTTGTCATCCTACTCCGCATCATTTAGAAATTCTCAAAACAGCCACCCATATTGCCAGTATTGCAACAGAAACCGTCAGAGCCGCAGAAGCTTTGCAAATGGCTAACAACGAGTTAGAACGAAAAGTTGCAGAACGAACATCTGAATTAAGAAAAGCTTTACTTGACTTACAACAGACACAAGCTCAACTAGTTCACAGTGAAAAAATGTCGAGTTTAGGACAAATGGTAGCAGGTGTTGCCCATGAAATTAATAATCCCATTAGTTTTATTGCTGGTAATCTCGAATATGCAAATCGATATATCAATGATTTACTAGATTTAATTGCAGTTTATCAAGAGCAATATCCCCAGTTAAATCCCACCATAGCAGCCAAAATAAAAACTATTGATTTAGAGTACTTGTGTGACGATCTACCTAAGCTAATGGCATCTATGACTGTAGGTAGTGAGCGAATCACAGAAATTGTTCTTGGCTTACGAAACTTCTCACGACTAGATGAAGCAAAAATGAAGTCTGTAGATATTCATGAAGGTATAGATAATACATTAATGATTCTGAATCATCAGTTGACACTACCTAATAATTTACCTGATATCCAGATAGTTAAAGAGTATGGTAAACTCCCGAAAGCTAAGTGTTATGCCAACCAGCTAAATCAGGTTTTTATGAATATTCTCAATAACGCGATTTATGCCTTAAAGGAGAATCTGAAACATTGGCAGTCTACAAATCAGACACCAACTATTCAAATTAAAACTTCACTCATAGACAAAGAGATGGTTTTGATTAGTATCAAAGATAATGGTTTTGGGATGAATTCAGAAATTCAGGAACATATTTTCGATCCTTTCTTCACTACTAAACCTGTTGGTCGAGGAACTGGTTTAGGTTTATCAATCAGTTATCAGATTGTTGTTGAAAAGCACCAGGGTAAGCTCAGTTGTTTCTCTGCATTAGGTCAGGGAACGGAATTCCAAATTGAAATTCCTATTCAGATTTTAAGTAGTCAGCAATAACATCGCTTTGGCTCTTTGGGGTTCTGACTTTTGATTTATGCAAGAAGACTAATGATTTAAACTTACCATAACGACTCTGTACAACAAAACTAGATACTGGGTATTATGGAATTCCAAATAAAAAAATATCCGAAAACTGAAGCAAAAATCTTCTCTATTTCTCTTCGCCCTGTCTTTTTTGCGTCTAGAGTGGTTATACCAATTTGAAAAATGATTGCGACAGATGGAAAACTGAAACACTTGTCCAATGGATGTTTCATAATCCAAAATCTAAAATCGTTCGACTGAGCGTAGCCGAAGTCTAAAATCCAAAATGGTATTAGTTTATGGTTATGACTATCAAACGTCGAGAATTTCTTACAACCTGTGGACTTGCCACCTTAGCTACCCAGATACCAACACTTACCGTCCAAGGTAAGCCATCCCTAAACACCATCCGCAAGCCGCCCCGCCTGCAACCTGGTGATACCGTAGGATTGATAGCCCCTGCGGGTATCGTTGACGCTAAAGACATCGAAGCAGCGCAGAAATCAATTTCACAGTTAGGGTTAAAAGTCAAGCTGGGGAAACATATATTAGATCGTTACGGCTATTTAGCGGGAAAAGACGACGATCGCGCTGATGATATAAACTTGATGTTTAGCGATCGCACCATAAAAGCAATTATTCCTATGCGTGGTGGTTGGGGCTGCAATCGCATTTTACCCTTACTCAACTATTCGCTGATCCGTTCCCATCCAAAAATTATCATCGGGTATAGCGATATTACTACCCTGTTGTTGGCAATTAATGCCCGTAGTCAAATGGTTACTTTTCATGGGCCAGTTGCTACGTCTACCTGGAATCAGTTTACAGTGGATTACTTCAAGCGCATCCTATTTGATGGTGAAGTTGTGACTATGCAAAATCTCAACCCTAGCGAAGTACGGTTGGAGATAATAGCACCGGGAAAGGCGAGAGGTAAACTTGTGGGTGGAAACTTATCAGTACTATCAGCAATGGTAGGTTCACCTTACCTACCTTCCTGGAACAAAAGCATTCTGTTTGTGGAAGAAGTTGGCGAGGATGTTTATCGTATAGATAGGATGCTAACGCAGTTAAAAACTGCTGGCATACTGAATCAAATTACTGGCTTTATCTTTGGACAATGCACTAAATGTAGTCTTGGAGATGAACCGTCATTTACGTTAATGCAAGTATTGCAACAACACATACTTCCTTTAGGTATTCCTGCTTGGTACGGTTCAATGATTGGTCATATTAAGGATAAATTTACCTTGCCAATCGGTGTAGAAGTGGAAATAGATGCTGAACTTGGGACAATACGAATGTTAGAAGCGGCAGTCAGCCCCTTTGGGGAAGTCAAAAGTTAAAAGTCAAAAGTCAAATAGTTTTAGATTTTAGATTAATTTTGCGTAGCTTGCTTATTGCAGAGCGAGTATCAATTTGGGCGCAACTCTTAGAGATAAATTCGCCTTTAGACCTTTTTAACTTTTGGATTTTGAATCTTCGATCTAAAATCTAAAATCTCAAATTCACTGATTTTGATTAAAATTTTGATAGACAGTATGCATTTCTCCTCGCTATGTTACGCCTAACAGAAATAAAGCTCCCGCTCGATCATCCTGAAGATGAGATCGAGGCTGCCATCCTCAAAAAGCTGCAAATTTCAGACGAAGAATTGATCGGTTATTCCATCTTCAAGCGTAGCTACGATGCCCGTAAGAAAGGAGAGATCGCTCTTGTTTATATTCTGGATGTAGAAACGACTCAGGAAAGCCATCTACTCAAGCGCCTGAAAAAAGATCCTCATGTAATGGCTACGCCAGACATGAGTTATCGCCCAGTGGCAAAAGCACCGAGTAATTTGACAATTCGCCCCATCGTCATTGGTACTGGGCCTTGTGGCTTGTTTACAGGTTTGATGCTGGCACAAATGGGTTTCCGCCCCATCATTTTAGAACGTGGCAAAAAAGTTCGCGATCGCACTGCTGATACTTTTGGTTTTTGGAAGAAAAAATCAGACTTCAACCCAGAATCCAATGCCCAGTTTGGCGAAGGTGGGGCGGGTACATTTTCCGATGGCAAACTCTACAGTCAAGTCAAAGATCCTCAGCACTATGGGCGCAAGGTACTAACCGAACTTGTCAATGCGGGAGCCTCACCAGAAATTCTCTATATCAACAAACCGCATATCGGCACTTTTAAACTAGTCGGAATCGTCCAAAGTATGCGTGCCAAAATCGAATCCCTCGGTGGCGAAATTCGCTTTCAAAGCCTAGTGGAAGATATTAACATCGAAAATGGACAGGTGCGGGGAGTCACCCTCGCTAGTGGGGAATATATCGCCAGCGATTATGTAGTTCTGGCGGTAGGGCACAGCGCCCGCGATACCTTCCAAATGCTATTTGAACGCGGGGTTTACATAGAGCCGAAACCTTTTTCCATCGGCTTTCGGATCGAACATCCCCAGACTCTCATCGACCAATGTCGTTTTGGCGCTCAAGCTGGTCATAAGCTTTTAGGTGCTGCCGATTACAAACTGGTTCACCACTGCCAAAATGGTCGTTCTGTCTATAGTTTTTGTATGTGTCCGGGAGGTTTGGTAGTTGCCGCTGCATCAGAACCGGGGCGACTTGTCACCAATGGGATGAGCCAATACTCTCGCAATGAGCGCAATGCCAACAGTGCGATCGTTGTGGGCATCACCCCCGAAGATTATCCGGGCAATGCCTTGGCAGGAATCGACTTCCAACGGCGCTTGGAAGAACGGGCTTTTGAATTGGGCGGCGGGACTTATGAAGCTCCAGGACAGTTGGTGGGAGACTTTCTCAACCATCGCCCCTCGACAGCATTGGGCACTGTTAAACCGTCTTATACACCTGGGGTACACTTGGGCGATTTGAGTGAGAGTTTACCAGATTATGCGATCGCAGCCATCCGTGAAGCACTTCCCGCTTTTGACAAACAAATTAAAGGATTTGCAATGGATGATGCCGTGTTGACTGGGGTAGAAACCCGCACATCATCACCGATTCGGATTAAACGCAAAGAAGATTATCAGAGTTTAAATACAATCGGTCTTTATCCAGCTGGTGAAGGCGCGGGATACGCCGGGGGAATCCTCTCGGCTGGTATCGATGGTATCAAGGTAGCGGAGGCGGTGGCTTTAAGTATATTGCAAACCGTAAATCACAAAATCTGAGAAGATACGTTTTATGGATGGTTGTTTCTAAAAGGGGAAAGGCGATCGCATCTTAAGAAACAACATCCATTTGACATACAAAATTTATTTGCTGTGAATTGATGACAATAGGTGTAGGAAAAACTAAATTCTGGAACGTTTCACAGCCTGGTAGTCTCGAAATACTTCACGCCACAAATGTTCTTGTTTCATCTTCTCGCTATACTCATGAAACTTTAACCCTGGGAATCATCAATCAAAGAACAGCCTTACTTAGTTCAAAACAGAAACTTTATTCAATATCTGTGGATTATATCGTGGTAATTAATCCTGATGATGTTTACACTTGCCATACATAAAATCAATTCAGTTTATTACTTGCAAACGCTTCAAAATTTCTTTTATAAAAAGTAGCTTTATGAATATTAGCAGCATTTTATCAAACACCCAGATAACAGAAAAAGTTCGGATTCTGGTTGTTGAAGATGAGTATATCCTGTCAATGAATTTACAAGAAACTTTAGAACTGCTGGGATACACTGTTTTAGATATTATCGATACGGCAGAAACGGCCATTGAGAAAGCTGGTGAACTGCTCCCAAACTTGGTTTTAATGGATATCCAGTTGCGGGGTGAGATGGACGGTATTCAGGCGGCGGAGCTAATCTGGAATCGTTTTCAAGTCCCTGTCGTTTATATTACCGGACATTCTGACAAAAGCACTGTGGAACGAGCTAACATGACATTTGCTTTTGGTTACATCCTCAAACCTGTCAAGGAACAACAACTTTATGTTGCTATTCAAACAGCACTCAATCGCTATCAACGGGAGCAATTGTCACAATCTCAACGGCTCAACCAGTTGAAAAATAATTTTCTAGCAACCGCCTCTCATGAAATGCGAATGCCCTTATCGAATATCAAAATGACAATCTCCGTGCTAGAAAATATTCTGGAGCGAGAGGGCATTTTAAATTCAGAGCTACTTTCTCCATTTGAGTCTGTAGCTGGCTACGTAACTATTCTACATCAACAGTGTGAAAAAGGGCTAGATTTGGTCAACACTTTGCTGTCTTTGCAAATGATTGATACAGATGCATATCCATTAGAATTAACTTCATTTCAACTTCAAGACTGGCTTCCTCATCTAACCTTGTATTTTCGAGAACTTGCTCGTTCTCAAAAACAGATTTTCCAGGTTAATATTCCTCAAGATTTACCACCTATGGTTTCAGACTTAGGTGTTGTTAGCAAAATTATCTCCGAATTACTCAACAATGCCTGCAAATATTCTCCTCCTGATGAAGAGATTAGATTAACCGTCCAGACTATCTACATGACAAAAAATGCAATCGATAAAGACGATCTATCTGGTATGACAATTAATTCTCAAGTACCCTTCTTTCAAATTACAATTAGCAACTCTGGCGTAATAATCCCTAAAAAAGAGCAATCTCGAATATTTGAGCCATTTTACCGAATTCCTTACAACGATTTCTGGAAAATTGGCGGGACAGGATTGGGCTTGACATTAGTTAAGAAGCTTATAGAATGTCTCCAAGGCACAATAGAAGTTACCAATATTGAAGATTGCACAAGATTCACTGTCTTATTACCGTTAAGCCTGTCAGATTTATCATCTTAAGCAAACATTATATTGCTCTCCACGCGCAGAGAAAGCAAATAGATTTTACAAGTCACCTGGAAAAGCCTAGTCTTATACAGAAGAATTCAGGAGTAAAATACGTTTTATACCTTTCTTTCAGCTTTATTCTATTTCATTCTGTGTGTTATTCATGCCAATATCAATTCTAATATCAAGCCCCACCTAGATACATTTCGAGGTAGGGCTTTTGTTTTTATGGCTGGAATCGATATGCAATCATGTATTAAGCGCGATGGCGTAAACGCCCGCCATAGGCGATCGCAATGGGAAATTTAGCCGAACGTTAAAGCTGGTTCTTCGCAGAAGTTAAATAGGGCTGACTCACTTTCTGATTCATCTTCAAAGACAGCAGAGATATACCATTCACAGGGCGAATCGTTCGTATATTCAGCCCAAGCAATTGTTACTGTTTCACCCGATGGAATCCCTGAATCACTCAAGGTAAATGAAGCCCAATCTTCATCATCGAGAGATACCCACAACTCTGTAATTGCCTGTTCGGTGTCATTGGTAACAGTAAACGTGAATTGATCTGACATAAATAGCCCCTTAGCTATAAATAAATTGCAGGTTGTCAGTCACCGATTATACTGCCACTTTTTTTAAACGTTGTCATCATAACTGCCAGAATATAGACTAATAATTGGTTTCAAGCTTTTTTTGGCTAAATTTAAATTTGTTAAAGAGTATTAAAAATATCACAGGTAAGACGCGATGAATCGCCGTCTCTACAAATAATCGGTCTTTTGTAGAGACAACGATTTATCGCGTCTTTGTCTTAATACAACTCATATTTCATTAACTGACAAGGCAGCGCTCCGTTGTACACGGCAATTCGCTGGGACGATTTTAGTCCAATCGATTGAGACAGTTCCTTGTTGCCACTGAGTACAAATGCAGTCCAGCCTTTGAAGCGTTGTTTCAATACATCGCCCAAAAGTTTGTAAAATGCACCTAGATCGCTATCTCGCCCCAGTCGTTCGCCATAGGGTGGATTGCAGAATAAAATCCCACTGTCTGCAGGGGCGACAACATCAGCAAGCTCCATTTGAGAAAACCATACATGGTTATCAACGCCGCAGTTTTGAGCATTGTTAATCGCTTGCTCAATTATATTTTCATCGCGATCGCTTCCCCAAATAGGTGCAGTCAGGGTATCTAGTTGACTGTCCTTAGCTTCTTGGAGCAGCTTTTCTAAAAGGGGCAGATCAAAATCGAGCCAATTTTCAAATCCAAAGCTATCGCGAAACAGCCCTGGTGCGATATTCAGTGCCTTTAAGCTAGCTTCCAGGGGTAAAGTGCCAGATCCACACAGAGGATCGTAGAACATCTGGTTTGGTTGCCAACCCGAAAGTTGAATCAGGGCAGCAGCCAGAGATTCCTTCAGGGGGGCTACTCCCACCGCAGGACGGTAGCCTCGGCGATGCAGACTATTTCCAGAACTGTCGAGTTTGACGGTACAAAAGTCGCGTTCAATATGAACATTAACCCGCACATCTGGGTCATGAAGCTCTACATTTGAACGCTCGCCCAGATTTTCTTGCTGCTGATCGACGATCGCATTTTTGACCTGAAGAGATGTGAAGTGGCTGTGGTTGAGGTGCTGGTTTTTGCCCGTGACATTCACCGCCAGCGTCATATCTGGCGTCAGATAGTTTTGCCAATCGATAGTCTGGATACCGCGATAGAGATCCTTGGCATCAAGGCATGGAAACTCATTGATATTCACCAAGATTCGGAACGGCAGCCTAGCCCAAAGATTGACGCGATAAAGTAAAGTGCGATCGCCCTCAAAGGCTACACCGCAAAACCCCGGCTCTACGGAATGGGCACCCAGTTGCTCTAACTCCTGAGCCGCAAGGGTTTCTAATCCGCGAGCAACCGTTGCAAAATACTGATTCATCCTCTAATCCAAAGCATTATCTTCACTGCTCACCCATTGACGCACTTTAGCTTAACTCATATCTTGTGACATTCTCTCTCGTTAAGTCTGCGATTATAACCTTAAGTAGGGTAGAGACAGGGGGCATTAGGCAGGAGGTAAACCCCTTAAATTTTCGTTTCAATAAGGAGGCAGTAAATATTAGACATCTCCGAAAATAGAACGTAGAGACGTAGCACTGCTACGTCTCTACAAGGTTTCTGGGTAACGCATATTTAATTTCTGGAGATGTCTATTTGCTACGCACCTCAAAATACATATTTTCTTCTTTTTTGTATACCACACCCTACACAAACATAAATAAATTTACTTGCTCTAAAAGAAAGTGGCAGAGGGTAAAAAATATATTTTCTTCCTCCTGCCTTTCTTCGGTAACTCACTACAAGCCCCATAAAAACTAAATCAAGCCTGAGTCAGGACGCAGTAAATATTTTTTGAAAGAGATTATATTTTCTTCAGTTTAAGTACTATCTTAAATCAATTAACCTTGCTAATATCAAGCTTAAATAGTATTCAGCCACTTTCCAATACAACCCATTAATAAAAGTAGTCAGAGGGAAAAACTATGAGTTTAGTATCTGATATTGTTCTGCTACAAGACTTAACATCATCATCCAATGAGGAATTAGTCCAGCTTAAAGCCGTACTTCCTGTGACGGTAAATCGCTTAAGCAACCCGAAGTTAGCAAAGATATTTGGTGATGACCTTAAATTTGGTATTGCTTCCTTCAAAGATAAGCCAATACCGCCTTTTGGAGGTTACGCTGACTATGTATATAAACCAGAAGTAGCTTTGACAAATAATGTCACAACAATTAAAGACAAAATCTTTGACTTTGAAGCTTTTGGTGGCAATGATGGGTCAGAATCACAATTAGATGCACTCTTGTACACAGCTTTAGATAGCGGTGGCAGTCTTGGTTACAGAGTAGGTTCGTTTCGTGTTGTTATAATAGCCACCGATAGTACTTATCACGTTGCCGGCGATCGCGCAGCGGTTATTCCAAGTGATACTATTGCCAATAATGGAGATGGTGTAATCGATCCTAATGAAGATTATCCAGAGATCGGACAAGTAAAAACTGCGCTAGAAGCAAATAACATTATTCCAATTTTTCTAACTACTAGTAATCTTTCAGTCGATTACAAGACACTAGTTACGCAGCTTGGTCGAGGTGGTGTACTGACTCTTGGTTCTAAAAGTGAGAATCTTGCTGATCTCATAAAAGAGGCAGTTGCTCGATCCAGAAATGCGATCGGTACTAATGTCGTTACAACCAATGGAGACGATACCTTTAGTTCGAGGAATTTTTCGGCTGGCGACAAGGTTGTTTTTGCTGGGAATGGTGATGACAGTATTTCACTTTCTTGTGTTATTGGTAATCATTACATTGATGGGGGGGCAGGTTCTGACATCCTGATTGGTGGAGATGGTGCAGATACAATAGATGGGGGTAGTGGTGACGACAACCTTCTAGGGGGTAAGGGTAATGATATTCTTTTTGGCAGTAGTGGAAAAGATATTCTGATCGGGAACAAAGGCAACGATTATCTACAGGGAGATAGTGGGGACGACTTCTTAAAAGGAGGCGCTGGTTCAGATAAGTTTGCATTTGCAACAGGATCAAAGTTTGATATTAGGGAACTCGGAGTTGATATTATTAGTGACTTCACTCCTAAGCAAGACAAGATCCTACTATCTAAATCTACCTTTACTGCTCTAAGTAACTCAGTCTTTCCGACTAAATTAAATTCCGCAGACTTTGCCACAGTGACGAACGATACTTTAGCTGCAAGTAGTAGTGCAGCGATCGTTTATAATAGCGCAAATGGTAGTCTCTTTTATAACCCTAATGGTTCGGCGGATAACTTTGCTGAGATTAATTCCGGGGGTAAATTTGCACAATTGGATGCTACCTCTTTTCCTGCTCTAACTACCGCTAGTTTTGAGGTAGTTTTTTAAGGTTTGTGTCTGATTTAGAGTCCTGCATTTTGTAACTCATCTACCTAAAAACTGCTTTCACAAAAAAAGGAGGCGATCGCCAGGAGCAAATTAAACGGTATAGTTTCAAGATGCCTCTGCTTACCTCAATAGACTACTATCTATTTGAACCATTTTAAAAAGCGAGAGCCTCCCAGACAAACGAATTGAACTGAGATTAATCTATATTTTTCTAAAATCAATCATTGTCTGCCGATAAGCATCTGGCAAACCTGTATCAAAACACTTGCCTTTAACAACATATCCTGTCATTCCCTCTTCCTCACGCAATTTTTCCAGACAAGATGTTAACTGAAATTCACCTCGTTCTCGGAAATTTTGGTTGATATGCTCTGCTATAAAGTCAAAAATTTTCGGCGTTAGTAAATATAAGCCAAATATACCTAAAAAATCATTTTCTGACATTCCCTCTACACGTAAATGCTGTTGTGCATACTCAATAGTCGGTTTTTCATGGAGTTGAGTAACTGACAAAATCGAGTTTAGCTCTTGCCAAACTCCTGTTATACATCCAGCTTTATGAATAATTTCTGCTGGCATTGTAGTTAAGCCAATAACGTTTTGATTAACTTGTTCGTAAACATCTAAAACTTGACGCGCACAAGATTTTTCAATGTCAGATGCATAAATGTGGTCGCCCAACATGAGCAAAAATGGCTCATTTTGTACCCAATCCTTGGCACAAAATACCGCATGACCGTAGCCTAATTGCTCCTCTTGTAACAAAATGGTAATTCTATTACCTAAATCTTCGAGATATCGGCTATATTCTTGATTTTGTGGTGAAAGTTTCTCTAAAAGTTCTTTTTTGGGTGGGTTTTTCAAGAAATCTGCAAATATTTCTTTGTCATCTGGCTGCACCACAATCCCGACTTCTGTAATTCCAGCACTAATTGCCTCTTCAATAATTGCGAGAATCACAGGTTTTGCCCTACCATCTCGATCGATAATCGGGAAAAGTTCTTTTTTGACAACTTTAGTAGCTGGAAACAAACGAGTACCGAAACCAGCTACCGGAATCACAGCTTTTCTAACTTTATTTTTTTGCATAAGCAGTTCGTCACCCCAATTTCTCAAACAATTCCGCCAACACCACATTAGAAAACAAAAATCCTTGGGGATCAATCAAACGCAACCTTCCCTCTGCAATTTCCACCCAACCTTTCTCAAAATACAATTGCAAACACCCACAAATCGCCTCTACCTTTTCTTCGCCAAATGCTTCCGCCAACGCCGCCAAACTCAAACCCTCCGCCAAACGCAACCCCAACATTAACGTTTCTAACAATACTTCCTTTGGGGGAGTTACATCACAATCAATTACACCGCCAGCTTGTACCCACTGGTAATACTCTTTAGTTTTACGCGGACGGGTGAATCGTTTCCCCTCAACATAACTCGCCGCACCCATACCAAAACCATAATAAGGGCGGTTTTCCCAATACACTCGATTATGCTGACATTGATGACCAGGTTGAGCATAATTAGAAATTTCATAATGCTCATAACCAGCACTAGTTAAAACTTGCTGCCCCATCTGGTACATTTTGACTGTGGCTTCATCCGTGGGCAAAGGAGTATCGCCAGGTTTGTAGTAACGACCAAAGGCTGTACCTGGTTCGATGGTAAGATCGTAAATGGAAATGTGAGTGGGTGCGATCGCCACCGTCTTTTCTAAGGAATCTTGCCATTGATCCAAAGACTGATGCGGCAATCCAGAAATTAAGTCTAAGCTAAATACGGGAATCTCGACTTGGTGGATTAGTTCCACAGCTGCAAAAATATCTTCAACTGAGTGCGATCGCCCCGCCCTTTGCAATAATTCTGATTGAAAGGCTTGTACGCCCAAACTTACCCGGTTTGTGCCTGCACTGCGATAGCCTGCTATGTGGGCTAAATCAAAGGTGCCTGGGTCAATTTCCATAGAAATCTCTGCCCCAGACGCAATCCCAAAATGCTTCTGTAGTTCTGTTACTATCCGTTGTAGCTGCTCTATTGAGAGCAACGAAGGAGTACCACCACCGAAGAAAATTGTCTTCAGAGGTTGACCTAATGCTGGTGTAATGGCAATTTCTTGACATAGCACCTCAACATATTGGGAGATAGTACCAGATGTTTCGCCCCGCAAGCGATCGCCCACAACAGATACCGGGAAATCACAATAAAAACATCGCCGCCTGCAAAAGGGAATATGCACATAAGCAGAACTCGCAATTCCAGAAATACTAAATGTTTGACTCATTTTGAGAAAAGTTTTAAGTTAATGCAACTGCGAATTAGAGGCAATGAAAATGAGTTAAGAATTTAGGAGTCAGGAGTCAGGAGCCAGAATAATTGTAAAATCAAGCGTGTAATAACTTCTTGATTTTATTAAACTTAGGTATCAAAGTCTTCTTAATTCTGGATTCTGAATTCTTACAAAATAATTAGTTTATTTACAAGTTTTTGTCTTTTTACAACAAAACAATGAAAAATATTAAGATAAAAGCCTTTAGTTATAATAATTGCAGATATTGTCAGCCTAAACCCTTAGTGTAAGTCAATATTGATTAGTTTATCTTACCGATGAAATAAAAAATACTTAACTTTATCGGTTAACACAGTTGCAGGAAAACAAGACAACCATGCTTGACGCCATTATTATTTTCTCATTTATCTTAGCAGCGTCGGGAATAGGGTTCTACAGCATTGAACTACTACCCAATGGGGCGCTAGATCAGGTAACGAATCTAGAAGCTTTACGCTTAGTTGTTGCCGTCTTTGCCGCTATTATTGGTGGTGCGATCGGGCTGAGTTTCCAGACGACATATCGTCGCCTAGAATCACAAGTCAAAGAAATGCCTCTAGAAGTGATTTTAACTCGTGCGATCGGCTTAGTGATTGGGCTATTACTAGCCAACCTGATGCTAGCCCCACTATTTTTGCTCCCGATCCCGGCAGATTTTGGATTTATTAAGCCATTGGTGGCAGTTGTTGGTAGTATTATCCTCTCCGTTACTGGCATGAATTTGGCAGACACCCACGGGCGAGGTTTATTGCGGTTCATTAATCCCAACACCGTTGAATCAATGGTAGTGGAAGGAACATTAAAACCAGCTAATACCAAAGTTTTAGATACTAGCTGTATTATTGATGGTCGTATTGAAGCCTTACTAGAAACAGGGTTTTTAGAAGGGCAAATTCTCGTACCGCAATTTGTATTGCAAGAACTCCAACAAGTCGCGGATGCTAGCAAAGACCAAAAGCGGGTACGGGGAAGACGAGGACTAGAAATTCTCAACCGTATTAAGGAAGATTATCCCGATCGCATCCTGATTAATGCAGTTGACTACGAAGATATTCCCACGGTGGATGCCAAGTTAGTACGCTTTGCACAAGAAATCAGCGGTACACTGCTAACCAACGACTACAACTTGTCTAAAGTTGCCAGTGTTCAGAAAGTACCTGTTTTGAATGTGAACGATTTAGTGAATGCCGTCCGTCCCAGTTATTTACCAGGCGACAACCTGGATTTAAAAATCCTCAAGGAAGGCAAAGAACCCAGTCAAGGCATTGGCTATCTAGATGACGGCACAATGGTAGTTGTTGAAGAAGGTAGCAGTTATGTGGGTGGTGAACTGCGAGTAGTAGTTACCAGTGCTTTACAAACTACAGCAGGAAGAATGATTTTTGCCAAACCCCAAGCTTCAGCATTGGCGTGAAACAATGGGATGTTTGTTCAATTCGAGTGACACTTGCTAATCGGTGCAGGTTGACTGCACCGATTATTTATTGATTGGACTCACGAGACTCACTTACCTGTAAATACTGTAACTGCTCAATTGATAACCCTGTGACTCTGCCGATCTGTTCTAATGGCATACCAGTACTAAATAGATTTCTTGCCACTTCGAGTAACGCTTCAGCCTTACCTTCGGCCTTACCTTCGGCCTTACCTTCGGCCTTACCTTCGGCCTTACCTTCGGCCTTACCTTCGGCCTTACCTTCGGCCTTACCTTCAGCCTTGCCTTCAGCCTTGCCTTCTTCTAGAATGTCCTGATAAATCGCTGACTCCCGCATAATATCTGACCTCAAAACTCGTTTAATAACCTCTTTATCTAATACTAAACCAGCTAAAATCGCTGTAGAAGCAGCAATATTACTTTGAGTTCTTAATTCTGTAATACCGTTAATTTCCCGTGCCACTTCGTTAAGTATAACTTCTGGATCGATTGTACTGCTTAACACAGCTAATGGTAAAAGTCCAGGTGTTCTCAAAAATAATTCTGTAGGTTGTTCCCAAAGTCTGATAACTGCAAATTCATGTCGTGTCCCAGCAATTGTAAATGTATTTTGTTGCACCAAATTTGAATTTGTCTGCTTGAGGTAAATTACGACTTGATGCATTGCTTTGTCTGGAAAGCGGCGATATACTCGCAATCGATAGTCAATCATCCGAAAAGGAATTTCCGCATCGACTTGGGTTTGAAATTCCAAATGCAATATGCTTTGCTCCGACTGCAACAGAATTAGAGCATCAGCCCGAATGGGTTCGAGAGATAATTCTTTTGGACTTAGTTCTGTTAAATTAATAGATTCGCCTAATAACCATGTAGCGAAGTCACTGGAGAAGTTCTCAACTAAGAATTTGCAGATATTGTCAAACATCTGAATTAGTGTAGTTGGTGCAGATGGGTTCGCATAATGCTGGAAACCTATCTAATACATTGTTTGTATATTAGACCTCTTGGCAAAAGTAACTTTTGCACTCTCGTGGGTAAAGGGGAAAGGTTAAAGGTTAAAGGTTTTTTGTTATTCCTTTCCCCCTTACCCTTTACCCTTTACCCGACAAATGCCAAGAAGTATATTGTGTAGGACTATATGTCCATAATTCCATCAAACTAAAGTCTATGGCTACACAAACAGAGTTATAGATTAGCAGGCTAATTATTTTATGGTCATTTACACAAACATCATATAACTAAAAGTGACTTTTATTTTAGGGCTGATTTGTTGATTGCGTACATACCAAGTTTCGCAGCGTCGTTTTTTTTAGAATTTATACGGCTTAAAGGTACTAAGAGTGCAAAAGTGTTAATACCAAAATATACGGTTGCAGTACTGATTATTCCTATACCAAAACCTGCAACCGATCTCGATATGGTAGACGACTACGAACAGCTACTATATATTTTGTAAATCGGACAGGATGCTTAACATACAATAATAGTGCTATGCCTTTGTAGTTAAAAATTTTAATAAACCACGAAGGCTTAAAAAAATCACAAAGCCGACTTTTGCAACACAACCGTATTTGATGGCTAAATCAATTGTTTCAACAAAACGGCTCGGCAGTCAGTTAATCCACTGGTTGCTTGAAGAAGACCGACGAGAAAAAAAAGGGCCTTACCGCAAAGAAGAAGTACATCGCCAACATTCTTGGTGGCAGGTGATGTGCTTGACTGGTGTAGATTATTTCTCGACCCTTGGCTATCAACCAGGGATTGCAGCACTGGCAGCTGGCGCTCTTTCTCCTATAGCTACCCTGATTCTGGTTTTGCTGACACTTTTTGGAGCGCTGCCAATTTATCGGCGCATTGCTGCCGAAAGCCCTCATGGTGAAGGGTCGATCGCAATGTTAGAGCGTTTACTTCCCTGGTGGCAAGGCAAATTACTTGTACTGTGCTTACTTGGCTTTGTGGCAACTGACTTTATTATTACCATTACCTTGTCAGCAGCTGATGCCACAGCCCATATCATCGAAAATCCGCTGACACCAATTTGGCTTCACAATCAAACGATCGCAGTTACCCTGATATTAGTTGCATTACTAGGTGCAGTTTTCTTGAGAGGTTTCCGAGAAGCTATTGGGATTGCAGTAGTTTTGGTGGGAGCTTATCTGCTGTTAAACTTCATTGTCGTTGGCGTCGGTGTGTATCAGATATTAACTCACACAGAAGCGATCGCTAATTGGCAAACTGCACTTTTTGCACGCCATTCTAACCCTTTGATGCTAATCGGCATCTCTCTCCTTATCTTTCCCAAACTCGCGCTGGGATTGTCAGGTTTTGAGACTGGTGTTACCGTTATGCCCCTGGTTAAAGGTAGCAGTAACAGCACTCCGCAGCATCCTAAAGGGCGGATTCGGAATACACGCAAGTTGCTCACCACTGCTGCTCTGATTATGAGCTTCTTTCTGCTTACCACCAGCTTTATAACCACTCTACTGATTCCAACCGCAGAATTTGCATCGGGGGGCAAAGCCAATGGACGGGCCCTTGCTTATTTAGCACATTTGTATTTAGGCAATGCCTTTGGCACAATTTACGATTTAAGTACTATTTCTATTTTGTGGTTTGCAGGTGCATCTGCAATGGCAGGGCTGTTGAATATCGTGCCTCGCTACCTACCACGCTATGGCATGGCACCTAACTGGGCACGAGTAACCCGACCTTTGGTGTTGGTCTACACAACAATCGCTTTTGTTGTCACAATTATCTTCAAAGCAAGTGTAGAAGCCCAAGGTGGGGCTTACGCAACTGGTGTGCTGGTGTTGATCACCTCAGCTGCCTTTGCCGTCACCTTATCAGCCCACCGTCACCGACAGAAGCGGGCCAGATTCGTTTTTGGCATCATTACACTGTTATTTTTATATACCACCATTGTTAATATCATCGAAAGACCAGAAGGGATTAGGATTGCTGGGTTTTTCATCGGTGCGATCATTTTTACCTCGCTGGTTTCTCGTGTTTGGCGTTCAACGGAACTTCGAGCAGAGCGAATTGAAGTTGACGAACTTGCTAGCCAATTCTTTGCTGAAGATAGCCGGGGAACAATACGACTGATTGCAAATCGGTTGAATAAGGGTGATGTCCTAGAGTATTTTATGAAAGAGAAAGAGGTACGCGAAGACAACCATATTCCAGCCAACGATCCAATTCTGTTTCTAGAAATTCATGTATCCGATGCTTCGGAATTTGCGGATGTGATCGTAGTAAAAGGGGTACAAGTTGGTGACTATCGCATCCTCCGGGCTGAAAGTGCAGCAGTACCGAATGCGATCGCAGCTTTACTACTTTACATTCGCGACCAAACGGGTAAGATTCCCCATGCTTACTTCGGTTGGGTTGAGGGAAATCCCATACAATACCTATTGCGTTTTATCTTGTTTGGCGAAGGTGACATTGCTGTAGTTACCCGTGAAGTACTGCGGCGGGCTGAAAAGAATCCCGAAATGCGACCTGGTATTCATGTTGGGGGTTGATTCAGGAGTGCTGAGTGCTGAGTTCTGAGTTTAATTTTCTGCGTAAGTTCCCTAAGTCTATAAGATTTAAGAGTGCTGAGTGCGATTATTACTTTTTTTACTCAGCACTGGTTACTCAGCACTCAGCACTGTTTCGATGATAGAAGTAGCGATCGCAGCTTTTACCTCAAGTTTGAAGAAATTGTCTTAAAATTTATGTAAATATGAGTCGCTCAATCTGAGATTAACTTTAAAATTATTTAACTTTTTAGAATGCCAGACGCGGAAAAGTTCCACAACCAGCTGGCTAATCACAAGCTGCTGCATCGGCAAGTTAGTAAAAAGTCAAAATCTTCGCTAGTCGCCAGTGGAGAAGAAGGAATGGTGCTTCATTTGCCTGATGGCACTATCCAGGCTTGCAGTGCCGCTAGCGATCGCATTTTGGGACTAACGGCAGAACAGCTTGTGGGGCAAAACTTGCTCGATCCCAAGTGGCAATTTATTCATGAAGATGGCTCTCCTTTACTCAGTAAAGCTCACCCTGCGAGCGTTACTCAAAATACAGGTAAACCTTGCTTAAATGTGGTGTGTGGCTTTTATAAGCCAAATGGTGAGCTAGTCTGGCTATTGTTGTCCTCGCAACCTCTGTTTCAAACTGAAGCAAGCAATCTCTATGCGATCGTGACAACTTTTTCGGATATTACGGCATCTAAGCACGCTCAGTTCGAGGATGACTGTAGTTGTGAACAAAATACTCAACAAGTTGATGCAGATGAATTTCAGATATTGTGGGATAGTCAACGTCTGTTTCAACAAATTGCTGGCACTCTTCCGGGAATACTCTACATTTATGACCTAATTGAGCAGCGAAATGCTTACGTTAATTACGAAATTGCTCAAGGTTGGGGCTACACACCAGTAGAAATCCAGGCAATGGGAAAGGAGTTATTTACTCAACTTCTACACCCTGAAGATTTGGCTCGACTCCCTAGCTATCTTGAAAAATTTAATTATACTCATCAGGGCGAAGTTCTCAGCTTTGAATACCGAATTCTACACGCTAATGGAGAGTGGCGCTGGTTTTGTAGCTATGACACTGTGTACAGCAGAACTGTTGATGGATTGCCGCAATATCTTTTGGGGATCGCTTTTGATATTACAGAGCGACGACACATAGAAATTTCCTTGCGGCAAAGTAATGAAAGGTTTGAGCTAGCAGCAGCGGCGGTTAATTGCCTAATCTATGATTGGGAGATTGGCAGAAATACTGTGGAAAGAACTCAAGGTCTAACCCAGGTTTTTGGCTACACCCAACAAGAAACTGAACCTACTTTCCAATGGTGGCAAGAACGCATCCATCCCGATGACCAACAAAGAGTTAACGACCAATTCATGGCTAGTATGGCCAATGGAAACCGTTATCGCATCGAATATCGAGTGCGTCACCAGGATGGCCGCTATTTGTGGGTGGTAGATCAGGGGTTTGCAGTCCGGGATGAAAATGCTCAAGTCGTTAGGGTAGTTGGTGCGAGTACTGATATTACCGAACAGCAAGCTGCCCTATGGGAACGTCAAAAAATTGAAACAAATCTGCGCGAGAGTGAAGAACGGATTCGGTTGGCCACTAATGCTGCTGAACTAGGTATGTGGTTTTGGAATATCACCACCAACGAGGTAATTTGGACAGATAAATGTCGCCAGCTATTTGGAGTGTCCCTAGAAGCCGAAATCGACTTTGAGATTTTCCTCAACTGCGTACATCCAGAAGACCGCCAATGCATTCATGAAGCGATCGCCCGCTCTCTTGAGGAAAATGTTGAGTGTGACATCGAATACCGCATCCCTTGGTCTGATGGTAGTATTCATTGGATTGCTGCTAAAGGTCGCGTCTTTTATGATGCCGAGGGTAAGCCAGTACGAATGATGGGTACCACCCAGGATATTACCCAACGCAAACAGGTAGAAAATGATTTGCGCCAGCGCGAAACTCAATTAAGGCGGTTAGTTGATTCCAACATTATTGGCATTATGTTCGCCACTCCTGATTACATTACTGAGGCGAACGAGGCTTTTTTAGAAATGGTGGGTTATACGCGAGAGGAACTATTAGCAGGTAAGATACGCAGACAACACATCACCCCACCTGAATATCACGCTCTCGATCGGCAAGGGATAGAGCAACTTTTAACGGTTGGGCTATTTACTCCCTTTGAAAAAGAATACATTCGTAAGGATGGTTCCCGCATTCCCATACTAATTGGTGGTGCTTTGGTGGAGCGAGATCCAGCGTCTTGGATCTGTTTTATTCTAGACCTAACCCCCAGAAAGCAATTAGAAAAGGCACTCAGGCAACAAGCAGAGGAACTTAAACAGGCAAACCGGAATAAAGATGAATTTCTCGCTATTCTCTCCCACGAATTGCGATCGCCCCTCAACCCGATTTTAGGGTGGTCATCGCTACTCAAAAGCCGCAAATTTGATGAAGTGACTACAAATCGTGCTTTAGAAACCATCGAAAGAAATGCTCAATTGCAGATTCAATTAATTGATGAGTTGCTGGATGTCTCCCGAATTATTCGCGGTAAGTTGAACCTGACTTTTGCCACTGTTAACCTAGTAGCTGTAATTGATGCTGCATTAGAAACAGTCCGATTAATTGCCGAAACTAAATCTATCCAGATTAAAGTACAGGTTGACCCCAATGTTGGTAAAGTGTTAGGCGATTATAATCGCTTACAGCAAGTTGTAGGGAATTTACTCTCAAACGCAGTCAAGTTTACTCCCTCTCGTGGTTCAGTCGAAGTCAGTTTATCATTGAGTCGTGAATTAACTTTCCACTCTGCACTAATTCAAGTTAAAGATACAGGTCAAGGTATTTCCCCTGAGTTTCTACCCCACGTATTTGAATATTTTCGTCAAGCCGATAGCAGCACAACCAGGACATTCGGCGGACTGGGACTGGGATTGGCAATAGTTCGTCACTTAGTAGAGTTGCATGGTGGTACTGTAAAAGCAGACAGTCCAGGAATTGGACAGGGAGCAGTTTTTAGTGTCAGACTGCCCGTGATGAAGGAGAGTGACGGTGCAGAGAAAGCAGGAGGAGCAGGGGAGAAATTTAACTCGTCAGTTCTGCGTGGACTACGAGTATTAATTGTCGATGATGATGTTGACACACGAGAGTTTCTGCACTTCTTGCTACAACAGAATGGGGCGTTGATAACTGCCGCAGCATCGGTAAAAGAGGCGCTAAGGGTTATAGCACAGGCTGTACCTAATTTATTAATCAGTGATTTAGGAATGCCAGAAATGGATGGCTACAGCTTGATTAAGATGCTCAGAGCCATGCCTAAAGAGGAGGGCGGGGAGATTCCGGCGATCGCTCTTACCGCCTATGCTGGAGAAAGCGATCGCGATCGAGTTTTAGCAGCTGGTTTTCAGAAACACATTGCCAAACCAGTACAACCAACCGAATTACTCACCTCAATTGCAGATTTGCTAGGGCAAAATCATCGCTAAAACTCTATTTCTGCTCATTAGATTTTAGGCTCAACTGAACCGTACTGAGTTATAAGGAATACACTATCATCAGGCTTAAATCTCAATCAGCTTAACCATGACCAAGAAAGATTTGCTTCGCAACCAAATTTTCACGCTGGAAAATATTCTTTCGCCAGCAGAATGCGCTGAGTATATTACTTTAACAGAAAATATCGGCTATACAGATGCTCCTATTACTACCCACCGAGGTTTTAAAATGCGTCCCGACATCCGCAATAATCAGCGCGTTATGCTAGATGACGGGGAGCGTGCTTTTGATTTATGGCAGCGTGTGTCAAATTATATCCCCAAGACCATTGGTAGATGGCATCCAGTTGGGCTGAATGAGCGTTTTCGTTTCTATCGCTACGATCCAGGTCAGAGGTTTGCACCTCACCATGATGGTCCTTATCGCCGAACTAACGGTGAGGAAAGTTTATTGACTTTTATGATTTATCTGAATGAAGGGTTTGAAGGTGGCGAAACTCGTTTTTATCTTCCTGAATACTACGTAGATTTATTTAATTTAGCTGTGCTTCCAGTAACAGGTATGGCTTTGTGTTTTGTTCACGAACTAGTACATGAGGGCGCTACTATTATCCAAGGGCGAAAGTACGTTTTGCGATCGGATGTTATGTACAGTCAATAGTCGAGATGATTAACCAGTAAAATCAACAAAATTTAATCTAACTCCCGACGGCCTTCCAACGCCCTCGCCAAAGTAACTTCATCTGCGTACTCCAAATCCCCACCTACAGGTAAACCAAAAGCAATCCGTGTCACCTTGGTAAATGGTTTCAATAGCTGACCGATATACAGGGTTGTTGTCTCCCCTTCTACACTCGGACTAATTGCGAGAATTACTTCTTGAGGTTTTTGCTGACTCACCCGGCGCTGTAAAGCTAGTATATTCAACTGATCTGGGCCAATTCCATCAATTGGCGAAATTACCCCGCCCAAAACGTGATATTTGCCTTTGTATTCGCGGGTTTTTTCTAACGCAATTACATCACGAGGATCTGCAACAACACAGATAGTGCTATTGTCACGGTTGGCATTGCGGCAAATTTCACAAACAGGTTCAGCAGATAAGTGAAAGCAAACAGAACATAAGCCTATCTGTTTTTTTGCCTCAACTAAAGCTTGCGCCAAAGCTTCTACTTCTGCTTCTGGTCGCTTCAAAATATGCAAAGCCAGTCGTTGGGCACTTTTGGGGCCAACTCCCGGTAGGCGTTGCAATTGTTCAATTAACCGTGCTAAAGGGCGTGCGTAAACCGTTGTCTTGTCTCCAGAATGTTTTCACTTTAACTATGATGACATTTTTTGAGTACTTCCATCAGGCGCAACACTTCTAACTCGCGATCGCTAAGTTCTGGATTTTGCAGCAACTTTACCAGTTTTGTGTCCTTTGCTGTGAACCTTAGTTTTCAAACACGCCCTAGCTAAAACTCATCCTAACCACTCAGGATTTTTGGCTGTACTATCAAATTGGTTAGTAGTTTTAAACAGTTCATACTGACCTTTGAGAGCAGCTTGGCGAGTCCGATTCAGTAATGCTCTAACTTGTTCCTGACTCATGGGTGTAAAAGTACGTACTGCCTCGAAAGCCTGGTTTAAGATGGGCATACTTTCAATGCCTGTAATCACCGTTGAAGTTGGCAGATTCATCGCGTAATGCAGACATTCGATCGGTTTGACTATATTGCTTTTGAGAATGTTTTGGTCGCCCATTGATTTCATCCCCAGTACAGCAATTCCGTCTTGAACCAGTCTGGGTAAAACTTGCCTCTCAAAACTGCGGAAATGGGCATCCATCACATTTAACGGCATCTGCACTGCATCAAAACGGAAGTTGTTTTGATTGGCAACTTCCAACATTCTCAGGTGTACTAAAGGGTCTTTATGTCCAGTAAAGCCTATGTAGCGAATCTTGCCAGCTTTTTGTGCTTCCACCACTGCTTCCATCGCACCACCAGGAGCAAAAATCCGGTCTGGGTCTTCCATGCGAATGACTTCATGATGCTGCAACAAATCAATGTGGTCTGTTTGCAAACGTTTTAAAGATTCATCAATTTGTTTAGCAGCAGCCGCCTTTGTGCGACCGTCGATTTTAGTCATCAGAAAAGCTTTTTGACGATAACCATTTTGCAGAGCTTTACCCATGCGAATTTCGCTACCTCCATTATGGTAATCCCAGCTATTGTCCATAAAATTAATCCCGCGATCGAGCGCAGTACGGATCAGATTAATACCCTCTTGTTCATCTTTTGGTCTACCAATATGATGACCACCTAGACCAATTACAGATATTTGTTCTTTGGTGCGTCCTAGTTGCCTGTAAAGCATTTCCCCTTTTTTAATCTGGAGTGGGGTAGACTGATTTTGCGCTAAAACTTGTTTGGTTAAACCTTGTAAAGCAAATACTCCGGCTCCACCTAAACCAGAAGCAGAAACTACCTTTAGTAAATTACGTCTGCTAATATCCACAAATTTATCCTTTGACCACAGTATGAGAACTTTCATAGCTTTGCATGGAGCAAAATTCGTTGCTTCTAACTGTTGAAGGATAAAGGCAGTGAGATAGAGATAGATTTTTGATAGAGGGAAGGTAATAGAAAAATATTTTATCGTTGTGTGAGCAGAGGAAGCATTGGAGACATCGGTAGCAGAAGAAGAATCTGATATAGGAATCCGGTTTGATTACTGAAATCACTTGGCTTAGTAGGCAATAGGCAATAGGCAAGAGGATTTCAGAAGATTAAAGTGTACCGAATTTTTTCAAAAATCAAATATGATTCCTAGTAATTGTATTCCTGATATTGTTTCAGTAGTTCAAATGTCAACTCAAACACAATACCTTAGTAGGGAAGTTTTAATTGAGAATTATTTCTAAATCTTGGCAAATATTATTTGTATTGCTAAATATTCTTTACAGAGATTTCTAAACATTTAGCGCGTGGTTCAATAGTTGATAAAATCCAGAAAATTTCTTTAGAAAAATCGTAATTTTAAACTTGATTGCGATAATACATTTAGGTAACTCAAACCTGTTTATCCTAAACTATTAAAGTTACCCGTACTAAACATGAGTAGAGTCAATGACTGCTTCATCACCAGAAAATTCAATCAGCTCATCAAGTACTCATACTTTAGATATAGCTAGGCAAGAGTATCAATATAACTACGTCCATATTCCATCTATTGCGATGCTGGATCGGCTTTCTCTTGCGGAAGAGTTCGCTACTAACTGGTATTTTTTATTAGCCCAGCAGTTACGAATTGTGTTTATTAATACCTTGATTGTCAACAGAGGCAATCAAGGTTCTAAATCGATTCGTGATGATGTCGAAAGGTTTATTTTAGAAGCTTTTCTCAAGGGAGCAGTACCAGTAAAAATCAGTATTCTGGCAAGAATCTTACAAATTATCCCTCAGTTTTTGCTCAAAAGCATATCTAAAGATGTTAGAGAACTCGACGATCTTTTTTATTCTATTTTGAAAGAAAACGGACTTGTGATTCTTAGAGATGCCCTAAATAGGATAATTAACCTTCTATACGAAGGACAGCCGACAGGACATGCAACCAGTCTCAAGGACTACGAAAATTTGTTTCCAGTGATTGGTGTACCAGCGATCGCCAAAACTTACCAAGAAGATGAAGTATTTGCCTACATGCGAGTGGCTGGCTACAATCCCGTCACGATCGCGCGAGTAACGACTCCAGGCGATCGCTTCCCAGTCACAGACGAACATTACCAAGGCGTGATGGGGACTGACGATTCATTAGCAGCAGCCGGACTTGAAGGCAGACTCTACTTAGCTGACTATAAAATTTTAGATGGTGCGGTCAACGGTACATTCCCACACGAGCAAAAATATCTCTATGCTCCCTTAGCACTGTTTGCCTTACCCAAAGGCTCAGACCCCACCCGTTTATTGCGTCCGATAGCCATTCAATGCGGTCAAACCCCAGGCCCAGATTATCCAATTGTTACCCCTAACTCCGGTAAATACTCTTGGCTTTTTGCCAAAACAATAGTCCAAATAGCAGATGCCAACTACCACGAAGCTGTTACTCACCTAGCAAGAACTCACTTGTTAATTGGTGTTTTTGCGATCGCCACTGCAAGACAACTACCACTTACCCATCCCCTAAGAATTCTACTACACCCGCATTTTGACAGCACTTTAGCAATTAACGATGCCGCTCAACGGATTCTCATAGCTCCAGGTGGTGGTGTCGATAGATTACTCTCATCATCAATCGATAACTCTCGCGTTTTAGCAGTGCTAGCCTTGCAAAGTTATGGTTTTAATAGCGCCATCTTACCTAAGCAATTCCAACAGCGCGGTGTAGACGATCCCAACCTCTTGCCTATTTATCCTTACCGGGATGATGCGCTATTAGTCTGGAATGCAATCCATCAATGGGTTTGGGACTACCTGAACCTTTACTACACCACGGATGAAGACATTCAAAAAGACAAAGCATTGCAAGCGTGGGCAGCCGAAATCCCAGCTTACGATGGTGGTCGCATCCCCGATTTTGGCGAAGATGGGGGCATCAAAACGCGCAATTACTTAATTGATGCCACTACGCTGATTATTTTCACTGCCAGCGCCCAACACGCTGCCGTTAACTTTCCGCAAAAAGATTTTATGGGCTACGCCGCAGCCATACCATTGGCAGGTTATTTACCAGCATCAACTCTCAAAAGAGAAGTTACTGAGCAAGACTACCTTAATTTGCTCCCCCCTTTAGATCAGGCGCAACGGCAATACAACCTACTCAGCTTATTGGGATCTGTGTACTATAACAAGTTGGGTGATTATCAGCAAGGATACTTTACAGACCAAAAAGTAAAACCATTGCTACAAGCATTCCAAAGTAATCTTCAGCAGGTAGAAGATACCATCAAGCAACGTAATTTACACCGTCCACCCTATGAGTATCTACTTCCTTCTAAAATTCCTCAGAGCATCAATATCTGAATTAGAGACAAATGACCAATGACAAATGACAAATGACAAATGACCAATGACAAATGACAAATGACTCAAAATAAATACTATGACACTTAAAGATAAAGTCCTCAAAGGTCACAATCGCCAGCTTTGGCTTGCACCTATACTAGCTAAAGTAGGTTACGATACTGCGATCGGCAAGTTTCTTCGCTTGATTTTTTATTACATGGATGCGTCAATCATGCTCAACGCATGGCGGGACTTTCTCTACATCCGTAAGGATAATATTGGAGACAAGTATTTTGCAGTAGATCAAGCAATTATGCATTCCTCTCACTCGCAGGTGAGAGAATTAATGCAAACCCAACCACAACTGCGAGGAAATGATTTAGGCATCATCAGAATATTAGCTCCTAGCTACCTCCTGGATAATCCTCTGAGCTTGGGAACAAACGGTAACGAACACACAGGACTACGTACTGTAATCTTACAAGCCTTACCAGAACCGTCAGGGCAGATAGACTTTTTAGGGGATTTAGTTGAGCAAGGGTTGTTAGAAGCTGCTAAACAAGGCAAATTACACATCGGCAACGATTTGCCAAAAATTATGCTGTCGAGTTTGCACCAACTAGTTTTTCAAATATCTTTATCTGAGGAAGAAATCACAGCATCCGATAGTTACATTAAAGGTTTGGCTCTTGCATCCTTGCCTAATTTTATCAGCAAGTATCTGCTGGCAATATTAACAGCGCCAAAAATTCGGCATCGTCAATATTTAACTAAGCGATATAAACAATCAGCTAAATGGGCATCTTACTTTGAAACAGGCGCTAAGTATCAGTTGAACGAACACCAAATTGCTAATACCCTTTTCGATATGATTCATATCGCCGGAACAGCCGGCACGAGTGCGCTTTTAGGATCTGTGATTGGTGTTCTTTGCTTAGATAATACTCTCAGAAATGATGTAGTATCAGAAGTGAATGCAGTCTGGAATGGCAAGAAAACTTTAGACTCAGACGCTCTAGAAAAATTAACACTTCTCAATCAAGTGATTTTAGAAACGGCTCGTCTCTATCCACCTGTGCGATTTGTTAGCCAACTCACCACTGAAGCGGGTGAAGTCGAGATTGGAAAACAAAAATGTCCATTCCAAAAAGGTACTCGCTTGCTTGGCTCTATTCTTACAGCTAATCGAGATGTCAATAGATACCAAAATCCAGATGATTTTGACCTCACACGAAATTTTTCAGATATCTTATCTTGGAACGGCGAAGGGCATGAACGAGCCTGTCCTGGTACATCCTTATCAATTGGCTTTATCAAAATTTTCTGTTTACATCTGTTTCACAACTATCAATGGGACTCAATTACAGAAGTCAAATGGGATTTTGAAAAAGTGACTGCCGTTACTCCTAATAATTTAGTACTACAAGGTTTTGCTCAACGACTGTGAGTAAGGGACTTCCAGTCGGGGCGCACAGATTTCATTAGTGTCAACTTAAGCTGAAAGCCTTTTCAAATCTCGTTGCTGCTCCTGGCGGCAGAGCCGCCAGCAAGGGAGGCGGAGCCTCTAGAACGGCATTCCCAGTCGGAGCAGGGGAACGAGACAACGAGACAATATCTAAAAGCTTTTTCTAGGCTGGCTTTCACCTTAAGTTGACACCAATGCACAT
This sequence comes from Nostoc sp., assembly GCF_036917355.1. Classification (GTDB taxonomy): domain Bacteria; phylum Cyanobacteriota; class Cyanobacteriia; order Cyanobacteriales; family Nostocaceae; genus Nostoc. The sequence continues at coordinate 61,423 of NZ_JBALDP010000045.1, forward strand.
CTGTGAAACTCTACTTCTCATGTTGATTTTACTCTTTTTCTAGCGCCAGATTACTCATCTTCTCTCTTATTCGGTTCTTTACAAATTTAGGTATTCTTTTAGCCGAAAGGAAGTAATTACAAATTATATGGCTGAATTAATTGAAAAAAAGCAACTTAATAATATTGCAACCTGGATGATTCCAATCAAAGAAACAAACTTACCATCTGTACTTAAAGGTGTGTTTTTTATGGATGGCAATCCACTGCCAGATACTTGCATTACTATGTACAATTTAGAATGGGATATAGAGAATAGAAATTTGCTTTTACCGATATTTGCCCCGTTACAGTGGACTTTTCATGACTCGATTGCTGGCTGGATATTACTACGTTCAATTCAATGGTTTAAAGTAAGTTACAAAATTCAGTTTGAAGATGAAACTTTGCAACAAGCTCAAATCACACCTGTTTTTCTAGGAATATCAGTTCCAAAATCGATTGTTAGTTTCACAATGTCCCAAGACAACAATTCTCTCAATGGAGATATTTGGCACAGAAAGAACGTTTGGTTCGGCGGACTTTCTCGGGCTGGTGAGTATACTCTCCGTAGGGTTGTTGATAAAGATGGTTGTTATACTCCTGCTTTTAACGATATGCTTACCAGGGTACAAAATGAATGTTTAGTAATTGGACGCCACTCAAATTGATCCGGCTCAGGCTAGTCAGCTAAAGCTTAGAGCCTTATCGCCCTCCATCGCTAACTTTAAAGAGAACCTATAAAGTAGTTAGCTATTATACGCGAATATCAAAAATTCAGTGCCTTCATAGATGAACTCTGCCATTTTGCACATACCCATCTTTTGATGTGCCTGAAGTGATGCTTTGTTGTTTGCATTGATGAACAGTATTCCTTCCCGCTTTGGTAGAAAATCTTTCAACTTAGCAAACATTTCCGCAGCAATACCTTGCCCACGCATCGTTTCATCAACACAAATGGGGCCATATAAGTAAGCATCTTTTGTACCAGAATAGGTTTGTAACATCACCTTTATAATTGGTAGATTAGCAGTTGTCTTTGACCAACTGAGTAAGAATCCTACAACTTGACCATTTTTTCGGGCTACAACGCTCGGCATTTGAGAGATAGTCATCATCACAGCCTCTGGCTCAAGATGACCTAACAACATGCCACCATGTTCTGCGTCATTGGCTTGGGCCAACTTGACGATTGCAGTAACATCACTGAGGCTGGCACGGTCAATCACTACATCATTGAGACACATACTTAGTTAATATAAATAGGAGAAAGACTTGGAGCAAAAGAATTTTCTTTTAGAAGAATAACAGAGAATAATGCTTTGGGGAACGCATTGCAGAGGCAACTCAATGTTGTTTTCAGTAGCTTTTGATACTTCTATTTGGTTATATCACCCTTGTATCTGACAAAAAATTCAAAGAGTCAAAGTTGTACCAAAGCAGCGATCGCGTGGAACAGGCAATACACTACTACTATGCTAAAACTTCTAAAGTGCGTAGGCGTAGCCCAAGCTAGGCATCGCTGTCTTTTCTACTAGTAAGAGTGCCCTTCTCATGGGAATACTTTATATATAGTAATTCCAACAAATAGAAATCCTGTAGTATGAGCTACTGTACCAATATTGATTGCCTACGTCCACAAAATTCTGACAGTTCTCGTTTTTGCAATAGTTGTGGTCAGGAATTATTACTTAAACAGCGATATCGTCTACTCGCCATCATTGGAAGCGGTGGCTTTGGGAGAACGTTTTTAGCTATTGATGAACATCTTCCAGATCGACCCAAATGTGCGGTTAAACAACTATGTTTTCAAAGAGAAAATACTGAGATTTGGCATAAGGCAGTCAATTTATTTCATCAAGAAGCGCTTCGTCTCAATGAACTAGAACACTCTCAAATACCCAAATTACTAGCGCATTTTGAACAAAATCAAAAGTTTTATATTGTTGAGGAATTAGTAGATGGACAAACACTTGCCCAGGAATTACAAAAAAAAGGCATTTTTCAAGAACCGCAAATTTGGGAGATATTAAAAAGTTTATTGCTCACATTGCAATTTATCCATTCCCGACAAGTAATCCACCGAGATATTAAACCGGAAAATATTATGCGCCGTTCGGGTCGAGGAGACTTGGTATTAATCGATTTCGGAGTTGCTAAATTCGCCAATAATATGAAGCAACTTCGTACAGGCACCATAGTAGGTAGCCCAGAATATATCGCTCCCGAACAAATGCGAGGAAAGGCATTACCAGCCAGCGATCTTTACAGCTTGGGTGTAACATGTATTTACTTGCTTACCGATGTTTCTCCCTTTGATTTGTTCGATATAGCTAGCGATCGCTGGGTATGGCAAGAACATTTACCAGCAAACAATACGGTTAGCGCTCACCTTTGTGAAATCTTAGATAAACTTTTACAAAATGCTGTTTCGCAACGCTTCCAATCGGCAACAGAAGTTTTACAGATGCTGGAGCAACAACCAAAAAAATTGCTAAATATTTCTAATTATCGTACAGTAAATACTATTGACTATACACATTTACGTGATTTATTAGCAAAAGGAAAATGGCAATTAGCAGATAAAGAAACTTGGGAACTAATGTGTCAAGCACTGGCAAAGCCTAGAGGTAGTTATATATTTAGTAGCGATATTGAGAAACTTCCCTGTGAAGATTTGCAGACTATTGACCTTTTATGGGTGAATTACAGTCAGAAACGCTTTGGTTTTAGCGTACAGACAATTATTTACAAAAACGTGAATGGCGACTATGGATTTTTTTGTCATCAAGTTGGTTGGCATATATACAATTATAGTTATGCAAATTCAGAATTCAATTTTAGTCTCAAAGCACCAATCGGTCATTTACCCTCACGTATTTGGATTGGTGGTTCTCAACCGTGGCGCTACCCTGATGCTTTAGCTGTAAAATTAGCAGCTTGTGGTATTAGTTAGTTTTGATAATAAGATTACTAATAAACTTCTAGTTCGTAGTGAGCGGTTCATCGCTCAAAGCAACGATAATTAGGACTAAAGTCCTCTCCACGAGACGCTATGCGTAGCTTGCTTCCCCGAAGAGGTACACTACAAACTTTAATTTATTTACGTCTAGCTACTTATAATTTAACAGTGAGCTTTGTCGATCGCTCTTCATCTTTATGTCCCAGATATCGCTCCCCCAATCGTTCTATCCACACCTACCTCTCACCGCTCTTGCGCCCATGCAGGATGTGACCAACCTCTGGTTTATGAAGGTGATTGCCCACTACGGCAGCCCTGACTACTTTTTCACCGAATATTTCCGCGTCAATGATACCTCACGGCTCAATCGTAGCATTCTGGCAGCAATCACCGAAAACGACACAGGTCGCCCCGTTTTTGCACAAATGATTGGCGAAAGTATTCCAGATTTAGTCAGAACAGCAAAGGAACTCTGCAACTATAATATCGCTGGAGTTGACTTGAACATGGGCTGTCCAGCACCTAGAATCTATCGCAAAAATGTTGGGGGTGGATTGCTGCTCTTGCCGGAAAAAGTGGATCGGATTTTGGGAGAACTGCGGCAAGCAGTTAGCGATCGCCCTTTGACCGTCAAGATGCGCGTAGGCTTTGAAAATACAGATAATTTTTACAAAATTCTAGATATCATCAATCGCCACAGCATTGATTTGCTCTCTTTGCATGGTCGCACGGTAAAAGATATGTACCACGGGGCAGTGAAATATGATTTGATCGCTGAAGCAGTTAGACGAGTTCATTGTCCAGTGCTTGCTAATGGCAATATCAACTCGGCGACAACTGCTGTTGAAGTGCTTTCTCAAACGGGTGCGGCGGGTGTGATGGTGGGACGCTGGGCGATTGGGAATCCTTGGCTTTTTAATCAAATTCGGCAAGCTTTGCGAAAAGAACCGATCGCACCCGTTCCTTTAGCGGAGGTACGCAACTATATCGATCGTTTATGGCAAACCCCCACAGCAGCAACTATGCCAGAGCGATCGCGCGTCGGCTACTTAAAAATGTTCCTCAACTACATTGCCTTGAGTGTTGACACTGAAGGTGATTTTTTACGGCTGATGCGGCATACTTCTACTGAGGCAGAATTGTTTAACCTCTGCGATCGCGTTCTTCTTACCGATTTGACAAAAACTTTAGCCCTAGCGCCTTCCTTAAGCGTGTAATATCGTGTCTGGCTAAAGACTTATCATTTGACGTAGGGGGCACACTTTTCTACGAGAGGCTGCGCCAACGACTGCGCTCAGTGAGCAGGGGGAAAGAAGGCTTTTGCAATTTTTGCACAGATGCGGTAATCATAAGTGATTAATCAAACTTGATGCAATACGGTTCGGCTAAAATAAAGCGATCGGCGTTGCTAAATCAAAATATGAATTAGCGCCAAACAATCTGATCTTTAGCTGCTCTAAGGAGACGAATATATAACTTCATTAATTTATCGCAGTCTGGTCTGGTATCTTTTATCGCTTCATAGATACTTGGCCATCTGCGTCTGAATACTGCTGCTCAGGATAAATCTGCCAGACAGTAGGCATTACGGGTCAACAGTATTGCATCTGTCAGTTCAAATATTGTACTATAACGTTTTCTTAGCGGTTAGGCAAGGAAATTCTCAATGGCAAAGGAGAAAAAATTTTGGAGAATCTACGATGAGTCTGCCCGATGCTTCAGAGATTGATCGCACAATGCCAACTTCAGCATGGCGCTTCGATGAAGATGTTGCTGAGGTGTTCGATAATATGTTGCACAGATCAATTCCACAGTATGGGGAGATGAGGAACTGTTGTGTCCAGTTGGCTCGGAATTACCGGAAGCCTGAAACGGCGGTAGTCGATCTCGGATGTTCAATAGGTGGTTCCTTGAGAGACCTGATCGATGATACTTTCGATTGTCGTTATGTGGCCGTGGATAACAGCGCGCCAATGATAGATAAGATCAGAGAGTTTTTCAGAAATCATCCCAATGCTCATCGTCTTACCATTGAACAAATGGATATTAGAAACAGCTACCCAAGCTGTGAAACAAGTGTTACTCTTTTGATTCTTACCCTGCAATTTGTTCCTATCGAAGACAGAGTGAAGATTCTACGACAGGTCTACGATCATACGATTCCAGGGGGGGTTGTGCTGCTCGTTGAAAAGGTGTTAGGAAGCTCTTCAGGGTTAGATTCTACGATGATAAAAAACTATCATGATTTTAAGCATTCGCGTGGATACTCCTGGGAGGCTATTGAAGCCAAGCAGAAGAGTTTAGAAAATGTGCTAGTCCCGCAGACTGCCGAATGGAATATCGAGCAGTTGAGGTTCACTGGGTTTAGTGAAATTGACTGTTTTTGGCGATGGATGAACTTTGCTGGTTGGATTGCGGTAAAATGAATCAGAAAATCGAAAAAGAATCGCCCATAGAGGGGTTGACGAGAGTCGAATATTCTAAGCTACTTTCTCAAATTCGGAACAATGACCATGCTCATGCAGGAGGCAATGTTCACATCGATCGCCTTGTAGATGAAATTCCAGGCGAACATTCTCGATTGCTAGATATAGGGTGCGGGCTTGGAGGAACTATGCAACACCTCCATCAAGTAGGCTGGCAAGAACTAGTTGGAATCGATCTCAACAACGCCTCTATTGAGGTTGCTCGTGAAAGATTTCCAAATGGGAAGTTCTATACGCTAGACGCAATGAACATTAACTCAGCAGAGTTGGGTTGGTTTTCTCATTTTGTGTCAATAAATACTTTTATTCATATATCTGACAAGCAGCAACTCCTCACAAAGATAGGGCAAACTGCTAATTTTAATGCTCGTATTTTCATTTCTGATTTTCGCGATCTAGGCGGATATAAATTGTCTCCCATATCTGTTGCAGGTTCCGATCCGTTTTCTTTTCCGTTTGAAAACGACGATGCTATAGCCAGAATGTTTGATGGAACAGGCTGGCAGATTGACGTGCTGGAGGATGTCTCTGCCGAATATTGTCGCTGGTATAAAGAGTTTGCAAATCAGATTTTTGATGCCATATCGGACATTATCAAACAAATTGGAGATATTGGCTATGCCCAACTCAGCAATGAGTATTTACAATATATCGATCTGTTTGAGCGCGGTTCTCTCGGCGCAGTATTCATCCGAGCAATATGGAAGGGCTGATCCTAACTTCTGGATGAACATTTTCTCAAAGCCGAGATTTCTTGACAAAATAGTTAATTAGACAAAGTTTTCCGTCTACTAATTCGACCCTACTTTCAACGCCTACTCAAGATAGGACTCATCATCTGCTAGCTTTTCTGAATCATTACTTTGTTTTGCCAGGTATATACCAGCTAAAACCAAGAAAAATGCCACCCAATTGAGAGGAGTCAATTTCTGTGCAAAAATTGCCCAGGCAAATAAAGCTGTTAACAAGGGTTCAAGGAGCATAAAAAGAGTCACAAAACCTGAAGAAAATTGCTTAAGATTATGAATGAGCAATCCCTGTCCTATAATTTGACACAGAACCCCTAGACAAATAACGGCGAGCCAAGTCTGCCAAGAAGTGGGAAATAATTGCCTCTCAGTAGTTAATGTAAGTAAGAAAGTAAAGCATCCACAGAATAAGCAATACCATACTAGTATAGTGGTCGCTGAAAATTTGGAACGAAGGTGTTCTCGAACCAGATAGTTGAGAGCATAGAAAACAGCAGATAAGAGAGCCAAGCAATCACCAACAAGCGAATCAGCCGCTTCTTGAAAATCTCCAAAACTAATGGTAGCTGCTCCAATTATTGCTAACCCCATTCCTAACAAAAACCTATAATCAAAGCTTTGACGAAAAAATAGCCATCCACATAATGTTGCAAAGATAGGGGTTAGATTATGGAGCAAATTAGAATTGGCAACACTGGTTTGAGTCAATGACCAAGCCCAGAAAACACTAGCAGTGGTTCCTAAAATTGCTGACAAAAGCAAAATCGACCAATCTTTTAACTTAATGACCTCATTAGGTTTAGACGGATCGCCAATTCCATATTGAATTCCCTCCCATATAAATAAAACAATAGTAGCTATGTAAAAGCGATTAAAACTAGTTGCTGCTGGACCAAGCTCATTTTCGCTAAGTCGAGTGAAAATTGCTGCAAATGATAAAATAAAAGCCCCTAACAATAATGAAAAAAAAGCAGGTGAGAATGAATTGTCTTTAGTACTGTTCAGTGACAGATCGTGTTGATTAAGCATACTATATTATAAGTGTTTTACTTCTAGTAAAATGTTATACTCACTATAAAACGCCATTGGGTAGAAATGTGTTTTATTGCCTATTGACTTCCACTCAGTATAAAACTTAATTGAGCAAAAGGAGGGACTAAGTTCAGGGTAAATGCATCTAATTTCAGTAGACAGACTTCTGAGAAACTCTTTGCTGCACACTTACAGACTAGAAACACTAAAGTCCGCTCTTATTATCTAGTCTCGTCAATATTTAGATGCGTTTGCCCTGGTTTTTACAGCAATGTCATCAATAACACCAAAATAAAAATATCCCCGACTTATTTAAAAAGTCGGGGATCTTAAGCTCTCAATTGTTGGAAATCAATTAGAATTACCGAAGCTATTTAATCGCACATAATATCACTCAAATTGCACAAGCGATCGCCCCGATACTACAATAAAACCCACAGAATCAAGCCTCAGAAGTGGCTGGCGAATTCCCTCTAGAATGGCTGCATTTAAAGCAGTTTCTATCTTCAATTCTTCAGCTAATGCATTATCCCAACTTTGCTGGTTTAAACGTAGGCGTAATTGTTCTACTCTATTGGCTAATTTCTTTTCGGCGACTTTAGCACAATTTTGACATAAGTCAATAAAATCGGGGCGATTGGCAAGTAATTCTGAAGAAGCGTTACGCATTTCATAGCAAAAATTTTGCCATTTACTAGGGTCAACAAAATCGTCAATAATTCCTAAGCGCTCTTTTGCTAGATTGTAATCTCGTCCTTGATTATTGTTTTTGTCTTTATATGGACGTTGCAGAATACTTAAAAGCGCTTTATCCTCAACAACTCGGATTGGCTGCTTGCGACCATCAACATAGATAGTTTCTATAATTGGCGGAAATAGAGCATCAACGCGGCGCTGCAAGTTTTTGAATTGAGAATTATCTAGTTTGTTATCTAGTAAAACTTGTTTGGCAGTTCTTAAATTTGCCTCCACTACATAATTGCACTGGAAACCGAACCACTCTTTCCCTTCTTTCGCGTCCCAAGATGCATCAGTGCGCCACAGAGCAAAGGCTTCACCTCGGTCATCCCAATTGATATAGTTCGAGAGTGCTTCGACAAATCCTTCCCCAACTCGAAAGAGTTTAACACCAGCATTTTGGTTTGCTACTCTGCGATTATAAGTACCAAATTGGTCTAGGGAACTCTCAGCAAAACGGTTTTGTAAATCATTTATCGGCACCAATGTCCGCGTTGTTGGTTGATAACGTCGCATCTCTGATGAATCAGGGTTATTCAGTCCTCTGAATCCCAGCGCGTCACAAATCCAGCCTTCAATTGCTCGTTTCATTTCTAGATGACGAGCATCGTAATTATCTAGCTCTTGAAAATACTCGGTAGCAATTTCATCGTTTGCATCAATTTCATCTAGAGCATTTTGTTCGCTAATTTTGGCTATTTCCGCTTCAATTTGCGCTTGAATTGGTGAAACCATCTCTAACAATCCAGTCGCACCTGATTGAAACAAAACTGTTTCTAATTCGGCGAGTTTCTCATCCACATAAAACTGGAGACTGGCAATTGATTGTTGGAAAATACCAAACCCATCTTTTAATACTTTATACCAAGCATTGTGAGGGCTATCTTCCAAGTAGGGGCCAATCAAGGCACTAGATTGGATGCCAATTTTGCTGCCAATGCGGTCAAGTCTGCCAATTCTTTGCTCTAATTGATTAGGCGACCAAGGCAGGTCAAAATGAATTAACCAATCGGCAAACTGGAGGTTACGTCCTTCTTCTCCAGAGCGATCGCATACTAAAATAAAGCAGTTGGGGTTATTTTTGAACCGATTTAAGCCTTCTTCAACTTTGTCTGGTGATTCTCCAAATTGATGGCTAGCTATTGTCTCTGCACCAAAGGTATCAGATAAATACCGGACAATTTCGCCACAAGTTTGCACAAAACTGGTAAATACAACGAATTTGGGCAGAATGTCGCCAGTAATTGGTCTCTTAATTCTCTGCTGTATCCTGGTGATGAATTCCTTTTGATTCTTCCGAACGTTTGCGGGAATTTTGAAATAAGTACCTAGCTGATTCAGCAGCACTGTTTTCAAATTTTCCGTCCGTTGTCCGTCCTCTTGAGGTTGACGAATAATTTTTAGTAAGGATTGGAGAATCTCTTCTTCCCCTGAGAATTTGGGGGTTGTAGTTAATAGGCGAATATCATCTTCTTTAAACTCGTGGATCAGTTTAGCATGAGGTTTCGCAGTTAAACGCGCCGTAATTACCTGCTCTAAAATGCCTAACCAAGTACCAGCAGCGAGAAATAACAGCAGAAAAACTCGCTGATATTGCTTTTCAGCAGGCGCAACACTCCGCCATTGATTGAGGAGTTCGTGGATATCAAGCGATCGCTCGTCTAAATCATACTCTTCTTTCGGCGTAAAGTTGCGGTCAAATATCACGTCTTCCACCGCAGCGCGACGGTTGCGAAGCATTCGCCGATGTAGTCGATAGATATCGCTGACATGGACACGAATCGCTTGGACGATTTGCTCTTGCTCGGTAGAATTTGCTTGTAAATTTTCCAAATCATCCGCCAGCTTCAGTAAATACCGATCCTCAGCCAAGAGGTTGCGCAATTGCTGCAAGTTGCTTTTAAGAACCTCTGGCTCTGCACCTTCTTTAAAAGAAAGCAGAAGTTTACCAATTTGCTGACGGCTTTCAACTTTGGTGCGGAAACCTGCTAGATCGCCAATTTTATAGGTTGTCGGGTCGAGTAAGTGCAACATCGCCAGAAAATCCTGCTCGTGATTGAGAACCGGAGTGGCAGATAATAAAAGTAAGCGATCGCTTTTATGAGCAAGTTCTTTGCAAGTCTGAAAACGCTGGCGCACTGTTGCATCCTTAGAGGTTGCCATTGCGGCGATGTGATGAGCTTCATCTAAAATTAAGCAGCCTATCCTTGCTTTCAGGTTGATTTTGTGAATATCTTCAACCGCCAGCACCGCTACCCGTTTGCCAAAATGGGAGATGTAAAACTTGTTTTCTAACTCAGTCCGCCATTGTTTGAGCAAATATTGCGGAACTATCACCACCGCACCTTTTTTCGGCTCGTCAAGAAGAAATTGACGCAGAATCGCACCCGCTTCGATGGTTTTTCCCAGTCCCACCTCATCTGCTAGCAAGTAGCGTTGAATTGGGTCTTCCAGTACCCGCCTGACTACTTCAACTTGGTGAGGATAAAGATTAATATTTGCCGAAATCAGTCCCGTCATCCCGCGACTCACCGCGCGTTGCTGAGTCAAGGATTTCACGAAAGCCAATCTTTTGTCGTGGAAATAGGGCGTTTCGTGACCCTTCATCGCCAGAGTTTGGATGGGGTCTGTATTTGGTAGATTACACCGAACGTAAATATCTTCAACAGAAGCGATCGCAGTTTTCTTATCTGGTAAATCAATTTGATACATTTCTGTATCATCATCCCAGATAAAAACTCTGCCCACTATCCATTTATTCTGAGTTTGGGACTTAATATAGCATCGAGCTTGGGGTTCCAGCTTGACTTCAGAGAGCGAACTTAAAGGTAAAGTTTTTTGGAGACGTTGGCCTATAGAGCAGAAATACTCAACGTTTGCATTGGCATCAGATATTTCCGTAACTTTTCCGATACCCAAAGAGTTATTCTGGGACTGTACCAATAAACCAAGCTTAATCATAGATCCAGTCCCCTGAACACACTAAAAGAACCTTCCAGACTAGTTTTTAGCCCATATCTGGCAGTTTTGTCGATCAACATTATAGATAATAACTGGTATTACAGTTTTTGTTAGAGCGATATCTAAGACGGGCTATGACGCTCTCTACGAGACGCACTCGCGTTCGCTATCGGCGTCGCTCCATCACAGCCAATTAATAAAATTAGCAATTTTCAGGTAAATACACCACACAGTAGAGGTACAGCATTGTTGTGCTTTTACAACATATACAGTTCAATTAAATGAAAACTGCTGTAAAGTTACATTTCTCAGCAAATTTTTGCCTAAAAGCGTGACTTTGTTAAATGTTTGCCAACACAATGCTATTGCAGGGTATTGCAAATTAAATTTGCTACGAATTAATCAAATACTGTACTTAGCTGATTATGTGGTGTAACAAATTTACGCTTTGGCTTGAGAAGGCCACGATACAATTAAGATTGTGTACATTTATTTACTATGAAGAAAATTAGAGACAATACAATTAAGTTAAATCAATTTTTAAAGTTGATGGGTATAGTGCCAACAGGAGGCCAAGCCAAGCTGATGATTCAAGGTGGTGATGTCCAAGTAAACGGGATGCTGGAAACTCGACGAGGACGGCGACTAGTACCGGGTGATAAAGTGACAATCCAAGGACAGACTTTAGAAGTGAATTTAAACAACAATGAAGACCCAGATGTAATGATAGATTTAGCCGAGCAAACCGAGTAAAGAAAGTTTATCCCAAAGTTACAAGTTTCTCTTTTGCCTTGTGAGTAATGCTGCAAATTTCCAATAATGTTATTATCCCACAGACTGAGATTGAAATTACCGCGATTCGCTCGCAAGGAGCAGGAGGTCAAAATGTAAATAAGGTTTCTACCGCGATCCACTTGCGCTTCGATATTGCGGCTTCATCATTACCCAATTATTATAAACAACAGCTTTTAAAGCTCAACGATCGACGCATTAACCAAGAAGGAGTAGTTGTAATAAAAGCCCAAGAACACCGAAGCCAAGAGAACAATCGTGAGTCAGCCTTGAAACGACTTCAAGAACTCATTCAAAGCGCAGTTGTCGTAACAATCAAACGCAAACCCACTAAACCAACTCGCAGTTCTCAAAGAAAACGCCTTGACCACAAAAGTAAGCGCGCACAGATTAAATCTAACAGAGGACAGGTGACAGATTGTTAATTCATCGATTATTTGTAGAGAACATACATATTATTCAATATGAAAAAAGATGAATAAGACATTACTAAAGATTTTGATGTTTGCACTTTTAATCTTGTTTATCATCTCTCCCTTTGCGGTCCTTGCGGGTTTAATGCTTGTAGTGTTAGTTGCGGCGTTTTTCTTTTTACTAGGGGACGTGTTTCAAGCAATTATTGGTCGCAACACCGACCCGAAAAAGTCATAAAACCAAAATTCCAAATGAAGATAGGGATTTCCCGCCGTTAAGCAACCAACTAGCGCTGTATTGGATTCAACACAGAAGCGCTATATACAGCATTCGTTTTTTAAGTAAATGACGTACACAGATAGGGGCACAAGATTGTTGTGTCCTTATACCATTTCTTTGTGAGGCTGCGCCAAACTCTTTTAACTTCTTTCTTTACTTTCTTTGTGTCCTTTGCGTCCTTCTCCCAAGGGGAGACGCTAACGCGAATGTGGTTCGTTTTTCTTTTTTCTTTCTTCTACTTAAAGATGGTTTAGCGCATCTTCATACAGAATTGGTATTACAATAATGTGTACCTCACCTTGGCATAACCTCTGTCTGCGACACGCTGCGCGAACGTAGACAAGTTGCAATCTGCTGTATATGTATCTATTTGAATGAAAAAAATCTCTTGTGTTTGGCATAATAATATTTGAAAAACTCGCTATTTTATAAATAAAAACACCTAAAATTCATGTATCTAAGGAGTAATAATTATATTTGCTGAAGATAAACACACTGAGGGCTAGTAAAGCTAAACTAAAGAAAAAGAAAAATTAAAAATTATTAGTCACAATATAATAAGTGTTAGGGAAATGAATTGTTGATAACTTTCATCACAGCCTAAATACTTTTTTGTAGTCAACTTCAAGCAGAATATATAGATGCGGATAATTGGACATATCAACAACAAAAGGTACCACCCATGAGTTCCCGCGCACTGCTGTTAGTAAATCGTCATGCTCGCCAAGGGCAAAAGGGTCTGTCGGAAGCGATTCAAAGTCTGAAAACACTTGGCCTTGATTTAATTGAGGAGTCTACAGAAGATCCCAAACATCTTGCTGAAGTTATACTTCGCTATAAGCATCAAGTTGACTTGGTAATTATTGGCGGAGGAGATGGTACTCTAAACGCTGCCGTAGATGCTTTAATTGAAACTCAGTTACCTTTGGGAATCTTGCCTCTGGGAACTGCCAACGATCTAGCGAGAACTTTGGGAATCCCAAATTCCCTCAACGAAGCTTGCAAAATTATTGCAGATGGACATTTACAGCGCATCGACTTGGGTTGTGTGAATGGCAAGCACTTTTTTAACGTTGCCAGTATGGGATTGAGTGTAAAAATTACCCAACGACTTACCAAAGAAGTCAAGCGCCGTTGGGGAGTATTTGCTTATGCTGCCACTGCATTGCAAGTGATTTTGGAAGCCAGACCTTTTACAGCAGAAATTGCGATCAACGGTGAATTGGTTCGCGTCAAAACAGTGCAAATTGCAGTCGGTAACGGCCGCTATTACGGTGGTGGTATGGCAGTGGCTGACGATGCCACAATAGACGATCAAAGGCTAGACCTTTATAGCTTGGAGATTGAACACTGGTGGCAGGTTATATTACTACTACCTTCAATGCGACAAGGGCGACACATACATTGGCAGAGTGTACGCTCCCATCAAGGTCAAGAAATAGAGATACATACTCGCAAACCTCGTCCTATCAATACAGATGGTGAAATTACTACCTACACACCTGCTCATTTTCGGGTTATACCTAAAGCTATAGCTGTTTTTGTACCTCCAGAAAGCAAGAGTTAGGAGTCATTCAATTTTAGATTTTAGATTTTCCTTCAATCCAAAATCTAAAATTGGCAGATTTTAGAAGTTATTCTCCCTCATCTCGCTTTACTACAAAGTGGGAACTCGCATCAACTCACGCCAAATGCATCTGAGATTTTCTCAAGATATAAAATCCCTGTTGCAACGCCTAGCTGAACAACCTCTGACTCTAGGCGATATTCTGACAGAAACCTCAGAACGGGGCTTCAGTCTGGTAATTACATTATTAGTTTTGCCTTTTTTGCTTCCTATGCCACCGGGATTAACTGGCCCCTTTGGTGGTGCTTGTTTACTATTGTCAGTGCAAATGCTTTTAGGAAGGCGATCGCCTTGGCTACCGAAAAGAATCGCTAACTACAAATTCCCTCGTTCCTTTGCCCAGTTACTTTTGCAAAATTTGGGACGGCTTACCAAAGTTTTCCATAAAATCGCCCGTCCCCGATTAGCAAAAATAGCCCATCATCCTTTAATTTGGCGAATTAATGGGTTTTGTATCTCTTTATTAACAGTATTACTAATATTACCAATCCCGTTTACAAATCCTATCCCGACTATCGGTATTTTACTTTTGACTGTTGCCACTATTGAATCTGACGGTTTATTAATTTGCATCAGCTACGGCATTACTGCCCTAATTACTTTACTGTTTGGATTTATTGGTTATGCAGTGTGGTTAGCTCCCAGTTTGTTGCCATCGATATTGAAATAATAAAAGCCTCCAGCTTTTGGCTGAGGGCTGTAAATTCTTAGGGTGCATCTACCATTTATTAATCCGCTTTATTTATTGCCATATCCGGGCAAATTATACTTTTGAACAAATTTATTTTCTTGCAGAATAAAATCAGCAATAAAAAAGCCTCCAGCTTTTGGCTGAGGGCTGTAAATTTTTAGGGTGCATCTACCATTTATTAATCCACTTTATTTATTGCCATATCCGGGCAAATTAGACTTTTAAACCAATACGCTTGGGTTAGCGTCAAAAACCATAAACTGCGTAGGTTCCGTTGAATCAAATGAAACCCAACAAATCACTGAAAATGTTGGGTTTCGTTCCTCAAACGCCACTTGCTTCTCCCTTGGCGCTAGCCTCTCCCTTTGGGAGAAGGGGAGACGCTGCGCGAACAAGTCGGGAAACCCGCCCAACGCAGTGGCTCCCCAACCTACAATTCTTCTTAATTGAACCGTATTGATTTTTAAACAAGTTTATTTTATTCCCAAATAAAAAAGTATCAGCAATAAAAAAGCCTTCAACTAAAAGCTGAAGGCTGTAATTTGATTAAGGTGCATCTACCATTTATTAATCCGCTTTATTTATTGCCATATCCGGGAAAATTATACTTTTAAGCAAATTTATTTTATTGCAGAATAAAAAAGTATCAAAAATAAAAAAAAGCCCTCAACTAAAAGCTGAAGGCTGTGATTTAATTAAGGTGCATCTACTATTTATATATCCGCTTTAGTTGTTGCTGCATCAGGAAGAATTGAAAAAAATGCATGGCTGTGGAATTGATTTCGTTAGCTACAACGGTAGTACTAGTTTCAACGAGGATCGCCTACGGTATTTAACTAGGTAATCATTGACCAACTTCACATTAATTTTACAATTATCCCCATTTTCCTCTGAATACACAAAGTTTCTGTTAATATCTCTGATTCGATATCCGCAATAGTACGAATTTAGTTTATTAGTTGGGTATATGACTATGAAAGTTAGATACACCCAACTTGATGAAGCGATCGCAATTTCTATTAGCCCTTGCTAGTCTTAGTATTGTCGGGGGGAGCTTTTTTCTGAGAACAACTTTTAGCAATACTAGCGAGCCTAAAATCATAACTGATACATCACGCTACAAAGAAATTCGTAATCAACTACGGTCTGAAAATGACCAAGTAAAACATTTTCCTAATGAGATTCCCCCTGATGCTAAAGACGTTCGTATTGCTTACTCTCCCAAAGTTTTGCAAGGAAGTAGTTTTTTTCAAATTAGGTTAAAAGAGCCACCAAAGAAGATAGAAAAATTACTTTCACAATATAGAAATAGTGCCAAGCACAAATATATAGGTGGTGACACAAACGACCACATAAACCAACCTAACGGAGTGCCGACAACTTTCTTCTATACTAGTGATTCTTCTACAGAATCTTTTCCAGCTACTTATGAAATATTGGTATTAAATACAAATGACAAAGGTAGACCTGGCTTTAAGTGGAATCATGGAGATAGCTATGGTGTCGCTATTAATAGTTCCACTTCAGAAATTATCTATTGGTCTGAAAAATGGTAATTAGCAATTCAAAATGAATTTGCATCACCATGATAAAAATCATTATTTGTGACATCGGATTTAATAAACTTCTTACATCAATCAAAAACCCTCATACTAAATCCCTCTCCCAAAATCGGGAAAAGGGGTTGAGGGATGTAGCAATATACCGCAGGCAAATTTTGCATTTGTGCAAGAGTCTAATAAAAAATATCTAGATGAAGAAGATTTAAGAATCTCCCATGTCGGTATATTTGAAGAATTAATATAGTTTCCAAAAGTCAAGTTTTAGGTAAGGAAAAGTTTTGAGTGGAGTAAACCTTCACTCATATTTCATAGTACTAAGTGCTGCTTTTACCCTTTTGGATATATCACTTTGGGTAGTTAAAACTTATAGTCAACATAGCTAAGATTTATAAGTGCCTAAAAATTATCTGAATATGTAGAATGCCAACTGCTTTAATTACTGGTGCTTCTAGTGGTATTGGTAAAGCCTTTGCTCAAGAACTAGCTGCACGTAAGACAAATCTTGTACTCGTTGCTCGTTCTGAAGAAAAACTAAACCAATTAGCTAAACGACTACAAGAACAACACAACATTCAAGTAGACGTTATAGTAAAAGACCTCACAGAACCTAATGCAGCTACTAGTGTATTTGAGACCACAAAAGCAAAGGGATTAACTATTGACTTATTAATCAACAATGCTGGTTTTGGCTGCTATGGCGACTTTGCTGAAGGGGATGGAGAAAAACAAGTCAAAATCGTACAATTAAATATTTTAGCGTTGGTAGATTTAACTCATAAGTTTTTACCTTTGATGCGGCAACGTCGTTCTGGAAGTATTATTAACGTATCCTCTATTACCGCATTTCAACCAATACCATATCTTTCTGTTTATGCTGCTAGTAAAGCTTTTATTCTCAGCTTTAGTGAAGCATTATGGGCAGAAAATTATCAGTATGGTGTCCGTATTTTAGTCACTTGTCCAGGGCCAATAGAAACAAACTTTTTTGCAGAAGCTAATTTTCCTCCAGCGCTGGCAGGCAGTACAGATAAAGTCTATTCTTCCGAAAAAGTGGTTTGGGAATCTTTAGAGGCTTTAGAAAAAGGCTATCCAACTGTTATTAGCTCTGATAGTACTACTCAAATTAGAAGCAAATTATCTCGGCTTGTACCGCGCAAACTTCTACTGAATATGTTAGCAAAACGCTTTAAAACCTAAGTATTAAGTATATATTTAGGAGTTAGGAGTTAGGAGTTAAATAAACTGATGTATTTAAAACTCCTCACTCCTAACTTTTTACTTTTAACTTATTACATATATCTTGTTAATTGAACTCGATAACGCTCTTTTTTTGTAACGGCGATTTCGCCAACTTCTAAACGCCCTTTAGAACGAATGGCAATTAAGTCGCCTGATTTGACTTGAGAACTAGCTTGGGTAACTTCCTTCCAATTGACGCGGACATCACCAGCATCAATGAAATCAACCATTTTGCTGCGGGACATACCAAAACCAGCAGATGCGATCGCATCTAATCTTAAAGAAGCCTCCACAGTAGTTAATTCTTTTTTCTTGGGTTCCCGAACCTTTAATTCAGTTAGCTCAATCTGCTGAGTTTTCACAGGAACCGATCGCACCTGTTTGAGGCTCATTGACAAAAATTCCACCAACTCTGGTGCAACAATCGCCTGCGCCCCACGTTCTCCCAAGACAATCACATCTCCCGTCTTTTCACGAACAATTCCTGTCCCTAACATTGCGCCTAAAAAGTCGCGGTGAGAGGCGGTATCAAACAGGAAATTACCAGCAATTTCTACAGCTACAAGGCTGACTTGAGATTGTTCTAACGGAAGTTCCGAACGAGCGATCGCTATTCTTTGGCGTTCAGCTTGCGGATATCCACCCCACGCGACTAATTGCACTTCTGTTAATCGGTTAAATACCCGTTGAATTTCTGCCAATTCTGGGGGAGATAGAAAATCTGTCAAAACTACTTCCCAAGTTTTGATCGCTTGCTCCGCTTGATCGATTGCACGAGCGACACTATCTCGATTTTCAACACTTTTTAAAAGTTCTTCTCGTGGCAACATTCTTAAAAATTATGAGTTATGAATTGAGAATTAATCTGCTATTACTATCCTGATTCTAGCTTTAATTCCCATTTCTACAGTTCCTGTCCAGATTGGGTTAGCCTTTATACTTGAGATTTTTTGGCGATCGCAGCGGCTTACGCTATCTCCAAAGAATAGGAAAGTAACTCAAGCCGCTGTGTCGCGATGTGTAAACTATGATTTATTCAATACACAGTATTTGTGTCGGCGTAACCTTGGATATTTTCTGGATCGAACTGACGTAATATTTTGGTTGCTTGGCGAGTAAGAGTTTCAGAACCTTCAACGGCTACTAAATATTTACCTGCATCTAAGCGGTTGCGATAAGGTAAAGCATCACCACCACCGATGAGTAAACCGACTCCGCCACCAACAACCACACCACCCATCGCACCACTAGCAGCACCCAGCAGTCCGCCAACAATGTGATTGCCAACTTCACCCGCCCAGGCAAAAGTATCTAAACCAGTAATCAGGCTGAATGTAAAACCTGCAAAAAAGCCAAATGGTATCAGCCAGGTTGCCATCTGTTTTGCTTGCTTTTTAGCTTGATCTTGGGGGTCAATTAAGCCAAACTCGTCAGCCGTTTTATACCCCCTCCCCAAAATAGTGCTGTTAATACCTTCTTTTTCTAAAGCTAAGTAAGCAGCTTCGGCTTGAATGCGGTCTGGTAATACGGCAACAAGGTAATTCATTGATTTTACAATTTGTCTAATAGAAGTTTTGCCTTAATTAACAGCGTATCAGTCCTGGTGGATTGAACCTCGCATGACTAGAAGTCACAGACCTGAATTACTCTAAGACTTACATCAGAAGTTAGCAGGCTCACATCTTACACCAAAGCACTAGTAGTCTGCCAACCCAAAATTGTTAGGTGAGGGCTGGGGAAAGGGTAAAGGGAAAAGGGTAAGGCATTTAAAACCTTTCCCCCTTACCCCTTACCCTTTACCCCGCCAAGTTTCCTTGGCGAACTACTAGAAGGACTACACAAACGCAGTAGGTAGTCCGCCTGCACGGACTAAGGTCAGATTAAGGATTTTGAAGCCGCTTTGCGTCTATGTTTGGGTAGCCGCGATTTTAATCTCACGATTAAAATGCGGGCCGCTCATTTGAGCAAATCTAGTGGCTCACAAAAATTGTTTACGCCTTGCTTGAGGACATATAGCAAAACTGGCGTTGCCAAAATCTTAGGAAATGTTGGCGTTGTTTTTAGATGTTCCATCATCTTTTGAAGAGAAGTATTAAGCAAATCTTCTCGATATTCTTGTTCGCAAATGATCGCACGCCATTTTCTAGCCAAGGCATCTAACCACTCAGAATTTGCTCTTTCTGGTTGTTGTCCTGCTCGGATAGCTAGCGTCATTGCTGCATCTTCCAAATCTCCATCACAGTCTTCAATTAAATCCAGCGCTTCCATATCGCTAGGATCGTCTGCCAATTGAGAGCGAAACTGTGCAATTTCTTGAGATGTTACTTTAGTCATTAGTCTTTGACAAGGCAAGCGATCGAACACTCAGTTATGTTAGTCCAAATTTGACTATAGCGCTTCTCTGTTAAGTCCAATACAGACCTCACAAAAATAACTCCTTCCCTACTACCTCTCCCTAACCATCTTTTAAGAGGAGCGGAAAAATTTTTATTACTGGAAGAAGGGGAGTAAAATTCTCGGACTAGATATAGTAGACCCTCAGTACGGTTTGGTTAAGGTTTTTTGATGAAAATTTTAGATCGCAAAGATTCGATAAATCATCACAAAGACGCGATTCATCGCCGTCTCTTACCTTAACCGAACAGTATTGAGTAGACCCTTATCCTTTAGCGATCGCTAAAGAATTTCTAAAAAATCACAATTTACAATACTGCCTTTTGGACTAAAAAGCCTCATCTTTCCAGTAAATACACTGAATAAATGAGGCTTTTAGCTAGCTTTTATCAGAAACGCTACTGGATTGTATAATGCTCCAATCAACACAGCAGCAGTCAAAAGTACTGATTCAGTTGAGTTTCAGCTAATTAGCGGAATGCTCTGAGGGTAACAGACCGTTGTAACTGAGCTAAAGCGCGGTTGTAATCCAAAATTGCTGTGACTCGATTACCTTCAGCTTGGGTGAGGTCGTTTTCAGAGTTAATCACATCAGTTTGAGTACCTACACCAGCTTGGAATCGCAAACGCGCTAAACGTAGAGCTTCCCTGGCTTGTTCTAAAGCGGTATTAGCGGTTTGAACATTCTCCAAACTAGATTGCTGGGTAGAATAGGCTTGTTCTACCTGAAAGCGAATTTGGTTGCGCTGTTCAGCAAATTGAGTTTCTGCGATCGCAATATTAGCTTGCTGTTGAGCTGCTCTTGCTCTTGCGGCTCCCCCATCAAACAAATTTAGGGTTGCCCTAACTCCGAATGAATAACCATCAGTAACGCTGACATTATCATCGAACTGGTCTAGCAGGTCATAGCTAGCGACCAAACTAACTTGAGGCCCCAGTTCCGCAAGAGCTTGCCTACGCTGTTGTTCGCTAATATTACGTTGTGCCAACTGCTGTTGCAATTCTGGACGATTTTGATAAGCCAACACAATACTTTGTTCTAGGGTTGGGTTCCAAAGACCAGCTAATTGTACAGGGTCAGCGGCACTGATATTTATTGCTTGCGGCAAACTTATCCGAGTTGCTAATTGACGACGGGAAATTGTCTGCTGGGATCTAGCATTAGTTAAATTTTGTTGGGCATTTGCTAAATTCACCTGCGATCGCAACACATCGAACCGCGTACCAACCCCAGCTCGCTCTAAAGCTTCTGCATCACGTAAACTAGCTTCCGAGTTTTGCACAGCCGATTGGGCAATCCGTACTTGTTCATCCGCTTGCTGCAAATTGTAGTAGTCTGTGGCAACATTTAAACGGATTGTCTCAGACTGAGTTTCTACAGCCAACTCGTTGAAACGTACTTGTTCTTCAGCCGCTTTGATGCTAGATTGCACTCTCCCAGAAGTGTAGATATTATACGACAGCTGTGCTTGACCAGAAAAAGATGTACTGGGTTGATCTTGGTTAGACAGTAAGCCATTTCGCCCGTTTAATTCGTCCTGAAGCTGACTGCTAGAAGACTGACTACGAGTCAGATCCGTGCTAACTCCCAGAGTGGGCAATAAAGCAGCTTGTGCCTCGCGTAGAGCCGCTTTATTGCGTTCTAGCTCCAATAAGGACACCTGTAGCTCGTGATTGTTACGCCGTGCTAACTCCAGAGCCTGTGCCAAAGTAATTGGTTGATTTGCCTGAAGTCTCACTTCCTCCGCTTTGGTGGGAAATTGTAGGGGATTTGAGTTAGGAATCAGGTTCTCTGGAATTTGCACTGCCCCTGACGGTACTGGAGTCACCGTTGTTGGCACAGTGGCAGGTTGCACCGAACCCCCTGGTGCAGGAGTTACAGTTCCTGGCGGAATTAGAGTTGGCGTCGAACCCTCTGGTGTAGGAGTTACAGTTCCTGGCGCAGTGATTGGCGTCGAATCTGTCGGAATCGTGGTATTACTCTGAGCCAAGCGACCACCAATAGCGTTTTGTCGTAAGCAGGTGTTTGAGGTTAGTAGCACAGCCAAGGAGTCAGTTTTGCTTTTGCTCAACTCCTGTGGACACCTCTGCGCTGACAACAGTTTTGCTGCTCCTGCACCTGTGGCTGAAGTTTGTAAAAATGTTTGCAACGGAGTAACAGTATTTATCTTTTGAACCACTGGCTGCTGTGCAGAAGACAGGGACAAAATTTCTTTTTGGACAGAAAGGGGTTTTGAAGTGTAGTTGGGAACTACTATCTTCTTTAATTTCTGCCCATCAGCACTTGAATTACTCTGTTTTTGGTTCTTTTGAGCTTGGGAAGGATTAGAGGTAGGTGTCAAACTGAAAAATCTACCTTTATCTTTCTTAAGTAGTTGTTTTATTGGCACAACAGTATTTTCAGCCGTAAATACTGGAATACTGTTATTACTTAAAGGTTTTACACTAAGTTTAGTAAAACCCAAAGCAGGTACTAGGGTTGGAACACTAACATTTGCACTGTTAGACAGTTGCGTATTCATGGTATCCACAACCAAGCCTTGACCATAAGTAGAAGTCAAAACGCTAGGAGAAGATGCCAGTTGTATCCCAGTTAGTTTCGCAGTACCAGCCCAAGCAGGCTGAGTTGTTAAAACTGCTGCCGTTACACCAGGTAAGAAGCTATAAAATAATTGCTGTCCTTTCACCGCATCCCTCACACGAAAATCAATCTAGCGGCAGAAAACCTTTCTTCACCACAGAATATAGCACGATACTAAACTTAGGAAAGAATATACTACGATACTAAATTTAGGGTTCGGAACTCTGTTTGTCTTCAAAACGTCTAACAATGCGAGAAAGTTCCGCCTTTTCATCGATACTAACGCGAGTAGGAGCACCGCTGATAATCCGTTCGTAGTTTCGGAAAGAATCTTTGATTTCGGGCCCGTCAGCAGTAATATTATACTCACGAATTCCTTTATCATGCCAAGACCCGCGCATTTTGAATACGTTAATTGCCCGCGACATTTCTCCGCGAATTTCTACGTATTGTAACATCAGAATTGTATCGGTAATCGTAGAAATATGAGAGTCAGTAATCGAATGCGCTCCTAGAAATTGATCGGTTGTGTTAGTAAAGAAACCAGTAATTTCTTCTTGTTTAGCATAACCTGTCACACCAATTACAAACTGCCGAAATGCATTATTCGTAACTCCTCTAGCTAGTGCTGATAAAGAATCAATAGCAATCCGAGCAGGTTTGAAAATAGCAATTTCTGATTTAATAATTTGTAAGTGGTCTTCTAAACCAGTTGATTCAGGATAGGTACAAATTATTTTGAGTAAACCTTGATCTTCTAATTCTTCAAAATCAATTCCCCAAGAGGAAGCATTACGAGATAGTTGGGCGCGTGATTCTTCATAAGCAAATAATATTGCCTGTTCTCCATTGAGACAGCCATCTTGAATAAATTTGCTTACTAACAGGGTTTTACCAGTACCTGTAGCTCCTGTTGCTAAAATAATTGAATCTTTAAAGAAACCCCCACCGCACATTTCATCTAAAGTTTTGACACCAGAAGATACCCTGACATTAGAAGAACGTTGAGTCAAGCGCATTGCTCCGAGTGGGAAGATGTTAACACCTTCATTAGTAATCGTGAAGGGATACTCGCCTTTCATGTGAGTTGTGCCGCGCAATTTGAGAATTTCAATTGTGCGACGGCGGCGTTCTCCTTCTAAAACGTTGCGAACAATTACTACATTATCGGAAACAAATTCTTCCACTCCAAAAGAGGCAACGGGCCCATATTCTTCACTACGTTCAGTGGTAATTACAGTGGTGACACTCAGTAGTTTGAGACGTGCTACCAGGCGGAAAATTTCGCGCCGCACTACTCCCATCGCTTCATACTGCTGAAATACTGCTGTTATTGAGTCGATTGAAACTCGTTTAGCTTTGTATTTGCGGATGGCATATTGCAAGCGCTCAATGAGTGCAGAAAGGTCAAAATTTCCCACAATATCTTGACCTTCTGGATCGGGAGATGCATCAAGAATAAACAACTTGCCTTCTTCAATTAACCGAGGCAAGTTCCAACCAAAAATATTGGCATTTTTAATAATATCACTCGGTGATTCTTCAAAGGTTACAAATACTCCTGGTTCATCAAAGTAGGTGATACCGTTATAGAGAAATTGAAGAGAAAATAAGGTTTTACCTGTGCCGGATGTACCACTAATCAAGGTGGTTCTACCAATTGGTAAACCACCATGACTAATATCGTCAAACCCTTCGATCATCGTCCGAATTTTTTCTACACCCCTAATTATTGGTGGTTGTTTTGGTTCTACTTGCTCGTTTTCAATCATTGCTCGATCACAAAAGGATATTAAAACCTGTTTTTTTATGACTAAAGTTTTGACTCAATTTTTTATGATGAAAAATTTACTCTTCAAAATCTTCTTCACTCAGTTCTTCATAGAGCAAATCCAATCCAATCAACACTCTTTCTCTATCTGAAAGATCCCCAATAATTTTGCGAACGGGTGGAGGCAAAATTTTAGATAATGTTGGCGTTGCCAATATTTTATCTTCTTCCGCCAGTTGCGGACTTTTCAATACATCGATCACTTTTAAAGCATAAACACCTTCAAACTCCTGTTCTAAAATCTCTTTAAGTGTTTTTAATGCCCGGACTGAATTCGGGGTGTTACCTGCTACGTAAAGCTTGAGAACGTAGGTTTTTCTGGCTTTATTCATATACATTAATAACTAGTCATGAGCATAAAAATAACAAGAGGTGTTCGCGCATTGGGAGTAACTAACAGCAGTAGCTGGTTCCAATTTGAATATACAGCGATAAACTTAATTTATTTAGAAATCGAACTCCTATAGACTTCGCACAGGTGAGCCAATATATCGATCAACGTTAGGCGGTAATCAAGTAATGTTTCATTGCTCCTACCTTCTAATTTTAGCTGGTTAGAAAATTCTTCAATTATCTCCATGTGAATTTCAATTATTTGGGGCACAGGAATATTAGCATAAAATATAGTATTGATAAATTTATCAATTTTATCTTTGAGTGTTTTGTCTGTAGTAAAATAATCTATAAGAATCAGGCTATAATCTATTTTAAGCTGTCTTAATAATCCTTCTCTTTCAGCCGGAGTCATCTCCTGAAAATACTGCTGGCTTTTTTGCATCTGACTGGCAAATACATAAACATACTTGGTAGTGTATGCCTTACTTGAATTTAGTGGCGGCCTATTTGGTAAATAGTTAATTTTTCCAGAGGTTGTTGCAGCAACAGGTAAGTAGCAAAATTGAGCAATAATTGCGTCCATGAATTGCCCTACCCACGTACTCAAACCTTTTAGGTTGGCTAAGTCAACTGGATTATTTAAGCATTTGTTAACATTAGATTGCAGAATCAATATCGGTAATAACATCTATTCTTGAATATATCTCCTCGATCGCCCTGACCAATAAACGCAAACTGATAAGTTTGGCTAACGCTTGTAGGGGATACTGGGTGTGCAGTCAACGCGTGATTTAACCCCAAAATAACGCTCTATGCGAGCAGATAGTGCTATACCCTTAACAATCTAGTGCGGCAACTAACTGGTAGAACTTTAGTAGGTCTTTGATGATGAGGTATCCGTCGGCATAGCAAGACACAATAATTAACTCATGATTTACATATCTATGTATACAAATAGATAGATTTTTTTATTTTGCTCCTTGATAAGATACTTAAACGAACTTAAAGGATTGTCGCATTCCAAATCATTATAATTCCTCAAGGTTCTAAAGCGAATCTTTGGGGCCATAATTGTTTTAGCCGTCGCTATCGATGAGGAGTTTAAATACCAGTAAGACACTGGAGAGGCTAGTTGCTAGAAATGAGAAACGTCGCCTCTTGAAAAAATGCACTCGTTTGCAAGCAAGTGTCCGTTAAGGAAAATCCCGTTGTTTTAATGGCGTTGAAATAACCAGAGTTGCTTATATGAGTCTTCTTAAAGGATATGACTTCAGGCGAAAAGACCATCAACTGGCAGATGGAAATGCCGGAGGGTTCCACAGGAAGAATGACCCCCAAATCCTTATGTTAATGCTAGATTACCCGCTTTATGACTTTCAGGCAACCGTACCTAGCTGCCCCCAAACAAGTTCTCTGGCAGTGGTGTTGGAGATTTTTGAGCAAGAGCAGTGCGATCGCTTGGTAGTAGTAAATCAACAGCAATGCCCCATCGGATTGCTGTATTCTGCCCGTTTAATCCCAAAATTATTAACACATAGTGACGATAAAAATCTAAATTTACAACAATCGCTCTCTACCTGGGGTCAAGGTCTAATTGAGCCAATACAGACAATATCAGCTTCTGAGCGTGTAGAGCGGTTAAGCTTGCGCTGGTCCGATTCACAAGTCGAAAAACCTCAAAACTTAGATTGGGCGCTGATTGACTCTGAGGGTCGATATTTAGGGCTGCTGGATAGTTCGCGCCTGTTGCGATCGCTGGCTAAAGAACGCCTGGGTGGGTTACAAAAGTCTAGCGAGCATCGTCATGAGTATGATGGTGGGCCAAATGAACCTAAGTCGTTAGGACATCAGCCATTAGTACACTTGCTAGAAAGACTGCCTTGGCCTTTGATGTTGCAAACGGGTACTGGCGAGGTGGTAGCGCGAAATCCCGCTTGGTGGCAGCAATTAGGAACCTTGAAAGATCCAGAAGGAGTTAGGCAACAGGTGGAGGCAATACTTGTCCCTAAACGCTCCGAAATAGCAGAATATGTCACCCAACCAGCCATCAAGGTTCATCCCAATGGTAAGGAGAATGAGCATGGTGATGAAGAAGAACTGATTCAGCAAGAAGCATCAGGTGATGCTGCATACAGCCGATGCTATTTGGATAGTCAGGTGGGTACTTGTACCTGCGTTGTTGAAGTCCAAAATGGTCAAGAGCGAATCTGGCAGTTTGCCAAAATTCCCTTAGATAGTCCTGAGTTTAAAGTTATGAGTGCTCAAGAGGAGATTGCACTCAGCACTGATTTGTGGTTGGTTTTAGCTACTGATGTCACTGAACAGCAGCAACTTTGTAAAGAACTAGCAGCGAAAAATGCCGATTTAATTCAATTAAATCGGTTAAAAGACGAGTTTTTAGCTTGTATTAGCCATGAACTCAAAACTCCCCTAACTGCGGTTTTGGGATTATCGCGCTTGCTAGTGGATCAGCAGTTGGGAGAACTTAACGAGCGTCAAGCCCGTTATGCGGGACTGATTCATCAAAGCGGACGCCACCTGATGAGTGTGGTGAATGACATTTTAGATTTGACCCGGATGGAGACGGGACAAATGGATTTGACCCTGACTCCGGTGAAAATTCAGGCTGTGTGCGATCGCGCCCTAGCGGAAGCCAAAGCTATCCACACTCAAACCACCAAAGCGACATCTGCACCGCCACCTGCAAATGCGCGTTCATCTGCTCCTCAATTCTGTCTTTCCATTGAACTAGGTTTAGATCAGATGGTGGCAGACGAATTGCGCTTACGCCAGATGCTAGTACATTTACTTTCCAACGCTTTTAAATTCACCGAAATATCTGGTGAAATTGGGCTGCGGGTGAGCCGTTGGGAAGGATGGATTGCCTTTACAATTTGGGATACAGGCATTGGCATTCCCGAACACCAGCAACACTTAATCTTTCAAAAATTCCAACAACTGGAAAATCCTCTCACCCGCCAATTTGAAGGCACTGGTTTAGGGCTAGTATTAACTCGCGCCTTGGCTCGCCTCCACGGAGGAGATGTCAGTTTCTTATCGCGTGAAGGTAAAGGTAGCCAGTTTACCCTACTTCTGCCGCCCAGCCCTCCGAAAACAGGCTTTTCGGAACCAGATATGGGAATCAGAGAAGACGAGGAGACACGATATCAACCGACACGGGAAAACTCCGCCGCCGCTCGTCAGCAAGTTAGTACGCCCATACAGCATCATCTTGCGAGTTCGCAACGATTGGTCTTGGTAGTCGAGGCAGTAGCTCGATATATTGAAGACTTGACCGAACAACTCAAAGGTTTAGGATATCGGGTAGTGATTGCGCGATCGGGCACAGAAGCAGTCGAAAAAGCGCGGCGCTTGCAACCAATAGCGATATTTTTAAATCCGTTGCTACCCCTGCTCTCAGGTTGGGATGTGCTAACTTTACTAAAATCTGACACGGCAACCCGTCATATACCTGTAATTGTCACAGCGACGGGAGCCGAAAAGGAGCAAGCATTTGCTAACCGAGCCGATGGTTTCTTAAGCTTGCCAGTAGAGCATCAGGTCTTAGCACCAGCTTTAGAAAAATTATGTACAGCACAAGTTGTTCCGCAGCTAGGGTTAAACAATAATGCAATTATCCCAACAAAAACCCCACTGCGAATTCTCAGGTTGGTGAATCCTCAGTTGGAATCGGTCAATCCCCACCCCTCACTTCGAGAACATCGGGTGATTGAAGTGGATGACCTAGATCAGGCAGAACTTTTGGCGCGGGTATGGCAGTTTGATGTGATTTTGCTAGATGTCGAAAGTACTACCGCCCAAATTTATTTGCAACAACTAATTGGACATCCACGTTTAGCAGCTATACCACTGGTGACTTGCGATGTTGCAACTACCTTAATCGCTTCTAAAATACCGGGGCTATCTGTATTTCCTTACTTAACACCATTTGCTAAAGATAACAGCAGTCGCACTGAGAAAACAGATGCTTTATTATCAGTACTAGAAATTGCTTCTGGTATTTGCTGCCCTCCCAACATCTTAGTAGTGGATTTAACAATGCTGCGGGATTTCCCCCAGGTAAGACGTAAGCCAGCTAAGGGTTATCGGACAGAAAAAAATTGCTCAATTAGTAGTGAAACTGCTGAACGGGGATCTGAGTGGTTCCAAGCTTTAATTCAATACCTGCAAACAGCAGGCTTCAAAGCAGCGATGAGTCCTTGTTGGGCAGAAGTGCTGCAACAAATTCGCCACGAAAGCGTTGACTTATTGCTAATTTGTTTAGGAGAAACCTCTATCCACAAAGATGTGCTCAAAGCACTGAAAACATTAGGAGATTCGCCTTTAAAGTTGCCACCAATTTTGGTACTAAATCAGCGATTAAATCACTTAGAAACCAGTTTCCAGGAAGGAGTAGCTTATAAGGGAATTAACAAGCAGAAGAAGAATGGTTTGGAATCGATAGAAACTGTTGTTGGTGCGATCGCTACCCAAATATTACCGCGATCGATATCAATGGAAGACCTATTAAGCCAGATCAATCAAGCTTTAGCTGTCAATGGTTACAATGGCAAATGTTAATGATTATTGAGGAAAAATTTGGTGGCGATGGCTACGGCGGGCTACGCCGATGCGATAATTACTGTTGCTGAGTGACAAATATCCAAATGTACTAACAAAACCATACTTTGACTCAGTTATTTACTGAATATCGATCTCGTCCCTGCTGTTTCGCCACATAAAGAGCTTGATCCGTTAGGGAAATCAGTGTATCTGGTAAATTTCCCGGTATGGGAATTGTACTGCCAATCCCAAGACTAACGGTTACAATCTCACTCACATCGGATTTCTCGTGGAGAATTTTCAATCCTCTAATCGCTTGTCGGATACCTTGGGCGATCGTTATTGCCCCTTGCCGATCTGTATTCGGCAGAATCACGACAAATTCTTCACCCCCATAGCGGGCGACCAAATCGGCGGGACGATTCACCCCAAGCTTGGCAACTTGTGCTATCTGCACCAAGCAGGCGTCCCCAGCTTGATGTCCGTAGCAGTCGTTATAGCGTTTGAAATAATCGACATCAAACAAAATCAGAGACAGGGGTTGTTGTTCCCGTGCTAAACGCAGCCATTCCTGCTGTAACCGTTGATCGAAGCAACGACGATTGGCAATTTTTGTTAACCCATCTACTATTGCTAACTGCTGCAATTCCTGATTGGCAATCTGTAGAGCAAGATAGACTTGCTCTCGTTCGGTAATTTCTTGCTGCAACAGCACATTGGTTTGAGCGAGTTCAGCGGTGCGATCGCTTACTTCCAGTTCCAGTTCACGAGAATAGTCTGCTAAAATCTGCTCAGAACGTTTGCGCTCCGTAATGTCCTGAAAAGTAACGAGCGCATACACAACTGCTTCCCGATCGTCCAGAATGGGCGTTCCTAACACTTCCAACGGGATGACAGTCTCATCCAAATGAATCTCTAAATCTTCAGTTCTTACCCGTTCTCCTTGCAGGGCGCGGATAGCTGGAAGTTGCTCTGTTGGGTACAGGGTGTTTGTGCCTGCCCAATAGATTTGATAAGCAAAGGCGAGTTCGTTAGTGTCCACATCTGGCAAAACACTACGCTGGAGAAGCTGTTTAGCCATTTGATTGAAGTATAAAACATTGCCATCTGGCTTGTGAACAGCAACGCCAACGGGTAGAGCCTCCAGAAATTGAGCCATTTGATGCTCATGAGCGATCGCGAGACGGATGCTTTCTTTCTCAAGCTGTCTAATTTGCAAGTGGGTGTGAATCCGAGCTAATAGTTCATCTTTCCTAATGGGTTTGATCGGATAATCGTTAGCACCCACCTCTAACCCCAACACAATAGACCTCTTGCAAAAGTGCTTTTTGCAAGAGGGGGAAAAGGGTAAAGGTTAAAGGGGAAGGGGACAATACAGAACCTTTTCCCCTTCCCCCTTACCCTTTTCCCGACTTATGCAAGAAGTCTAATATCTTCTGGTTGGTTGCGGGCACTAAGCAAAATGATTGGCAGGCGATCGGCAGAAATCTTTTGCCGAATCACTTGAATGACCTCATAGCCAGTCATTCTTGGCATCATGACATCAAGCAAAATGATGTCAGGGTTAAAGCCTCGTTCTAGCAATGTCAGGGTTAAAGCCTCGTTCTAGCAATGTCAGGGCTTGCTGCCCATCGCTTGCAAAGGTGAGCGTATAATTTTGAAATTTTAAAAAGTTTTTCAACACCTGAAGGTTGATCGGTTCGTCGTCCACAATCAAGATGTGGGGGAACACCCCTTCAATAGAAGATTGTTTTAGACATTCTGGCGATGAGTTCGCTACCGAATTCAAAACAAATTCTGGTTGCAAATCAGATACAGCCTCGGCTAACGGGTAATTGGACAGCAACACAGGAGTTATACTGGCTTGTTGCTCACAAATCGGTAAGGTGAAGGTAAACACCGATCCCTTAGCCAATGACTCTACCCAGATCCGTCCACCGTGTAATTCGATCGGGTTTCTGGTAATTGCCAACCCTAACCCAGTACCTCCATACTGCCGACGGGCAGACCCTTCAACTTGCTCAAAGGACTCAAATATCCGATGACCTGGGAATCCCGATCGACAGCTGCCTTTAAGCGGACGATGCTCTCACGAACTTCTGGATCAAACAAGAATGTGCCTAAATGTCCAATGTCTTTGAGTCGCCCTGTCATCTGGTGCAAGATCAGTTCATAGGTTGTGGAGTAGAAGTAATACACACTTGCACTGGTCACGGTAACAGATAGCGCTGCGATCGCTAGACCGAGCTTGACTGCAATGACATTTTCATAAATAAGCATCTATCTGTTTTTGAAGTTAGATTATATTTCCCCCAATAGCCATAAAACTTGCGAAGCTGTGATTTGCCGTTATGATATGTCTATTTTTTCTTTTTTCATTTTCTTAAAAGGAACTCGAACCAAGTTATAAGCACCCTTGGTCGATAAATTCTTGTAATCATCTGGCTGTAAGTCCATTTTCAAAAACTTTTTCTGTTCGGCCAACAGCAGCACTGAGGAAGGTTTTAGTCCTTTAGCAGCCTGGTTTTTAATATGCTCCACAGCCTCTTGAGGAAATTTTAAATAATTTACATGGATGTGGCTGTAAAATACTACACTAGGCTTTTTGAAGCCAAGCATGATCAATTCTTCGTTTGGTTGTTTTGCTTCTAGAATGACCGCAGACAATTCCCTTAAGGGTAATTGACGTTCTCGATCGATAAAGAACGAAGCAGGCGTTAAGACAAAAATTACAAACGCCACAAACCCGATTAAATTAATACTGATAATGTAGTTCCAGCGGCGGCTCAATAATAAACCCGCAACCAAAACAGCAGAAACTAGCCAAATTATACCCGCAATTACTGGTAAACCAGATTGTTGAATTAGTTCGTGGAAGTTACTTATCGCTGGATCGGTACCTAATATATGGGTTATGTTGAGCAGTGCTGTTGCCAGAACTGATAAAAATACTACATTCACCCAACCACTCATTCGCAGCAAAGACGTGGAGATGGGGGGATTGGGAGAGGGGGAAACAGGAATTGTTTGCCGTGTCTGTGTATCTGAAAAAAGGTCGCTCCACAACAGAGCCACCAGGATTGCTGCTGCTGGCATTAAAGGCAATACGTAGCTAGGGAGTTTAGTAACCGCAATGCTGAAAAAGGCAAAGATGCTAGCAAACCAGAACCAGGCAAATAAACCAAATTGCTGAAAACGTTCAACGGATCGCCAATGCGATCGCTGCCAAAACTTTAGTCTGATTATAGAAGCTGGTAAATACACTGAGTATGGTGCAAAACCCAACAGCACGACTAAAAAGTAAAAATACCAAGGTGCTGAATGACCATTAACTACTTCTGTAAAGCGTTCCAGGTTGTGATAACCAAAAAAGGAGTTAATGTAATTCCAGCCATTGCGCCAAATTACTAAAGCATACCAGGGCACTGACAAAGCGAGAATTATCAGTGTACCTACAAGAAGGTGCATTTCTCGCAACACCTCTCGCATTTGACCCACGTAAAGCAAAAAGGCAGCAACAATTAGCCCCGGCAAAACAATTCCTACTGGCCCTTTGGTCAAAATTGCGCCAGCAATCAGCACATAAAAAGCTAAGTACCACTTATTAGGGAATAGGGCAGAAGAGGCAGAGGGGTAGGGGGCAGGGGGCAGAGGAGAGGAATTTTCCCCCTGCTCCCTGCTCCCTGCTCCCCTGCTCCCTTCCTTCCCTGCGTACCCTAGAAAGAAACATAACAAAGCCGATGCTATGCATCCGGTGAGCAGCATATCAGAGACACCCGTTCTCGCCCAAATAATAGTTTCGGGATTGAGTGCCATGAGCGCGGCTGCGATAAAAGATGTTAAGTAGCGACGAGTAGGACGTGAAACTTGCTCTAATTCGTCTTGTTTAGCCAGATACCACTGGATGGTGTAAAAAGCTAAACAAACTAAGCCGAATGCTGCGATCGCAGAAGGAAGGCGTACTGCCCATTCATTCACGCCAATCAGATGATATGCGATCGCCTGACACCAGTAAATTAAAGCAGGTTTATCGAAACGAGTGTCACCATTGAAAAATGGGGTAATCCAATCACCTGTAACGTACATCTGGCGGGAAGCTTCGGCAAATAGCGGCTCTGTCTCATCAATTAAGCCAATGTTGCCCAAATTCCACCCAAAAGCCACCCAGCCAACCACTATCAACCACAAAATCGACACAGTTAGACTCAGGGCTGGATTTTTTGCTATTTTGTTGAACCACCGATCAACAGTGTGCTTAACACTCAATTTCATGCTCATTTAGTCAATAGTCAACAATCACTAATCAATAGTCGTTGGTTATCTATCTTTTGTTCTTCGGAGTTTTTAATTCAACAATTTTCCTCTATCCATTACTTAACACTTTACCAACTGTAGGGTAAGGATGTAAAAATAAAGGTTTGAGCATATTTATTAAACATCATTGCAAAAGTTACTTTTTCAAGATATTGGGGTGCATCTTAAAAGGTAAGGGAAAATTTCATACCTTTACCTCTGCCCCTTATCCCCACAATGCCAAGAAGTTTATTGACTCAGCACAAGTTGCCATTCTCTGTTTTGGGAATTCCACTTAGGTAATTGAGTTTCGCCAATAATATAAGGGCCCCAGTAACGACGGGAACCATCTTGTGCAAAAGCAACTAAAACATCTCCCTTCTCCAGCTTTAAATTATTCTGAGGTAGGGATAGAACCAGTCCCTTCTCACTACCTTCTTCGGGAGCAAAATCCCAATGTGCCGGTACATCGTAGTGAGTTTGTTTTTTACTAGCTCCTTTTGCTACTGACTGTCGTGCCAGGAGAACCAGCCGTACAGGCTGATTTGTTTGATTGCTCATTCGCAAAGTACCTCCATCCTTGGCAATGCTTGTTGATTTATCGCGCTCTGCCAAGACAGGATAAGTATTCTGTTTGCTGCTATGTTCTACTTGATTGGTTGGGGTAGGTGCTGGAGTAGATAAACTAGCGGAAATACCTTTTTCAGATAAAACCGAAGTTGTCTGCCACTCTTGAGTTTCTGTTGGCACTTCTGAAGATGTATCTGGGGTTGTAGGCTCAAAAGATACGCTCACTCCAAAGCATCCCACCAGAGCAACAAGCAGTCCCAAGCAAGAAGCTGTAATACCGACATTACGATACACTGAAGATTTCATATTGATAGTTATTAGAAATAAATATTTTGTCTAGGCTTGACCAAATAGTAGCCTATTATCCCAAAAGACAATCACACAAAATAGCCGAATATAGACTTTCCTAAAATTAGGAACACCAATGTATTATAAATAGCATTTTGATTAGAAAACATTTGAAGTAAATAATTTCTTGGATGTCTGAAAAACAAGAGGTACAGACACCTATTACTTTGAAAATTGACCGTAAGTATGCATAGAAACCAGATAATTTGATACCTACTCAGCCAATTCATTTGTATAAAAAATAAAATTTTCCTGAAACCGCTAGCAACCTCAACAAGGCGTCCTGTGCTAAACGTCAGATAAATTTAAGTGATGTATTTTATCTTCTGCTATGAAAAGCACCTGAAGAGGATGTTTGGAAAGTGCCTGGTATATAGCCAGTGCTTAGAAATCCTCCTTACTAAATCTACGCAAGTCCCTTCTCCTGTTGGGAGAGGCTACGAGTAGCTTACTTCCATACATGAATACAAGTCAGCAAACCCACTTAACGGACTTGCTTCCTTTCAAAAGAGGAATTTTGAATCATTTTCCCATTTTTTAAGGCTTGTTCGTGGGGATCAAACTAAATATTTATTGTTTCCAAACATCCTCTAAGAAAGTGTACTTCTCTGAAGATGATAGAATATTCAAATTTGAATAAATACTGTAATTCCAGTAGATATCTACAATATTAACAAACAAGCTGATGCTAAAACCAATATCCTTCTTACCTTAATATAGATATATTTCAAGATATCTTGACTTTTCCCAGAAGTCCCTTTGATGCAAAACACTCGTCTCAACAACTTGTTCGATGCCATTGCTACACGCTTTGGGCAATGGTTTTTAAATCCTTGGCGACGGCTATCGTTGCTGATAATTAGTTTTTTGTTCGGTTTTTTTCTGGGAAACGCAGTTTCCACAACCGCTGGACAAGAAGGTGTATTGGATATTGTGGTAGCGGCTTTTTTAGTATTGTTAACGGAAATTACCAGCCGGATATTTTATAGTCGCAGCTTTTTGGATAGGCGATCGCTCTTGATAGACTCACTAAATCTCCTCAAAGTTGGTTTCATCTACAGCCTGTTTCTCGAAGCTTTTAAGCTGGGATCGTAGTCAGATGGAGAATTTATGAATTTGTGGTTGAGTGTTTTGGCAAGCAATGGGGCGGCGGAAACTTGGAAGCAGGAAGCAAGAGAAGCAGCGCTGGCAGATCGGTTAAGGGCAGAAGCTTTTGGGACCGTACCGGAAAATGTTGATGAAATGATCGAAAGGCGATCGCATTTACTAAAATCTGTCTTTCCAGCTTTTAGCGAATTCTGTCAAGCTACTCTCCAAGTACAACCCCAGGAAATGTTACAGGTATTGTGGGACTTGTGGCTGCCTTTGGGGATCAAACTAGCATCGCAGCGCCAACAGTCGGGACGCCCACTGATTCAAGGAATATTGGGAGGACAAGGTACTGGTAAAACCACAATGTCCAAAATTCTCATTTTGATTCTCGATCATTTGGGATACAGGACTGTGAGTTTATCTTTGGATGACTTATATAAAACTTACAGCGATCGCTTACTTTTGACACAGCAAGATCCCCGCTTAATTTGGCGCGGCCCACCAGGAACCCACGATATAGACTTAGGCTTAAATATACTAGATCAAATCCGTGAGTTGCAAAGCCCGGTGATGCTTCCCCGCTTTGATAAATCAGCTTTTGGAGGTGCTGGCGATCGCACTACTTCCGAAATGGTGACGGATGTAGATATTGTACTATTTGAAGGTTGGTTTGTGGGTGTGCGACCAATCGAGCCAGATTTATTTGATACTGCACCGCCGCCAATTGTCACAGATGAAGATAGAGTATTCGCCCGTGAGATGAATCTTCGCCTCCACGATTATTTACCACTGTGGGAGCGATTAGACAGTTTAATTGTGCTGTATCCTACCGATTACCGCTGTTCTTTGGAGTGGCGCAAACAGGCAGAACAGCAGATGATTGCTGCGGGAAAATCGGGGATGAGCAATGCAGAGATAGAGCAATTTGTCAATTATTTTTGGCGATCGCTTCACCCGGAATTATTCATCACGCCGTTGTTAGGAGATGCAACAGTGGTTGATATGGTGATTGAGATTCATCCCGATCATAGCTTTGGTCAAGTGTATTGCGATCGCACTTAGGGCGTTAGTTCTCAAGGAAATCAGCTAAAAACACTATAATTTGCTTAAAGCGTGATTTATCCTACTCCTTAGACCAAAAATGCCAGAGGTATCGTTACAGCTTTTCTTTTCTTACTCTCACAAAGACGAAGCTCTACGGGATGAACTAGCTAAACACCTGACCATATTAGAACGGCAGGGTGTGATTTCAAGCTGGCACGATCGCAGGATAGTACCTGGAGAGGAGTGGGATTACCAAATTAATGATAATTTAAACACTGCCGACATCATTCTGTTACTCATCAGTTCAGATTTTCTTTTTTCTAAATATTGCTGGGATGTGGAAGTTAAGAAGGCAATAGAACGTCACCATGCTGGAGAGGCTTGTGTTATCCCGGTTATTCTGCGAAGCGTTGATTGGAATGGCGCACCATTTGGAAAACTTCAAGCTTTGCCTAAGAATGCTGAACCTGTGGTTTCAAGGAATTGGCACGATAGAGATGAAGCCTTCACAGATGTAGCTAGAGGAATTCGAGCGGCTGCGGAGAAGCTAAAGAAGGAAAGAGACCAACGGCAAAAACAGGAAGCAGAAAGGCTGCGACTACGGGAACAAGAAGAGGAAAATAGAAAGTTACAACAAAAGCAACAAGAAAGGCTGCGGCTACAGGAACAACAAGAAGAAGCAGATAGGCTACAAAGACAGCAAGCAGAAAGACTACGAAGACAACAAGAACAAGAAGAGGCAGATAGGCTACAAAGACAACGAGAACAAGAAAAAGCCGAAAAGCTGCGACTACAAGAGCAATCTACTGATAACGATCTCCTCTCTGAGAAAGGCGTAGACTATAGGCGGTTGCGCGATTTACTTAAAGCAGGGCAGTACAAAGAAGCAGATCAAGAAACTCTGGCTGTTATGCTCAAAGCATCAGGCACAGAACAACGACGCTGGCTTGATAGCAAATCTCTTAGCAATTTTCCTTGCACTGACTTACGCACCATTGACCAACTGTGGGTAAGATGCAGCAATGGACGCTTTGGGTTTAGCGTGCAAAAGCGCATTTGGAACAGTGTCGAAAAAGACTACGAAAAATTCAGCGATCGTGTAGGATGGCGAAAAGGAACGTATTTTAAATACTGGTTATCTTACTCAGACCTGACCTTCACAACAAATTCTCCACTGGGACATTTGCCAACTAAATTCTGCCGACGTTACGGAGACTATGCTACATACGTAGCAAAGGTTCCTCGGATGAGTTTGGTCAGTTTCTTCTCTCGTATGGAGACTTAGAAAGCCTAATATATAAGGCTTACAGGAAATTATAAAAATTTACAAACAAGTCATTTCGCACGAAATATTCCGGTTTTTACGTTTCCGTTACCTAGTACTGTTATACTTGTAGTACAATGCTAGCTTTTTGGGTGTCATAGCAATTAGCAAAGATAAATTTGCTCGCTACTTTTTCTATTTCTTGGTTACTTGCTTCCCATTCATCCCAAGGTAGTCTCATACTAATTCGTAATACTTCGGCTACGCTCAGTACAAGTTCGTAATTCGTAATTAGAGAAGTTGTAAAAAGCTCTCTCGGTAATTTTAACTACTTGGGAAACCTCCAGCTTGAAAAATCTGTTCGGTGGTTAAATTCAAATCTGGGAAAGTAGGCGAGACTATACGATCTGTGCCTCTAAATTGAATAACTTGGTATTCATCATCAATTAATTGATAAATAGACATAGTAGGCTGTTTGGGATTGCCAGTGAACTTTTTAGC
Organism: Nostoc sp.; assembly: GCF_036917355.1. Taxonomy (GTDB): domain Bacteria; phylum Cyanobacteriota; class Cyanobacteriia; order Cyanobacteriales; family Nostocaceae; genus Nostoc. The sequence continues at coordinate 99,789 of NZ_JBALDP010000045.1, forward strand.
GCCTAAACCGAGATAATCTACAATCCAATATTCAGGAATTCCAATCCCCTCATACTTACCTTGTTTTGTGTAATAATCATCATCCAAATTAGTACTAACTACTTCAACTACCAAGGGAATTGATGCCGGATATGATACAGTTGATTCTTTTTTCCATAGCGGCTCATTCACTAAATTAAGACGATTTAATATCAACACATCTGGAGAGTAGGCTGATACCGAATTAAAAGGTTTTATCAGCGCAGTTTTAGGGATTATATAAGGTAAATTTAATCGGTCAAATTCTACTGTTAGTTTTCTAGCGATAAAGCCAACAACATCTTCATGATCGCCAGTTGGTTGCGGCATTTCAACAATCACGCCATCATGTAATTCGTATCTTCCGCCTTGAGGACGCCAAGCTGCAAAATCTTCAAAGCTTACTAGTTTTGGTATCGCTTGAGTCATAAATTTTTACCTTGGCTTGTATGTTGTCTTAATCATCAATGCTTTTAAAGCTGACAAATTGCTTTTAAAACTTGTAGCAACTGGCTTGAACGCTCTCTTTCCATTAAATTTAATTCTGGCAACAGATAATAAATAGGGGGATTTCCTTGTTCGATATAGACAAACTGATAACTTCTACCATTAGTCGTTAATCCCCAAACTGATTTTTGATTCTCTAAATTTTTATAAGCATAAGTAAGTAGCTGAGGCAAACCTGTTGATATATCAACTTGACAATTTTTAGATTCAATCAACAGTACCCAAAAATATGTTTGAGGTTTTGTAGTTTTAGCTTTATTAACAGCTAAAATATCAAACCTTCCTTTAATTTTTATATCTTCATCTTCAACTTCAATATCAGCAATATTCTCCTCCAAAACAATCTCTATCGGATAGCGATAAAAACCAGCTAATCTTAGTAAAGGCGCAACCGCAAGAAACTTTACCTGACCCTCAGAAACTTTGCCTATTGTCAGGTATCTATCAAAGTCATGCTGAATTTGTTTGAGTTCCTGCTGTTCTGCTTCAGTGAGAGGTTCCAAAGATAAGTAGTTAGAAAATGAGTCATTGTACTGTCTTTGAAACCCAAACAGACGCTGAACTTCTTCTAAAGATAAATTGCGAGCGTTGAGAATTGTCATATATTTTTGGTTAATTCAGGCGTAACTCAATGCAAATTCCCTATATAAAACCTATTTTAACCCCTGGTTGATTACATAGAATACAAACAATTGGTAGGGTAGCACAGCTGTGATACCCTACCGTGAAGCAAATTCAATCTAGCTTGACTACTACAGAGTAAATGGTTTGCGATTACGATCTATTAGACGATCCCATTGCATAGTTAAGGTGCTTCCCATTTTTTCCTGTTGTTTTGCCCACACCGATAGTAAGTCTAGACAAGAGTGATCTATATAAGCCAAGTCTTGCATATAAACATGCAACTCACTTCCTGGAGGCACAAGTTCTAAAATGTTTGCCAATTTTGGTAGCCTCACAAATGTTGCCGCGCCTTGTAAATGAATGTCTATTCGCTGATTATTTTCGTGCTTAATCATTTGGATATTCAGCACGGACATTTTGTGAATTAGTAAAATTCCTGTCAACAGAATACCAATTAAAACACCTGTTATTAGGTCAGTAACAACAATCCCGATTAAAGTAGCAGCAAATATTACCAGAGGAAAACGTCCATACTTCTTTAACTGGCGAATATGTTCTACTTCGATTAGTTTGTAACCAGTAACAACTAGAATTGCTGCCAGACTAGAAATGGGAATTATTTTTAGCAAGGTTGGGGCTGCAATTACTAAAATTAACAGCCATAAACCATGAAGCATCGTTGATAATCTAGTTTTAGCACCAGCTTCTACGTTTACAGAACTGCGGGCTATCACTCCTGTCATCGGCAAAGCACCCAAGAACCCACATATAATGTTGCCAATTCCTTGCGCCGTTAATTCGCGATCGAAATCGGTTCTTGTCCCGGTATGCAGTCGATCTACTGCTACAGCTGAAAGCAAACTTTCTGTACTAGCAATAAATGCGATCGCGATCGCATCAATCAAAACTGGTGCTTGAATTAAGCGTGGTAAGCTAGCAAGTGTTGGTAATTGAATTGCTTGTGCCAGATTTCCAGGTACATCAACATACTGTATCGGTAATCGATACACTGTTGCAATAACAGTGGCAATTACAACGCCGACAAGCGCACCAGGTATTAACTTTAAACTATTGGGTTTAAATTTTTCCCACAGCAGAAGAGTGATAATAGTTATTACACCTATGAGTGCTGCAACGTGATGAACGCTACCATCAATAGGGAAGAAAGCTTTGTAAATGCTGTTGGGAATAGAAATTAAATTCTCAATGCCGTGTATACGCGGTTGATCGTCTAACATGACATGAAATTGGGAAGCTAAGATTAATATCCCAATACCTGCAAGCATTCCATAGATCACAGCCGGTGACATAGCGCGAAACAACTGGCCAAGTTTAAATATACCTGCGAGTAATTGAATTAAACCCGCTAGCAGCAAAATTGGCCCAACCATTTCAATGCCATATTCTTTAACTATTTCTGCAATAATTACAGCCAGCCCAGCAGCAGGGCCGCTGACTAGCATTGGTGAACCGGAAACAGCACCAACAATAATTCCGCCTACTATTCCTGTAACTAAGCCGCGAGATGGCGGAAGTCCCGAAGCGATCGCAATACCCATGCAAAGAGGAAGGGCGACAAGAAACACCACAAATGATGCCGGTACTTCACTAGTCAATGAGGATTTGTCTATGATTGCTTTCAAATTTCTCATTTGCTTCTCCTCTAATGAAAAGTTTTTAATTTTTGGCTGCCAAGGTGAACTGTTACAATGCAGCCGAAACTAGACTTGCATTGAATAGTTCAAGCCTATTCACTGAGTTTTAATTGCAACGTAATTGTACTGGCATACTCAGTCCTGAAATAGCAAGCACAAAATCATTAAGTTAAATTGACTTACACTTATAGTTACTATTTACATTTCTTAATGATTACAAGTCCATGATAACAATAGTGTTATCTGATTGATGTTACATAACTTTTTTTATTGGATTCGCCGCAAAATATTAATTAAAATTAAACAATCAATTATAATTGCAATAAAAAAGGTATAATGATATGCCTAATTATTTAAGTAATTATATTAATTATCATTCTCTGGATTTTGAGAAATTATTTTTGAAAGTATCTCAGCGCTTGATGGGATTCATCCAAGCTTCTAATCGGCTAAATGCTTGGGAAGAAAGTAGCGTCAAACATAAATAGACCACCGCTACACCTGCGTAAATCTCAAAGGCGCGATAGTTATCAGCAACAATTAACTGTCCTTTACGTACTAATTCTTCAAACCCAATCACAGAAACTAAGCTAGTATCTTTCAACAAACTGATAAACTCATTACCCAAAGGTGGAATCATCCGCCGGAAAGCTTGAGGAAAAATTACATAACTCATAGTTTGCACAGAACTTAAACCTAATGATTTTGCTGCTTCTGCTTGTCCTGGTTCAATCGATTGAATCCCAGCACGAACAATTTCGGCAATGTATGCAGCGCTATTCAAACTCAAGGCAATTACCCCAGCACTGAGACGATCGAAAGAAAATGTCCAACCAAGTTCTTGTAAAATTGCTGGTAAACCAAAGTAAATCATAAAAATTTGTACCAGCAAAGGCGTTCCTCGAAAAAAATCTACATACCCCCTCGCCAACCAACGCACAGGTGCAATAGGAGAAAGGCGAACAATACCAATTAAGGAACCGCCAATTAAACCAAATACTACAGAAAGTATCGTCAATTGCAACGTGATCAATGCACCCTGCAATAGACTTGGAAAAGCCTGCAATACCACACTAATTGAAGTTAATATTTTAGGTGCGCCAGTGTTAGTTTGATTCTCAAATGGTGATTTAGCTGGTAGTGATGGTGGTTCAACTTTAAACCATTTCTGGTAAATTCGGGTATAAGTGCCATTTTTCAGCACTCTATCCAAGCCATCATTTATCAATGTCAAATTTGGCGAGTTTTTAGCTGTAGCAATTCCATAAAACTCCTCCGTCAACAATTGCTGTACAACTTTAATTCCCTGAAGATTGCCTGTATTAATTGCATATAAAGTCACAGGTGCATCATTAATTACTGCATCCACATTACCATTGAGCAATTCTTGCAGGGCTATGGGTGCAGAATCAAAACTGCGAATTTGTACCCCAGGAATACTCTTAGCCTTTGCAGCTCCAGTTGTGCCAATTTGTACTGCAATTTTTTTATTTTTGAGACTGTCAAAACCAGTAATATCTTGATTGTCTGCACGAATTGCGATCGCTAACCCAGCCTTAAAATAAGGACGGGAAAAAGAAATCGTTTTCGCCCTCTCCTCAGTAATCGTAATCGAACTAATGGCCGCATCTACCGTTTTGGCTTGCAAAGCTGGGATAATGCCATCAAAAGGCAGACTTTGAAAATCAACTTTAAAGTTAGCAAAAGAAGCAATGCCATTCATCAAATCAATGGAAAATCCCTGCAACTCGCCACCTTTTCCTTGAAACTCAAAAGGTGGAAACGCCGGTTCTGTAGCAACCCGCAAAGTTTTCCTCGCGCTAGAGTTCACAGCACAGCTAATCAGTAATAAACAACTAAAACCTACGAAGACACATAAATACAGCCAACGCATAAAACCAACTTTAGCCATATTATTTTCTCTCCTTCTGTGCCTTTGCGGTTTCTTAAAATATTACAATCAACTGTAGAGCAGCTTTATATAAGTAATGAATAATACCATCCCCGCCATTATTTTTGACAATATCGAAAAAAACTTTGGTTCCCTTAAAGTTCTCAAAGGGATTACTGGCGAAATCAACCGGGGAGAAGTTGTTGCAGTTATCGGTTCTTCCGGTTGTGGTAAAAGTACCCTACTACGCTGCTTCAACCGCCTAGAAACCATTGACAAAGGGCGTTTAATCATCAACGGAATTAACTTATCTCAGCCCACTGTCAACTATAGCCAACTACGGCAACTACGAACACAAGTAGGCATGGTTTTCCAACAGTTCAACCTGTTTCCCCATCTCAGCGTCTTAGAAAATATGACACTCGCACTGCGTAAAGTCTTGGGTAAAACACCAAAAGAAAGCGCGCAAATAGCAAGATTATTTTTAGAAAAAGTTGGCTTATCTGACAAAGCCTCTGCTTATCCCGAACAACTTTCTGGCGGACAAAAGCAACGAGTAGCGATCGCTCGTAGTTTATGTATGAATCCCCAAATCATGCTATTTGACGAACCCACCAGCGCCTTAGATCCCGAACTCGTCGGCGAAGTTCTGCAAGTAATGCAACAATTGGCAGCAGAAGGGATGACAATGGTAGTTGTTACCCATGAAATGCAGTTTGCAAAAGAAGTAGCCCATCAAGTGATATTTTTAGACAAAGGTATTGTGACAGAACAAGGCCCAGCCTATGAAGTGCTGACCAATCCCCAAAGCGATCGCCTACGTATTTTCCTAAGTCGCCTCAACGTTAGATAGTTAGGAGTTAGGAGTTAGGAGTTAGGAGTTATAAATTAAAGGCTTCTTTTGGACTCATCACGGGCTAAACGCACCGCTACCGCTAAAATCACTCAGCACTCTTTAAAGATACTCGCGCAAAAAATCAAAGGGATCGTCTTCCCAACAAGGTTCAGGTATTAGCCAAAATAAACTACCGCTGATGTCGGCTTCAATTTCATCACCGTCGTCTCTATCAAATAGTTCTATCAAAGCTGTCCAATCACGTTCTCTGAGAGATGTTATCGATGGGGCATATACCTGGAGATTATTTGAGTAATTCACGCGCAAAGTTGTGCTTAACAGCGGTAAAAAGTTAATATAAAAATTTAGAAATAATCAAATTCTAGCTTTGACAACCGCAGTCATACCAATTCAAAATACAAAAAGTCTGATTTAATTTGACTTCTCAGGGTTGTATCTATCACATTATTTTTTCAAATGGGTATTAAATAGTTATTTTGATAGTATTAAATATGGACTGCTCTTATAAGTGTCTCACAATTTAAATAGGACTGCTATAGTATTTATTACATATTACAAGCTGAATTTACTCAGACCGGAAAAATCCTTGAGGCTGAGATTCTACTAATTCCACGCCAAAGACTTCCGCAAAAGATTTTGCTATGTAAAAACGCACTTCTTGACAGGTGATACCTGGAATCCATTCGGCTAAACTGCCTACAGGTTTGTCAGAAATACCGCAGGGGACAATGCGCTCAAAGCCTGTCATGTCTGGACAAACATTTAACGCAAAGCCGTGCATAGTAATCCAACGGCTGACTTTAATACCAATAGCTGCAACTTTTCGCCCTTGCAACCAAACGCCAGTAAAAGCCGGAATTCTTTCTCCTTGCAATCCATAAATTGCCAATACGCGAATTATTACTTCTTCGAGTTGCCGTAAGTACCAATGGAGGTCTTTACGATAACGTTGCAGATTTAAAATTGGATAGCCCACCAGTTGACCGGGACAATGGTAAGTAACCTCGCCGCCTCGTTCAACTCGATGCACATCATACTCACTGTTTACCCTGAGCGGAGCCGTACCCCTCCGGGGAAGCAAGCTACGCGCAGCGTCTCGTAGAGAAGGGTCAATATCAAATTTGAGAAAGTCTAAGTTGCTTCCTTGTCCCAAAGTGTAGACAGGAGGATGTTCTAGCAAAATTAATACGTCATCTAGACTTGGGTCATGAATGCGCTTAGTGACGAGCGATCGCTGCCATCCATGAGCTTCCAAGTAAGGCATTAACCCTTGATTGTACAACAAACAAATGTTTTTTTGTGGTTTTATACTATGGATCATGCCAAAATTCAACCGTATAAAGAACTAAATATATTTCAAGTTACAGGATTAGAATCAACAATTGTCAAGCTTTGCAAAGGATTTTAAAGGAAAGTCAAGGGAACATGCATTAGAAAATACAAAGTGCTAGCTTGAATATATAACCTCAATAGGTTTTAGGAGGAATTCTCTGCAATAAGCATTATGCCAAGACAATAAGGAAGAATGTACTGGCTGATGACTTTAATATAATTGTTTGCATTTCAAACAGAATCAAACTTCCACAAAGCCTTGTATTCTTGAACAACAGCAAGCAAACCTCAATCGAACACAGAAGGAGCAACTATCAACAGTTCTGCAAGCATTCCTTTAAAGGAAAAGGTAGTCATAGGAGCTACAATTAGATTTCCTCACTCAAGAGTGCTAATTGGATATACAATTAGATATCAGCGCAGAGATGAGGAGGTAAATCAAGGGTATACTTGACAATTCCTCAGATGCAGCAAGCTGAGAGACAGCTTAACAGCAGTAGATACAATATAGTTCACAATTTGTTTTGGCGGGAGTAATAAACCTTACCGCAATTTCTTTTCATACAAAGCAAATTCACACATCTAAAATATTCAGCGGGAGAGTATTACATGAAGCTTGTCATCCACGGCAAAAATATTGAAATCACCGATGCGATTCGTGAGTATGTACATCAAAAAATTGAAAAAGCAGTTAGTCACTTTCAAAGCATTACAAATGAAGTGGATGTGCATCTTAGCGTCGCCCGGAATCCCCGAATTAATCCAAGACAAGCGGCTGAAGTAACTATTTATGCTAATGGTAGCATTATTCGTGCCGAGGAAAGCAGCGAAAGTCTATATGCCAGCATTGACTTAGTTGCAGATAAAATTGCTCGTCAACTGCGGAAATATAAAGAACGGCGTCAAGACCACAAAACTCATACTCAACCAACAGAAGTAGTTATTCCAGAGTCGATAGTAACAGATTTAATTGGCGATCGCACCGCCGAATTGCCCAACGAAGTCGTCCGCACCAAATATTTTTCCATGCCGCCGATGACTGTTGCAGAAGCCCTAGAACAACTGCAACTCGTAGGACACGACTTTTATATGTTCCATAATTCTGAAACTGGAGAGATTAATGTAATTTACGAACGTAACCACGGCGGTTATGGTGTCATCCATCCCCGCAATGGTAACGGACATACTAACGGCAAAAATGGCAAGGCAAGCCATACTAATATAGCCATGCCAGAAAAGTCCCATTCTAGTAAATAGGCACTGGGAATAGGAAGATGAGGGGAGCAGCACTTCGGCTCCCTTCCCCACGGGACGCTATGCGTAGCTTGCTTCCCCGGAGGGGTACGACTACGCTACCTCGGCTCCGGCTCCATCGAGCGACTTGTACTGAGCGTAGTCGAAGTAAGTCGAGATGCTCTGCACAAGTCAGGGCAAGTCGCTCAGTGACCGACGAGGAGAAGTTCTTTCCCCTCTCCACTTCTACCTCTTCCAATGCCCATTCCCTCATTTTGCAAACTGTTGCAAAGTTTTCAGATATTAGAAAAGATCGTTCAGTGTAAACGGCGTGAAGGGTAGAATCATTGTTTGGCAATCGCAACAGTCACCTTTCCAGATTGTGGCGTGTATTGAATTGCATTGATAATTAAGTTAGAAACGAGACGATAAAGCTGGTCAGAATCATCTACGATATTTAGAGGTTGCTCGACTCGAATTGCAGATGTTAGTGTCACTTGAGCAGAAAAGGCGATCGCTGCAAATTCCTCTATTAAGTCACTGACAATATCATTCAAGCAACAGAGTTCATGTCGTAATGGGATATGTTGCCGATCTAGGCGAGCTAACAGCAGTAAATCAACAACTAAAGTAGTGAGTCACTGATTCTGACGCTGTATAGTTTGTAGAATGTCCCGTACTTCGATTTCATCCAATTTCGGCATCAACAAAGCTGATTCCACCGTTGCTTGTGTCGCAGCTAAAGGTGTTCGTAATTCATGGGCTACATCTGCTGTAAATTGTTGGATTTGTCTATAGGATTGATAAATAGGTTACATCGCTAATCTTGCTAACCACCAACTAGCAACACTAACTACAACCATCGTTGTAGGCAATCCCACGGCTAAAATTAATTTCACAGCATTGATGATTGTATACACAGAGCCAAACGTACTCGCGTTAGGTTAAAAAGTTTATTTTGATTCATAACAAAATATCGTTTGCAGCCGTTTGAACCTTTATAGGAAAACGTTTAGGTAGGATTATCCTGTCAGTATCCTACTGCGATCGCCAAGCGTATTGATTGGTTCTTCCGTAAACAGATGAAATGCTCTTCAGATGTCGTTGACATTTTAACCAAGCTCTCAACTTTCAAAGATCATCTGCCAACTGGAAGCCCATCGAGTCCTATACTTTCCTACTTTGCACATATAGATATGTGGGAAGCAATCAACGAAATTGTTGATTTGGCAAATTGCACTTTGACTGTCTACATAGATGATGTCACAATCTCAGGCGATCGTGTTCCAGGTGAGTTGATTGGGCAGGTCAAAAAGCAGTTTCATCGTTACGGATTACGTAGTAACAAGAAAAAGGAAAAGCATTATATTGGCAAAAAATCATACGAAATTACTGGAATTATTGCTACAAATGAAGGTGAGTTAAAAATTCCTAACCGACAGCATTTAAAGATGCATCGATGTCGTCAATTGCTTAAATTAGGTATTAGATATGAAAAAGGAAAAGATATCTTGAAAAGGTTAAGAGGTTTAAAAGCATAAATGCAACAAATCAGAAAAGCAAATAACAGTAGTATAGAAATATGACTAGCTATTTTTAATCAGAAGGAAATTGTTGCCATAAGCCACACTATTTAACTATTCACAAGCAATGAGGTTAAAAATGCTGAATAATATTGAAGGCATCTATCGTAATGGTCGAGTGGAACTCACCGAACAACCCACTGATATACATGAAGGAACACGAGTGATTGTGACTTTTGTGAGGTCGAATGAGATTGACCTAGCTTCTCAGGGAATTAACAAAGCGCAAGCTGAGATTTTGCGATCGCATTTAGCAACCTTTGCAGATGATTGGGATAGCCAGGAAATGAGTATCTATGATAACTATGACGTAGCCAAAACAAACCTCTAAGCGAGGTGATGTTGTTCTGGTACTATTTCCAAATTCTAACCTGACTACTGCTAAAACACGACCTGCTCTGATTGTACAAGCAGATAATTTGCAAACAGGTTTGCCCCAAGTTATCGTTGCTATGATTACCAGCCAGATGTTTCGAGCAGGATATCCTAGCCGTGTCACTATACTGCTAAGTTCCTCAGAAGGAAAACAATCCGGGCTTTTAGCAGATTAAGTAGTAATGGCTGATAACTTGGCAACAATTACACTTTCCGCAATTTATCAAGTAATTGGCTCACTACCAACAGCAAATATTGACCAAGCATTGAGAGATACACTTGGATTGTAGTGAGAACTAATGCAGCATAACATAAAACGCCCGTCTACTTTTTTGCCATCAATGTCTACAAGCATTTTCACTTGATATTGACCTGAAAACTTTATTACGAATTACAAATTACTTGTTGTACCAAGCTTTTCGCCACTGTTGCATTTGTTTAATCTCTATATCTTGGGCTTTGATAATTTCTTGGGCTAATTTCTTGATTTCAGGGCGTTTAGACTTACTTAAGGCATCTTTTCCCATTGTTACAGCCCCTTCGTGGTGAGGAATCATTGCATTGATAAAGCGCAAATCAAATTCAGCATCGGCTGCACCTAAGTCTTGACTCATCATCATAGTTTGCATCTGGTCAGACGACATCTCCATCATGTGACCCATTTGGCTGTTGTAAGCCATTGGTTTATCTCCCGCCTTGGGATACCAAGCTTGTCGCCACTGCTTCATCTGAGTGATTTCTTGGTTTTGCGATTTGATAATATTGTCTGCTAATTTTTTGATTTCAGAACGTTTTGATTTCTGCTGCGCAACATTCGCCATTTCCACAGCCCCTTGATGGTGCGGTATCATAGCGTCAATAAATCGTAAATCAAAATTAGCATCGGCTGGGCCTAAATCCATGCCCATACTGTGATTCATCACGCCACCACCGTGGTTCATCATCTGCTTGTCTTTAGCATTGGTGGCGGTTTCCTTTGGCGCTTGGCTTTGGTTCTGGGAAGCAGTACTAGTACAGCCTGTAATTAACCCACCTGCTGAAGCGATCGCAGTAAAAGTTAGCGCTAAAAAGCCATTCCTTAAAAATAGCAGTTGCATAAATCTTACCTAATATATTTCTAATTCTAATGATCTAATGATCTAATGAAATCTAGATGAAATCTAAAGATCCCCGACAACTTGTTTTTACAAAGTCGGGGATCTTGTTTCTTATTGCACTGATTGCTCATGCCTATACTCGGTACATGGGAGATTTATCAGGTTTACTACTGTTCGCGCACTAGCATTGCTGGCTCCTTGGTTTTCTCCTGGGGCGCATTGGATATAGCTATGTTTCTACACTGGCTATTTGGCAGCATCGGAGTTTGTTGAGGCTACCATCGTCTGTTGAGTCATCGTAGCTTTAAAGTACCTCGGTGGTTAGAGTATGCGATCGCCCGATGAGCAAGGCTTTATAAGTAGCGAACAAAAAATGTTAAAAAATGATAAGTTCTGATTGGACTAAATAAAATTAATTAATACGTATCTATCTTAGGTTATAGTTTATCTAGCTTATAAAGATTGATAGTTGATGGTTTTGAACAGCATGATAACTACATTCATACTGGCCATGTTTTACAAAAAAATAAATTTATATGCATAGACGAGCGCCCTTATATTATTTCTTTTTAGGAGTATTAACAAGTTCTAGCTGTTTGATTTTCAGTGTAGCAGCCCAAGTCCCATCTAATTCGCAGCAGTCCTCGGCTCGGAGCGAAGCTGAAACTGCTAGTTGGTTTGAAGCCCATCGCACACAGCCAGGCGCTTTACGAGCATTTGTACAACGAATGCCGAAGGGAGGAGATATCCACAGTCATCTAAGCGGGGCTGTGTACGCAGAACACTATCTGGAATGGGCTGCCACCGATGGGTATTGTGTGAATCCAAAGGCGGGGGCTTTAGTTGAACCTAAGGCTTGCGGTCAGGACAGTAGCTATTTTCCAGCCTCAGAATTGTTAAACCGAACATCTGTTTATGATTCCCTAATAAATCGTTGGTCTACTCGTAACCTCCAATTTGCTGGAAAATCAGGACACGACCAATTTTTTGAAGCTTTTAGTGGTTTTGGGCCAATATCAGATTCTATGAGCCGTCGAGATGATATGGTTGCAGAAATAGCAAATCGGGCAGCTTCGCAGCATATTACCTATCTAGAGTTAATGCTTACCGTTCAGGGCAGTGAGGTTCGACAGCTAGGGCGTGAAGTTGGTTGGAATAAAGATTTGCAAGAGATGCACCGTCAATTGCTCAAACGAGGATTAAGCAAGCTAGTGACACTCGGCAACCAGCAATTTGCACAGTTGGAGCGCGAAGTCTCGAAAACACTCGGTTGCGGCACTCCATCGGCACAGCCTGGATGTGCAGTGACGGTGCGCTATTTGCAGCAAACGACAAGAACAAAGTCACCCGTTGAAGTGTTTGCTCAGTTAGCTTATGCCTTTGCACTAGATTCATCAGATTCGCGGGTAGTTGGCATCAATCTCGTCGCCCCAGAAGACAACCCGATTGCACTGCGCGACTACACCCTGCAAATGCAAATGCTGCAATTTTTCAAACGCCAATATCCCAATGTCAAAGTCGCGCTCCATGCCGGAGAGTTAACTCTGGGGTTGGTTCCGACAGAGGATTTACGTTTTCATATTCGGCAAGCTGTAGAAGTGGCACAGGCATCTCGCATCGGACATGGCGTGGATATTCTTTTTGAGGAGCGTCCCTTCGAGTTGATGGAGCAAATGCGGCGACTCGGCGTGTTGGTCGAAATCTGCCTGACTAGTAATGAGGTCATTTTAAATGTCCAGGGAGATGAGCATCCTTTTAGGGAGTATTGGAAGGCTGGAGTACCAATGACCCTTGCTTCTGATGATGAAGGCATTTCCCGCATCGATTTGAGTCATGAGTATCTGTTAGCAACAACGAGATATGGGCTGGGATATAAAGACCTCAAGCGACTGGCTCGCAATGGCTTAGAATATAGTTTCGCTCCGGGAAATAGTCTCTGGAAGTCGTCTGAGTTTAAGACAATGGTTCCAGCTTGTGCAAGCGATATCCCTGGTGAAACCTCTGTTTCTCAAGGGTGCAGTGCTTTTTTGAACAAGAGCGATCGCGCGCGGATTCAATGGCAGCTAGAGTCTGAATTTGCTCGGTTTGAGTCATTGCAGAACTGGCTTTGATGGACTTTCACGAAAAATGTAGAGCAACAAATTATTTGACCTCAGCGACAAATTAGAAGTCAAGTTTTTCATACCTGCAAGCTTTACTGCAACAATACCTTTGCCAAAATTTTCTAGGCTCTTATTTTGGCAAAGGTATTGTTCATGAGAAAGGCATTGTCATTTTCCAAGCAACTGGGCTTTGATTATTGTGAAAAATTATACTTACAAAGTCAAGATTGTCTAGGAATAAACTTATGTATCATTATTGTCATTTTCACAATTTCCTCAAATTCTTTTGGTAAGTTTAAGGTAAAGCCAAAGCATGAATTGTTCTGGTTTTGCAGAACTTAAATAGCTGGGAGAAGAGTTATGGATACTGCTGTCAAATATGACCTAGAAGTTATTAAAGAAGAAGCGCGCCAACTTATTCACAAAGGACTTGTAAGACGTAACCAGCCAATTTATGCTTTGTGTCAGTACATTCCTGGTCGAGATTGGATTTGTGTTGAGCTTGAGCTAGAAGAAAATGACTTTTTACTCAGAGATAAGATTATCGATCTGTTGGGTCGTGAAGACTGGATTGAAGATTAAAACAAAAGTGTAAAGCTAAAAATGTAACAGTGTTGCTTGAGTAATAATTAAGTGAGAGCCAATTTCGGCGTTACAGAACAGTGGGATGAATTGGGGCAAGCAGGGGAGCAGCACTTCTCTACGAGACGCTGCGCGTAGCTTGCTTCCCCGGCGGGGTACGGCTACGCTCTGTTACCAAGGAGCAGGGGAGCTAGGAGAGAATTTTGGAAGTTGCTAAATCATTCCGCAAATATGCAACGCCAATTTTATTTAATGCTATTTCAACAGTGTCGCAACTAAATCTTCTGCGATCAAATGTTTAGGTGCTTGTGATATTTTCGGGATGAATATTTGGCTTTAATTAAAGAAACCGTCATCTATTCTTGAAAATACAAAAGGCGTCTGGTAAAACAAAAACTTCTGTCCTTGGCTAAAAGCTTGTATCGTGAATTTATTAAGTTTGGTTAAACTTCACAAATTACTCAAATTATTTATCTAAGTTGAAAGTAAGGTAATTACAAAATAATTTGAGAAGCAATTATGGCAGTTAATTATCGGGAAAGAATTATTGCTCTTTGGACAGTATTTCTGTTAGGAATACTGTTTCATACACAACTAGGGTTAATGCCACTGTTTCACGGTTTATCTGTTGTCGAATCTCAAAAAGCGACAAATCTCAATGATATTTCTGGAATTATGTGGTTGATGCTGGGCTTTTTTGCCCTACCAATGCTCGGAATTATCGTCACTGCTTTTACCGATTCAAAACGTTATCGCATCATTCATTTTGGCTTAACTATCTTTTACAGCATCATGAACTTACTACACGTGATTGTAGATTTATTTGTACAGCCAGTTTTGTGGTATCAGATAGCCTTGATGGTCTTGTTATTTTTTGTGGGTTTATTATTAAACATTACTGCTTTTAAATGGATGCGGCTGCACACCAGGGTTAATCAATCACAACACCATCTAGAAAGCTCACATTTTTAGCTGTTAATTCAAATTGTGAGCAATATTATCGACCCAGTTACCCGCATTGAAGGACACGCCAAAATCTTTATTTACTTGGATGATAGCGGACAAGTCAGTGATGCTCGGTTTCATGTCACAAAATTTCGTGGTTTTGAAAAGTTTTGTGAAGATCGTCCGCTTTGGGAAATGCCAGGAATTACGGCGCGGATTTGTGGAATTTATCCGGTGAGTCATTTATTAGCTTCTGCTTTAGCAGGCGATCGCATTCTTGCGGTTAGAATTCCTAAAGCTGCCGAAAAACTACACCGTTTATTGTAAAAGAAATTTGGCGAGAGTAATTTATTTAGAATTCAGAATTCTTATTTAAAAACAAAACATCCATAAAAGTTCTCTAATAACATTTAACATTCATTCTTCTGTAATTTGCATTCCAAAACGTAAATCTACCAACGGCGATAATGCCTAATGGTACAATAACAGAAGCATGAAAGCGTGAAGAAGAAACTCCTCATTTCTCCTCAACAACTCACATCAATACTAGCAGAGAAATCATCACAGACTGTCATTATCGATACGCGAAGTCAAGAAGATTATGCTATTTGTCATATTTCTCAAGCCATAAATATTAGAGATTTTTTCACCTATCTTTTAGAGAATTCCTCCCCAGCAGGATTAAAGGAATTGCAAGAGTATTTTACAGAAATCATGAGCAGGGTAGGAATATCTGGTACAGAACAGTTAATTGTTTATGAAGATGCTTTAAATAAAGGTTATGGTCAATCTTGTCGAGCAGCTTTCTTGCTGAAATATTTAGGTTGCACTCAGGTATCTATTTTACACGGAGGATATAGAGAATGGATCAAGGCAGGATTACCTACTACCGATGAAGTACCGAAGCGTGAAAGCAGCATATTTAGATTGCATCCCAATGCTGACATAATGGTGACTACCACCGAGATGTTGCAAGCAATTGAGAATCCAGCAATTATTAAATTAGATGTGCGCGATCGCAACGAATGGCTTGGTTTGAGTTCTTCTCCTTACCATCCTGATTTTTGTCCCCGCAAAGGTAGAATCCCTAACTCTGTATGGTTAGAATGGCATCATCTGATGAATTCTGAATCAGAAATCCCTACGTTCCGATCGCCAGATGAAATCCGAGAAATTTGTCAGTCAGTAGGTATTACCTCCGAGTCAATTGTGTATATTTACTGCTTTAAAGGTTCAAGGGCTGCGAATACATTAATAGCCCTTGAAGAGGCGGGAATTTCTGCTAGAAATTATTTCGGCTCTTGGAATGAATGGTCTCGTGATTTTTCACTACCAATTGATAGTAGAGTCATGCAATGAGCGTATAAAGCAATACGCTTGGCTTAAGAATGTGAGTAGAATTATTGTGTCGCTACAGTGCAAATACACTTTAACTTAAGCGCGATCGCTAAACAGTAAGTATCTAGGCATAAATAAATTTAAAGTTTGTAGTAAGGACTTTAGTCCTGATAATCCTTGCTCTGAGCGATAAATCGCTCACTACAAACTAGGAGTTTATTTTATATTTAATTATGTCTACTTACTTATTACCAAACTAGTATTATTTAATGCTCAATCATCCATTTGAGCATACTGTTTTGCAAATAGGTAGCCATCTGCATCACTCAAAAAGCTCATAAAACTCATTGACAACACATAGCGGCTCTGAATCATTTACCCATTGATTCTGACTGCTAAATTCTGAATTCTTCTTCAATCAAACATCAACATTTATCTGTTCTATCTGTCTAGCAGCTTTATCCCAAAGCTTTGCTGAAGTCTCATCTTCCCAATGAGTTCTCAGATGTTCCGCTTTTTTGTGACATATTCGCTCTAACATTTCTAATATTGCAGATAATGTCAATTTATTAATTAATGATTCTAAAATTTCCATATATTCTTTGTGCATGATATTTACCTCCTTAACTTCATCTAATATATGCTAACAAAACCCACTTGTTCTTAACCTGTATATTAAGGTTTGTTGCAGATTGTTACTAATATTTTACCAGCTTATATATATATTTTAACCTATTTTGAATACTCAATTTTGAGAATTTATTTCTAATAGATCAAAAAACTGTTTAATTCAAATATTTCCTCACAAGTTCCTCAAGTTTTTTATCTAAATTAAAAATAGGGTTGGATAACTAAGAAGTATGAATTGTAATGCGATGGCTTTTCTACGAGACGCTACGCGAACGCCCGCCGTAGGTATCGCAATTGGTTACGGTGATGCTTATTTAGCGTCCGAAAATTCCCAGCTGCAAGTACAATCGCTCTTACCTAACTCTTCCAATGTTATCACTGGACATACCGCGTCAAGCCCTGTAGGTCATTGTCCACCAGCTTGGTGGGTGACAGTACCAGGAGTGAACTTTGAATTGGATGAGAATCTATCACCTCTTGCTGAACAAGGAATAGAGATAGCATTTGATAAAATAAACCACTTAATCAAAACTGCGAGGAAAAAATTATGTATGAAGTTGGCATGATGCAAAATATTCTTGATGCTGCTGTTAAACGAGCTAAAGACGAAGGCGCTCAACACATTCGTTTAGTACAAATGCGAGTGGGTGAGGCATCTGATGTAGTGCCAGATTCTTTGGAGGTTGCCTTTGATGTTGCCAAAAAAGGAACAATAGCCGAAGATGCCAAACTGCAAGTAGAAAATATTCCTATTGTTTGTTATTGCTCAAATTGCAACATTGAATTTCACCCGACTAGCGAACTGAATGAATGTCCAGAGTGTCACCAAGCTTATTGTGAAGTGCGTCAAGGCAACGAGTTTGAACTAGCTTTTCTAGAAGTGTCTTGATTCATCGCCTGAATATTCTTTCAAGCTAGAGAAACTGTCAATCCTTACTATCTAGCTTGTGCAGACATCAACCAGAAAGTCATGAATGAATTTGCTGCGATGACTGGGTAAATAATATCAACTATTTGAATACCACGGCGACCCAGCAGCCAAACGAGTTATTGTGTTCATGGGTTCTGATTGTTGGGAAAAGCGCAACATTACCCAAGAAATACCCGTCAGGCTTTGATTATTTTCGGATATGTCTATTAGGCAAAGGTAGCACTTTTACTATTCAATTACCCTTTGATGTCACAGCAATTTCCCAATTTAAATTGCTGTATCGTGGCCAGCCTGAATTTAAATAAAATTTTCTTACCAAACTTTACTCATATTCAAAATAAACCCAGGCAACACCAACTCGCCACTAACACTAGTAGGATTATCTAAACATTCTTCTGGCAATCCAGGACGATAAATATAAACTTTACGCTGCTTACGGTCAATCAACCAGCCTAACTGTATTCCTGGCTCATTCATATATTCCTCCATTTTTTCTTTCAAAGTCTGGAGGTTGTCGCTAGGAGATTTGAGTTCAACTACAAAATCTGGACAAATGGGTGCAAACTTTTGCTGTTGTTCTGGAGACAGAGAATTCCACCGTTCTAGTTGGCATCACCGTGCCAAAACGGGAAAATTGTACGCTAAGGCTGAAAGCTTTACCCAGCAGGCATTTTAGCCACTAATTTTCACAGCACCCGTAAGCGGCTGTTTACCCTCAGTTGATTGGTGCAGAGTAGTAACAATACTCTGCACCAACAAAAAATAACAGCCCAAATCCTTACATACAAAAATTTTCAGCCTTAGCGTACAATTTCCCCAATTTGTTGGACGTTAGGAAATAATATGGCAGACCAAATCCTCATCGGTAGTGGCGTTATAGGAGCGACTAGTGCTAGTCAGCGATTTATAACACTTCTACTGGTGCGCTGTTCTTTGATGCTGATGGCAATCAAACTGGATTTGGCGTGGTGCAGATTGCAACGCTATCTAATAAACCTTTGATTGATGGAGGTGATATTTTCGTCATCTAATTTAGAATTGCCACAACAAGATTTCTAATTATTCCTAATTCTTCTCTGTTCAAAACAGGGAAGGATTTGTTTATGAAGTTGATAAGAGGTTTTGTCTGATTGTGATTATTTACTAAAACTTGGGCAATATAATATAGTAGTAATAAGCTTAAAAAGGTAAATATCAGCCACTTATTAAATTGAAATAATGTTCTTTTCAATACATTTTACTGTGTTAAAATAACAGTAAATATTAACTTTTTAGCCAAGTATAAACTAAATGTATATATGAACGTAAAAATGTTAATTACATCATCTATATTACTCACTTTCCTTTTTGGTTGTACAGATTGTGAGGCTAAAAGAACTTCAAATCCCAATCATATAAAGCAGTTACTAACAACTAAAAAATGTTTCAAGTGTGACTTAGGTGGTGCAGATTTAACAAATGTTGATTTAGCTGGAGTAGATTTAAGAGAAGCTGAACTGACTAATGCTAAATTAAACGGTGCAAATTTACAAGGATCTGATCTACGCCAAGCAGAGATGCGATGGACTGATAAATCTGAAAATGAGCATGGAGAATCTGGATTCTCAGAAATCGGTGATATTGATTTTAGTTGTAGTGTAGACTATAAAGTTTCGTTAGAGAAAGTTAACTTACAATCAGTTAACTTTTCTGGTACTAATCTCTCTGGCTTATTTATTTCTGATAGTAATCTCCATGCTGCGGATTTAAGTAGTGCTAACTTCAAAGGTACGTATTTTACAAAAGTAGATTTATCACAAGCAAATCTAAATCATGCTAATTTATCTTACGCCAGCTTCGGCAATGCTAACCTTCACTCGGCAAACTTACAAAATGCTGATTTAAGCCACAGCGAATCAATCGTCAATGTAAACTTAAGGAATGCCGATCTAAGTGGTGCTAGATTAAATGCTGCAAAATTGGATGGAAATGATCTAAGAGGTGCTAACCTCCATAATGTTGACTTTACTCAAAGTAGCGTAGATAGAACAGACTTTCGTGATGCTAAAAATCTGACAGCCGAGCAAATTAAATTGGCACAACATTGGGAAGAAGCGGTATATAACGAAGAATTTCGCGCCAAATTAGGACTACCTGCTTGCAAAACTAGGTTAGGAGAGTATTTAAGGCGACCTTTTATCTTTAGTAAAATTAAGAAAGGATGTTTTCAAAGATAATCAGCTTATTTTTGAAACTTAAAGGTAAATTTTCCCACCCATTAAGGTAAAAGGTTGCCGTCCAAGAGGCAGAAATGCTTATTCTTTCGGAAGAGTGATTGCAACCTTTGTATCTCTGTTCAAACTATAATCCAATTATAATAGTCTTGAATAAGAAGAATCATAAACGAGCAAAATAAAATATCAATCTTTCCACTTAAACTTTTGGACGCAAACTGTACCGCCCGATAATCTCTACATCAAGTTCATAAGTATCGCTCAGTCCCCGCCGCTGTAGGGCTTGATTTATCGCATTCTGCGATGCCAGAATTTGCTCAACTCTGTAATTTGAACTAAAAAATGAGATTTTAACTCATGATATGCTTCAGAAATGAGTATCCAAATTTATAGTTCACTTTTATTCGAGTTTTTTACTAATAATGATTATCGTGTAGAGGATAAAAAGACTGATACAAACGTCGCTTGTATCAATACTTTAGCTTGATTATCATTATTATTCAGCTACGATTTGAGTAGGCTTGAGGACTTCCCGTGAAAAGTCAGTGAAGCCGATAGAGGTACTTCAAAAGGCGATGCTAAGTACTAATGTCATAACTCTTTTAATAGAAAGCATTGTGAACGGGGCCATAGCAATTAACAACGAATAACCACAAGTATCGCTGAAATGCTTAGGTGATATGGCTTTCAGCCTTAGCGTACAATTTTCCCGTTTTGGCACGGTGATGCCTAGTTTAATCCAGGAGGCATCTGGAGAGCGTTCTGCACCTGTTGATAACTTAAATCCGGTACTAGAGCTAAAAGTGATACCTGTAGTATCTTCTTCTGACCACACCCACAACGACCCAAATATATTACCTTCTCGGTTTCCTGTCTCTGAACCAGTAGGAGGCATAATTACCAATTCTCCAAATTTATTCCGCTCAATGCGTAAATCACGATTCACCTGACAGAATTCAAAAAATTGTTCGTCTGTCATTTGCATTGATGACGGAATTTGCAAAACCAAAGGGGATGAGAACATAGGCATTCCTCCAGGTTCGGATGCTAGCCCACTGACTATATTCTCACGCAAAAAAACAAAGACGCAAAGTTATATCTTGGCGTCTTTGTTTTTTATCATAAATCATTCTCAGATTTACTTGTTAGGCTGAGGAGTCATCCGCAGATAAGGTTTAATTTCCTCATAACCTTTGGGGAATTTCTGTTTGAGTACTTCTGGATCTTTCAGTGAGGGGACAATTACAACATCCTCTCCATCTTTCCAGTCAGCTGGTGTCGCCACGCTGTAATTATCAGTCAATTGTAGAGAATCAATCACCCGCAAAAGTTCATCAAAGTTGCGTCCCGTGCTGGGAGGATAGGTGAAAGAGAGACGGAGTTTTTTATTTGGATCAATCACGAAGACCGATCGCACTGTCACAGCCGCATTAGCATTGGGGTGGATCATGTCGTACAGATCGGCAACCTTGCGATCTGCATCTGCCAAAATTGGGTAGTTAAGAGTGGTGCTTTGAGTTTCTTCAATGTCTCCCACCCAGCCTTTGTGTGATTCTACGTCATCAACGCTGAGTGCGATCGCTTTGACATTGCGCTTATCAAATTCTGGTTTTAGCTTGGCAACTGTGCCGAGTTCTGTTGTACAAACAGGTGTAAAATCAGCAGGGTGAGAGAACAGCACAACCCAGCTGTCACCTGCCCATTGGTAAAAATCGATGTCGCCGTGTGTTGAGGCTTGCGTAAAGTTGGGTACTGTGTCACCTAGACGGAGAGCCATGAGAGATTCCCTGTAGTTAGAAAGGCATATATATTCTAGTATGCCATCATGACATAAAACCCCTATTTCCCAATCGGACTTTAGCAGTTTGAAACAAAATTTTAGGTTGTCAGCGCTCTCGGATAAAGGACGAAAGAGAGGTAAAAACTATTGACTAAAATACATCTGTATGCTTTTAATTAATATGTTTTTTAGAGGTTTTTCTTTACATAGAGAATTCCAAATATCAGGGCAATAGCTGACTACAAGCCATTGCAGGTTTAGGCTTATTGTGTGACAACATTTCCACATTATTGCAGAATTCCGGGAACCTTTATTGGCATGGATACAATATTTTGATAAGTTTCCAAACTCTTAAAAATTTAATTTTTATAACGTACGAATTGCGAATAAAAACTAAAAATATATTTATTATTTTTGAATTATGAAT
This sequence comes from Nostoc sp., assembly GCF_036917355.1. Classification (GTDB taxonomy): domain Bacteria; phylum Cyanobacteriota; class Cyanobacteriia; order Cyanobacteriales; family Nostocaceae; genus Nostoc. Next base: position 121,908 of record NZ_JBALDP010000045.1, read on the forward strand.
TACTTATGATGATAGTAATCTTTTTAGTGATTGGTGTTATCCTCAGCACCACTGCGAGTTTTGTTTTTGGAGTTCCCTGGTTGATGCCGATTTTAGGTGCTGCTGTCCCCTATCCCATTTTCTTTTTAGAAGTGCGTCGTCAACAATATAAAAGTGCTTTTTGGTGGATGTTACTGTGGGGAGTTTTGCAGAGTATTGCCGTGATTATAGCAACAGCGATCGCACCACAAACAGCAGCAAAAGTTATTCTCCGTGGACAGTCATACACAACAGAGATGTTTCACTGGATTCGCACGGGAGAAGGTATGGAAGGAACAATCCGTTTATTTCTACCAGACCATTTATTGCAATACGGAATTTTTTGTATTCTCTGCGTTGTCACTTTAAGTAGTGCGGCATTGATATTCGGCACTTGGATGCTGAACTACATGAATTTTTATGTTGCAGAATTAGTGAAAGTTAGTGCTAAACCCTGGCTAGCAGCTATTTTAGGGTGGTATCCTTGGTCACTTCTGCGGATAATCGGGTTTATCGCCACTGGGGTAGCTTTAGCTGCATTAGGATTAAATTTATTAAATCGCATCAGAGGCGAAGTTCCTAAGTCTCCCTTTCCGAAAACTTATATGTTAATTGGAATTGGTTTTGTGATTGCGGATATCGTTGTCAAAGCAGTTCTAGCGCCTATTTGGCAAAAACTGCTGTTATCTGCGTTGGGTTAAATTCATTTGTTTGTGAGAATTTTTTGGTAGGCTTGGATTGTTTGCTTTGCGATCGCATCCCAGCTAAAATTTTCCAAGGCATATTTTTGGGCGTTTAATCCCCGACGTTGGCGTTCTGCGGGATTTTCTAAAGCCTCTTGTAGTAACTCTACCAGTGCTTGCACATCTGTTGCGCCTACCCAACCAGACTCACTATCACGTATCTGTTGACAAATATGCACTTGGTCAGAAATGACTACGGGTACACCTGCAACCATCGCTTCAGCTACAGCAATCCCAAAATTTTCGTAGTAGGAAGGTAAGACAAATAAATCAGCAGCTTGTAGTAAACTAACTTTTAGTTCACCAGTGACAAAACCTGTAATTGTAGTGTGCGATCGCAATGGTGAATTTTGAATTTGGGATATTATCTTTTGTTCGTAATCTGGATCTTGAGGATTTGTCCCAGCTAAGACAAAATGAAACTTATAACCAACCGCTAACAGCTTCTCTAACGCCGGAATCAACAAATTTAACCCTTTTTTTGGGTCAATTCGTGACATAAACAACACCAACGGTACATCCTTTGGTATTTCTAACTGACTACATACATTTTTAATAGAAGATTGACGGGGAATCACACCCAAGGGAATCACCAAATCTGGCGTAGATACTCCAAATCGTTCTGATACTTTAGCTTCTTGATCGCTGGTAAAATGAATTGCTGCTGCACTAGCTAAATTTTGACGTTCTATAATTGCGACATAAAGCTGTTTTAATTGCTTTTTCTTCTGTAAATCAGCCGGATCGAGAGTACCCAAAGGACGGAAAATATAAGGTAGTTTTTGCTGACGACACACAAGAGCAGCAGCACTAATTATTGGCGAGAATAGAGCGTGAATGTGTGCTATGTCAAACTCGTGAGCATGACGTTTTAACCAGTTTAATAAATCGAGGGAAAATTTGTAGCGACGAAACGGCGCACAACGAAAGTAAATTATTTCATAGCCATCTTGTTTAATTGGGCGATTTAAGGGAACATCCAGAGGTGTTTGACCATTATCACCATTACTATCAGTTGTGAGAATTGTAACTTCTACTCCCTCTTTTACTAATGCTGGAGCTAATCCAAGTACCATTTGACTCGGCCCACCGTAAATTAGAGAAATTGAGGGGACAATTTGTAATATTTTCATTTTTTTTCATTTTTCATTTGTCCTTCGTCATTTGTCATTAGTTATTTGTCTTTTGTTATTCACCTAATGACCAATAACTAATGACTAATCACTAAATCTTGATAAAACTCTAATTGCTGTTTAGCCAAAGCTTTATTTGTATATTGAATCATTGCTTTTTGATAACCCATTTCACCGAGAGTATGAGCAAAATCTGGTTTATCCATTAATTGAACTAAGCAATTAGCAAGAGCTTGAACATCACCTTCAGGAAAAACTAAGCCAGCGTCACCAATTACATAGGGAATTTCACCAGAATCAGAACCAATCACAGGAACTTGGCAAGCCATCGCTTCAATTAGCACATGACCAAATTGCTCTTTCCAGCCAGCAGAAGTTAAGGTTTTAAACTTGTAAGTTGTTTCTGAAGGTAATACTAGAGTACTCATTAAATTGATATAACTTGCAACCTCATCATGGGGAACACTTTCTATCAAAGTTAATCGTTCTTTAATATTGTTTTCTGCCGCGATTTTGAGTAATTCAGTCTGCAACTCGCCGCGTCCTAATAACAGTAATTTCCAAGGTTTATTTTTCAAAGTAGCTAAGGCTTGCAAAAGCGTTAATAAACCCTTTTCTTGCACAAAGCGCCCTACAAAACCTACTACAAAATCATCTTTATCAATGCCCAACTTAGCTGCTAACTCTGGTTTGGCTTTGGGAGTAAATAAACTTTCATCTACACCCAGTTGTGGCATGACTTTAATTGCACCTGTATATCCCCGTTGTCGCAAAACTTCTGCTCCATCCTGATTGCCAGAAATAATGCCGTGGCTGTGGTTGAGGTTATATTTTTCTAATAAAGAAATTGGTAGTTTCAGTTCATAAGGAAGATTCCACCAGGTAAAAAATACATTTTTTGCCTTGAGTCCTAATAGCTGATTTAAGGCAATCATTTGAGTATAAGCCAAGGCTCTAGAACCTTGTTCAACTTGGATGATTTGCGGGCGAAATTGTTTTAATAAAGATATTAAATCAGCGCCAAAGGTAAGAAGTCCCTGATGATTTTGACTAAAATTAGAAACTGGAACTATTTTAAATCTGCCTTCATCACGGTATTCAGTTTCAATAATTCTGTTTTGTACACCGCCTGGTTTCCAGCGCTTTGGGACTACAACTGTCACTTCAATGTCAGGTTCTAGTTGAGATAAAGCGCGTAATTTCTCACAGTTGAGGTCTACGATATAAGTGTGACTAGCAACTAAGATTTTCATCTATCCTTTGTTATTCACTAATGACTAATGACCAATGACTAATAACTAAACTTGTTCATCCAATCGACTGTAAATTTGACCATCGTTCCATAGTGATTGGATGACAGTACCCAAGGCTTTGAAAAAACCCAAAATGTAGAAAATAGCGCGAGTGGCAATTTTGATGGGGGAACCACTTTTGTGACAAGGTGGGCGTCCGAGAACGTGACAGTCAAATAAACGACCATATAAGCGCAAAGCTTGAGTTGCAGTCAGGTTTTTCAGTCCTAGTAAAAAATGGTTGTGGTAAAAGGTGAGTTGATATTTGAGCGATCGCATACTAATATCGTGACAACCCCCTGTTTCTTCGCCTAAATGCACCAAATGGGCTTCTGGGTCGTACCAAATCTTATACCCCGTCTGTCTCACCCGCAAACAAAAATCTGACTCTTCGCGCACTGCACTCCCGCCAAACCTCTCATCAAACCTCAATCCATACTTCGTAAAAATTTCGCGGCGAAAAGACATATTACAACCCCTCGCTGTCAGCACTTGTTGGGGTTTGATGGTATGTACCAAATCAATATGATACCAAGCAATTCCTGGGTCCATAGCTTCGGGAGGCAGATATTCAATCTGTAAATCTCCTCCAGAATCACCTAATTTCATTCTGTCAAAGACCCGACCGGCTACAGCCCCCACCTCTGGGTTTTGCACATAATTTTTCGCATGGGCTGCTACCAATCCAGGGGTTAACTGAACATCATCATCAATAAACAATATTATTTCACCAGATGACCGCCGGACAGCATAATTCCGCGCCCCTGGTAAACTTGCCCAATCTAAGCGCAACCATTTAATTTTACCTGCCTCCGCCATCTCTTCTAGATAGGCTTGAATTTCTGGTTGATGTTTTGCGGTTTGGTCAACAACTAAAACTTCAAAATTTGGATAGTCCTGTTTTAAGACATCCACAATGCTATCGCGTAGCGCTTCCTCTCGTCCGTAGGTCGGGATAACTACAGTAACTAATGGCCAATTATTCATAACCTTTATTAAGTAATTTTACTGTTTTTATAATAGCCTTGTAGAAATTAATTTTCATGAAATTCAGTAAGCGGCTATTGCTTTAATTTACATACTGTATTTTCACGGATTTTGGAAAACCTTACTTTCATTCTTTTCTCTGACTACGAAATTGCTTACCCATCAATAAGTATCATCGAAAAATAAGTGTATGGCGAGAATTTCGAGGTAGGTTTGAAATACTGAGGTATTTTTGACCCTCAATCATATCTTTAGCCATTTTCATTTCACTTAAATTGTTTTTAAACGTTTTTTCTTCTTTTTTTGCTCAGGGTTAGCATCTTCCTTATCTTGTTTCTCCAGTTCTGGTAACTTAAAAAGAACTCCCGCAAAAAACCAATAATAGGCAGCAACAGGATCGACATCCAGAGGATAGTAGTAAGTGTTGGTGCTAATAAACAATATAAACACCCACAAAGCTGCTCCGGAACTACGGAAATTACGGTTCTTTATAGAGCGATAAGTTTTAAAGCCCAGAATTGTTAAACTTGTTACCAAACCCAGAAACGCTAGTAATCCAAAAATTCCCACTTCATAAAGTACTTTGGGGTAGTAAGTTTCCACAAGCTTAGTTTGACCCATCACACGGGCAGAGTTAGTTGCTCGTCCTAAGCCGCTTCCCAATGGCCCGTCTACGTTTTTCCAATTTTCTTCAAATTGCTGGATGATAAAATCTTGAGGTGGTGAAGCGTTCCAACGACTGATAAAACTCTCGGTTCTCTCTTGTACGACAGCAGGGTTACTCACCATCGCAATTCCCAGAATAAAGGCAAGTCCTACGCCTATGGGGATAAATCGTTTCAGGTTGCCAAGTTGTCCGGTAAGCAATAGCAAAATCCCAAAGCAGATTGGTACTAAAGCTAAGGCGATTCTCTGCCCAGAGATGACAGCATCGATAAAGACTCCCACTATAGAAGCTAAACCGATGATCCGCCATATTGGCGAGGGATCGGTGAAGCCGGTGGCAAAGGTAAAAAAGGTGCTAGAAATTAAAAACCATGCCCACTGCCAAGGAGCTACAAATGTCCCTGGTAGGCGAATAACTCCTTCTTCGGGACTATATACTAGCGCTCCACCAAAATAACATCGGGCTTCAAGTGTTGCTCTAAATAAAGCATCTCCTTCAAGACCTCTAGTACCCTGACATACACCAGTTAGTAGTAAAAAATATTGAATAAATCCCAGCGCGCAGCAAATCAGTGTGAGGACAATCTGGAGGCGCAATAAAAATAGAAAATCCCGCTTATCGCGAATTAGATAGTAGGCACAACCAATCAGGGGGACATAGCCTAAAAATACTTTTAATCCCAGAATTCCCATACCTAATGGTATTTCTGGGGCTGCTTTTTCTAATAGTCCTGCACTAGGCGGGTTAAATTGCTGTCCACCATTGACAAACAACAGTGTTAGCAGACTGCAAGCCAAAACAATATAAAGTGGGATTTTAATACCTTTGGGAATAATTATAGGTAGCCCCTGTCTACGGCAAGTCTGCCAAAGTCCAATTAGCGCTGGAACGTAAAAAGCATCTTTAGCTAATTGGAGTATGGGACTATTGCCCAAGTAGTAGGTAACAGTACCTCCCACAGGTATGTAAATGATGAAAGCATATAGGGCTTGGCGCGGATATTTGTAGGAAAGGGACATGACTATTATCCCTAACACGCCAGGGACTGCTGCTTTAATTCCAGCTACGAAAAAAAGTAGAATGCCAACGAAGACACCGCCAAAAGTGGCGGTGGTGAGTAAGCTAGTGAGTTCTTTACGTACTTGAGCAGATTTGCGCTTTTGGGCTAACTGTTCTTTGAGACTAAGGGTAGAAGTTTCCTTTTTAGCCTGCTTTTTCGATTTTTTAGATTTCTGAGATTTTGGTTTAAATTTTGGCATAGTGGCACTGTAGCCTATCAGCCTCGCAAAATACTCCATTATATAGGACTAATATTTGATTTTAAAATACACGTAGGGCCAGTGCGTTGCGGAGGTTCCCGACACATGAGACTTGCTCTAAGCGTTGGCGCAGCCTCTCGTAGTCTCGTAGAGAAGTCATGCCGTTGGCGTACCCTTACAGGGAAGCAAGCTACGCATAGCGTCTCCCTTTGGGAGAAGAGAAGGCTTTAAGTTGTAGTAACTGGCGTTGTGTTAGCGCAGAAACTACGGCACAATTTCAAGCTTTTGGTACGTTACACGCCGCTAACACACCATATAAGACAATACGCTTGGGTTAGCGTCAAAAACCATAAACTGCGTAGGTTGGGTTGAACTTTAGTGTTACCCAACAAACCACTGAAAATGTTGGGTTTCGTTCCTCAACCCAACCTACAATTCTCCTTAACTGAACCGTATTGTCAGATAAGACCATTTATGAGATTTTTTCAAAAACAATTTACAATTCTGATAGTTGATAAATCTCTTTGGATTGCTGTAGATTGTATAATCCAAATTCGTCTCTCAATGATTGATTTAATAATTTACGATTAAAAATGCTAAATCTTAATCTTTTTGAATTTTCAAAAAGATTTTCTCCTGTTGCCAAAATATAAACCGCCCCTGGAAATGGTAATGATTTAATGGATTTTCCTTTGTTCTTTAAAATATCTCTGACTTTAGCGTGGTCTATATAATATTTATAGTATCCGTAGCCACGATTATATTCTGCGGTTTCTGGCAAATCATTCAAATCATATCGAATAATGTTACAAGTACCGCACATTTTATAAAAATTGCTTCTCTTAATATAGATGTAATTATTGCCTTCTTGATATTTATAACCTTTATTTATAAACCATCCATTAGAATCAGGGTGTTGTTGAACAAATTTCGCTAACTTTTCACTCACACAATCGTCAGCATCAACTGTCATCGTGTGAGTGGGATAAAATTGACGAGCATACATCAATCCTTTTAAGATTTTACGCCCTTTATCTGTGTCTCCTTTGGCTACAGGAGTAGGCTCGTTTGGAGGGGAAAAATCAACTGTAATGTATGTAATATGAGGATGAGTAAATTCTATTTTGGGCTTTTCGTGACAAACAACAATAACGTGAAAGTTAGGTGAAGTTTGATTGCAAACTGATTTAACACATCTTTCAAATAATTGTGTAACACGCTCCCAGGAGTTGGAAACTTGTGCACTTTTGAGTGGGATAACAAAAACAAGCACTGTATTTTATCAGAACAAACAGCTAGGAATCTCGAAGCAAATAATAACACGTTAAGACTGACGCTAAGACTAAATGTCAGTAGATCGAAAAATTTTGTAAGTTAACGAAAGAATGAGGGTTTCAGACGAAGTTTTTCTGTTGACGATCGCGATGTTTACGATGGTCAATGAGCGACTGGTGAGCGGAGTCGAACCATGTCGAAGTGCGAGCTGCGCCTACGCTTGTACTGCCCCCTTAAACCACCAACAACGCTCGTTCCTTGAAAAGCAGACTTTAGGCAAATTGTGTTCCTAAACTCTAATCAATGGCTGGTAAGGGTTCTGGAAAACTTTTCGGTCTACTGACAGTACACAGAGGCTAATTACCCAATTTCACCCAATTTGAGTTACTTGCTGATTCACACGAGGACGGCCAAAGCGTTCCCAAGCACTCCCTCCTCGCAAAAATAGCTCTAAAAAGCGCAATGGTTCTCCTGAATCGCCTCTTGACCAACCGGAACTACCAGGAGCAAAGGCTAAAGTCCCTTCAGACACCTTGAAACTGCCATCAGAATATACCGCATCACTAACCACATCTCCAATTCGGATTGCGATCTTGCTTTGAGGCTCCAAGTTAACTGTATGTGCCCCAATAGTTGTTTTAATGTTGCCGTAGCCATCAATCCAGGCAATGCGATCTGATGGAACATCTGGGATTTGCTCGCTCTTGAGGCTATCTCCCAGAATGCTAAAATCTTCATTCATAATCGCAGCCGCAGCCGGAGGAAATACATCCCGCGAGCGAAACTGCGAACCACCACGGGAAACGTTGACTACTCGCAACTCCTTTGTATGGTCTTTGATAAATGAGAGGGTGTAGCCTGCATTCACACCCACTACTTTTACACCATTGGATAGAAGGGCATAAGTTAGCCCTTCACCTTCATTATCTCGACGAGCTTCAGGGTCGTCCTGACGAGGCGCACAGTTGTGATAAATTAGACGATCGCTAGGGCCAGGGTTAAGTCCTAGTTGGGCAATCCAGAATCCCGTTGCTAAGGTACTGAATGCTGGAACCGAAAGCAAATGAATTTGGGCATGGGGAAAAGTCATCAGCAGACGTTGTGTGACTTCAGTAAATGCCGGATCTCCTGTACCGTAGTCTGCAATGACGCAGATAAACATTCTGCTCCTCCTTTTGATGGGGTAATTTGCAATCAACCTAATTCATAATTAGTAATTATGAATTATTTCGTCATTATCTGATTACAGGGTGAAATGAAAAAACGAGTGTTCATTTCACTCCTAATTAATAACGTTAAAGTCTTAATCAACGCAATGAAAACAATTACTTCACTTTTTAGCGAAGAACGCAACCAACTCCAGATAGATATTGATAATACAATCGGCATTGAGCAAATAGTTAAACTGGTTCAAAATCGGCTCGATAATCTCGAAAGAATTTACATTGAAAAGCTTAATTTGGCTCAAGTTCGTCTGGCTTCCTTTTTCCTGGATACGCTGCGGCAGTCTATCGCCACTCTGGCTGCGGCTAACTATGTTCAAGTTGCTCCAACAGAACAATGGCAAATTACTAATACAGGGACAAAGTTGTTTAGCAGCAGATTCATTCTGAAACTGCTAAAGGGACTAATTTATATAGGCATCTTGGGTTCGTTGTTTTCCTTAACTAAAACTACCCCAGGTGCGTGGATGGCTATCTTATTAACCTCTCTACTTATCGGACTAGAAATTGTACTTCAACTCGAATCAAACAACCAGCAAAATAATTCTATATCTGAAGGAGTATTGGAATTACCTCAACCGATTCTTCGGATTGATAGCAAAGTATTTCTAGATCATCTTGGCGATGCTCTCAACACTATTGACCTAGCAGTGGCTAGAGTAGAAGAATCAAATAAACATGAAGGCGACTTAGCAATAGAAGAACTGCCAGAGCTATTGAATTTTCTCCAAAGACTAATGGGCGCATCCAAACTTGATAAACCCCAAATGGCTTATGAACTGGCGAAACTTCTGCCACAGATTTTAATGTCTCAGGGAATTAACGCTCAAATTTACCGATCGAATAGCGATCGCGATTATTTTGACTTTGAGCCAAGTATCGACCCCGATACCAAAGAACACGTGACTCTAACACCGGCTTTGTTGAAAGGCGATCGCTTGATTAGACGCGGTAGGGTAATTGAACCAGCATATTCCTCTGCTAGAGAATAATAGACAATAAGGGTATGGAAATTTTAGAAACAATCGGTTTTGATTTGGGACACGGTGAAACGGCTGTAGCTAAAGCGATCGTGGAAAGCATCGAACCTCCCCAGATGTTGGAGATTAATAACAAGAAGAACCAAATTACAGCCCTTGGTTGGCATCCCAAACTCGGTTATCTGGTCGGCGAACAAGCATTAATTCAAGCTGGTGTTACCCAACTGACAATTTCTTTCAAGCAAAAGCCCAACAACGATCCCAAATATCGAGAAACAATTAGCACTTTTGTGGCAACCTACTACCGCCTTTTGAAAGAAAGCAAACAACTTGCAGGTGGAGAAAGTAGCTATTTTTACATTGGTTGCCCTTCAGGATGGTCAGTTAGCGATCGCACCGAATATCAAAAGCTACTTCAAGAAGCTGGCATTCACCAACTCAATGTTGTACCCGAATCGCGGGCTGCTTTCATGCAAGCCAAGGAAGCCGGGAAGTTGGAGTATGACAAACTTCTGGCATCGGTGCTAATTGTCGATATTGGTTCTTCAACCACAGATTTTACTCTGGTTAAAAGTTTAGAAGAAATCCCGATAGATTTCGGGAGTAATACTTTAGGTGCATCCCTAATTGACAAAGCTATTTTTGCCCGGACTCTCGCCAACCACGAACAAAAAGCATTACTCGAAAAAGTATTTCAGGAATATCCACATCACCAAGCTCGTTGTGAACTTGCTTGCCGCAAAGCTAAAGAAGATTACTTTTCTAATGAACAGTTATACAGCGATTCTGAATCCTTTGCGCGTGGGTTCGAGTCAATCAACGAACAGATTTATTTTATTCCCCAAGTAAATAAATTGATGATGGAGGAAATTTTAAATCAACCCTTACCTGAACTGGAAAATCATAGTTGGATTAAATCATTTCGTGACTCTTTAAAGGAGGCAAAAGAAAAGCTGGAAAAACTTGGAATCGTGCCGAAACTTTTGTTGATGACTGGCGGTGCATCTCGCATGAAGTTCACGCACATTCTTTGTCAGGAAATATTTCCCGAACCAGAAACCCTGCTTCGCCCCGATCCTGAACCAGAACGGTGCATTGCTATGGGTTTAGCAAGAGTAGGACGATGGGATCTGCGTGCTGCTGCTTTTAAGCAAGAAGTGAACAAACTGTTTACCTCGAATCAGCTTAAAGGTTTGATTGAAAGGCATATTCCAGAGTTAATCGCATCACTAACTAAGCCTTTGGCGGATGGCTTAATTGTCAACGCAGTTAAACCAGGTTTAAAAGATTGGCAAAAAAACAAAATACGGACTTTAGCCGATTTGGAAACAGCTTTGATCGGTAGGGCAGAACAGTGGCTCAAAAGCGATCGCGCCGTGCAGATAATTAATCATCAATGCGCTTTTTGGTTTAGCAATAAAATACAACCAGATTTAGCCGCACAAACCGATCCAATCTGTCGAAAGTTTCAGATACCTAGAAGCAGCTTAAGGTTCGAGGATAGTATTGACCCAACTTTTGTTAACCCAGAATTACAAATTGGAGATGCTATTCTGGCTGAGACAGTAGCATTTATCGTGAATGTAGTAATTGGTGGAGGCGCAGTGGCTAGCATCATCACTCTCATACTAACTGGACATTTAACTTGGCCGATTGCACTAGTATATGGGGCTTCGGTGATGGCAGCAGGAATGGAGCTAAATCGTAAGAGTGTTCAAGAAGTAATTAAGACAAATGTGGATGTCCCTAGTTGGATGCGTTCTAATTTTTTGAGCGACAAAAAAATTGAGAATATGTGTGAGCAAATAAAGCCTGAGTTAGAAAAAGTTCTTCAAGAGCAACTAACAGCAAATCAAGAGGCTTTTGATAAACTGATTGTTAAAGTTGAGCAAGGACTTCAAAATAGCCTTTCCACCAAGGTTCAATCTTGCATAATTCTGATCCAATAGCGGTAGTTAGTGAGCCACAACAATAACATTATTCTAAATTTTCTGCTTCCCAGTGAATTAAATATGTAAGCTGATCAAAAGTCAATGATTAAAATAATAGTTTTCTTTCTTATCATTGGGTTGATTATCGCTGGGATTTTACTCAATCCGATTCTGGTAAAAAGGCGAAGGAATCGTCTTAAACATCGTCCTTTTCCCCCACTTTGGAATGCCATTATTGAGAATAATCTTCCCATTTATCTCTGTCTTTCTCCCGATAAAATCAGACGACTTCAGGGACATATTCAAGTATTCTTAGCAGAAAAGCAATTTATTGGCTGTAGAGGATTACAGATAACGGAAGAAATGCAACTGACTCTTGCTGCTGTTGCCTGTTTGCTTCTATTAAATGAACGTGGGCAGTACTTCCCCAGACTTCGTTCAATTCTGGTGTATCCCAACGCTTATTTTGTTCAGGAAACGAATTCCGTCGGAAAATATGTTGTTGAGGAAAGGCGTGTAGCAAGACTGGGTGAATCGTGGACAAATGACCAAGTAGTAGTGTCTTGGGAACAGGTGAAACAAGACATTAATAACTGGAGAGATGGACGTAATGTTGTGCTACATGAATTTGCCCATCAGTTAGATCAAGAAGATGGTAAAGCTGAAGGAGTTCCCATACTGCAAAACAACTCAGACTATGCTATTTGGGCGAAGGTGATGACAGAAGAATATCAGCAACTTTGTAATGATGTTCTACAAGGTGCAAAGACGGTAATGGATAGCTATGGTGCAACAAATCCCGCAGAATTTTTCGCCGTAGCGACTGAGACATTCTTTGAGAAACCACACCAATTGCTGTCTAAGCATCCGGCACTTTATGAGCAACTGCAACGTTACTATCAATTAGATCCTTTGCAATGGGTGTGAACTAAGTAATTAATAAATCAGATTATGTTCAGTTAATCAACCTTCCTTCAAAATATTTTACGAATTACGAATTATTTTAACTAGGAGTTTTTCATCGCCAGAATCTTCAAAGCTACTGCTTCAGGGACGGGCATCACTGATAATCGATTTCCTTGTCTCAGCAACATTAACTCTTGGGCACTAAACTTCTCTTTGAGTATTGATAGCAAGATGGGGTTAGAAAAAGCCTCAACAAATTCCATTACAACTGTTTGCCACCGAGGCGATTCAGAACTTGATTTTGGATCGTAATATTTACTTTCTGGCTCAAACTGGGTCGGGTCAGCAATATCTTTTTTCACTACACGCATTAACCCAGCTATACCGGGAGGATTCGTGCTGGAGTGATAGAAAAAAGCTAAGTCTCCTTCATCCATAAGGCGCAAAAAGTTGCGAGCTTGATAATTGCGAACGCCGTCCCAGATAGTCTCTTTCTGCTGTTGAAGGTCAACAATGCTATAGGCTTCTGGTTCTGATTTCATTAACCAATAATTCATTTACAGAAATTATGCATATACAAAAGCATTTTAATTTTGAGTAGGTAAATAAGTTCGTAGTAAGGACTTTAGTCCTTATTTTTTAAGCACTAAAGTGCTTACTACAAGCCTTCTTGCACTAATGAATATTTGACTTAACTACGGTAAGCTATAACGGCGTAAAACGGATCTCCTCCAGCTGCACCTAACCACTGTAATAAATTTGGTAATGTTGATTTATGAGCTATAACTTCTGCGGTTGTAAATCCTGAAACTGACGCGAAATAAGCTTTGACTAATTCGACTCGCTGTGATTCTGAAGCCTCCCGCCAAGCTTGAATCGCCTTTTCAAAAAACATCCGGTTAGAAAAGCTGATGATTGCCACACCACCGGGTTTCAGAATGCGATAAATTTCGGAAAATACTGCTTCGGGATATTGCATATATTGCACAGATACGCAATTGAGAACAGCATCAAAATCTCCATCTGGTAAAGGTAGCTGCGGATTTTCGTTAAGATTTTGCACAAAGTAATGATTTAAGCGGGCATTACGTGCTAATTCCTCAGCGTTGAGTCCGTGCCCCTCCACATGGTCAAACTCTATCTCTTCTGGTAGATGAGACACCCAGCTGCTCATCATATCAAAAATGCGGGTGTTGGGTTTGAGGCGATCGCGGTATAAATCCGTTAACTGTTGAATAAATCCTTCATCGACATGGGTGACGAAGCGAGGATAGGCGTAGAACAGTTTATCGTCTGTGTCATCTAATTTCAGGCGCTGATTCGGTCTTAACTGCATAAATCTCTGTTTTGGAGTACTGTTTGCGAAATTTGCGGCAATTTCAGATATTTTTTCACAAACACTATGTAACATATTTTAATAACAGCAGGATACCTAAATAGCAGTATTCAATTTTTATCAATTCAATGTTATATAAACTACACTTCTTGCAGCATATTTGGCGACAAATCCGCCTAGTCGCATCATTACCTTATTTTAGTTTGTTAGTTTGGATACTACCCTTATTACTATTTACTTCTGGACATAATAGCTTGATGGCACATGATGAAGGGCTTTACGCATCACGTGCCCGTCTAATGTTTGATTCTGGTAATTGGATAGCTCCTTGGGAAACAGCACATCATAAAACTCCTGGCCCTTATTGGTTAATTGCCAGTTTTTACAAGCTGTTTGGTATCAGTGATACTAGTGCGCGTCTTCCTAGTATGATTGCTGGCATTTTTAGTTTGTGGCTTGTGTATGAAATTGGCAAAATTATGCTAGGCAAAAAATTAGGTTGGCTAGCTGCTGCAATTTTAAGTCTGGAATTTCTCTGGCTACAATACTCTCGCTTAAGTACACCTGATGTACCGATGGTTCTCTTGGTGCTTTTAGCTATTTTGTCTTTAATCAAAACGGAATTACATCCCAAATACCGCTCCTGGTGGAGTTTTCTAGCTGGTTTAAGTTTAGGTTTAGGCTTCTTAGTTAGAAGCTTGATGATTTTTTTGCCAATTATAGCTTTATTACCTTATTTAATTTGGGAACATCGCCGTCATCATCATCTTACTAACCCAATTTTATATTTAGGTTTTTTCGTAGGTTTAATACCAACCTGTGTTTGGCTGTGGTTAAGCTGGCTGCACTTCGGAAATAATAGTTTTGAAGAGTTACTCAAGTTTGTTGTACAACTAGGTTCTGAAGAGCGGAAGCATAATGGGCTACTATTCTATGTCTGGAATATTCCTGTAAACGCATTTCCTTGGGCTTTTTTCGGACTTGTAGGTTTGTTTTTAACTCTCCGTAGTCCCATTCCTCGTTACCAGTTAATATTAGTTGGCTTTCCACTTGTTTTATTTGTAGAAATTACTATTTTTAGCACTCGTTTATCTCACTATAGTCTTTGCCTTTATCCGTTCATCGCTTTGTTTGCATCTGTGGGTTTAAACTGGCTAGGGAATATTTATCAAATAGGAATTATCCCACAATTACCTCTTAAAAAAAGTAAAAAAAAGATATTGAACCTTTTTACAAGGAAGAATCTTCCCCGAAACCTCAGTTATAGCTTGGGTGGATTAGGTATTTTACTTGTTATAGCGAGTATTGGCATTTTTAGTTGGGGTAGTTCTGATATCCGCAAGTATGCAAGTATTGGCTTGGCTATGGGCTTGGGTTGGTTAATTTTACCTGTGGTGTGGATTGCTCGTTACCACTTTGACAAAAAGTTTCTCACAGCGCGTTATTGGATTGCAGGTTGGTTAATTCCCTGTTGGCTGGCCTTGGCGGCGATAGGTAGCATTGGTCTATTAAGTGACTATAACTCTGGTTTAAAAACTTTTTTACAACAAAGTGCGATCGCTTCAATTCTCCAATCTCATCCTACGTACTATGTGGACATGGACGCTAAAACAAAAGTATTGCTTAATTTCTATCTTCCTACTCGCCCTCAACCAGTAGTCTCTATTTCCCAAGTACCAGCTTTGAGCTATGCTTGGATCTATGCTAACCAGTCCTCTCAATTATCTCGACCTCACCGCATTATCGGCGCTGTCAAAGAGTACCAGTTGATTCAAGTTCTTCCCTAAGACATTATATTCAAGTCTTCGCTACTGCTTTGATACATTCTGTTTTGAGAAGGACTAAATTATCAGTCTCAATAACTGCACAAGAGTTAATTAATGTTGCTAAAACAGGTAGAGCCTTCTGTAAATTTGCGTTCGCTTGTTGTGCCGCTGGCTGATATTGTTGTAGCCAAGTGTTTTTAGTTATATATTCTGGAAGGAATGCAGAACGTTCTAATAACCAAAAAGTTACGTGGTATTTTTGAATAAAGTCTTTAATCTGATTAATATCATCAGTATATTGGGCATTAATCAGGTCAATCATCCGCTGGTGAAATTGAGCGTAATATTTTGTATGGATCGGTAATGCATATTCTTTACCCACCAAAATTGTTCTTTGAGCAAAGATGGGTATGTTATCTGCTTCTTGGGAAGTAGAGGCTATGACAATATTTTGCGGTTGCTTTTGCAAAAAATTATATAATGTTGGGGCTTGACCTTCTAAATAAGGGGTTTTGGGAAAAACTTTTAAGCTACTAGGGTACAAAACGAGTCCTGCACCAAGGATCGAAATAGTCCCCAAGATTAAAATTTGTCTGCCATTTTGTCTCGACCATCGAAATGTAGCATCTAAAATTAAGGTAATAGAGATTGCTGCTGCAAGAGCAAGTACTATCTTAAAAGTATGATGGGTATAGCGGCTAGGCCAGTGCAGTTTAAAAGCTAAGGCATGGGCAGTAAAAAACATGATTAGACTAGCTATTACTACCTGTAGTAATAGTTTGACTTCATCCTTTACTTGTTTGGTTAGAAGAAAGTGAGACTGGAATTTCAGGATAATTGGTAATAATAAACCAAATAATAGTTGAGGAGGTGCAATTAAAGCAAAAAAACCGCTATCTCTACCATCAAACCAATAACTAATAATATTATGAGTAAAATACCTGAATCTTCCTCCATCCCAGTACTCTGGCATAGTTCTCGCAACAGCAGCAGTAATTGTCGGGCCAAATTGTGATGATTGAATAGTATAAGGTAAAATTAGGATGCCAGCAGTTATAGTGGCTGCTACAAATAAAATAAAATCTTTTCGGTTATGAGAAATAGTTATCTGCCCATTCTGCCAGCGAAATAGTCTCAAAAGTAAAATTAATAAATTGATAAAACCTATGATAGGGTATATTAAAAATTGAAGCGCAAATACAATTAATATGCCAAATACAGAAGAGCGTATTAAATAATATATAAAGGCTAAAACCAGGGGATAAATAAAATCTCTAGGTGTAGCAGAAAATAGGTCATCATGAAGGCAAAGGCTTTGATTTAAAAGTAAAGAGGCGATAAATCCTACCATTGGTACTGGTAATATCTCCATAGAAACTACAAAGCAATAGCTAGTTGTAATTAGTCCCAGTACTAATGGAAAAATTTTGCCAAATAAAATTGGATCTATATTTAAAGCTGCAATTATTTTATAAACAATACCATACCCAATTGGTGTCACTGACTGAAAATAATCAGCAATTAAATCCCCAGGAAATAAATCTGGGTTAAAGTAACGATAGATCCAAGAAATATATTCTCGTGCATCGTCGCTCACTATATATTTGCTGGTGAAAGCTTGTCGCAGCCCCATCAAAATATAACCAACAGCAAAAGTTAGGCTAAGAATGTACCAAAAAATAACAGTCAATCTAGATTGATTTTGTTTGCTGTTTTGAGTAATAGGTGCTGTTAAAACTTTTTGTAATCGTGAAATTAGCATTGTACGCGTCTATGTCTGAAAAAATGATGTTAATTAGGAAAATCAAAAGCTTTTTTCAATTTTTCTGATTGTACAATCTTTAAGTACTGAGCGGTAATTTATAAAACCAATAATTCTAGCAACGCTCTGTTTTTTACCCAGAACGAAAGGTCATGAAAGCCGAACTGTCTAGATTAAAAGGATGGGGTGTCGCTTACCCATGCAAGATTTCAGCTAAAATTTATGCAATGTGCCAAGTTTAATGTGACAAATCATTGTAGCCGTTCAGGGGTGTACCGAGAGAACGATCGCTCCATTCTCAGCCTACCTAATATGTGCAAATTGACAAGAAAACCCAAGTAATGCTCGATTTATATCTTCCCATTCATGCTCAACAAGTAGCCTCTATTTCGCAAATACCAGTTTTGAGCTATGCTTGGATCTATGCTGACCAGTCCCCTAAATTACCTCGGTCTTACCATATTCTTGGTGTTAATTCAAGTTCTTCCCTAAGATAGATGTAAAGTAACTATTGCTAAAAAATATTAATTTAGTTATAATATTACGTACACTAAGTATTTTGCTAAATGGTTTCTACATCTAATCACTCCCCAACTTTAGAGTCGTGGCAGCAAAATCTGGCACCATACAATTTGGGCTACAGAATCAAATTAGTCTCACAACTGCTCAGTCGCAAGTTTACTGAGAAGCTAGAACCTTTTGGATTGACGCCATTTCACTGGTTAGTGTTGTGCTGTCTTTGGCAAGAAGATGGTTTACCTACTTCTAGTATTGGGGACAAACTCAAACAAGTGGGAGGGACTTTAACAGGCGTACTAGATCGGATGGAAGAACGCGGTTTAGTGCGTCGAGAACGCGACACTCAAGATCGCCGCATCTGGCGCATCTGGCTAACGGATGCAGGTAAGGAACTAGAAGCTGTTTTACCGCCAATCGCCGCAGCCGTGCGTGATGAAGCAATGGATGGTATTTCCTTTGCCGACCGAGAACTGTTTTCCCAAATCTTGAATCGAGCGATCGCTAACCTGTCTTAAAGATGATTTTATAATCACCCGACCGGGGGAGGCAGTGTAAAGATATGTTTTGGGATAATATTACGCATACTAAGGAAATAAGAATTTTTTTCAGGTGATATTACGCATTCTAAATAAACGACTATTAATCAAGTTATTGAACGAACAAGCGAGGTAAGAATCATGGGTGCTAGTAGTTTTAACGGACGCAACGGACACAAGACCATAATTTTAGAAAAAGAAGTGATTCCTGATTTAGAGACTTTAGAAACTGTCACCACAGAGACACCCGCAACAGCAGAAGCACCTGTCGTAACTCCTGAGATCGAGAAAGAAGTTCCACCGAAACGGAAAAGACCGACTGGTTTAATTTTGGCAGGATTAGGTGTGGGCGCGATCGCCGCAAGTACTTTTGGTTATCACTACTGGCAATACGCCTCCACCCACCAGGAAACAGACAACGCCACCGTTGCGGGAAACATTCACCAAGTTAGTAGTCGCATTCCCGGAACAGTAAGTGAAGTGCTGGTGAATGACAACCAACTGGTACAACCGGGACAATTGTTGGTGAAGTTAGACCCACGGGACTATCAAAGTAAGGTGCAACAGGCACAAGCCGCCCTCGAAAATGCTCGTGGTCAAGCGCAAGCCGCTCAAGCAAATATTGCTTTAAGTTCACAAACCACCACTGGTAAGACAACTCAAGCACAAGGAGATGTCAGTGGTGCAGTAGCAGCAATTTCTACAGCCCAAGCAGCAGTACAAGAAGCCCAAGCTGGGATTCCCGCCGCCCAAGCAGCAGTCCAAGAAGCCCAAGCTGGGATTCCCGCCGCTCAAGCGCAGGTAGCCCAAACAAACGCGAATTTGGAAAGAGCACAAGCAGATTACAATCGTTACAACGAATTGTATAAAACAGGTGCGATTCCTCGTCAGCAATTAGATACAGCGAAGGCTGCTTATGATGTGGCGACCGCACAGAAAAACGCTGCGATTCAGGGAGTACAACAAGCTCAAGCCAAGTTAGCTTCTGCTAAAGTTGGTGTCGCCAAAGCCCAATCTCAATTAGCACAAGCGCAAGAAAATGTCACCAACGCCCAAGCTAAATTAGCAGCATCTAAGGGAGGATTGCAACAAGCTACCGCAGGCGGACAAGATACCACAGTTAAGCGTAGTCAATACGAAGCGGCAAAAGCAGCGATCGCCCAATCAGAAGCATCGCTAAAAGACGCGCAATTGCAACTATCCTATGTAAATGTTACCGCCCCCAGTGCCGGACGGGTAGGTAGGAAAAATGTGGAAGTTGGCAACCGCGTCGCAGTAGGAACACCATTAATGGCGATCGTGGATAACAGCTATTGGGTAGTTGCGAACTTCAAAGAAACTCAATTAGAAAAGATGCGCCCAGGAGAGCCAGTAGAAATCAAGCTGGATAGTTTCCCTCATCACACCTTTATTGGTCGTGTTGACAGTATTTCGCCAGCTTCCGGCGCTCAGTTTGCCTTATTGCCACCGGATAATGCTACAGGTAACTTTACTAAAGTTGTCCAACGCATTCCAGTAAAAGTAGTTTTCGACCAAAAGAGCATTCAAGGATACGAATCGCGGATTACTCCTGGGATGTCTGCGGAGGTTGCGGTGGAAGTCAAGTAATATGATGTTCGGTAAATTGCCCATAACCCCAAGAACCCCACCCCCCAGCCTCTCCCCGCCTGCGGGGAGGGGAGACAAAGCGTAGCTTTGGCGGGGTGGGGTTCTTGGGGTTTAGTAAGTAATCAATCGGACATCATTCATAATACGAAATTGGCTGCAAACAGATTGAAAAACCTCCTTCTATCTATGACATTCTCCTACATCTAAAGAGAGGCGTATAGAGATGAGGTGAGATGATATCTATGAAAGCAGATTGGTATAAAACAAGCCTGAGATGAAAAAACCGCTACTACCTGCATTAAGGTCAAGAAACTACCAGCTGTTTTTTGCTGGGCAAGGTATTTCCCTAATTGGGACGTGGATGACACAACTTGCCACAATTTGGCTAGTTTATGACTTGACAAAATCCCCATTAATGCTAGGAGTTGTGGGATTTTCTAGTCAAATTCCTAACTTTTTTTTAGCTCCTTTTGGCGGAGTATTTGTAGATCGCTTTTCTCGGTATCGTACCTTAATTGGTACGCAAATCTTGGCGATGATTCAATCATTAACATTAGCAGCGCTGGCGTTAACTGGAGTGATTGAGGTATGGCACATCATCGCCTTGAGTTTGTTGCAAGGATTTATTAATGCCTTAGATGCGCCAGCCCGCCAAGCTTTTGTGCCAGAATTGGTTGAACGCAGAGAAGATTTAGCCAATGCGATCGCTATTAATTCTACAATGGTCAATGGTGCTAGATTAATTGGCCCTGCGATCGGGGGTTTATTAATTGCTGGCGTTGGAACTGGGTATTGTTTTTTAATTGATGGTTTGAGCTACGTTGCTGTAATCGCCGCTTTATTGGCGATGAAAGTTAAACCGTGGAAAAATGTCGTAACTGACGGTAATCCCTTGCAAAAAGTTAAAGAGGGATTTATATATGCCTTTAGCTTCCCACCCATTAGAGCCGTTCTATTGCTATCAGCTTTAGTCAGCTTGATGGGACTGCAAAACACTATTCTTGTCCCAGTTATTGCCGAACAAGTTCTCAAAGGTGGTGCAGAAAGTTTGGGATTTTTGATGGCAGCATCTGGAGTTGGAGCTTTAACTGGTGGTATTTATCTAGCTACTCGCCAAACAATCTTGGGAATTGGGAAATTGATTGCGTTAGCTCCAGCAATTTTAGGAACTGGTTTAATTGCCTTTTCTTTATCTAGATTTTTACCACTCTCTTTATTTACAATGTTATTTGTTGGCTTAGGAACAATTCTCCAGATTGCAGCTAGCAACACATTTTTACAAACCATTGTTGAAGACGACAAACGTGGGCGATTGATGAGCTTATACACAATGTCATTTTTGGGAATGATTCCCGTGGGTAATTTATTAGGAGGTTTCCTAGCAAGTCATATTGGCGCTCCAAATACTTTAATTATTGATGGCATAGCTTGTCTTTTAGGGTCAATCATTTTTAGCAGACAGTTACCTGCTTTAAGGAAAATAATGCGTCCAATTTATGAGCAAAAGGGCATTCTTACGGCTCCAGAAGTTTAAGATAAATAACCGCACTTAAATTTATATTTATCTTAATTGGGCTTTCTGTAGTAATTATTTTTTAATTTTTAGCGTTGCTGATTCAAGCTCATGCAGGGGCAAAGAAAATATTGGTATAAGATTTAATAATAAAGTTTTTTGCTACTTAACCTTGAAACTGGAACAAAGTTATGGCTAATACAGGTGTAATTCGTCAGCAAGGGCAAAATCCTGCTTTACCACCAGAGCGTGTACCGCTAAGAACCTGGATTGGTGTATTAGCCAGTATGCTTGGTGCATTTATGGCGGTATTAGATATTCAAATCACTAATGCTTCTCTGCAAGATATTCAAGCAAGTTTAGGAGCAACTCTCGAAGAAGGTTCTTGGATTTCTACCGCGTATCTCGTAGCAGAAATTGTGGTAATTCCTCTAACAGGATGGTTATCACGGGTGTTTTCATTGCAGCGTTATCTGTTAGTGAATACTGCACTATTTATTTTCTTTTCTATCTGCTGTGGTTGGGCGTGGAATCTTAATTCCATGATTTTCTTTCGCGCTTTACAAGGTTTTAGCGGAGGAGTACTAATTCCCACCGCGATGACAGTTGTATTAACAACTTTACCCCAATCAAAACAATCAGTCGGACTGGCTGCATTTGGGTTTAGTGCAGTTTTTGCACCCTCAATTGGCCCAACATTAGGAGGTTGGTTAACAGAAAATTTTGGTTGGGAATACAACTTTTATATAAATGTAATTCCAGGCGCATTAATGCTAGCTGGTGTTTGGTATGGAATTAAGCAAGAAAAACCCCAAATCAGTTTACTTAAACAAGGTGACTGGTGGGGAATTATTGCAATGGCTATTGGCTTAGGTTCTCTGCAAGTTGTTTTAGAAGAAGGTAGCCGCAAAGATTGGTTCGGTTCACCGTTGATTGTGCGCTTAAGTGTAATTGCGGCAATTTTCTTGGCAATATTTTTCTTTATAGAATTAACTCGGAAGCAACCATTTATTAATTTACGGCTTTTATCTAGGCGTAACTTTGGTTTAGCCAGTATTGTTAATGTGTCGTTGGGAGTAGGATTATATGGTTCAATTTATATTTTACCGTTGTATCTCGCCCAAATTCAAAAATACAATGCTCTGCAAATCGGTGAAGTATTGATTTGGGCTGGTATTCCCCAACTATTTATTATTCCCCTCATCCCGAAATTGATGCAACGTATTGACGTGCGTTTCATGGTAGCTTTTGGTGTGACTTTGTTTTCCATCAGTGCATTTATGAACTCTGGAATGACTAATGAAACAGGGTTAGATCAATTACGCTGGTCGCAATTTGTGCGTGCAATGGGACAACCCTTAATTATGGTGCCGCTTAGTTCTATTGCTACTGCTGGTTTGAATCCGAAAGAAGCAGGTTCGGCAAGTGGTTTATTTAATATGATGCGGAATCTGGGCGGTTCTATCGGAATTGCTTCTTTAGCGACTTTATTAGCAAATAGAGAGCAATTTCACTCGAATAGATTGGGTGATGGAGTATCTTTATATAACCCAGAAACTCAACAGCGAATTGACCAAATGACGCAGTATTTTATTAGTCGCGGAGCAGATTTAAGTACAGCCCAAAATCAAGCGATCGCATCTATATCCAATATAGTCCGCAGGGAAGCATTTGTAATGGCTTTTAACGATTGTTTCTACTTTATTGGGATTGCATTATTACTCAGTGGAATTGCTATTTTATTCCTCAAAAAGGTTAAGCCAACTGGTGGCGCTGTCGCTCATTAGATTTGTGTCGTATGGGTTAAAATGTTTGATAAAACTACTAAGGTACTAAAATGGTCATTAGCCAAAGTGAGTACTATATCTCTCCAGAAGAATATTTAGAAGGCGAGAAAGTAAGTGAAATCAAACACGAGTATATTGATGGGCAAGTATACGCAATGGCAGGAGCGAGTGATGCTCATGTCACTATAGTAGGAAACTTGTTTTCCCTAGTGCGAAACCATCTCCGGGGTGGTGGATGCCGTGTCTATATGTTAGATATGAAAGCACAAATCGAGGCTATAAATCGCTATTTTTATCCCGATGTAATGGTGACTTGCGATACACGAGATAAAGAATTTGAATATTTTAAGTGCTATCCTTCCTTAATTATTGAAGTGCTTTCTGAATCAACCGAAGGCTATGACAGAGGGAAGAAATTTGCTAGTTATCGACACTTAGAATCACTACAAGAATATGTGCTAATTTCACCAGATAGAATGAGTGTAGAATGCTTCCGCCGCAATGAGGAAGGACATTGGGTACTTTACCCTTATGAAAAAGGAGAAGAAGTGCATTTAGCTAGCGTTGATCTTCGTTGTGCGATCGCAGAAATATATGAAGATGTAATATTGGTAGATGAAAATATTTCCTAATCTAACATTTCTGGATCAATTCCTAAAGCGTTAAGTTGATCAGCAGAGAGCGATCGCAATTTCTCTACAATTCTCTCTCGTTTTTGTCGCTCAACTTCCGCCCTTTCTCGTTCAATCACAGCACGTTCCTCACCCGTTAGCAATAAATTTCCTTGTGCATCCCACCACCGCAACCAAGGTAACTCTGCATTCTGATAAAATCCTTGCCAGATTCCTAACTCTACACCCATAGGAGCAATTGGGTAATGTTCTCGTTCATTGGGTTGCATCAGTTGATAAGTATTATCAACTAGGTGGTAAACTTCCACTTGTGCTTTTGCTACTTCATAAATTCCATAATAAGGCACTCGAATTGCCTGCTCATAAACCCAAAATTTACCAACATTTCCACCTTCCCCTTGAGATGGCGGTGTGTTATTTCGTTCTTCTGAACCATCTCCAGAGACAAATTCAATCACAATTAGGGGTGCAACATACTCCTTCCACAGCACATAAGAACGGCGCATTTTACCGTTAAGTGTCGGTGGGACATTGGGTATATAAAACCAGTCTGGTGCTTCAGCCCCTTTCTCAGGAGGATCTGTCAATCGCCAGTAGATACCAGAATCTTGTCCGATACAATATTGACCATCAGGATGAAGTTGCTCTAGAACAGGTTTAATTGAATCTGTGATTAAAATGCTTTGCGGATGCTCCTGAAGATTTTTCACAAATGTACCGTCTGAGTCTGGTAACTGAGTGTGATCGGGTAAAGTTAATGCCGATAGGGAAGTCATAGGCACAACCAAGATTATATTTGTATTTTATTTATTATCTCAATAAATCTAACAAACTTTGTTGCCGTACTAGGAAGACGAGAACTCAAAGTTTGCGATGACCAAACACTCATTTTTTTCCTTGCAAGATATTGTTAAGTGAATGTTTTATTTCCACAGAGGCTAAATGCAGACTAGACTCTTTTAAATAACTTATCAAGCGTGCATCAAGGTCAACGACTACCCTTCCTCCTCGATTTTTCTCTACCTGTCGCCAGACATCATAGCCCATCAGAATTGCCTTCTCCCAATCACCCAGCGAACATTGAGAAACTTCTAAATGGGATGTCATATTTTTGATAGTCTTTAATAGTTGGTAATCTAATGTTGAAACGCCTTCTAAGAAACCGTGATTTTTTGCATAGCCAAATACGAGTGCTGATATACCTTCTTCAATAGCTACTGCACGACCGCCGTCTTCAACTTCGTCAATACTAAAATTACTTTTACGCTTACGTTTAAGCATACCACGAGTAACAACAGACCAACCTAAAACTGCGGCGTAGGAAAAATGGAAAATATCATGAAAGCGGTAGCCATCGCTTGTATAGGAATTATCGGTGAGGTCATTTCCAATTTGTTGTTTGTTGATAAATGCCTTCATTTTGATTGAGTTATCTTTGCTTACCTCCGTAATTTCTACTTCAAACTGTCGTGGTAAACTTTCATTTTTGGGAAAATCATTGTCGAATATATAGATTGTAGCTTTATCATCTATCTGTGCTGAATCTCTCCATCCCCAACGGTCACGGCACTTTCTCAGATTATCTTCCGCAATCTCTTCCAAATTAAGGTTAAACTTGCTTGCAAAGTTGGAAATATACCAAAGCATATCTCCCAATTCTTCTGCAATGCCTTCTTTAAACAGTTTGTGTGCTTCACCGTCGCGTAAATGTTTCTTATACTCAGTCATCAATGAACCAACTTCACCTACTAAACCTAATAGCGGTATAATTAATTCAGTACCTTCCACAGCAGGAATCTGGTCTGTATTCAGTGCTTGTCTTTGATAGTCAGAAAAATTCATAATGAAATTCCTTTAATTTAAAAGTTATTGATTATAGCGATTTTTATATGGATAAAATACAAATATGCTCATGCTTAAAAAGCATTGCTATTAAAGTTTTTAATTCAGCTATATTTGTAGGGAACAGTTAGGGAAAATAATTAGTTTTGTACTATCTTCAACTTTAAGATATAGCGGATGGTTTGGGTATCCCTTCTTTGTTAGCTTTAAGCAGTGAAGAGTTTTTTTATCAGAAATTAGACTTAAAACTTCTTTGTCACGGTCACAGTTTTTTTTGGGATACTTACTTGAACCCCATGCCAAAATAATTAAGTTAGCGCGTTCTGTTGCTGATTTAATATAAGAGTTATTTTCTGAACCCACAGGGTCATCTACTTGACGAAGTTCACGAGGTTTTGGAGTAATATAAGCAAATAGATTTACCACTTCAAGAGAACCATAATCCCAATGGTGAGCAAACTTAATGCATTTATTGAGAGTAGGATCATCTTGATTATCATCAGCCTTACTTGGGTTAAGCATCACAAAAGTAACTTGCGGCAAATTTGCATCCCATCTACGTCCTAGTAAGTAGCGATACTTTCTAGTGACATCGATATTGGCATATTTTTCCATATCAATCTACTTGATTTTGAATTCCTGCTGATTTATAGTACCCAGTCTGATGAAAATAAGCACAACTGTTGAGAATTTTCTATTTGTGTATTTTGTAAAGCTTTTGATTTTTTACTCTTATTACTTTTATAGTTAGATTGAGACTCTTGCTCATAAGTTTTATCTAGTTTTGATACATCTTCTGGAATTATAGAAGTTGCTTTTAGAATCGAATCTAATTCCAAAGATAATTGCCGATAATTACTCTTATTGAGTTGTTGCAAATCAGAAATATCTAATCGTGGTAATCTCTGTGATAAAGTTACTTGAACTTTATCATTAATACACCATTTAGGGGGATAAAAATAATCAATTGCTTGAGGGGTTGAAGTAAATTTTGATTTTATCTTTTTGCGATTACTTTTCAACTCTGGAAATGCTCCTCGGCAGTATTTATCAGTTTCACAAAAAAGATTTTGACAGTCTATAGCTTGTAATGGACGACCCCAGAGTGATTGAAAATTTAACCCCAAACGCTGAAACTCTTTTTCTTGGTTTTCAGTCATCCAATGAATTACATCAGTATACGTTTTACCATCTGTATCAACGAAACACTTACTAATACCACGTTCGGCTCCTGGGCCTGCTATAGTAAAACTGTTTTCGTCAAAGTTGATAATTTCACTATAATTAATATCTGTCGCTAATTGGTAAGCCATAAACTTACCTAGCAATGGATATTCTTGAATAATCTGAAAAACATCTTCAAATTTTTTAGCTTTGACTATGCGATTATCTACCCTATCTTGGACAACCATTTTATCAATTAATGCCAAATGATTCTGGTGCTTCTTATCATAACCAAACTCTTTACTGGCACAAGACATATATGCACTAGTGTAAATAACATATCCAATATTCATAGCCTCTTCTAATATATCTGAATATGCATTTGAGTTGAAATTAGACAGTGTAATATAATCTCCTATTTTATTCTCTAAATATTCCCATGTTTCTATTTTATTAAAAATTTTAAATAGTAGAATACGTAAAACTACTTCTTCTTGATTTTGGCTCCTATTCTGATCGTAAATTACGTTTTTGATCAGATATTGTGAAACGCGATCGCTTGCTCGATATGCATTACAAAATTTATAAGTATTAATAATCGGGTCACTCGTCCACGGTGGTGGTAAGTTGTTAATCTTGTTGAAAAATACTTCCTGGCGCATAGCAGCAAATCGCCAATAAGTATCAAAAATTTCTTGTCTTACTTGCATACACGGTTCTCCTAGTTTATCACCATCAGTTTCAAACCTGTTTTTTATTCATAAGCGAAGATTATGCGGCAGTTGTCGCATAATCTTCGTATCCGATCGCATTTCTAGCAAAGCATCCTTATAGCCGATCGCAGCAATTCTTCTTAACTTTTATCCACTGAATAATATGATTTTCAGGAAACACTAGGATCTTCAGCAGTTTTGATCTCTTTTAAAATTCGCTCTACTTGGTTAACTTTTTCACCTCTATTCTGTTCTTTGAAAATATTTAAAGCTTTCTCTAAAGAAGATAGTGCCTCGTCTTTTTTATTTGTTTGCCACAATGCTATTGCAAAATTGGTCAGCCCTTCGCCATAATTAGGATTAATTTCCAGAGCTTTTTTATATTCAGTAATAGCTTCTTGCCAGCGACTTTGGCTTGCGTAAACAATACCGATCGCATTGTAAGCTAGAGCGTATTTTGGCTTGAGGCGAATGGCTTCTCGATAGGAACTAATTGCATCTTCTGGTTTCTTTTGCCGAAAAAGTACATTTCCCAGTTGAAAGTGTCCGAAGGCATCGTCTGGGAATTTTTTAATTAATTTGCGTAAACTTTCCTCTGCACCTGTTAAGTCTCCCTGACTAAATAAACCATTGGCTTGTTGCAGGAGTTGCGATCGCTCTGGTGCATCTGTACCTGAAGCTTGTGCTATTTTTTGTGATTGTCTCTGTGCAGACTGTTCTGACGAATGTAAAGAAACTTGTCCAGGAACCGCTAAGACTAATGGTGATATCCCCATTACACTGATAATACTCAGCATCATGCAGCCAATAGGTTGAACAAATGCTGATTTGGATTTGCACTTCACCTTCATCGCCCTGAATGCCTCAATAATGTTCTAATCTTTATGATAAATTAGCCTGCGTTAGCGCGTAATGCATCACAAGACAGACGGTAAGGGCAGCATATATGTGCGCCCCTACTAAGCTCATTTGAAATTATTTACGCACCTTCTCGTAACTTATCCAATACGCTTCTATCTTCCAATGTCGAAGTATCTCCAGATACCTCTTGCCCCGCAGCTAGATTCCGCAGCAAGCGCCGCATAATCTTACCCGATCGCGTTTTGGGCAAAGCGTCTGTAAAGCGAATTTCTCCCGGACGTGCGATCGCACCAATTTCTTTGACAACGTGCAGTTTGAGTTCTTTAATCAGTTCCTCACTTGCCTGATAAGTGCCTTCTAAAGTCACAAAAGCAACTACTTCTTCACCCTTAAGTTCATCGGGTTTACCCACTACTGCCGCTTCTGCAACTGCTGGATGCGAAACTAAGGCTGATTCTACTTCCATTGTACCGAGTCGATGTCCTGATACATTCAACACGTCATCAACACGACCCATTACCCAGAAATAGCCGTCTTCATCTTGCCTCGCGCCATCACCAGCAAAGTAAGTATAGTTACCATCCTTGGGTGGAATGTGTTCCCAGTAGGTGCGGCGGAAGCGTTCTGGATCGCCGTAGACTGTCCGCATCATTCCTGGCCACGGATGGCGCACCGCTAGATAACCGCCTTCATTATTGGGTACGGTATTTCCTTCTAAATCTACGACATCTGCAATAATTCCAGGGAAAGGAAGAGTTGCGGAACCGGGTTTGGTGGGAATTGCTCCTGGTAGCGGTGTAATCATGATACCGCCGGTTTCCGTTTGCCACCAAGTATCAACAATTGGACAGCGATCGCCACCAATTACTTTCTGATACCACATCCAAGCTTCCGGGTTAATCGGTTCGCCGACGGTTCCCAGCAAACGCAACGAAGACAAGTTTCGGGCGTTGGGATGTTGTTCGCCCATCTTAATAAATGCCCGAATTGCCGTAGGTGCAGTATAAAAAATATTAACGCCGTATTTTTCAATTACATCCCAGAAACAGCCTGGATTAGAAGCACGGGGCGCACCTTCATACATCACCGTGGTTGCACCGTTGGAAAGCGGGCCGTAGACAATGTAGCTGTGTCCCGTAATCCAACCTACATCGGCGGTACACCAATATACATCAGTGTCTTGGAGGTCGAATATCCATTTAGTGGTTATATGGGTATACAAATTATAACCAGCAGTTGTATGCACAACGCCCTTCGGTTTGCCCGTGCTGCCAGAAGTGTAGAGGACAAACAGCATATCTTCGCTGTCCATTGGCTCGGCGGGACAATCTGCTGATACACCTTTTTGCAAATCATGCCACCAACGATCGCGTCCTCCCAACTGCATATAAGTTTCTTGTCCGGTGCGCTTGACAACGAGGACATTTTCTACACTAGGAACAGCACCATCAGCTAAGGCTTTATCTACCTGTGCCTTGAGAGGAACGATCGCATCTTTGCGCCAACCACCATCAGCCGTGATTACCAGTTTAGCTTGAGCATCAATTAAGCGATCGCGCAAAGCTTCGGCACTAAAACCACCAAATACTACACTATGGGGTGCGCCAATTCTGGCACAGGCTAACATTGCGATCGCAGCTTCGGGAATCATCGGCATATAAATACCAACGCGATCGCCTTTTTGTACTCCTAGTTGCTTCAAAACATTGGCGAACTGGCAAACTTCCCGATGCAGTTGGGCATAAGTGAGGGTACGCGAATCACCTGGTTCTCCTTCCCAAATCAATGCTGCTTTATTTTTGCGCCAAGTAGTGAGATGTCTGTCAAGACAGTTGTAAGAAATGTTAATCTTACCACCAACGAACCACTTAGCAAAAGGTGGTTGCCAGTCTAATACTGTGTCCCATTTTTGGAACCATTCTAATTCTTTTCCAGCCAAATCTGCCCAAAATTGCTGTGGATCGGCTTTGGCTTGATCGTAGAGACGCTGATAGTCATCCAAGCTTTTGATATGAGCATTTTGCGAGAATTCTGAGGCAGGATGGAAGAGGCGATTCTCTTGGAGGATTGATTCTATAGTTGGTTGAGACATGGTTAGTTATGAGTGCGATCGCTATTGTGATTAAAAACTATTCTTAGCCCAGTTGTGCTAGACAGTGTTTAGATTTTCGTTAAGCTAGGTATAAATTGCTGAGTTATTTAGTTTACATTGATTTTCATCTAGCAAAAGCAAGCGATCGATAAATGTAAAGATGTTACATTGCAACCTATCTATCAGGAATGTTGCAAAATGTAAGTAGTCTTGACAAATAAAGCCTGAAACTATGACGCTCACCGTCGAAGCTAGCAGCCTATCCCTTAATGATATTCATCGCTTTCTAAAACTGGAAAAGCTTTCCAATGCTTCATTTACAGACTTCTTAACTCTAGAACCACTCTCTGACTTTGAACAGCAGGATTTATTAAGAATCAGAAACGACTTTGATCGCTATTTAAGCGCAGGAAAAATTTCTGAAGGGTTGGTTAAATTCTTAACGATCGCACCCTTAATGCGGTTAGCAGGATTTTACGATGTGCCGATTCGGTTGACAATGGAAGACAGCATTGCGATCGCAGTCGAAGATGAAGACAGAAGAATTACCGGACGGATGGATATTTTAGCAATCAACAGTCCTCAAAGTAATATTGCGCCCCCATTTTGGGTTCTAGTGATTGAAACAAAAAATAGTTCGGTCAGTGTGATTGAGGGTTTACCTCAATTACTCACTTATGCTTTTAAAAGTTTAGATCAACAACCCTCAGTTTGGGGTTTGGTAACTAATGGACAGCTTTATCAATTTGTTTATTTAAGACATGGTGAGCAGCCTAATTATCAGTTAATGCCATTATTAAATCTGAATGAATCTCCAGATGCAATCGAGTTATTACAAATTTTCCAAGCTATCTGCAAATTACCGAATTTTCAGTAAAATGAACGAAAATTGCGGAGCGATCGCTAATGTCTGAACCTGGTACTTTAGGATTGATCGCTGATGGGATTTCAGAAGACGAAGTTATTTTTCCTCCTGGCGATATACTGAGTGACGAACCACCTTTGGAAAGTGACTTACACCGGGAACAAATCGATTTGCTGATTCGCATTCTCAAATTATGGTGGCGAGATAGGCAAGATTTTTATGCTTCTGGCAATTTGACGATTTACTATAGTCCTAACCAGAAAAAATCAGAATATTTTCGTGGCCCAGACTTTTTTGTAGTTTTGGGAACCCCAAAAAAAGACCGTAAGAGTTGGGTAGTTTGGCAATAAGACGGCAAATATCCCAACTTGATTGTGGAAATTTTGTCAAGTTCAACGACAGCAGTTGATAAAGGTTTAAAAAACAAGTTTACCAAGATACCTTCCGTACACCAGATTATTTCTGGTTTGATCCTGTAACAATGGAACTTCAGGGATTTCATTTAGTTGATGGTAAGTATCAAGAAATCCAAGTAACCACTGATGGACGTTTGTAGAGTCAGCAGTTAGAACTTTATTTAGGAGTTTATGAAGGTAAATTAAGATTCTTCACTACTGAAAATCAATTAATACTATCATCAGAAGAATTGGCTGAACAAGAACGTTTACGCGCTGAACAGGCAGAAGAACGTGCCGAACGAGCAGAGCAAGAAATTGCTCGACTGCGCGAGGCTTTACGTATACAGGGCATCGACCTAGAGAATATTTGATTACATCAGGAAACGAACTAAAGACATTTTCAAGTTAAAATCTAGTTATCAATGTGTAAAAAAAGCGTAATCTTCTGAAAGTAGGGCATCGATTGCAAGCACAAGAAATTAAGGATCAGCTAAAGTCCCTTATCGAGCAAGCCTCCTCGATAGATCATAATTTAGCGAGAAGATTAGATGAGATCAATCGTTGGGTAAAAAACATCAAGCCAGGTTCTCTGACTGCAAAACCCTTTGTCATCGCCTTTCTGCTAGAGGTGATTACGGATTCGACAATATGGCTGATGATTAAATCCTTACCTTCAGAAGATGAACAAAAAGCAAAGTTCGAGATGATGACACCGATTGAGAGATATTGGTATGGTTATCTCTTTCCCAGATGGTTTAATGCAAGTGACTCCAAGTTTTATATTTGGAAGCAAAAATTGATGGCAGGCGAATTTAATCAGGTTGATAATGATATCATTAGATCAATAGCTCAAGATATTGTTCACCGAGAAGGCAGTTTTTGGCAGCGTTATATTGCCGACCTTTCAATGGCAACAGATTTAATTGTTAGTCGTAACAATCAACCACTGTGCATTCAAATTACCAGTGTTAGTGAAGAACTCAATCAACAAAAGTACCAAGCTTGGCAAAATACACTGCGATCGTGGGAAATAGAGAGAGGATTGTTCTTAAGCTACAATCCCAAGGATACTAATTTTGTGAACCAGTTAGTCAACGTGGCCCTGTATAACAGTGATTACCTTTCTGGTGGCAAATATTTAAAATTTTCGTGACTTTTCAGGAATTTGATATTTCAGATTTGTGTCTAGCCTATATACTTACGTGCTAATTACAGCTTTTATGCCTAATAAAAGAGAAACTCACTGCAACAATCAAGTAGATACATTTGCTGAAGCTTTAGCGACGGCGCGACAAATGCAGCAGAACTGGCTGACTTATGGAGTTGATTTTGTCAATATTTACGTTGAAGATGTAGAGGGAGACTGGCTAGAAACGTGGGGACATGATGAAATACTAGGTAATTTTCAATTAGATACTATTAAAGAATTTCTGGTAAGTAATGATAGTGTAGCTGTTAGGGTAAGAGAGCATTTAGGAGAGCGATCGCTCTTTGATTTTGCAGTAAGCTTAGATGAATCTTGGAGAATTTCTGAAGTAGATGACAGGCTATCTGCTGTAATACACTTGTTAGCTGGTGAAGAAAATAGTATTGATACAGATTTAGCAAATAGTCTGCTGGTAAAGTTGGCAGAGATTTTGTGAAATTTGGAATTAAATTATAGTAAATTGCTTCCAGATGCTGTTTACATCTGTCCTATTTAAATCCTCAACGTAGAGTTGGGATAAAAATCTCACGTAGAGGCGAGGTAGGATAAGCAAAGGCTGGGGCGGCTCATAATTATCAATATCGAAGCATTTGTGGTAAAGATTCAAATGTTTCTTATCAATGTTAAAGCAATTGTGACTAACATTCAAACATTGATAAAAAACGTTTAAGCATTTGTGGTAAACCTTCAAATATTGCTTATCAATGTTGAAACAATTGTGACTAACATTTAAGCATTTATTACGAACATTCAAATGTTGCTTATCAATGTTGAAACAATTGTAACTAATGTTGAAAGTTTTCCCTGACAGCCTACCCTCAACTTTCACCAGAGAAACTGGATTAGCCTCTATCTATCTGGAATCTAAACATCTGTTATTGTATCCATCAGTGAAGATGTCGCCAGATAAGGTAGGATAATTTGGAACCAATCACAGCTAGTGCGATCGCAACTCTCGCTTTTACCAAAGCATTTGAGAAAACTATCGAGAAATTCACTGAAGCAGCCCTTGTTAAAATGGATGAGCTGCGAAAAAAGATTTGGGGTAAGTTACGGGGAAATCTGAAAGCAGAAACAGCTCTCGTTGCTGCTGAAAAAGGCTCGAAACCAGATTTAGACAGAGTTGCTGCTTACTTGCAGATAGTTTTACACGAAGAACCGGAGTTTGCTAAAGAAGTAGAAACGCTGGCTCGTGAAATTGAGGCTGGTAAGATAGTAGACAAAAGCAATATGACTCAAATCAACCAAGACAATGCCAAAGGATGGCAAACTAAGGTTGAGGGTGGAACAGTTTATCAAGGTGAGATTAACATTCATCATGCACCGCCCAATTCTTGAATTGAGCCATCATGAACCAAAGCAACCAGGATAATGCCAGGGGATGGGAAACTGAGGTTAAGGGTGGAACAGTTTATCAAGGCGATATTCGTATCAACAATTACCCGACTCAGCAGTTACAGTCATCTTCTCCTAATAATATTCCTTATCGGGGTGTCGCCAATTTTGTCGGGCGGGATGAGAAACTTGTAGAAGTGCATAAAAAGTTGCTGCAAAATGACAACGCGGCAATTTTGGCTGTGGCTGCTATGGGAGGAATCGGTAAAACTGAACTGGCGACACAATACGCACAGCGCTACAAAGTCAATTATCCTGGTGGGCTTTGCTGGTTAGATGCCAGAAAACCAGATTTAGCAGCAGAGATTGTGGAGTTTGCTAAGTTTTATATGAAACTGGAAGTACCGCAAACCTTATTGACTTCCCAGGAACAAGCAAAATGGTGCTGGTATAATTGGCAACCACAAACAGGGTTAGTCTTATTAGTATTGGACAATGTTGACGATGTGACTAACTGGGAAAATTCTCGCCAAGTACTGCCAACAGATAACCGCTTCCGTATATTGATGACAACTCGGTTGCGAAATCTCGGTTCAACAGTTCAACAGATAACTTTGGATGAACTCTCACCAAACGATGCTTTGAATTTGTTGATAGCTTTGTTGGGTGAGAATGATAGGCGGGTGCAACGGGAACCACAAACGGCAGCAAATTTATGTAAATGGCTGGGATATCTGCCTTTAGGTTTGCAATTAGTCGGCGCGTATTTGGCAGAAGATCCAAATTTGTCTTTAACAGAGATTTTACAGCGATTACCAGCCCAGCAAAAATCTCAATTAGAAGCCGTATTTGAATTAAGCTGGCAACAACTCGACTCTATGACACAGCGTGTCGGTAAATTGTTGAGTTTATTTGCCCCAGATATCATTCCTTGGCAATTAGTCGAGTCTGCTAGTCAGCAGCTAAATTGGACTAAAGCAAATGTTGACCAAGCAAGAAAGCAACTCTATAAGTACCATTTGATTCAAAGCATAACAGAAGGTGAAAGTTGCTACAAAATTCATCCATTAATTAGGGAGTTTTTGCAAGGGAAACAGGTAGAGTCAAAAATCGCCAACGAGTTACAACAAGCGATTTCCACAATTTTTGTAGAAATTGCTAAGACAATACCTGACTCTCTCACTATTGAGCATATCAAGTCAGTGCAACTGGCAATTCCCCATTTGGCTGAGGTGGCACAAAATCTGACTGCTGCTGTACAAGATGAAGATTTAATTTACATTTTCGTTGGCTTGGGTAGATTCTATGAAGAACAAGGTTTATATGCCCTAGCAGAATCTTGGTGTCAGCAATGTTTATCAACGGTGCAAACTCGTTTGGGAGAAGAACATCCCAATGTTGCCACCAGCCTCAACAACCTGGGATCAATTTACGATTCTCAAGGACGCTATAACCAAGCCGAACCGCTTTATCAGCAAGCTTTAGCACTGAGAAAACGCCTGCTGGGAGAAGAACATCCCTCTGTCGCCACCAGCCTAGCCTGCTTGGCACATATCTACTATTCTCAAGGACGCTACGACCAAGCCGAACCCCTGTATCTGCAAGCTTTAGAACTGAGAAAACGCCTGCTGGGAGATGCACATCCCGATGTCGCCACCAGCCTGAACAACCTGGCAAGACTCTACGATTCTCAAGGACGCTACGACCAAGCCGAACCCCTGTTTCTGCAATCTTTAGAACTTTATAAACGCCTGCTCGGAGATGCACATCCCTCTGTTGCCACCAGCCTGAACAACCTGGCAAGACTCTACGATTCTCAAGGACGCTACGACCAAGCCGAACCCCTGTTTCTGCAATCTTTAGAACTTTATAA
>NZ_JBALDP010000046.1:0-148057 GCF_036917355.1 Nostoc sp.
ATTCCCTGTTGAGTATGCGGGAGCAAACAAGCCACTGCCTCTACCAATCAGTTGCACATCTTGGGAATCAACCCTCAAATTTCCCCCTTTGCCCGCACCGAAAATGCCAGCTCCTACCTGTGCCCCACCCTCAAGCCGCAAGGTGCTAGCACTGATACTGACATCACCCCCCTGTCCGCTTGCCTTTTCTTGCACCGGATTATCAATGACACTATTGTTAAGGTTTATTGCGACCGTAGCATTAACCGAAATATTTCCCGCCTGACTATTATTAGAACCCAATCCACGTTCTATACCTGCACCCAGTAAACTCCCTCGTGTCATCTCTAAATTCCGGGCATTAACTGAGATACTACCACCATTGCCAGCAAATACATTTACTTGCGCGCCATCGCTAAGGAAAACATCGCTTCTTTCTACACTATTGGGAAAACTCAAACGACTATTATTATCCCCATTCAACCCAACTGTACCGACATTAGCTAACCCACCTAACTCGACGAGTCCACCAAAAGCATTCAATCTTCCACGATCCATGTTCACATTGCCGCCTACTAGCAGCAAACTTCGACCATTTGGGACACGTAGACCAAATGCATCCGCGTTACCAGGAGTAGATCCTGCTGGCGCAGTTGAACTATTTTGAATCGGTGCAGCCGCAATTTGATTGAATAGTAAGGCATTTGGATTTACTGTTAACAAGGGTGAAGGTGCTTCTGGATTTGAGGCGCTGAAAAATCCCAAATTACCAAACCCAATGGCATTGGCTGTTGTGGCGACAAAGGAACCGCCGATATTTAAACTAGCATTTTTACCAAAAATAATCCCATTAGGATTGAGCAGGAATAAGTTGGCTTTACCGTTAGCACGAATTAAGCCATCTATATTAGAAATTGACTTACCTGTTACTCGTGTCAGGATGTTCTGAATATCCAGTGAATTATTGAACAAAGCAGTACTGCCATTGAGAACAGAGAACTCCCCAAAGCTGTGGAACAGATTACCCCCTCTGATGGTTCCACCCTCAATAATCCTGGTATTGCCCTCTAGTTTCACATTGGAATTATTTGGTAGAGTCCCGTCTGGGGTGATTTGGGCAACTGAGATATTTGCATATAAGGTAACTGCACTAACAATGGCAATTCCTAGACCTTGTAACCAGTTTGGCGCAGTTTTAAAAGACATTGCACTCTCTTATATAAAAGGAAATTTAGGTTGGAAGCTTCAATTTTGAGTAGAAAGTATTAAAACTAGCTCTTTCAAGGTAGCTAAAAACTTTAGTCAAGAAATTACTTTTTAAGCTCTTTACTCGGTGTTTTTTATGCCCGTGTAGTTAAATAAATTACTTGTAAACTACAGAGGCACAGAGAGCGCTAAAGAAAAACAAGATATTTAACGAGTCACCTTGAAAGGGCTAGTCCTGTAAGTGTCAGGACTATGAACTTATGCATAACAGAGGATATTAGCAAATTGGCACTGTTGAATCAAGTGAATAAACCAGAGCAGGGGTTTAAGCGTTTGATAATTGAAGCGATTTTTTCATCAATATCCTTATACAACAAGGGTTTCACAAATTACGTGCGTTTGCCCTAGTGAATAAACTTATCTCACTGCTACCAATTAACAATCAGAAGGTAAAGCTAAAACCTCTGATTTCCAGCCGTGAATAAACCAATCTCACTGCTACCAATTAACAATCAGAAGGCAAAGCTAAAAAACTTCTGATTCCCAGCCGTGAATAAACCAATCTCACTGCTACCAATTAACAATCAGAAGGAAAAAACAAGCTTACCTTCAGTTCAAACCCCAATTTAAAACTCAGGGAAAAACAATGTCTAACATCAATAAGCACGGAGTAGATATGAACAACAAGCAAATCAAAGACCTCTACAGCATCGAAGTTGTGCAAGACCTTTCCCATGAAGCCGCTGCTACTATTAGTGGTGGTGGCTTAGACCTTTCCGACGGGAGGAATGGTGATGGAGCGCGGCGAAATAATATCGGACGCCCAGTAGCCAATTTAGGCAGCTTTAACAATAAAGCATCTTGGTACCAGGTGACGGGTAGAAGAGATTGGATTGTCTACACTGGCCAAAATTTCACAGGTAAATCAAGGCGTCTGCAAGCAGGTACAAAAGGTAACTTCACGGGTACTTTTAACAACGACATCGCATCTGCCAGACCTGCATAATCAGCTATCAGTTATCAGAAGGCAAAGCTAAAAACCTCTGATTCCCAGCCGTGAATAAACAAATCTCACTGCTACCAATTAACAATCAGAAGGAAGAAAACAAGCTTACCTTCAGTTCAAACCCCAATCTAAAACTCAGGGGAAAAACAATGTATAACATTAATAAGCACGGAGTAGATATGAACAACAAGCAAATCAAAGACCTCTACAGCATCGATGTGCAAGACCTTTCCCATGAAGCCGCTGCCACTATTAGTGGTGGTGCTTTAGACTTTTCCGACAAGAAGGATGGTGAAGGAAGGCGGCTAAATAATATCGCAAATGCACGACGCAGTTTAGGGAGCTTTAACAATAAAGCAACTTGGTACGAGGTGACGGGTAAAAGAGATTGGATTGCCTACACTGGTGAGAATTTCACAGGTAAATCAAGGCGTCTGAAAGCAGGTACAAAAGGTAACTTCACTGGTCCTTTTAACAACGACATCGCGTCTGTCAAACCTGCATAATCATCTCTGGTCTATTTCATACCGTGTACTCGAATCTTTCAAAACCTCAAAGAGAAAAAAATGCTCTCACATAGGCTTTTAGCTGAGTAACATTCTTCTCTTGCAGTTCGTAGGGGCGAGGTCGTTTTCGCTCCTACTTTTTT
This sequence comes from Nostoc sp., assembly GCF_036917355.1. GTDB lineage: Bacteria > Cyanobacteriota > Cyanobacteriia > Cyanobacteriales > Nostocaceae > Nostoc. The sequence continues at coordinate 2,841 of NZ_JBALDP010000046.1, forward strand.
ATTCATATCAAAATAGCACAAATAAACGTAAACGGTGTTAACAGTTATCAGGTAGGAAACGGACTTGTCCACCCCTTGTTCACTACGACTGGTACTGTTAACTGCGGCTGTTACTGATTTTTTAAACAATGAAATACTACAGTATATTGCAACACAGTGAAGAGGATTGTGGTGCAGCAAGCCTAGCCACGATCGCTAAATACTACGGACGCACCTTTGCCCTCAATCGCGTGCGAGAAGCAGTGGGTACGGGAACGCGAGGAACTACACTATTAGGCTTAAGGCGGGGAGCAGAAACCCTGGGATTCCATGCCCGTCAAGTTCAAGCTACCCCAGAACTGCTTGAGAAATTAAATGAAGTCCCCTTACCAGCGATCGTTCACTGGAAAGGCTACCACTGGGTAGTATTGTACGGGAAAAAAGGGAAAAAATATGTCATCTCTGACCCTGCCGTTGGTATCATGTACCTCACCTCCCAGGAGTTAATCGCGGGTTGGAGTGATGGTGTGATGCTGCTGCTGATGCCAGACGATAGCCGCTTCTATGAGCAACTCGAAGATAAAATTGGCGGCTTTGGGCGCTTTATTGCCCGCGTTATGCCATATCGCAATCTTTTGGTTCAGGCGATCGCTATCAACTTTGCGATCGGGCTATTGTCCCTCGCTTCCCCTTTAATGATGCAACTCCTCACCGATGATGTGTTAGTGCGGGGAGATACCCAACTGCTAACAACGGTGGCAATTGGCGTCATTGCCATGAACCTAATTCAAAGTGCCATTGGTTTGGTACAATCTCACCTGATTGGTCATTTTGGTCAACGGTTGCAATACGGGCTAATTCTAGAATATGGCCGAAAACTGTTGCGCTTACCCCTATCATATTTTGAAGCCCGTCGCAGTGGGGAAGTCGTTAGCCGGATTGCAGATGTTCATACCATCAATAATCTAGTTTCCGAAATTGTCCTTGGTTTACCCAGTCAATTTTTCGTGGCTCTGGTTTCCTTGGGTTTCATGCTCTTCTATAGTTGGCAACTGACTCTCGCTTCCCTCGCCGCTTTTGCGATCGTCACTTTTGTTAACCTGCTTTTTCTTCCCGCCTTGCGCCAGAAAACCCGCAGCCTCATCGTTAAAGGTACAGAAAATCAAGGCTTTTTAGTCGAAACCTTTCGCGGTGTTCAAGTCCTGAAAACCACCCAAGCGACTCCGCAAGCTTGGCAAGAATATCAGACAAATTTTGGTCGCCTTGCTAACTTAGACTGGACTACGATGAAGTTGGAGCTTTACAGCGGCACAGTCACTAGTATTCTTTCCAAATTGACGAGTATTAGCATACTCTGGTTAGGTTCTAGCTTGGTGATTAATCAGACATTATCCATCGGTCAACTGCTGGCGTACAGTGGTATGAGTGGTAGCTTTCTTGAATTTTTAGAGTCAGCCGTCGGGCTAATTGATGAATTTATCACTGCACAAATTGTCGTTCAACGCTTGACAGAAGTAATAGATTCTACCCCAGAAGATGAAAATGACTTTAAAAAACCTTGGGCAGAAATTCCTGGCAATGCAGATATTATTTGTTCTCAAGTTAACTTTCACCATCCTGGTAGAACTGACCTGTTAGAAAATTTTTCTTTAACTATTCCTGGTGGTAAAGTAATAGCCTTAATCGGTCAATCTGGCTGTGGCAAAAGTTCCCTTGGCAAATTAATTACTGGTTTATATTGCGTTCAATCTGGTAACATTCGTTATGGTTTATACAACCAGCAAGACTTATCTTTAGAATGTTTGCGGCAGCAAGTCGTATTAGTTCCCCAAGAACCTCATTTTTGGAGTCGTTCGATTGTAGAAAATTTTCACTTCAGTTATCCCAACATTAGTTTTGAGGAGATAGTCAAAGCTTGTCAAATTGCTGGTGCAGATGAATTTATTAGCAAACTACCCGATAAATATCAAACTATTTTAGGCGAATTTGGTGCAAATATTTCTGGCGGACAAAGGCAGAGATTAGCTATAGCTAGAGCAATTGTGATTGACCCACCTGTATTAATTCTAGATGAATCTACAGGCGCTCTTGACCCAGTAAGTGAAACTCAAGTTTTAGATAGATTACTGAATCACCGTCAAGGTAAAACTACAATTATGATTAGCCACCGTCCTCAAGTTATCAAACGGGCTGATTGGATTGTATTGCTTGAAGATGGGCGCTTAAAAATTCAAGGAACTCCAGAAGAATTACGTCATATTCCTGGAGAGCATTTAAGCTTTCTTGATGAGATTTATTCTAATAATGGTAATGGATTGAAATCTTCTTTACTTTTTCGGAATTAGTTAATGTTTACCAAACAGAATTCAGGAATCAGGAGTCAGAATTCAGAATGAATTTTGCACGACTGGCGGATAGCGAAGCGTTAGCGAGTCTTCAAGCGTCTTAATTCTGAATTCTGTATTCTGTATTCTTCAAAACTTATGATTAGTAAGTCTCAAACAAATTTTTTACCCTTAGTTCAAGACAACGAGTTTCTCCCACCAATTAGTGGTTGGACTACATTTGGCGGACTATTTATCGTGTTTGCCTTGGCGTTAGCTGTTCCTGTGGCTGCGGTTGCTAAATATAAAGTTACAGTGATTGGGCAAGCAGTTGTCCGTCCTGCGGGTGAATTGCCAATTGTGCAGGCGGCGACAGAAGGACAGGTAATGCAGATTTACGTCAAAGAAAATCAAACGCTGCAAAAAGGAGATAAAATTGCCACTATTGATGACTCCCGACTGCAAACCAAAAAAAACCAGCTGCAAACCAATATTCAACAAGCTAGGTTACAACTAATTCAAACCGTTCCCCAAATAAATGCAATCGATAGTCAAATTCGAGCCGAAAACGATCGCACCAATCGGACTATCGCCTCTGCTAAAGCTGAATTGCAGGGACGCGATCGCGATCATCAAGACAAAAAAATTACCACTATCACTGAACTTAAAGAAGCATCAGCCAATGTCAAAATGGCTCAAGAAGAATTATATGCAGGGCAAGCACAGTTACAATCAGCATTAGCTAATCTCCACGCAACCGAAGCGGCTTTAGGAGCAGCGACATCAAAGCAGAACCGATATGAAAGTGTTGCTAAACAAGGGGCATTATCTCGCGATCAACTAGAAGAAGTACAGCTGGCTGTGAAACAGCAACAACAAGCTGTACAGGCGCAAAAAGCCACTTATAAGGCCCAAGAAAAAACAAATGAACGGCTAAAACAAGCTGTTAATGGGGCTATTGCTAAACGCGATCGCGCTCAAGCAGTTATCAACCCAAGCAATGCAGAGGTAGCAATGGCGACTGAACGCATTGCTCAAGAAAAAGCCTCTGGGGAAATAAATAAAGCATCCTTAGAAAGAGAACTTCAAGTACTTCTTAAGCAGAAAATTGAAACGGAAAAACAATTAGAGCGCGATACTAGCGAATTCAAGCAAGCTGAAATTGACCTGAAGCAAACTACTATTACCGCTACAGCAGACGGGATTATTTCCAAGCTAAATTTGCGAAACCCCGGTCAAACTCTCCGGGCTGGGGAGGAAGTTGTGCAAATTGTTCCTAGTCATGCACCTTTAGTTATCAAAGCAGCTGTCGGTTCTGAGGAAAAAGGTAAAATAAAAGTCGGTCAAAAGGTGCAAATGCGAGTGACAGCTTGTCCTTATCCTGATTACGGTACTCTCAATGGCGTTGTCAAAGCAATTTCCCCGGATGCTGTTAGGTCGCAAAAAAACGATGCAGATGATGATACGAACTCTACCCCAAAAGCAACTGCTGTAGGTGCTTTTTACGAAGTCACAATTGAACCAGAGAAACTTGCTTTAGGTCGTAGTACAAAGAAATGTCAAATTCAATTGGGTATGGATGGCAGAGTTGATATTATTACCCGCGAAGAAACTGTACTGCAATTTGTACTCCGCAAAGCAAAATTAATGACGGATTTTTGAGATCGTCAATCGCCAAATTGACGTTATTTTTCAGTTATAAAGGAAAATTTTATTCAACTAAGGGTTTGAAATCGTAAAAAGTTCCTGACGGCGTTGAATCAACATTACAACAACACCGCTTGCAACCACAGCAAAGGCAGAAGGAATAAATGGCAACCATAGTCCTTGTTTTAAAAGAGCGATCGCACAAACTCCATATAATATGACAACTGTTACAAAGATAGCGCATCTCTTATGTGAGAGCGATCGCATCTGCCAAATAATCAGACTCCCAACTACAGACCAGCCGTATATCCAAAGAATATCTCCCCAGTAAGGCAAAACCCAAAGAATTGGACGTTGGTCTAAAACTGCACTCAAAACTTGGCTAACCATTTGTGCTTGTATAAATACTCCTGATATTTCTTGGTAATCTTGCTGTGCAGTACTGTAGAGAGTTGACCAAGTATCGCTGACTGTATTAGCTGTCACTCCAACGATCACTAGCTTATCTTTCAGTGATTTACGATCGAATTTATCGCTCAATACATCGTTAAGGGAAACTCTCTGATAATCTGTATTACGATAATTGATAAGTATTTGATTTCCACCTAAATCAACTCCTTGTTGATAAGCACCACTGCGGCTAAATTTTAAGCGTTTAAATACTTTAGAGCCAAACTGTACATAATCTTCATTAAATTTAGGTTTAATATTTTCGTAAGATAAGTAACGAGCAACTAATTGCAACGAGAACGAATAAGGCGTTGTACAAGTCGAAGAAGGCTCTTGTGCCATCATCAAAATTTGACGACGGACGATACCATCTCGGTCTTGAATTGCATCAGTAAAACCCTGACGTTCTACAGGTACGTCTTTCGGAGGTTTAACACCTTGGAGATCGTATTTATTATCGCGGCTTTTGCAGATAACAACAACATTATCTTTATTAAGTTCAACCGGAAGTTGTATTAGATTCGATTTATTTGGGGGGTCAGCCAAGTCTCTATAAATATCCAGTCCAATAACTCGCGGTTGATACTTTTGTAATTTGTTAAGCAATTTAGCTAACGTATTATCTGAAATCGATTTCAGTCCTTTGGTCATCTCTTGTTGTGATTGAATATCTTTTTCAGTAATTTCTACAATTATCAACCTTGGATCTGGCTCTTCTTGAGGTCGCAACCGTAGCATTTGATCGAAACTTTGCAGTTCAATTTTCTCAAAGATTCCCAAGTATCTCAAACCTAGCGTTGAAACAGCCACAATTAAAGTACTAAGTATTACAGTCCAAAGTTTGAATTTTGGTGTTGCAATTTTACCTTTTTTTGAAACTTCATCTACAAATTTAGTATCAGCAAAATTACCGCACAGTTCTTGCCACGTAGTAGAAACAGTTGTGGGATTTTGACAGATAACTGGCAACCAACTAGCACAAGGAAATTCATTTTCCAGTCCTTGAAGTCTTTCTCGCGCTTCTCGCACAGCCAAGTAAAATGGTTTCCTATCTGCAAAGGCTGTAAGAAAGTTTTTTAAAAATTCTTGTGCTATTAAATCTGGCACTCCTTCCCGCATTACAATCATTTGGGGAATGTTTAAATCAGCTAAATTTCGTCCTAAACCAATTCCGTCACAAGAATTGAAAATTGCTAGTTTCAAACCGCGTCTAATTGCTGCTTTAAGTGCATGTTTCAATTGCAAAATTGTTAAACTTTCTGTTTTGTTGATGCAAATTTCCCCAATTTCTCCGTCAGCAAGACTATTGCTATGTCCGGCAAAAAATAGAATATCCCAATCGTGATTCCATAGATATTCGTCAAGTGTTTGCCGTGTTGGTTCTATAAGAAAGGTGGTTTTGGCATCTGTCAAACCTTGTAACAAAGAGCCATCTTTCTCAATATCAATACCAACTCTATTGCCTAAAATTGCTAAAATTTTGACTTTACCTGTAGGAGATTTTTGTAATAACTGAGGAGATTCATACTCATGATTGCTCAAAGCTAATTCTGCTTTCGGGTAATCTTCAAAAAAATGCCATAGATGCCAAGGCAGGCGATGCAGTAGAACTATATTTGTTTCAATAATTACTCTAATTTCATCATGACGACTGAGTAGAGTTCGCAACTGCCGTTCAATATTCTGAAATGACTCAAATTTCAACCAAGCATTGATATTTGCTTGTAGCTGTTGACACACTTCATCAAAGTCATTGACAGAAATATTGGTTATGTCTTGTGAATGTACTTTTATCCGTTGATTGCTACGATCCAGGCGTTGATAAACTGCTGCGTAGAGTAACTGCCATCTGCGGTAGAGTTCGCTTAGTTCTGGTGCTGGCGGTAGACTCCCTGTTAATTTCACGGGTACAAATTGGTTATCACACCAAAGTTGAGCTGTGACAACAGGAAATCCTTGATTTAAATCCCCTCCCAAGAAGCTGAAGACAACTAGCTTACTCATAAGTTAAATCGACTTAGCCATTCGTGATTAACTAATGACTAATCAACAGGAAGCATTCTACTTATGCAAAAATACCAAATAAAAATGCAGTTCTTTCTCATCTGGGTATAGAACAGTAATAATCGAAACTTAGTACTAAGTCAAAAAGCTATGCTTAATGCGATTATTTAACTATTTATTGATAATGAATTGCTCTTATTGACACTTCTGGCTCCTAATAACTAAATTATGAAATTTTCTGTTATTTGATAATTATTCAGATCGATCTGGATGCTGAAACATTCTCCCACTTCCCCATCAAAGAGTTTTAACTGCACATAACTATCTTGAATTCTTGCTTGTACTTGTTGAAGTATTTCCCCTCGATCTGAAAGTAAAACTAGCTTGATATTAGCAGGTAGGGAAGGTTGATTACAAGCTGGATGTAGCTGCACGCGAATCCTAACTTGTTGGTTAGCTTCTGGTATTAAGGCAACTAATAAAACAACTTTTTGAGCCTCTATTTCTATTCCCCAGTCAATCAGTTTGGCGCGTTTGATAGCGGTAGCATTTAACCCGGAAGAAGTGCGGAAATTAAAAGCTAGGCTACTAGAGTTTGGCTCAAAAAATGTCTCTATAGCTTGCCAAGAAGTATCGTAAATCTCCTCCAGCCAACGACTGAGATTCACTTGTACTTGTGAGAATTGTGTAGGCGCAGCCTGTCGTAGCCTTTCTTGGTACAAACGTTGCCGCCACTGCTCATTTTCTAGTAGTATTCCCCAGGTTGTAAATGGCACTGCGAGTCTAGGAAATGTTACAGAGGAATCACTTAATCGTTGCACAAGATTTTCTGCTTGAACAGTCGATAATTCTGGTAGTGGAGCGATCGCACCTTTCATCTCCTCTGTTCCACAAAATTGGTAGGTCATCCAAAAAGCATTAAGGTCTTTAATTAAGTGCTGTGCATCTATACAATAAGTCCTATCTACTTGGTCGTAGTCTGCCAGTGATTTAAGTTCTTGATGGGTTATATAGCTCCAAATTCTTACCCACTCCCCATCTGCTGTAACTTGCACTGCTAAATAATAGTCTGCGGCCCAACTAGGAATGTCTACCCATTCTTGAGGAACTTCTAACTCACTATCATCAATTGCCTCGCTGGGAATTAAAACGACTCGCTTTTCCTTTAACAAAATTGCTGTGCCATTGACAAATTCCCAAAAAGCAGGAATACCAGGGGAACTGTGCCAGATACTTGCTTCTGGAACATATTCAGCTTTTACCCAATTCAAAAACCCATGAAGGCAAATTTGATTCATGTAAGCACGCCAGCGACTGCTAGGTGTGGCGTACATTTGGCTTTCTTGCCAAGAACTTGTCTGTAATGATGGTGATATTTCTAACAATAGTTCCTGCGGTTCTGTAAAAGCCGAAGTCATTCTTACTACCTCATCCTTCATAATTTCAGCGATATTCCCCATACTTAACTTTCAACCATTCTTCCAAAGCACTACTCATATCATTAACTAGGTTGGAAGTTACAGAAATATTAAGCGTGTCTTGACTCCATTGGATCAATGCTGAAAGCATTGATTCTCTACATTTGATCAGCCGACGAGAAACAGTAGGCTGACTCATTTGTAGGCGTTCTACAATCTGTGGCTGAGTTAACCCCTGTTGGTAATAAAGTTGAAGTATTTCCTGGGTTTTTACTTCAAAAGTTTGTAAAGTTTTTAACAAAACAGCCTCAATCTGAGATTGTTGATTTTGTTGGTTTTGGGCATCCTCTTGGGCTATCATCTCCGTGATTAATGAGTCAGAGGATGGATCTGGCAAATCAAAAGTTGTTGTGGAGTCATCTTCTGATATCACTACATTTAGAGAACTAACTGGTGGATACAGATAACCACGCACGTAGACAGCTGCTTGGGTTAGCCACTGTTCAATTTTCTCTCTCGTGGATTCTGGAGTAGATTGAGTTAACTGATTTTGGCAATCGCGGTTGTAGAGGTTGACAATAGCTTCCCAAAGTTGGGGTTCTGGTTCTGGTAGTGATTTTGTGCCACCTGGTTGGTTTTGAACATACAGTTCTTTGAAACAAGTCCAGGCGAGTCGATATTGGGCAATTAGAATCGGTGATAATCCAGCTTGAGCAAGAGCTTCTAATAACTGCTTTTTGCTGACTTTACGTAACAATGCCCAATTTGTGCAAATATCAGCTTCCTTACGTTGGCGTAAAATATCTTTTAGCCGACTGGGAACCGCAATAGTAGCATAGGTTTTTAAGCTAGAGCATTTTTCTAGATTAAAATTTTTGAGAATTGTTTCAATTTCAGCATTCGCCATTTGAAAATAATCTGCTAGGCTATGTTGAATATTTGTAAATTTGGCAATTGTTTTTTTAGCAGCCCAATAATTTGGTTCCTGTAAATAAGCAGATAAATGCATTCTAGCAAGGCTATTAGATTGCTCTCGCCAGCACTTGTGCCAATGTAACGCCCAAAAATTTTCTGAGTTAGGGACGAATGGTGAAGACTCCAAGCAATTTTGAATATTTCGATGCAGTTTGATATCAATCAACCATTTGCTGAATCTGTCTCCTTCCAACTCAAGGAATGTTGAGAACATCTCGATAATTTTTTGACGAGGACGCATAAGCAGTTAACAATTTCAATTGATCCGAACTTAAGCAACTATCAAGCAGATATCTCTGTGGACAATTGCAAGATACTGGTTTGCTAATGTGCAATTCCATAGCATACATATTTTATTCCCTGATGTTTTTTGAAGATAACTCTATTCATATTCTGTATGTGTTGATCGATTAGCGATTGTATACCCATACGCTCTATTTGAGTTAGAAGTATAGGTATATCATCGACTCCTTCCGTTTGTAATTATGGCTTCAGTAGCCATAATTGGGAACATATACCTAATTGAGTCTTTTTGGGAATATTCCCTTCGGTACACTTTTGACTATCTACTTTTCCTAAATCCCTAAAAAATGGGCGAACCGGGAATAATTAAAGTTAATTGCTTATTTTCAGCTTAAAGTATTTTAATTAAATCGATTAAATCAACTTTTTTGAGCTAACCGCAAGTGAGTTTAAAAGTGAGAAAAATCAAACTACTGGCTTTGATATTAATGAGTTTGGCAATGGTGTTGTGGTTTAATTCGCGTTTTTCAACACCTTCGATACCCACTATTGCGGCTCCACCACCAAAAACTATCCGCTACTTCGATCGCACTTTACCCCAAAGCATTGCTCACATCGTGCTGATTCCATTTAATAGCAAATTTTTGGTGACTCCTGCACTATCACAGAAGGTAGCCACTGTAGAGGAATTTGCCCAAAAGTATCAAGCCGTGGCTATTTTGAATGCAGGCTTTTTTGACCCAGCCAACCAAAAAACTACATCTTATGTTGTCCGACAAGGAAAGTTGATAGCCGATCCCAAGGAAAACGAGCGCTTGGTGAACAATCCCAACTTAAAATCTTATTTGGGTCAAATATTCAATCGCACAGAATTCCGTCGCTACTTATGCGGGAAAACTATCCGCTATTCCATTGGCCTACACAGTCAGTCACCACCAGCAGGTTGTCAGTTAGTTGATGCTATAGGTGCTGGCCCACGCCTATTACCAGAACTCACCTTAGAAAAAGAGGGCTTTGTAGACAATACTAATAAACGAGATGCCCTTGGCAGCAATCAACCCAACGCCAGAACTGCCGTAGGTATCACCCCTGATGGCAGCGTTATTTTGGTTATGGTGGCTCAAAAACCCTCGGCTTCGGCGAACTCTGGAATCTCTTTGCCAGCGTTAGCTGACTTGATGAAAACTCTTGGAGCGGATGAAGCAATGAATCTGGATGGGGGAAGTTCGTCTTCGCTTTATTACAATGGGAAAACCTTTTACGGGAAGGTTGATTTGGAGGGAAATTCTATCAAGCGTCCTGTGAAGTCAGTTTTGCTGGTTCAGGAAAAGTAGGGGCTGTGGCAATACTTCTCAGGTTTTGCACTTTTAACTCGGAATCAGGTTTGGGGAAAAGGTTAAAGGGTAAGGGTTAAAGGTTTTTTCTTTTCCCTTTCCCATTCCCCTTTTCCCCTTAACCGAGAAGTATTGGGGGTTGTGGGAATTATACCTACCCACTGGTAGATTTTTGCCATATCAGCAATTCCCGAATCCGAATTGCGTCACAATGGTAATAGGCAATCATTGAAGGTACTGTTATGCTTCGTCTAACTCAAATTATTCGGAACTTGTTCCTTCGTTTTGAAGGCTTGTTTGGTGTTTTATTCCAAAGTATTTCTAATTTTTTCGGAAATTTATTTGGTTTTTTTGCCAAGCTTTTCGGATTCTCTCAGTCTGGTTATTTCTTAGAATCCGATCGAGTGCAAGACGTAAAACAAGCTTCAGCTAAACAGCCAATTGAAACGAATCTGGATAACATTGCTAAAATTCCTGCGACTAACCGCCGTCGTTCTAATGCCAAACTTGACGACTACTACCTCAACATGGCTCGTGATGTGAAAAAGAAATGAAAAAAGCCATCCAGTGGAGGGTTAAGTTTATTAATCAACTGTTCCACCCTTAACTTGCATAATTAGGGTGGACAAGACTTTAGCATCAGCGCTACTTTAATAACGCTCAGTACAGGTCAGCCGAACGCTGTCCACCCCACAATATTTTAATTAAATTTAGATATGTAAATTATATCTGGAACAGTTTAGCAATAACTAAATGGCGCTTTGCATTTTCAGACAAATCATCTAGCCACAATTAACGAATTTGTATGTGCGTAGGCTATCAAAAACAGCAGGCATTGCACCTTTAACAAAAATTTTGTCCAGTTTGAGGCTGGACAATAGCTAGAAATATTTTTGAGCTTGAATATTTACTTAGTTTTTAACTTACCAAATCAACTAAGGCGTTGCTTTGAAAGCGGACTATAGATGAAACTGAGCAACCGCGATAATTCTCAGAGGTAAATACTGATAGTGTGATATTAGCTTGACCTGGATCTAAAATGCGTTTTACCTTGCAGGTTTGCATTTTATTGTTGCAGTAAGCAATAATCCGATCGCCAGCCTTGACTTCCAACGCTTGAATTTTCAATTAATACCAACCTTGCCAGGAATTTGCTTTGTTAAAGGAAAAATATATTGCTATATCTCACTCGTTTGACAATAGCAATGTTCTTTTACTATAGCACAAAAATCAAGGATATCAATGCTATCAATTTAATCTTGGTAATGTCAAGTTTATTCATGCTGCAAATACTAGTGCAGGAGGTAGGAGGCAGAAATTGATCTGTTGCTCTCAACCCTATCTAATTCCAAGCCACCAAATCGTTCGCGCCGTTTCTCGGTTGGAGTATTTGTTGAAATTCAGATGTAGGGAAACCTCTACTCCAAAGAAGTTAGAGCTAAATTTTTTTGATGGGAGATTTTTCTCTCGATGTTTTTGTTACAATCATTGAAATTTTTACCTAAAAATACCACTATGGCTTTATACGCTGAATTACATAGACATCTAGGCGGCTCGGTCGTACCACGAGTTTTATGGCGATATTTCGAGCGGCATTCTTCGGAGTTAATTTCCCGCTTTACTGACTATTCAGATTTTGAAGATTTTTATACCCGCCCACGTAACACTCTAGATGAGTATCTAGAATTACACACCTTGGTAGAAAGCGTGCAAACTGTAGAGACTTTGCCTTACTTTATCTATCGCTTGGTGCGTGGTGCTTACATATTTGAAAATTTGGCTTATCTGGAACTGCGCTACACTCCTTATTTGCGAACACCTCAACATCTCAGTCAATCCGAAAGAATTGACAAGATGGCAGAAATTGTCCGAGTCGTAGGACTTGCCAGCCATCAGCCAGAATATCCGATTGTTACTAGCCAAATTCTCTGTATGCACACACGCCTGCCTTATGAGGTGAACAAGGCAATTGTTGATTTGGCGGCGCAAAATCAACAGTATGTCTGTGCAGTAGATGTAGCAGGAGGTGATAGTTATTACGCCGATCGCTTAGAAGAATGGATTAGCTTATATGATTATGCGCGATCGCTGGGCGTTAACACCACGGGACATCTATATGAAACCACCGCTGGTTGTTATCCAGAACTGTTACCCTATCTGATGCGGATTGGTCACGGCATTCAAATTCCCCTACTATATCCAGAGCTACTTAATGATGTGGCTAGACGCGGACAATGTTTGGAGGTTTGTCCGACAACTTACCTAAAAACTGGAACTTTGCAGGATATACGTCAACTCAAATTAGTTTTTGACCGTTGTCTTGATGCTGGGGTTGATATCGCTATCTGTACTGATAATGCTGGATTGCACAATGTGCGTCTACCATTTGAGTATGAGAATCTCTTGACTTACAACATCATTAGTTTTGAACAACTACAAGCTTGTCAAGATGCAGCTTTCCGTCATGCTTTTGCTTGGCCTTACAGTCAACCTCCTGCATCACTGTTGAATGGTTTGCTCAAACCTGAACCAGCTAAAATTTTGTCCCTGAGAGATACTAATTAACAAATCGCCTAAAGATACTCATAAAGTCAGGTGATTTAATGTTAATTAATGTTGCAATGACTAATTTTTTCTGATGCCATAGAAAAAGTTGTAATGCATAATAGATATCTTGCAATAATTAATGTTTTAGAAATTAAACCACAGATGCACACAGATAATTTATCAGTGTTTATTTGTGGTTCTTTTGTTGCTGAGAAAGGATTCTTGCTATAAGTCGTATATAGCGTGCCCCCAGAAGCTATAAACTATAATTTATGGCATCTACTATTCAAACTCTACCAACAGAAGTCGTATATCTCATTACAGCTGGTGAGGTAATCGACTCTTTAGCTTCTGTGGTGCGGGAATTGGTAGAAAATTCCCTAGACGCAGGTGCAACGCGAATTGTGGTTTCTCTATGGCCGCAGCAATGGCGAATTCGTGTGGCAGACAATGGCTGTGGAATGAACCTAGATGATTTGCAACAAGCAGCCACAGCCCACAGCACTAGTAAAATTCGCTCTAGTGCCGATTTGTGGAAAATTAACAGTTTAGGGTTTCGTGGTGAGGCGTTGCACAGTTTAACGACTCTGGCAGAGTTGGAAATTTTGAGTCGTCCTCTGGGGGGAAATTTAGGATGGCGGATAATTTATGGCGATGGCGGGAAAGTTGTACAAGTTGAAGCAACTGCGATCGCACCTGGTACAGTAGTTACAGTTTCTCATCTTTTTGGTAATTGCTCATCTCGTCGTCAGGGATTACCCACAACAGCACAGCAAATGAAAGCTGTGCAAGCCACGATTCACCAAATCGCCCTCTGTCATCCCCGCGTCACCTGGCAGATTTGGCAAAATGACCGTCAATGGTTCACCATTTGTCCCGCTGCCACAACTGGACAACTACTACCGCAGATTTTACCGCAAGTGCGACAAGGTGACTTGCAAGAAATAAAACTCGAAATACCCAACCCACTAAACTCAGAACTCCTAACTCCCCACTCCCCACTCCCCACTACTTCGGCTTCTCTACGAGACGCTACGCGAACGCTCAGTACAAGTCCCCACTCAGCACTCCCCACTCAGCACTCAGCACTAAATTTAGTGGTAGGATTACCCGATCGCTGTCATCGTCATCGTCCAGATTGGGTACGTGTAGCCATTAACGGACGGATGGTAAAGACACCGGAATTAGAGCAAACGATATTATCAGCATTTCATAAAACATTACCGCGCGATCGCTATCCAATTTGTTTCTTACATCTTGCCATTTCCCCCGATCAAATTAACTGGAATCGCAATCCAGCAAAAACAGAAATTTATCTCAACGAAATCATTTATTGGCAAGAGCAAATTACTCAAGCAATTAACCAAGCACTCAGCATTTCTTCTAACAATCTCAAAGAAGCTGTTCACACGACACGAGTTAGTAAATTACTCAAAGCCGCAGAAGCCAAAGGTGGCTACAATTTCAATTCTCAAAATCCTAACGAAAATCCCAAAACTCCTAACTCCTCACTCCCAACTGCTAACTTTTTAAAAGCTGTCGCTCAAGTTAGCAATACTTATATTGTGGCGGAACATTCAGGTGGGATGTGGTTAGTAGAACAGCACATTGCCCATGAGCGAGTTTTGTATGAGCAATTATCTGATAATTGGCAACTTGTCCCCATCGAACCGTCAATAATTCTTTATCAATTATCGCCAGCGCAAGTATTGCAACTGCAACGCATCGGTTTAGAAATAGAACCCTTTGGCGAACAACTTTGGGCAGTTCGTAATATCCCCGCACCTTTACAACAGCGAGACGACTGTGCAGAAGCAATTTTAGAACTTAGTTGGGGAGGCGATTTACAAACAGCCCAAGTAGCTGTCGCCTGTCGCAGTGCCATTCGTAACGGTACACCGATGAATCAACAAGAAATGCAGATACTTTTAGATAATTGGCAACGCACTCGCAACCCTCGCACCTGTCCCCACGGACGCCCAATTTATCTGTCCTTAGAAGAATCAGCTTTAGCTAGGTTTTTCCGGCGTAATTGGGTAATCGGTAAAAGTCATGGAATTTGATGTTTTTAGTAATGCCAAATCTCTTTTTTCTCTCTTGTCGCTTGCCAAATTATTTGTCTGCGTTGACAAATTAGTGTCCATATTGACAAATTAGTGTTCATTAAACAATCTGGATAAGGCATATCAAAAATGAACTGTTATGATCGCAATACCAGTTTAATAATCAGTAGACCGAAAAGTTTTGCGATCGCTCAGTAATGGATACTGTTGCACTCATATAATCAGAATAATCTGTAAGAAAGCTAACTGCCTTTTGTATTGTTAGTTAACTATTTGTTTCCAGCAAATAGAGGCGATCGCCTTTTGTGTATAAATTGGATTTTTACTATCGACTAAGACTAAGCACCTGCATCGAGATTGTGAAAAAAAGTAATTCTGAGAGCCAATCGGCACTGTAGTGCAGTCGATGCTACTGGAGTTAGCATGTGCCAAGAATTATCTGAGCGCACAATCACAGCCGAAAACTGGTTCAGTGGTGCAATATCTTGGAAGACAGATTCTGGTTTTTTGTCAAAGAGAATTCGCAAACAACCACCCCAGTGCATAGGCCATTGTTCATTGAAAAATAGCAAATGAGTCAAAGCTTTTGATGGTTCATCAGTGTGAGGGCGATGACTGTTACCTAGATTATATCGACGAAAGCCAATCACCATTGCACAGTCTTTCAATTCCACCCCAGACATCTGTGTTAAGGCTTGACGGTAAGCAGGCGTCCACAGTTCTTCTATCACTTGTCGCCAAGGACTGCTGAGATTAACAAGATTAGAGGATAATCTACCTTGTGCAATGCGATGCCTGCGGCGGGCGTAGCCATCGCGCCAACGATCTGACAACTCGAGGTATATATTCTTTCTTAACAAAGTTATTTTGTTACCAACTATTTGGGACAATAGTAGTAATTATTACAATTTCTACAACTGAATGAGATTAGGTTTAGTGGGAATCTTGATTGAGCTATTTATTTGTCAGCCGATCATAAAACTAAAATGAGTGTTTTCTTCTCAGATGAGGCAATCGCTAGGTTCATTCAGGAAGATGTTCCCTACTTAGATTATTTATTTGGTCTATTGGTTGTATACATAGAATAGTCTAGTCGCTGTATGGTTTTGCTTCAACTATAGTGTCGAGACAACTACAACCTTTCCCTATAACTCGGACAGTTTTCCAATTTACAGGTGAGTCTCACTTATAAAGAGTTTATTAGCTTGATAGTTATCTGCTTGATAGTTATCTATTTATAAGGCAAATAACGACAGCTTAGTTTCTATACAATATTAAGCTGAACTATTTTAAAAAGAAATAAAAATTAATTTTGTTCGTGTTTGATTACTATATTAGTTGGTATTTTACTCAATAAGTTGGTATTATCTTCATTAGATTACACAGATACACTTATCCATTTGGAAAAACGCAAATCTAACAAGAGGTTTGCGGCTAACTTTGGCGTCAGGATTTATTAGTTTTTAATATCAGTTATTAAAAACTAGCTATTTAGTAGCGTTTGGTAAGGAGTTGAAAGTTTAACGATAGAACAGTTTTTATTTTTATCTAACAGAATCTATTGTCAAATTGCTCAATTTTGGCGATAACGATACTAATTTTTGGTGAGCAAACAGGTTTGAGCAAAACAATCCAGTTTTTTCAATATTCAATAGTAAACGGAGAAATGTTTTATGCGTTTTACCCGCACGATTCCCATTGCGTCTTTAATGCTATCGATACTGGTTTTATGGCAGCCCACTTTAGCTGACTCAAGGAGCGATCTTCCCTGGAATAGAGAAGAAAAAACACCTTCTGTCTGGGATAAAAATAAGTGTCTTGGAGGTTCTTCGCAAAGTTTTCGCTTGGGTGGAGAACTCAAGAATCCAGCCACTTATAACTTGCAAAAACTGCGAAATTTACAAGATGCTTTAAAAAAACAAAATCCAGCATTAGTTACAGAAATCACTGTGAGCTTTCAAACCGGCTCAGGGCCACGAACAGAAACATACTACGGAGTTCCTCTATGGGAATTGATTAATAATCCGAAAGCCGGAGGTGGTCTAAAACCTGGAAATTCTGGGGTGAATTCTAAAAACTCTTTTCTGAGGCAATATGTTCTAGTTGACGCCACAGATTGCTATGGTGCAGTCGTAGCTATTGGTGAAATTCAACCTAACTTTGAAGGGAAAACAGTACTAGTCGCATTTGCAAAAAAAGGTAGTGATGGTAAAATCGTGCCTTTAACAGACGAAGGATTTGCTCGTTTAGTAGTTCCAGGTGACAAAGCTGGGGGTCGTTACGTTAGTAATGTGACAAATATCGTCATATTATCTGCTCCTCCTTCTCCTTTGAAACCAAAATATTTCTGATATAAAGACTAAGCTTGTCAATCTCAATAATATCAGCAATAACTTCTGGAGACATTTGTAAATTTATTGAGTATGACTGGCAAAAAGCAAGTTTTACGCCCACCATATCTTCAATAATTAACAAAGCCCAATACGGTTTGGATAAGCTGTTGAGGTAGGGGAGGAAAAAGAGTTATTGAGCAATAATTATTTCTCAATAACTGCTTGCCTCAACTGATAACTTTCTTAACCGAGGATTGTAAGTAACAAAGTCAACATTTGTCTGTATAAAGTAATTGACATTTTTCCAACTAAGTTGGTAATGTGAACCTTGAGGATAAAATATCTAAAAACTTGAAGATTTTAGCGAACAGATGAAAAAATATTTTTTGACAGGTTCTTTGGCAGCTTGTGCCTTTAGTGTTCTAATACCAAATCAAGCTTTTGCAGCTAATCTCAACTTATATGGAGCAGGTAGTTTAAGAAATGCACTAACGGAAGTCAGCCAAGACTTCACCGAAGAAACAGGAATAGGAACGAATACAGTATTTGGGCCATCAGGGATTAGAGAGCAAGCAATAGAAACAGAACTCCAACTGGGACAGCCCACTGCTGATGTCTTTGCTAGTGCAGATATTGGAAATCCCCAAAAACTCTACATTAAGGGGTTGAGCAGTCAGCCGGTGGAATTTACTCAAAACCAGATTGTAGCGGTGTTTTCCTCAAAGTATTCCCAGGTAAAAATTACACCAAATCAGGTGTTAGATTACTTATTAAATCCCAACATCAAGTTGGGAATTGCAACACCTATATTAGATCCTCTTGGAGACTACACTCAACAGATATTTACTCAAGCTAATTCAAAAAACCCTGGTAGTTTTGATACCCTCAATAGTAAAGCCTTGCAATTAACAGGTGGAACGAATTCCCCAATAATCCCATCAGGACAAGACAGCTTAGTATATTTTCTTGACAAAACTCAGCAAGCAGATGTTTTCTTAAGTTACTACACTGGCGCGATCGCATCGCAAAAAATTGATCCGAGCCTGCAAGTAGTTGGGCTACCAGATTATTTGTCTGTTGCAGCGCCATTTGGTTTAACAGTTATCAAAAATGCTGACCCGAATGCACAGAAACTAGCAGATTATATTTTGTCAGAGAAAGGACAGCAAATTTTGCATAAGTATGGCTTTATTAGCCCCACCAAATCAGTACCTGAACCCAACTATGTTTGGGGACTATTACTAGCTGCGGCTATGGGTTTAGCACTCAAGAGAAAATTGACAGAACAAACTGTTAAATAAGCTATCAAAAAATAGTACTGAACCCAAAGCTGTATAAACATGAAAAAATACTTACTCGCTGCTTCACTAACTAGCTGCATTTTTAATATAATTGTCAGCAACAAAACTTTTGCTGCTAGCATTGGAACTTCGCCTCAAACAGAACCTTCTTCAGTTGTTTTATTTGGTGCTGGCAGTTTGAGAGCAGGTCTTTCTGAAGTAGCTGATGATTTTACTAAGGAAAATGGTATTCCTGTAGAAACGAGTTTTAATCATTCTGATATCCAGCGCGATCGCATAATACAAGGAGGGGAAAAACCTGATATTTTTGCCAGTGCTGATACTGACAAACCATTCGAAGTATATAAGAAAGGTTTGGGTGGACCAGTGGTAAAGTTCGCTAGCAATCGTTTAGTTGCTGTCACTAGATCTGATTCGTCTTTAACATCCAGTAACTTTTTGGAACAGTTACCTAATCTTCGGATAGGTACACCACCTGACACCGATCCTTTGGGATACTATGCACAGGTCGTATATAAAAAAGCCGATCAAATCAAACCGGGGAGTTTTCAAAAGCTAAATAAAAACACTGCTTTTTTCTCACCAAACAAAATAGAGAATCTGGGTAATTCAGGGCTGATGCCACAGATAATACCACAAAACAGGAATGATTCAGGTGGCAGTATATATTATTCTTTGGAAGAAAGTCCTGAGCCAGTAGATGTCAATCTGGCATATTATACTAGCGCTTTGTTAGCACTACAAGTTCCATCTGATTCAACAAGTCTGAAGCTGGTCGAATTACCACAAAACTTAGCAGTTAAAGCTGATTATGGTTTAACAGTATTAAATCATGCCAGTCCAGATGGTCAAAAATTAGCTAATTACATTATTTCATCAAAAGGACAAAAAGTACTGGCGAAATATGGATTTAGTGCCCCCTCTACTTCTATTCCTGAACCTAATACTATAGGTGGAAGTATCCTTGCAATGGGCTTAGTTTTTGCCCTTAAGAAAAAACGAGTATTTGTCACAAGTAAATAGCTAAAGTAAAAGAGCACTAGGCTGAGAAAATAAAGTATTACAAAATCTAATAGCACTTGAGTTTATCCTCAACGAATTCACATTCGAGCTATTAGATACTTTAACTCTTGCTCGATTTATGGTTCATAATTTTTCCCAAATTATCATTCAAAGCACAGAAAAATACGTCTTCATTTACGGTTGATGCTTGCATACTTCATGGCTATCCCTTGACTCTGGCTATTTCTGGTGCTTGTCTTTAAACCAGATAATTTGTTCAATACCTTTATTCGACAAGCATCTCTTAATTTATTCTTGTTCAGGATACCGTCTTTTTAAAAGAGCCGCACCCTAATCATTTAACATTATACAGGCTTGTTTATAAACTGTTATTGCATGTAATAAAACTTGACTACGCCATGTTACATTGGAAGGTGAAAAGACCTCAAGCAATCGCGGTTTTGAGGGAACAAAGAAGCTTCTCTGTGCATTGTGATACAGTCGATTCTCGTTGCGTAACGCAGCTAGAACACGGAGCATATTATAGGTTCCAAACTCACACGTAATTCCATCGTAACGGACACCCCGAAGGCGTTGTGCCAGAGCGTGAGTAAAGCCACCACGCACAAGGTAGCCACCTTTGCGGTCATAACGGCTTTTCAACCTCGAGCCAAACGCACGGTGCGCCCGCGCAATTTGCTCTGGATTAGCCTCTCCTTCAAGTAGCAAAGATAGTTCGCCAAACTTGCCAAGACCACTGTGCAGGTCAACGTGTACAATTCTTTCTCGGTGACTTAGCGTTTTGTCGAGAAATAATAATAGTCGAGACAACGCAGGCTGTAACGATTTACCACCAAAGAATAGACCTTGGGGATACTCATATTGCCCTGTCGCCACAGCACTTTTCAGGTTCTCGTAGCCATGTTGAAGCACTGCTCCCATGACTTGCAATAAAAAGAAATCCCTTGTCGGTGGCGAGGGTGGATTCAGCAGAGGGTTTAGGAGACTATAAGTCGGATGTACGCCTTGGTACTCCTTTGACTCGGCGAGAAAGTTGCGATTCAGGTCTACGTTTTGGCTATCCACGCGTCGCAGATTTGCCATTCCCCAAGGGTTGAGTACATGAAGCCAAAGCGTAGAGATTTCAGGGTTAAGAGACAGCAAATAAAGTTGAGTAGCACTACCAGCAAATCCCTCAATGCCGTGGAGTCCGCTACTAAAGACAAGGACGTGAGGAGATTGGGGGTTTCCTGACCAAGCCCAGTCGATAGTCAGACCATCACTGACCTCTATAGCTCCGTGTTCTAACAAATGCGTTGTTTTTCGGAAACGTTCTTGAGCTTGCGCGTAGTCTTGAGAAAACCAAGAGGAAATATCATCCATTTAATTCACATTTGATTGTGACGGTTTTGGACTTTCGTTATGCTTATACAAGCGATCGTGGATTGTTTGGCATAATGCGATCGCCTCACTAGTACTGACAATATGTCTTAGTACTAAGCTATTACCATTAAATTCACTAATTAGCAGAGAATCTCGGCGATGTGCGTCAATACCAGACTCAGCTAAGAACTTGACAGCATCAAAAAAACCGCAAGTAACTACAAGCATTGGCATTTTTTGGTCTTCGAGTAAAATAACAGGAATATTCGCTAGTTGTAGCTTAAGTCTTGCTATTTCAAAATCTCGTTTTGACGCAAACTCTAGGACAATTGATCGAGGATCGAGTATGGTCGCCTTTGATGTCTTGCCATCACCAATTACTGTCCCAATGCGATAATCATCCCGATTATGCCGACACACGATTTGCACTCCTTTATCTTTGGCAACTTGTAGTGATTTATAGTGCAAGACTTTTGCCCCACTGAGTGAAAAGTTAATTGCGGTGTCAAAAGATACAGCCTCAATAAGTCTAGTGTTTTGGATGAGATTCGGATCGGCGCTGTAAATGCCATTGACATCAGAAAAAATCTCGCAACTTTCAAGTTCAAGTGTTGCCGCTAAGATTACAGCAGTAAAGTCAGAACTGTTTCTACCAAGGAATGTGGGACGATTATGGCTATCAACTGCTTGACCACCAGGAACTACTACAATATCAACTTCTGTAAGTGCTTTTTTTAAAACTGCTCCATCAATTTTTTGGATCGAAGCATAGGAAAAGTTAGAGTCTGTAATAATACCTAGTTGATAGCCAGACAGTACTTTTGCAGAAATACCTGTTGCTTCGACTGCTAAACGAAGCAGATTTGCCCCAATAGTGTCAGCAAGTGGCACAAGTGAGTCAAGGGCTTCGGGTGATGGATTTGTGTTGACTTCCAAAGCAAGTTTATGAAACTCATCCGTCAAACCAGCCATTGCACTAACAACTACTACAAGCTTGTCGCTATCTTGTTCAAGCCGAGATTTGAGAAATGCTGCAATGGTGTTGAAATCAGTACTACGTTGAAAGGTTGACCCACCAAACTTGAGGACGCGGATTTGCATTTCAAATCACCTGCCTTTGAATCATCTCTTCGGCAATTTGGATCGCGTTTAAAGCTGCACCGATCCGAAGATTATCAGAAACTAGCCAAAACCATCCAGCTTTGGGATTATTAGGGTCAATTCTGATTCGACCAACATGAATATAATTGGGATTATCTATAGTTTGTGGTGTCGGATAATCTTGCGTACCTTCACCGTCATAAACTGTCACTTCTGGAGCATGACGGAGCAATTCAACGATATGATTGCGATCTAAGTCGCGATCGCATTCAAAATAGACTGCTTCTGAGTGGCAGTTAATAACTGGCACTCGCACGCAAGTTGCAGAAACCTTCAAGTCAGGACGGTTGAGTATCTTCTGCGACTCCTGAAGCATTTTTTGCTCCTCCAGTGTGAAGTGGTTATCAAGAAGCACATCAATGCTGGGAATGAGATTGAAGGCCAAAGGCAGAGGAAAGCGCTCTGCTTTTGGTGGTTCTAGTGGAGTTTTGATGATTTGTAAACAACCGTTTTTGAGTTCTTCAATACCCGTGACACCTCGACCAGAAGCAGATTGATATGTACTGACAATCACCTGCTTGACGCGGTAACTTTCTTCAATCGGTTGTAGAAGGCGTACCAAGGGAATTGTTGAGCAGTTTGGATTGGCGATGATTCCGCTCTTAGGCCGTTCTACTAAAAGATGACGGTTTACCTGTGGAACAACAAGTGGTGTATCGGGGTTCATCCGAAACGCATTGGTGTTATCAATCACAAGTGCACCTTGCTCTACTGCCTTACTGACCCACTCACGACTAATGGGCGTTCCAGCAGCAAAGAAGGCAATGTCAACACCTGTAAAGTCAAAGTCCGCTAAATCGCAAACTTCATAATCGCGTCCACCCTGAGTTAAGCAACGACCGACTGAGCGCGATGAAGCGACTAAATGCAAGTTTGAATACTTAAAAGAGCGCTCCTCAAACAGGGACAAGAAAGTAGTACCGACGATACCTGTGGCTCCGACAATCGCGATACTAGGATTTTTCTGAACAATTGGCATGGGCTTTCTCCATAAAAACTTTTTAGTGAATAAGATTTTAGGTTCAACATCACAGTTGTTGATTAGCTCACATCTTTGAAGCCAGGTTAGTTGGTAATAATGACCAGTTTAAGTTCACAGCAAGGCTGGCAAGTACGATGAGTGCAACGCCGACTCCCTGTATTGGCTCTAGTAGTTCGCCAAGGAAACTTGGCGGGGTAAAGGGCAAGGGGGAAAGGGAAAAGATGTTTACTCCTTTAACCTTTCCCCTTTTCCCAGCCCTCACCTAACAATTTTGGGTTGGCAGACTACTAGGATATGCCCGTAGATGACGTAATCACTAAGCATTGCACTAGCCGGATTAGCAAAAGTAAGAACTGCGATCGCTGATGTCGTGAGCTTTTGGTAGCATGAATACATGAGGATGTATACGATACCAGTGTGAATTACACCTAACCCCAGCAGATAGTACCAGTGGTTGCCAAAGAGAGGAACTTTTTCAAGAGACGTGAAAGGTAGAACCAAAAATATTCCCAGTGTCAAATGAATCAGGACGATGAGGTGGGGACGCACGCCCTCAAGACACTTAACAAGGAGGGTAGTCAGAGCATAAAAAATAGCTGCGAGTAGGGCAAATAATATACCAATAATATAAGAACTGTCGATTGATACCATCGTCAACCGCAGTTTAGTAACCAGCACTAACCCTAAAAATGCGATCGCAATCCAGGCAATTTTGTTTTTGGAAATAGTAGTTTTAAGTATTAAGCTACCTAGTATAACCACAAAAAAAGGCTGGGTGTGATAGACTACCGTCCCCAGCGCTATTGAGGTTAATGAGAAGGATTTGAAAATCAATACCCAGTTTAAAATCAGCGATACACCACTGAGTAGAGCCAAGGTTAGTAGTCGTAAGGTTAAATTGTGTTGCTTAAAATATCCTTTAAAATAGCAGTATAAACCCAAGAAAATTGCTCCGAATATACAGCGATAAAATACAACGTTAAAAATTGCTTGATGCGACTCTTTAAAAAATACACCAACTGTTCCTGACACAAGCATAGCAACTGTCAGTTCAATAGTTCCAGAAGAAAAGTTTTCCTTTTTCATATTTAAATAAAACTAAAAAATTTTTCCTCTCACTTGTACCCCCAAACCTGGAATAATCTAGCAAAGACTATGATACTTTCTGGTTTTTCAATAAATTGACTTAGCTCTGCTAAAAGAGAATCTATCTCCTTTTGTGAGGCAAGCTTTTCGGAAATAATTGCTTCTTTAATATTGAGCAGCGTTATTTGAGGAATTATTTTTTCTGAGAGTTTTGTAAATATTGGTTGTACTAAATTAACTTGAACATTTTTAAACCCTGAACCTCTAAGTATTTTAGGAATTTTAGCTCCCAGATCGACATTTCCACCTCTTCGGTTAATGACCTGGCGGTGTAGTTCAAGATATCTTGCAAAAGCCTGGGATTCTGGATAACAGTAATATCCAGAAAAATCTGTTTCTTCAACTATAGCAACTCCTCCAGATTTTAAAGCCTGATACATTTTTGTAGTGACTATTTCGGGATTTGTTAAATGTGCTAGTAGAAACCGAGAATAAGTCAGATCGTATTGTAATTTTTCATCGATATCAAAAGCATTTAATGCTCTAAACTCAACATTAGTAAATTTCTGGTTAAATTCTTCTTGACTCAACTGGATAATACTACTATCCATATCAATGCCAATTACTTTACCTTTTGCACCTATTAATTTAGCTATCTCTATAGTTACGTCACCACCGCCACATCCCACATCAAGACAGTGCATTCCTTCGCAAATTCCAAGGTTTTTTAAAAGATTTAATGTAGTTCCTTGCACAACTTCTGATAGGACTTTCAGACGGTCTTTACCCTTTTGTCCACCGGAAATCACATAATTAGTTTTCATTTCGCTGTTTTCTCCTTGTGTCCATAATATTTAAAATTTTGTATGATTAATCAAAAATTCTTTAGAGCATTTAGATTGAGAATGCAAAGCCGTACATTTGAGTTTGATTAACATCATTCATTTGGCGTGTATCAAGTTGTGTAAAGCCAAATTGATTATAGAGACGATGACCTTGGGTAAATTGAGTAAAAGACCATAGCTCTATATGAGTTTTGCCCTGTAATTGTGCCCAGCTAACGGCAGTTTTAAGTAATTGGTAGCCTAAACCAAGACCTCGAAAATCCCGTTTAAGATAAAGCCTAACAATTTCAGCTTCTGAAGATTTGATTATTTTTACACCTACAGTCCCAATAATTTCTTCTTCCACTAATAGAACAAAGAAAGCAGCAGATTTTTGATTGTATTTTTCCTCAAAATCTAAAATATCTGGGATTTCTTGAGAAACTTCAAATACAAGACCGTGCTCAATATAAACCTCACGCATAATATTGATTATGCTAGGAACATCATTATGAGTGGCTAAACGAATTTTGGAATTAATAGTTGGTTTTGTTGACATAAATAGCTATACTTATCTTCAGTTTTGTTTGGTAAACAAGTTTGTTAAAGTTAAGATAAAACCTTTTGACTGAGCAACTTGAGGTTAAGAAAAGCTTCGAGTCCTTCAGTTCCGCCTTCATATCCATAGCCACTGTCTTTAATACCTCCCACTGGTGCATTAGGAGGCACTCCACTCAGTTGATTGATGCCGACATTACCTACTTCTAAAGCCCTAGCGGCAGCCTCTGCTACTACAGGCGAACTAGTAAATACGTAAGCTGCAAGTCCATAAGGATTACTATTTGCTTGATGAATTGCTCGATCGAAGTCGGCAAAAGGTGCGATGGGAACGATCGGCCCGAATGGTTCCTCATTCATAATCGCTGCATCGTCTGGAACTTCAGTAAGTACTGTAGGCAAAAAGAAATATCCTGGTCTTGGTAGCCTTTTTCCTCCAGTGACTACACACCCGCCTTTAGTTACTGCATCAGCAACTAAGCGTTCCATTGCTGCAATTCGACGGGGATTTGCCATTGGTCCCATGTCAGTATTCTCGTCCATACCGTCACCGACTCGAATATTTTGTACAAGTTCTGTGAACCGTTTGAGGAATGGTTCATAGAGAGTTTCATGCACATAAATTCGGCTAGGTGCATTGCAACTTTGACCAGAGCCTTTAAACTTATAAGCAGCGATCGCCTCGGCCGCAGCATCAACATCTGCATCTGCAAAGACGATCGCTGGTGCATGACCACCAAGTTCCAGGGTACAGCGTACCAAACCATCTGTGGCTAGCTTTGCCAACTCTTTCCCGACTACTGTCGAACCAGTGAAAGAAAGCTTCCTGATAATTGGCGAAGCGAGAAGATGTTTAGAAATCGCTGGTGGATCGCCAAAAACTAAATTGACTACACCAGGCGGCAATCCGGCATCAATCAATGCCATTGCGATCGCTACAGCTGAACTTGGTGTTTCTTCCGCAGCCTTGAGAATTATTGTGCAGCCAGCAGCAAGGGCTGGTGCTATTTTTCGGGCAGAAACAACTGCTGGATAATTCCACGGTGTAAAGGCAGCGACAACACCAATTGGTTCAGGTACGATAAACCTGTGATAGTCGCTCACAGGAAAACTACGGTACTCTAAAATTCGTTCTGCTTCTTTGGCGTTCCAAGCAATGGTTTCGGCTGCTCGGATCAATTCTTGGCGGGATTCGCTTAGTGGCTTACCTTGTTCAGAGGTAAGCAAGAGTGCGGCAGCATCAATACGATCGTAGAGTAATGTCGCTGCCCGATCTAGTATCTTCACACGAGTACTTACTGGTGTGTCACGCCAGGTTAGAAAACTTTTTTTGGCAGCAGCGAGTGCTCGGTCAAGATCGGTTTGACTTGCGTAAGCTACCCGTCCTATTACCTGTTCGTTAGCTGGATTGATTAATTCCCCAAAGCGATTATCGCTGCCATTACACCAGTTGCCGTCAATTAACAAACCAAACTCTTGATTCATAAAAGAGTTTTATGGGTAGTAGTACCATTAGTTCGACAGAAGCGCAAACATACTTGCACATTTAAATTACAGTGCATTACCTTGTTGCTGAAAGCGTTGCTGCCTTGCCAACAAGTGCCTCTCCATTCCGACCCAGTACTTGGGTATCTGGGCAGATCAGGATCAGAGCATACTGAGTATAAGGTGTCAAACCGATTCCTAAATGGAACACCCCGTTACTGCCGCCATAAGTTTCGTTCATACCAAAGTTCCCAGGTAGAAGTTCGTGAGCGGTATTAATGCCAAATCCCATTTCCCAAATAATCCGGTAACGGGAATCTAACATGAACATATTATTGAGCATATCAACTGCTGGTTGAGCTTCTGGATGAGATGCCCGTAACTCTGTAATTAGACCGTTATTAACGGTGGCAATAACTGCGCGATCGCGCATACAATCAAGCCCTTTGTAAATTCGCGCCCGATCTTCAGGTAAAAAGGAAACTGCTCCTGAGTGGACTGTAGGCTGACCCTGCAATGCAATCTCACCGTTCACTGCTAGCCTGAGGTTGGCGTTAAATCGCATGATGTCATCGGGTAGTGCGCTGAGTTCCCCTGCTGGCGCGATTTGCTGCTCTCCCCATTCGATAAATCCTGCCTGCTGGTTCCACTCATAGCTCTCATCTAGGTGTTCAAAGATTGCTTTAGTACCTTGAGCCTCGTTGATAATTTCCAGATACTCGCTACTCCTTCCCAAATCAAAAAAGCGATCGGCAAAGGCTTCTAGTTTTTCAGGATCGGTGCGCTCCATGATTCCCAAAAAATGCTGAATCGCTAATAATGACGTTGGTGTGGAATTGCAAGGCATGACGACTAGCTTGCGCTGTCCAAGCTTTTCGGGTGCAGGAGACTCAAAGAAGTATTGGGGAGAAATGACAAGAACATGGGCTGGCTCAGGAATACTTTCGTCTAACAACTGTTCAAACGATACCTCTGCATCATAAGGCACAATCTTTGTAGAAGTATAGCCGCTATCTTCTACAATTTGGAACTGGTTTACTAAAGAGGAGTTGGTAACAAGGCAGAAATGACTATCTTCGCTAGCTCCAAATTGACGAAGGCGTTGTGGACGGATGAGTATAGTTTCCATCTTGATAATATCCGTAAATAGAAAATGTTGATTCTTTACAGAACTTACTTAAAAACAACCTAAAATACTATGTTTCGTGGTTGTTACTATATCTGCGCTCAAATTAACAAGTGTATATGAACATCGATTGATTCTGAAAAATTATTACTTCATCATCTACATTTTTTTGCTATAAAAAAAATATTATTTGAATAAATAGGGGGGATTTACCCCTCCTATTTATTAGGCTGTTATCCAATTAAATTACATCTTGTAGAACTCAGATTTATTAAATATTCCGAATTCTTGAGGTTTATTTAAAAACCTCTTGCAAATGCAACTTAAATGCTAACTGGCTAATCCAAAAAGATTAGCCTAACAATGTGCCAAGGTAACGACCGTTCTTGTTTACTTTCTTCATGGTTGTTTCTCCATTCTGGTTAACTTTTGTTGTTGAGGGCTATTTAAAAACCCAGAAATACAAATTGAGCAGTAGTTAGCTAATCCAAAAAGATTAACCTAACAATGTGCCAAGGTAACGGCCATTCTTGTTTACTTTCTTCATGGTTATGACTCCATTCTGGTTAATGTTTATCTGCTTGTACAAGCTAAATTGAACATACAACTATTTTCTTAAAAACACAAGCCATAAACAAATATTTTTTAACTTTTCAAAGTTGAACAAAAATATAATTTTAAGCAACACAAATATAACGATTTTTGAACAACGCCAATAATTATTAATACGCTGCTTTATATCGTCTCAGCAATAAATAAAATATGTGTTTTTTTCAGAAACTAGTAGTTCGCCAAGGAAACTTGGCTCTTTTAAGGGCAAGGGAGAAAGGGAAAAGATGTTTACTCCTTTAACCTTTAACATGAACCCCTTTTCTCATCTCTCACCTAACAATTTTGGGTTGGCAGACTACTAGTTAAAAAGTTCATTTTTTTCACTAATTACTTCCTTAAAAAAATACAAGCAATTGCTAAATATTTGCCTTTTTCTCTGAATCAAAGAGCTTTATTGAGCTAATGCAGATATATAACAGTTATTGCTTGCTACAGCGGTAAGCATCCTATTTTGATTAAGAACGTTGCCGATTGTGCAAACTGAAAGTCCGCATTACAAACCAATGCTCATCAATTATCTGTGCGGTATATACTGCACTAAGACTTGAATAAAGGTGCGTGTAAGAGCAAGTCCAAGTCTAAAAACATTGACACCTTTGATTTAGATCGACTAATTAGGACTGAGAATTCTGTTCTTCAATCGAAACAACTGGTGTCCAAGCTCGTAAACGTCGTTCTTGTCGCGATCGCATAGTCTCTCCATCGTAGTCCACAGTTACTGAATCTTGAAAGACTAATTGAGTGCAATCTAGGACATTGACATTGACGGTGGCAAAGGACTGCTGTGTTTCATTCTGTATGAGAGCGGCAACATAAACGCCGCAGCAACCGCAAATTAGGAAGTCGGCTGTGTGCATACCAAAGCGATAACGAATGACTTGCTCGGGATTGATAATCTGAATTTGCAAGTCTCCATTGGGATCTGAGGTACTACGTGTGCCGTGTTTCCGACAGAAGGAACAAGCGCATGTTCGGACAGCTAATCGGTTTGGAGTTTGTGTGCTGTTAAATATAAGTTTGAGGTTGCCACAGTGACATCCGCCTCGAAGCGGAAAGTGTTGACTATTCATCTAACTTTCATCCCTATACTTGCTGTCAGGAGCCTGCGACACTCAACGGACGTAACTCGCCCCGTTAACATCAATGGTAGCGCCTGTCACATGACGTGCCAAATCTGATGCTAGAAAAATTACGACGTTAGCAATATCCTGTGGCATTGCCATTTCTCCCAGTGGTGTCTGGGAGATAGCAGCTGACTCACCATAGCTATCGAAGTACTCGGCGTTAAGTTCTGTACGGACAAATCCAGGAGCGATCGCATAAACTAGGATATTCTTATCGGCAAATCCACGAGCAATTGTACGAGACAGAGCAAGCATTCCTCCTTTCGATGCTGCGTAGTGCGTATAGTCAGGCAAGTCACCCCGGAATCCTGCTCTGCTGGCAATGTTAATAATCTTTCCACCACCTTGCTGTTTAAAGTGATGGATAGCCTCACGACACAGGGATGCCGGAGCAACTAGGTTAATATTGAGTGTACGTATCCAAGAGGTATGCCAGTCCTCAAAATCACCCTCAATAAGTGCTTTTTCATACACTCCTGCATTGTTCACAAGTACATCAATGCCATCTCGCCAGTCAGTTGCACGCTCCCATAGATATGGGACAGCCGTGACATCAGCGAGATCGGAAACGACTACGTGACAGCGCTCTGAGCCCAAATCAGCTTGTAAAACATCAAGTTGTTCTGCAAGTACATCGTTAGCTACTACATAACCACCCGCAGCCACAACAGCGCGTGCAGATGCCTCGCCTATACCACGAGCCGCTCCTGTAATTAGTACTACTTTTCCTGTGAGGTCAATCATAGTTACCTTCCCCAAAGTCTAGACAACATAGCTTGTTTGTCAAAATAACTCGTAATGACGCTCTCATATGAGACGCTGCGCGTAGCTTGCTTCTCCGCAGGAGTATGCAGACTCGCTACGCTAACGTAGTTGTATAAATGGAAATACTGAACTATTCAATGTCTTGTTCACCAAAAAATAAAAAATTTAGTGTTAGTTCAGTACCCTTTTAATTACAAATTAGTAATTTGGCTCATCTAGTAACAGCGCTAGTGAGTTCTGGAGTACCAAGAAGTAGCTTTTTATCCTTTCCATATACCCGAATACCGGGACAAATCAAATCGAGATGGTATTGTGTGTAAGGTGTTAGACCAAGCCCAAAGTGCAGCGCTCCACTAGTACCACCGTAAACTTCGTTCATAGCATAATTACCCCAAAGCAAGTCGAGTGAGGTATTGATCGCAAAGCCTAACTCCCAAATAGTCAAATACCGGGAATCAACAGCACCCATTGCTTTAAGCATCTCTGCTGCTGGTTCTACATCCGGGTGAGTGGGATGCAAATCCGTTACAACACCTTGCTCTACCTTGGCAATCAACGCATGATGCTTCATATGTCGCAGCTGATTGAAAATGCGCGCTTGATCCTCTCGTAAGAAAGACGGTTCACCACTATGTAAAATCGGTAGTCCTCGAAATGCAATCTCACCATTGATTGCAAGGTAAAGATTAGGATTAAACTCCCAAATATCGGCAGGTAAGACACTAATTTCTCCTGATGGTGCGATTTGTTGTTCACCCCACTCTAGAGGCCCAGCCTGCAAATTCCATTCGTATTTGTCGTTAAGATGGTCGAAGATTGCGCGAGTGCCGTACTCTTCATCTACAATTTCTAAGCGATCGCTTTTTTGTCCTAACTCAAAGAAACGGTCAGCAAATTCCGCCTGAGCATACGGATCGGTTCGCTCAATGACACCAAGAAAATGCTTGACAGCTTCTAGTGGTGTTGGTGTGGAATTGGAAGCCATCGCGATCAGCTTGCGTTTATCCCCCAATATCTCTGGGTTGGGAGAACGGAAGAAACAGTTTGGTGAAACTACAAAAATATGCGAGTTTTCCGGGATTTCGTTTTGTAGTATTGCTTCAAATGACCTTTCCCGATCATAAGTAACTGTTTGATAGTCTGTATAAGAACCACTTTTCTCAATCAAGAATTGATCGACAATATCTGTGTTAGTCACCAAGTAAAAAGTACAATCTTCTGACGGGCCAAACTGTCGGTAAGAACCAGGTCTAATGGTAATAAGCTCCATAAATCACCCCTTTTTTTAAACAACGGTTATAGTTTCTTGTCCAACGATTGTAATATGCGATGTTTTGCTAAGTCTGTTGATATGTGAAGAATGCAAAGCAGCCGATCTGCTGGAGTCAGATTGTTTTGGAAATAATGTCCTACGTCAGCTTTCTTTGTTGTTGGTAGCGACGGGTAAAAATCTATGGGTACACTAGCATTTTTTATCACGCCAGTATGCAAACAAAACTCCAGATCGGGACAAATATTCTTTGCAATCAGACAAGCTATTTCGTTCATCTCTGGCTCTGGCATTTCACCCTCAATCCGAGGATACAATTGAACACCATCAAAGCGTGAGAACACCCGCATTGCCGAGAAAACAGCAGGATGACAGGTTTTTAGAGCAACGATTGATGGGAATCCAAAATGTCCTTGACTCACCTTGTAAAGGTGGAATCCCCACATATGTTTGAGCAGATGTGTTTTCTGATAACGCTCTGCAATCATCTGTATTTTGACGTGCAGAAAGGGTAATGAGTCTGTTTTTACCCAACTGGATGCCAATACAGCGATTAGGTCATTCGATATCGCCTCAACTGCAACAATTAAGTAATCACACCCTTCAAACCAGTTTTGCTTCGCCTCAAAATACTGTTCAATCTTTAAGGTTGGCATTGCTTGGATCAATCCCTGAACAATCCATTCCTTTATTGCTGGTTGAATAAGTTGTTTTGGAGTGGCGTAGTGAAAGATATAACGGTCAAATAACCGCGAATCAAGCCAGTTTTTTTGCAAAAGTTGCATATTTGCAAGATGATTGAATGAGCTTTATACCCGCGTCAGTCCTGTCCTAATGATAAGTATTCAACCGGACTTGATATTAGAGTTAGAGAGAGGAGATACTTGCCTCACACTATACAAGAATCATCCTTAAATCTTCCGCAACACTTTGTTGCATAGATCAAGACACCTGCGCCAGCACACTCATATCAAGGGATTTTCCAAGGATTTGATCGTCAGTTTGACCTACGATCAACTCCTGATGGAGTTCCATAAAGTATGCAACGTAAAGACGACCGACATTACGTATGTGTTCGAGGACTTTCTCCTCATCTTCAGGAGTCTTGATTAAAGATACAAGGACATCCCACACAAAATCGTCATGGTCATCTTTGAGATCGAGGTTCACATGTCCCCTGGCTCCGATAATTTTGTCTTTACCCAGAATCTTCGCCAAATTGTCTAACCATTGCGGCTGGGTCTTTACAGTTGTGTATTCGACAAAGTAAACGCTTGAGATTAGAGCCAGTGGACTATCTTTGTATTCAATGTCAAAGAGCAAATATCCCATAAGCAGCTTCGTTGAGAGCAATGGCTGTTGTGAGTAAATCGCATCCTTCGATACCCCTACGGCCTCAAGATCCCTGACGAAGAACTCGGTATCGTGAAGCATCTCCTCCTCGGTATATTTCGCCCATGCTTTGGCTTGAACTGGGTCATGTTTAGTGAAGTATCGGATAGCTAGTGCATCCACTGTACGTTTTAACCGCAGCCGAAGAATAGTTTCAATGTTGTGCCGCTTGTAGTAATCCATGTTGAGATCCGATCCATTCAACATATGTTGAGAAAACGGAACTTCTTTATAGAAAGTCACAATCATGGAGTCTAGGAGTGCGTCTACACGGGATCTGAGTTCCGGTTTTTTAGGCTGACCAATAGGCTTTTTCATTTTTGGCAGAATTGATTTATTTTCAATGGTTTCAGAACTTTGGGAAAGTGCGGAATCAGAAACTGGGAATCGAGAAGGTTGGTATTTGAGAATAGTTTTTCTGGCTGTCTCTAAGATTACCCATTCTTCTAATGCCTCACCTATCTATGGGTTTTACCTGAAGTTAGTGCATTCGACTGGCACTTAAGTTGTGGTTAGTAAAATATCTTGCTAGTGGGTTAATACCAACTTATCTGGTATTAAATCCTATACCAATCCGATTTGGGAAAATGTAATCCAAGATACACTTTTTGATTTATCTCCTGGAATCCCTATTGAGTCAATAGGTTTTTTAAATCCTATGTATTAGTCACATAGATAAGTGTAAAAATGTTATCGACGAGTAGATTCGGTTGTTTATAAAGATGTTGTTTACGAATTTTCCGAACAAGAACGGCTACCACACACCAGACAAGAAGGATCGGGATAAGAATGTCGTTTGGCAAATTCCATTCGCATCAAGTCAATTGTCAGCAGTTGTGACAATAGGGGTTCACTAAACTTAGTAATCAGCTTTATTACCTCTAATGCACTAAGACAAGCTAGTGTCCCAGAAACAGCACCGAGAACCGCGAACCCACGCTGATCCCAATCCGGCTTTTCTGGAAACAAGCATGATAGACAAGGAGTGACGCCAGGAATAATGGTTGTCAGGTAAGCTTCCATTCCGTCCATTGCAGCTTCCACCATTGGTTTTTGCCAGCGCACGCAAGCTTGGTTGAGCAAGTTCCGCTCTGTGAAATTGTGGGCACAATCAACAGCTATATCAGCAGATTGCACTAAAGAGTCTACATTCTCTTTTGTAACGTAATCATGAACTGCTTCCACCTGAATATCAGGATTAATAGCTTGCAGAGTTTCTCTGGCTTTGAATACTCTTGGCTTACCTACCCAATCATTTGTCATCAGAACCTGACGATTCATATCATCTAGCCGTAAGTCACCACCCCGAACTAGGATTAGCCGACCAACACCCGCTACTGCCAAATATAGCGCTGATGTACCGCCTAATCCCCCTACACCTGTAACCAAAACCGTTGCAGACTTCAAGCGCTTTTGTCCTGCTTCTCCAAAATTGGGAAGCATCATTTGGCGGTGATAGCGTTCTAACTCACTGGGTGTTAAGTTCATCGCTTTTTAATTCTTTATCAGTCGTAAAATTTACCACCTAGTTGGTAGCAAGTATTGTACTTGTCTATACATTTTCCTGATTTTCTACCTGTAAAGTTGGTATTTGTTCCAAGCACTATTAAGGGAGCTATGTGCAAATATAGCGATGTCTACGACGGGCTATGACGCTCTCTACGTTCGCGCAGCGTGTCGCAGACAGACGCTGCGCGTAGCTTGCTTCCCTGTAAGGGTACGCCGACTCGCTATCAGTGTCGCAAATGTGGTGCTGCTACCTCTGCGGAGATGTCGTGATAGTCTTTTATTCGATCATCCCTGCTCTTTGACCAGCACCGATCTGATCTATTACTGCCAGTTTGCTCTTTGTCCTGGGTTGAATGCCCAATGAAATAAACCCCACAGCCTTGCTGCGGGGTCTTTTAGGTATTATTGCTTTCTAGTGGGGTATACAGTCAGGGCTGATGCAAGAATCAGTACGGCATCTATAACTGCTGCCTTTGGGTTGAGATTTATCCCCCTTCATAGTGCGCGATATGACTTGATAATTCTCAAAGAATACTTGAAACAATTACTAGTACAGCAGTTTATCACTATCTTGGGACATCGGAAGCCTGCGATCGCTTTTTCGAGGTTCTCGGTGACTATGACATCAGCAAAATGGGAGAAGTCATAGCAAATATTTAGAGTCATAAATAAATGGCACGAATGGCACGCTTGAAAAGTGGAAATACTTGTGGTTCAAGCAGTTTGCAATTACCTGCTCCCATTCGTGCGGGGCTTAGTCATCAAAGGACTCGTGCGTATATACTACCTCGCCCTACTGGTGCGATCGCAATCCTATGCAGACATTTACTGATGTGGCTAATAGACTAAATATCTTTGGTTTAGCTTATCTACATATTATTGATAGGAAAGTTGTAGTAACGAGTTACCTACCCGTAGGCGTAGCCTGTCGTAGACATCGCTTTACAGGGGGCAATCAAACTGCCCCCCCTTAATAGAATCTCAACAATTACTTTAGCCTACGGCAATCATTACGTCTGATGATTTAATTATGGCGTGGACTTCTTTACCTTCAGTAAGTTTGAGATTTTCTGCTGATGATTTGGTAATAATTGCAGTCACCTCTACCCCTGGTGCTACTTCTATCGTTACTTCAGTATTTACAGAGCCAACGACGATGTTTTTTACAGTTCCTTTGAGAGCATTACGAGCGCTAACTTGCATTTGATGACCCCTACTGGTTTTTTCTTTACACGTAAATATTAACAAGTAATTAAATGAATCTGTATGATTACAAATAGAAAATATATGAATTTTTACTATTAATATAGAAAATATCCGTGAATAATTTACTAAATAATTTGTTTGGTATTTACATCTTTTTAAACCAAGTTATTTGGTAATAGAAGTAATACAAAGTAGTTAGTTCAATTAACCACTTTTCAGACTGTTATTTGACACATACAAGATAAGTTCTTGATGCTACTTCATCTTTTTTGAGGTGTCGTCATTCTAATTCGATTAAGTACCCTTCTCCTGTCGAAGACGCTACGCGTAGCTTGCTTCCACGAAATGCTACCGGAAACAAGCTACATTTCAGAACAATATTTGGGTAAAAATTCATATTTCCTTCTGCAACGGCAGTCTCTACAATTCGGGAAGGAATTCTATTAACAAGCCGACACTTCACCAACCCAAAAATGCGCTTGTGGAGGTCGGCGCTTGTGCAGGGGAGCTCTTGAGAGATTTGTACAAGTTCTTTCCCCTCTGCCCAAGAGCTTGCTACCGCGCAAAGTTTGTGTGGCGAAGCACTAGCAGACTGTCTCTCTGTTGTAACGACTGCCGTCTTTTTAATGCAAAATTATCTAGAATCGAAATGTAGTACGAACAACTCCTGTATAGATAGTGTCATTATTGCTGTTCTGTTCTGGGTTAAATATCACAATCAAGCCTGGTGTAATTGAGATATTGTTATTCACTTGGTAGCGATATAGTCCTTCTAAATGGAAAGATGTATCGCTATCTTCACGAAGATTACTAGTAGCAGTAAGAACAGCAGGGCCAAAGTCATTACTCGTCACCTTGGGTGGTTGACCAAAGATTAAACCTCCCAAGTTGCCCTTTTTACCTAAATCAGGGAGAGCTAAAGTGACCGCCCAGTTCCAGATGTCTGCCTTATCACCTCTATTCACATTTGCACCAGAACTAACTTCTGCGATCGCTTGACTATACCCAACCCAACCAGAAAGTACAAATTGGGGGTTAAAACGATAGCTGGTTTCTATCCCATAATGATTCGCTGAAGTGGCAATACCAGCACCAAATGGGGTATTAGCAAAAGCGCTACCATAAGCTCCCGAAACGGAAACATCATTATTACTACCAGTAAAGTAAGAGTGTGCATAGCTCAAAGCAAGAGTTAAGTTTTGGTTGGGCTGGAATGCTAATTGAGCTAAAGCACCATAACTACCGTCAAATAGCCCTGCACCAGCACTAGGATCGTTAGCTCTTCTAGCAAGATAACCCCCAGATAAAGTAATCGCGTCGCTCAATTTAAAGATGGCGCTGACCCCTGAACCTGTATTACTAGCAGAACCCGTGTTACTGGCGCGGTAAATAGGGGAGAATCGACCAAACCGCGAAAGAGATCCAATCGGGGTTGAGGACAGCAAAGGGTTAACAGTATTGAAGTTGTCATAGAATTCCCCACCAATAGCATCAACAATGACATTGATTTTGTCACCTACCGGGAAGCGATAATATAATTTGCCCAGTACAATGGTGTTGTCGTTGTTCCCGTCCCACGATACACGGGTCATGTTTGTACCTGTGACTGCCCCACTAAAGGCTGTGGTGTTGTTCGCTTCTAAACGGGTAAACAACTGGTCTTTGCCAGTGAAGCTACTAATTAGATTCAAGCGGATGCGATCGCTGAAAATTGCGTTGTCCTGAAGCCTTCGTCCACCCGATGCTGTATATTCATTAGCTCTTGCAGCCTCTCTAGCTGTACCCGCAGGAGCTGCTTCAATTCTTCTCCAGCGATCGGAATCTAACGCTCTATCCCCACCAAACACACTCCCAACAGAGAAAATTATTTCTGCATTTAACTTGGTAGTAGTCGAAAATTGTTGATTTTCCAGGTTTGCATTCCGAGCTTCTAACCCATCTATCCGTCCGCGTATTTCAACTAGTCCATCAGCGAATTCTTCTTGCAATTTTCGTAAGGTTTCTAAGTCTTCTTTTGTGACTAAATCTGCTGTACTAGTAGCAATCAATTCATTAACCCGATTCAGACAAGCATTAAGACCTGCGGCAAACTCATAACGAGTCATTGCCCGATTTCCTTGGAAGCTGCCATTAGGATATCCAGCTATACAACCGTAGCGCTCAACTAAAGATTGTAAAGCCTGAAATGCCCAATCTGTAGGTTGCACATCAGATAGTTGAGAGACTGAAGTAACCTGACTCATGACTGAGTTCGGATTTTTGCTGCTGCGATCGTTGAACTGCTGGATCTGGTCAGATGAAGTAACGCCAATAGGTGCAGTCACAACAGCTTGATTATCTGTTTGAGCAACCACTCCTTCTTTTGCCTGAAACTGAGTAGTCTGCATATCTGCTGGAATAGCTGATGCACCTTGAGCATTCACCAGACTAACTACTAATAAGATTGGAGCAATCAACAATGAATTATGTAAAAAACCAGACATTAACCTCACACCTCAAATACTATTAGACCAACTTGATTTCTGAAACAGTTGGTACTAAAAAACACCCGATGCATTATTATTACCAGATTTTCAGGTTTTTACCATATAAGTTGGTAAAAACCTGGCAAAATTTTAGTCAGTATCGGTACATTTATTGATAACAGTCAGTTATAAGTGGTAATCTGTGATTTTTTACCAGTTTTTTTGGTTACTAGTCCGCTAGATTGGTAAATTATGAATTAATTAAGAAAAAATGCTTGAGAGACTGCAAATGAATAATAAACGAATGCTGACTTTTGTCAGTTGGGTATTTATCTCGTTTTTACTAATCGTCGGCTGTAGTCAAACGACTACACCTAACTCATCCTCAACTCCTAGCCCAGCAGCCCAAACAGCAAATTTGACGATATCAGCAGCTGCTAGCCTCAGAGATGCAATGGACGAAATCAAACCTCTCTACAGTAAGGAAAAGCCAAATGTTACTCTGAGCTATAACTTTGGTTCATCGGGCGCTTTGCAACAACAGATTGAACAGGGTGCAGGAGTTGACGTTTTTATCTCAGCTGCAACTAAACAGATAGATGCTTTACAACAAAAAGGTTTGTTAGTTGATGGGACTCGCAAAAACTTGTTGAAAAATCAATTGGTGTTGATAGTATCGCAAAATTCCACAACTGTGGCTGATTTCAAAGACTTAACTTCACCACGCATTAAGAAAATTGCTCTAGGCGAACCTAAAAGTGTCCCCGCCGGACAATATGCTCAACAAGTCTTAACTTCATTAAAAATTCTTGACCAAATTAAAAGCAAAGCCGTCTATGCCAAAGACGTTCGTCAAGCTCTCAATTACGTCGAATCAGGCAATGCTGATGCTGGGATCGTCTACCTCTCAGATGCCAAAAGTACGCCAAAGGTCAAAATTGTAGCAACTGCATCTGAAAAAACCCATTCTCCCGTCGTCTATCCGATCGCAATTCTCAAAAGCAGTAAAAATGTCGATGCCGCTAAGGATTTTGTGCAATTTTTATCGGGCAATAAAGCCAAAACTGTGTTTGAAAAACAGGGATTTACGGTAGCTGGTAGTTAACCAAATAATTACTAATTCATAATGGGCTACGTCTTGCTGCGCTAACCTCATTCATAATTAGGCGTAAATCACATAATTGTATACAATCCCGAAAATGCGAGCGAAAATAAGAGATACAGAGATTTTCTTTGATGTGGAAGGTTCTGCATTAGTGGTGGATGGCGCGAGCATCTGCTCTAAACCTGTCGCCTTTCTAATTCACGGGGGGCCTGGTGCGGATCATACTTCCTTCAAACCAACCTTCTCGACTTTAAGCCAAAAACTTCAACTAGTCTATTTTGACCATCGCGGTCAAGGAAGGTCTGCCCGTGGGCCTAAAGAAACCTATACTCTAGACAATAATGTTGAAGATATGGAAGCGTTGCGCCAACACCTTGGTCTGGACAAAATCGTTGTGATTGGAGGTTCTTACGGTGGTATGGTGGCTCTGACTTATGCAGTCCGCTATCCTCAGAATGTCTCTCATCTGATTGTGATTGCCACGGCAGCCCATAGTGGCTTTTTAGAACGGGCTAAGGAAATCCTCGCATCAAAGGGAACTGAAGAACAAAAAACAAGCGCTCAACGGCTTTGGGATGGAAACTTTGAAAATGAAGAACAGCTAAGACAGTATTTTCAAGTGTTGGGATCAATGTATTCGCTAAAATATAATCCCACCACCTCAGCCATTGCTTGGCAGCGGAATATTCTCTCAGCTGATGCGATTAATGTTGCTTTTGGCGGTTTCCTCCGCAACTACAATATTCTTGACCAGTTACACAAAATTACCGCACCTACTTTAGTGATTGCAGGTCGGCATGACTGGATTTGCGCCCCAGAATTTTCTGAAGAAATTGCTCAGGCAATTCCTAATGCAGATTTGAGAATTTTTGAGAATAGCAGTCATTTAATCCGCGCAGATGAGCCTGAAGCACTTTTGGATGCGATCGCGGGTTTCATGGTTTACAAACGTTAGATCAAATAGTTAAGCGTAGGCGTAGCCCGCACTGCGACAAGCTACTTCGGCTGCGCTCAGTACAAGTCAGTGACCATCGTAGACATCGCTTGGAGTCTTGGAAACTAAACCACCGTTTTTTAATCTCTACTTGTTAGATACTCTAAACTTGGATGTGAGTTGGGTAACTTTCTATAACAATTACGATTAGCATCACTTGTCCCACTCATTGTTAAAAAAGATTTGGGTAGTTAGGTTGAAGGACGCAGGAGGCTTTTATGTTTTACCTCAGTTGGGGATTCAAACCCCTCCTGAAAAAGAGCCACCAAATTGAAAATTTGGAGTTCTTGTCTTAAACCCAAGACCCGTCTTGTCGCGGCAGTTCAAGAGTGAGGGCAGTTTTCCTCCAGCAAGAACTGCCTTCCTTGGTAAAATTTTTAGAAATCTGTTATTACATATTTAATATGCAATTTGAATGTCAAATATTACGCTTTAGAATGCGGATTGGTATCACTCTATAAGCTCGCCCATATTAAAATCTATTCTTATCCAACCTTTGAGTCTTCGTAAGTTGTCGAGAATGAGTAAGGGAATCTGCCAGTGATGTACCATCAGGAAGGGTAAGGGATCGCTTACCTCAAAAACTGCTTCTTTCCCCCGTCTAATGTTTCTTACCCAGGTTTGCAGTTGCTTAAACGATCTAATCTCATTTAGCCGCCAAACTTCGTGGTACAGCCAATAGGTTGGCTTACTATTAGCAAGAGGTTGCAAAGATTCAGCCAGAGGTTCTTTACCAAGATAGGCATCCGCTACTCCTGGATGATTGTAAAACATAGTAATGGCGGAGTGAGTCCGGGGGTTACACTCAATCGCGTAAACAGTTCCATCTTCTGCCTCGATGAAGTCAAAGGAAAGTTGCCCGGTTTTTCCCAGTTTTTTGGTAAAATGACTCGCCCATTGCATAATTTCTAGCCGATCAACGTTTTCGTAGTTGACTTGAAAGGCGGATGACTCACAACAGCAGTACATTCTTGATTCTCCATCTCGCGCGGTAGTGTGAGTGCAGTATTCCTTTCCAGGGATAAATTCCTGCATAATCCAGGGGTTTTTCTCACTAATGGGCAGACTATTGACAAATGCCGCTGTTTCTGCTGAGGTATCGCAAGGTAGCTTGGTGAGATTCAAGCGACGTATTTGATCGTAGGGGATGCTTTTAAGAATGTATTTGCGCTTCTCCTGAGAAAAGTCAAAGTTGAGGACTTGTGCGGGATCGGTAATTTTGAAGGATTTGGGGACAGATAAACCGAACGATCGCGCTGTTTCAGCAAAGGCAAACTTATCATCCAGGATTTCCGTGACATCAGCATCGAAGTGGAAAAACTCTACACAGTCTGGTAATGGTGGCTGGCCTCGATCGTAGTGAATGACGGAAAAAATGGCTACCGGGATAAAAAAGTCGATCTTTTCTGTTTTGGCGATCGCGTGTAGGCTTTCAACGTAGCCTTCTAAGTCTTTGCTTGGATCGGGAACGGTATAAAAGCCTGCAACAGAGTTGGAATATTTATTACCACTTGACCAGAATTTCTCAATGTCAATTATAATAACCCGATGCCCAGCAGCATGAAATGAACGCGCTAGCTGAAGAGTTTTAGTCATTCTCGCGCCAGCAATCAAGATATTTTTGGAATTGGGATTGACTACAATTGACTTACCGAATGGTTGCTTAACAAAGTTCCACAGTAGCGATGTTAAGACAACAATGCAGTTTAAGGGAAATGCCAGTGCTAGTAATACAAGAGTGCCCAAGTTTTGGAACACTACAAAAATATACTTTCTCATAGTTAGAATTTTGACATGATAGTGGAATCAGTGACTGGTGCATAGGAAGAAGTTAAAGAGACAAGAAGATGCGATCCTGCCCTTGCTTTCTTTTTAAGGATTTAATTCATTAAATCTCCAAAGTTCGTGAGCAAGCCAATAAATAGGCTTATTATTACTTAGGGGTTGCAGAGATAGAGGCTTTATATTTTACGTCTTCTCCAAACTGTATGAGTTTCCCGATGCAAAAATCAATCCTCACCCAAGTTCTTAAGGAGCGCAAACTATCGAGTAATAGTAAAGGAATGTACCAGTGATGTACCATTAAGAACGGTAGTGGGTCGTTTACTTCAAAGATTGCATCCTTTCCTTGCCAAATATTTTTAAACCACTTTTGCAACTGCTTTAACGATCTAATTTCATTAAGTCGCCAAAGTTCGTGATAAAGCCAATAAATAGGCTTACTATTACTCAGAGGTTGCAGAGGTTCAGCTGGAGGCTCTTTACTAAGATAGGCAGCTGCTAAACCTGGATGGTTGTAATACATTGTAATTGCAGAATGAGTACGGGCGTTGCACTCGATCGCATAAACCGTTCCATCTTCCGCCTGAATGAAGTCAAAAGAAATTTGTCCAGTCAGTTGTAGTTCTTTGACAAAATGACTCACCCACTCTTTAATTTCTGGGCGATCGACGTTTTCGTAATTGACTTGAAAAGCAGATGATTTGCAGCAGCAGTGTACCGTTAATTCACCATTTCTCACTGTGCTGTGAGTACAGTATTCTGTTCCAGGAATAAACTCTTGCAATACCCAAGGCTTATCTTTACTAATTGGCTTGCTTTTGACATGAAGCGCCATTTTTTCGGGAGAATCCATTGGTAGCTTAGTTAGGTCTAAGCGTAAAACAGAGTCATAGACAATACTTTTGAGAATGTACTTGCGCTTTTCGTTGGTAAAGTCGAATTTAATAACTTGTTCGGAATCTGTAATTAAGAAGGTTTTCGCGACAGATAGCGAGAGTGAGCGGGCAATTTCTGCAAAGGTAAACTTGTTATCGAGCATACTCATCGTATCAGCATCGAAGTGGAAATTCTCACAATAGCCTGATAACACTGGCTTGCGCTCCGAGTCAAAGTAGCTGGCAGCAAAAATGCCTACCGGGACAAAAAAGTCTATGTTTTCCTTTTTGGCGATCGCACGCACGGCTTGAGTATAGCCGTCTTTGTCTTCGTATGAGTCAGGAACCGTGTAAAAGCCAGCCACAGAGTTAGAAAATCGATAACCACTGAACCAGTATTTGTTGAGATCGAATAAAATGACTCGATGCCCAGCAGCGTGAAACGATCGCGCCAGCTGAAGGGTTTTGGTCATTTTACCACCACCGATCAAGATATTTTTAGGATTCTCGTTCAAAACCACAAGATTAGCATTCGATCGGCTGAAAAAATTCCACAGCAGCAATGTAAGTACGACAGTGCAGTTAAAGGGAAATGCGATCGCCAGTAATGCAAGAGTACCCAAGTTTTGGAATATTGCAAAAATCTTCTCCCTCATAGTTGTAATTGTGACATGATATATGCTTGGTTGACTCAAATAATCTACATTCGAGTTCTATTACTTGTCGCTAGTGAAGACCTTGTGCTATTCCAAGTCAGAAAAAAGCTAAAAAGGTTATTGACCGGACATTAGCTTGCGCTCAACGCTTCATTAATTGCCGTCATAAATAACTCATTTAAAGGAATTCCCGCTGCGTTCGCGGTACAGGCAATCACCGCGTTGTGGTCAAAAATACAAAACAACCCAGCTTCTAAGAACCAAGGTTGTCCCTGTGGGTCGATCCGGAAGTCAAATAAACTATAATGGCGACAGCCCAAAGCCAAATGACACTTCTTAACTTCTTGCTGAACCTTTTGGGTGATCGGGTCATTAATATCTACAATCCAACCTGGAACATAATTTTTAGCAGTTGAAGCTAAGTCGCCCTCGATTGGTATTTTGAATTTGTCAGTATAGCTGCGGATGGGTCTGGTTTGCGGGTCTATTTGATACTCTTCAAGGGGTAAACCGATTAGCTCCCCATCTTTGACAATGGCGCCGCATCTGACTTCTCGACCGGCTTCAATGAATGTTTCTACAATTACCTCCGAAGCAAATTCAAATGCTTTCTTCAAGGCAGCGTCATACTCACTCTTTTCTTTGACTAAGGACACTCCTAAAGAGTTGTCGGCATTTGCGGGTTTGATGACTACTGGAGGTGTAATTGTCGGAACGTCTCCTTGGCGAAGCAATTCTCC
This sequence comes from Nostoc sp., assembly GCF_036917355.1. Classification (GTDB taxonomy): domain Bacteria; phylum Cyanobacteriota; class Cyanobacteriia; order Cyanobacteriales; family Nostocaceae; genus Nostoc. The sequence goes on from NZ_JBALDP010000046.1 coordinate 47,561, forward strand.
AGAAGGCACTTTCACCCCGGCGGCGGCGACAATTGCTTTAGTTCTGGCTTTGTGGGCCGTGATTGCCATCACATCTGGAGTATTGCCTATATAAGGGATCTTTAGCAAGTCGAATAATGCCCGGTAGTCAGTCATTCCAGGGAGACAAAACATTTGTGGCAACATCAGGTCAATGTTTTGCGCTGTTATAAACTGTATGGCATTTGATAGAGGCATCGGTTTAGCGACAGCAATATCCTCTGGACTGAGAGAGGAAGGAAATCGCCATTGGCCATCAAGTGTGATGTATGCAATCAGAAAGTCATAGAGCGATGGATTTGCTGTAGCTACCAGACAGCTTTGGGCGTAATTGCGTGACAACTCACAATAAAAATGATTGTATGCAGATCCAACTAAATGAAGGATACGAAGTACTGGCATGATTCATCTTCCTAAGTACCGTTGTATTTTTATACAAGGGACTTTCAAATAAAAAAATATTCAATTAACTCTTGTAGGGTTCTTGTGGGGTGGGCCTCTCGCCCGCCCTATGGACTGGGCGAGAGGCCCACCCCACAATGTTGAATAATTTATTTCTTGAAGTTCCCTAACAACTACGATTGCAAAAATTGCTTGAGAAGAGATGAGGAAGTAAGCGGAAATTATTCCTTCTTGTCTTCTTCATCCCTTTGAAGTCTAAGTCAAGGCTTAGACTTCTCTGCTCATCTCTCGATTACACAATGCGTCTAATCAGGGTTATACCATCTCGGATAGGTAACAGAACTTGCTCTACACGAGGATCGGCGGCGACAATACGGTTGAACTGAGCGATCGCTTCACCGTTGGCGGTGCGTTGTTCTGATGGTAGGTAAACTTGTCCCTGCAACAAAGTGTTATCCACACAAATGAACCCGTCGGGAGTCAGTAAGTTACTATCCAAAATGGTCTGGAAGTAATCTACATACTCTTTTTTATCCGCATCAATGAAGATCAGATCGAATACTTCATTTCTGGCAGCCAGCTTGTGGAGTGTCTCTAAGGCAGGTGCTACTTCCACAACGATTTTGTCGCCGTGGGGAGACTCACTAAAGCAAGCTTGAGCAAATTCAGCAACATAAGGATCTACTTCGCAACCGATAAGTTGCCCATCACTTGGTAATGCTTCTGCCATTGCTAAAGCTGAATACCCTGTGAACATTCCTACTTCTAGAATGCGCTTTGCTTTGGTGATATGAACAAACATTTTCAATGTCTGTCCTTCCAGATGTCCTGAGAGCATTTCCTGCTCTAGTTGACGCACTGTTTCCCCATCGCTGAAGCGTTTGCTCCAGTCTTCAATGCTTGTTTTTTGCGCTAATGCTGTCAATGCACTCGATTCGGGCGTAGTGTAATCATCCAAGTAGGGATCTAAACCCGCCGCTAATTGAACACCCTGCCGTAAAGAATCTAATATCTCTACGGGAATGTTGTTCTCTTCTGCCAATTTGAGGGTTTGCTGTAGCTGGGCTACTAAGATGCTGTGTGGCGTTATCGGTCTAGCTGTTTCTCGTCCTAAAACACTCGTCATATTTTCACACCCCCACTAGCTTGGCTTCTTGATTTTCAATGTATGCGTCAACACCTTTTCCGCCACGAGGGTATTTAGCACAAAGACGTTTGTGTTCAGCTAGGGCAGCATCAAGTTCTTCACGAGTCAGATCGTTGGCAAAGAAGCACTCACCAATCGGACGAGGCATGGCTGCACGTTGTTTGCCATCTCGTGTCAAGCTTATAGATTGGGTAGCATACCAGAGCAAATCTCCGTCTAGTAAAGGATGATCGAGTGATAAACCGATACGACTCATCAAGTCTAGGATGCGATCGCGCTCTCCTGTGGGGATATAGCCGCGTTGTGCTGCAATGGTTGCAGACAAAGCCATATCTATATTGACTGCATGACCATGATATAGGGGTATCTGAGGTGCTAATTCTAGGGTAGGACTCCAAGTGTGACCGTAGGCAATGACGCGATCGAGGTCTATTTCATGCAAGTTAGGAGTTTCTAACTCCAACATAGTTTTGATTGCCTCATAGTTGACTTTATGAGCAATCTCTTTAATTCTCGGTGTCGCATTCACGTGTCCAAAGTGAGTGGAAAGCAGTTCTTCGCCATATTCGTATAGCAGTTCAAAGACTTCAGAGTTAGACACTACAGCAATTTTCACTAACTCTGCCATCCCATTACGAACTTGAGCCGTTGGCAAGGTTTTCAAAAATGAGAAATCTAGGATCACTTTCAAAGGTGCATGATATGCTCCCAAGCGATTTTTTTCCTTACGATGATTAACTGCTACTTTAATCGCTATACCTGCATCAATCAAACCAATCAACGTGGTAGGAATACGAATATAGTTACTCTTGCGACGGTAAGAAGCGCAAGCAAACCCAGCCACATCAGTAACTAGACCACCACCGACAACTAAGACCGGTTCTTTACGAACTAAGCCAAAATCGGAAAAAGCGTCAACAATTTTTTCAAACGTTGCAAGGGTTTTAGCCGGCTCTGTAATGATGATCGGAAATACTGTCAGTTCAATGTCATAGTGTCTAAAATATGACCTGATCCGATCGCCATAAAGTTCATGAACATTGGCATCAATTACAGTCAGACAGCGACCAAATTTTGCATAGCTATCTGCAATTTCTCTGTTTTCAATATCAAATGCACCGTTCACATAGACAAGACTAAAATCGATTTTTTCGTAACCTTGCACGTGAAACGCAGCTTCCGTAGCTTCAAATGATGCTTGAACTTTATTCATGTGTTTTGACCTTATTCCAATTACAAAATTGTGAGATTTCGGTAATAATTGCGATTTACCCTAATGTATGCCAGCAAAGAACTATGCTTTTTATCTTTTCAGATAAAAGACAGGGCAAGATTAGCTTTCAATAAAAAGCTAACGCTTATTACTGACTGGCAATGTTATTAAACAACACCATTCATTTGAGTAAATTTTGTAGATGGGTTAACCTTTAAATCGGTATAACCTCAAACAAGTCAACTTGACCCACTAGCAATATATTGGCATAATACTTGCCTGCCTCTTTTGTGGATTATTGACTTTAAATTTGGGAAATTCATCTGACTTCAGATTGATTCCACTATATTTAAATATAGTGGCTTTCCAACTGTACGATTCCGTAAAAATTCTAGCCGAGACAACTGATTATATCGTTGATCTCCAAGCTTCAATTTGAGATTAGAACCCTGATTAATCGTTAGTTGGCTGTTTCTTAGCATTAGTCTCAAACCTTATATTACTAAACTCGCTACATTCTATTTTCTTCAGAATAACAGTGGACTTTTAGGAAGTTTATCTGAATTTTTATTAACTCCAATATATTTGTATATAGCAGCTTTCCGAGCATTAAACTTTGCAAAACTCATATTTTAGTAAACTACTCATATTGTTTATTATTGTCTATCTCCAGGCTGACACTTGATATTACAGGCGTGATTAATCCTCACCTCACTGTTTTTCTGCATTAGTCTCAAACCATAAAATGGCTCAAAACAATGATGACTCACTGCATTTTATTCAGAATCCCAGTACAATACCTCCTTTATCAGTCAATTTACCGATCGGTATTTGACATACCTACCTCAGCAACTCCTGAAAATTCAGAATTTAAATATATCTGAGTCACTAGTAACAAAAATTTAACTTTTTTAAGGAACAGTTGTGTGTGTTAGAGGTTTCCAAGTTTGCTTAAATTGCTTTCTTAGTCCTAAATTAAGCCTTTTCAAGCTAAACCAGCAAAAAGTTTACTAGTTAGTTACTGAAAAGTTCAACACAAATCATAACATTACATTAATATAAATCATAACATTTGTAAATATATTTAAGTCAATCCACCATACGAAGGGTACTAGATCGCCAGACGCCTACAAAAAGATATGTCTAAAGATAGATATTTTATACAACAAGATATCTTAAGTAGAAGCTATATCTAAGAAACATCTGGTGAATTTAATTATGCGTTACGTTGCTCGAAATCCATTGCTTTTGTCGGTTCTAGATGCAGATACATACAATATTTCACCTTTGCGGGCATGGTTCACGGGTAAAAGATCGCAATTTATCGGATGAAATAACAGTATATTAATTCACATAGATAGAAAAGTATTGCCAGGATATGCGAATGCGATCGCAAGTGGCGTAATCTAAGACATCATGGAACACACGCTGTTTTGATATCATATCTGCGTTGAAAATTGACGACGTTACTGTTGTGCTAGATAGCTGCCAAAGGGGGGAATCTGTGAGTGCGATCGCTTAGTTACTTTACAATATAAAAAGTTGAGTATTTATAATAGACAAAGGGCGAGAGATAATTCATGGATGAATATTCTTGGTTCCTCTATCAGCCAATAGGAAGCTAATCAAATAAGAATTTTCATCCAGCAGTTTTCAAGTAGATGAGGTACAAAATAACTGAAGTGTCTGCTTTAACATCCAATATTGCTTGACAAGTTAATTTCGATAGAAAAAATTGCGTTATTTCTAAGGAGACAAAATCTATTGAAATTACTTTTTATAAAATCTTAAGATTTCTTAACTTAGTTTAAAAAATCTTGGTATTGGCTTCAGAATGTAAGAGCGATCGCTTTGTAAAGGTTAGTTGATATTAGTTGTCAAACTGCTGGTGAAGTTAGAAACTAAAGAAATACAACACACGCAATTATTTTATGACTGCTATTTCTAACCTAGAATTCAAACGACCAATTTGGCAAACCGCGATCGTATTGACCTTGGGCTTTTGGCTCAGTGCTAGTCTAGTTTTAGACTGGGTAATTATGCCTAGCCTTTATCTTTCGGGGATGATGAGTCAAGCTGGTTTTACGACAGCAGGCTATACGATTTTTTGGAACTTCAATCGGATGGAATTATTATCAGCTGCTGTAGTGCTGACTGGGGCACTAGCTTTGAGCAAAACCCGATATCACTGGAGTATTGGCAGTATTGTTTTATCTGTGCTGCTGTTGACTATCGCTGTGCTTGACACCTATTTCTTAACTCCGCAGATGTGCGCTATAGGAGTTCAACTCAACCTATTTGAAGCTGCTGCTGCTATTCCATCGACAATGAATTTACTACATGGTAGTTATTGGCTACTAGAAGTAGTGAAGCTGGTAGCTGGTGGTACACTTTTAAGCTGGTGCTGGCGGGAGCAATTTTAAGTAGATGGAGAAGTATAACGGTGAGAATGTCCACTTATAAATCTCACGCCAAAGACGCAAAGAATTTCTTTGCGTCTTTTTGCTACATATATCTTATGGGTTAATGAATGCGATCTTTACGACGGGCTATTGCCTACGCGTACAATTTTGTATTTATATTTGTGATTTTTCAAACTTGGGATTTTTCGGATAAATTGCTACCATAAAAATGATTCAGTTTTTTATAAGTGTAATTCAATAAGCAGACATATAATTATCTTTTACTAGACATTTTCAGCTTTCCCGGACATCTAAACAAATAAATATTTATAACAATTTTCTGGAAGATGATATTAATTAGTTTTCATGTTTACTTTACTGATTTATCATGAAGTTTATATATTTCTGCTAATTTTTTTTGAAAATTATAGTAACCTAAGTTTTAGTGAGTATGTTACTTGTTATCTACCATCTAGCTGAAAACAGCTATTTTGCAAGGTATCTACTACTAATCAAGAATTTTCCTGTAAGTTCTTGAATTTGTCACTCCAATTTGTGCAGGATGACTATTTAGCCCCACACAACATTAGAACCCGTTTTCAGTACTTATGAAGATATTCCCTTCTACTGATTTGGTCGCCTGTGCATCTCACCACATACCATCATGGCGGCAATTATCAGCAAACTCATTCTTGGCCGGAGATTTACCATCCTTGTTGTGCAAGTGATAATTTTGCCGAATCCCGACACCAAGAGTTGCTCTACAATCACAAACTTAAGTAAGATATTGAACTTTTGGAATGCTTAGTTTTTAATAATACTTTTTCTCTTGTGAAGTTCTCCTCAAGAATAAACTTCTTGAAAAAGTACCCCCTGACTTTCGTAACGGCTACAAAAACATAGTTCGTCAGCACGGAATTAATGTTTATAAACCTTGGCAGAGAGGCATTTACATCTACATCCCAGTGGATTTTGGTTGCTCCAGACTTTAGCATTAAGGGCAAAAATAATTTTGCAAGAGAACTAAAGTATCTATAATTTTAGGCTGCAAAATACGGATAACAATGATACTTTTGTGACTGATGGGCGAGAGCCAATGGTCTTTGTGTGGCACTTGAGTTACTGTTAGATTGGCTAGATTAGCTAAAGATACAGAAAACCAATCTAATTTTTGAAATACTATATCCTGGCAACTAGTCGGGCAATTTTGCTATTGGTCAGTAGCATGAATTGGTTTAGTTGTAAGTTGTGGATTATAGCTTAACAGAGATTGGTGAATTAAGAGTTGGGGGGTGTGGAATCTCTGTACTAACTCAAATATGACCGCTATATTTATCTGAAAAGTGCTTCCAACAAAGTCACAGTGAATTCCGAAAAGGTAATTCACTAATTTTACCTGCAAATGTTAATTTTATTCCAGAGCGATCGCAATGAAGACACTTCCGATTAGTAGATACAGATTTTTTCAAAAGCTCCAGCCCCTAACTTTGTTGAAAAAAATCACTGGTAAGTCGGTTACTGGGTGTTTACAGGTGTTTAGCACATCAGGCTCTTGGTCAATATATGTAGATGAAGGGAAATTAATTTATGCCAGCTACTCAGAGAAAATGTTTGAACCGCTTTACAGAAATTTGCAACGCTTGAGTCAGCAAATTTCTACTCTCCCTGACGGAATCAAGGACCAGTTGCGGGCGATATTTGAAACTGGTATTGAAAATCAGGCAATACCGAACCCAGATTATCTGGCGATTTGTTGGTTAGTCAATCAGAAATATATCAGTTCTTCTCAAGCAGCAATGCTGATAGAGCAATTGGCGCTAGAAGTTCTAGAATCATTTCTGAATTTAGAGGAGGGAAGTTATGAATTTATTCCTGAGAGTTTTCTGGATGATATGCCAAAGTTTTGTCATCTAAATGTTCGTTTATTAGTTGAACGATGTTTAACGCCCCAAAATGAAGCGGTTTATCGTCAAACATCATCAAGTTATCAATCGCATACTTCACAATTTTTCCAAACAAATGAGCTACAATCTAAAGCGAAAACTACGCCAAAGTTACCTAAAATAAACGGCTATAAGCCAGCAGCCTACTCGATTAATACTAATGAACACAGAGGTCAGCAAATCATCCAACCGCCTGCTGACAGAAAAATCTACACAATCTTGTGTATTGATGACAGTCCTACGGTATTGAATGCTATTAAAAGTTACTTAGATGAGCAAACTTTTTCTGTTATCGGAGTCACTGATTCCTTAAAAGCTCTAATGCAGATTATCCGTATAAAACCCGACATAATTTTGTTGGATATATCAATGCCTAATCTCGATGGATATGAACTCTGCTCTTTGCTACGTAAACACTCATATTTTAAAAATACACCTGTGATTATGGTGTCAGAAAAAGTAGGATTTCTAGATAGAGCTAAAGCTAAGATGGTGAGAGCATCAGGCTATTTAACTAAGCCTTTTAAACAAGGAGATTTACTAAAAGTCATTTTTCAACATATTGTTTAATTTCCTAATATAGCAAGTCACTCAATTTAAACAGCCTATTATTTTAGATATTTAAGGGTGAATGTTATCTGCTTCACTATCATTATATTTATAGAATATTGTCTGAGTAAGTTAAAGTTAATTAGTTATTCTCTTATAGAGACAGATTAATATATCAGAATTCAGAATGGGTTGCGCCCCGCTGTGCTAACAGGAGTAAAACCACTTTGTACCTGAGTAACAGATTTAGCTTGTGTACCTCACCAAATTGAAATCTGCTACACAAGTTGTTAACAGTGACAAATAATCAGTTAATCTATATCTTTTTTAAAATTGGTATTATATCAGGTTCGGTCAAATACTTATAACATCTATATGTTGGGTTGAGGAACAAAACCCAACGCTTGATCCTTGTTCGTGTTGGGTTTCACTGCCGTTCAACTCAACCGACATTGATAAGTTTTATTATAAGTAATCACCCGAACTTGGTATTAGTTACAAGCCCTAACCTAAAAGTCGGTAGGGTTATTTTTCCTGAAATGTCCAGACTCCTTCATCCCAATCTGATTCTGTTGGGGGTGATTGTAACCAATGCTGACAACGCAACAGATGCAACATAGCAGCTTTGTCCTGGCTGTCTGCTGCCAAAACATTAGCAAATTCAGCTCTGGCACGAGAAAACTGCCGCTGGAGGTAATACTCACGCCCTTTATGATAGTGCTCAATCACTTGCAATTTTTCGCTCTCAATCGGATTGGAACGCAAACCCAGTAATTCGTATATGGCTACTGGTTCGTTTCTACCCTTGACACGAATGTAATCTAGTTCCCTAGCCCAAATGTTTTCTTGGCATGGTTTAAAAGTGTTATGGCTAATAATAATATCGCAACCGTACTGTTTACTGACACTTTCTAATCGAGAGCCAAGATTAACGCCATCGCCAATGGCAGTAAATTCCATCCGCTTACTAGAGCCAATATTCCCACTAATCACGGTATCTGAGTTGATGCCGATGCCAATTTTAATTCTGGGCTTATCATCTGTATAGCGACGTTGATTAAATTCGTGCAAGCGGTGGCGCATTTCTAAGGATGTTTGTACTGCCATCCAAGCGTGTTCTTCTAATGGTAGAGGAGAACCAAATACAGCCATGATGGCATCACCGATATATTTGTCAAGAGTGCCTTTATGTTTAAAAACTGCCTCCACCATTGATTCAAAATATTCATTGAGCATACTCACCACTTCTTCTGCTTCCAAGTTTTCTGTTAATGTGGTGTAGCCGCGAATATCGGAAAATAAAATCGAAACTTCTTTGCGATCGCCTCCTAATTTAGCATCATCTAATTTCAGCAATTCTTCGGCTAATTCCTGGGTCATGTAGCGGTACATTGTACTCTTGAGCCGCTTTTCATCACTGATGTCTTCCATCACCACCAGCGCCCCACGGACTTGCTCTTGGTCGCTAGCATCAGCAATTGTGTTAATCGATAAATTAATACTATGCTGTTCTGTACCAGTGCTGAGAAGTGTGCGATCGGGATAATATTGCTGGCGACCTTTTAAGTCAACTGCATGTAAAGCATCCTGATACCACTTGCTAAAGTCTCCTTCTTTGATGCCAATGACATCATTAACTAATTTACCTTCTAAACGGTCATCTACTCCCAGTCCTAGCAAACGTTGGGCGCTTTCATTAGCGGCGATAATTAACCCAGTTTTATCAGTGGAAACCACTCCATTGGAAAGACTACGCAGAATATCCCGTTGCATTTGTTCTTGTTGCTTGACTGTGGCAAACAACTGAGCATTTTGCAGCGCTACTCCCGCTTGAATATTAAAAGCTTCCATGAACTCTTCATCGTTGCGGTCAAAGCTAGCTTGGAAGCAGTCAGGAGCTTTGGGCCAATCAGCTGGATTATAAGGGGGAAAATCCCCGGATTTCTTTTTATTTACGAGTTGGGTAACGCCAATCAGTTGTTGATCGGCATTAAATACTGGCATACAAAGCAAGCTACAGGTGCGATAGCCATTTTGCTGGTCTAGTTTTTGGGCTGTCTCTGAGTCAGGATCGTAGTACAAATCAAAGCCAATATTCAACTTCTTACCAGAAGCCGCGACTATCCCAGCAAAGCCCTTACCTACGGGGACTCGTAACTCTTTCGTTGAACCATCATCCTGAGTAATTTTCGTCCACAATTCATGACGATCGCGATCTATTAACCATAGTGTACTGCGATCGGCATTCATCAATTCTTTGGCTTCATCCATCACCCGTTTGAGGGTGTCTTCTAGGTCGAGACTGCTTTGAGAAAGTGACTTGATTGCCTTCATCAGCGCCGCCACTGCTCTTTGTTTTTGAGTAGCTACATAAAAAGAGCGCGAAGACTCTAAAATCAGGCGAATCGAAGGGGCAAATTCTTGAAATAATTGTTCGTCAGCACAGGTAAAACCTCTGGTATCAATACGCTCTGCAAGTCGAGCATCGTGATTATTTCCAGATTTTAATTTATTCAGTAATTGCACTACTGCAACTAATTGACCATGTTCATTTAAGAGTGGCAAAGCTAACATAGTGTAGGTGCGATAGCCAGTTCTCTTTTCTTGTTCTTGGGCAAAATGCGATCGCGGATCGTTATAAAAATCAAAGGGAATATTAATAACTTCTTTAAAAGTGGCGACTTCACCACCAATACCTTTATTTGCGGGGATGCGAATTTCTAAAGAGCGACCGCCCTCACCCTCAGCTAGAATTGACCAAAGTTCTTGTTTTTCTTCATCCAATAAAAATATCGTCGTCCGGTCTGCCCCCAGTAATTCCCCGGTTTTCAAGGTAATCGAATGCAACATTTCTTGCAGAATGGTTTCAAACCCTTGAGAATCAAGCATTGATAGGGTTTGATGAACAATCTGTAATTTTTGCTCGACATCCTTAACGACCTGTTTAAAAGTATCCTGAGTCAAGGGAGCAAGAAACGTAGAAAAAGTTCCTTGTCTTGTGGCAAGAGCACCCACAGGAGCAGATTTTGCTGGTAATTCGAGGTTTTCTTGGTTGTGAACACCAATAACCAAATCGGTGGTCTCCCCACAACTTCCTTGATACGCTGACATAACTGGTATTTTATATAACAGAATGAGGTTTTAGATTTAACAATGAGATTAAATTTATGTAAGTGGTGTTAAAAGCAACAATTGCTCGACATTATCCATAGTTTAATCGCTTGTTTAGCCAGCGTCATCCTGTGAATAAACGCTCAAGCTGATTACCAACAAGCATGGCTTGACCAAAACCCCTTCCCAGTGGTGAATACAGATGATAAATAGAGGGTTAGACCCCTCATATAAACGAGAAAACAATGTTTTCCGCAGAGGATTGATTGTTAGTGTTGCGTTGTAAGATTTTGCAAGGTAACACTAATGAGCATTGCTGGATCCGTAGAGTTATAGTCGATTTATTTGAAAATGGCTATATTTTGTAAGTAATTATACGTAATTTTATAACTCAACTGCGATCGCTTCCTGTCGCAGATATGTCAGCCTGAAAAAGAAAGCGCTGAGTAAACAATAGACTTGTTGCATGAATCAAAAGCCCTCACCCTAAATCCCTCTCCCAAGCTTGCGAGAGGGACTTTTAAATTCGCTCCCCTTCTCCCAATATTGGGAGAAGGGGTTGGGGAATGAGGGCGAATTTTGTCTAAATATTAGCCCTTGCTGATTATGAGTTCTATTAATCTGTTGTGATGCCTGTGACAGACTACTAGCTCTATTCATTTTTCTACAGATAGAGTTAATTAAAAATATTAAGCACAATATTATCTCAGCCAAACATAAATATAAAATCAGATTTAATCTTTAGAGTTGAACCCACATATTACATGGGCTGAAACATTCACCCTATTCTTGTAAATCCACAGGATTATTTTAATGAAAAAATTAAAGACTCAAGTATTTTTAGGTTTGACAGGTGCATTTTTGGCAGTAGGATATTCCAGTTTGCTAGCTACAGAAATTCCCATACAGAGTACATCAAACCTCAGAAAGGATTTAGTAGCGCAATTAGAAACCAATCCAAATGTCAATGAGTATCTGGAGAAAAATAAACCAGAAAGTTATAAAGCTCTGAAAAAGCAGTTAGATGCAGCTATTGAGGATGCAAAAAGACCGAGTGAAGAGAAAGTCGTAAAAAATCTTTGGTTATTATCAAAAACTAATCCTCAAATAAAGTGGAGAGAAAATAATGGCAAAATTGAATATCTGATGGCAAGTTGGAAATATGTCAAAAACCCAACTGAGGATTGGAAAGTAGGTACAAAAAAAAGTATAGAAGCACGGACTTGGTTAACAGCTGTTCCTCAAGTTAAAGAATTTTGTCAAAATTGTAAGGGGATCGGTATAAATATTCCCGGTAATATCATGCTTTCTCTGAGGTTACAGCAGTATTTAGGTTTAATTTTAAATAGAAATTCAAATAAGACCCATTTTGTAGAAATGTGGGTGAAAGCTGAAGATTTAAGTAGACCATGTGTCGATCCAGAAATTAATGATTCTAGTTGTAATGTTTTTGATATACCGATTACTGCTAGTTATCCGATTTTGCAAGAGATATACACAGCTTCTTATGTCGTTGCTAATCAAGAACATTATCCTTGGACAGGTTTAGGTTACACCTATGATTGGGGAAATCCGAAAAAACCTCGTGAAGGAGCTAGTGAGTTTCTGATCGATGGAACTAAAGAAAAACCGATAGAAATAGAAGTTGTTTCAGTCACTGCTACGAAAGAATATTGTAATAATCAATATTTAACGCTAAAAAATTAGAAATGAGTGCTCATGAAACATCTTGAAGGTAAAGTGGCTTTAGTAACAGGTGCTACGCGGGGAATTGGTAGGGGAATTGCCATTGGTCTTGGTGAAGCAGGTGCAACTGTATACGTCACGGGTCGCAGCCTCAAGAACTCTTCTAGTGACGGAGTTTCAGGAAGTCTTAGTGAAACGAAATTAGCCGTTGAGGAAGTCGGTGGTGTATGCATTCCCGTCCAAGTAGACCACAGTGACGATGAGCAGGTGCGTTTGCTTTTCGATCGCATTCAAGATGAGCAAAATGGCCAACTCGACCTACTGGTAAATAATGCTTATTCAGGAGTTCAGGCATTAAAAGACGCTCATGGACGGCCCTTTTGGGATTCTGAACCAAATCTTTGGGATGCTAGCAACAACGTTGGTCTTCGGAGCCACTATGTTGCGAGTGTTTTTGCGGCTCGGATGATGACTAAGCGTAACTCTGGACTCATTTGCACCATTTCCTCATGGGGTGGGATGTCTTATATCTTTGATACAGCTTATGGTGTTGGTAAAGCAGCTTGCGATCGCCTTGCTGCTAATATGGCTGTTGAGTTAAAGCCCTATAACGTCACTTCTGTTTCAATTTGGCCGGGTATTGTTGGTACTGAGCTTTTTTCCCGTTTTGCTTCTGAAATGAATCAAACCAATGCTACTGAAAATAATTTCTCATTTTTAAGCGATCGCTACAACTGGGAAACTCCCTTATTTACTGGACGAGCGATCGCTGCACTTGCTGGTGAGCCAAATATAATCCACTATACAGGACGCGTGCAGATTGTTGCCGAACTGGCTCAGAAATATAATCTTGTAGATGAAAATGGCGATCGGCCTGCATCGTTACGCTCTCTGCGTTTTGTAATATCTGCTGCATTACCCTTACTGAGAAAGTACTCATGGCTCATACCTGATATTAAACTGCCGTGGTCGCTGCTGTTATTGAATGCCCTCGGTTCGCCTAAAATTTAATGCCCAATATGCAAATTTTTTCACCCCTTTAGCAAACAAGCTGTTTGAGATCGTAAAACTTTGTATCCTGAATTAATAGGTCTTAATAGTTCTTTTAAAACTGGTGCAAGAAGATTTTCGGTTAATTGTTGATTTAGTTTTAGTTCTAGGCGTTGCAGCCTGTGGCGGACTATTAGCGGCACTTTTGCAACAACCAGTGCTGCTGGGGTATCTCATTGGCGGGATAGTTATTGGGCCAACGGGACTGGGATTGATTAAAGAACTGATTCAAGTAGAGACTCTGGCACAGTTCGGGGTCGCCTTTTTGTTATTCGCCTTGGGTGTGGAATTTTCCTTTGCGGAACTCAAGAAGGTAAAAGCGATCGCTCTTGGTGGAGGTGGACTCCAGATTGCTTTGACAATTTTGGTGACAGTTTTAGTATGCGGGTTAAGCGGAGCCTGGGGAGCTTTACCTGCGAAGGGGATGTTTTTGGGGTGTATTCTGTCCTTGTCTTCCACAGCGGTTGTCCTCAAGTGCTTGATGGAGCGCAACGAAACAGAAACGCCCCACGGGCAAGTGATGCTAGGGATTTTGGTAGTCCAGGACTTGGCACTGGGACTAATGTTAGCAGTCTTACCAGCCCTCAACCAACCAGCAGAAACTATTGGCATTGCTGTTCTAACAGCGCTAGGTTCAATTGCTTTATTTGCTGCTGGTGCGGTAGCTGCGGGGATTTGGCTAATACCGCCTTTGTTGCAACTGCTAGCCCGTACTGAAAGCAAAGAACTATTTTTATTAGGGGTTGTAGCCCTGTGTTTAGGCATTGCCCTGTTGACAGAGCATTTGGGACTGTCCATTGAAATGGGGGCATTTGTCGCGGGTTTGATGATTTCTGAGGTAGAGTACGCCGACCAAACCCTGACTTATGTCGAACCACTGCGAGATATTTTTGCCAGTTTATTTTTTGCTGCCATTGGGATGTTAATTGACCCAGTGTTTTTGTGGAACAACCTAGAATTGATTTTGGGGTTGGTGGCAATAGTTTTTGTAGGTAAATTTTTGATTATCACGCCCCTAGTGAAACTGTTCCGCTACCCTTTGAAAACAGCCATAATCGCCGGTTTGGGACTGGCGCAAATTGGGGAATTTTCCTTTGTTCTCGCTAGTGAAGGGCAGTCTTTGGGGCTGGTATCCCGACAAATATACTTATTAATTTTGGGAACTACCGCAGTCACTCTCATGCTGACTCCTTTTGTACTGCGGTTAGTGCCATTTTTATTTAACTTTGCTGAATCAATACCTTGGTTAAGACCGTATTTAGAAGAAGATGAGGCGCGGGATGTATCGGAAGATTTGCCCTTCAAAGACCATGTGGTAGTTTGTGGCTATGGGCGAGTCGGCAAGAATTTGGTGAAGTTGTTGCAGCAACATGACCTACCTATGGTAGTAATCGACCAATCAGAGAGTAGAATTCAGCAGTTGCGTGAGGCTGGGGTATCTTATGTCTATGGCAATTGCGTAAGTTTACACGTTCTGGAAACTGCCGGGGTGAATCATGCCAAAGGAATGGCGATCGCACTCCCAGACCCCATGAGTACTCGTCTTTGCTTGAAACGGGCTTTGGAATTGCGCCCAGAATTAGATTTGGTTGTCCGTGCTACTCAGGATAAAAATATTGAGGTGCTGTATCAATTGGGAGCCAGGGAAGTTGTGCAACCAGAGTTTGAAGCCAGCTTAGAAATGGCAACCTATTTATTAACTGGCTTAGGTTTGTTGTCGCCACCTGTTGTCCAACGAGAAATGCAGCAAATCCGCAACGATCATTATTTAGATTTGCGGCCAGAGCGCTCTGCAACTGAAGTTGCTCGTGATTTGCGCCAAGCCACCCGCGATTTAAATCAGCGCTGGTATCCTCTCCCATCTAATTCGCCCTTAATTGGCATGAGCATAGAAGAGGCAGATATGCGCTATTTAACAGGAGCGAGTTTGATGGCAATTCGTCGCGCTAACGGCGAAGAAATTGATTATCCCAGCAATCAAACCAAATTGGCAGAAGGCGATCGCTTGTTGGTGGTGGGAGCTGATGAAGAACTGGCAGCTTTGGCAGAATTCGCTAAGGGACAAGCGGCTGTTCCCGGAGAAAATAGTGCTTGTCAGTGGGTTACAGTCAATGCAGACGCGCCAACACTAGGTAAAACCCTTGCAGATTTAGATATCGCCAAGCAATATAAAGTACAGGTACAAGCGATCCGGCGAGATGGTAAATTTATCCGCTATCCTGATGGCGGCATGGATTTACGAGTCGGCGACCAAGTATTGTTATGTGGTGGCTTGACAGGTCTGAGTCAACTACAACAGTTATTTGCGATCGCTAGTTCAGTACCCCTTTCAATCCCAATGGTGAAAGCTGGTGAGGCAGAAGCGCTCAAAGACTTTCTACCTGCGGATAGTGTGACTGATTAAGTTTTAAGACTCCGCAAGTTAAGCGACTCAATATAGCGATCGCGCCTTTGGGATGGTAGTGACTTGGCTATTTGGGGTGCTTTTTTATATTCTTCTAGGATAATACCCAGATCCAAGATGTTCTCTCTGATGTGGACATTATCATGGATTGAGTAATTTGCAGCTCAGTTTCGGTAACAGTCCATCCGTAAGAGCTTAAAAGGATGTTTGATATCATGTCCGGCTAATTAGTTATAATTCCCAAATCTATGCAGAAAGCCAAAAACCCCTCCCCTCTGCACCTCTGCCGCTCTGCGGTCTTAATGATAAGTCTTTAACTGGACATGATATGAAAAGTGGTTGCGGGGTAAGGCGACAAATCAAGCTTGAGGACTGGCAATCTTTTGCCCTTGACTACTCTAAATTTTGATTCTCTTTTGCAGAAAAATATTTAATGGGGTCATCTGCTTGATCTTTGTCAATCGCAGAAGTTTTTGGTGTATTGAATTTGATTACCTTGTTTGATAACTGAATTTATCTAAGAATTGAGCTTTACTTTTTACAAATTTCTTCTGTCTTTACAATACTTTTTCATCTCATATTTTCAGTTATCAGATACTTTGGCGATAATGATAATTACTGTACTGTATCTACAGTACTTTATCGAAAATTATTTGTGAGAACGCTTTTTAAGACTTAATGGCAAAAGTCAGATGAATAAAAGCGACCACGAAACTTTCTTACGCGATAATGGTTATAAACTACGAAAAACTACGTTTTTACATCGTTGTAGCTGTCTCTTTTCATCTTTAAAATATTCCTGAAATTATACTTATAATGTTGTACACAAGTTTACGTATTATTACTAGAGTATCTGCTAATCTACTCTGTAAGCTTTTAGGACAGCCTAGTGTTAGTAATTTAGAAACTAAACTCCATGATAAACAAGTTCAAATTCAGCAGTTAGAAGAGCAAGAAAGGGCGCTCTACCGAGTTATTAGCAAAATCCGAGCTTCTCTTGAATTAGAAACAATTTTTCGTACAGCCACTAAAGAAACTTGCAAATTACTCCGCGTTGAGAGAATTGCCGTTTATCGTTTCTATGAAAACTGGGGTGGAGAATTTGTCAGCGACTTTGAGTTTGCAGAGACTGGATGGGATGATGTCGAGACATTAGGAAAAAATACAGTTTGGAATGACTCTTATCTACAAGAAAATCAAGGTGGACGGTATCGTAATAATGAAACTTTAATTGCTTCAGATGTCTACGCAGCAGGCTTGTCTCAATGCCATTTAGAAATTTTAGAACAGTTCCATATTCGAGCTTATGCAACTGCAC
This sequence comes from Nostoc sp., assembly GCF_036917355.1. Lineage (GTDB taxonomy): Bacteria > Cyanobacteriota > Cyanobacteriia > Cyanobacteriales > Nostocaceae > Nostoc. The sequence continues at coordinate 64,804 of NZ_JBALDP010000046.1, forward strand.
CAATATTTGTGGGAAAAAACCTGTGGGGAGTGCTTGCAGCTTATCAGCATTCACAGCCACATGAATGGAAACAATTAGAAATTCAGTTTCTATCTCAGATTGCAACGCAGTTAGGATTTGCAGTTAAACAAGCAGAATTTTTAGCTCAAGCAGAACAAAAAGCAGCAGAACTGTATAAAGCAAATCAGCAGCAGGAGATTCTGTTTCATTTAGTTGCTGAAATTCGTGAATCTCTGAATCTAGACACCTTGTTTAAGACTACTGCACGAGAAATTCGTAAGGCTTTACGGAGCGATCGTGTCAGTATCTTTCGATTTAACCCGGAATCGAACTATACCTCTGGTGAATTTGTCTCTGAGAATGTATTGCCTGACTACGATTCTACGATCGCCATCAAGGTCAAGGATAATTGTTTTAGTGAAAACTATGCAGTTGCTTATCACCAAGGGCGTATACAGGTATTATCAGATATTTATCACGCTGGTCTAAAAGATTGCCACATTCAACTATTAGAGCAATTTCAAATCAAGGCACAAATTGTTGCACCTCTAATGAAAGGAAAAACTTTATGGGGATTACTATGTGTTCATCAGTGCCATTGTTCGCGCGAGTGGAAAAAGTCGGAAATTCAATTTATCCACCAGTTAGCTGCTCAGTTTAATGTAGCTTTAGAACATTCTGAGTTATTAGAGCAATTCCGCTCTCAAGCTAATCAACTTGCTCAAGCAAACAATGCTTTAGAACTAGCAAATTCTCAGTTAGAAAAACTTAGTAAGCTAGATGCTCTAACCCAAATTGCCAACCGTCATTGTTTCGATCAGTTTTTAGAGCAGGAATGGGAACGACTAAAACTAAGTGAAAATTATTTATCTTTAATTATATTTGATATTGACTATTTCAAGGATTATAACGATTCTTATGGACATTTAGCTGGGGATGAATGCTTAATACGAGTTGCTCATGCAGCACAATCTGTATTAAAGCGTCCTACCGATCTACTAGCTCGTTATGGTGGTGAAGAATTTATTGTCATTTTGCCAAATACGAACGAATCAGGTGCGATTAAAGTAACTAAGTTAATTCAAAAATCTATTCAAGAATTAAAGATTCCCCATAAAAAGAAGAATAACTTTCAATATTTTGTGACCGTCAGCTTAGGTGTTGCAATTCAAAAACCAACAGATAAAAGTTCATCTCAAGAATTAATTAATGCAGCCGACAAAGCTTTATATAAAGCTAAAGAACAAGGACGCAATCGGTGGGTTTGTGCTGCAAAACTCTAAGCCCAGTGACAAAACAATTAAAAATATAAAATTCAAAATTAAAAATAGAAAATTAAATAGATAACTTTAGTTGTGGTCTTGTATTCCACAGTAAATAAAGAATTGTTCCCAGATGCGATGCGCAAGCCATTTTTATTCCAAGCCCACGGCTTAAGCCGTGGGCTTGAATTTTTAATTCGAGTGAAGCAAGTGATAAAGCGATCGGTTGTGATTTTTCTGCCTCACTCCTAACTCACTTGCGGCTTGATGTAAGCGATCGCCTGTTTCCAAACGGTGGTTTGCTGACTGTTTTCATCCGCAATACAGATACACTGTGGATCTTGCCATAAAACCTTTCCTGTCAGCACGTCCTGAGTCAGCAGCTTTAATTCTACTGGCGTTGTTTGTTTAATCAGGTTTTGGACTTGTCTAATACTGGGTAAAGTGGTGTCAAATTCGGTAAGCATTTTTAGTAAAGATGAACCTACAAGGCAAAATAAAGAGTAACTAATCCTTGATAATTCATCCTTGAAGAAATGGCAATCGAATTTACTAAGTATCATGGTCTAGGCAACGACTTTATTTTGATTGACAATCGCTCGTCATCAGTGCCTGTAGTGACTCCAGAACAAGCCATCAAGTTGTGCGATCGCCATTTTGGTATCGGTGCTGATGGTGTCATTTTTGCCCTCCCCGGAGAAAACGGCACTGACTACACCATGCGGATTTTTAATTCTGATGGTTCAGAACCAGAAATGTGTGGCAATGGCATTCGCTGTTTAGCTGGCTTTTTAGCAGATTTAGAAGGCGAATCCCGGAATCAAGACTCATATCGCATTCATACTTTGGGTGGTGTAATGACTCCCCAACTCTTATCTGATGGTCAAGTTAAAGTAGATATGGGTTTACCCAGGTTACTCGCTAGCGAAATTCCTACCACTCTTACACCCGCCCAAGAAAAAGTCATTTCTCAGCCGTTAGAGGTAGCGGGGCAAACTTGGGAAGTCACCTGTGTAAATATGGGAAATCCCCACTGCATTACCTTTGTGGAAGATGTTGCAGCAATTGAGTTAGAAACCATCGGCCCGAAATTTGAGCATCACCCAGCTTTCCCGCAACGCATAAATACCGAATTTATTCAAGTGGTACGCCGTGACTATTTGAAAATGCGGGTATGGGAACGGGGGGCTGGGATTACATTAGCTTGTGGTACTGGTGCTTGTGCTTCTTTAGTAGCTGGAGTGTTAACAGGGAAATGCGATCGCACCGCGACTGTAGAATTACCAGGTGGCCCCTTGCAAATTGAATGGTCAGAAGTAGACCAACGAGTTTACATGACAGGCCCGGCTGAAAAGGTATTCACGGGTAAACTGTAACCGACTTACTATTGGCATTACTCAAGTAGTAGTGCCATAGAAGCCTTGCTGCGATGTCTGTGGTGGGCTTTGCCAGCCTTTCTTATAGCTATTTAATTAATATTGCAACACATCCTTGAGTAAAGACGCGATGAATCGCGTCTCTACAATATGGTCTATTTGTTGCATTATTTTTTCAAATTGGTATTATTTTGGGGAACTGGGGGATGAATCTATTTCTGCTGAAGATTGAATCTGGGGATTAATTTTAGATTGCACAGATTCTTTATTAGAAATTGCGAGATATATACCTCCTAAAATTAGAGCCAACCCTAACAAGTTAAAAATACTCAAGTTTTCCGAGAAAAGTATCCAGGCAAGAATCGCAACAATCACTGGATTGAGTAGTAAGAGTAAAGAGATAAATCCTGATGAAAAATTTTTGAGGCTGTATACAATTAGCCCATGACCCAAGGCTTCGCAAATAGCAGCTAGCGCAAATACTACTAACCACCCCGACAAAGTAACTGGGAAAACTTGTTTTTCCAAGATTAGCACTACTGGTATCATCAATGAAGTTGCGATCGCACAGCGCCACACGAGGATGATGATAATTGAAAACTTATTACCGATCTGCTCAATAAGTAAAAAGTTTGCTGCATAAAATATCGATGATATGAGGGCAACAGCATCACCTGTAAAATTATGATTAGAACGCAACAAATCTTCAAATACAACAGCGATCGCACCGATTATAGCTAAGAACAGACCGATGATAAATTTGCGCCCAAAAATTTGATTAAAAAATAGCCATCCTCCTAAAGTAGTAAATAGCGGATTGAGGCTACCTAAAGCATTAGCATTAGCTGCACCAGTCTGAGTTAGCGACCAAGTCCAAGATAATCGGCCTAATACATGAACTAGACCCACTGCTATTAAAAGCGCTATCTCTTTGATTGGATAATGTTGCTGTGGTAATACAGGTTCATCATCTTTAATTTGAGTCCGTACTTGGTTAATTCCACTCCATAATCCAAAGATAATAGTCGCTATCCATAACCGATTAAATAATGTAGTAATAGCGCTCATTTCTCTAACAGCAATTTTAATAAAAATTGCTGTTGAAGATAAAGCTAATAATGCAATTATTACTATGATTATCGGCAGAATTTTTGAATTTTTATCATTTTCTGGTGTTAGGCTTAATTGATTTTCTGCCATTTAGTTTATATTTATTATACGAACCGCCAAATGGGCCAAGGGAGAAGTAGCAATTATTTGGGATTACTCAGGTAATAATGCCATAGAAGTCTTGCCGCAACTGCTCGCCACGGTCGCCAGTGCTGTGTCATGACTTCTAGTTGAACTGGTGTTGGACGCGTTGCCAAGTTTTTGAGTTTTTGTAGAGCGATCGCGATCGCTAAATCGCCTTTAGGAAAGACATCAGGACGTTGCAGCGCCATGAGCAAATAAATATCAACTGTCCAGTCTCCGATGCCTTTGAGGCGCTTTAACTCAGTTCTGATCGTATTTTCGTCCATTGTTTCCAGCTTGGTTAGGTCAAGCTGACCAGTTGCGATCGCATTCGCCAACCCACGACAGTATAAAATCTTTTGCCGACTGAATCCAATTCCTCTTAATTGAACATCATCCAATATCAGAAATTTTTCTGGGGTTAGAGTGACAACAACCCCACATAGTCGGGTAAATACAGCCTTTGCAGCCACTAAGGAAACTTGTTGTTCCAGAATGATGCACAGAAGCGTTGCAAAACCTGGTTCTCTTGACCATATCGGTGGAGGCCCCAATGTCTCTAAAATCCGAGCCAAATCGCTATCCACTTTGGCAAGCAACATTAAACCACGGGTCAAACTTTCTTCAGTCAACGATTCTAGTTCAGGAGTTTGAGTCATGTTTGTAAAATTTCGATTCTTGTATAAGCAGTTTTTGTTTGCGATCGATTCCCCAGTGATAACCACCAAGACTGCCATCACTCCGCAGCACCCGGTGACATGGTACAATCAGCGCGATCGGATTAGCGCCACAAGCATTACCAACCGCGCGGACTGCTTGGGGTTTGGCAAGATTACGGGCGATATCGGCATAGGTGCGCGTTTCGCCATAGGGAATTTTTTGTAATGCTTGCCAAACCTGTTTCTGAAATGCTGTCCCACGGATATCAAGTGGTAAATCGAGATGGGTTGCATCTCCCACAATAAAGTCAAGAATTGATTTTATCCAGTCTTTGTGTGTGCGATCGTCACGCACAATCTGGGCTTGGTGAAATTCCTGCTTCAAAATGTGTTCAAGCTTGTCTGCTTCATCACCTAATTTTACAGCGCAGATACCCTTCTCTGTTGTTGCCACAAGCAAATATCCTAGTGAACATGGAGCGATCGCATAAATAATGCTAATTGTCTTTCCAGCTTGTTGGTAAATTTTTGGTGTCATTCCTAATTGTTTAGGTGCTTTCTCATACAGTTGACTACTTGAACCATACCCCGTATCGTAAACTGCATCAGCAATTTCTTCCCCCGACTGTAAACGCTGCTTCAATCGTTGGCTACGCAGCGCATCTGCATATTGAAAGGGAGATACGCCAATTATTTGCTTGAATATTCTTTGTAGGTAACTCGGACTCATTTCCACCTGAGAGCATAATTCTGAGAGGGTTGGTATGTGGTCAACTTGTGCTTCAATATATCGACATACTGCTAAGATTTTGGCTGTATTTGGAACTATTTCAGATTGTGGCTGACAGCGCTTACAAGCTCGAAAACCTGCAATTTCAGCATCTTGTACCGACTGGAAGAAACAAACTTGATTGCGATTCGGTCTGCGACTAGGGCAAATAGGTCGGCAATAAATGCCTGTAGAGCGAACACCATAGAAAAACTTACCTTCAAAAGTAGAATCTCGATTGAGAACTGCTTGCCAGAGGGTTTCTTCTAAAAATTGTGTCTGTTGTAATTGCATTGATGCCTCCTTGGATATATTGCAAAGTATCCCTACTTTGGAGTGCCCATTATTAGGTTTTGTCTTTAGGTAAAACTAGATTAAATGTATTGATAAACTACTTTCTATCTGATTGTTGCGATCAAAGTTGATTATCTCAGTTTTTTAATGTACCAACTCGCTGAACGGGTGTTCACTACTCGATGAAACCGGGAACCTTAAATTAGGTCAACACAACGGAGTTTTTATGAGTGGTGGTATTTACCTGATTCAGGATTATTCTCAATTAGTTGAAATGAAGGAAGAACCCTATGAATCAAAGGATGGGTTACAAAAGCTACTAGCTGACTATCCGAGTTTGTTAGCAGGAGAACAGATAGACAGTGTTGCACCAAGACGCTGGTTGTTAATCTCACGGGAGATAGCAATACCAGATAGCGAAGATAGTGCTGGACGTTGGGCGCTCGATCATTTATTTCTCGATCGAGATGGAATTCCCACCATTCAATTTAGAAGATCGTAAAGGAGAACTTCTGACTCGATTTCAGTCTGTTGTAGAAACCTCAATTTCTATTAATCCTTATTGCTGGTATATTCCCTTTTCGGCTCTGAATGATGAAATAATTCTCAAACAGTTTTTGGAAGTACTTGGCTGGGCTATTAGTGAAATTAAATTATCATAATTTTGTAGTATAGCAATCCTATTTAATTTGTGAAAATTGCAACCCCCAGATCCCCGACTTATTTAAGAAGTCGGGGATCTTGTTTCTTACGAATGATCGGGGTAGGCAATTACTTACCAAATTTCTGCTAAATCTAAAACAAATCCTGGCAAAACATCTTCTCCCAATAGAGTTTTAGGACTTTGTAAAATCTCAGCTTCTCGATTGGGACGATAAATTTCTACCTGCTGCTGTCCTCTATTAATTAACCATCCTAATCTTGCGCCATTCTCCATGTATTCCCTCATTTTGACTCGCGTTTTTTCTAAGGAATCACTTGGAGACATTAACTCAACCACAAAATCGGGACACAAAGGAGCAAATCTTTCTTTTTCTGCTTCGCTTAAAGCATTCCACCGTTCCATTTTCACCCAGGAAGCATCTGGAGAACGCTCTGCACTGTTGGGAAGTTTGAAACCACCAGAAGAGTCAAAAGATTTACCTAGCTTATTTTGACGACTCCAAGCTCTTAATTGATAAGTTAAATCGGCATTACGGTCACTAGTACTACTCCCCGTAGGTGGCATAATAATTAATTCCCCTGAAGCTGTACGCTCAAACTTTAAGTCTCGATTATTTTGACAAAGCTGAAAAAATTGCTCGTCAGTTAAGTCGATATTTAATTCGAGGGTAGGAGGTAAACTGACGGTGGTAGTATTCATGTTATCAGTTTGGGTGGAAGCAATATATCTATTCTAGTAGTCTGTCAAAGTAATTCGTAGTTGCAGTGCTTGCTCTGTACCCTCCACTGATAGCGTAGCGTTAGGCAGTCTGCTTACTTGTAGCCGCAAGCCACATGCTACGCAAACTTAGAGAACGTCATTAGTAATTGTAATTATTGGTCAATTACCGATTGGTAGTGTTATTTCAAACTCAGAACCTTGGCCAAAAGTAGAATTTACTACCAAAGTACCTTCATGTTTTTCAACTATAATTTGTCGAGCGATCGCTAATCCTAATCCTGTACCTTTACCGACAAGTTTAGTAGTAAATAAATGCTCAAAAATTCGCTTTTTGACATCATCGTTTATTCCAATACCGTTATCAGAAATTTGAATTTTTACATATTTATCGTTATGCATTGATGTTGTAATAATAATCCGATTAATATTAGCTTCAATTTCATCAAAACTGTATCCTTGGTTCGATTCTTCTAAGGCATCAATGGCATTTGCTAGCAAATTCATAAATACCTGATTGAGTTGCCCAGGAAAACATTCTACTTGGGGAATATTGCCATAGTTGGTAATGACTTCAATTGCTGGATGTTGTTCATTAGCCTTGAGACGATGTTTCAAAATTAAAATAGTGCTATCAATACCTTCATGGATGTCAAACGGAACTTTGTAATCCTTATCTGCACGCGAGAAAGTTCGCAAGCTAGTGCTGATATTTTTTATGCGATCGCACCCCACGTCCATAGATTTAATCATTTTGGGTACGTCTTCTAAGAGATAATCAATCTCAATCTCCTGGGCATGTTGTTCAATTTCTGTTGTAGATGCGCCAGAACGGTACAATTGCAAGTGTTCAATAATATCTTCTAATCCCAACTTCGCTTCGTTGACGTTTCCAGCGATAAAGCCAATTGGGTTGTTGATTTCGTGGGCCACACCTGCAACTAAATTCCCAAGGGCTGACATTTTTTCGCTTTGGACAATTTGTAATTGGGCTTTTTGTAAGTCTTCAATTGCTTGTTCTAGTTGTTGAGATTTTTGCTGGACGACAGCTTCGGCAGCTTTGCGATCGCTAATATCTAAAATTAAACCATCCCAAACAATTGCACCATCCACTTGCATCTCTGGACGAGATGCTGCTTGCACCCATTTCACGATTCCTGATGGCGCGATCAGTCGCCATTCGTGAACAAACGGTGTCAGATTTTGGGCAGATTCTATCATTGCCTGCTCGATACCAGCAATATCATCGGGATGTTCTAGAGAACGAGGGTTTTGCTTGCCGGCGATTATTTCTTCTGCTGTCACTTCGTAAAGGTTATAGCAGCCAGAACTAATATAGGGCATAGAAGCCAAATTATCTGCTGTCACATGGAGTTGGTAAATCGCTCCAGGAACATTATCGGCAACTTTCTGGAAACGGGCTTCGCTTTGCTGAAGATTCGCGTAAAGCCGAGCATTTTCTAGAGAAATTGCCGCTTGAGTACAAAGGAAATTCAATACTAAAATGCGATCGCTAGTAAATACCCCACTCGTTAAATGATTTTCTAAGTATAAAATTCCTACTAAACGCCCCTGATTGAGTATCGGTAAACATATCACACTCTTGGGTTGATGCTGAATTAAATAATCATCAACTATCGGTAAATTAGTTTTGAGATCGTCAATCACAACCACACTAGCTGTATTTTTTACATACTGAATCAGCGCCATTGGAACATTAAGATTATTTTCGAGCGGTTCTAATTTTAAGCTAGTGCTATCAAGAGTAGTAATTGCGCGTATTTGCCATTTCTCATCTTCAGGTAAAAACAGGGCACATTTATCAGCACCAGCATTTTCGAGAATGATTTGGGTAAGTTGTTGTAAAAATTCATCAAGTTGAATTGTTGCAGAAAGAGTTTGCGACGCTCTGAGGATAGCGCTCAAGTCAAGTATGTTGTTGATGTTGCTGCCGGAAGAAGTCGCGGTACTAGTAAATGAGTTGATTGGGTTAGCAATTGTTGCTAAGGCTTCTAACAGATTTACTGTTTGTACTGTCTGTTGCAAAATTGGATGCAGCAATTGTGGGTAACGTTTTTCTAAGTCATCTGTCTTGGCTTTGGCTCCCCAGCGGGCATAGCCAGAGTAGGCTGTCTGCATATAGGCTTGGGCAACTTTTTCTTTGCCCCAGTTCAGGTAGAATTTGGCAGCGAGTTCGTTAGCGAGGGCTTCATCTTGGAGGAAGCCGTTTTCCTTGGCTTTAGCGATCGCGCGATCGTAAAAGTCCATTGCTACGGCGCGATTGCTAATAGCATACCGTTCAGCTTCCACCAAATCCCAACGGTGTTGATGGTTACAGGGAGCAAATGCTGCCCATTTTTGCATTTTCTCTTGATTCGCCTCGACTTGGGCGAAAATCTGTTGCTGTTCTGACTCAGTTGCGGCTTTGTAAACTGCGAGACGAATCAAAGAATCGTAGAAAAAATACAGAGCAACACTAAATTGGGCGATACCAGCATCTAAATACTGTTTTGCTTGAGCAGACTGCTGGGCAGCTTCTTGATACTGCCCAAACAAATACCAGAGAATCGTTTGATTAACTTGCCAATAAAATAATCCCGTTCGGTCTTGGGTTGCCTGATTAAGGGATAATCGTTGTTCTGCATGATAAATCGTTCCCGTTAAGCGATCGGGAGATTGGCTATGTCCTAGCAAGTTGAGTACAGCTTGATAAGCAATCTCCAGATATTGCAGCGGCGATTCTTGCTTGAGTGAATAGATGCTTTGGCGATAGGCTGCCATTTCATTCGCCAACCCAGTTAATTCTCGCCCTGCAAAATAAGCATAGTGACAGTAAGCTTGGGCATTCAATGCTGTACTATCCAAATCTCCAGTTTCCAGTCCATTTTGGTAGCCCTCTTGCAGATGCACAAGTTGTTCGCGCAATGGGTCTTTCCAATGACGGATAAAGTAGTAGACGATAAAGTAGGTTCTGGATTTAAAGATTTTGGACTGCAACTGTTCCAGCAGGTTTAACGCCAATTGTCCAAACTCATAACCAGCTTCCAGATTACCAAGCACACCACAGAGGATGATGCCGTAGTCGGCATAAGCATAGACAGAAACAGGACAATTACCATATTTAATCGAAAATTCTACTTGTTTGAATATCAGTAGAGGCATTAAAGCAGGTCTTGCAAGATAGGCAGCTGGAATCATTTTGCTCATGATGCTCATAGCTGCCAAGCGGTGAGCATCTTTCATAGTGGATAAATTGAGCAAATCCAGAGAAGAACGTCCTTCCCATAACCGCATAATTGCTTCACCTGCTCGTCCAATATCTGCCGCAGTTGATTGTTGAGGAAACTCAATACCCAACAGTTGTAACACCTGCAAGCCAATATTCAGCGTTTTCAATGGAAGACCTTGCGATCTTCCTGCCATCATTCTGGTTACATATATGGGAATGCTGTCGAGCAAAGTCTTAGCGTGTTGCAACACAATTGTTACCCATTGTTCCATCTGCTCAAAATCGGCGTTGAGATAGGTGGCTTCAGTTACCTCGATATACAGGGCCAGGGTCAAGTCATAGTGGCTTTCCCAGGAAGAATGGGACAGCAAACTAATTCCCACGGTCAGATACTCGACGGCTACTGTGTATGCAGTTGCAGATTTTGCTCTCCGTCCTGCGCTCAGATTTAATTGTGCCAGTTCTTGCCGCTCTGAAGGTTCAGTGGTTAAGGAACTAGCGGCATTCAAATGAGTGACAATTTCAAATAGTCGTTCTTCTCGTTCCAAATCTGAGGAATTGCCTAACAATAGCATCCCAATTTTGTAATGGGTGGCTTGCTTTTGGTCGTCTGGAATCAACGAGTAGGCAGCCTGCTGAACGCGATCGTGTAAGAACTTGTATCCAGTATTTTGGGAAGTTTGTGGAGTAAATATTTGTTCTTCTTGCCCAACATAAAACTTATAAACTTCACTTTGGGGCAAAATCAAACCTTCTTGTAACCCATTCCATAAACAAGCTGCTGTTTCGGTTTCCAATTGTTCAGAGACGATCGCCAATGTCGCTAAATCAAATTGATTGCCAATGCAAGCAGCTAACTTTAGAGCCTGTTGAGTTGATTCTGGCAGCCTCCGTAATTGAAATGCCATGAATTCCAAAACATTATCTGTCAGAGATTGCTGATTGATTTTTGCAATATCACATTGCCAGCAGCTTTCTGCAAAGTTGAAGATAATCAACCCATCTTGGTGCAAAGCTTTAATAAATTGTGTTGCAAAAAATGGATTTCCCTGAGTTTTGTGAAACACTAATTGCGAAAGAGGTAATGCTAATTCTTCTTTGCAACCTAATGTATCGCTGACTAACTGATTCAATTTTAATTGACTTAAAGGTTGCAGAGTCATCAAGTTAATAGTTGTGCCTATTTTTCTTAGCTCATCTAAAGTTGAGATTAACGGATGGGCAGACGATACTTCGTTATCTCTATAAGCACAAATTAGTAATAAATATCCAGAGTCTGACTCATCCATTAGTAATTGGATCAATTTTAATGAGGCTAAATCTGCCCATTGCAAATCATCCAGAAAAATAACTAAAGGATGTTCTTTTCTCGTAAAAATCTGAATAAAACTTTGAAATAATAAATTAAATCTATTTTGCGCCGCCTCTGCTGATAATTCTGATGTCGGGGGTTGTTTACCGATAATTTTTTCTAATTCGGGGATAACTTCAACGATCATCTGTCCATCGTCTCTTAATGCTGCCAGAATATTTTTTTTCCATTGTTGCAGTTGTCGATCGGTTTCTGTTAATAACTGCACTATTAAATCACGCAAGGATTGTACAAAAGCAGATAAGGGAATATTTCGGTTAAACTGGTCAAATTTACCTTTGATAAAATAACCCCGTTGCCGAACGATTGGTTTATGAACTTCATTCACTACCGCAGTTTTACCAACGCCGGAACAACCAGCAATTAACATGATTTCACGCTTTCCCAGAGAAACCCTCTCAAAGGCTTCCAAGAGTTGTTGGACGGCTGTTTCTCTCCCATATAATTTTTCTGGAATAATGAAGCGATCGCAAATATCCCGTTGTCCAATTTGGAAGTATTTAATCTTACCCGTTTCGTTCAATTGGCAGAGACAATTTTCTAAATCGTGTTTTAACCCTAAAGCATTTTGATAACGATCTTCAGCATTTTTCGCCATCAATTTTATGACAATATCTGACAACACTTCCAGAATCTCTTCACTTTTGACTTTTGACCCTTCTCTACGAGAGGCTGCGCCAACGACTGCGCTCAGGGTCAACTTTTGACTTTTGACTTCCCAAAGGGATGGTGGCTGTTTGGCAATATGACAATGCACCAACTCCATTGAATCTTCTGACTCAAAGGGTAATTGTCCTGTGATTAGTTCAAAAAATGTCACACCTAAAGAATAAAAGTCACTGCGGTAATCTATTCCTCGGTTCATGCGTCCAGTTTGTTCGGGAGATAAATAAGCCAAAGTTCCTTCTAAAACCTTGGGACTGATCGTAGTTTGGTTTTCTGTGGAAAGCAAAGAAGCAATGCTAAAATCGATGAGTTTTACTTGTTTGGTTTGCGGATTAATCAGAATATTAGTCGGTTTGATATCTTTGTGAATTACCCGTTCTTGGTGGAGTTCATGGAGAATATGACTAAGTTGCAGGGCGATTGTGAAAAATTCTACAAGTTCCAGTGATTGAGTTTTGGTATATTCTCTCAGAGAAATTCCCCCAAAATCTTCCATTACTAAAGCATAACTATTGCGATATGCTTCTAGACTATAGGGACGAACGATACTAGGAATATTTAAATTTTTGGCAATAGTATATTGGTTACGGAACTGCAACAGCTCGTTAAAAGTAGGGGATTCGACTTGCAGTATTTTAATGACAACAGGTTCTTCATCCACCAGTCGGATGGCTCGATAGACTACGGTTTTGGAACCTTGGTAGAGTGTTTCTATTAATTTATAGCCGCTCATGCTATAAACTTCATAAATTGCTGTTGTCATGGTTATGCTCTCAATAATCAAGACTGCTGGTAAAAAGTTTAACTTTTAGCAGCACATATATCGTTATTGTTCCCAAAATCAGGGTTTGTTTTTCAATGATATGATAATAAGCTGATGTGCAGATACTCTTACGCAAAGACACGGAGATGCTATTTGAATGACGATTAGCTGACTAAAAACTTTTATTAATTCATCACCTATTAGGCATTTCTAGAAATTAATTATTATCCATAACCCTTGTCGAGACGTAGCAGTGTTACATCTTTATATTCTCTTTGCATTTATTTGCGTTTAAAAAAGCTACGAATTTATGCAAAACTGTACTTAGTGTTCAAAAAAGAATTGAAACCTTTGCCTCAAAGTGAATCAGCACTCCTGAACTGATTCGCTATTTGACAAATGGTTCACCCGATTGGGTGAATGCGATCGCAGCATCCAGAACTACTCTGAAAGTAGAGCCACTTTTTTCCTGTTAGCGATCTCGCCGACAGCTAAAAAACTTTTACAATGGCTATGATTACCTTGAATATTATGCCAATTGCTTATATATCAAAGGGTCTAAGAGTGGATGAAATTCTAAAATCACGGCATAAACCAGATTTTCTACCAGAGAAGATCGCTCTGTTGGAAACAATTGCTGCCAATTTACCGGGGATGATTTTCCAAATTCTGCAACGGCAGGATGGTTCTGTATTTATCCCTTATATTAGTTCTGGTTGTAAATATTTGTATGAATTAGAACCAGAAGTTGTACAGGCAGACTTTCGGGTGTTACGTAAACTGATTCATCCACAGGATATACAAGCTTTTACAGAATCTATTGCTGTTTGTCGCAATACTCTTATTTGGCATTGGGAAGGTCGGATTGTTACGCCTAGTGGCAAACTGAAATGGATTCAAGGTACTTCGCAACCCGAATTACAAGAAAATGGCGATTTTCTTTGGCATGGCTTGGTTATGGATATTACAGACCGAAAACAAGCCCAAGAAAAATTGCAAGCGAGTGAAGCACGGTATAAAGCAATTTTGGATGCTATCCCCGATTTGATGTTTCGCATCAGCCGCGATGGCGAGTATCTAGATTTGAAAAGTGAGGGTGCAAATATCACTCTTTCGAGAGAAGAAATAGTTGGAAAAAATTTGCAAGAGTTATTACCGAGTGATGTTGCAGCCATTAGCCAAGTAGCGATCGCTAAAACTTTAGATTCTGGAATTTTGCAAACTTGTGAATATCAACTACCAACATCTTTGGGAATCAGAGATTATGAGGCGCGGTTGGTAGTTAGCGGTACAGATGAGGTACTAGCAATTGTCCGAGACATCACAGATCGCAAACAAGGGGAAGTTGCCTTACAAAATCTTGCCCAAAAATTTGCTAAAGCTTTTAGTTGCAGTCCCGATTCAATTACCATTAGCACGCTGCAAGAAGGACGCTTTATCGAAGTTAACGACAGTTTTGTAAATCTTTCCGGTTATGGGCGAGATGAGGCAATTGGTAAAACTTCTTTTGAGTTAAATCTTTGGGTACACGATCGCGACCGCCTAAACTTAGTGCAAGAGTTGCAAAGCACGGGAGTTGCTCGTAACTTAGAAATTGATTTTCGGCAAAAATCTGGCGAGATAATTACAACGCTGCTGTCAGCCGAAGTGATTGATTTAAATGGTATTCCTGCCATTTTAGCAGTGCATCACGACATTACAGAACGCAAACAAGTAGAAGCACAATTACGCTTTTGCGCCCAACGCGATCGCTTGTTGGCAGAAACCCTAGTGCGAATTCGATCTTCGCTGAATTTAGAGCAAATTCTCCAAACCACCGTGACGGAAGTTAGGCAATTTCTCCAAGCAGATCGAGTTTTCATTGGTTTAAATAATGCTAATTTAGGAGTCAAAACTCTTGCCGAATCAGTAGATCCTAAGTATCCATCAGTCTCAGGTTGGTCTACTAATGATGAAGCTTATCTACAAGAATTAAGAAACTTATTAAAAGATAATCGTGTGCGTGTCGTTGAAGACGTAACGCAAATATCAGCATCTCCCAAAGTAAAAGCACACTGTCAAAAATTCCAAACGAAGGCTAGCTTGGCTGTACCAATTATGCTAGGTGACGAATTATTTGGGGCGTTAATTGCCAATCAATGCTCAGGGCCGCGTCATTGGCAGCCAATAGAAATTGATTTGTTGCAGCAGATGTCAGAACAGCTAGCGATCGCGATTCAACAAAGTCAGATATGCCAAAAGCTAGCAGAACTCAACACTAATTTAGAATACCAAGTCCAAGAACGAACAGCACAGTTGCAGCAGAAAATGCAAGAAGTTGAAAAATTGCATCGTGTCAAAGATGTAGTTTTACACACAGTTGCCCACGATTTACGAACTTCCGTGATGGGTAACTTGATGGTGTTAAAGAATTTGTTAAATCAGGGAGTGGAGAGCAGCACTTCTTTACGAGAGGCTGCGCTCAGTGACCGAGGTGCAGGGGAGCAGGGGAGCAGGGGAGCAATTACAGCAAGTCTTTCCCCTCTGCCCCCCATCCCCTCTGCCCCTCTGCCTCTTTCCCATGCCCCATACCCCATCCCCAATACTTCAAGTACAAGTGCCCAATCCTCAATCCCAATATCTCGCTCAATCATCGAGCGAATGATTCAGGGTAACGATCGCCAACTGACGATGATTAACTCATTGCTAGAAATTAATTCTTGTGAAAAACAGGGTCTTGAGATCAAAATCGAACCTGTGCAATTTAGCACCCTACTGGGAGGCACATTTTCCCAGTTGGAACCCATGCTGACACAAAATCAAGCGACTCTGAAGAACTTGGTTCCCGCAGACTTACCGTTAGTAATGGCAGATGGGACTCGGTTGCAGAAAGTTTTGGTAAATTTAATTGCACATAGCTTGCACAATAATCCGCCAGGATTAAATTTTACCCTGAGCGCCACCGTTGAGGGCGGAATGATTCGCACTCAGATTCAAGATAACGGTGTGGGAATGAGTAAATTAGAGTGCGATCGCCTCTTCGATCTCCATGTCCGCGATCCTCAAGATTGTTGCTCTACAAGCATTGGCTTAAAAATGTATCTTTGTCGGAAAGTTATTAAGGCGCATGGCGGCGAAATCGGGGTTATGAGTAACCGCAAGCGTGGGTTAACTTTCTGGTTTACACTACCTTTGGCAACTTCATCCGCAACAAATCGCCCATAAATCACCAAAAAATGAGAGGGTGTTATTTATGGCAATGTTGAGTAAAGGAAACACCCTCAAGGTATGGGCAAAGTTGCTCGGATGCTAATGGCTACTCCATTGACAACAGTGCAAAGGTGGTGGAGAAAAACCTTTTCTGCACCAACAACAGATGAAATCATTACTCTTTACAGAGTTTGGCGTAACCGTTTTTTGTGGCAAAGATTACGTTTATGGTTATGGCTGGCGCTGATCTGTCTGTTGTCTTTTACTTTGCGAGACGTTTACGGCCTG
Source organism: Nostoc sp. (assembly GCF_036917355.1). Lineage (GTDB taxonomy): Bacteria > Cyanobacteriota > Cyanobacteriia > Cyanobacteriales > Nostocaceae > Nostoc. Next base: position 81,285 of record NZ_JBALDP010000046.1, read on the forward strand.
TTTTTTCCTTTTGCAGAGTTGCAACCGCTGCCAGAAGTACTTAGAACTCAACGCCTAGTAATTAATGTTGCAATGCTTGCAAGCATAATTATTTGCTTTGCTTTACATAAAACTAAACTAGGTCGTCATCGTCCAGATTTATTATTTTTAGGGTCTTCTTGGTCACTTAGTTTAGCGTCGCAGTTGTTTGCAACCATCAGAGGTTTTGCACTACCCGATACCATCGGCTGGTCGCTGTTGTTCTTAAGCCAAGCTGTGTTGATGCCCGTCTGCTGGATTCTTCACTTGCTGACTCAAGTGAGTGTGCTGATTTACTATTTTGGTGTGAATACAGTACTTGAGCTAAAAACACCAATCCCCGACCATCCAGAAATATATAATGTAACGTTTATTTTATACATTTTTTGGTTTTGTACGATATGTGACATCGGTGTTTATCTGTACGATCGCCTGCAACGTTCTGAATTTTTCGCCCGCCAAGAACTGGAATCTGCCTACCAAAAACTTAAGGTTGCCGAAGCTAAATATCGCAGCATTTTTGAAAACGCCGTTGAAGGAATTTTTCAAAGCAGTCCCGATGGACATTACATTACGGCAAATCCTGCTTTAGCACGTATTTATGGCTATTCCTTAGTAGACGAGGTGACAGCAAATTTCACTGATATTGAACAATTGTATGTCGATCCAAACCGCCGGGCAGAATTTGTGCGCTTGATGGAAAAGTATGGCAGCGTTTCCGAGTTCGAGTCCCAAATTTATCGCCGGGATGGGAGTATTGTCTGGATTTCAGAAAAAGCCTACGAAGTCCGTGACGAAAAAGGAAAACTGCTTTACTACGAAGGTTTGATTGAAGACATTACTCAGCGCAAACAAACTGAAGAAGAACTACGAGTATTTTTCCATGCAGTTTCCCACGATTTACGCAATCCAGTACTGGGTACTTTAATGGTGCTGAAGAATTTGCTGGCTCGTTCAGAGGAAAATATTGCGATTTCCCGCTCAATTTTAGAGCGGATGATTCAAAGTAGCGATCGCCAACTTAACTTAATTAATTCGTTGATGGAAACTCATATCAGCGAGGTGCAAGGTATAGTTTTACAACGCCAAGCCGTACAATTGCTGACAGTTGTCGAAGCTGCGATCGCAGATTTAGAGCCATTGTTGACACAAAATCAAGCCAAGCTCACAAATTTGGTATCCGCAGATTTGCCATTGGTGAATGCAGATCCCACGCAACTATGGCGAGTTTTTTCTAACTTAATCGTCAACGCTCTTAAACATAATCCCCCAGAATTGCTTTTGACAATCAATGCTACCTGTCAGGATGACATGATTTATTGTACTGTTACTGATAATGGCGTAGGAATTAGTCAACAACAAAGCGATCGGCTTTTTGACCTTTACTTTCGGGGTACAAGCATCGGCAATTCTGTAAGTTTGGGATTAGGATTGTATCTGTGTAAGCAAATCATCCATGCTCACGGCGGCGAAATAGGTGTTAATAGTGCATTGGATGAAGGTGCAACATTTTGGTTTACATTGCCTATTAGTAGGCTACAGGATGAAGTTGCTAATTAAACCTTTTTGTTAACGAATCAGGAATACAAGAAGAAAGCTAAGAAAGAAAAGAAGTAATTTGGTGACGAAAGAGAAGAGGTACAATTCTAGCTTTTATTATTCATAAGCCTCATAAATAACTTACCTAATGCAGAAATGCGAACACTGTTATGAACTACATCATATCCACTAATTATAATTACCGTTGAGGATACTTCTGTCAATCCAGAGCCAATTAAATTTCCTAAATAATAATTATTGTTAGTATTTTTGATTAACTTATTTAAGTCTTCAATAAACACAATTTTTACAGCAGATGCTAACCGCATAAAAGTTTATAGATTAATTTTTTCTTTTATGAAATTTAAAAATAACTCAGCTACTATTTCAGTTTGGTTTTGTCTATATAGCCGCGAATTCCATTCGCTAGGGCTTTTTAGAAAACTGAGATGCTCCCGTTTTTGTGGTGGTTTGATCAAAAAATGCTGTATCAAATTATCTGAGGATTTTTTAAACAAATGCGATTTTCTTCCGGCAAGGCAGATATTGTATTTAAATTAGAACCATAATGAAAAGCGGAAAATCAAGCGAAACTCTGTATGCTGACATTTACCCAACTTAAACCACCTAATTGCGATGCTACAGTTACTTTTACTCTGGCGCTGACAGCAGAAGAACGTACCCGCAGTCGTCATCGCTTTGAAACTGAAGATGGTAAAGTTGTGTTTTTACATTTACCCAGAGGAACTGTTTTACACGATGGCGATATTCTGCAAGAAGAAACCCATAGCAGTTTAATCAGAATTACTGCTAAACCAGAATTAGTTCTGACTGCCTTTGCCCAAACACCAATTTTATTATTACGGGCGGCATACCATCTAGGAAATCGCCATGTGCCTGTAGAAATTACTCCGACTTATTTACGTTTGTCCTCAGATTCGGTTTTACGCACGATGTTGGAACAATTGGGGTTAGAAGTTAAAGAGGAAATTTTACCGTTTCAGCCAGAATTGGGAGCTTATGGACAACACCATCATGCTCACTGATAGCCATCTTTTGAGTATTTTGCAGCTGGCTAGTCCCGCTTTACCTGTGGGAGCATATAGTTATTCTGAAGGTTTGGAAATGCTGGTAGAAAATGGTACGATCGCTAACCAGACAAATCTCAAAGATTGGTTAAAAGCAGAGTTGCTCTACGGAGCAATTCGGTTAGAGGCGGCGGTGATGGTACGATCGCAGCAAGCTGTAAAAATAGGTGATATTGATTCGCTATGCCGTTGGAATCTGTGGTTATCCGCTGCTAGAGAAACAGAAGAATTACGCGCCTCTAGTTGGCAGATGGGGCGATCGCTGATCCAATTACTTGGTAAACTAGAACCGCAGATTGTACCTATTGCCAATACTGTCGGTAATCCTTGCAATTATGCGATCGCTTTTGGTATTGCCGTTGCCCATTGGCAAATCAGTATCCAAGCCGCATTACTCGCATACCTGCATAGTTGGGCAAGTAATTTAATTACTGCTGGCGTGAAACTCATCCCCCTTGGACAAACAGCAGGACAGCAGTTATTGCTAGATTTGCAACCATTACTCAGTGCTGCGACATTAGAAATTCTTGCATTGGAGGACGATCAACTCGCTTGTTGTAGTTGGGGTTTGTCGCTAGCGAGTATGCAGCATGAAACACAGTATACAAGGTTGTTTAGGAGTTAGTTATTGGTCATTGGTTAAAAACTAAGTCCTGATAACCATGTACCAAGGACAAATAACAAAGGACAAATAAAAATGAATGCATTTAGAGTGGGAGTTGCTGGCCCAGTGGGTTCGGGGAAGACGGCTTTGGTGGATGCTTTGTGCAAGGGATTGCGCGAGCAGTATCAGATTGCGGTGGTGACGAATGATATTTATACTCAGGAGGATGCTCAGTTTTTAGTGCGTTCTCAGGCGTTGGCAAGCGATCGCATTTTGGGTGTAGAGACTGGTGGTTGTCCTCACACTGCTATCCGCGAAGATGCTTCGATGAATTTGGCGGCAATTGAACAGTTAGAGGAACGTTTTATCGATTTAGATTTAGTGTTTTTGGAAAGTGGCGGCGATAATTTGGCTGCTACTTTTAGTCCCGAATTAGTGGATTTAACGATTTACGTCATTGATGTTGCGGCTGGTGATAAAATTCCCCGCAAAGGTGGACCTGGCATTACCAAATCTGATTTGTTGGTGATTAACAAAACTGATTTAGCACCCTACGTTGGTGCAGATTTAAGTGTGATGGAACGAGATGCTAAAAAAATGCGCGGCAATAAACCTTTTATTTTTACTAATTTAAAAACTCAGTCTGGACTTGCAGATGTAATTCACTTTGTTTGCACAAATATTTGTTGAAAAAATAAGAATTTAGAACCAGGGCGAATAAAATTCGCGACTATACAAACCAAGTCCGCCTGCGCGGACTAAGAGCTGATTCATAAAGAAAATCTTAAGATGCCATTTGCTTGACCATTAGACGAATCAATGAGCCATAAATCATTGCTTCACTTAACTCTATGTACAACTCATAATCGGATGCCCAAATCCCTTGGGTCTGGGTAAAAGAGGCTTGAGAATTAACCATTCGGCATCGCTTAAATCACTTGGGTAGGGTTTGCGCTCTTGCTTCTCAATTGCGGGTAGACGGCTCATCAACAACAACATAAATGCTATTGATTTAGCTTATAGTCTTAGTAAAACAAGGCTCTGTTCTCTTTAGATTTTCTTTACGAATCAGCTCTAACAATTAAAACCAATTAAGTTTAAAAAAGATTGGGAAAATGAAATTCGCTACGACACAAACGCAGGCAATTCCTTCTCACCAGGTAGTCTAAAAGAATATCCAGGCTTTAAAACCTCTGGAGGTGCTGCAATACGGTTCGGTTAAAGGGGAAAGGGACTCATGTTTTGAGTACATCTTTTCCCCTTTACCCCTTACCCTTTCTCCAGACCACACTCGATTGTGAAAAATGCTTATCCGAACCGTATTCCCTGGAGATGGGTCAATACTTTTCGGATAAACCCAACAATCCCTGTTTTAATCTGGGGAAAGGTTACTGAGCTTGCGAGAAAGGTAGATTCAAACCCTTTCCCTTTCACCTTTCCCCCAAAACCCGATAAGTATTGGGAGGTGGGTTTAATGTGTGTCGCCGCGAATTCTATATTATTATCTTCAACTGTTCTGTGAGAATACTTATTTTGTATTGATATATTTACTGTTATTTTTACATTCTATTTATAATTACTGCCCGGAAAGGAGCTTAACTTTATAATTTAGAATCTACTTCATCTTTTCACTATTGCTGGGAAAAATATCCTATTTAACTTCATCATTACTTGAACTAAATGTCATTACTTATACCATTGTAAGAGCAGTTTAGATGATTGATATTAGAGAAGTAGTTTAAAAACATACCTTGTCTAGTACATGAATAAAAAATGGGCTGTTAAACGACTTACAATCAATCTCACATCAGGCGAGGCACAGAAGCTTGAACAATACTGTTCAACGACTGGCAGACCAGCAACTGATGTAATTCGGGAGTTAATTCGCTCTCTTTATCCTAAAGATGAAAAAGCCTCTGAAAGCTCATGAATCAGACTGCAAAAAGGTGAAACAGGATAATTACATCTTAATTTGTCAGTGAAATATGCTGCTTAACAGTTATCAGCTAACAGTGAATCCCTATAACTAAAGTTAGGGAATTTAAATAAGAATACTCTCTTACAAAGTTCAGAGCCGAGGAAATCTTCGCTCTGACTTTTGCTTTGGATATGGTGCAATCATCTTGATACACTTGCATAATTAAAAATATCAAATTAATTGAATAAAAGGTAGAATTCAGTATCAAGATGTTCTTACTAGCTTGCTTAAATGTAGCGGTATTGAGTCTGCAAGTGTTTTGTAAACTACCAAATTTCAAGTTTTGTGGCTGTCTTTAAGCAGTAATTATCCATTTTTTCGCGCAGAATACCCTTCTTGTATCTGGCTTTGCTCCTGAACTATTTTTTGACAACTAGTAATATTACTGATCTTTTCGGAAAAAATTTAAGTTAGATATGGTACTTACCACTTATTTACTTATACTTTCCAAAGTATTAAGAATTTAATTCCTAATTTATTTAATTACAAATAATGCTTAGAAAAACCTTGGTTATAAATCAGCCGAAGGTAAGCAAGTCCGTGGGCGAACTCAGGATTTTTGCTGGATTTATAACACTCAGCTTTACGATCGCCGCAATATTGTGTAACTATCAGGATGCAATCGCCCAAACTCCTGAACCTCAGACGTTACCCCCAGTTCGGTTAGACGATCTTCCTGAGACTCCGTTACCGTCGGATGTGCTACCCAAGCCACCAGACGAGAATCAATTGCTTCCATCCCTACAACTACCGAATCAGCCGATTCTGGAACAGAATGACCCTAATACCAAATTTCGGGTCGATCGCATTGAAGTTGTGGGCAGTACAGTTTTCAAAGCAGAACAGTTTGCCGCTGTCACAAATCCCTTTGTGGGACGGGAACTGACATTTGCAGAGTTGTTGCAAGTTAAAGATGCCATCACCAAGCTTTACACTGATAACGGCTATGTCACCACAGGCGCATTGATTACACCACAGACAATAGAAGCTGGGACTATCAAAATCCAGGTGATTGAGGGTAGTTTGCAAGAAATTAAGATTGTCGGTAATAGGCGATTACACACTCAATACATTCGCGATCGCATTAAACTTGGTGCAGGTAAACCCCTAAATGTACCACGTTTAATAGAAAAGCTGCAACTACTCCGTCTCAATCCGCGGATTCAAAACCTGTCAGCCGAGTTGCAGACGGGCGTGCAACCCGGAACCAATGTGTTGCAAGTGGAGGTTAAAGAAGCAGAAACTTTTAAGCTGACAGCAAGCCTGGATAATGGGCGATCGCCAAGTGTGGGCAGTTTTCGTCGGGGAGTGGATCTGCAAGAAGCCAATTTATTGGGTTTGGGCGATACCCTGAGCGTGGGATACGCAAATACCGATGGCAGTAATACAATCAATGTCAATTACACGCTGCCGATTAATGCCCGTAATGGCACTGTATCCTTCGGTTTTAGTCAAGGATGGAACCACGTGATTGAGGAACCATTCAGTGTCCTTGATATCCAGTCAAATACCCGCTCTTACGAATTGAGCTATCGGCAACCACTGGTGCAAAAACCAACCCAAGAGTTGGCGGTGGGGCTATCGTTCTCCCGCCAGTCAAGCCAAACTGAGTTAGGTCTTGATAACATTGGGCCGTTTCGGCTCTCCCCAGGTGCAGATGCCAACGGAAAAACCAATATTTCTGCCCTGCGCTTTTTTCAAGAATATACCCAGCGAAGCAACCAGTATGTATTTGCGGCGCGATCGCAATTGAGTTTTGGTGTAGATTGGTTCGATGCTAATGTCAGTGAGAATGAACCAGATAGCCGCTTTTTTGCGTGGCGGGGACAGGCGCAGTGGGTGCGGCAATTAGCACCGGATACTCTATTTTTAGCTAGGGGCGACTTCCAATTGGCAGCAGATTCCTTAGTACCTTTGGAGCAATTTGGTCTTGGTGGACAGCTAAGTGTCCGGGGCTATCGCCAAGACGCATTACTCACAGATAATGGTCTGTTATTTTCGGCGGAGTTTCGAGTCCCAATTGTCCGCGCTGCTAAAATTGGCGGAGTGTTGCAACTGACACCCTTCGTTGATGTAGGTAAAGGCTGGAATACCAAAGGCGAAAATCCATCACCAAGTACGCTTGTTAGTACTGGATTGGGGCTGTTATGGAAACAGGGTGATGACTTTTTGGCCCGCATAGATTGGGGCATTCCTTTGATTTCAGTGGACGGGGAAAAGCGATCGCTCCAGGAAAATGGACTGTACTTCTCAATAAGTTATTCAGCGTTTTGAGGCAATCAATAATCCTTATGACTATGAATATATAAATACGGATTGCTCAGAGAGTTTTATTCAAAAAGCTCTTAGAGTTTTGCTGGTCATGGTTTTAGGCAATTTGAAATGTTGGCGAACTAAATGAAAACAACCTTTATTTGGCTGGGTTTGGTGAATAGTATATTGAGAAGTGGGATGTTTATGCCTCTGGCTGCTATGCTCCTCTGGAGTAATTCAACCAACGCCCAGGTGACACCTGATAGCACCCTCAACACCACCGTCTCCCAAACTGATAATAACTTCACCATCATCAATGGCAATCAGATTGGGAAAAACTTGTTCCATAGCTTCAGCCAGTTCTCTTTGCCTACAAATGGTTCCGCCTTTTTCGATAATGCCACCGATATCCAAAATATCTTTGCCCGTGTTACAGGTGGTAGTGTGTCTAATATCGATGGGTTAATCCGTGCCAACGGTAGCGCCAATTTATTTCTACTCAATCCTGCGGGTATTTTGTTTGGGGCCAATGCCCAACTGAATATTGGTGGATCGTTTGTTGGTACAACTGCAACCAGCATCAAGTTCTCTGACGGGGTGGAGTTTAGTGCTACCAACACGACACCAGCCCCTTTGTTGACGATCGATGTGCCAGTTGGCTTGCAATTTGGTAGTAATCCAGGAGCCATTACCGTCCAAGGGTCAGGACACAATGCTCAATTAGGCGACTCACTTCAGGTTTCTGGATTAAACCTCGGTACCAGAGGATTACAGTTGCAATCTGGAAAGACGCTGGCATTGCTGGGTGGGAATGTTGCCTTAGATGGAGGATTGCTCTCCGCACCAGGAGGACAAATAGAACTGGGTAGCATCACTAACGGCAGCGTCACCCTCAATTCCATCCCTGAAGGATTTGCGCTGAGTTATCCTAAAGCTTCGAGTTTTGGCGATATTCAGATAACCCAACGAGCTTTAGCATCTACACGCGACCTCATTGGGCAATGGGGAGGAACCATTCAAATTCAGGGTAAACAGGTCAGCATCCGAGATGGTTCGCTGATATTAGTGCAAAATCGCAGCAACCAAACTGCTGGTGATATTGCAATCAATGCCACAGAGTCCCTCCAGATGATCGGCAAGTCTCCTGATTTTAAAAGTTCCAGCAGTTTAATTAATGAAACTATATCTCCAGGTGCAGCAGGGAATATTATCGTTACCACCCCACAATTGAATATTGATGGGGGTGGATATATCTTAAACCGTACTTTTAGCACAGCACCGGGTGGCAATATTGCAATAAATACTGATGAAATGCGGGTGAATGGTTTTGCATTTGGCGATCCTTCTCCTTTTCGAGCAGTCAGCCAAATATTAGCTGCTTCTTATGGGGCTGGAAAAGGTGGAAATGTTAACATCTCTACTCAAAACCTGTCGATTTTAGCTGGCGGCAATATAGCAGCAAGACCCTACGCTTCAGGCAATGGCGGCGATCTCATCGTCAAGGCGGATACGATTCAGGTGACAAATCAGGGAGCGCCAAAGGGTTTGTATTTTAGTCTGTTGTCTACTGCCACATTTGGGTTTGGTAATGCAGGGGATTTGAAAATCGATACCCGCAAGCTGTCGGTTCAAGCTGGCGGCAGAGTGTCAGCTTCTAGCATAGTTTTAGGAAATGCGGGTTCACTGACTATCAATGCGTCTGAATCGATTGATGTGAATGGTGTCAAAGATGCAGAAAATCCCAGCTATATTGGTACAGCTGTTCGCACTGTTTTTAGATTTTCCAGCGCTACTTCAGGTAACACCACGATTAACACCCCACTTCTTAACATCAGTAATGGTGCAACAGTTTTTGTCCAAAACCTTGGCTTAGGTAAAGCTGGTACCCTGAACATTCAGGCGAACACCCTACGACTTGACAATAAGGCCAGCATTTCAGCATCCACAAAAGCAGGCGGTGGCGGTAACACTAATTTACAACTGCGGGATCTACTACTGATGCGTCATGGCAGCTTTATCAGTGCAGAAGCAGGTAGCAGTGGTAATGGTGGCAATATTACGATTAATGCTCCCAACATTGTGGGTTTAGAAAATAGTGACATTATTGCCAATGCTGTGAAAGGAAAGGGTGGCAATATTCAAATCGCAACCCAAGGGATTATCGGACTCAAGTTCCGTCCCCAACTCACTCCCGAAAATGACATTACCGCTAGTTCTGAATTTGGGGTTAGCGGTACCGTTCAAATCAATAACATTGGTGTGGATCCAAACTCTGGGTTAGTTCAACTACCAACCAATGTAACCGATCCATCGCAACAAATAGCCAGTGGTTGTTCTGCAAACCAAGGCAGTCGATTTGTGGTAACGGGACGGGGTGGTGTGCTGCAAAATCCCAATCAAGATGTGACGAGCATCTACGACGGGCTACACCTAAGCACTTGGTCTGATGTCCGTGATATCTCTGAATACCGCAAAACACAACCAGCACAAGCTCAAATACCTCAATCTCCACAAGTGCTTGTCTCTGCTACTTCTTGGCATCGCAACGCCCAAGGCAAAATTGAACTGGTTGCAGATAACTCTCCGACTCAGGTGCAACCAGCATTAACCTGTGCTGCTGTTCCTAAAATTTAATAATGTTATTTTTCATACCTTTAAGGGAACTTTAACTTTAACGAGTTCAATCAAGGTATTGGTGATGAGAATTAACTACAAAGAATCAAATCTCTGGTTTCAATTGTTGTTAACAGCATTGACCACTAGCTTGTTCACTTCCACTCTCTCACTACCAACCCTAGCTCAGGTAACATCGGATGGCACAACTAACACTACTGTCAACGCCATTAGTAATGATTTTTCTATTCTCGATGGTATTAATAAAGGAAATAATTTATTTCACAGCTTCAGTAATTTCTCAGTACCGACAGGTGGCAGCGCAACCTTTGATTTAACGAACACACCAAATATTACAACGATATTTAGTCGAGTCACAGGCGGTAATGTTTCTAATGTAGATGGGTTGATTCGGACGCTTAATAGCAATAACCCAGTCAGTTTATTTTTGATGAATCCGTCTGGGATTGTATTCGGGCCAAATGCCAGCCTGAATATTGGTGGTTCGTTCGTCGGAACAACAGCGAGTAGTATCAAATTTAGCGATGGAATAGAATTTAGTGCAGTCAATTCCACTGAACCACCGTTGTTAACAATGAGTGTACCCGTGGGGTTGCAGATGGGAAGTAATGCGGGAGCAATTCAAGTCCAAGGATCGCCAATTCAAGTGCAAGGGCCTCCAGGGTTAGGCTTCGGTTTGTTCTTTGTTAGATTACCAACATTATCAGTGATTCCCAATCAGACTTTAGCACTTGTGGGTGGTCAGATTGATATTAATAGTGCCAGTATTTCTGCTCCTGATGGACATATCGAATTATGGGCGCTGCAAAATGGACAAATTGCCCTAGACAAGGAAACTGGATGGCAACTCACTTCTTTGCCAAATACTGTTAACGGGGGTACAATTACACTGCAACAAACTTCTTTTGTCACTACGGATGGTAGCAACGGTGGCGCAATCAATATTTGGGGACGGGGATTAAGCTTACAGGATGGCTCGAACATTGGTGCAACAACCTTTGCTGGACAAGGAAAAGGTATTACCGTTCACACTACAGAATTTATCGATCTTTTAGGAACCACCGATCTTATTAACCAACCTCTCTTCGCTGGGATCAGCACTTCCGTAGGCAATTCATTAGGATTAATTGTACTTCCAGGGCCACCAGCAACAGGACAAGCAGGAAATATAACCATCGAAACTGGACGTTTAAAGATGACTAATGGAGCTTGGCTTGTGTCCAGCACTTCTGGTAATAATTCTAGGACTGGAAATATTACCATTCACGCTACAGATGTGGATCTATTGGGATATGAAACTTTACTTGGATCTTCTGCAACTACAATTGCTAATTTACTTCTGTCTGGAAGTAATAATCAGAGTGGACAAGTTACTGTTGATGCTCAAAGGGTTCACCTATTCAATGGTGGTCGTATTAGTAGCAGTGTGTTGGGAGGGAATGGTACAGGAGGAGAAGTCTCCATTCGAGCTACCGAGAGTTTAGAGATTCAAGGCGCTAACCCTGTTGGTATATTTAGTGCAGTTCTCGCTTCGCTGGAATCTGGGACAACAGGACAAGGAGGAAACATTTCTATCGATACAGGGAATCTCATATTATCAAATGGTGGGGGCATTACCAGTGAGGTAGTAGGTTCTCAAGTAAATTTCTTGGGCTTTTTTATACCAGGAGCAAACGGTACAGCCGGAGATATTGAGATTCGAGCTAAAGATATACAAGTCAGCGACCCGATGATTGATGGATATAGCCAAACTATCACAGGTATCAAAGCTTCTCTGGGTAATGGTTCTGTGGGTTCAGGTGGCAACCTTAACCTGACAGCCGATAACCTGCGTGTGTTCAATGGTGGACAAATTACCTCTTCCACAGATGGCAATGGTGCGGCGGGTAATGTTAATTTGCAAGTCAACAATATTACCGTAGAGGGTATGTCCCAACCCTTAACTGATGGTCGCATTTTACCCAGTAGTATTACTGCTGCTTCAACAGCTACCTCTGATGCAGGTTCAATTAACCTAGTAGCAGATCGGCTTAATGTTCTTGATGGTGGGCAAATTTCCGTCAGTAATAAGGGTGGTGGCAATTCAGGTAACTTGCTGGTTAATGCCAACCGGATCGAGCTGGAGCAAGGAGGCAGTCTGCTTTCAGAAGTTTCTGTAGGCGATCGCGGTAATATTAGTCTAGCGGCTGATGTTCTACTGATGCGTTCTGGCAGTAAAATTAATACCAATGCTACAGGTACAGCCACAGGTGGCAATATCAGTATTAATGCACCGATTATTATTGGTTTAGAAAATAGCGATATTACAGCCAATGCGATTGAAGGGGCTGGTGGTAACATCGATATTCAAACTCAGGGTTTATTTGGACTAAAATTCCGCGACCAACTCACCCCAGAAAGTGATATTACTGCAAGTTCTCAATTTGGAGTTAGCGGTACTGTACAAATTAATAACTTTGGTGTTGACCCTAATTCTGGCTTAGTCGAACTGCCTGCAAATGTCACCGATGCGTCCCAGCAAATTACTACAGGCTGTGCAGATAGTGAAGGCAGCCGCTTTGTGGCAACGGGACGAGGTGGTCTGCCGCAAAATCCTAATCAGCTCACGAGCGATGTCTACGATGGTCTACGCCTAAGCACTTGGTCTGATGTACGCGATATCTCTGAATACCGTAAAACTGGCGAAGTCACAGCACAAATGCCTAAATCTTCAGAAGTTCTTGTTCAAGCTAGTTCCTGGTATCGCAACATCCAAGGCAAAATTGAGTTAATTGCGACTCAACCAACCCATGTACAACCATATTTAACCTGTGGTGCACGAACTTAAGTTCCAGCAACTGCAATGCCTGCGGCAAGTTTCGTTTTCACAAAGCTACACCAAGATGACTACTAAAACTTTTGATGCTGTTCAAACACAATACCGTTTAGGGAACCCTATATATACTAAGTATTGATGGAAAGTGAGCGATGAAAGCACCTTCTGTTTGCTGGGGTTTAATTAATTTAATGCTGACAGGTGGGATGCTCCTTTGGTGTGCCTCTGTAAGTGCCCAGCTAACTCCTGATGGCACCCTCAATACTACTGTCTCCCAAAGCGGTAATAACTTTACCATTACTAACGGTAGTGCCGCCAACAGTAACTTATTTCACAGTTTCCAGCAGTTTTCGGTTCCCACTGGTGGTTCGGCTACTTTTGATTTAGTAAACACGCCCAACATTTCTACCATCTTCAGCCGTGTTACCGGCGGTAATATTTCTAACATTGATGGCTTGATTCAGACGATTAACGGCAACAACCCCGTTAGTCTGTTCTTGATCAACCCTAGTGGGATCATCTTTGGAGCTAATGCCCAACTAAACATTGGGGGTTCATTTATTGGTACCACTGCCAGCAGTATTAAATTTGCCGATGGCGCTGAGTTTAGTGTAATCAATTCTGAATCTGCACCGTTGTTGAGTATCAATGTTCCCATTGGGTTGCAACTGGGTAGCAATCCCGCACCCATCAACATTCAAGGTACAGGACATACTTTGAGGAATGTCAGTGGATTGGCTCTGCTTCCTCCGATTCAGACTCCCAGTTCTACAAAACTGCGGGTACAGCCGGGAAACACCCTAGCTTTAGTGGGTGGCGACATACATCTAAATGGGGCAAACCTGGTCGCTGAAAGAGGGCGAGTTGAATTGGGTAGTGTAAGCGGTACAGCATTGGTCAACCTGATACCAACCGCACAGGGCTATACACTGGGATATGCTAATGTACAAAGCTTTGGCGATATTCAATTGGCACAGCGATCGCTATTAGATATCAGCGGCGTGAATGCAGGTTCCGTTCAAATTCAGGGTAGGCAAATTCAATTCACCGATGGCTCTCTAGTACTGGCGCAAAATTTTGGCAATCTCCCCGGCGGCGAGATTCGCCTTCAGGCTACAGAGTCCATTAATCTAATTGCCAAAACAGCTGATGGCACAATTCAGAGCGGAGTGCGTAGTAATGCTTTGGGTATGGGAGCTAGTGGGAATATCAGCGTTATTACTCCCAACTTCATTATCAAGTCGGGAGCGGGTTTGAATAGCACAACTCTTGGAGCAGCTCCCAGTGGCAATATTTACATTGATGCAACCGCCATTGAACTGTCTGGCTTTTCACCCAATAATCCTGCTAACGTCACCACGGTAAACACCACTACACTAGGCGCTGGAAATGCTGGTGATGTTTTCGTTAATGGTAATAGTCTACTAGTATCAAGCGGTGCCTCACTATCTTCGGCTACCTTTGGCAGTGGTTCTAGCGGTAAAGTGACGATTCGCAACACCAACACCACGGTGATAGGAGAAAGTCCCTCTGGACTTTACAGCAACATTAGCTCAACTACATTTGCAACCGGAAGTGCCAAAACCTTGACCCTGAATACTGCGAGATTGCAAATTCTGGATGGGGGAGCAGTTGCTACCACCTCATTTTTTGCAGGTAATGGAGGAGATTTGAGTATCAATGCTACTGAAGCGATCGCAATCAATGGTCAAGGTCGGGCAACTAATAGTAGCATTAACGCCTCCACCATCCGACCCGATGCTTTATTGCGGAAACGATTCGGTCTGCCAGATATATTAACGGCGAATGCCGGTACTTTGAGCATTACCACACCGAACTTAACGCTGACGAATGGCGGGACAGTCAGTGTCACCAGTCAAGGTAGTGGAAATGGTGGCAATATTAATATCAGTGCAGATGCCATCCAATTAAAGAATCAAGGCTTTATTCAAGCACAAACAGAATCCGGTAATGGTGGCAATATTAAATTGTCCGCTAAAAACCTGTTGCTTCTACAAGACAATAGCCAGATAACCTCAACAGCTGGCGGTTCAGGGAATGGAGGTAATATAAACATCAATGCACCCATCATCGTCGGCTTAAAAAACAGTGACATTATTGCCAATGCAGTACGAGGCAGAGGTGGTAATATCCAAATCACTACTCAAGGCATCTTTGGGCTGAAGTTCCGCAACCAACTCACTTCTGATAGTGACATCACCGCCAGTTCCCAATTTGGGGTAAGTGGCACGGTTCAAGTTAATACTATCGGTATCGATCCAAATTCGGGTTTAGTCGAACTGCCTGCAAATGTCACCGATTCATCCCAGCAAATTGCTACAGGCTGCGCAGGCAGTGAAGGCAGCCGCTTTGTGGCAACGGGACGAGGTGGTGTGCCGCAAAATCCTAATCAGCTGACGAGTGATGTCTACGATGGGCTACGCCTACGCACTTGGGATGATATACGAGATTTGTCTGCTTACCGCAAAACTGGCGAAGTGATAGCCCAAATACCCACAAAAGAGGCAGTTATTGTCCAGGCTACAGGTTGGCGACGTAATACACAAGGAAAAATTGAGTTAATTACAGATAAATCTCCTACTCAGGCGCAACAATCATTAACCTGTGCTGCTGTTCCTAAAAGTTAATCATGTTATAAATAATGCTCTAAAGGGGAACACTAACTTGAAATCAGGTTAAGGAAGTTTTTTGTGATGAGAGCCGTACCCTTTCTATTGATATTAATAACTGGGTTATTCACTTCAGAGATGATGCTAAAGGCAATACTCCCTTGGAGTGGCTCCGCTAACGCACAGGTGACATCCGACGGTACAACGAACACCATTATTAACTCAAATGGTAATAATTTCACAATTCTGAATGGGAGTGCAAAAGATAATAATTTATTTCACAGCTTCAATAATTTCTCTGTACCTACGGGTGGTTCAGCAAGATTCGATTTAATTAACACACCAAATATTACAACTATATTCAGTCGGGTTACAGGTGGAAATGTTTCCAATATTGATGGGTTAATTAGCACGCTTAATAGTAGTAACCCGGTAAGTTTGTTTTTGATGAATCCTGCGGGGATTGTGTTTGGGGCAAATGCTCGCTTGAATATTGGTGGCTCCTTTCTGGGGACGACGGCGAATAGTATTAACTTTGCCGATGGGACGGAATTTAGTGCTGTGAATGCTTCGGGTACTCCTTTGCTGACTATAAGTGTACCTGTGGGTTTGCAACTTGGGGCAAATGCTGGAGCGATACAAGTTCAAGGGGCAGACTTGCGAGTTAAAACCGGACAAACACTAGCGTTAGTTGGTAGTCAAATCGACATGACAGGGGCAAAACTGACGGCACCAAATGGACATATCGAACTATGGGCTGTGCAGAATGCTGGGATTCAAATGGAAAATCAAGCTCAATGGCAACTGACGAGTCCTGTGGCTACGACAAATTGGGGCACAATTACGTTACAACAAGCTTCATTGGTTGATGCAAGTGGAATTAACGGGGGTGCAATTAACATCCGTGGACGTGGGTTGACGGTGCAGGATGGATCAAATATTAGTTCTACTACCTTTGCTGGGCAAGGTAAGGGAATTACTGTCAAGACCACAGACTTTGTTGACCTGCTGGGTGCTTCTCTCCCAGGACAAATTAATCCTGGCATTGGAACTTCTTTAGGTATCTTTTTTGGGCCTCCAGCAACTGGGCGAGCTGGAGATGTAACAGTAGAGACAGGACGCTTAAAGTTAGCAAATGGAGCTTGGCTTCAGTCCTCTTCTAATGGCAACAATTCTCGATCGGGAGATGTAACTGTTCGGGCTTCAGATGTAGAGGTGGTAGGTTCTAATCCATTTTTTCAAATCCCCACCTCGATTACCACCACTCTCTTTGGTGGCAAGAACAATCAGAGTGGAAATATTTCCATCGAAACAAATCGAATGCGGCTGCAAGATGGTGGAATCGTCAGTACATCTTTGATACCCTTTAACGGTATCTCTCCTCCCACGGGCAAGGCTGGAAATATCTCAATCCGAGCAACTGAGAGCCTTGATATCTCAGGATACACACCCTCTCTACTACTGTCTGGAGTGGGTACGAGAATTGGTCAAACAGAAGGAGACGCGGGAAATATCTCAATCGATGTTGGACGTTTGCATCTCTTTAATGGCGGGTCTATCCGCAGTACTTTATCAGGAAAAGGGAAAGCGGGAAATATCACCATTCACGCGCAAGAGGTAGCAGTTAGCGATCCAGTAATTGATGTTATCAGCAAATTACCTGGTGGCATTACTGTTTCCGTGGGTGATAATTCAGTAGGTTCAGGTGGAAATATCGCCTTAACTGCTGACAACCTACGGCTTTTTAATGGAGGACAGATCACCTCTTCCAGCCAGGGTCAGGCAAATGCGGGAAATATTAACTTAAAAGTTAAAAACCTTGATATCCAGGGTATGTCTCAACCTTTAACTAACGGTCAAATTGTGCCCAGTGCGATCGCAGCATCTTCAACAACTAATTTTAACGCCGGAACGATAAAAATTACATCTAATACAGTTAAAATACGTAATAGTGCGGAAGTGAGCGTGAGCAATATAGGAGGCGGAGATGCAGGTAATTTGAATATTACAGCCAATAATATTTTCCTCGACAATAAAGCCAGTCTGCGATCGGAAGTCAAAGGAGGTAGTCAAGGTAACATTCACCTCCAAGCAAATGATGTTTTGCTGTTACGTCGTGGCAGTAATATTACAACTAATGCCACTGGTACTTCTACCGGAGGTAACATTGATATTACTGCTGGAGCTATTATTGCCCTTCCTGACGAAGATAGCGATATCGTTGCCAATGCGGTACTCGGAAGCGGTGGAAATATTCAAATCACCACTCAAGGCATCTTTGGGCTGAAATTCCGTCCCCAACTCACTCCAGAAAGTGACATCACCGCCAGTTCCCAATTTGGGGTGAGTGGCACTGTTCAAGTTAATACTATCGGTATCGATCCAAATTCCGGCTTAGTCGAACTACCAGTAAATGTCACCGATCCATCCCAGCAAATTGCTACAGGCTGCGCGGGCAGTGAAGGCAGCCGCTTTGTGGCAACGGGACGAGGTGGTGTGCCGCAAAATCCTAATCAGCTGACGAGTGATGTCTACGATGGGCTACGCCTACGCACTTGGGATGATGTACGAGATTTGTCTGCTTACCGCAAAACGGGTGAGCTAAATGTCCAGATTCCAGCATCTTCAAAGGTTCTCGTCGAAGCCACAACCTGGCATCGCAATGCTGACGGTAAAATTGAATTAATTGCGGTTCAATCAGCTTATATACAACCATCTTTAACCTGTGCTGCGGTATCAAACTAGTCAGTCACGACGCTGGAAATAGTAAAGTCCAAACAAGCGGAGGTTTTAATATGGCTCAAGCTTTACCCAAACTATTTACCTTTGAAGAATTTATCGAATGGCTGCCGGAAAATACTCTGCATCGTTGATTATGCAGCTTTGGGAGCAAGAAAATTTATTGGTAATCCTAAACAACCAACCATTTCTATTTATCATCTAGTTGGTCAATTTAGGAATTCAGAACGTGTTATATCCCCTACTTTTACAGATTTGAAACTGACTGCTAATCAGATTTTTAATGGTGCTTTGTAGAGCCTTTTTCTATCTACACTCCAGGCAACTTCCGAGAATATGCTGATAGCTGCTAATTATTTTGATTCCAGGCAATGGGTGTTACCAACACGACTATTTCGGGAATCCTGAGACTATCAGTTAATCAGTTAAAGGGAAGTATTTATGCCATGAGAGCGATATCTAACGACAAGCAGCGAAGCGTCTACGCTTTTCTATCTGCACTCACGACAGGATTTTTGACTTCCGGGATGGTGTTACCTGCGATATTCCTTTGGAGTGGTTGCGCCAATGCTCAGGTGACATCCGATGGTACAACTAATACCATTGTCAATCCAAGTGGTAATAATTTCACAATTATTAATGGTATTGATAAAGGTAATAATTTATTTCATAGTTTCAGTAATTTCTCAGTACCTACTGGTGGTTCAGCGACTTTCGATCTAACTAACACACCAAATATTACTACCATATTTAGTCGGGTTACAGGTGGAAATGTTTCCAATATTGATGGGTTAATTAGCACGCTTAATAGTAATAACGCGGTAAGTCTGTTTTTGATGAATCCTGCGGGGATTGTGTTTGGGGCAAATGCCCGCTTGAATATTGGCGGATCGTTTATTGGTACAACTGCCAACAGTATTAAATTTGCCGATGGTATTGAGTTTAGCGCGATTAATCCTCAATCTGCCCCGTTGTTGAGTATCAATGTTCCCCTTGGATTGCAAATGGGTAGCAATCCCGCACCGATCAACGTTCAAGGCACAGGACATGCCTTAACCTTAGGCTTGACCAATAATCTAGCTTCCATCACTCGCACTCCTAGTCCGACAGAACTGCGGGTACAGCCTGGAAAAACTCTGGCGTTGGTGGGTGGTAATCTAAATCTGAATGGGGCAACCCTGACTGCCGAACAAGGGCAAATTGAATTGGGCAGTGTGAGTGGCATAGGGCTAGTTAACTTGATACCAGATGCTCGGGGTTATACGCTTGGGTATGCTAATGGGCAAAGCTTTAATGACGTTCAACTCACTGGGCGATCGCTGCTGGATGTGAGTGGGATGAATGCAGGTTCGGTTGAAATTCAGGGTAAAGAGATCCAATTTACTGATAGTTCGCTGGCGCTGGCACAAAATCTCGGTAATCTCCCTGGTGGCAACCTGCATCTTCAGGCATCGGCAGGAATCGATCTGACTGGTACAACCAGCGGAGTTCGGAGTGAAACCTTGGGGATTGGAACTGGTGGTAACATCAGCGTCATTACTCCCCGATTCAGCCTCCAGCAGGGAGCGGCATTAACTAGCATAACCTATGGAGTATCTGCCAGTGGCAATATTCAGATCGATGCCTCAGCGCTAGAGATATCTGGCTTCTCGCTGACCAATTCAAATGCCAGCGTTATTAACACTGGTACATTCGGTTCCGGGAGCGCAGGTAATATCTTCGTCAATGGCGATAGTTTACTAATATCTGATGGTGGAGCATTGTTTTCAGCGTCGCTGGGTGTTGGTGACAGTGGTGAAGTTATCATTCACAACATTGATACCATCATCAGGGGAAGTAGCTCCCGACCTACCCCCACTGCAATTAGCTCAAATGCCTTCAGTAGAGGAAATGCCAAAACCATAACACTAGATACTGCCAGGTTACAACTGCTAAATGGGGGAACAATTACCACAGGCTCGTTTTTTGCTGGTCAGGGAGGAGATATTAGCGTAAATGCTACAGAATCCATCCAAATTATTGGTGGCACTAAGTTCAGAAATAGCGCCATCGATTCGTCTACCATGCCCATAAACCCAACATTCCAGAAGCTACTTCGTTTGCCTAATATACTGACAGCCGATGCCGGTACGATCGGCATCACAACGCCGAACCTAACGCTCAAAGATGGCGGGACAGTCAGTGTCACCAGTCAAGGTAGCGGCAATGGTGGCAGTCTCAAGATCGCAGCCAATACCATCCGATTAGAAGGTAAAGGAAGCATCCAGGCAAAAACAGAATCAGGTAATGGAGGTAATATCGCCTTAGAAGTTGGGAAGTTGTTGGTGCTGCGTGACAATAGCGCGATCGCAGCAACAGCAAACGGTAATGGTAATGGAGGTAATATAAACATTAATGCACCCATCATTGTTGGATTAGAAAACAGTGACATTATTGCTAATGCTTTTAATGGCAATGGTGGTAACATCAAAATTACCACTCAAGGCATCTTTGGGCTGAAGTTGGGCGATCGCCTCACTCCAGAAAGTGACATCACCGCCAGTTCCCAATTTGGGGTAAGTGGCACTGTTCAAGTTAATACTATCGGTATCGATCCAAATTCGGGTTTAGTCGAACTACCAGTAAATGTCACCGATGCATCCCAGCAAATTGCTACAGGCTGTGCGGGCAGTGAAGGCAGCCGTTTTGTGGCAACGGGACGAGGTGGTGTACCGCAAAATCCAACGCAGCAAGTGGCAAACCTACGCACTTGGGACGATGTGCGAGATTTGTCTGCTTACCGCAAAACGGGCGATCTCAATGCCCAAATTCCAGCATCACCGGAGATTCTCATCGAAGCTACAACTTGGTATCGCAACGCCAAGGGCAAAGTTGAGTTAATTGCAACTCAACCAGACGCTCATGTACAACAGCCCTTAACTTGTGCTGCGGTTCCCAAGAGTTAATTTGCTCAGGAATCTTATAACCAAGTTGATTAAATTTTAAAGTGATATAGTATACAAAATCCCAAAATTTTGTAGTAATAATTACTTATGTTCTTCCAAATTAAACAACTTCGTTGGCTATATATTAGTCTGGGTATTTTGAGCCTGTGTTTGGCAATAACCATTACACCTACTAGAGCGTCTTTGCCAGTACCAACAACTTCTACCCTGAATGTGTCAGCATCCACTTCTCAACCGACCAATTGGCTAGAACAGGGACGAAACCTCTACCATTCAGGACGGTTTGCTGAAGCAGTGACGATTTGGCAAACGGCAGCACAACAGTATCATACCCAAGGCGATCGCCAGGGCGAAGCTCTAAGTTTAAGTTACCTATCACTGACACAACAGGAGCTTAATCAATGGCAAGCAGCCCAACAGTCTATTGAGCAAAGTCTGAAACTGTTACAAATAACTAAACCCTCTGCTGATGCAATTCTCTGGGCACAAGCACTCAATACCCAAGCAAATTTGCAATTGCACACTGGCAAAGCCGAAACCGCCCTCGAAAGTTGGCAACAAGCTCAAAAATTTTATGAGCAAGCAGGCGACACAATGGGAAGCCTGGGTAGTCAAATCAACCAGGCACAAGCTTTACAAACTTTAGGATTTTACCGCCGTTCTAAACAACAGTTAGAGGCACTGACTCAAAAACTCCAAAGGATGCCGGATAATGAAATCAAAGTCAGTGGACTGCGATCGCTTGGTTTAGCCTTGCAAATAATTGGCGACTCTAGTAAAAGTCAACAGGTTTTAGAACAAAGTTTAGCGATCGCACAGAAAATTGCAGCTAAACCCCATTTGAGTTCTATCCTTATAAGCCTCGGTCAAACTGCCGTTGACTTGCAAGATCCAGAATCAGCATTAGATTACTTTGAACAGGCTCAACTCTTAACAACTAACCCTAGCGATCAATTACAAGCGCGTTTAGCTCAGTTCAAACTTTTTCTCAATTACGACAAACTGGAGTTTGCTAACCCACTGGCACCTCAACTACTCCAACAACTCCGAGAACTGCCCCCCAGTCACACCTCACTCTACGCAGCGATCAATTTTGTTGCCACTCTCAACCACCAGTCAAATTCTGACCAAATTCTACCGCTGAAAGATTTGGCGCAACTGATGGCAGTCACAGTCAAATCTGCACAGCAAATTCAGGATACTCAAGCTGAAGCTCATGCACTAAATCAGTGGGGAAAACTCTACCAGCGTACACAGCAGTTATCTGAAGCACAGGAGTTAACTCAGAAATCCCTCAACATTGCTCGCCAACTCCAAGCTAACGATATCATTGCTCAATCTGCTTGGCAGGTGGGACAGTTGCATCAACAACAAGGCGATCGCTCAAAAGCGATTATTGCCTATACAGAAGCAGTCAACGCTTTAAAGGCACTACGGGGAGATTTAGTGGCTATCAACCCTGATGTCCAGTTCTCTTTTCGCACCAGTGTGGAGCCTGTCTACCGAGAACTGGTTGATTTACTTCTAGAGAATCAACCTAGTCAAGCAGAACTAATCCAAGCTCGTGAATTGATTGAGGCACTGCAAATTGCGGAACTCGATAACTTTTTTCGGGAAGCCTGTTTAGATAAAACTCAACAGATCGATCGGGTTGATCCCACTGCAACCGTCATTTATCCGATTATCTTGCCAGATCGTTTAACAGTAATTCTCTCCAAAGCAGGGCAACCACTCCGTTCTTATGTCACTCACAAATCGCAAGCTGAAATTGAGCAGACTCTAGACAATTTTTTAGTTGCTCTTAACCCTGTTTCGGATTCTAAAAACCGAGATCGATTATCTCAAGAAATTTATGGTTGGTTGATTCGTCCAGAGGAAGCAGAGCAAGCATTTATTGATACCAAGACATTGGTGTTTGTTTTGGATGGTCGATTGCGGAATATTCCCATAGCAGCTCTTTTTGACGGTAAGCAATATCTGATCGAGAAGTATGCTGTGGCACTCTCACCAGGATTGCAACTAATGGCAACGCGATCGCAAAACCACATCAGTGCGATCGTGGGTG
The DNA here is from genome assembly GCF_036917355.1 of Nostoc sp. GTDB lineage: Bacteria > Cyanobacteriota > Cyanobacteriia > Cyanobacteriales > Nostocaceae > Nostoc. Next base: position 104,593 of record NZ_JBALDP010000046.1, read on the forward strand.
GCATTAGCCAATCTCGCGCTGGCTTTAGTGCTTTGCCTGCCGTCGAATCAGAAGTGAAACAAATCTCCAAGGCGGTATCTTCTAGGATGTTACTGAATCAGGAATTTACCAGTCAAGCCCTTGCTGAACGTGTGAAATCTAGTAGTGCAGGTATTGTCCACCTAGCAACCCACGGACAGTTTAGTTCTCGCCTCGAAGACACCTTCTTGCTCACTTGGGATGGACAAGTCAATGTTAAAGAATTATCAGAACTCCTGAAAAATCGGGGTAGCGATCCTTCAAAAGCCATTGAGTTGCTGGTACTAAGTGCCTGCGATACTGCCGCAGGCGACGATCGCGCCGTCCTGGGACTAGCAGGCTTGGCTGTCAAATCCGGCGCTCGTTCAACTATCGCCACCCTATGGCCCGTCAAAGATCGGGCAGCCGCGATGCTCATGACTCGCTTCTATGACCAACTCCGACAACCCAAAATCACTAAAGCCGAAGCACTAAGACAAGCACAAATTAGCCTAATTCGCCAAACTGATTTCCACGAACCGTTCTTTTGGTCTGGCTTTGTTTTGATCGGCAACTGGATTTAGCTAAGTAATAAGACGGACTCAATTGCAAATAATTTAGGCTATTTTTTACAGCGTTTCATCTCAAGCTCGCCTATACTGCTAGTAGAAGTTCCCTGATTTTACTCTTTCTTAGACTTATTCTCTGAGCTTCTGAACATAGTTGAAAGAAACGTATTTTGTTTGTATCACATTGCAATGACATAAGGAAAAAATCATGAAACGTCGATATTTAGCTAGTACATTGAGCGTCATCGCTCTGATCGCTAGCAGTACTTGGACTACTGCCCTTGCTGTTACATTTACCCCACCCCCCAACAGTAGCTCTCCTAGACAATCAACTGGAGGAGCTTCTCGCGGTAGTATATTTACACCTACTGCCGGCAAAGGTGCGCCCAGACAAGCAACTGGAGGAGCTTCTCGCGGTAGTATGTTTGCCCCTGCTGTCGGTAAAGGTGCGCCCAGACAAGCAACTGGAGGAGCTTCTCGTGGCAACCTCTTTACACCTGCTGTCGGCAAAAGTGCGCCCAGACAAGCAACTGGAGGAGCTTCTCGTGGCAACCTCTTTACACCTGCTGTCGGCAAAGGTACGCCCAGACAGGCAACTGGAGGAGCTTCTCGCGGCAAGCTCTTTACACCTGCCCCTGGCAAAGGCGCTCCCCAACAAGCAAGTGCAGGTGCTTCTCGCGTTGGTACTTACTACTTGAATCCATCGACTATAAGTACAACGCAACCAGCAGCGCTAATCGCCCTCTTGCCCCAAAATTTCTATGGCACAACAGTATCTGAACGTCCCACAATATTGGTCTATCTCCCAGCTTCCAATGCCGAAGAAGCAGTGTTCAGCCTCAAAGATGAAGCTGGCAATATGCAACATCAGATGAACATTTCAGTTGCAGGAAAAACTGGGGTAATCGCGATCGAATTACCAGCTAATGCACCCGCTTTAGCCGTTGGTAAAAACTATCAATGGTTCCTAGCACTGAAAGTAGATGGTCAACTCAGTCCGAGTACGCCTTACGTCGATGGTTGGATTCAGCGTATCCAGCCCAGCGCGGAGTTGGCAACAGCAATCCAAGAGCAAGATGCTCTGAAGCGGGCTACTATTTTGGGTAAAAACGGTGTTTGGTATGACTGTGTGGCAACACTAGCATCGGTATATACCACTCAACCTAACAATGCGACTCTCCGAAAACAATGGGAAGAACTTCTATCCTCAGTGAGTTTGAAGGAGATTGTAACAGCGAACTTATTAGCATCTACTAACTAATACCAATTTGGGCATGGGTATGGGAAGAGACAAGGTAGACAAAGGAGAGGGGGGAGACAAAGAAGAAACTTGTTCACTAATTCCTCCTTGTCCCCTTTGTTCCCCTCTTCTTACTTCCACCCAGTCCTTATTACCTCTTATCCCCACAGGGAACCCTACCTTCCCCAATCCCCATTGCATGACACAAATATGTGGCGCAGATTCCAGGCTTTTATCCAACGTACTCGCAGCGTTTTGATTATTACTCCTAGCGTTGCCTTGACGGTTATAGTTGGGCAATCGTTGGGACTTTTCAATTTACCGGAATGGAAAATTCGCGACGAATGGGTTCGTCAGCGATCTTCACAGGCGATGCCTATGGCGGGCTACGCCTACGCAGATGAGATTGTGATTGTTACAATCGATGAGCGCGATATCCAATCGGTGCGTAAATGGCCAGTTCCAGACTGGGCGCTGGCACGATTACTAGAAAAAATCCGGGCGCAGCAGCCTAGAGCCATTGGCTTGGATCTGTATCGAGATTTACCGGAAGGAAGCGGACACGAGCAACTTGTTCAAGTCTTTCGCAACACTCCCAATTTAATCGGAGTTGAGAAAATTACTGGCGAACGCGTCAATCCCCCGCCGGAATTGAAAAAACAGGATCAAGTAGGATTAGCAGATTTAGTCTTGGATGGCGATCGCTTTGTACGTCGTGCCCTCTTGACAGCTGAAGATGCCAAAGAAAAAAACACCATTAAAGCCGGACTAGCAACCCTTGTAGCCCTAAAGTACCTCGAAGCTGAAAAAATTAGCTTAGAAAGCATTGACCCCCAACAGCAAAAGTTTAAGTTGGGTAAGGAAATTTACTTACCACTGCAAAATCAAGAAGCAGGTTATACCGATGCCGATTTAGGAGGCTATCAAATTCTGCTCAATTGGCATGGTTCAGAAGCCGCATTTCGGACAGTTGCGATGCGCGATGTATTAGCAGGGAAAATTCCGGCAGATTTGATGCGCGATCGCATGGTATTTATTGGGTCAATCGCCTCCAGTACCAATGATTTCTTCAGCACACCCTTCTCTTCTTGGATCTCTGCTCAAAAACCGACTCCAGGTGTGGTTGTTCATGCCAATATTGCTCATCAACTAGTACGAGGAGCAAAAACAGGAAATGCCAGTCTGCACGGTGTTTCTGGCATTTATTTATCACTCTGGATTGTTTTGTCGTCTGTCATTGGTTCTACAGGCAGTTGGTTGTTATCCAGTAACAAGTTGCGGATTCCCGGCGGCAAAATTCTTTGGGCAACTGTAAGCATCAGTGGAGCCTGTATATGGGGTGGCTATGGGATGTTTTTGTATGGTGTTTTAATTCCGGTAACACCCACTTTAGCGGCGTTCATCAGTAGTGTGATTGCAACAACTAATGCCTATAAACAGCGGAAGTTAGAAGAAACAAATCGCCAACTGGAAATTGCCAACAGTCAACTATTGGATTATTCCAAAACCCTAGAGACAAAAGTCGAAGAACGCACTCATGAATTAATGGAGGCAAAGCAAGCTGCCGATGCTGCCAATCAGGCCAAGAGTGAGTTTCTCGCCAACATGAGCCACGAACTACGTACACCTCTCAATGGCATCCTTGGTTTTGCCCAGGTACTAGAAGGATCGCCAAACATGACAGCTAAAAACCTAGAAGGAGTCAGCATTATCTACCAATGCGGTTCGCATCTTTTGATGCTGATCAATGACATTCTCGATCTCTCGAAGATAGAAGCAAGGAAATTGGATTTGGTTGTTACTAGCGTGCATCTGCCCAGTTTCTTACATGGTGTAACTGAGATTTGTGGTATCCGGGCTGAACAGAAAGGGATTAGATTTAATATCTTAATTAGCGATCGCCTACCACTGGCAATTGAAGTTGATGAAAAACGGCTGCGGCAAGTGTTAATTAATTTGCTGGGCAACGCGATCAAATTTACAGACAACGGTAGTGTAACGTTCAAAGTGGAAGTCATTAGTCAAGAGTCTAAACAAACGACTAATGACAATGGACAAATGACACATCAAAAGATTCGTTTTCAGATTGAAGATACGGGTATTGGTATGTCACCAGATCAACTGGAGAAAATCTTTTTGCCCTTTGAGCAAGTGGGTGAAGCAGGACAACGATCTGAAGGTACTGGCTTGGGATTGGCCATTAGCCAAAAAATTGCAGTGTTGATGGAGAGCCAAATTCAGGTGCAGAGTCACCTGGGTGAAGGAAGTCTGTTTTGGCTGGATTTGACAGTATCAGTGCCACTCGATCATGACTGGCGTGGAGGCTCACTACCTGTGACGGATTACATCCCAACTCCCCAAAAAATTACCGGGATTCAAGGTAGTGCGCCTCAGATTCTGATTGTTGATGACGATCGCATCCACTGTTCTATGTTGACCAATCTGCTGCAAGAAATTGGCTGTCGAACCCTAGAAGCAACCGATGGCAAACATGGGCTACAAGTAGCAATCGAACACAATCCAGATGTGATTCTACTCGATTTAGCCATGCCCAATATGGATGGTTTTGAGCTAATGGTTCACCTGCAAGCGAATCCACAAACCTGTTCTATTCCGATTATCGTCTCTAGTGCTAGCGTTTTTGAGGAAAATCGCCAGCGGAGTTTAGAGGCAGGGGCAACAGCATTCCTACCCAAACCTCTGCAAATTGACGAACTACTCAATAGACTGCGATCGTTGTTGGGAGTGGAATGGATATATGCCGAATCTTCGTCTCCCAAAGATGAGCAAATTACTGATAGTGAATGGGTTCTACCATCTCAAGATGTTTTGCAACAACTCTATCATCTGGCAATGATGGGAGATATCTCGGCGATTGAGGGAATGTTAAGAGAACTAATTGAGGAAAACAGTCAATTAGCTCCCTTTGCAGCAGAGTTAAGCAAACTCACTGCCAATTTCCAAACCGGAAAAATCCGTAAGTTACTCAAATCATTTGTTACAACGGAGTTACATCCATGATCGCTGTTCCTATCTCGAAACCCATACATATTCTATTAGTGGATGACAATCCAAACAATCTCAAGGTGCTATCGGAAGCGATTCAGAGGTGCGGCTGGAAAGCCCTCATGGCAACAGATGGAGAGTCAGCGATCGAACAAACAGAATATGCTCATCCCGATCTAATTCTCTTGGATGTGATGATGGCAGGTATTGATGGATTTGAAACTTGTCGCAGACTGAAAACCAATCCTGTCACTCACAATATTCCAGTAATTTTCATGACTGCCCTATCCGATTCTACAGACAAGGTGGCGGGATTGGAAATAGGTGCAGTTGACTACATTACCAAACCCTTCCAACACGAAGAAGTCATTGCCCGTTTAAAGTTACATCTCAAAATTTACCATCTCACCCGCACATTAGAAGAACGCGTGCAAGAACGCACCGCAGAATTAACTCAATCTCTACAGCAGTTGCAGCAAACCCAACTACAAATGATCCAGAGTGAGAAAATGTCCACATTAGGGCAGTTGGTTGCAGGTATTGGTCATGAGATTAATAATCCGGTTGGTTTTGTTGGCGGAAATTTATCTTATATTGAGGAATATGTAAATAATCTACTTCGCCTAGTGAGCCTGCAACAGCAGAAGCTAACGCAGCCAGACCTGGAAATTCAAGAGCTTCTTGAAGAAATCGACTTGGAGTATCTGGCAGAGGATCTGCCGAAACTACTGGCATCCATGCACCAAGGAATTACCCGTCTGAAAGATATTAGTCTGTCTCTAAGAACTTTTACTCGCGCAGATATTTCATCTCAGGTGGAGTTTCAGATTCACGAAGGAATTGATAGCACCTTAATGCTGTTGAAACATCGACTCAAAGGCAATGGCGATCGCACTAAAATCCAGGTTGTCACACAATACGGTGAGTTACCTCCAATCAATTGCTATCCCGGACAACTGAACCAGGTGTTCATGAATATCATCGCCAATGCCATTGATGCATTTGATGAACTCCATCAAAAAAATTGCGATCGAGATATTGCTGCTTGCCCGAATGTCATCACCATTACCACATCGGTTAATCCCCAACAACAAACCGTCACAATTTGTATCCAAGATAACGGCCCCGGCATGCTTACTGAGGTGCAATCTCGAATTTTTGAGCAATCTTTCACAACCAAGGCTGTGGGCAAGGGAACCGGACTGGGATTAGCGATCAGCTACCAAATTATTGTTGACAAACACAACGGACAAGTCAAATGCTTATCAATACCTGGTGAGGGGACAAAATTTATTATTACTCTGCCAATGTAACTGAATATACATAATTTTTATCAGAAATTTTGCAACTCAACATAACCAAATCCAGTCCATATAAGCCCAAAACACTTGTAGAGACGGGGATTTATCGCGTCTAAAAAAACTAAGATTTTTGCCACTAGCCCTTAACTGAACTGTATTACCAAATAATCAATAAAATCTAATACAGTTCAGTTAAGCAAAGCGTATTGGATTATTTGGAAGTTTACAACAAATAAATTATCCAATCTTTTCAGATGGGCTGAAAAACCCGCATTTGGCTATGGGCGGGTGAGATACCCACCCTAATTATGCAATTTTAATTTGGAATAACTTATTTCAGAGCGCAGAACCATCAAACGCAGTTTTGTAAGCATCAGCAGTTTCTATGCCAAAACCTCCAGCTTCGATATGACGAACTAGCGATTGAATGATGGGTGTAGCAATACTAATACCAAATAAAGCATTGAAGCCTGCAACAACCACTGGTGCTGACAAAATGATTGTAAATTCTGGAAATAAAGCTAACACAGCCACCAAGACCAAAAAAACAATTGGCGTCGCAATACCTGCTGCCTTTGCTGCTTCAAAAATTAGATTTTTATACTCTTCAACAGTAATATCGCCCCGATAAAGATCCAAAGAGTAAGAAATCGCCGTGACTACAACCTGAGTGAGAATAGCTGTTCCCGTTGCAGTAATCCCAAGTTTCGCGATCGTCCCAGAATTGCTGACAATAGAATCTACCGCATTATAAACTCGAATATAAAACTGTTCGCCAACTGTCATTACTTTGGCTCCTCGGCGGAGATTGTCAACACCTACTTCCCAAAGAATATTATCAGCAGCATTCGAGCCACCTTGGGAACGTGGCTTGATGTGACTACCATGCTTATCTCTAAGAAATTGACGAATTGTATATTCTTTACCTCCAAGCTTTGATGTGCCAGGAATTTTCTCAAAAAGCTTCATGACATCTGCATCAGAGCGATGTAAGTCTCCCACCCGAACACCAGCACGATATCTCAGTCTATTTGCAATCTTAGGCATCTCTTGGGCTAATTCGGCAGCTGTCTTTGGTAAATTTTGCAAAGCATCAGCCATAACCATGCTAGATGCGGAAACTCCAACAGCAGTTTGTTGAAATGTTTTACTAACATTTTGAACAGTTTCAAAACCTGACTGTGCTGCTATGGTTGACAAACTTTGCAAATCATTAACTGTATTGATACTTGAAGTAGTCATTTCGCTAGTAGCGTTCTTGATTCCATCAACTACCTCATTCATCCCGTTTACGACATTGTTGGCTGCTTCTTGAGCTTTATCTCTAACCGTATCTGCCAACTTTTGTGCTTCGTTGATAAAATCCATATTTTCTGCTGTGGAGTGTTTGCTCCAGTTTCTCTTTCTCAAACTAAGAAGCACCTCAGCATTAATGACGAACTTACTTATAAAATTTTTAAAGATATAGTAATCATTTTATATTGTTTCTATATGTTACTTTTAAAAACTTTACTGTCCGACTATGTACAGAAAATGACGCTATCAGTCCAAGCATAAAGCTGCAAATCGACTATCAGTAATGGTCATACCAATTATTATAAAACAGTCTCATGGTTTGAGATTTAGCGATTTAATAAAAGATGCCCCATTTGTTTTCAGTTCTTCAGATGATGGAGTTATTATTACAGCCTCAACAGCATAATTCTTCTTCATACAAAGCAGACTTCTCTGATATAATAATTTGTTATTTATATTTAATTCTTTTTTCTTAATTTCTTCTTGCAAGGCAGTACTGGGTTTACCCATTAAAGTAAAGTCTTGACAGTTATATCCACTTTGATTAACGGAAGACTGAGATATTTGTTTACCCTGAATAAAATTTGTTTGATTAGCAGTTTTAATTAGAAGCTGTAAAACTTTTGGAATTCTCTGCGGGGCTATTTCTTTGGGAAGAGTTGAATGGGTCACTGAATATATAGATTCATTCTTAATAGTTGCCCAATTCCGGTTATTAATCCCTTTTGTTGGATAACTAACTTCTTCTACAATAGTCCCTGGCATTAAGATGCTAAAATTTCCTTCTTTGGATGTTAAAATTTTTTCTTGGGATGATGCGGGTGTGCAAGCTGATAAAACAAATATCCCGAAACAATTAATTATCCAAAAAGGTTTAAGAGTTTTGATAAGTAAATCCATAAGTGTTACTGGTTAATAATTTTTATTTAGAATGTCAAGTTATTCTCTCAACACATGCACACGCTATTGTCATTTTTAGCGTTTGGCTGACGAATTACAGGCAATATCTTAAACACAGGGTCTTGTTTTAAGTTTTCCCATAAAAGTGGTTTTCTAACACAAAAGCTGCCAAATCAAATCTTGACTCAATATTTCCCAACAACACGGCACTCATCATTTCAATAACCCACATCAGCAAGGCTTTCGGTAATTTTGGGAAAATTGATTGTCGCTGCGATGGACTACGCCCCACCTGGTTGCGATGTCTAAGACGGGCTGCACCTACGCGTCCTTGCTTTATCCCTAGCTTTCTTTAATACTAAGGAATTTGTCACTTACGCCCCTAAAAATGGTGACTCGGAAAATACGATTAAATTGAGCTTTAAAACTCGGAACTTGAGTTTCAGAACATGACATTCCGAGTTCTTCACTCAAACTCCGAGTTTCTAAGCTCTAACTTTCAACCTCTTAAGCAAAATTGCCGATAGATTTTTTGCACTATTGATGGTTACGGCTGCACTTTTTCAGATTTACAGATAAAATAGCGCCTTCATCAATTTTTAGTTTCTACCTTTGAAAGAGTTTAGCCATTCCTGAACTTGCTCTCTTGCAATATCGCGCCCCCCAAGACCAAAGGCTAGGGCAATAGCAACTGCGATCGCACCTAGTAAAAGTCCAAAGGCTAAATTCACAATATCACTGGCAACTCCAATCTGTTGCAGTGCCATTGCAGAAACTAAGGCAATAATTGCAATCCGCGCCACTTGTCCCAAAATCTGGGCTTGGCGATCGCCGGAACTGGTAATTATGTTAAAAGCCAGATTTGCCAGGAATAAGCCAACGGCAAAGATTACCAATCCGGCTAAAATCCGCCCGAATATAATCACAATTCCAGACACTAATGCTGTCAGAGCTGGAATATTCAAGATATTCACCGCCGCCACCGTGGCAAACAGCATGATCCCCACTAAGGCAACAATGCCTACAATTTCCGATGGAGTACGGGTTGTAATCGGCTCAACTGTTGGTTCTGTGGAAATGACGATTCGTCTGCTGGGTGTTGCCAGACCCAAAATAGTGAAAATGTTATTAAACCCTAAATTGGTGAGGATACTTGTAACCAAGTCCGCGATAAACCGCCCGACGAAATAGGCAACAATCAAAATTGCCACGGCTGTAAAGATGGCAGGTAAGGCGTTGAGAACCTGTTGCAGCATGGCGATCGCAGGTATTGAGATCGCATCAATTCGCAAGGCATTAAGCGCTGCGATCGCCACAGGAATCAGAATCAAAACATAGACAATTGTGCCGATAATACTCGATAGAGGTTGTACCCCCGCACTTGTAGATAATCCCAACCGACTACCTAAATGGTCAAGACCAGTTGTCGCCAGCAAGTTCGTCACAATCCGCCGTACTACATTAGCGATGAACCAGCCAACTACAGCAATCAAGATCGCCGCTAAAATGTTCGGCAGAATTAGCAGAACTTCTGTAATTAAAGCTTGTACTGGTTGTAGAGCCTGCCTGAGTCCGAGAGTATCTAAAACTGGGGCAAGAAACAGTAAAAATATAAACCAATACAGAGCATTGCCAATCGTATCACTCAAAGACAGCTGATTAAGGCTGGGCGCTCTGTCTTCTGGTTCTGGATTCAAACGCTCATCCAGGTTAAATGCCTGTAATGAGCGCACAGTGATAATCTTCACAATCGTCGCCAAAAACCAGGCTGCTGCCAAAAGGATTCCGGCACCAACCAACTTTGGCAAAAAGCCAATAAGTTGATTGAGGAAATTATTCAGGGGTTGAGAGGCTACTTCCAGATCCAACGTCTGTAAAACAGCTACCGCAGTTAACAGGATAACGCTCCAAAAGACTAAGCTAGAGACTAATTTCTCCACTTGGGGAACATCTTGACGACCCGTTATCCCAGCGGCAATGCGGTTATCTATGTTTGTGCGCTTGAGGATTCCTTGCGTCAGTGCCGCTGCGATCGCTGCAATCAGCCAACCTACTAGTAAGATTGCTACCGCCCCTAAAAGACGAGGCGTAAACAGAATCAACTGTTGTACAATACCTTGTACATCAGCGATTCCTTGATTCACTGCTGGTTGTATTGGTTGCAGACTGGGCGATGATTGTGCCAAAAATTGCTGCACCCTCGTGGATAAACCAACTCCGTAGGCGTAGCCTGTCGTAGACATCACCTGGGTTATTTCTTGCCAAGTTGTGTTCATGGTTTTCGGGAATTATGCTTAAGTATTCGCCGCAAACACTGAGTCAGTGTTTTGCCTATCAATTTACCAGTAAAAACATACATATTTACTCATATTTGATTTAATATACGGGCATTGGGCATAAGAGGACTTGGGGACAAGGGGAAAGACTTTTGTAAGTTCTAAACTTTTGTCACCTTGTCTCCCCTGCCCCTTGTCCCCTTCATCTTCCACTGCGCTGAATTTTGCGTTACTCTAATTGCAGCAACAGCACCAAAGATGTGGAATGTCCCAAGTTTTGGAACAATCGATTCAAATTAATGCTACAGCTACGGTGGTGGAGCGCTGTATTAGCGATTTAGCTCTCATGCACCGTTGGCTCAACCCCGTTCTTCGTTGCGAACCTGTGGGCAAAGCTTGGAGTACCGATGTCGGCAGTAAAAGTCGTTTTATTATTCAAATTCCTCTACTAAAACCCACCTTGAATAGCGTAGTTGTAGAACGACAACCGGGTTTGATAGTTTGGGAATTTCAGGGATTTTTTCAAGGACGCGATCGCTGGGAATGTCAACCCAAAGAAAAGGGAACGCTTTTACTCAATCGCTTTGAGTACGATATCCCTAACCCCTTAGTGAGTTGGGGCTTTAACACTTTTGCTGCGTCATGGACGAAAGAAGATATGCAAGCCCAACTGCGCCGCCTCAAAAGAGTAGCAGAAGAACAACGTAATTCGTAATTCGTAATTGGGCATTGGGCACAAGAGGCAAAGGTGAAAAAGGGCAGAGGGAAAAACTTACTGCAACTTCTCCTCTGCGCCCCTACCTCCCCTACTCCCCATTTCCTACTTGTCTTTACCCAATTCGGTAAGTAGCCGCCGAATCACAGATGCATCCTCGGCATCAGGAACTTTTACTAAATACTTTTGTAAATCGTCTACGGCTTGGGGGTAGTAACCGAGTTGATAATAGATCAAACCGCGATCGCGCAATTCTAAAGTTAAACCAGGAAACAGCAACAAAATTCGTTCAACTGCTGCCAGCGTTTTTTCTAACTCTTGCTGTTTGAGGTAAATAAATTTTAAATTTGTCAGCATCCGGGCTAAAAATTGCCGATTACTAACTACAGCTAAAAATTCTGGTTTTAGCGTCACAGGTTGCTGATAAAGTTGAGACAGCCGTTCCTCGCAATCTTGGGCAAATATTATTTCACCGCCATTGAAAGCATCGACAAAAATCTCTATATCGGGAATATCTGGGCGGATCAGGAAATGTCCTGGCATCCCTATACCCACCATCGGAAAATCAATCCGTCGAGAAACTTCCAGGTAAAGCAGCGCTAAGGTAATGGGAATCCCCAATCTGCGATCGATTACATCATTGAAAAAGCTGTTGCGCGGATCGTAATAGTCAATTTTATTACCAGAAAAATTTAATTCTTCGTAGATATACTGGTTAATACTTTGAACTATCCGCAGAGGATATCGTGAGTCAGGCAGACGTTCTTGTAGCTCCCACGACATTGTATCAAGGGCGTTGAGGTATTCCTCTGCATCTAAATTGGGATATTCTTCTTGTGCAATATACAAAGCTGCCTTTGCCAAATCAATGCGCTCGTCAGACTGCTGAATCTCTTGGTAAAAATATTGTCGTGCTGACGAGAAATTCATAAGCTGTTGCTCGGTGTAAGTGTGAGGATGAAGCCGCAGCTACGACTAAACCAGGCATCGCAGCTTGGCCAAAAGCTGTTTTTTGTATCTATCTTTATCTTATGGATATTCAGAAGTTTTGGAAATGTAGTTTATGGATAGCTTTATATATCCATTACTAAGTAACTTTTAGTAAATGCTGTGTTGGTGATGTCTTCGATGGACTGTACCCATGCAAAGCACATGATGTAATACAAATATGAATTATTTCAAGGCAAAAGCTAGATATTTGATACCTAGCTTTTTGCCTGCAAGTGTAAATATTTAGGTAATTTAGAATAGTAGTATGTTTTGCTACAGCGCGTTAAAGCTAGGGCGATCGCATCTGAAAAATGAGATTAGGGATAAACTAGAGCATATTCTGTCAATCTAGTCAGGATTAGGACTACAACCATAGGCACCAAACACCTTTTTAAGGAATTACTAAGAGAGTTATGTCCCCGTCCGGTGCTAGAGTGAAAGGTGACATTTCTTATTCTTATGTCTTCTCCGACCTTATCTGAAATCTAGCTTCAATCATTAGGCGCAGCATGGTCACAACCGCAGAAAAAACAAACATTGGCTACATTACCCAAATCATTGGCCCAGTTGTAGACGTTAAATTTCCCGGCGGGAAATTGCCACAAATCTACAACGCTTTGAAAATCAAAGGCACCAACGAAGCTGGACAGGAAATCAACATCACCGTTGAAGTACAGCAACTGCTGGGCGACAACCAGGTGCGGACTGTTGCGATGAGTTCCACCGAAGGCTTAGTCCGCGGTTTTGAAGTCAGCGATACAGGCGCTCCCATTACCGTGCCAGTTGGTAAAGCCACTTTGGGCCGGATTTTCAACGTTCTTGGCGAACCTGTGGATAACAGGGGACCAGTAAATGCTGAGGCAAGTTTACCCATCCACCGCTCTGCTCCTAAATTCACCGACCTGGAAACCAAACCTTCGGTGTTTGAGACTGGGATTAAAGTTGTTGACCTTCTGACTCCCTATCGACGCGGCGGTAAGATTGGTCTATTCGGCGGTGCTGGTGTTGGTAAAACCGTAATCATGATGGAGTTGATTAACAACATCGCTACCCAGCATGGTGGAGTATCCGTATTTGCTGGCGTGGGTGAGCGCACCCGTGAAGGCAATGACCTCTACAACGAAATGATTGAGTCTGGGGTTATCAATAACGAGAACCTCAACGAATCAAAAATTGCTCTAGTCTACGGTCAAATGAACGAACCACCCGGAGCGAGAATGCGGGTTGGTCTTTCGGGATTAACAGTAGCAGAGTACTTCCGGGATGTGAACAAGCAGGATGTGCTGCTGTTTATTGATAATATCTTCCGGTTTGTGCAAGCAGGTTCGGAAGTATCCGCGCTCCTGGGTCGGATGCCTTCTGCGGTAGGATATCAGCCCACATTGGGAACCGACGTAGGTGAACTGCAAGAGCGGATTACCTCGACTACCGAGGGTTCAATTACCTCCATTCAGGCAGTATACGTACCTGCGGATGACCTCACCGACCCCGCACCTGCTACTACCTTCGCCCACTTGGACGGTACAACAGTGCTGTCTCGTGGTTTGGCAGCTAAGGGAATTTATCCCGCAGTTGACCCTCTTGGTTCAACTTCCACCATGCTCCAGCCAAATATTGTCGGTGACGAACACTACAGTACAGCTCGGGCGGTGCAATCAACTCTGCAACGTTATAAAGAACTCCAAGACATTATCGCCATTCTCGGTCTAGATGAATTGTCTGAAGAAGACCGTCTCATCGTAGCGCGGGCCCGGAAAGTTGAGCGTTTCTTGTCTCAGCCGTTCTTTGTGGCAGAAGTATTCACCGGTTCTCCTGGTAAGTACGTGAAGTTGGAAGACACCATTAAAGGGTTCCAAAAAATTCTGTCTGGTGAGTTAGATGCTCTGCCAGAACAGGCTTTCTACTTGGTTGGCGATATTAACGAAGCGATCGCCAAAGCTGAAAAAATCAAAGGTTAGTCATTAGTCACTTGTACTGAGCGACTCGTGCCGAGCGGAGCCGAGGTAAGCCGAAGTATTGGTCATTGGTCATTAGTCATTAGTTCAACTGCTAATGACTAATGGCAATTACAAAAGACAAAGGACAAAGGACGAAGGACGAAGGACAAAAGACAAATGACATTAACCGTTCGTGTAATTTCCCCAGATAAAACAGTCTGGGATGCTCCAGCTGAAGAAGTTGTTTTGCCTAGCACTACTGGTCAACTAGGTATCTTAACTGGACACGCACCACTTTTGACTGCTCTAGATACTGGTGTCATGAGAGTTCGTGGCGCTAAAAATCAAAATTGGGAAGCGATCGCTCTTTTGGGTGGCTTTGCCGAAGTCGAAGAAAATGAAGTGACAATTCTGGTTAACGGCGCTGAACGTGGCGACAAAATTAACCTTGATGAAGCTCGTACTGCTTACAACCAAGCAGAAGCACGTCTAAGTCAAGTTTCCGCAGACGATCGCCAAGCCCAAATTCAGGCAAATCAAGCCTTCAAACGCGCCCGCGCTCGGTTTCAAGCTGCTGGCGGTTCGGTCTAATTTAACTTTATATTTCCACTTTGTAGGTTGGGCAATTTCCAACCTACAAAATATTTATTAAGAAGAACTCAGGAGTCAGAAGTCAGAATCCAGTATGAATTCTGTACGGGTACTAAAATGCTATCCGTAAATAGATGAGTATTCTGAATCATGACTTCTTATTTATTAATTTTTTAAAAATTACGTCAAGTTTAAGAAATCGAGGCAAGCCTTGGTGAAGTGTTAATTTAGCTAATTAGTTGCCCAAATGGGCACAGATTATGAAAAGCCTTTCATCTTTGCTTGGTACTCGTAAACAAAATAAGGTAGCTCGTTTAGCAGCATCTATCGTAGCAACCTTAGCAATTGCTGGTAGTGTTCACTCTGCCAATGCTACTTCTGTCAAAACAACTACTGCAAAAGAAATTACTTCAGCGACTGTCCAGCTAAATCAGACCACACTAAATATTGCTCAGTTACAAATTAGCAGGACTCAATATCAAGCTGCTGGAATTAATCCTGTTGTAGTGGTTCCAATTCTACTTGTTGGCGGTTTAGTTATATTTGTCCCCCTATTCTTTGGCGGACTTGTAGTAATTGGCGAGCGTGAAGTAGGCATTGTAGTTAGAAAATTTACCCTTTCCGGGCGCGGACTCCCTGCCGGTAGCTTAATTGCCCTCAACGGCGAAGCTGGCTTGCAGGCAGATACTTTAGCTCCTGGTTGGCATTGGGGCTATTGGCCTTGGCAGTATTCTGTAAAGAAAGAGCCAGTAGTTGTCGTTCCCCAAGGGGAAATCGCTTTGATTGTGGCAGCAGATGGCGCATCCAACCCACCAGAGCGGATTTTGGGTAAAATTGTCGCTTGCGACAACTTCCAAGATGCTCGAAAATTCCTTACCCAAGGTGGGGAAAAAGGGCGGCAAATGGGTTTTCTTACGGCTGGTACGTACCGGATTAATACTGCCCTGTTTAAAGTCATCATGGCAGCAAATGCCAGCGCTCATGGCATGACTCCAGAACAGTTGCGGGTGTACAGTCTGGCATCTGACAAAGTTGGCATCGTCACTACCTTAGATGGTTTACCAATCTCTGCTGGTGAACTTGCAGGCTCGATAATTGAGGGACACGACAACTTCCAAAATGGTCAGAAATTTATTAATGGCGGTGGACGGCGAGGTTTACAAGAACAGACTTTGCTTTCTGGTTCTTGGAACTTGAACCCTTGGTTTGTCCAAGTTGAGCAAGTGCCGATGACCGAAATTCCCATTGGGTATGTTGGCGTGGTGATTTCTTTCGTGGGTAAAGCACATCAAGATGTCAGCGGCGCAGCTTTCACACACGGTAATTTGGTGAATCAGGGGCACAAAGGTGTGTGGGTCGAACCGCTATATCCTGGTAAGCACCCGATTAATTCTCGGATTATGAAGATTGAACTAGTACCAACGACCAACATTGTTTTAAACTGGTCAGGTCGGACTGAACGCCATAGCTATGATGCTAAACTGGCTTCTTTAACAGTGCGATCGCGTGATGGGTTTGCCTTTGATTTGGAAGTAGCGCAAATTATCCATGTGGGTGCTTTAGATGCTCCGAAGGTAATTTCTCGCGTTGGTGCTATGCAAAATCTGGTAGACCATGTATTAGAACCGACTATCGGGAATTATTTCCGTAACTCAGCCCAAGACTATACTGTACTAGACTTTCTCACCGCTCGGAGCGAACGACAAGCTGAGGCTGCTGAGTATATTAAAACAGCATTACGGGCTTATGACGTGCAAGCGATCGACACCCTGATTGGTGATATTCAGCCACCAGCGTCACTAATGCAGACACAGACAGACCGAAAAATTGCTGAAGAAGAACGGAAGACTTATGAAGTTCAGCAGATGGCGCAAACCCAACGGCAGCAGCTTGTCCGAGAAACAGCATTGGCTGATATTCAACAAGAAATGGTGAAATCAGAGCAAAGTGTACATATTGCTGACCTGAAAGCCCAAGCCCAAATTAAGCAGGCGAACGGTGAAGCTGAGGGGACAAAACTCCGGGCAATTGCTGAGGCTGAAGGTATTCGGGCTACAGGTAACGCCAAAGCTGAAACTTACCGCGCTGGTGTGGAAGCCTTGGGTTCACAAGGTTATACAGCAATGCAACTAATGCAGATTATCGGCGATCGCAATGTCCGCTTGATTCCAGATGTCTTAGTTGGCAGTAACGGCAGCAATAACGGCTTAGTAGATGGGCTATTATCCATGATTTTATGGAATCAAACTGGTAAGGGTGAATTGACACCAACACCTTTGCATCCACAACCAATAGTTAACAAAGCACAACCAACCACAGACAATGGTCTTCCACCGATAGTTGTAAATTTTCCTGTAGATAAGTAACATCAGAAACATCAGGTAGGGGCATGACAGTGTGTGTGCCCTTACAAGAAACAAACGGCAATATCTTAACTGTGGGCAAAATGCCCACCTTGTAGGTAGAGAAATTTTGCTTTCACAAGAACGTTATCGTTTAATCAAGCAGATTGGTAAAGGGGGATTCTCTAAAACCTTCCTCGCTGTAGATGAGGGTGAGTTTCCTCCAATTCCTTGCGTCGTTCAAGAATTATCGCAAGAATACGAGACTTCTATTACTTTTCAGCAAAAGGTAAAACAGCTAGAGGAGTTAGGAAAACATCACCAAATTCCTGCTTTGTTGGCTTATTTTCAGCATAATGGGCATTTTTGTTTAGTGCAAGAGTTTATTGCAGGCACTAATTTAGCTCAGGTGGTTGAAGAAGAAGGTGCTTTTAATGAAACTCAAATTTGGCAACTTTTAGAAGATGTGTTGCCAGTTTTGCAGTTTATTAGCGATCGCAACATCATCCACCGCGATATTAAACCCCAAAATATCATCCGTAGATCCCCAATTACTAAAAAGGGGAATTTCGTTATAGTCGATTTTACCACTGCGAAAATCGTCACAGAAATCGATCGGCTAACATCTGAAACCAGTATTGGCAGTCCAGAATACGCTGCACCAGAACAAACGAAGGGAAAATCCGTTTTTGCTAGTGATTTATATAGCTTGGGTGTAACTTGTATTTACTTACTTACCCAGATTCCTCCCTTTGATTTATATGATATTGCTAACGATTGCTGGGTTTGGCAACAATATCTTACTACTAAAGTTAGCGATGTCTGGCGACAAGACTCAAAGAGTCTACGCTTGGTGCAAATCCTCGACAAGCTGCTGCAAAAGGCTGTTAACCCCCGCTTTCAATCGGCTGATGAAGTTATGCAAGCAATGGGGATAGAATGTAAAACTCAAAATTTTAAATTACCAAATCCTCCTTGGCGATGCTTGCATACCTTAACTGGGCATTCTGGGAGATTAAGTAGGGTGAATACCATTGCCATTAGTCCAGACAGTCACACTTTAGCCAGTGCTAGTGATGACAAAAATATCAAATTGTGGGATTTAAATACTAAAAAAGTCCTAGCTAGCTTATCAGGACATTCCCAAGCTGTAAAATCAGTTGCCTTCAGTCCAGATGGTCAAATTCTGGCAACTGCTAGCGATGATAAAACTATCAAATTGTGGCAGGTTGAGACACTAAAAGAAATCTGCACTCTCTTGGGACACTCACACGCAGTAAAATCAGTTGCTTTCAGTCCAGATGGGCAGATTCTCGCTAGTGGTAGCTGGGATAAGACAATCAAACTTTGGGATGTAAATACTGGCACAGAAATTTCCACCATAACTGGACACCAATTACAGGTAAATTCAGTAGCATTTAGTCCCCAAGGACAGTTTTTAGCCAGCGCTAGTTATGACAGAACAATTCGCTTGTGGCAGATAGAAAGTTCCCAGAGAGAACTTCAAAACCGCCCATGCTATAGCTTGTTAAGCACCCTTTCGGGTCATGCATGGGCGGTTTTGACAGTCGCTTTTAGTCCCGATGGGAAAATTTTGGCGACGGGTAGTGATGATAACACTATTAAGTTGTGGGAGGTAAACACAGGTCAGCTAATTTGCACACTTGTAGGCCATTCTTGGTCAGTGGTGGCTGTGGCTTTTACTGCCGATGGCGAAACACTCCTAAGTGCAAGTTGCGACAAAACAGTTAAACTTTGGAGGGTAAGCACAGCAGAAGAGATTGTTACTCTCTCTGGTCATATAGACTCAGTATCTGCTGTTGCTGTGAGCAAAGTTACACAATTAATTGCAAGCGGCAGCCAGGACAAGACTATCAAACTGTGGCAGCTTGTAGAACAGGACAATAGCTAATTTTGTAATATCAAGCGCTACCTGTAAAGGCAACTTCCGGAAATTTCAACTGAGCTTCTGCCATTGGACGGTTTCTGCCTTCCTCTTGCCAGTAGTTAATCACTTCTGTTGCTTTGTTAAGCAACTCAACACGATCCAGATCAGTAATCCAATGTTTGGACTCTAATTCCTTTTTTAACTCTTCCCAGGCATCATTTCTGGGCCAAAAAAAGTACTTAGTCAAGGGACTGGTGCCTTTGCCTACAACTTGATCCACTGCTAGAGCAACGTTCTCGTCTAACCACAGAATTTTCAAAATAAACTTGGTCAATCACACCTCCGGGAATTTCCGGGCATTATTTAACTAGGATAGCGATCGCTTATTTTAACGCAATACCCTATCAAATGACCAAACAGTGATTGGATTGGGCTAGCATAAGGTGTAGTCGGCGTTAACGAAAGATGCTTGTTACCGAAACAGACTCATGATACAGAGCAAGTAAATTTGTTTATGGGAATTATTAACAGGACTTACGCAAAATTATGGAAAAACGAACCGCAAAGGACGCGAAGGACACGAAGGGAAGAGGGTTTCAGAGAGTTTTTGCGTAAGTCCTAATTAATTTTGAATTTTGAATTTTGAATTTTGAATTCGGAGCGAAGCGACGTGACTGCCCAACTGCCCCAATCTCAAACAACATCTGGTTCAGATTTGTATGAGCAAGACTTTTACCTGTGGATTCAAACCACAGCAGAACTGCTCAAGCAAGGTCGGCTCACAGAACTGGATTTAGAGAATTTGGTTGATGAAATTGAAACAATGGGTAGGAGTGAAAAGAAAGCACTCAGAAGCAATTTGGAAGTGGTGCTGATGCACCTCTTGAAGTATAAATATCAAGCCGAGAAGCGCTCTGGTAGTTGGCGAGCAACAATTCGCGAGCATCGTAAACGCCTCAGAGAAGCTCTAGAAGAAAGTCCTAGCCTCAAACCCTATTTCTTTGAGGTTTTTGGGCTGTGTTATAACGATGCTAGACTCTTGGCTGCCGATGAAACTGAATTGCATCTAGCTACCTTCCCCGAACAATCTCCCTTCACGCCAGAGCAAACCCTCGACCCCGATTTTTTACCTGAGTCATGAGCGCATTATGATGATTTAAAACTCTTTTGCTTCCTACCCCATGACTCAACCAACTTCTGTAAAAGCGATCGTTGTTTTCGATATTGATGGTGTTGTGCGCGATGTTAGCGGTTCCTATCGCCGAGCGATCGCAGATACCGTAGAATATTTTACTACCCAAGCATATCGGCCAACCCCACTGGATATTGACCAGTTGAAGTCTGAAGGCGTGTGGAATAACGATTGGGAAGCATCGCAAGAATTAATTTACCGCTACTTTGAAACCCAAGGACAGAGCCGAGAACAACTGCAACTAGATTACAGTGCGATCGTTGCTTTTTTTCAATCGCGTTACCGAGGCTCAGATCCAAATAATTTTACAGGGTATATCTGTAATGAACCCTTATTATTACAACCTAGTTATTTAGAACAACTTACCGAAGCGGGGATTCCTTGGGGATTTTTTAGCGGTGCAACTCGTGCTTCCGCCAACTATGTATTAGAAAAACGCCTGGGCTTGGAATCTCCAGTATTGATTGCAATGGAAGATGCGCCAGGGAAACCCGATCCTACAGGACTTTTCGCTACAGTTCGTGAATTAGAAAATGGAATTGAGCAAAAATTAGCGATCGTGTATGTGGGAGATACGGTAGCAGATATGTATACTATCGAGAAAGCGCGGAGTCTAGATTCTTCTCGCACTTGGCTTGGTGTAGGCGTTTTACCGCCCCACGTTCAGGAAACAGCAGCGCGTAGTGATGCTTATGGTGAAACACTAATAGCAGCAGGAGCAGCAGTAGTTTTGCGTAATGTGCAAGAATTGACTCCAAGGCAG
This sequence comes from Nostoc sp., assembly GCF_036917355.1. Lineage (GTDB taxonomy): Bacteria > Cyanobacteriota > Cyanobacteriia > Cyanobacteriales > Nostocaceae > Nostoc. The sequence continues at coordinate 125,596 of NZ_JBALDP010000046.1, forward strand.
ATTCAAGAATTGATAAGTTCATTTGCTTGATCTGTGATCTAAGATTAATCAAGCTAGGGGTGCATAAATGACTGGCTGATAAGAATCTTGCTTTAATCATTGGGAGATTAATAAAAATGTCTGCACTTAAACTGCCTAACGGCCCTCAAACTCACCCTTGGGTACAGACGTATCAGTGGCTGACTAATCCCTTAGAATACCTAGAAGACTGTGCTAAACGCTATGGTGATATCTTCACCCTTCAGCTAGGACAAAATTCTCCTGCTCAAGTTTTCATTAGCAATCCCCAGGCGATTCAGCAGATTTTTACTACAGATCCAAAACAGTTAGACTCTGGTGAGCCAGCAGGGATTAGATCGCCTTTATTAGGACGCCAATCACTACTTGCGCTGGAAGGAAAGCCTCATCAGCGACAACGAAAGCTATTGACACCACCCTTACATGGGGAACGAATGCTAGCTTATGGTGAATTAATCCGCGACATCACTGAGCAAGTGATTAATCAGTGGCAGGTTGGAGAAACCTTTGCAGCTCTGCCATCAATGCAAGCAATCTCTTTTCAAGTGATTTTGAAGGCTGTATTTGGTCTAGAAGATGGGCCACGTTACGAGAAACTCAATGAACTCCTGATTGCAATCCTGAATCCCAAAATCCCTATTTTAAGAACAGTTCTGCTTCTTTTCCCAGCAATGCGGCAGGATTTAGGAGCATGGAGTCCTTGGGGGAAATACTTGCGTTTACGGCAGCAAATCGATCAAATTATCTACGCCGAGATTCAAGAACGCAAAGCACAACTCGATTCATCTCGGACTGATATTCTATCTTTAATGATGGCTGCTCGTGATGAAGCGGGAGAGCCGATGACAGATTTGGAATTACGTGACGAACTGATGACTCTATTAGTGGCGGGTCACGAAACTACTGCAACATCCTTATCATGGGCGCTTTACTGGATTCATCATTTACCACAGGTGCGTGAAAAACTGCTGCAAGAACTAGATAAATTGGGCGAACAACCAGATCCAAATGCTATTTTCCGATTGCCTTATTTGAATGCTGTCTGTTCTGAAACCCTACGTCTTTACCCAGTGGCGATATCGGCACTAAATCGAGTGGTCAAATCACCGCTACAAATTGGAGAATACAACTTTGAGCCTGGTACTTTGCTCAATCCCTCTATTTATTTGACCCATCATCGAGAAGATTTATATCCTGAGTCGAAGCAATTTAAGCCAGAGCGTTTTCTGGAACGGCAATTTTCTCCCTATGAGTATTTACCCTTTGGTGGCGGGAACCGTCGCTGTATTGGTATGGCATTTGCCTTGTTTGAGATGAAATTGGTGTTGGCAACAGTACTGTCTCACTGGGAGATGGAACTGGCTGATAGTAAACCAGTGCAGCCAGTACGTAAGGGTTTGCTATTTAGCCCAGCAGGTGGTGTGAAGATGGTGGTGAAGGGGAGACGCCAGCAAAATCAGGCAGTTCGAGAGACTAGTTTTGTTTAGAAAGTTTGAAATAATATGAGATAGGGTAGGAGCGATCGCACATAGCCTCTTAGGGTCGATTAGATAAAACAGGTTTACCGCTAGACACGACCTGTTCGATAATATCAGCCGCTCGGCTCACTCCACCGGCTCGCTGAATCGCCTCTTGTAGTCTCAAGGCATTCTTTTTGTAAGAATCTTCTGTTATTACCTTCTTAATAGTGTCTCGCAACCTGTGTACACTCAAACCAGACAGTGGCACAAATTCTCCTGCTCCGGTGTAAGCTATACGAGCAGCGATTCCTGGCTGTTCATTAGTAATAGGAATAGCTACAAGGGGGACTCCGCTACTTAAAGCATTTAGCACTGCATTCATTCCAGCATGGGTAATAGTTAGAATCGATCTTGAGATTAATTGCTGTTGAGGTGCGTAAGCTACTACCAAAGGCGAACCAGGTAGATTAGGGACTGATTCCTTTCTTTCAGGCTGACCCAAAGAAATTACTAGTTGCATATCTAAACCCATACAAGCTTCAGCAATAGTCTCAAAAATTTCTTCTTTGCGATTTTGTAAGGTTCCCAACGCAGCAAAAATCAATGGTTGATCGTTTAACTTTTCAAAGGGGAAAGATGTAGACGAAGAGATGGGTTCTAGCCCTGATGGATCTTGCAAAGGTCCAGTGTAATGAAAAAACTTAGCTAACCGTTCTCTTGGAAAGTCAAACTCAGCAGGTAGCTGACAGATATGAGCTAGTTTCCCCGCAGCATCTTCACGCTTGACATAAGGTGGTAAATTCCATCGACGACGTTGATTTACTACTAAATCCCAGATTTTTATTGATAAACGATTAAGCAAAAAGTTACCCACTTGGTTTCGCTTACGAGACCACCAAGCTTGGTTGTTGGGCCAAGGTGTAAAGTAGGGAGGAACTGCCTCTTCTCTATTAGTTAGCAGAGCATTACATACAGTGACGAAGGGTATATTTACAAAGTCGGCAATAGTTCCACCGGCAGACGTTACCTGATCTACTAATAGGGCTTCTATACCTACCTTAGAGAGTGCTTCTGGTACTTCACGGAAAAGCATGACTGTTTCTTTTTCCAGCCAACTGATCGTAAAACGCAACGCTGGTAATCCACTCATTTCACCCAAGTGTTTATACATTGGTTCCAGACTTCCAAGCGGGAATTCAGCCTCTCCAATCGTGTAAAATTCTAAGCCAGCTTTCTGTACCTTAGTTTGAACATCGGGTATATGAAATAAGGTGACGCGATGACCACGCCGTTGCAATTCTCTACCCAAAGCACACATCGGGTTGAGATGACCGATCGCAGCAGGACAAAGAATCCCAAAATGAGTCATAGCGAAACCTTTAAAAAATGCAAGCCAAATATAACTATTATCCGCTATTTGGTGCAAAATTTATGGACATAATTTTAGTATCAAACAATCCACAAGGGTATGATGTTTCACAGATGTTACTGGATTTTTAAGAACTTATCCAAAGCTATAACTAGACTGGGATTCTCATTAAGTAGTTAAACAAAATTATTTACACAAAATTAAGGTATAAAATCCTTTTTCCGACTAGAAACTCATGTGTAAATAGTTCTGTGTGATTACTTATTGTGTTTAAGCCAAGACAGGCTTGCCAGTAGAAACAGCCTGCTCAATAATATCAGCCGCTCGACTTACCCCACCAGCACGGAGAGTAGCTGCTTGTAATCGGAGGGCATTCTGTTTATAAGATTCTTCTGTCAACACGCGCTTAATAGCATTTTTCAATCTGGGAACATTCAGTTTCTTGAGAGTGATAAGCTCACCCGCTCCTGTCCAAGCAATCCGCGCTGCTACTCCTGGCTGGTCATTAGCAACTGGAATCGCCACCATTGGCACTCCTTTTTTCAAACATTCCATTGTTGTATTCATTCCCGCATGAGTAATCATGAGGGTGGCTTTTTCCAGCACTTCTAATTGAGGTGCATACTCAACTACTAAAGGATTTCCTGCCAAGTCTGGTAATGATTCTGGTTTAGCAGAACCTCCCAGAGAAATCACTAACTGAACATCCAAATCTTCACAAGCTGAAGCAATAGTCTGAAAAACCCAAATCAGACGGTTTTGCAATGTTCCCATCGAAGCGTAAATTAACGGTTTACCCGTTAATTTTTCATAAGGGAAAGAAACAGTTGCTCGACTAGCTGAAGTATGGTAGCTTCCAGTGAAATGGAACCAAGGAGGTAATTCTTCTCTAGGAAATTCAAACTCAGCAGGTGCATTACTTATTTGAGCCAGTGGAGAGTAACTATCTTTAAGACTAGAGTACAGGGGTAATTTCCACTCTCGACGATATTCATTAATCAAATCTTCAAGTGGTTTGACAACGCTATTAAGTAAGGTGTAGCCTATTTTGTTGCGTAAACGTGCCCACGCAGCTGGTCTATACTTCCAAGTTGTGAAAAAAGGAGGAATGCTAGGTTCTTGATTCAGCACCACAGCGCTGCACACAATAATGAAAGGAATTTTCAGAAACTCGGCAATTGTCCCTCCCTCTGGTGAACTTTGGTTTACTAGCAAAGCTTCTACGCCTGCTGCTTTAATTGCTGCTGGAGCCTCTTGGAGTGTCACAGATGAAACAAGCTTCAGCAGGTCAATAGTGTATCGCAACGCAGCTAATCCCCGCAGTTGACCTAATTTGGCAAAGGTTTCTGCTGTTGAGCCAGGGACAAAATCTTTTTCACCAATTGCTTGGAATTCTATTCCTCCTGCCAGTACCTTAGATTGAGTGTCGAGTGAGCCAAAGAAGGTAACGCGATGCCCACGCCGTTGAAGTTCTTGCCCCAAGGGAAGCATTGTATTGAGGGGGCCAGTTGCTGCACCAGGACAGATGATGCCGAAATGAGTCATTATCAATGCCTCTACTGGATTTTCAAGAACTTATCCAAAGCTGTAACTAGGCTGGGAGGCCAACGGCGGATATTTTTTACCCAGTCGATATCCTTATAGCGGCTATCAAGTCCATAAGCTGCTACCCAGTTACTTTCGGCTTCACCTTGTTCTCCATTTACCCAATATGCAGCTGTGAGGGCGGCACGCACATCAGCAAATTTAGAGTATTTACGGGCGATATTTCGCATCTCGCGGATTGCTTGCTCTTTTTGACCAGTTTCATAAAGAGCGAGGGCGTAGTTAGCACGGGCGAAGGCAAAATTCGGGGCTATCTCATTAGATTTTTTGTAGTCTGCGATCGCATCTGACCATTTTCCTAACCCGGCTGTGGCATTGCCACGATTGTTATACGCCATCGCATCGTTAGGATCGAGTTCTAGAACACGATTATAATCTGCGATCGCATCTGACCATTTTCCCATCCCTTCCAACGCTGCGCCCCGATTCAAGTAAGGATCGGTAACATTCGGCGCTAGTTCTATGGCTTTGTTATAATCTGCGATCGCCTCTTGTAACTTATTCTGGCTCACCCGTGAATTTCCCCGGTTACTCCACGCCCCAGCATTCGTGGGAAATTGCTCAATAATCTTTGTCCAGTAAGTTTCAGCCGTCGCAAAGTCACCTTGATTCGTCGCTATAAACGCTTGATTTGCCCACTCATCACCTTGTTTTAACTGTTCTTGAGTAATGGGCGGCTGAGATTGTGCCATCACTGGTGTGCCCCAGCCAAACACAAGTAACAGACTGAGAAAAATACCAATCAACTTAATCATCTAGGTTTACCTAATTTGTCATTTGTCATTTGTCATTTGTCATTGAGTATGGGGCAGAGGAATGGAGTTCAAAGGCTCATTAAAGGAGTTCAAAGACTCATTTACGAGTATCAATGCCCAATACTTCGACTACGCTCAGTACAAGTGCCCAATGCCTAATGCACATAATTACAATAATGACAATTGTTCGTTAGGTGGTGTAAAGCCCAAATGCTTGTATGCTGCCTTAGTCGCCATCCTGCCGCGATGAGTTCTAGTTAAATACCCAATCTGCATCAGGTAAGGTTCGTACACCTCTTCAATTGTTTGGGTATCTTCACCTGTCGCTGCTGCCATTGTTTCTAACCCCACTGGTCCGCCGTTAAATTGTTCAATTATCACACTCAGCATTTGGCGATCTGTCCAATCTAAACCGCAAGGATCTACTTGGAATAGTTGCAATGCTTCGGATGCAATGCTTTCATTAATATCCCCAGATTCTTTTACTTCAGCATAATCACGGACTCGTTTAAGTAATCTATTAGCAATCCGTGGTGTTCCGCGTGAACGACGGGCAATTTCTGTGGCTCCATCTTCTGTAACGGGGGTTTTGAGTAATTGAGCGGTTCGCAGTACAATTTTAGTCAATTCATCAACTTCGTAAAATCGCAGTTTTTGAATTAAACCAAAGCGATCGCGCAGTGGTGAAGTTAAAGCACCAACACGGGTTGTAGCTCCCACTAGGGTAAACTTTGACAGAGGCAAACTTCTAATCCGAGCGCTGGAACCCTTACCAATAGTAATATCTAAGCGATAATCTTCCATTGCTGGATAGAGAATTTCCTCCGTCATCCGCGAGAGGCGATGAATTTCATCCACAAATAAGATATCCCCTGGCTTGAGGTTCACTAGTAGCCCAACAATATCTCGTGGACGTTCTAAGGCTGGCGCACTGGTAATTTTGTAATTTACCCCCATTTCCGATGCTAAAATCATTGCCATTGTGGTTTTGCCCAATCCCGGCGGCCCATACAGCAGCAAGTGATCCAGTACCTCACCACGAGACTTTGCTGCTTTAATGGCAATATCTAGCACATCCTTTAAATCTTTTTGCCCAATGTAATCAGCAAATCGGTGTGGTCGAATACCTTCTTCTTGCTGTTCTTGCTCATCAATGGCAGCTTCAGGCTTCAAAATATTTTCTGCGGATGGTGCTTTCGCCGAGTCTCGACGCTGCTTTGGTTCGCCGTTGGGTTCTGGAGGCTGTTTTTTCGATGAGATTATCGCCATAATTCAGCTATCTACTTTTAAGGGACTAGGGAGTGGGGAGCAAGGAGTGGGGGAGCAGGGGAGGCAAGGGAAGCAGGGGGAGAAAGAAGAACCAATGCCCAATGCCCCATGCCCGTGAAAATTTTCGTTTGAGAATACCCGCGCCAATTTAAAATTTAAATTCGGTCAATTACCCAGAAGTACAAAAGTTATTATGTTATCTAAAAGAATCTTACCGTGCTTAGATGTGAAGGCGGGACGGGTTGTAAAAGGAGTTAACTTTGTTAATCTCCAAGATGCAGGCGATCCGGTAGAGCTGGCAAAGGTTTACAACGAAGCCGGTGCTGATGAGTTAGTATTTCTGGATATTACAGCTACTCATGAAGACCGAGCTACAATTATAGATGTGGTCTACCGCACTGCTGAACAGGTCTTTATTCCATTGACTGTAGGTGGTGGCATTCAATCCTTAGAAAATGTTAAAGCTTTGTTACGAGCCGGCGCAGATAAGGTTAGTATTAATTCTGCGGCGGTGCGCGACCCAGACTTGATTAATCGGGCCAGCGATCGCTTTGGTAATCAGTGCATAGTTGTTGCTATTGATGCCAGACGCAGAAATAACCCGGAAAATCCAGGTTGGGATGTGTATGTGCGGGGTGGCAGAGAAAATACAGGCTTAGATGCCCTATTGTGGGCACAGGAAGTTGAAAAACGGGGGGCCGGAGAACTGCTAGTCACAAGTATGGATGCTGATGGAACCCAAGCCGGGTATGACATTGAGATTACACGGGCAATTGCCGATGCTGTAGAAATTCCAGTTATTGCTTCTGGTGGTGCAGGTAATTGTGAACATATTTACACTGCCCTAACTGAAGGCAAAGCTGAAGCCGCATTACTCGCATCACTGTTACATTACGGACAATTAAGCGTAGCAGAAATTAAAAGTTACTTGCGCGATCGCAACGTGCCAGTTAGAACATTCTGTTGATCCACTATTTCTCATTTAATGACATCCATCTAAGGTTAGACACACTTCCTGAAAAGGGTGTTAATATTATTTTACAAGTATTAACAAATATTAAAAAATATGTTGCTTCCTATTCTACTTTTTGATGTCGCCCTGGTAGCGTGGTCGCTGCACTTAATGGAAAAAGCCTACGAGAGTAAAGAATTTTCTCTAATGTTAGCTGGTACCTTGGTTGCTCTGGCTGCTGCTGCCATGTTAGTAGTTTACTTTTTGATGGGTCATTGTATGACCTATTTGTTGCAAGTATCCTAAAGAGTGCTGAGTGCGAGAGGGGATATTTAAAATTTAGTTTCCAGAAAGCTTGACAAAGTAATAATAACTAAGCAATTATATATAGCTGATTTTAAGAGGATGTTCTAAAAGTATCCGAAAGTATAATTTTTGCCTTCTGGAATAAGGTAAGTGCGAAAGTAAATATGGCTGACCAAATCTAATTTATACATCACTTTTTGAGTTTTACTTTTTGGAGTAATTCATCTTTAATCCGGTTAAGAATTGAAGTCTCATCCAAATTTGTCAAAATCCGATTAATCACTGCTTTCGGCCCATCAGGCCCCCAAGTTGCGCCATTGGCTAAATAAACTTTGGTAACTTGTCCAATACCGTAAGAAGAAACACCAGCTACTCCTCCTTGGGTAATTGCCACCGATATATAAGGACCTAGCGCAATGCCACCCGTAGCTGTTGCAGAGATTCCAAGTAAAGTTTTTAATCCACTCAAGCCTAAATTTGCTAACAATTCACTAGCACCGATACCGCCCATACTCAGGGCGATTTTTTGTAGCAACTGTACAGCCCCAGCTTCGGTCATCGAGAAGCCATAGAGTTTAGATAAACCCAAAATCAGAGCAATATCAATTACCACACTACTCAGAATATCTACCACAGTTACAGGATTGAGTGCGATCGCTAATGCCTTAGTCATCACAGCCTTCCAAATCAACTGATTGGCATTCTGTTCCCGAATCATCAGTTTTCGTTCTATCAACTGCTCATTTACGATATCGGCATAAAGCATAGTATTTAGAGCAACTAAGGCTTTGCCCTCACGATGCAGAATTTCTAATATTTTCAGCTTCAGTTCCTCGACTTGGGCATTTCCTGTACGCAACTGTATGCCCCTACTACCATCAGGGCGGCGAATCGCCGTCTTCACCAATGGCGATGCCGCAGCCATGACAATTTCTAGAGGTGTGAGTAATTCCCGCACCCTTTCATCCCGGATTTTGTGATAAATTGCCATCCGGTCTGCTTCTGGATACTGGTCTACTTTGTTAAACACCAGAATGATCGGTTTACCTGCTTCCCGCAACTGCGAAAGGGCAGCGTATTCCAGCTTTGTCATATCGCCAGATATCACAAACAGAATCAAATCTGCTTGTTTAGCAATCTGTTCAGCTAAGGCGGCGCGGGTTGCACCATCTACTTCATCTAACCCAGGAGTATCAATTAATTCCACTTGAGATTGACCTACACCAGGGAGAGTGACACGCAAAGCACGTTCAGTTTCCCCAATCATCTCCTCGCTAATACTCCAATTAACTGTTTGGGCAGTACGGGTGACACCGTGCAGCGGCCCAGTTTCAAATACCGTTTGCCCAACCAAAGAATTGAGTAGAGAAGACTTACCACGTCCCACCATGCCAAAAGTCGCAATCTGCACTACCATACGGTCTAACTTTCCCAGCATGGTTTCCAACTCAGCAATTTCCGTCTCTAACCCGGTTTTTTCGTGAGGAGTAAGGTCGAGATTGGCTACCAAGTTTCGCAACGCTGTTTGTGCTTGTTTATAGTTCAGTTCCGTCTGAATGTCTTCAAAACTGAAAATAGCACTATCCAGTTCTTCCTCCCAGCTGAGAGAATTTGCGTCAGTATTGGAATCGCTTTGGTCAGGTTCAGGCACGGGCAATGTCGAAGTCATATCAATTTGAGATTGGAAATTTGGGATTTTTAAATTAGCCCTGTCTCTTATCCTAGTTATTTTTAACAAAGGTTTGTGCAGATTAGGGAGCAGGGGAGCAGCACTTCTCTACGAGAGGCTACGCCAACGGCTCATTTCGACTACGCTCAATGACCAAGGCTCTGTTACCGAGAAGCGGGAGAGAATAATAAATAACTAATGACCAATGACCAATGACCAATGACTAATGGCTAACAAAAAGTCATAAACTGAAAAATGCATCTAATATAACGCGTTAGGATCTTGACTAAATTACCTGTGCGGAAAATCGTTATTGCCGGCAACTGGAAAATGTTCAAAACCCAGGCAGAAACCCAGGAGTTTTTACAAGGATTTCTGCCCCACTTAGAGGAAACCCCCCAAGGGCGAGAAGTGATATTGTGTCCTCCTTTCACTGATTTAAGTGTTTTGTCCAAGACTTTGCACGGTAGCCTCATTCAATTGGGGGCACAAAATATCCATTGGGAAGAATATGGAGCCTATACGGGTGAGATTTCTGGCCCAATGCTGACAGAAAGCGGTGTGCGCTTTGTGATTGTCGGTCATAGCGAACGGCGGCAATACTTTGGGGAAACGGACGCCACCGTTAATCTGCGCCTCCGAACTGCTCAAAGGTTTGGTTTGACTCCAATTCTCTGTGTTGGTGAAAGTAAACAACAACGAGATGCGGGAGAAACTGAATCTCTGATTGCTCTCCAACTCGACAAAGCCTTGGTAGATATCGATCAGGATAATTTGGTGATTGCCTACGAACCGATTTGGGCGATTGGCACGGGTGACACTTGTGAAGTAGAAGAAGCTAATCGAATAATTGGCTTAATTCGCAGTCAGTTGACTAATCCGAATGTATCAATTCAATATGGCGGCTCAGTTAAGCCGAATAATATTGATGAGATTATGGCTCAACCAGAAATTGATGGTGTCCTCGTGGGAGGAGCAAGTCTAGAACCTGAGAGTTTCGCTCGGATTGTGAATTTTAAGTCAGTGTGATGTGCTTTTTTCTCGTTCCCATGCTCTGCATGGGAATGCCTAATGTAGATTTATGCCAAGGAACTTGATAATTCGAGGACGCTGTTTCGATTGGGGACAGCGGACTTATTTGATGGGCATTTTAAATGTAACGCCCGATAGCTTTAGTGATGGGGGTGAGTTTAACACTTCCTCTGCCGCTTTAATACAAGCGCAAGCACTGGTGGCTGCCGGTGCTGACATCATTGATGTGGGCGGTCAATCAACTCGACCAGGGGCAAAGCAAATCACTCTGGGGGAGGAACTTGATCGGGTACTATCGGTATTACAGGTACTAAGACCAGAGATTTCAGTCCCGATTTCTGTAGATACAACCCGTGCTGCTGTCGCCAAGGCATCTGTAGAAGCTGAAGCCGATATTATTAATGATATTTCTGGCGGCACTTTTGACTCAGAAATGTTGCCAACAGTCGCAGAATTAGGTGTGCCGATGATTTTAATGCACATCCGGGGAACACCACAGACAATGCAACAACAAACTGATTATCAAGATTTGCTAGGTGAGATTTATAGTTTTTTGGCTCGGCAAATTGAGGCAGCAACTACTGCGGGCATTGACCTGGAAAAAATTATTATCGATCCTGGTATTGGTTTTGCGAAAAACTATGAGCAAAATTTAGAAATTTTTCGCAGCTTGCGATCGCTCGCACCACTCAACTGTCCTATCTTGGTAGGAGCATCTCGTAAAAGTTTCATTGGTCGCATTTTAAATCAACCAGATCCCAAAGCACGAGTTTGGGGAACGGCAGCAGCTTGTTGTGCTGCTATTTTTAATGGCGCTGATATCCTCCGAGTTCACGATGTTCAAGAAATGCGCGATGTTTCATTAGTAGCCGATGCCTTATTGAGACAGGCTACACAGCATAACTCTTAAGTGTTAACGTTCTTCGTTTTTTTTGCCGTTACCTTCTTGAGTTACCGACTCGGCTATCAACTCCTGAAACATTTCACTTGAGTTAGCTGGGTCTACAAAGACAATTTTGGCATTACTGCTCTCACCAAGTTTTTGGCTGGCATCTACGTAATCTTGAGCCACAAGATACCGCAGAATGTCTCTACTATCGGGATTGGAACGGAGAGCTTGAGAAATGATTTGCACTGAAGCCATAGTTCCTTCTGCTTTTTTAATTGCAGCTTCCTTTTCCCCTTCTGCTTCGGTAATCAGCGCCCGTTTCTTGATGACGGCGGCTTGTTCCTCTTCCCTAGACTTTCGCACACTCTCAGGTAGAGTAATTCTCTGAATATCTAACCGGAGAATTTCAACTCCCCAATCTGCCGTTACATGATTCAACTGATCTAAAATAGCTGAGTCCATCTCTGCTCTAGAGACGTTGGTCTGCTCTAGGGTATTTTGGGCAATGATTTCTCGGAGTGTAGTTGTGGTTATCTGTGTTAATGCCCCTTGCAGATCCTCAATCGCGTAAAAGCTTCTCTCAATATCTCGAATACGCCAGTATACAATAGCATCCACTTCTACGTAAATATTATCTTGGGTGATCACATTTTGAGGTTTGATGTCTGTAAACTGCTCTCGTGTAGTATCTTCCATGACAATCTGATCTACCAAGGGAACAATAAAGTTCAGCCCCGGCTTAAGTTTTCGATGATACCGCCCTAAGCGTTCGACTAAGGCTTCATTTCCTTGATTAATCAGTTTTGCAGAACCTAATGCATAACCTATAAGGGCTAAAACTATAGCAATAATTGGCTCCATGTATGCTCCTATTCAGCTTTGGGGAGAATTTAGTGTCAAAGATATGCTACTAGCTTGTCATATCTTTGAGTTTAATGTTTTGAGTCTGTAATTTTATCAACACCGGCAGCGATGTCGAGTCGCTGCATGTTTTGTACATATTCTCTAAGTGAGACTGTTTTGCGGAATGCGATCGCTATTAAAGCACCTTGATAAAACGCTGGCAAGGACTACTCGATGTAATCAACATTACTCGTACTGGCATTTTCAGACAGCCTGAAGTTGTTTTAAGTATATTTACGTAAAAACTTTCTATAAAGGTAAAAATTTGGCAGTATTTAAAAACACCACTATAATCGGATAAAAATTGGCTTGGGCCATTAAAAATATCAAAATATTATGGGCAGGTTGTTAATCAAACTTATAGGTTTAATTCTACTTTTCACAGGATTATACTTTTTTGGTCAAAACATCATATTTGTTAGCGGTTACTATTCATATTTTTATCGGAGCTTACCTGCTACAGCTTCAGTTTTGGCAACAATGATAGGTATATTTGCATTAATCTTTTTTCAAAGAGAAACTGGTAACTTAGGATGGATTTTTCTAGGCATTGGTATAGTACTAATTTTCTTAAGCGGTGGAGTTATTTTAAAGCCAACTAGCTTATGGAATTTCATAATTGCTTTTACAGCATTAGCAACTGGATATAAATTATTAAATGAGGGCAGAATCAACTTTTAAAATCTGTTTTCATCATATATCTTAGTAACTAAGATTACATTATTACCCAGTTCAGAGTACAGTCAGAAAAATTTAGTATTATAATTTCCACATCTTCTCTATTAGTTCTGAGAGTGCATTACGGCACTTAGATTAACTTTGAGTTAAGTACCGATTTTACGAGGCAGAAGCACATATAAACCGCCTCAACCGGACGAATAGCCTCTTAATCATGACTTTAGCTCAGAGGGGTTTTACTAAGGTTGAGGGTAATATTAGAATGGAAACTATTGATGATGAGGAAAAGGGAAGAATGACCCAGGTGGTTCTAGGAGAGAACGAAGGAATAGACTCAGCTTTGCGTCGGTTTAAACGTCAGGTTTCCAAAGCTGGGATATTAGCTGATGTGAAATATCATCGGCACTTTGAAACACCAATAGAAAAACGCAAACGTAAGGCAGTGGCAGCTAGACGCACAAGACGTTTTAAATAAACCAATTTGGTGTGATATCGGCGTTGCTTGAGGTTATGACCGAAAACAGGCAATAGCACGTAGGCGTAGCCCGTCATAGACATCGCCATTATTCATACAAACATTAAGCAAAGTCTGCCGCACCGCTAATTAGAGTATAAATGAGTTACTTTTCCTATACGTAGAGAGCGTTAGAGACTTTATCTTGGTTAGATGGAGCAAGCTAAAATCGCTGCCCATCAACCAAAATAAGCGCCTTTAAACATCGGTTAGCTTTCTTTAATCAGCTGATAGGACAGTATTCATCCAGCCCTAAGACTCAGAATTATTAATGGTGCGGCTATTACAAACATTCATCGCCTTTTCTACTCCCTGCTTGAGACTTAGTTCAATACACTCAACTACGAACTGAAGTACAAGAGACATCTGCTGATTTTCGGCAGCGGAAAATCGCCCCAGCACATGAGAGATAGTACCGGAATCATCTTTATTAGCTGCATCTTTGGGTTTACCAATACCGATTCGCAAACGGGGAAAGTTTTGGCTACTAAGATGTGCGATCGCACTTTTCATACCGTTATGTCCCCCAGCCGAACCAGATAAACGCAAACGAGTTTTTCCTAAAGGCAAATCCATATCGTCATAAACGATCAACACTGACTCAGGCGGCAATTTATACCAACTTGTCACCGCTTGTATTGCTTGTCCTGAGCGATTCATATAAGTTAACGGTTTCAACAAGCGAATTTTACCTCCACCTGGGGCCATACCCTCGCCATACTCACCCTGAAACTTGCGGTTTTCTGTTAAGGAAATACGCCAGGAACGAGAGAGAGTTTCTAAAGCAGCAAAACCGATATTATGGCGTGTTTGGTCATATTTAGCTTCTGGATTCCCTAACCCGACGATTAGTTGTGGAATTACCAAAGCTGGTTGCGTAACAGCTTCTGTCATTTTGCCTACAGTCAATTGATATGCAGCACTCTTCTATATAGTCTGTCTGATTAATTTTGATAAGTTCGTAGTAAACACTTCAGTGCTTAAAATCCAGGACTAAAATCCTTACTACGAACTTGACAGACTAGCTAGGTTGGGAAGAATTAGCGGTATCCTGCTCAGATTTAGCAGAGTGGATTTGCTTAGGTTCCAATTCAGCAGTAGTCTGTACAACTTCTTCTAACTGTTCTGCTTCTTTTTGGAACTCGTTTTGAAACTCCTTGGAAGCTTCTTGGAAACTACGAATTGTTTTGCCCACACTCCGACCGATCTCTGGTAGCTTTTTTGGGCCAAAGATTAACAGCGCTACCACCATAATTACAGCCATTTCTGGCAGACCGATACCAAATATATTCATTTTTTGTCTCCTGTAAACTCTAAAACCACTACAGAAACTCACATATATAGTTAGTCTAGTCGGAAATCGCAACTCACAAAAAAACCCGGAAGAACCGGGTGAAACTTAACTTGTTATCCAAACTCGCTCGCTGTGTATGCGTTAGCGTCCTAAACTGCGCCAATCGACAAATACATCCTGAACCAACAGTGATTTATTGTAAAGTTGCAGAATAATCAGCAGAAACACGAAAAATAGCGCCATAAAAACAGCCATCACAGGGGTAGTACCCCAACCTGGAGCCACTTTCCCATACTCAGAGTTAAGTGGTTTCAGGATATCTCCCAACCTAGTCCTTTGTGCCATAGTTCACCTAAGATTACTTGCCAAAGCTTTTTTTAATCTTCTGTAATATTCTATAAGAATAGCACTCATCATCTATCTCTCAATTATGGAACCCGCAATAGTTCTTAGCATTTCTATGGCCGCCGTGGTGGTTGCCATCACTGGATTTTCGATTTATACCTCCTTTGGCCCTCCTAGCAAGGAGTTGAACGATCCGTTTGATGACCACGAAGATTAAAAAGTCATATCATGTCCGCATAAATTGTTAGTGCTATGTCTACGACGAGCAACGCCTACGTAGACAAGCATGGCTGTTGCTTGTCGGTAAAGGCAACAGTTGCAGGCTATTTTAGGATTATCCCGTCTCTGAATCAGTTGTAAAATTTTTACGGCAACTGACAAAGCCAATACCGTTAGTCGCTTTACCCGGACATGATATTATCCATAATCTTGAAGTGCGTTACGGCTTGAGCCGTAACGCACACTACTTTGGATGTTTTTTAATTGGAAGTCTCTAATGGGTTGCCACTACCTCTCCTTCCAGGCGAACGAGTCGTTCTGCTAAAAGTTTCTCAAGGTCTTCTAGTGCCTTGGTGAAACCTTTAATACCTTCGTCTAGTTTGTCAGTTGCCATACGATCGGCAGCGTGCATCTTCTCATAACTAGCTTTGTCAATGGATATCTTTTCGATTGACAAGCTTGCTGCCTTCGCAGGGTCAAGTTTGCGTGGCAGTTCTCCAACGGTTGCTTGCAATTCAGCCAAAAGCGATGGCGAAATGGTCAGCAAATCACTACCTGCAAGTTCAGTAATTTCACCAAGGTTACGGAAACTAGCTCCCATAACTTCGGTTTTGTAGCCAAATTTCTTGTAGTAGTTGTAGATTTTGGTGACAGACAAAACACCTGGATCTTCGGCTGCTGGGTAGCTATCGCGTCCGGTATCTTTTTTGTACCAGTCAAGAATCCGACCGACGAAGGGAGAAATTAGGGTGATCCCGGCTTCTGCACAGGCGATCGCTTGGTGAAGACCAAATAACAAGGTAAGGTTACAGTGAATACCTTCTTTTTCCAGAATTTCCGCAGCGCGAATGCCTTCCCAAGTGCTGGCAATTTTAATTAACACGCGATCGCGACCAACTCCAGCAGCTTTATACTGAGCAATTAAATCCCGTGCCTTAGTCAGGGTAGCTTCGGTATCGTAGGACAAGCGAGCATCCACTTCCGTAGACACGCGACCGGGAATGATTTGCAAAATCTTTAATCCAAAAGCAACTGCCAAACGGTCAAAAGCTAGAGAAACTATCTGTGCTTGGGTGGCTCCGGCTCCAGCATCTTTCTTCGCTTGCAGTAAAGTTTGATCGACAATTCCCTGATATTCTGGCATTTGTGCCGCAGCAGTAATCAGCGAAGGATTGGTGGTGGCATCTTGGGGTTTGAACTTTTCAATTGCCTGGATATCCCCTGTATCTGCGACCACAACAGTCACTTCTCGCAATTGTTCCAGTAAATTCTTAGACATAAAATACTCCGTGATGTTTGTTTAGGATTTACTTATTCCCCAGTTCTTTACACTCTTTACTCTTCCTTCAATTCTGATTCTGGCAATTTTTCTTAATGATTGCCCAATTTTGCTTACTATCTTGAGCCACAGCCTTATTCTAAGTGCCTTATGCCGAAATTGGCTGTCCAATGGAATGCACTTTGATTAAACTAGTTGTTCCTGATTTACCAATTGGAACACCAGAGGTAATTACTACTTTATCGCCCTTATTCGCTAGACCCATGTCTACAACTGTGTTCACCACATTGGTAAACATCTCTTCGGCATTGTGTACTGGTGGGATCAGCAAAGCTTCTACACCCCAAGAAAGTGCTAGCTGGCGATAAGCGGTAATGTCGGAGGTGAGGGCAATAATGGGAGAAGTCGGCCGATATTTAGACACCATTCTCGCTGTACTTCCTGATGAAGTATTACAAAGAATTGCCCGTGAGCCTGTTTCATAGGCGATGCGACAGACGGATTCTGCCACAGATTCGGTAACGCTAAGACTACCTGCTTCATGACACCAAGCATGTTTGCTACCCTCATCGAGAGCTTGTTCTGTCCGCACGGCGATGTTGTGCATCATCTGGACGGCGGCAACGGGATATTGTCCGACAGCTGTTTCACCAGAAAGCATTACCGCGTCTGTTCCATCCAAGATAGAGTTAGCAACATCGGTTGCTTCGGCGCGAGTGGGATCGGGAGCGCTAATCATCGACTCTAGCATTTGGGTGGCTGTAATCACCGGCTTGCCAGCACGATTGCAACGGCGAATAATATCTTTTTGAATTAGGGGTACTTCATGAATTGGCACTTCCACCCCTAAATCGCCACGGGCAATCATAATCGCGTCGGCAACTTTCAGAATGGAGTCAAAGTTTTCTACTGCCTCCGATCTTTCGATTTTGGCAATCAAGCGGATGGAAGCGCCGGCGGCTTCAATCATCCGTCTGGCGGGTTCTAAGTCTTGTGGCGATCGCACAAAGGACACCGCCACCCAGTCTACACCCAACTGAATCCCAAAACGCAGATCCAGCAAGTCTTTTTCGGTGATCGAACTTACAGGTAAAGGAGTTTGGGGCAGATTTACTCCCTTGTGCGTAGAAATTAACCCGCCATTTTTCACCTGTGCCCGAATGCGATCGGCATCGCGATCGGTAACTATCAATTTGACACGACCATCATTAATTAAAATTGGTTCGCCTGGTCGCACCATTGCAAATAAAGTCGGCAATGGTAAGGGTAGTTCGTCAATACTCTCACCCTTTTCTTGCAAAACAAAGGTAACTTCAGTACCAGCTTCTAAATTTAAGCCTTCCGGTGGTAAAGTCCCCAAGCGAATTTTAGGGCCACATAGGTCTTGCATAATGGCGATCGGCTTTTGCAGCTCAGTACTAATCTGCCTGAGATAGTGAGCCGTTTGGGCGTGGAATTCATAAGCTCCGTGGGAAAAATTCAGCCGTGCCACATTCATTCCAGCTTTTACCAAGGCTTGCAGCTTTTCAGGTGCAGATGTAGCCGGGCCAACAGTACAAATGATTTTGGTTCGACGCATAGGGATTGGGGGTTGAGGAGTAACTTGCAAATTTGGATGCTTTGAGCGTAGGCGTAGCCCGTCGTAGACATCGCACAAAACACCCAAATTCACACGTGCTTCATATCACTGGTTTGCTAAATAAAAATACTAGATTCCGTTTTATTTTCGGAGTATTTACCATTTGACCCAAATCCCAAAAGTCCCTAGTCAAGAGTCAGCAGTCAAAAGCTAATGACCAATGACTAATGACTAATGACTAATGACTAATGACTAATCAAACCACAGCCGCTGTCGGGGCGAGTTTTTCCTTCTGTGACATAGACAACATCAAGTCAATCACGCGATTTGAGTAACCCCACTCGTTGTCATACCAGGCAATTACCTTGAAGAAGTTTGAATTCAACTCAATCCCAGCACCTGCGTCGAAGATGCTGGAATGGGTATCGCCTTGAAAATCAGTGGAAACTACTTCTTCATCTGTGTAGCCTAAGATACCCTTTAGTGAACCTGCGGCAGCCTCCTTCATAGCAGCACGGATTTCCTGATAACTGGTGGCTTTGGCTGTTTTGAAAGTTAAATCAACTACAGAGACATCGGGAGTCGGAACTCGTAATGCCATCCCAGTTAACCTGCCCTTCAATTCTGGTAAAACCAGTGCTACGGCTTTAGCTGCGCCTGTGGAGGAGGGAATAATATTTTGGGATGCACCTCGACCACCCCGCCAGTCTTTCTTGCTGGGGCCGTCTACAGTTGGCTGAGTCGCAGTCATGGCATGGACTGTGGTCATCAACCCTTCAGTCAACCCGAAATTATCATTAATGACCTTAGCTATGGGAGCTAGACAGTTTGTAGTGCAGCTAGCATTGGAGACAATGATATCCTTGCTAGGGTCAAACAGGTGATGATTAACACCCATTAACAGGGTAGTAACTCTATCTGGATCTTTAGTGGGAGCGGAAATTACCACTCGCTTTGCACCTGCCTTCAGGTGGTTTGCAGCTCCTTCGTAGTCAGTGAAAAGTCCGGTAGCTTCCACGACATAATCTGCACCTAATTTTCCCCAAGGTAACTCTGCTGGATTCCTCACCGACACACAAGGAATGAAATGTCCGTCAATGAGAATACCGTCTTCCTTGGCTTCAACCTTGTGCTTTAATTGACCGTGGGTTGAGTCGTACTTTAATAAGTAAGCGAGGTTATCTGGTGGTACTAGGTCGTTAATGCCCACAAACTCAATGTTGGGGTTATCGATGCCAGCGCGAAGTACAAGTCGTCCGATTCGACCGAAGCCATTGATACCAACTTTCAATTTAGTCAAGATTAAACCTCCCGTTGTGGAAGTTGAACAAAAGGAGAAAGTTAAAAGTCAAGATAGATTGCCTTCTACTCTTTACTCTTTGATCCTGACAGTCTCAGTCAGCTAAGGCATATTTACTTGGCATATTTTAAGGATTGGGGCATGGGGCATCCCTTCGGCTACGGTCAGGGCAAGTGGGCATGGGGCATTAATTATTCTCCTCTGCTCCTCGGTCACTGAGCGTAGTCGTTGGCGCAGCCTCTCGTAGAGAAGTGCCGCTCCCTCGCTTCTCAATTCAAGTAGGTTGTACAAATCGCTTAATTTCACCACAGGCAATATAAGATTTGCCATCCGGTGCGGTTTTGACTTCATCAACGACGTAAAGCATTCCTTCCTCGCGAACCGATCGCGGAAAACGCATATTCCAATCTGGTTCATATCCGTCGGAAACCACCCTAGCACGCAGCTTGCTGCCATCTTTGACACACTGAACTAAAATGCTGTCCCCTACACTGTCAGTTGTAGGAAGATCGGCAGCACTGGCAGGGCCTTTGGAAGCTTTACCTGTGTTAGCTCGATTGGATTGTCTAGGGGCAACGAAGATATCTGCTTCACCGGGTTGAGCAAAACGGGTAATCTTACCACGTACCCGATAGAAAGTGCGATCGCTTGAGAGTTCCAACCCTTCAACGACATAGCGCGCCCCCTCGGCACGAATGGCGCGGGGAAACTGAATGTTCTTGGTTGGATCGTAGCCTTCGGACATGACCTTAACCCGCAGTTTACCCCCTTCACGAACGCAGTGCAATTCAACGCCTGAACCGACTTCATTCACAATGGGCATGGCGTACACTTCATCGCCAGTAGTGACACCGCGGCCCACCAAATCGCTGCGATTGCGCGTCATCGTCTGGTAAGTCTGATCTCGCATCTCTTTCCGTCCGGCATTACCTAGAGCTTTTTGAGCAATGCGATCGGCGAAATATTCAAGCTGATCGATTTCTTCAGCAATTTCAAAATTCTCGTTCAACCCTTTATCTCGCAAATCTTTCACAAGCGATCGCAGGGTTTGTTCAGCTTCCTGATGCTTGCCATGTTCAGCGAGATTAAGGCTAGTCTCTTTAGCCTTAGCAATAGTAAGGCGACTCAGTTCCAGAATGATATGGCTTGTAGCAGCAAAAGCTGCTTCCTCAACAGTGCCAACTTTGGCGACGACATCGACTGTACCTGAAACGCTTTGAATGCGGTCATCTTGCACAACATCGGCGCTGTAATGTAGCTTCATCACAGGTAAATCACCAACTTGAGCGCTTGATATCCCCAGACTCAAACCGAGAAGTTTGTCCTCACCCTCGTAAAGCTCTCCCAAGGTGATGACAGTTTGACCTACGTCATTCTGGCTAACTTTAGCCAGACTTAAAGTATCAACCAGGCTGACACCATTAGCCAATTCAAGTGTCACCTTGAGGTTCTGTCCTACTACTGCTCTAAGACTGTCTAGCTCAATACTAAACACTTCAGTTGCTTCGTCGATGCTCTGAATGAAGTAGAAGTTGCCTGTGGCTGCCCTTGCCATTCCAATCAGTAGGTCTTCGTTGAAACCCTGAGCAAAACCTAACGTAGTTGTGATAATGCCTTCCTCAGCTTTTTGCCCTGCTGTCGCTGTCAGTATTTTGGGGTCTTGAATGCCCATATTGGCGTGACCATCGGTAAGCAGGAGAACACGGTTGATTTTTTGCGGATCGAGTCGCGTTTTCACGTGTTCGCAGCCTTTGAGCCATCCCCCCGATAAGTTGGTAATACCGCCTGCTCTCACCTTGCGGATGGAATTTTTCAGAGTGGCTTTGTTAGTCACAGCTTGGGGTGGCACAACACTATCTACTTCATCGTCGTAAACAACTACTGAGAGAATGTCATCAGGCTCAAGTCGATCTACCACAGACTCAGCGGCTTTGAGTGCGTGATGCAAGGGAGCGCCTGCCATAGAGCCGGAACGGTCAATTACAAGCGAAAGGTTAAGGTTACGTCGAGGAGATTTAGCTATGTCAGTACGGAAACGTAGCAGAATATTTGTCTTTAATGAAGATCCTGCGGCGAGGATAGACTGGTCAAATTCGTAACTTGTCTTAATCATTTTTTATATGCCTCAAAATAGTCTTTTATCAGCTACAAGCCTTGTGATGCATAGACAGTATGTGCTTTATTTAGTTTACCCAGAAATAAGTTTGTTCAGTATAAAGATGGTATTTAATGTAAGATTTTATAGTTTTAGTATTTCACCAGCGTAGACAAAGCTCGTCGTAGACATTCTCGACTCTCCGGTAGTGAAAGGCGATCGCACTGGTCACAATTGCGGGAAACTGAAAGCAGATATATTAGGAGAGGAGAACCTAATGAGTTGGACTAAAGTTCTTGCAGTCGATGCACTTTCGCCAGGTGCGCGAGAAGTGGTGAAAGTTGGCAACCGGAAAATTTTGCTTTTGAATCACGAAAGTCAGCTTTATGCTGTAGATAACACTTGTCCTCACTTAAAATTACCTTTGAAAAGTGGGAAAATAAATGAGAATGGCGCAATTGTTTGTTCCTTCCATCACAGTGCTTTCGACCTGCGGACTGGTGAGGTAAAAGATTGGTGTTCTTGGCCACCTGGTGTAGGTAAGGTACTCTCGTTAGTTTCACAACCAAAGGCACTACCAGTGTTTCCGATTCGTGTTGAAGAAGGCAGTATCTGGGTTGATGTCCAAGAGGAATAGCACCCTCTCCCTGAATTTACTGAAATAGTTCTAAGTAAAAAAAGAAAAACCCCAGCTAAACTCATTGGCTGGGGTTTCTAGCAAAATTTACCTACTTCAGAGATATAGGAATCATTGAAAGAGAAAATAGAACGTCTTCTCAAGCAGTTTAAACACTTTACTGTGATGTAATGTTGGATTACGTGCTACCATTGCCGGCTTCTATAGAACCCATTTGACATCTTTTACTGTGTTGAAGTAAAGTGAGCGCAAAAGTTGTATAAAGTAGTAATGCCATACTCTAGCAGCCTCACAG
>NZ_JBALDP010000047.1:0-50399 GCF_036917355.1 Nostoc sp.
TTTTTAACTATATTGCTTGAGTTGCATTTAGGACAGTACATAGTTCTGGTATTGAACAACACTTCTTAATTCTATCATTACTATGCACTACTACCTAATTTTTCTCTGGAAGAAGAACAATCGGATAGCCATTATTCAAGGAAGGTCAGCTTATCTTTTACTGATACTTCAATTGATAAAGTTGCATCTGTTATGGGGGGTTACGTACCTTTAACTCAAGTGACAAATTCTCAGCGTGTTGTAACTCGCGAACAACAGCCTGTCTTACCTCCTTTTCAGAAACCACTAGAAGAAGCACAGTCCAGCTATGATAAGCCTTTGCAGGAAGGAATTATTAATACTACGGTTCAAAGTAATATTGAAACTAATGCCCCTTCAAATTACTTTGAAAAAGATGGACAGGGTATTCTTATTTCAATTAACCCTGATTACAAGGGCAAGAACAAAAAGGCTCAACAACAAAGATTTAGTTTACTTTATGTTTGGGCTTATAACTTACTTCACGAAGAACCAGTTCCTAATAAGGAACACTTGAATCAAGCTGCTAAAACAAATGGAGTATACGATCAAAATTATTCAACACATCTTAATGATATTGCAAGCCGTTTCTTTATTAAATCTGATGGAACTTTTAAAGTTAATCCTAGTGGACGTGCAGAAGTCAATAAAATTCTTGTAGAAATGCAAAACCAAGATATTATTGGTTTTGAGTATTCAAAGTCAACTAAGAAGAATTCTAGTCGAAGTTCTCGGATAACAAAAGAAGAAACTCAAAAAATCGAAGAGTGGCTTCAATTACCATCAAGGTTTGACAGCTTCGATGTAAGAAAATTAGATACTGGCGTTAAGTATGCCCTTCTTGCCTTATACGACATTATCAAAGAATTAAAAACTCAAGACGCTGTGAAACCAGGATTAGCATACGAGTACCTCACCAAAAGATATCAAACTGTTTCAGTGAAAAAAGATAATTTTACGAAAGCCTTGACTAACACCAAAGACTACAGCAAATACTTTGGTCGTACTCATGAAAATTTATATTATCTTACATCTGAAGCTGAAAGTCTTGTGGAAGAATGGCTTAACGAAGATACTGTTCAGTAACTATAGAAATTGTGAGTATTCAAAAATCCAATATTGAAACAGCTTTATCTTCTAAGCTGCCAAAAGATATTCTGATTGTATTGCTTAATGAGTATCAAAATATCAAACAAAACTTTTTTATAAAAAAGTTTCGTCCAACTGAATTAAATGCTGCTCGTTTCAGTGAATGCATTCTACGTTTAATTGAATTTCTAGATACGGGTAATTTTACACCATTTGGAAAACAATTAGATACTCAAAAAATAATCAATCGTGTTATTTCCAACACGAATTTACCAGAGGGTATCAGGTTTTTTATTCCTCAATTAACAAGAGTTCTTCTTGATATTAGAAATAAAAGGAATGTTGCTCATGTGGGCGGGGAAGTAGATCCAAATTACTCTGATTCTCTACTTGTAGCACATTTAGCAGACTGGATTTTAATTGAACTTATACGTAATTATCATACTAATAGTATTGATGAAGCAAGAAAAATTGTTGCAAGCATTAACGAAACAAAAATACCTTTGATAACAGAAGTTGATGGTTTTATACGAATTCAAAATACAAAACTAAATTCTGAAGACAAAACTTTAATTATTCTGTACTATAAACAGCCAGATAAAGTTAGTGATTCAGATTTGACGAAATGGATTAGATATACAAATATAAGTAGATATAGAACGCAAATTTTGAAAGCATTAGATGATGAAGCACTTATCCATTATGAGAATCGTTTCTGTGTAATTCTCCCCAAAGGTATCGCCTGGATTGAAAAAAATATTAATCTAGAATTAATTGTGTAATTATTGTGGTGTTAAAGCAGGTTAGAGATTGCCTGCTGTAATGTAAACAGCCATGTCTAGTTTAGGTTACGCCTAAGCATATTACACATATAGCTGAAAGCGCGAGCGCATTCAAAATTATTGAGAAATTGAGCATTCAAAATTACGAATTACATTAGCATCTCTAGTTATCTTCAACATTTTATTTCCACCAGGCTGTAGTTCGTATTCAACCTTTTCAATATCTATCTTGTAACCTTTTGAAGTGTAATATTTGACAATTTCATCTAAATATTGTGAATGTTTCCACATTAAAGTTATGAGGGGGAATATTCGGACTTCTTTAGCAATACGCAACATCTCACCTACAGAATCTAGGTGAAAATCGTAATCGAGATGGTCTGAATATAAAAACAGTAAATGTGAACAAAGCGCTATGTCAAATTCTTGATTATTAAATGCCAGTTTTGGCAATTCACCGATTGTGTATCTGTTGCTTTTTTTGCCAGCTTCATAATCAGACAGAAATTCTTGAATAACTTTCACCCTATTATGTCGCAAATCATCCGGTGATTTATGATAGCTCCATACCCAATCATTCGTTGTAGCCTTGACTTGATTAATAATGTTATCTACCACTTCATTAAATCTTTGCAATATCTCATCGCTAGAAAATTGGTAGAGTGGATCAACAGAAACTACACTTTTACCCTGACGTGTCATTTCTGCATTAAAGCTTGCTGGGCCATCCCCAATTCCAATGATTCTTTTATTTAAATCTGCATTTGTTAAATTGAATATTTTTATATATTCATCCATTGACCTCCCAAAAGGAACTACTTTATCTAGAACCATTGCCATATAATTTCCCTCGCAAAGGACTGATTAAACAAGATAATAGTAAACTCAAAATGTTTTATCCACTGCTAGACGGCAATCATTCAGAAGCGCGTTCAGTTCTTTTATAACTGTTAAAGGATTTTTACCTATAAATACAGCAGCGATCGCAGCTTCATAAGGATTTCTACCTGTTCTTTTGACAGCATTTATTGCAGCTTGATTTGATAATCCTCGGACACTAACTAGCCAAGCCGCTAACACATGTCCAGTACGCCCAATTCCACCAGCGCAGTGTACAACAACTTTCTCATTTTGTTTATCGGCTTCTATTAAAAAAGGAAGTATTTTATGTGTAAGAGTTTCTAAATCAGATAAATGGAAATCTGCAATTGGTGCCCAACAAACTACCTGATTCCCAAATTCCTGTTTGTAGGTGTCCAGAAGATTAGAGTAAGAAGCTAGCTGTTGTTCATCAAGAAGACAGCAAACTCGCTTGATATCTTGGCGCTTCATGAATTCTATCCAATCCTGAACATTCTTGTCAGTGTATCCAGGTCGTGCAGCACCAAAGACTATTTGCTCCTTTTCCCAAGCTGGGGCAAATTTGTACATATTTAGTCTAAAGTCGAGGTTGGTAAATCTAACCAATGGTAGAAAATGGCGATCGCAGTTTAAAAATCCCCTTTACACTCAATGCAAGCTAAAGTTACTAATCTAAAGACCTAATGCAATGCCTACGTAGGTATACCTCGCTATCTTGCTCTAGGCTGATACTGCGCTGCATCAAACCTACCTGAAAAATCTTAGGATAATAATCTAAATCGCACGGTCATAATAAAGTTTTTCAATAAATTTTATATTTTTGTGAATTGTTTTGCTGTCTATACTACCTCTAATGCTTGTTTTTAGGACTTTTGCAGCTTACTTAGCTAGCTCCAGTAGTTACCTTGACTAATCAATGAGGTTAAGAGAAACTAACTAAATACTGATGTGTGTGCTTATAATACTAATAAGTTTCGTAAAGATTCTGAGATATATATGTTGAAAGATGGAACATTAGTTAACAAATGGCGAGTTTGTATCTAAAAATGTTCCTACGGCTATATTTTTAGCCTTCTGCTAAGGCAGTACAATTTAAGCGTACTTATCCTGGTTGACCAAAAGAATGGAGACATTAGAGTTCATAATCTATCCAGACGGTCGGGTACAAGAGAAAGTCACTGGCATTGTGGGTAATTCTTGCGCTGAAGTTACAGCAGCAATAGAGGCACAGCTAGGGCAAGTACTTAATCATGAGCCAACCTCAGAATATTTCGCCGCCAAGGTGCAGCAATCTAATGTGGCGAATACACACACCACTTACAGCGATTGGTAAGTTTTCACAGTAGTTTAGTGTTATTAATTCACAACCACCATGTCACACTTTAGCCAAATTAAGACTCAAATCCGTAACCTTGATTCTTTGAAAGATGCTTTGACTGAATTGGGCGTAGACTGGAAACCCGGCCCACGCGAAGTTCGTGGCTATCGCGGTCAAACCCATCCTGCGGAAGTTAGTATTGAGCAGGAAAATGGCTATGACATCGGCTTTAGATGGAATGGCAAAGAATATGAATTGGTGGCTGACTTGCAATATTGGCAACAAGATTTGTCTGTAGATGGATTTTTGCGCCAAGTAACACAGCGCTATGCTTATCAAACAGTTGTCAAAGAAACCGCTCGTGTTGGTTTTCAAGTTTCTGAACAACAAAAAAATGAAGATGGTTCAATTCGCCTGGTAGTACAGCGCTGGAGTGCGTAATGGCTGATTTTCTGCCGTCGCCGGAAGAACAAGAAGATAACCGTTCCGGTTTGGAACCAGAATTAGGGGGTTTTTTACGGGATGCCCCAGAACGTTCTGGTTTAGAACCGGAATTGGGTGGTGTGTTCCGCCAAAATGGTGTTTATGTTGACGAAATCACCTGTATTGGCTGTAAGCATTGCGCTCATGTTGCGCGTAACACCTTTTATATTGAACCAGATTACGGGCGATCGCGCGTGGTTCGGCAAGATGGGGACGCTGAGGAAATTATTCAAGAAGCAATTGACACTTGTCCGGTTGATTGCATTCATTGGGTTGATTACACTGAACTGAGAAAATTAGAAGACGAGCGCAAATATCAAGTAATTCCTTTAGTGGGTTATCCTGTAGAACAGGCAGTTGTTGCTAGCGAACGTCGGCGTAAAAAGCAAAAGTTAAAAACCAAAAAATCCCGTTATTAAGATAAAAACGTTAAATCAATATAATAAAGGACTGGTATATCCAGTCCTTTTGTTTTTCGTTATGTATTTAATTTCTGATGCAAGGATAATTTTGAATTCTTTATAAGGGCTAACTTCCTTCATTTGAAATTTAGAGGATCGTGTTGTGAAAGTAATTTTTCTACTTTTGCCTCGTCTAACCTAGCGGTTAATCTTCTAGTTTCATGCAAGTCTCTAGTAGTTTTTGCCAAAGTAAAAGTTGAGCCAACAGAGAAAGCCATACCCATACCCATAAAGCCTTTCACCCAGCCATTTACAGGTAAGTTTACAATACCGAAGCTGGTCATAGAAATAGAAATCACAAAAGCTGCCCAAGTTTGAATAACCCAAGCTGCACTATCTTTTTGGGTACCAATTGTTTGCATATTTTCTACCTTTGATATGAGTTATTAATACCAATTCTTAATTCGTAATTAAGAAGCGTAAGATTTAATCTGGGTTTTCAGACTTGTATCTATAGTTTATTTTTGGAGAATTGGTGTTAACAGTAATTATATTGCTTGGTAGGTTTACTGGTAATTAATAGTAAGACCAGTTTCCTAACTGGACTTCAACAAGTGAGCTTAATAGCAATGTAGTAAGTAAAACTGGCACAAGATTTGTACCAGTTTTACAAGTGGCATTCAAAGGATGAGTTTAGTTATTCATCTGGAAAAGTCTGTACCTTGCCATCAGGACTAAGAACAACCCGAATTCTGACATTTTGTCCATTTTTATTAGCGGAAACAAAAGGTTTGCCAACTTCAGGCATCCCAGCGTTATCAACGAATTCTCTTGCTGCCTTATTAAGGGGGAAAATTCGTTCAATTGTGCCGTCAACACCAACTACCAAACTGTACTCTAATGTTTGTCCCAGTCCAGTGGGTGGTTGCCAACGCTTTGTGAGGTATTGTCTAGCTTCTGCTACTTGAGGTGTGTCAAATAATGTGCCAGTAGCTACTTCTCTGGATGTGGGGTTTTTACTTGCGTCCCCTAATTGATCGATAAATGGATTATTAGCAGCAGTTCTAGAGGAGGGAAGTTGTGAAGTAGGTTTCTCTCCAGCAGAAGATTGCTGTAAGGAACGGATTCTTTCGTCTAACTGTTGTGAGGTTAGTGGGGAGGGTTGAGTTGGGGTATTGACACGATTCTTATTGGGTATGGTGTCAAGAGATGGAGGCAGGACTGGTGAGATATTAGTTGGTAGGCTATTTGCGTTAGAAGATAGTCTGGGTGGCAAATTCCGCAGTTGAGGGATAGCACCGGCACCAGCTTGGGGACTTGACCCGGTTGGATTCTGTCCCAGATTTGGTAATATGGCAATTTCCTGGCCTGGGATTTTGCTGGATGGTGCGTTAGGGAAGCTCGCCGGAGGCATCGCTCGATTACTAGGGAGGGTTGCAGTCGTCCCTTGAGGTATTGTCAATGTATTTGGTGGCGATGCAGAGAAACTACTAGAACTAGGGGCTGTTAGAGGTGCTTGGGGTAAAGTGGATGTAGAAAGTGGAGGGGTAGAACCTAGCAAATTATTTGATGGAGGGGTTAGCCCAGGTTCAGGGGTGGGGAAGTTTAGCGAGGATGAAGGTTCTAGAGCAGTCTTTACTGCTTCTGAATTTGATGTTTTGGCTGTCTGCTGTTGCTTTTCTCTAATATTGTTAGCATATTGCCAAGTAACTGGTAAAAAACCTACACCTAATACTAATACTGCGGCAATAGGTGCCCAAGCAGGAAACCTCAGAGTCGAACCTGTGCTGTTGAGAGTTGGAAGTGCCATGACATCAGTTGAGTATTCATCTAAAGCACTTGCCAAATCGAATAGTTGCAGCAAACTGAGTTGAATGACGGGGCCAGATGAATAGTTGGCCAGAGAACCAAGAAATAGGTTGTGAGTTAAATAGCTGCTTGGTTCTAAGTGGATATTTGTCCCTGGAATCTGGTTACTAAAAGCATTTAATGTTTTTGTTGAAGACTTTAATTCCGGATCGTCCAGTGCTGTACTTGACTCTTGGGTACTGGAGAAACTGACCCAAAAGCTTTCTGGAGACTGTTGGAGAAATTGCTGTACATAGTTGGTAACAGCATCACATAAAGCTTCGAGTTGCTCGCGATCGCCCCGAATTGGAACTCTTTGTTCTTCTGGTAGTCGGGGATCGTCAAAACGTAGCTCAAAACTCAGATGTTTGAGGACAGTTTTCCCCATCCAACGAGACAAAGGTGAGCTTTGCGCGAATACTTCTAGCGTGCAAGTCGGTGGTGTGTAGCAACGAATAACTGAATTTGATAGAGGCATGACAGGAACTACGAAGAAGACTATATTGGGATTTTGCAAAAATTGAGCCAGTTGCTTGCAAAGAAAAGTTGGAACGGTGGATTCTTCCACTCAGAAATTTGTTAGGTTCCTTCTGTTATGCAAACTGGCGTGCAAGGAGGAAGCATTGTTGATAGTGCATCGCTCAAGAACTAATGACCATCAAAAAGGTTTCCTGACCTAGCAAACTTTTGAAAACAAATTTTGGTTGAGGAATTTCAAATCTAAAATTTAAAATTTTGTTGAACGGTCTATAAGTGCTAGCCAGAGACGGCGATGCCCACCAGGAGCGCTGTAAAAAAGTAAATCTACAAGCAGTTTTAGGGCCAGGTTAGTTAGTAAATCCGTTGAGATTTGCTCGTCCTCTTCCATCCGCTCTTGGTAGGTGTTGCAAAAAGCATCAATATAGTCTCCAAGTAAAGCAGCCTGGTGAGGTTCCCGGTTATTTTCTGCCATTTGTTCTAACAGACCGACAGCACGGCGAATCAATTCCTGGTGCTGTTTGGCTAGGTAGCAGACGATCAAAACAAGCGATCGCGCTTCTTCGACATCTAGCTTTTTTCGCCCTCCTTGACCTTTGCGTAGAGGATTTGATTGGCGCAATCGCCATAAAGCTACGCGGTCTGGCACTCTTGACTCTAAATTCAGATCGGTTGCCGCCGAAAGCATTGCCTCTGAACCAATCCCAGTTAAGGTTTCTAGCGCCAACAGCACCAAGTCTAATTGGGTTTTGATATTGTCCCATTGAACTGTGTTTGGGGCTGGAAGCTTGATTAAATCCTCCCACTGGGAATTTGGAGTGGCTGAGTTGGCGGCCGAGTGCATAACTTTTAGCATAGGTGATCGAGCTGATAGGGGATGTTGCTGTTACCCATTTTGAAACCAGACTCTTAAGAATCAAGCTTGGTTTCCCATAGATAGCTATGAGCCAGAGGCTTCAGCTAGCTTTTTTATCTGGTAAACAGTAGATATCTTTGTCTTACTCTAGATGAAAATTTATTTTCGACAAAGTAAAAAATTATCAATTCTAATTAAGGTTTACTTGACTTTCACTGTTAGCTCCGTATCAGAGTATAAATAAACTATTGTTTTAAGTGCTAACCGCTAGCGATCGCTAAGTAATTATGTAGAATACCTCCTAATTTATTTGCGGTTTTAAATTTTGAAATTTCTTGATATTTATTACTTGGTCTTAATGTATACATAATTACTCTACAAATATTTTACCTGTTTGCTAAAGGCACTTTTTGCTGCTGGACATTACCCCAACTGAGTTTTACCCGTGTGCAGCCTGTTATTTCAGTATAGGCTGGGCAACATCAGGACGATTGATGCCTCCATGAATAAAAGTGATGACAAACTTAAAAATTTGATAAAGTCAGCGTTTGAAGATGTTGAGCAATTGATTTATTCCAACTTAGTTGGTAGTATAACTCTAACCACAAACCACGCACATATCAAAACTCATTTATGAAGTTAATGGGCAGAGGTATCCTTCTCCTAAGAAACCATTCTGTTTTCTTAGGAGAGGGGTATATTACTGTGTGATGCTGCTACTGGCAAAACAATAGTAATTTTGGATACAAAGTATAAAGCCCCTAAACTGTCAGGAAATACAGATATCCCTCTTCTGTCACTTTCCGAAATAAGCAAGTAGTTCAGGAGCTAAATCATCCAGAAGCATAACAAGGTTTAAATTGATTTATTGCGGCAATTAAATGATTGAATCCCATTAACAAATGTGAATTAGGGAAAATACTTAACCAGGGATAAATTAACCAAAATAGTAAAAGTGGTTGGATAATGAGACGCAGATTATTTAAAGTATTCTTCCATCCAAATTCATGGTTCCATTGCGGATGATTAGAAAAATCCACATCACTATTTTCTTGTACCTCAGTCTCAAATTGACGAGATTAATTTAAGCTTAAGAAGACTGGCGAATTTAAACTAATCCGCAGTGTAAACACAAAAAATAATCTCCCACCACCTTTCAATATGTTGGAAATTAGTAAAACGGTAATCTGTCCAGCCTAGTTCCTGTTTACACTGTCGAAACCCATATTCTACCCAGGTTCTTAATCCATATAAGTCACCTAAGATTTTCTTGAGATTACCTTGCAGATTCGTCATCACGAAGAAGGTAGAATTTTCCGGCATGGTTTCTGGATCAGTAGTCATTTCCCAGTAAGTTATGGCTCTTTTTTTACCATAAACTATTTCCCTAATGTATCTAATTTCTGATTTCTGATTGCTAAATGTTCTCTCTTTCTTTACACCACTTATTCGCCCTAACGCTCTGTACTGCTGGCAACCAGACTCCATGATTATTTCTTATCGCTACGGCATAATCTAATTTGTATTCAACTAGTTTTCTAATAAATTGGCTGCTTTCACCATATAAACTATCCGCTAGTACTAATTCAATAGTAAAGCCCGATTCAATTAGCTCTGTAATAATTTCTGATGCTAACTCTATTTTAGTTTTGTATTTATCTTCTTCTTTTAGCGTTCCTTTTGGTTTGAATATTTTTACACTTAAAGGAAAAGTTATATTAGAGTAAAGTCCATAAGCATTGACTGCAAACGTTTCCATTATCGACTTTTCCGAAACTCCCTAAATATTGCCTGGCTACATAATCAGCGGAGCCGGAGACGCTCCGCCTCCGGTCTTTTTACCTTTTTTCCTATCTCCTGTTTCATCTATTACTACTGTAATTGCATTGCCATCCAATGCTTTTTTTAGTTTATTTAATCTTCGTTGTTTTAATTCCTCTACTGACCAACCTGAATTAGCTAAAAAATGATGTAATGACGCTCGCTGAGTTTATACTTACGGCTTTCGCTATCTCTGGTAACGATTTTCTTTTGATTGGTGACATTATCCCCAGATGTAAATATTTGAAGCACTCATAATTTCTTACTTCTTTAAACAGGTCTTTATACTCTGTACAATATTCATCTACAATCGCAACTGTTGGGTGAGCGTCTCTCGCCAAATGCTTGAGGATTTGTAATTCTACATCCATTGCCCTACTTACCTTTCAGGGTTTTATTTTTTTATTCTTTTATTCAGAATACCCGGAAAGTGACAGAAGAGGGATATTTATCAAATGATCGGCTACGCAAACACAGCAAAATGTGAGTAAGCCTTTTTGATATATCCCAAAGACTTGACACAGCCACTAGATATTAAAAGCGATAAAATACGAGTCCGCAGCCTCACCTTTTCCCTAGATGATAATCTCGATCGCGCAGGTCAAACCTTCTTAAAGAACCTTTTTCTCCTAATCCCTTCAGAACCCACACCAATAATTAGGAAAGGGGATGGATGACATTCGCTTGCTGCAAATCACCCATCCCCGAATAGCTGCCCAGATTATGAACCTGGAATCTATAGTCCGGTATCTAATCATCCCAGTATCGGCCGAGATATGTCGATTGTCACTGGGATAGATACTGATTTAAAAGATATCTACCAAAAGATGCGTTGTTGATTAACCCCTTTTTCTATCTCCCATCGCCAACAGCGCCGTTCCGTAAGCCGCTTCTGTGTACACTGACGCGACTACAGGAACCTGCAAATGACGCGCCCTAATTGCAGTCCAAGTATCATTCGCCGCACCACCGCCAGCAGTATAAACACGGCTCAGTTTGTCTGCTCCCATTTGTTGTAATAATTCATACCCTCGCGCTTCTATGCGGGCAATGCTTTCTAATAACCCATGCAAAAATTCCACTGGATTATCTGGGCGTGGTTCCAAACGTGGGGGTAGATTGGGATCGTTAATTGGAAAGCGATCGCCTACCTTCAACAACGGATAATAATCTAACTCGCTAGCTTTTGATGCATCAATCTTCCGGCTAAGGCTTGCTAACTCAGCGTTTGTGAAAAATTGCTTTAGTACTGCACCCCCAGTATTAGAAGCGCCCCCAGTTAGCCACAAATCACCCAACCGATGGCTGTAAATCCCATATCTGGCATCTTCTACACGAGTACGACTTAACAACTTTAGTACCAACGTTGAACCAAGGGATGTCACGGCTTCACCAGGTAATTTTGCCCCACTGGCGAGAAAAGCGGCAATACTATCAGTTGTACCAGCACACACCAGACAATCACGGCGTAAACCGAACTTATCTGCAATCTCAGGGCGCAATTGAGCTATCGGAGTCCCAGGACTTAAAACTTTGGGTAGCAGCTGAATTGGTATTTCTAGCAATTCTTGCCATTCTGGGTATTTCAACTTTTCTACGTCATAACCCAGCTTTAAAGCATTATGGTAATCGCTAATACCCAACTGTCCATGCAGCAGAAACGCCAGCCAATCGGCTTGATGCAGGAAATATCTAGCTTCACTAAAAGACGGTAATTGCCTCATCCACAAAAGTTTGGCTAGGCTAGAGGTGGCACTCAACACGGTATGATTGGGGGGTGCGATACTCCTCAAATGCTCTAGGACGCATGATCCCCGCGCATCGTTGTACAGCAATGGTGCATCTACAGGGTTGCCAGCAGCATCGACCAGCAAGACGGTAGAGGAAGTACCATTAATTGCGATCGCTTTAATTTCTCGCCGCAATTGGTCAGGTATTTGTTCCACCAACGCAAACAAAGCCTCCTGCCAAATTTTTGGCGTAACGGCATCTGGTGAGTCATGGAAGGGATATCGCACCTCTGCCTGAATACAAGAGGCTTCCTCGTCAATCACCACACCGCGTCCGCCAGATGTGCCGAAGTCGATACCCAGATATAAATTCATAATTTTTATAAATTTTTTTAATGGAGAATAAATAAGAACTACTGACTAATAACTGCTTTTGTTGCATCTTGTAACAAGATATTCCACAATCTTGGCAAAACAAGGAAAAGTAGTAAACGAACTGTTCAAAATCTATTCAGGTTAGGAGGTTTTCAGCCATGCCTATCTTAGATACTCTGTACATCGCTCAGATATCTTCTATCTCAGATACTCAAGTCTACATCGCTCTAGTTGTAGCCTTGATCCCAGGAGTTCTAGCTTGGCGATTAGCCACAGAACTTTACAAATAAGGCTCCGATGTGACACAGTTGAAAAGCTAATAATCCTGGCAGTACGGGGTGCAATTTCCAAACTTTATGGCTTTATGTCATAAGTACCTAGAAACCTTGCACTTACGTAAGCCAGGTTATTTTTTAACTAGTGCGACACTTGTAGCTATTTCAAAAAAATGAAGTAATATGACAGCTAAATCAAGCATTCAGGAGTGCTGAGTGCTAATTCAGCTCCGAGTATCGAGTGCTGGTTGCTGAGTTATATTTCCAACTCAGCACTCTTGATAGTACTTCCCTTCACTAAGCGAGGTTATCTTTTAGCATCATGAACGCGATTCAACCCTCCAGACCACCGTTACAACCTATACAAAAACGCCGGATCATTTCTCGACCAAAGCGGCATCTTCGTCAACGTTCTTACCAGGTGATGGCACTGGAAAGTACAGCCAAAATAGCGGTCAATCTTGTGATTACTGCCGTTGCAGCATCTGCTCTAACACAACTCTTGCCTTATCACTGGTTACAGCAAGAAAAATTGCGAGAAATGAGTACTGAAGTCAAGCTGATGGAAGGACATGTCAATGCTTTGCAGGCAGAATTTAGTCGTAACTTTGATCCGCAAGAAGCTAAAATTATTAGACAACGACAAGGATACCGATTCGATCCCAGCCAGCGTCAGATCGTGTTGATGAATCAAGATCGCCGAGAAGATGAGCAAACAGACTCGTTACCCTAAGATAAATGGCGAATTTGGGATTATTTAGGTTTATTGTGATTCAGGCTACGTATAAACCGGGTGTTAATTTATATTATTATTGCTAAGAAGTAATGGTTAATAGCTAATTTTTGAATAGCTATGTAGTTATCATCTATTAGTCATTAGCGATACAGCGTCACTAAACTCTAGTTCAAAATTAATCAATCAATTATTTTGAATTTTGAATCCCCCAGAAGAACTAATCTACCAATTAGGACGCTGATTGAGATAGTAACTCGTCTAGCCAATTTTCGAGTTGTAAACGCAAGCGACAACCAGGAATATCCTTATCGTTGTCGAGAGAGGGTAGTTGAGTAAGGGCGCGACGATAATCAGCGATCGCACAATTCCAGTCGCCCCAAAGATGGTAAGTTCTGCCGCGTTCAGCCCAGATATGACCTTCTAGTTGACCGAAAAGCAGTGCTAGCTCAAAATTCTCAATTGCCACCTCGTATTGCCCCAAATCACGCCAGGTAATGCCTCGGTTAATCCACGCCCGAACATGGTGAGGTTTCAAATCAATCGCTCGATCGTAGTCGGCAATAGCTACTGCTAATTCTCCACAGGCCGCGTAGTAATTTGCGCGGTTATTATAAGCACTAGCCAAATAAGGATTAAATTTCAGGGCGGTATTATAGTCGGAAAGAGCTTTTTCCCTGTCGCCACTTTGGAAATAAATTAGCCCCCGGTTGTTGTAATCAACAGCATTGTGGGGATGGCGGAAAATTAGTTGGCTTAAAAGTGCGATCGCCTCAGTATAATCTCCTTGTTGAGCCAACTTCAAAGCAAAAGAGCGTAAGTCGCTATCCCTAAAAATAGATTCACTGCGATCGCTTTTCCTCCGCTCTTGAAGTTTGTTTGTAGTATTTAGAACATATTTATATTGGTTATTTTGCTGGTCATCGTCAGCTAAAAATGAGTGAATATTCATCTTTCCCTGCCTGAAATCCCTGCTTTATGAAATAAAAGTCTAGTTTTTACAGATGGTGGTTTTACCACTGTGTCTATTTTTAAGGTATTTATGGTTACTTGAAAGCCATCTCAAGACTGAATTTAACTACTTACACCAGTAGAAATCTACGCCCTAAATAAACAATTGCTCCTCAAACCTATTCATGGATACTTGATCCCGAAGGCAAATTCCAGAAATAGCAGACGTTAAATCTCAAAGAATAGTCAAGTAGTGAGAGCGACAAATTGGTAGAATGCCAACAAGCCTTTCATTAAACAGGGGATGAGGAAGCAGGGAAAAATTAATGCCCAATACTTCTCTACGAGAGGCTGCGCCAACGGCAACGCTCAGTACAAGTGCCCAATACCCCATGCCCCATTCCCTAAATTCAATTTTTAAGTTTTGAGAAATTTCCTGATGACAACTGCAATTTCCTATCCCAATGCCCCTGATTTAGCAACTGATGATTACATTGTTATCGGCTTGGCAACCTGCTTCGTCAAAGAAGATGGAGAAGTTTATCAAATCGAAGTTATAGAACCGATTCCCTCTGCTGCTTTGGAAGCCCTGTTAAAGGGCATTCCTACCTCCTATAAGCTGGCTTATGCCACAACTTTGGGATCTGTGCTGGATGGCGATTCACCACTGCTACCAGATGGCTTTCCAGAGTCAGCTCAGTTTGGAGAGGAATTTGTGCCACGGGCATTTGCAGCAGCTCGTACATACAAGCGTCGTGAATCTGCAAAATCCCTGATTCCCTTGGGTACAAACTACACTGAATTTAAGTATTCCATTGAGCGGAAACGGGTGTTAAACGCCGCCAGAGTTGTCACCAAAGAAGACAATATTAAACAGCATTCTCACACTCACAAAGTGCTTTAAGTAATTATGCTAAAACTTTACGGTGGCGCTCGTAGTCGAGCATCAATTGTTCACTGGTATTTAGAGGAATTAGGAATTCCCTACGAATTCGTTAAGCTTGATATGCAGGCGGGTGAACACCTCCAGCCTTCATATTTGGCAATTAACCCATTTGGTAAAGTCCCAGCAATTGTTGATGAGGATTTTCAGCTTTGGGAATCTGGGGCAATTTTGCTGTATCTTGCCGATAAGTATAGTAAAACTCCACTTTCACCAGAGGAAAATGCTCTATTTTCCCAATGGGTGTTGTTTGCCAATGCTACCCTTGCTCCAGGGATTTTTGGAGAGGAGAATCGAGAGCGGGAAATGCCCCGCTTGTTGACTCCGTTAAATGAAATTTTCAGTAAGCAACCTTTTTTACTTGGCAATCAGTTCACTGTTGCTGATGTGGCAGTGGGGTCTATTCTGAATTACATTCCCATGATACTGAAGCTAGACCTCAGCCCCTATCCAGCAGTTTTGAACTATATGAAGCAATTATCTGAGCGTCCGGCATTTCAAAGAAGTATTGGCGGACGGACTTAAAATAATTCGTAATTCATAATTCGTAATTCGTAGTTAAAAATTTAATTACGAATTACGAATCTTTTAACGATAGTTTGTAAATTGCAAAGCAACTGGGTAGTCTTCTTGTTTTAGCCGCTGCATGACAACTTGCAAGTCATCTTTAGATTTGGCAGAAACCCGCACAGCATCCCCTTGAATTGAAGCTTGTACCTTCTTGAATTCATCCCGAATCAATTTGGAAATTTGTTTGGCGATTTCCTGACTTATGCCTTTTTTGAGTTTGATTTCTTGACGCACGCGATTACCACTGGCTGATTCAACCTTGCCAAAATCAAAGATTTTTTGGGAGAGGTTACGCTTGGCGGCTTTTTCTCGCAGAATGGTGTGTACAGAATCTAAGGTAAACTCGCTGTCAGTACTAACGTTAATGCTTTCTTCAACTAACTCGACAGTAGTTTCAGTATCTTTAAGGTCGTAACGACCTTTGATATCTCGTATAACTTGATCGACAGCGTTAACCAACTCTTGTCGGTCAAAGTCGCTCACAATGTCAAAGGAAAAAGTAGAAGCCATAAAACATTTTGGATTTTAGATTTTGGACTTCGACTTCGCTCAGTCGAACAATTTTTAGATTGGGTATTGGGAAAACTTTTCCCCAGTCCCCATACCCCAGCCCCAATTAACTAGTAGCTTGGATGATGCTCAAGAAAAAGAGAGTGCCACAGCTAAAGATGCCAGTGGCAAACATGAGCGACCGCAAAAGGGGTATATTCAAAATATAAAAAATCGAGTATAGGAAACGAGCCACCACAAAGGCGATCGCAGCCACTTGGGCTGTAAAAGAATTTACACCAGTTACATAAGCCATCAATGCAGCTGCGGCAAATATCATAAAGGCTTCAAAGGTGTTCTGATGTGCCCAAGTAGCCCGTTGGGCATAAGGTGGCAATTTATCAAACATGGCGCGAGGAGTAGAAACCATTTCAGAACTAATACGCGCACGGGCATAAGCTACTAGCAAAAATGGCACATAAATGAGAAATGCAGCAGCAGCGATCGAGTACAAAAAAATTATCATTACTTATTGGTCGTTGGTTATTAGTCATCAGTCATCAGTCATCAGTCATTAGTCAAATGCAAATGACAAAAGACAAATGACAAATGACTAATCAAAGTAGAAAAGCGTCACCACTTTTCTTTGTTCTTCTGCATCCTGACAAGTTTGTAACAGGGTGCGGCTGTCGTGAAACGCAAAGCAGATTAGTTGCTGGCAACGGGAGACAATTTCTTTGTTGCACAAGTAACTAGCTTCCGCCAGAGACAGATTATCATTACTGGGATTTTCGACTAGATGCATTACCTGTTCTAGTTGCTGGCGCGATTCTAAAGGCTGGCGTTCCAGGCTTTGGGGTAGAATCACCGTCAACAAATTTGCATCAGCCCGCGTTGCTCCCTTGATGGCCGCGGAATTTGTACCTGTAGCACCAGAAGTAATGATTCGATTACCCGATAAAACTAGGGCATAAGTCATCATTTCAATAAGATTCTGATGCGTTATCGGGACGTGACGAGAACCTAGCAAAGCAATTCTTTTAGAACCTGTTTGCTGGATTGTCGCCAATTCTTGGGCTAATGTATCGAGGTTAATAAGGTCTGTTGATTGGCTCAAAGATGGAGATAATCAGACTAAACGACCCAGATATTTTACCAAACAGCGTGTAGATGCGAAGAAAACTTAAGTTAGACATTGCGACTATTTTTCGATTGTTTGGTTCAGTAACTCCATTACTTGGTTACACCAGGCTAGCCAATGTGTTTCATAACTAATGCCATTTAAGAGAGTCAAGTACTGAAATTTGCCCGGTTCTGAGAGTTCATGCGGATTCTGAAAGTAACGCTGTTCTAAGTTATGGTACGTAGACAATTTTTTTTGATGGGCTTTTTGGTGATGTTCTAGCTCTGCCAAAATGGTTTGGTTAGGAACAATATGACCAGCAAAAATTTTAACTAGTAAATCATCTTTAATCGGTGTGGGTTCACAAGGTTGAGCAATCCACTCTTTGAGGTGCTGTTCTCCCAAGTCTGTAACGCTGTAGAGCCTTTTATCTGGCCGTCCTGCTTGAAGAATCGACTCAGAACCGATCCATCCTTGTTCTTCTAGCTTCGACAACTCCCGATAAATCTGCTGGTGACTTGCTGACCAGAAAAAGCCTACAGAGCCATCGAATCGTTTTGCTAAATCATACCCACTACAGGATGCGTCAACCAGAGCCGCTAATATTGCGTGCGCTAATGCCATAATTTTTAATTCACTACTTGACTTATGCAACTAATTGCATAAAGATAGTTAATATGCAATTAGTTGCATATTAACTTAAATAACAAGGAGTGAGAGATGCCTCAAGTAATACCAGGACGATTTACAGCCGAGATTGATGAACCCTTTGTTGTGTTTCTGATTGGGATGCGAATTAATAAATTATTCGCTTTTTCCAAATGGATTCCCACAGCTAGGGCAATGTCGCCCATGCTACAAAGCCTTAATCAGAATCCTGAAAAAGGGTTTTTAGGGGGAGAAACTTTTGTTTACTGGCGAGGGGTAGGATTGATTCAGTATTGGCGATCGTTAGAGGATTTGGAGCGTTTTGCCAGAAATCCAGCCGATGCACATTTAAAAGCTTGGCAAAGGTTTAATCAAGCCGTTGGTGCTGATGGCAGTGTTGGTATTTGGCATGAAACTTATGTAATCGAGCTGGGAAGATATGAGGCGATTTACGGCAATATGCCTGTCTTTGGATTAGCTGCTGCAACTAAACACGTCCTAGCGAGGGGGCGGAAGGAAACAGCACGCCGTCGCCTGGGAGGTGACGGCGAACCAGCTGTATCCTAGCAATACAGCCTCCTAACTAATAGATGCTCTTAAAAGTTTGAGTTGATGAATCTAAGACAATGCCGCTGCGGGAGTTAAACCTAGTTTGGATAACAAGCGGTCAACGTCAAAATGCTCGGACATCAACTGACGAATATACTGAACCTTAATCGGCTCGTGGACACGGACTTGACCAAAAGTGCGGTCAACAATTCCGACAGTAGTTAGGGTATCTAAGTCAACAGACAAAATGGGTATTTCTAGTTCTTCAGCGCGACTGAGAATAAACGGTGGGGGTGGTAGTTGCCCAGTGAGAATTAAACATTGGGTAGAAGTTTCCAAAGCCGCTTGCTGAATTTCCACCCGATCGCCTCCTGTCACCACTGCCATATTCCGGCGTTTGCGGAAATATTTCACAGCTGAATTGACATTCATCGCTCCAATTGCCAGACTTTCCACCAACAAATCCATACGATCGTTGCGACAGAGAACATCAGCCTTTAACTGTTTGACTAGTTCGCCAACACTCACACTGCGGAGCAAATCGCTGTTTGGCAGCATTGCTAGCACCGGAATACCCTGCTGTTCCAAAAATGGTAGCACGAGAGTTTCAACTGCTTCTAGTTGGGTGACAGGGATATCATTGATCGCAACTCCAATCAAGCGATCGCCCACACGCCTTTTAGCAGCCAATAGTGCCTCAACCGAAAGCAACGATTTATAGCGGGCTACTAACAGCACGCCAGCATCCAATACCTCAGCCATTTGCAGTAAAGACAAGTCAAACAAATTGCCTTCGGACAAATCACCAGGCCCCTCCAGTAACACTAAATCTCCTTGAGATTTATGTAAATATTGCTGTATTAGGGACTGCTGATAATCGGTTTTGTCTTCCCCTCGCAAGCGCTTTTGCACATTTGGTTCATCCAAAGCCAGCATTGTAGGTGCAACGCGGTTTTCCGGCAAATTGAGGCTAAGAGCGATGAACTGGACATCTTCTTCAACTACGGTTCCACTGGACGAATTGAAAGACGTACCGAGCGGTTTACCGTAGGTAATATCCAGACCTTTTTGCTGTAGCTGATGAGACAAACCCAGAACAGTTGCAGATTTACCGCTGTAATTCTCGGTCGATCCAATCAGCAAATATTTAGGGGATTTTGGCACACATGCACTCCTAATTTCAAAAGTCAGAAGAACCCAGCTAGGTGTTTCCTAATTCTAGTTCCTTCTGGCAAAAGCCTCTCGCTCTCACAAATTAAGGTTTCCCAGAATTACCTTCTGAATCAGCAGGGGCAGAAGAAAGGTTTTCTTTCCTTGTGTCGGCTCTGCTAACCTGTACGCCTACCTTGAAGATTTGTCATTACCAACAAATACCAAACTAAAAATCTAAGAGCTTCGTTGCTATGGAAGGGTTGGTAGGGTCAAAGAGGATTTGCCACAGATTGAGTGGGTTATCTTTATTGTTGTTTGATGCAGGATTTAAGTTATGGAATGGATATTGAAGAATTGCTGAAAAGGTATGCTGCTGGAGAGAGAGATTTTAGGGGCACTGATTTGAGCGATAGCGAGTTGATTGGTACTAATCTCAGTGGCGCCGACTTGAGTGAGGGTGATTTTAGTTGCACTGATTTCACAAATGCTAATCTCAGTGGAGTTAACTTCAGTAAGAGTATGATGATTTCCGCTACCTTTGAATGTGCCGACTTGAGTTACGCTAACTTGAGTACTTCCGATTTGACTGAGTGTATCTTCAACGACGCTAACTTGGTTGGTGTTAATTTTAGTGGTTCCGAAATGTTCACCGCCGTTTTGAGTGGAGCCAACCTGAGTGGAGCTTGTCTCAATAATGTGGGTTTGAATGTTGCCAATTTGGTTGGCGCTAATCTCACCGACGCTGATTTGAGCGGAGCTTCTCTCAACAGTGCTAACATCACTGATGCCAATTTGACTGGTGTTAAAAATGCCAACATCAGTGGAGCCATTATATACACCACTACTACTAGCCCAGATGGTAGTGTTGTTCATAGTCGCCAAATTTGTGAATGAAGAGTAAGTGTTCTCTGTTGAAGACTCTTGGTTAATGTTCGTCTCAATAGTTTTCTCACTTATCAAAGGTGCGGATAGCTTTGAAATAGCGGCTCAAAAATAGATGCGATCGCAGCTACTTTTAATAATTTAAAAAATATTTAGTTATATCTAAAAACACTTGGTGATTAAAAGTCATAATAGCCTAGTTGCAGAAGCAAGCTATGCCCATTGCGGATGAATTAGCACTACCAAATACTGCGATCGCCTACGTTAAATTGGAAGCGATCGCAGATGAAAAGCCTTCATAAATTTCCTCAAATACCCAACACCTGCATTGATTTTTCAAGCACTTCTTTGGGGCGGAATGGTTTAGTTAGATATAAGTCTGCACCAACCTCAATTCCTTTTTGTTTATCAAACTCCTGTCCTTTAGCTGTCAAAATTATAATGTAGATATCAGTCATTTGCAGGTCGTGTTTTACAATATGGCAGACTTGCAGACCATTCATTTTAGGCATCATTACATCAAGAAAAACTAGGTTGGGTTTTTCAGTTTTAATAGTTTCGAGAGCTTCTTCTCCATTTCTAGCAGTTAGAAGTTCAACACCCTCATCTTCTAATGCTTCTAAGGCTTGTTCCATCAAAATCAAGATATTGGGTTCATCGTCAACAATTAGAATTTTCTGGTTCATAGGGATTGGGGATTGGGAATTGGCAATTGAGCATTTGTACTGAGCGACTTGCCCTGAGCGTAGTAGAAGGGAGTCGAAGTATTGGGCATTGGGCATTGAAAAGAGGCGGAGGGGAAAATTCTGTTCCCTTGCTCCTGTTCGGCTACGCTCACGACAAGCCTGCTCCCTTGCTTTTTGCACAGTCCCCAGTCCCCACTCCCTAGCAATTACTGTTCTGACAGCATAATAAAAAATACATTTTCCAACTCCTTCTCAAACCGGAGGGTTTTCACCAAATCGGCTTCTTGAGAGAAGATAGAATCGATGATGATCATGTCAGGTTTGGCTGACAGGGCTTTATAAATACATTCTTGCGGATCGGAGGCTTCAATCACGCTATATCC
This sequence comes from Nostoc sp., assembly GCF_036917355.1. Classification (GTDB taxonomy): domain Bacteria; phylum Cyanobacteriota; class Cyanobacteriia; order Cyanobacteriales; family Nostocaceae; genus Nostoc. Next base: position 21,444 of record NZ_JBALDP010000047.1, read on the forward strand.
CTGAGTTTGTAGTACATCTGATAGGGTTTTTAAGGCTGATGCATTTTTATCTACAACCAATACCTTTTTACTAGAAGTGCCTTGGTAAAGCAGTGAGCCAATTTCGTTGAGGAGTTTTTCTGTGTCAATGGGCTTGGTAAGATATCTATCGATACCAATATGGTAGCCCCGTTCTTTGTTTTCAATAATTGACAGAATGATAATTGGAATGTCTGCGGTCTGAGGATCATTTTTGAGAACGGCTGCCACATCGAAGCCGTTGATTTGGGGCATCATCACGTCCAAGAGAATCAAATCGGGACGGGCTATTTTGATTTGATGAATTGCATCCATACCGTCTTTTCCTTCGCGAACATTGTAACCTTCGTTTTCCAGTTGTTGACGCAGCAGTTCCCGAATGTTAGCGTCATCATCTACAACCAAAATGGTTTTACCGTTTTGATTCAACACAGCGCTTTTGGTAATGACGTGTTCTTTGAGTTGTTTGACTAGCGTATCCAAATTCAGATTAGCAGTGGTTTTTTGATCGCTGGCGTAGGTGGGAATGATGAACGAGAATATGCTGCCTTTACCTGGTTCACTTTCAACCCAGATTCTACCGCCGTGATGATCGACGATTTGTTTACAGATGGGCAGTCCTAACCCAGTGCCTTTGGGTTTGTCGGTGAGGGTATCGCCAACTTGGCGGAATTTCTCGAATACTTTCGGCTGGTCTTCAGGTGCAATCCCAATGCCTGTGTCGATGACGCTAATGCAAACACCGTCGTTTCCTTGTTTGACGCGACAGGTAACACAACCAGATTCGGTAAACTTAACGGCATTAGAAATCAGGTTGATTAAAACTTGCAGCAGACGGTTGCGATCGCCTACTATTTGAGGCAGTCCAGGTTCAATCTCACTGACCAACTGCAAGCCATTGCTTTCAAATAACCCGGCAGTAGAATTGGTTGCCCAATCCAGTAATTCACTGGGATCGATCGGCTGCATCTGCCATTCCACCTTACCTGCTTCCATCTTGGCGATGTCCAGAACATCGTTAATCAAAGACGTGAGCCGTTCTGCTTCCGACACAATAATGTTGAGATTATCAGCCACCCGCTTAATCGTTTTCTGAAGCTTGCGGTCTTCGGTAGAAATCATTGGGAACACATCGGTTTCCAGCTTTTCTTGAATGATGGATGCAAAACCGAGGACAGAAGTCAGTGGCGTCCGTAGCTCATGGGAAACTGTTGAGATAAAGTCGGTTTTCATTTGGTCGATTTCCTTTTCTGCCGTCACATCCCGAATCAGCAATGCCGAACCGAAGCAGGCAGCGGGTTCTGAATCTGTCGTCTTTTTGAAAATGGCGGTTGCCACTGCCTGACCAATGCGTTCCTTAGTCAGTGCAACTTCGGCAGAGAACACCTCACCGGGATGGGACTGAGTTCGTGTAACCAGGTCTGTTAAACCAGATATCGGCAATTCTCGGTAGTGACCGTTGAGGGCGGTAGCTGTCAATCCATACATACTTAAAAAGGCAGGATTGAAGTGGGTGATTTGTCCTGCGGTGTCTGCCACTAACAAACCATCAGCTAAGTTATCTAAAATGGCATTTAATCCCTGCGCTTCTGCTAAGGTATTTTGCAAGGCAGCCGTCCGCTCGACAACTCTGGCTTCCAGTTCTTGATTCAGTTGCCGCAGAGCAATTTCTGCTTGTTTACGGGCTGTGATGTCAGTATTGATTTCTAGCATGGCGCAGGGTTGACCGGATAAATCTCGTTGCAAAGTCCAGCGGCTCTGAACGGCGATCGGTCTGCCATCGCGCGTGATGTGTTCCAGTTCTCCTTCCCAAGTGCCCTCCCGTAGAAACTCTGATAGAATTTCTTCTAAAGGTTTTGGAAAGGTTGATTTTAGAAATGCGTGAATGTATTGGTCTTTCACTTCCTCACGCGTCCAACCGTAGAGTCTTTCGGCACCCTGATTCCAGTGAGAGATTTTGTCGCTCATGTCGCGGACAATGATGGCATCGCTGGAATGATTCAACATATCAAATAAACGTTGATTTTCAGTTTCAGCCAGCTTGCGATCGTGGATATCAGTACAGGTGCCAATCCATTCCCGAATGCTGCCGTCTTCTTCCAGGACGGGGGCACCACAGACCCAAAAGTAGCGGTATGTGCCATCTTTACCATGCAGCCGATATTCGGTTTGGTAAATACCTCGGTTTGCCACAGCAGCATTCCAAACTTCTGTAGAGTTGGCACGGTCATCGGGGTGAATTGGATCGATCCAGCCCCAACCTTCTACTTCAGCTTCGCTCTGCCCTGTATAGTCCATCCATGTAAGCATTTCACTACTTATTCCCAGCCCTTCCGGGGTAGCTCCCCAGACGATCTGTGAAGTAGCAGTTACTAATGAGCGATATCGTTCTTTAAGACGCTGATTTTCGGCTTCTGCCAGCTTGCGCTCATGAATATCGGTGCAGGTGCCAATCCACTCTCGGACACTGCCATCTTCTTCTATAACGGGCGCACCCCAGACCCAAAAGTAGCGATAGTTGCCATCCTTGCCACGAATTCGGTATTCAATTTGATACATACTTAGGTTTGCCACGGCAGCACTCCAGACTTCTCCGGTATAGGCGCGATCGTCAGGATGAACGGCATCAATCCAGCCCCCATTTTCCGCTTCAGCTAGACTTTGACCTGTATAGGCTATCCAGCTTGCCAGTTCAAAGCAAATTCCATCTGGTGTGCTTACCCAGACAATTTGTGTATTAGCTGTCACCAGAGAACGGTATCGAGCTTCACTCTGTTTCAGGATTTGTTCAGTATGTTGGCCTTCCTGCTGAACGCGTCGAAGGTCGCTGATATCCTCCACACTAGACCAGATCAGTTGCTCCCCATCTTTCTCAATCATCAGTCCAGATAACCTTACCGGAACCAAATGCCCGCCTTTGTGGATGTACTCCTTCTCATAAGGCCCATAGCGACCAGTTCGTTCCAAGTCTTCTAGGCAAGATTGCTCCGTAGCAGCATATTTTTCTGGGGTAATCTGCCAGTAGGTGAGATTAAGGGTTTCTGAAACAGTTCGCCCCAAAATGGCAGCATAGGCGGGATTGATGCTAACTAGCGTCCCATCTGTTCGGCATAGTGCTAGCCCAACAGGACATTGTTCAAATAGCTGACTGTTGTATTCATCAAGTTGGTTAAACATGGTTGAGGTTTCTTTAGTGGCGTATTTGGCTAGGGTTAGAACAACAGAACCAAGACAACAAAGTGGCGTAAAGCCTTAATGAAATTGGATGGCGTTGGAACATCTGGTAAATTTGATCGGGTGATGCACCTTCCACATCTGGACTATGCTTTGAAAGCCGCTGGATCAGTTGAGTATGGCGGATCAGCAAATCCGTCGGTTTGAGCATTGGAGCTGTTGATGGAATGAAGCCGTCGGTATCGGAAGTATGGAATAATTCTGTTGTTCGAGTTGGCGAGGTAGAAGTGTAATTTTGTTCTTCAGTAGCTTCTGCAAATGCACAATTTAACGGAATCTGAATCCAGAATTCTGTCCCTTCACCTGGTTGAGAACGACATTTGAGCATTCCCCCATGTTTGTCTACAACAATTTGGTAGCTGATTGCCATGCCTAACCCGGTTCCCTTACCAATATCTTTCGTGGTGAAGAAGGGATCGTAAATGTGGCGAATTACCTCCTCCTTCATTCCTGGACCATTGTCAGCAATGCGAATCACAACCCATTGTTGGTCAAGGACTTTGGTACGAATAGTGATTTGGGAATTGGGGATTGAGGATTGGGAACTACTCCTGACTCCCGAATTTTCTATACCTTCTTCCAAAGCATCAATGGCATTTGCCAGGATGTTCATAAATACCTGATTCAACTGTCCGGGGTAGCATTCAATCAGAGGAAGTGTTGCATAGTCTTTAACGATTTCAATTGCCGGACGATGAACATCTGCTTTCAGGCGATGGTGAAGAATCATTAAGGTTCCATCGATGCCATCGTGGATATTAACGGCTTTCATTTCTGCTTCGTCATGGCGGGAGAAGTTTTTCAAGGATTGGACAATTTCAACAATGCGACTTGTGCCCAGTTTCATTGAATCTAGCAGTTTGGGGAGATCCTGCATAATAAATTCCAGGTCTATGTTGTCTAACTCTGATTCCAGTTCTGGAGGAGCAACAGGTAGGAATTTCTGATACTTTTCCAACAGATACAACAAGTCTTGAGCATATTCGGCAACATACTTTAAATTGCCGTAAATAAAGTTAACTGGGTTGTTGATTTCGTGGGCAACTCCGGCAATAAGTTGCCCTAAACTGGACATTTTTTCGCTTTGGATCAACTTAGTTTGGGCCAATTGCAACTCATGGAGAGCTTGCTGAAGCTTCTGTGTTTGGGCTTTTGCCTGGAGGGCTGCTTGAGTGCTTTGCTCATAAAGCACAGCTTTGTCAATAGCGATCGCTGTTTGAGAGGCAAAGATACTTACCAGTTTCAGGTGTTCAGCCTTGTATGAGTCAGTTTTAGCCGTTCCAATGGCGATCGCTCCCAGTACCCGCTCTTTGGCTCGTAACGGTACACAAATCATTGCAGCAATGTTTTTTTGCCCCTCTAATCGCGGATCGGCTTGCACATCATTGACAAGTTCGGCCCGGTTGGATTGCACAATGTTGCCGATAATTCCCTTACCCGGTTCCGGCTGATTATGGTCAAAAAACACTCCAAATTCGGCAATGATTTCAAACGCAGTTGCATCTGGACTCAAAAGCAGAATCATCCCCGCAGATGATTCAATTAATTGACTCAATTCTTGCAGCACAAGTTGGGCAATCTGTCGCGTATCTAAACTTGTTGTCAGTTGAGTCGAGATATCGTCAAACAAATCAATTTCCTGATATCGCTCTAGCAATTCTTTGGCGAGTACTTTCTTCTCAGCTTCCTGCTTTGCCAGAAATGAGAGCAAATTTGCAAGTATAGTTGCCTGTTCTTCTCCAACAACCCAACCGATGATTTCTCCTGAAACCTCTATTGGATAACGGTTTTCTACTGTTTGCTCCCCAATGCTAATCAGTTTCGTGCCGTCTACCAGTTCAACATCAATCGCGATGTTGAACTGGTAGACTAAGTTATGAATAAGAGATGGCAACTCTTTTTTGTTGAGCATCTTTCTGAGGCTAACTGCGGGCATGAAACACCTCATTTAGAGCAGGTTGCAAATTTCTAGCAATCAGTGTTAATTCGTTGCCGTAGTGTCTCAAAGACAAACCTACACTGTATTGCAACCTCCTGCCACCTTCACCGTAGCTATCTGTACCCCTTTGTATAAGTAAGCTACGCCTAGCATCTCCCGAAAAGAGAGGAATTGTCATAAAAATCTAGGGATATAATAATTTACTAATTAAGACTAGGTTTCCCAAAAACCTTAGCTATATAACAGCGAAGGCGAGCGGTAGCAAATACCTTTAAACTCTTTACCAGAGGCATTCTTCCGTCCTTGTAACTCGCTTACTATTTGATCGGTTGGAATAACTATAAGTAAAAAAACAATAATTAGGTAAAAGCATAGATTTAAATCTATGGTAAATTCATGCCTTTTGTTGCTACTCCTCATAAATTAGGAATTAGCTTTTTGAGTATATAGGTGAGCGTATTTCTGAGAGTATAATAATCACCTTTAGTGTACTAAAAGAAGCTGCGATCGCAGCTTCTTTTGGTAATTTTAAAAAGTATTTAGGTAAGCACTAGTTTTAGTTAGATCCGAGAATCGCGAAAACGAAGTCTGAGTAATCGCAGCCAGCGCAACCACATTTGTGCGGGTTGTTCAAAGAAGGTGAAAATATCGCCGAAACCTAAATTAGTTTTATGATGATGTAACCAGTGTCTCTCAGGAGTGGTAATAAATAGAATTTTACATAAGATATTTATAGGCTTTGGAGTTTGCCAACCTAGTACACTTATGTGTCTCCACCATACATGAAACTGACCAAGCAGTAATCCAGAGATAACGCCAATGGGAGAGAAAGACCACAATACTAATGCTATAAGTACATAAGGTAAAGCTCCCAAGATACCATCTAAAAGAACCTGGGGATTAAAAGTCAAAATAGCATAGTGGCGGAAGTCCTTCTTCCAGGAGTGATGCGTTTTTAAATGAAGGCTACCAAAAACGTGCTCGGGTACGTGATAAAAGAATGTAGATAGAAAATCGCCAAAAAACAGTAATAACCAAGCAACAGCGATAGCCTCAAGCATTTGTACTCCTCAAGAATAGTTAAGAAAACTCCACAGAAAATATGCAAATGTCATTCTGTGGGCGTAGACACCTAGTTTTCTGCCACTAAAGCAGTATCTGTGCGTCTTATGTGTTTACGCTCCAGCTAATTTGGCTCAGAGTATATGTAATTGGTTTAGTTGCAGTTTCTATGAATCTCCAATCCTTAATGCAGTAATCAGCAACTCGTAAGAACCTCCAATTTGACTTTTAACTCTGGGTTAATGGTATCAATACATCTAAAACCAGATGGAGATACAGTATTTTGCCATAGTTACTACACAATCTTCTTACTAAGGCATACAGCGTAAGCAAAGGTTGAGTTAAACTTAGTACAAATTTAGGTTAAGGCTTTCTACAATATTGTTAATTCTAAATTTATTGCAATTAATCTTCAATTATGAATCGATTTAGAATAATATAAATAGATATTCTGCCAATATTAATTGAGTTATTGAGGTGAATAAAGTAGTTTTATAGTTTAATTGAAACGTTATAAAAATTGGTTGGTCTAGAACTAACTAGATGCTATATATTATTTATAAAGTGAGTAATAATATTGCTTTTAACCTGCACTTTCAATGATGAATTAACATTGAAAAGACAGCGATAATTTTAGAATTTCTCTTTATTTGCCAAGTGCGTTTGTATTCCCTTACTCTAGATCGTTAGCTCACTCAAGTTGTAGACACTCGCAACTTTATGTGTCACCCTTGTCCTGTAGTTGATGTTGCACATAGCTTGCTACGCGCAGCGAACGGGTAGGCATTAGGCTACAGCCTAAGCTAAAAGTGATAAAAAATTAAATGATAGAGTACCAAATATTGATTTTTCCTTTATCATTTATAGACAAGTTAGTAAATCAGTAAAGCACACCTGTAATATTTTTTTACAACGTGTCCTATTGAAAGGGTATCTCAGTATATCCAAAATTTAGGTTACTTTCCATTTGGAAGGTAAAATCAGGATTTGAAGTTATGATTACACGATTTATCTATTTCAGTATGAACAAAAAATGGGCGGTCAAGCGAATCACTATAAACCTGGCATCAAATGAAGCCAAAAACCTGGAAAAATATTGCGAACAGACAGGCAGACCAGCAACGGATGTAATTAGAGAACTTATTCGAGCCTTACCATTGCCAACATAAAAGTAGATTTGCGAATTATTTCACCTTGGTTCATTTTCAAGATATAAATATTAAAATTTGGTTTAATTGGAGGTCTTAAATTCAGAGATAGTAATTTTTGGTGATTATTGAGAGGAACGTAAAAACTTAGTTTATAGCGTGCTGCGCTCATTTACGGCGGGCGCGCCGAATAGAAGATGACACGATCGCTATTATTGAATTGCACAATGAGAAGTGAGAGAATATTTTTTTGGTTCGATGACTATCCTTATTCTGTCGTCATCTTCGTTAGAAAATAATCTCTAACCCATATTGTTTAAAATTTTCACAACAAACAACAGCATTGAGGTAGCAAATATACAGTCGTGAGGATCTAATCTATGATTACTGCTCTTGCAATTACTCACATCAGAGCAGAGTAAAATTGGAAACCTTTGTCCAAATTTGCAACACCTTCTACTTCAGCTAGAACTCTTCTGAACTGGCGCTTTTCAGACTTGGCATCAACGTTCAGCAGGTCAAGGCAAAGCTTGAATGAGTTCTCGAATCACGTCTATTGCTAGTTTGCCTGCTTGTTCGCAATACTTTTCAAGGTTTTGGGCTTCATCTGATGTCAAATTGATAGTGATTCGCTTAATTGCTCTTTTTTGACTGGAGGTTGTCAAACGGGGAAATTTAAGTGCAGCAGTTTTATTCATTGATTGATAAGCTAGATATATACAAACTTTCCTTATCAAGATTGCCAATTCTGAGCTGTCTTTACCAGTGAAAATCGAGATTTTGAGATTGAACTTAAGCTTTACGCACCAAAAATATTACGGAGAATAGGAAGTATTAAATAACTAACACATACGTAATAATTCTCCCGTTAGCAAGTGCAATAAAGAAACTTTCGGCTGAAGAGATGATGTTAGCAATGCCCTAAAGTCCAGATAGTCTGTTGAGCAAGCGACGTTGAATTACCGAGATGAGTGGATACCAAAGGTGGTTTTTATCACTCAAATTTTGGTAATATACCTGTTTTAAATCCTCTGCAACATGAAATTATTCGTTTGTTATGGCTATTACCCCATATCTATAGCAACCTAGTAGATAATTCCTTTTCATAAAAAGTGATTAAACGAACAGTGAGTTAATACATGACTTTACAGAATTGGAGACGTAAGCGTGGCGTTACACTTACTACCAAGGGTTTACAAAAAATTAAAGAAGCAAAGCATCAGTCAGAAGCAAAAGAAAATTTTGGAAATCGGTATACTCTTGAAGAAATGAGTGTACGTTCTGGTTTATATTCCGCTACCATCTCGAAAGTATTAAATCGGGAAGGAGGAGTTGACAAACAGACTATTGAGAAGCTTTTTTCAGTTTTTAACTTAAAAATAGATAAAAGTGACTATTCAAGCTCAAATACTCGTCTAGATTGGGGAGAGGCTATCTTTAACTCCGCTTTTTATGGGCGTGTAGAAGAACTTATTATACTAGAGCAATGGATTCTCAATGAGCACTGCCAATTGGTTGCACTATTGGGAATAGGAGGTATTGGCAAAACAGCACTGTCTGTAAAGTTTGCTCAAAAAATTCAGGAAAATTTTGAGTATGTGATCTGGCGATCGCTACGAGAGGCACCGCCTGTTAAAATTATTCTAGGTAACTTAATCCAATTTGTATCCGACGAACAAGAAACAGAAAGTAACTTACCAGAAAGTTTTAGCGATCGCGTATCGCGACTACTCTATTATTTACAAAATTATCGCTGTTTAGTGCTCCTTGATAATGCAGAATCAATTCTCCGCAGTGGTAGCCGCGCCGGACTTTATCGAGAAGGATATGAGGAATATGGTGAGCTTTTAAGACGGGTAGGAGAAGCAACTCACCAAAGCTGCTTAGTGCTGACTAGTCGTGAAAAACCCAGAGAAATAGCATTTTTGGAAGGCCAAGCACTACCTGTTCGCTCATTGCCACTGAGTGGATTGAAGGTGGCGGAAGGGCAAGAAATTTTAAAACTCAAGGGACTATCGGCGGCAGAAGATGAATGGAAAGTAATGATTGAACGTTACGCAGGCAATCCATTAGCCTTAAAGATAGTTGCCACGACAATTCAAGATATCTTTGATGGTAATATGACTGACTTTTTGCAACAAGACATGGCTGTCTTTGGAGATATTCGCGATATCTTAGAGCAACAGTTTGAGCGCTTGTCAGATTTAGAAAAGGAAATAATGTATTGGCTAGCGATTAATCGTGAGCCAATGGCGCTTCCAGAATTGCGAAATGATATTACATCACAAGTACCGCAAGCAAAATTAATGGAGGCTGTGGAATCTCTGCTAAGGCGATCGCTAATTGAGAAGGCTTCTCTACGAGATCCTGCGCGTAGCTTGCTTCCCCGTAGGGGTACGCTAATGCCAACGCCTACGCTGATTGAAAAAAGTAAAGCACTATTCACACTTCAGCCTGTAGTCATGGAGTATATGACTAGTAGATTGATAGAACAAGTCTGTGAAGAAATTGTTACTCAGAATTTTGATTTGTTTAGGCGTCATGCTTTGATAAAGGCGACTGGTAAAGACTATGTTAAAGATATTCAGGTTCGCCTTATCCTTAAACCAGTCATAGATGGGTTGCTTTACGACTTAAGAAGCAAAAAAAATATTGAAAGTCGGTTAACTCAAATTCTTGCAAGACTGCGAGAAGAATCTCCGCTAGAACCAGGGTATACGGCTGGCAATATTCTGAATCTGCTTTGTTATTTAGAGACGGATCTAAGTGGCTATGATTTTTCTTATCTGACTGTTTGGCAAGCAGACCTACGCAGTGTAAATTTGCACAATGTAAATTTTACTTATGCCAATCTAAGTAAATGTGTTTTTGCTGAAACCCTGGGAGGGATTCACTCAGTGACATTCAGCCCTGATGGAAAACTTTTAGCAACAGGAGATACTAATAATGATATTCGCCTGTACCAAGTTGCGGATGGAAAACAACTGCTCACCTGCAAGGGACACAAGGGTTGGATCTGGCCGGTTACTTTTAGTCCCGATGGTCGTATTCTCGCCAGTGGCAGTGACGACCAAACAGTCAAGTTATGGGATATTAGCAGCGGGCAATGCCTCGCCACCTTAGAGGGTCATAGCGGTGGAATCTGGTCTGTTTGCTTCAGTCCGGATGGTAATATCCTAGCAAGTAGCAGTGAAGACACAACGGTAAGGTTATGGAATGTCGGCAGCGGTCAATGCATTAAGACTCTACAGGCATCCAGTCGGGTATGGGCAGTCGCATTTAGTCCTGATAGTACAATGCTTGCTAGTGGAAATGACGATCGCACGGTGAGACTGTGGGATATCAGCATCGGTAAATGTATTAAGACCTTGCTGGGACACACCCATAGGGTGCAGTCTGTTGCTTTTGGCTTGGACAGTTCGCTAGCTAGTGGTTGTCATGACCAAACATTAAGGGTGTGGGATATCAGCAGTGGTCAATGTCTTCAAATTCTGCAAGGTCATACTGACTTAATAAATTCAGTTGCCTTTAGTTTAGATGGTCGTAAGTTGGCAAGTGGGAGTGATGACCAAACAGTTAAACTGTGGGATGTGAGTACAGGTGGATGCATCAAGACTCTGAAAGGACATGGTAGCAAAGTGTGGTCAGTTGCTTTTAATCCTGATGGTACAACCCTGGCGAGTGGTAGTGATGACCAAACGGTTAAGCTATGGGATGTGAGTACAGGTGGATGTCTCAAGACCTTCCAAGGTTACTGTAATGGGATATGGTCAGTTACCTTTAATCCTCAAGGCACCATGCTTGCTAGTGGTAGTAGCGACCAAACGGTGAGGTTATGGGATACCAGTACAGGTAAATGCCTCAAAACGTTGCATGGGCATAGTAATCGAGTTACATCAGTTTCCCTTAACCCAGACGGTAGCATCCTTGCTAGTGGTAGTGAGGATCTAACGGTGAAACTATGGGATATTAACAGCAGTAAATGTATCAAAACTTTGCACGGACATAGTAATAGAATATTATCAGTCGCCTTTAGTCCCAATAGCACAATGCTGGCCAGTGGTAGTGAAGACCAAACAATAAGACTGTGGGATGTTAGCACTGGGCAATGTTTGCGGATTCTGGAGGGACAAACTCATCGGGTATGGTCAGTCGCTTTCAACCCAGATGGTCATATATTAGCCTGCGGTTGTCACGATCAAACAATAAGACTGTGGGATGTTAGCACTGGGCAATGTTTGCGGATTCTGCAAGGTCATACTGACTGGATCTGGTCAGTTGCCTTTAGTCCTGATGGTACGACATTGGTAAGTAGCAGCGGCGACCAAACAGTAAAACTATGGAATGTTAGCACCGGATTGTGTCTTAAAACTTTGCATGGGCATACTAATTGCGTATATTCCGCTGCCTTTAGTATGGATGGTTGCACATTAGCAAGTGGTAGCGGAGACCAAACTGTAAAGCTATGGGATGTCAGCACAAGCAATTGCGAGAAAACTTTATCAGCACACACTAAGTTAACCTGGTCAGTTGCTTTTAATCCTAAAGGTAATACTTTAGCTAGTAGTAGTGAAGATGGGACGATTAAGCTTTGGGATATTTTGACAGGTGAATGTCTGAAAATTCTTTTTAGCTCTAGACCTTATGAAGCCATGAACGTTACAGCTATTACAGGTGTAACTTTGGCGACTGTTGCTACTCTAAAAGCTTTAGGAGCGGTTGAGCATAAAGATTAGCAGTAATTTTATACTACTACAGTGATTGCCCTTTGTTCTTCATTCAATATCTTAATTCAATATCTTGAAATGCCTTCAAATTCTATACTTGTTGTTGACAAAATAGATATTTTTGATACAAGTGAAATTGTGAACTTGTCACCCTTACCTTCATCTATCCTGCCTTACTGTGCAGTATATCCTCCATCAATCATCATATTATGCCCCGTGATGAAGGAAGTTGCATCTGAGCACAACCAAACCACAGTTTTTGCAATTTCCTCAGGCTTGGCAATACGTCCTATTGGATGCGCTGCTGGAAGTTGAGCAATTAAATCTACGGGAAGACTAGCTAGCATATCAGTTTCCGTAGCACCCGGACTCACGACATTGACTCGGATACCAGATTTAGCATATTCTATTGCTGCTGTTCTAGTTAGGGTAATGACTGCGCCTTTTGTGGCAGAGTAGATGGCATAACCAGGTACACCAACGACAGCACCGACGGAAGCCACATTTACGATCGCCCCGCCGTTCTGTTTGAGCATCGCCCTGATTTCGTACTTGAGGCAGAGCCACGTTCCTTTGAAATTTACGTTAACCAGACGATCCCAGTCTTCTTCTGAAATATCATCGGTGATTAAGCCGGGATTGCCCCCAATCCCAGCATTATTGCAAGCGCAGTCTAAACGACCATAAGTTTTTACAGTTTTATTTACCAGTGCCTCTACTTCAGCAGCATTTGAAACGTCAGTCTTGACAAAAATAGCTTCACCTCCGATATCTTTTATAAGACGCACGGTCTCCTCACTTTCGGCGAGCCGACGACTCGCAACCACAACTTTTGCTCCAGCGCTTGCAAATGCGATCGCACTCGCCCGACCAATACCTGATGAGGCCCCTGTAACCAGCGCGACTTTCCCATGTAATTGACCTGTCATAGGTGTGTTCCTTCCCTTTTGATTGCTTTGTTTTGCACCAACTGATAGCTCGATACTGCACCTACACCAAAAGCTAAGACTCCTAATACCGCAGAAGGTTCAGGGACAGACACTGGCTCAAGCGCTGAAAATGCTAATTTTGCGATTAGCTTATGAGTGGCAGTCGTTGGATGGACTTCATCCCAGAACAAAAACTTGTCTGGGATACATATAACTTGCTGTGTGGTAACTTCAATCGGCACCACTGGTGAATCTCCGATGCAGGAGTCAGTTCCATTCGTGAGACTGAATTCCTCCGGTTCTGCAACGATCCGATTAAAAAGAGAATTAACATCAAGAGGAATAATGTTGACATTAGGGTTTAGTTCCTGACTCAAAAGGTTGAGGTTTGTGGTCAAGCTGGAGTTATGTTTACTGGTAAAAGTGCTAAGTAAGCTAGAAACTTGACTATTACCGCCTGTAACTGGAAACTTTCCTAAATCTGGCAGATTCAATACCATGATATCTGTAGCTCCAACAGCAGCAAGTGATTTTACCGCCGTTGATATATTTGTAACTGCCTGCGTAGGGTTGGGAGTGCCTTGGAAAAAGTAATCGAAATAATCATTAACACCCGCCCACAAGATGTAAAGGGAGTTTGGATCGGCAGACGGATTTGCTGTTGTAAAGCTGTTGATTTGTTGTTGTAATCCCGATAGAGTGCTGATTCCTATATTCTTGAATCCTGTAGTTGCACCACCGAAGGCAAAGTTTGTGTTCGGATTGAAAGTTATCCCTAGATCGGAGGCGAGATATTCCACCCAAACCGGACCATTGGAGAAACGTTTATTAAAGTAAGGTGGATTTGGGGGCACGATTCCGTTAGTTGCATTAAATACATTACCCGTATCGGAAAAGCTATCTCCAAAAACATAAATCTCGTCATAATCTTTTGCCGAGACTTTGAGCGGAAATATCAAAGATAACAGGTAAAAGCCCACCGCCAGAATTTGTTTTTGCACGATTAACTACAGAGTATTATTTAAATCTTGACAGATAACTTTAATAAGGAGCAAAGCTACGATCTAAAAAACTTTTCAGTGCTGATTCAGGTTCGCCTTGATGTGGAAAAAGACCTAGCATTACGTTACCCCAACGCATCACACTTGCAGAGGCGACTCCTGCGGCGCCAAACCCATAAACGAGAACCAAATCATTTTCACGAATTTTACCCATCTGTGCAGCGTGATAAAGATTGGCCACGGTAAGTACTGGCCCAATATTAGCGTACAGAGGATAGAGGTTAAGGGTGCGCTCTGAGTCAATACCAAGTACACGTACACAGAAGCTTGAAAACCAAGCTGTGGCTGTATTGAAAAGAAAAAAGTCAATCCGATCGAGAGTTAAATCGGCTGCCAAAATAGCACCTTCGCAACAGGTACGTAAAAGCTGCGCCGATTCTTCACTGAGCGCATTTTTTGCATCCTTGTTCAACTGCATACGAATTCGTGGATTGCCTTGCTGGTTTTCTGTAATATTTAAGGTTAATAAGTCACAGAAACAACTCGTATTAACAGTTTTTGTACTGAGTATTCCTTGGTTAGGTTTGACTGAACCGATAACAAAGGCTCCAGCACCATCGCCAAGAAACCAGGAAACGGTATCGTCCTCATCGACAAAGCGAGAGTAAGTGCACGAAATTACTACCAGTACATTACGGTACTCACCTGCTTGTACTAAAGCACAGGCAGTTTGCAATGCTACTGGGGTAACACCACAAGCTCCATCAAGATTCCATGCAGCACCTTGTAGTCCCAGTTTTCGGGCAAGGAAAGCAGCATTACCAAATCCGATTTGTTCGGGCCAAATCGAGGCTACGAGCATTAGATCGACTTCTTCAGGATTAAGCTTCGCTGCTTTGAGAGCATCACAAGCTGCACGCTCTTCCAGCATCAGCGATGATTCACCTGGAGCAAGTACCCGTTGTTCGACAGTACCACGAAAAGGATCTGACAGATATGGCAACATCTCCAAGTCAAACTCGTTGCTGGGGGTAGAGCCAGCAAGCGAAAACAGCCTTCCCAAGCTTTTTTCCTCGACTTGAGCAACTATATCTGGGTATTTCTCTCTGTAATAATCGTTTGTACGTCTGACGCTGGGAAAGTTAACTGCGATCGCGCGAATACCTACTGGGTGATGCACCATGACAAATCTCCTCTTAGTAATTCGTAGCACCTTGTGCAATCAGATTGTGAATATGACTCTTAATTGGTGCAAGCCGGGTTGGGTCAATTACTACGTCAACAACGTACGGACAGGTTGAGGCCATCGCTTTCTCTAAAGCTGCTTGGATTTCAGGTTCTGTTTCAACGCGGATGCCCTCAGCCCCCATTCCACAAGCTATCTTGACAAAGTCCGCCTGCGGAATCTCTACATCTACATCTTTGAACCCTAACAAAGCCATTCCCTGATCGCACATGCTATAACGCCCATCGTTTAGTACAATCCAAACGGCAGCAACTTGGTATCTTACAGCCGTGCTTATCTCATTGTTCATTAGCATGGCACCATCTCCAACTATGGCGACGGTCTTACCATTGCGTGCCAGTGAAGCACCCACGACGCCTGTGACGAAATGACCCATAGATGCAAACCTGGTACTGGCTCGAAAACGACCTGGTTTGGCAAATCGCAGTAAGTTAATTGCCCAAGCTAGCGAGTTTCCTCCTTCAGCCATGACAACCGCATCGCTTCCTTCAACTATTTGCCGTTGAATTGCATCCATGAGTACTTCCGGTCGTACTGGGCCCTCTGCACGTGGATTCAGTATTACAGGCTTAGAACAAGGCAGCAACAGTTCTGTTAACTGATTTTGGTGTTGGGGAAAGTACTTTAGCAGTGTCTTTACAAACATTCCCACGTCGGATTGGATGGCAAACGTTTCGGCAGATGGATATGCAGTTCCTGGAACCTCTGGGTCGATATCGACATGCACGAACCCTCGTTTTGGAATCATCGCGGAATTCCAGAACGAAGTCCACTCACTGAGGCGCGTTCCTAGCACCAACACTCGTAAAGGTCGTTGTTCTTGCATATACGTTAAAACTGACGTATGTCCGGCAAAACCTGTAACACCAACAAATTGAGGATGGTTTTCGGGAAAAATGCCCTTGCCTCTAGGTGAACACATCACCGCCGCTCCCGTCGCTTCTGCAAGTTGACGAATTTCTGCTGCTGCACCTCGCGCACCAAAGCCGACCCAAATGGCAAATGGCCCTTCTGAAAGCAACCGCGTACATTCTGCAATAGTTTCCTCATTTACGGCTGCGGGAGCAAAAGAAAAAACCACTCGTGGCAATGATGTCTTAACTGAACTAGTTTGGATGTTAGTGGAGATATTTAAGTGTGCTAGAAAGCCATCTGGTCGGGCTATACCAAGTGTCAACCGTCGATGAACCTTTGACAGTTCATCACTGCATTCGATAGCCGTCGCATAATGAAACACTGGTTCTGAGGTAAACAGCCCTACACTAGGCATGGTGTAACTGCTAGTTTCTTGGAATGCCCACCGTCCACGCTGCGGTGCCGATGTTGAAGGCGACAGAAAAATAACTTTAGCACCTTCCCAACGTGCAGCAAATAACCCGGTTAAAGCGTTGGTGATCCCCGGTCCTGTAGTAGTGAATACCACAACCGGGCGATCGCTCGCAAAATACGCCTCAATGGCTGCAAAAGCGGCCCCAGCTTCATGGCGAAAGTGCAACACCTGGATGGAACTTTGGTGTAGCGCAGCCCACACTGGCGCGATCGCACCTCCCGATACACCAAAGGCATACTGTACTCCCATATCTTCCAGGATTTTTACCACTGCTTCCGCTACCGAAAAAGTTTCGGATGCCTTGCTATTAGATAGCTGTTTACTTGAGTTTAATTGTTTAGTGGTATTCGCTTGTGTATCCTGAAATTTCACATCCATACAAACTATACTTAGGAATAATTTCCTTTCTGGAATAACTATTATCCCACACCTAAACTTAGTAATCTTGTAATATCAATGTAATATGAATTTGTTTGGATAACGCCCATACAACTTCGGTGAGAACTGCTCTCTAACGCAGGTATAACAGTAAAACTACCTTGGTGGTTAACTTTGCCAATCTTTGAGCAACCTATAAGTTCCGCATTGCCCTGATATAGAAAAAATGTTTAGAGACTTCAAGAACAGTGGATGTGGCGATGCCTGCGGTGGTCGCTGAGCTTTGTCGAAGTGCGGGCTGTGCCAACGCAGATGGGTTCACCCGTCTTTTTAGTTTGTGAAAACTGAACACTATTAATCAAGCTCTGGAGTATAAAAAGGTGATTGAATTAAATCAGTATAAGGCTTTAACTTTCGATTGTTACGGAACCCTAATTGATTGGGAAAATGGCATATTAGGGGTGCTAAAACCACTTCTGCTGACACACAACACTAATTTAGATAACGATCAAATTCTTGATATTTTTGCTGAATTTGAAGCAGAACTGGAAAAAGGAGAATATATCAAATATCGAGAAGTTTTGAAAAGAGTAGTTCAGAAATTTGGTGAACGATTTGGCTTTAAGCCAACTGCTGACGAACTAAATTCACTTGCCAATTCGATTCAGCATTGGCTGCCTTTCCCTGATACAGTTGAGGCACTTAGAACTTTAAAGCAAAAGTTTAAGCTGGTAATTATCTCAAATGTAGATGACGATCTCTTTGCTTTCTCGGCAAAGCACTTGGAGGTGAAATTTGACGAGATAATCACAGCAGAACAGGCAAAAAGCTACAAACCCTCCTTCAACAACTTTAGACTGGCTATTGAGAGAATTGATTTGCCCCAAGAGCAGATATTACACGTTGCCGCTAGTGTATATCATGATATCGTGACAGCCAAATCTCTAGGATTATCAACAGTCTGGGTAAATCGTCGAGCAGAGCAAGGGGTTAGTGCAAATTTACCAGCAGTCACTCAACCTGATTTAGAAGTGCCTGATTTGAAGACTCTCGCTGCTTTAAGTTCACAGTAAATTGCTAGAGTGAATTTAACCACGAGAGGAACAAAAAGTAGATCGCATTTAGATAGAGAGATGCCAAAGAAAGAATTTGTTGTTAAAAAACTAAACAGGGATTGCAACATAGATTGATTCTGTCTTACTCTAGAAAAAATACTACGTCAGTTTGATTTTCTTAAACTTTGGAAACCACAACATATAACTGGCTTTCCAGGATCAGCGCCCTGCCGATAACCTTGTTCAATAAAACACTTTGATAGCCTAAAACGATGAAAGCATCTGCTAATTTCGACTTTGAAGACGAGAAATTTAATGCACCGCCTTCTCAAGTCCTTCCCTGGTGTCAGATGATTAATCCTCGGTATGGCACAGATGGTATACAATCTCACGGTTTGGCGATTAAGCTGGATAATGCCAATGCTGTCGGCTTTGTGCCAGATGATAATTGGCAGCAAGTTGAGCATGAATTTAGCTCTGGAGTAGAAACAGTCTTTATTAGCGCTACTCCACGCCTGGTCATAGTGCGTCGTGGACCATTGTCTGTTAAAGACCGGGAAAGTGGCCTAAAACTGGGTACGCTCAAAGATAATTATGATGCTTTTTTAGCCGACAAACTTAAATTTAAAACCTTTACTCGCTATCTAATTTTTATAGTGGGTGAGAATAAAAAGTTTTTACATGAATCACCATTACAACTAACTCTCAATGGTGCAGCTGGAGCGAGTTTCAGCAAAACCTACTGCGAATATCAACAAGGCAAAGTAGTTAGCGGATTCGTTGCTGAACTAGAAAAAGCTTATGCTATCTACCGCAAGCAACCTTTGACATCAAAAGGACCTTTGTTCCACGCCCACGGGATTTTTTGTCCCATCATTGAGTGTGAAGAAAGAGGTATTGAACCAAATACAGTTTTGGTCGCTTCAACTGTGGACTATAAACATCCCACAGTAGGGACTTTAACGCAATATTTAATTGCTTCCGATTCTCTTGAGTCTGCAATGATTTGTAAGACTTTTGAAGAATACAAAGATTTTGGCAAGGAACCTGTAAAATCAGAAACGCCCAAATTGGCAATGGCAGGAGTTTCCAACTCTTACGTTTATGCTGATGAAGATGATTTTGCTTATCCACCGTATTAAGGAGACTGAGGAGTGAGGAGTGATGAGTTTTGAATTAATAACTCCTAACTCCTAACTCCTAACTCCTAACTTTATTCTTTGAGCAGCAAATAATATAATGAACCATTACCACCTGTGACGCCAGCGCGATCACCCGCTAGTTTACCAGACCCCATAAAATAATCCACCCGGCCCGGCCCTTTGATGGCGCTTCCTGTATCCTGGTCAAGCACAAAGCGGCTGACAGTACGCCTCTCTAGTTTGCCACCACTGGCAGGATAGGGAAATGAGTTGTAAATCAGGGCTAACGCTCCCGGTGGCATGAGAGACTTATCTGTAGCAATGGAACGTTCTGCTGTTACTGGCACATGAATACTACCAGTAGCACCTCTACCGCTTGTTTCTTGGAAGAAAATAAATCGTTCCCAGCGGGGCAGATAATTGTTCAACTCCTGGGGCTTTTGTCGGAAATAACTAATCAGACGTGGCATTGTTAATCCTTCCAGTGGAAGTTTGCCATCTTTGGCTAGTTCTTTGCCGATACTAGTCCAAGGGTAATCAGTTCCACCGGCATAGCCAATTGATGTTGTCTTGCCATTAGTTAATTTAATTTGGGCAGAACCTTGGATATGTACCATGTATGCGTCTAGACGATCGCGAAACCAAAGCAGTTCTAAACCGCGTAATTTGCTCTTATTCCCTTGTAAACCATCCTTTCCTTCCAAATCAATTCGTTTTGGGTGGGGTTTCGGCCATTGGCTGAAATCAGGTGGTAGCCGATAAAGGGGATACTTATAGATTGCAGTTCTGACACGACTAGCGGTGTAAACAGGTTCGTAGTAAGCAGTGAACTTAACAGTACCCTTGCCATCATTGCCCACGGACTGGTAGAAGACAAACTCACGGCGGACAGCGGCTTGTAATTGCGCTGCTGACTTAGAACTGACAACCAGTTGGCGGAAACGCAACAAACTCCGGCGGACGCGATCGAGGGTAATTTCCCGAATTGGATAATTTTGATATGCTGCGATCGCGTCACCCTTTGTTAGGTAAAGCAGACTGTTATCAATGGAAGCCAACAGCGCTTTGCGATCGCCTGTTTTACCTCTTTGACTCCAAATTTGCTCATCCCAACCCAAGCAAGTCGACCGGACAGTACAATCGCTTCCGATAGTGATTGGTTTTAGCGGCGGCGCGATCTCAGGAGCAATCGGTATTGGTATAGGTGGAAGATCGGGAGTAGTCGGTAGTGGCAACGGCAGTAAGTTAGGAACCTGAGCAACAGCCGACCAGAGAGGGTTTACGAGGGCAATTCCTAGACTCAAGGAAAGCAAAGCAAGGGTTTTTCTCATCATTTAGTTGAATCTTTCAACACTGGAACTAAAAATCGGTTCTACCCGGATTGCCACAATCCGAGAAGGGCGTACTACCATATATTCCCCTTGAATATTTTTGATCGGCACGCTAATAAAGTCATTAGAAGCAGATTTTGGTACAAGTTCGCCACTATACCATTTCTGAAACTCTTGAATAGTAGGAAAACGTACTTCTTCTCGGTGGCCGCTTTCCAGTAGGATGTATACGGCATATTCATTTGCAGTTCTAGCCATAAAGTTGAATCATTTAAAAAACATTCAACCTATTGTTAACCACGTAACCCCCGAATGAAAAGGGTAAGCATACGGGAGCAGGGGGATTTGGAGGGCATCCTTGGCAGTTTTAGGTCATAAACAATTTGTCAATAAGTAATAGTGCTTAAAATTTTGCCAAGGTATATTCAAGAAGCAGATGCAGCTAAACGCCGAATTGTCTAGATAAAGCTGAAATGGATTTAATTTTTCAAGCTGAAAATCTGACAGTGAACTTTTCAGCCTCCAAAAAGTACAATCTAGATGCACGAAAGCTTCTTGCTATTGTTGGGTGTTATGGTAATGAACTCAAAGAAACATAGTCTTAGACAAAAGTTCCCCTGGCAGTTTTAGCTTGCTACCTGACGTTGATGTTCTCGATCCAGAAATGGACTCGGCTGAAATTTGGCGATCTTCTCGTCAAGAATAAAAGATTTGATATATTCAATAATCATCGTTTGGAGAGAGAACAGACCTGATTTGGCATCAATCCACGATCGCGCTTGCAGTAGTTCCAAGATTTCCAAGAGTTCTTGGGATGAAACAGAGGATGGCATCTTTGCTCGTAGCTGTGAAAAAGAAATGGGTTGACGATTGATTGCTATGCATTGAATCGTTACTTTAACCGTGTCCGACAGGCAGTCAAATTCTTGGTCTAAACTGTTAAGAATTGTACCAAAAACTGTAACTTTTTGTTTTAAAAATTCAGTGATGCTGCCATCAAATAACTGTTGAATCGTTGTGGCAATGCAGTTTAGCACATAGGGATTCCCTCCATAAGATTCGATTAATCGATTCCAGTTCTCTGGTGTTCCTCTAAAGATTCCTTTTGTTTTGAAAAGTTCTTGTATATCTGTAACCTGTAATCCTTGGAGAGAGAATACTCGCACAGGTCGTGTCTTTCCTTCAAGTGAGGCGATCTCATGGAATTGGACACGACTGGTCAAGATTAAGCAACTTTGATGGGTGGCTTCTCCCACTCTCCTAAAAAACTCGCAGTACTCTCCGATGGTTGTGTGCTGAAGCCAGATACAGTCTCGACAGGCGATCTTTGGGGCGGCACATTCTTGGAGAACTCTGTCAGCACCGTCTAAAACCAGTAAACAACGATGACGTTGCAAATAATGAATCAGCCGTGAAATTTTGTGATTGAATAGTTTTGGCAGATCGGTTTCTTTTCCATTAGATAAGACGGCAATCAGGTCTGCTAGGAGATCGTTAACTGAAGTATTAGGGAGGAGCGCTCGCCAAATCACGAATTCAAACCGATCCTGAAGTTGTTGAGCTAGTTTCACGGATAGCCAGGTTTTACCGATCCCACTCATACCCAATATCGTAATCAGACGACAGGGTATTGGCTCATTTGTAGGAGACTCAGCTAAAATCCAGTGTTTCAGGGTTGCCAGTTCCTCCGTGCGTCCGCAAAAAAGGGATACATCTGGTGCTTCTCCCCAATCAATTTGATTTTTAATTTTTGTGTAGTTTTCCTGTAGGTTGATATCCTGATTGGAAAACTGATAGTCATGAGGTTCTAGTTGTAGGTTGAATGCTTGAAAACAGTACTTCAGAGTTTGGCGATCTACCCCTATTTCACAGGCAAATACCTTTGTCACTGTATCGGAGTCTAACCCTATGCGAAAGCTTAAGACTTCACGAGTATAATGTTTATCGAAATTGTCATAATGTTCTGATTTAGATTTTGCATCTTGGAGTTTCTGCAATCCTTGGGGCGTTAGGATTACACCACGTCTACGGCTCCTGTGTTGTGATTTCATTGGGAACCTCAGAGGTTATAAATGTATTTTTTATGGTTTGGCATGACCGTCTGTAGCACATCTTTAAGATGTAGCAGCAAACAGAAGATAACTGGCACAATTCAGGAGTAAATAACTTAAGCTGCGAAAGCTACAAAGTTATCTAAATCTCAATCAAACCTTGATTGTAAAAGCTGAACTCATTTAAAAGATTTGTTAAATAATTATGCTAGGGAACACAGATGCGATGCACTATTGCGAATCTAAATCAGGTAAAAGTTAAAAGAAAAGATTGAATGAAGCCAAGTTATCCAGCTAAATTTATGTTACTTGCTTTGTTCTTGTACGGACATTAAGTAATTTTACAGTTGGTTATTAAAACCGCGATCGCGAATTGCTCATTTTTATAGCAGTTGCAAGAGTCAGGCTGCTTGAAATCAGAGTGAAGTATTGTCAAATTCCCAGATGCGATCGCCTTTCTCTTCAGTTCTATAGAGCGATCGCTGATATCGAAACGTTGACTGCCGCAATTGATATTGAGAGCGTTTTGGCAGAACAGAGAAAATATTTTAGCTGTTGTGAAGGCGATCGAAATTTGGGGAGAGGCGGTTAAAAAATTCTTATATCTGCAACCCCTATCTACAAAATTCCCTGGAAAGCGATCGCTATTCTTCTGTTTGCTATAACTTCAATTGTATTTTTCGGACAAACTAATATTAAGTTTTGTAATGCTCGATACTGAAATTAAGGTAGTTTCGCCGAACTTAAGGAAGAAGAGGGAGTGGGGAATTAAGTTTGGCAGTGGCTGAAATAATTCTTGTGTATAGCTTGAGAAAATCGAGTTTAAGAAGTCTTTAAGTTGGTTCTTAAGTTCGTCAACTTCGGTTGAGTTAAATGGGGAAAAAGGACAGACTCAACCTATAAACGTTTTTGGGTATCAAGGAATAATTCAATTAACAGGATAGCAAGTTGTCTTGAAGTTATATCACTCAATTGAGATCGGGTTACATCCAAGGGTTCTAGTTTTAAGATGGGTGAACTCGAATGAGCGCCATAGCTAGGTAAACTTGAACTTTTCCGCAGGATGAAATACTTGTTGTTCAATAAATTGGAAAGATATCCAACGTTTTGAAGCAGAGGAAATTGCCTGTTATGCATAAGCAATAACCGCTGAATGAACACTACTTTATTAAATAACAAATCAAAAACACAAATTCTCAGGAGAAACTCAAATGGCTACTTACGGCACCTCGTTGAGCGATACAATCTATGGCACCAGTGGTAACGACGTTATCTACGGCTATCCCTCTTCAGGCTATGGCTCTGGCCCTTATGACTACGACGGCTATGATTATTTGTCTGGCTCTGCTGGCAACGATGAATTATACGGCGGTAATGAGAATGACAGCCTTTACGGTGGATCTGGCAATGATGCCCTCTATGGTGGAGCCGGCAACGACCGCCTTGACGGCTATGCAACTAGTGGCGTAGAATACGATACTCTGGTTGGTGGTTCAGGTTCTGATACTTTCGTTCTTGGCGGTTCTTGGGGTGTTTCATACCAAGATTTTGGTTTCGCTACCATTACTGACTGGAATGCCTCTGTTGATTATATTCAAACCATTGGTAACTCTAGTCAATACTCTTTCGGGTATTCAAATTGGAGTGGCAGTTCGCTTATAGACACAGAAGTTTACTATGGCAGTGAGTTGATTGCTGTCGTTCAAGACACTACCAATGTCAGTTTATCTAGAGACTTTATCTTTGTCTAGTTGGCACTTTGTTCGTCAAGATTGCATTCGCGCTTAAAAGTTTGCGATCGCGCACAGCACCCGTAAGTAATGCGATGACCGAATCCCCGAAAATGAGCAAAGCTTTTAGTAACACAAACTAGTTTGTCACGGCACTTAAAAGAAGCCAGTGTGTTGTTGGGGTTCCCCTTGTTGTAGTAACAGACATTGTTGTATCGTATTTCATCGCACTCTATAAGGATGTAAGACTCTAAAATCCCAAAAAGATTTTAGAGTCTTTGGCTGTACATGAGCAAAAATTAAATATAAGATTCTTTACCAAGATAGTCAGTTTATACTCTGACTCTAATCCACCCTGAATCCAATCTCAAAGATATTGATAGTAATGATAAGCACTTAAAATGCGAGTATTTACACAAATTCACTGAAAAAGTGTAAGTTTGTTTAGCTCTTGCATAACATTCCAATCAACCTCTGATAAGTCATTGGCATTGTTGAAAAACAGTTATTCAGGAAGCGAAAATTATGAAACTTTACTATCGTGGTCTGAGCTACGAATACGACTCAAGCAAAGTTGGCAGCAAAAAAACGGAACAGCCATTTCAACCAGTTCCTCAAATTGGGCAAGCTTATAATTTGATGTACCGTGGCGTTAACTATCGTGTCGATCCAAATTCCAAATCGGCGGAAGTTCCTCTAGTACCAGTAACCTATAAATTGAGCTTTCGGGGAATAACCTATTTTGTAAATAAAACTCAATTAGGAGAGGTTAGCGTAGTTTCTCAACCAACAACTACTTCAAAAGCTGAGGCACTGGCGATTTCTGAGGAATTATTAAAGCTTCAACAATAATATGCCTGCAAGCCGATCTGGAGTCTAGTTAGTCATAAACTTGTAATACAATCCTCAAAAAATCTTGCTTGAAATTTTGGCACTACCTACTTTCTGTCTGAACAAACCTTACCAAAGCTGGTAGTTGTGTCAAGATTAATTTGAGGAATTAAGGCTTGTGACATAATGTTAGGACAATTATTAGACGGACGTTACCAAGTCCTCCAGATATTAGGTGGAGGTGGATTCGGTCAAACCTACATAGCCCAAGATACCCATCGGCCAGGTTTTCCAAAATGCGTTGTCAAACACCTTAAGCCCGTCACTCGTAGCCCTGAATTTCTCAAAACTGCCAGACGGCTATTTACTAGTGAGGCAGAAACACTAGAAAAACTGGGCTATCATGACCAGATTCCTCGGCTTTTAGCCTATTTTGAAGACAACCAAGAGTTCTTCTTGGTGCAAGAGTTCATTGAAGGACACACCCTAAAAGCGGAACTATTCCTCAATCAACGTTGGACAGAAGATCGAGTCATTCAACTACTCCAACAGGTTCTGGGTATTCTACAATTTATTCACAGCCACAACGTTATTCATCGAGATATCAAACCGGACAATATAATTAGGCGGCAACAAGACGGTAAGTTAGTGCTGATTGATTTTGGCGCTGTTAAACAAGTCCAAACTCAACTCCTCACAATTGCAGGGCACACGGGGGCTACTATTATTATTGGTACTCCCGGATATATGTCTACAGAGCAGGGGCAAGGTAAGCCCCGCCCCAACAGTGATATTTATTCCTTGGGCATTATTGGTATACAATCGCTGACAGGGTTACATCCGATAAACTTTGAGGAAGACCCAAATACAGGAGAAATTTCTTGGCAGCATCAAGCTAACGTCAGTTCTGAGTTGGCTTCTGTGCTATCTAAGATGGTGCTACATCACTTTAAACAGCGCTATCAGTCTGCGGCTGAAGTTTTACACGTGCTTAAGAAGCTTGATACTAAAGGAGAAGCGCAATCGCTTCAACTACCATCTTTGACACCCAAAGAGCAAGAATATTATCGCAAAGATTACCAGGTAGAAGCGCAATCACTTCAAGTACCAGATTTTACACAACCGCCTCAAGCTTCGCTTTCTCAGCAAAACTCAATTGGGTATCCGACTGCTTCTATTCTGTCTGGGGAAAATTACAATCGCTTAGAAACAATTCTTTTAGAATTTGTCGGCCCCATTGCCTCAAGATTACTACGACAAGTTGCGGCATCAGCGTCCAATTATGAAGAATTAATTAGTCAATTAGCCCTTCATCTTCAAGAAAATCAACAAATTGATTTTAAGAAGAAAACCATCTTTCTACTAGAGAAACCTACGTTACTACAAGAACTTACTGTTAAATCCGAACAATCTGGTATTAACTCAAATAATTTACTAAACCAAGAATCTCAAGTCATCAGTGACAAATTTTTGGAAGAGTGCGAACGTGAGTTGGCTAATTTAATTGGCCCAATAGCTAAGTTTCTAGTTCAAAAAGCTAGGAAATCTTCTGGACAAATCTCCCGTGCAGAATTTGTGAAAATTTTAGCATCACAAATCCCCGAACCTCAAAAAGCTTTGCAATTTGAGCAACGCTTACTATCTTGAATTTGTAAGCCTTTTTGTCCTTGTTAATTACGAATTACGAATTACGAATATGAATTACGACTTATTAAACTTGATTATTCAGCATTTCCAGAGCTATTTTCAAGCTAGCTTTCATCCGATTAAATGCTTCTGCTAACCCGCCAATTTCATCATGAGAGCTTTCTTCAAAATCAGCGGTCATATCACCAACACTAACTTTTTGAGCTATTTTCTCTATTCTTCTGATGCGCTGAATCACATATTTTGTAATTAAGAAGTTAATTAAGAAAACTACAATCGCAAAAATCGCAATTAAAAGTCCCATTATCAATATCCAAGTCTGCTTGGCATTGGCAAAAATATCTTGAGAAGGAACAGAGATTATTTGAGCAGAAACAATCTGATTGAGTTGCCAGCCAAAACCATTTTCTGAGCCATAATTTAGCAACTGACTTTTAGGAGCCCGATCTGGTGTAGAATGGCATCGCAAACATTTGGCTTGTGTAATCTTTAGTGGTTGTGCAATGTAAAATACTTCGCCTTCTGACAATTTACGAAAGCCTGTAATTTCTAGAGTATTAGGTTCATTGCGAAAACGCTCGACAAGTTGAGTTTCAAAATTATCAGCTTTATCCGCTAAATTGGTTGGATTAAGTGTTGCATCCTTATGAAAAAAGTTTTTAAATTCAGGCTTTTTACGAAAATTTTCAAAAACCTCTTTAGAGGAAAAAGTTGGTACTACTTCAGGCAGGAATGTTGGGTTAGTATCTAATCTAGGTTCTAATAGGGGAGCAATACGATTTTGTGTATAATCTCTAACTGCATTCACCATTTGGATGAGAATCTCCGCTTGAGAACTTACTTCATTTTGCGCTCTCTTTTGAAGTACACTGGATAAGGCAACGCCACTTCCTAAAATACTGATGATGAAAACTAATATTAAAAGCAAGTTAAATTTAGCACCTATTTTTAAGTTTTTTAACGTAATGTTGTTTAACATAACCTAAGCAACGAAGGTAGCCTGTGAGTTTGTCTAATATTTATTTATACCTGTTAAAAAGCTTCTCAACAATATTTAAATAAATATTAATTTTTTGCTGCAATATAACCCCTTTAAGCAGCAGTCAAGTTTATCTAAATTAGTCCTGAAAGCCAAATTATTTCCTTAACTATAATTAGTGATGTTTGTGCGATTTCCCCGTCGTTTATTTCTGTTTCATCTACTAGGTTTTACATTTGCTGCCTGCAAACCACAAGATGGAGATGGGGTTGAGGGCACGTTAACTATTGGTGTAATCAACTATGGTGGAGGCGAACAGATAATTAATCAATATGCTAAATTTAATAGTTACTTAGGTGAAAAAACAAACTCATATATTCAGTTAGAGCCTGTTTTTAATGAAAATAGAGCGGTTGAGCGCCTTGATGCTCGTGCTTGGTCATTAGTATTTGCTCCACCGGGTTTAGCGGCTATTGCGATCGCACGTCACCAATATGTTCCCCTATTTCCTTTAATTGGTATTAGTAATTTACGTTCAATCTTTGTTGTTCGTAAAGATAATCCGATCGCTGACTTGAAACAATTGCAAGGCAAAACAGTGGCTTTAGGACAGTTGGGTTCAGCAACAGGATATTATTTTCCTCTTTACAATCTTTATGGTACAACGCTGGCTGAGATACTGTTTGCACCCACACCCAAAGCAGCACTGGAATTGGTAGCTCAAGGAAAAGCGATCGCCTGTGCCGTTTCGGAGGCGGAATTAAGCCTCTACAGCTCACAATTGGCGCCAACCGAATTCCGCATATTATTTAAAGACCCTCATTATGTACCATTAGGTGTAGTCTTAATTGGGCCGAATGTAGAACGTAACCGTCAAGAGTTTATCCGCAAAGTGATGAGTGAATCGCCTTCAGGTTTAGCTCAAGAAGTGGGGTATGTACCTAATGGACAAGTACCAGATTACAAATACATGATTTCTGTGGTCGATCGGGTAAGTTCAATTAGTTCCAAGCTGCAAAATAAACCTGTTCGTTTATTTTAATTAAAGCAATAACAATACTTTTAATCTTTGCTTTCTTTAAAAACTGGAGTTTAGACTAAGCAGCAAAAAACGACTCAGGAACGCCGAGTTGAAAACAAACAGGCTTGAGGCTGGAAAATTGACAATCTTAAGCAGA
>NZ_JBALDP010000048.1:0-82813 GCF_036917355.1 Nostoc sp.
TCGCCTGTGAAACTACTTTACACTGCTTTACAATTTTTAATCAAGTTTTATTACTACAGGAAACCTGATACGAGTTATCAGCTTTGCTTATTTAAAAGTAAACAACGAGGCAGGAATACGCCGAAGCGATCTTTTGTATGACATATCTGGTTATATGCCTATTTAGAATCGGTGTCTGATTTATGTCTACGATTGCTCAACAGGAGTAACCCTCTATTCGCGCAGCCTTTCGTAGAAAATGGAACAAGAAATGCTGATGTTGGAGGCTATAAGTATTATTTGCTTAATTCTCTGGGAATAATAAGTTTGTATATTACCGCTATTCTAAAAAAATTAACCCTCAGCTTAATACTGGGGGCTTTTTTTGTTTGGCAAAATGGCATATCTGTAAACTAGAGGGTTGCTATGGTATTTGAGTACGATACATTCCATGCGAAAAGTACTGACTTGCATTACCCTTGGTAGTTGGCCAGGGGTTTTATTTTTTATTTAAACTGAGAGCGATCGCTCTTAAATATTTTGCTGAAAAATTTATTTTTAACGATTTTGAGATAAGTAATTTTAGAATTTACTGCTTTTGGCAATTAATTAGGGATAGCGATTTTAATTTAACCAGGGAATTGACAATAAATATAAGCTTAATATCAAGTGGAAAAATCAAGTACAACGAATTAACGATGACAGACGCTAAAAATGTAATCGATGGAAACCTAGAGGTTTGCTGTACTTCTCCCATGACTGGGTTTTACCGCGACGGTTTTTGTCGTACAGGTGGTCAAGATTTCGGGTCGCATGTCGTATGTGCCCAAGTGACATCAGAATTTCTGGAGTTCACCAAATCGCAGGGGAACGACCTCAGCACACCTGTTCCTGATTTTAATTTTCCTGGATTGAAGCCTGGCGATCGCTGGTGTTTGTGTGCTTCTCGCTGGCAAGAAGCTCTAGAAGCTGGCGTTGCTCCACCCGTAATACTTTCAGCAACCCATGCGAGAGCTTTGGAAGTGGTTTCTCTAGACGAACTCAAAAAACATGCCTTAACTTCGTCTTAATTGGGGATTGGGCACAAGAGGCCGAAGGACAGAGGGGAAAAACTTACTGCAATTTCTCCCCTGCTCCCACTCCAAATCAACTCACTGGAACCTCAATAGGCAGTTCTAATACATTGACAACCGCAGAAATCAACTTATTGGGGTCAATTGGCTTAGATAAATGCTGCTGAAACCCTGCTCTTAGTGCTTCCAAGCGGTCTTCCTCTCGCGTGTACGCTGTTAAAGCGATCGCGGGGATGCATCCGCCTTTTTCTGGTTCCAAAGAGCGGAGTTTCCGAATCAGTGTATAACCATCTTGCCCTGACATACCGATGTCGCTAATCAGGATATCTGGTTTTGCTTGTTCAAGTACTGCTAGCGCTTCATCAACTGAGGCTACCGCAGTGGCAAAAGCCCCATAATCCTCAAACATGAAACTGAGAAAGTTACGGGTATCTGCTTCATCATCTACAACTAACACTCTTAATCCAGCAAGGGGCGTAGATGCTACAGGAGAGGAACTTTTTCCTGTTGCTTCTCTATTCCCCCTATTGTCTTGTAAGAGTGGTAATCTCACAGTAAAGGTGGCTCCTTGCCCAGTGCCTAAACTTTGGGCAAAAATTGTCCCCTTGTGTAGTTCGACTAGATGACGGACGATCGCTAATCCTAGTCCTAGTCCATTGTGCGATCGCGTTGTGGTACTATCTGCCTGGCGAAAACGCTCAAATACTTTGGGTAAAAACTCGGAACTAATACCAACGCCCGTATCGATAACTTCAATTTGGGCGTACTGAGATTTTAAATTTTGAATTTGGGATTGTAGATTACTGTTTTCATCAGTGTTTGAAGAGGCTAAATTTTTACCATCAGATCCCAACCCAAAACCGTTCGACTGAGCGCTCACACTGAAGTCTGAAATCGAAAATCCAACATGCTTTGATAGCCTAACCTCTACCCTACCGCCTTTAGGGGTAAACTTTATTGCATTAGTTAGTAGGTTCCAGACAATTTGCTGTAGACGAGCTGGATCGCCATAGACTGACCCGATCGAAGTATCCAGCACAGTACTTAATTGAATATCTTTCGGTTCTGCTAGGGGACGCACTGCCTCTAATGCCGCCTCCATGACTGAGATTAGATTCACTGCCGATACGTTTAACCGCAACTGACCACGGATAATCCGAGATACGTCCAAGATATCCTCAATTAGTTGCATCTGAGATATGGCGTTGCGTTCGATCGCCTCCAAAGCGCGAGAAGTGGCTTTTTCGTCAAGTTTCTTGGCGCGGAGGATTTTTGACCAGCCGAGCATTGAGGTTAGAGGCGTGCGAAGTTCATGGGAGAGAACAGCTAGAAACTCATCTTTCATCCGATTCGCAGCTTCTGCTTCCTGTCTTGCTGTTTGTTCGCGAATCACTTGAGCGCGGACTTCTTCTGCTTGCTTGCGTTCGGTAATATCTTCAAGAGTGCCTACATAACCCAACAAGTCTCCTTGACTGGAAAGCATTGGTGATGAGCGAACTTGAACCCAACGAATGTTACCGTGAGCGGCTTGAAAACGAAATTCTTCTGAGTATTCCCGACCTTCACAAATGTAAGCAGACCAACTAGCGATCGCTCGTTCTTTATCTTCTGGATGAACAGATTCTAGCCATTTTTTTTCTAAACTATCTGCCGCTTTCAAGCCACAAATTGCCTGATAGCGGGGATTAGTATATTTACAGTTACCTTCGGTATCAGTTTCAAAGATGCCAACGGGTGAGCAGGTACTTAGCGATCGGAATCGTTCTTCACTTTGCCTGAGTTCGGTATTCACAGCTACCAATTGCGCTGTTTGTTGCTTGATGGCTTCTGTTTTCTTAAATAGTTCTACGAATACTGTGACTTTAGAAGTCAAAATATTGGGATCTAGTGGTTTGAGCAGATAATCAACTGCACCCAAGGCATAACCTTTAAACAGCATTTGGTCGCTGGTGCTAAAGGCGGTAAGAAAGATAATTGGAGTGTGACGCGATCGCCCCCGATTGCGAATTAAGGTAGCAGTTTCAAAGCCATCCATCCCAGGCATTTGCACATCTAGCAAAATCACTGCAAAGTCTTGATGCAGCAGACACCTCAAAGCTTCTTCCCCGGAAGTAGCTCTCACGAGATTCTCCCCTAATTTTTCTAGGATTGCCTCTAGTGCCAGCAAATTTTCTAGTTTATCATCTACTAGGAGGATGTTGACTTTGCGTTCCATCTGCATCGGTTTATTTCTGTGATAATTGACAAAGCTTGACCATCTGGGAAGCAATGTTTGAGAGTGTCAAAATCCAGTCTACTGTAATAGCAGAAATTGCTGCCTCTGGCATAATGTCGCTCTCAGCTGTGGCAGGTTCTTGTACAATGGTAATTCCTCCCCGCGCTTTTATTTTCTTAAGGCCTTGCATACCATCTTGGTTGGCTCCTGTCAATATTACACCAATAACTTGCTCTGTGTAGACATCGGCTGCCGACTCAAACAGCACATCAATAGATGGTCTAGCATAAGAAACAGGCTCATCAGTCGAAAGAGCAAAGTGACCTGGTTCAACCAGTAAGTGATAATCTGCTGGGGCTATGTAGATATGTCCTGGTAGTATTTCGTCCTTGTCTTCTACTTCGCGAATTTTCAACAAAGTGGATTCTTGTAATAAATCCTGGAGTGTGTTGCTAGATTCTTTATGACGGTGTTGCACGATCGCGATCGGTACAGGGAAGTCTGCTGGTAAATTGCCCAGGACGATTTTCAGTGCTGATAATCCGCCTAAAGAAGTACCAATTACCACAATTTTAAACGACACTTATTTCGCTCTCATACCTATGGAATGGGGGGTTACGTAAATAGCAAAGAGTATTTAATACTGAATCAGTCAGTGTTTTCCTGCTTCTTTGCTCTTACCAGTAACCCATGTTTAGGTGCAAAAATCATTGCTACAATAAACAACAAGGTTTGCAACACAACTATGCAACCTCCTGTTGCACCATCGATATGATAGCTGATGTAAGTTCCCATAACACTAGAAAATACGCCCGATGCCATTGCAATTAGTATCATGTGGTCGAAACGGTCTGTTAATAAATAAGCCGTTGCTCCCGGAGTAACCAACATCGCTACAACCAGAATAATTCCCACTGTCTGGAGCCCGGCGACAGCAGTTAGCGATAGTAATGATAGTAAAATATAGTGTAGTACCCCTGTATTCAAGCCGATGGAACGTGCATGAGTGGGGTCAAAACAAAATAATAGTAGGTCTTTGCGTAAAACAGCTATTGTTACTAAAGTAATTACGCTAATAATCACCGTTTGGATAATATCCTCATTAGAAATACCCAAAACATTCCCAAATAAAATGTGTGTCAAGTCCACGCTGCTGGGAGTTTTGGAAACTAGTACCAAACCCAAAGCAAAAAAACCTGTAAAGACAAGTCCGATGACAGTATCTTCTTTAATTCTCGTCTTCGCTTTGATATAACCGATCGCAATAACTGAACCCACTCCAAAGACAAAAGCACCCACAGCAAAAGGGATATTTAAAACATAAGCAATTACAACCCCAGGCATTACTGCATGGGAAACAGCATCTCCCATTAATGCCCAACCTTTGAGGGTCATAAAACAAGATAAAACAGAACAGACTACCCCAACTAAGGCACTTACACAAATTGCCTTCACCATGAATTCATGCTGGAGGGGTGTGGTTAACCAGTCTAAGAATGCGAGAGTATTCATATTTTTATAAATCTAATCCAAGCAATATCAACTAAAAATTCTCAATCAATCAGATTCATTTTGATTTCCACGGATTATCTGACTTTTGCTGAGAGATAAATCTCCCAGAGAACCGCCAAAAGTCCGTGAGAGATTCTCTTCTGTAAAGACTTCCGATGTATCACCATAAGCTAGAATAGTCCGATTAATGAGTACTACTTGGTCACAGAAAGTAGTGATAGAAGCTAAATCATGGGTAGAAATCAAAATTGTATGACCTTCTTCCCGCAATTCTAGTAATAAGTCAATCATCGCTTTTTCTGTTTTGATATCTACCCCGGTGAAAGGTTCATCTAATAGTAAAACTGTTCCCTGTTGTGCTAAAGCACGGGCGAGAAAGGCACGTTTTTTCTGTCCCCCAGAGAGTTCTCCAATTTGGCGATCGCGCATCGACCACATTTGCACTCTTTCCAAACTCTCCCTCACCACTCTTTGATCGTTCGCCGACGGAATTCGCAGTATGTTCATGTATCCGTAGCGTCCCATCATCACCACATCATGGACACTTACTGGAAAATTCCAGTCCACTTCTTCTGACTGTGGTACATAAGCAACCAAGCTTTTTTTCTGTACAGTCTTTATCGGTAAACCATTAATCAAAACCCGTCCTGTAACTGGCTTCAAAAAACCCATAATTGCCTTAAATAGGGTTGATTTACCGCTACCATTCATCCCCACTAAACCACTGATTGAACCTGCTTGAATTTGCAAAGAAGCACCATGTAAAGCAACTTTGCCGTGATAAGCTACTGTCAAATTTTCGACATCAATACTAATGGATTTCATTAAAAATCACCTCTAAAATTAATTCATAGTTTGTAGTGAGCGGCTCTAGTCATCTTTCCAAAGACGTAACGTTTTCCAGAGAACAAAATAGGACTAAATTTGTTACTACAAGCTTATTTACAATAGTTAGATTTATTCTTGCATACTTGCTCATTTTTCCTCTAATCCCTGAGTTAGAGTATTAATATTACCTTCTAGCAACTTGAGATAAGTAGGTGCTGGCCCATTCGCTGGAGACAGGGAATCAACATAAAATACTCCACCAAACTTTGCTCCCGATTCTCTAGCTACCTGACGTTGCGCTCCATCGTTGACTGTACTTTCACAGAAAACTACAGGTATTTTATTTTTTTTAACTATATCAATGACTTTTTCTAACTGTTTGGGAGTAGCTTGCTGTTCAGAGTTGACTGCCCAGAGATAAGCTTCTTTCAACCCATAATCGCGGGTGACGTATGAGAAAGCGCCTTCACAGCTTACCATGTAGCGCTTGTCTGCTGGAACTACCGACACGGCTTTTCGCAGTTTCTCATCAACTTCCTTAATCTTTTGGCTGTATGCTTTGGCATTGGTGTTATAAGTCTCTGTATTCGCTGAGTCTAAATTAACTAATGCCTTACGAATATTCTCTACATAAATCAAGGCGTTTTCTGGTGACATCCAAGCATGGGGATTAGGTTTCCCTTTGTAGGCATCCTCCGTAATTTCAACAGGCCTAATTCCCTCACTTAGGGTAACGTGAGGTACATTAGGAACGCTGTTATACAACTTCTGTGCCCAACGCTCTAAATTAAGACCATTATTTAAAATTAGGTCTGCTTTTTGCGCCCTCACTAAATCGCTAGGAGTTGGTTCGTAACCATGAATTTCCGCCCCTGGTTTGGTGAGAGATTCAACAATCGCCTTGTCTCCCGCCACGTTTTGCGCCATATCTGCAATGACTGTAAAGGTGGTAAGAACTACTTTTTTACCTTTTTTATCTAGGTTGGTGGTAGTTGTGCCTGGGTTTGGACTTAACTGTGGTTGAGAATTGGAGGCTGACGGGCTACACCCACTCAAACATAGCCACAATAGCAGCCCAGACGCTATAACCAATTTTTGTCCGTGCTGCGGTAGTTGCATCTGAAAGTTATTGATATTAAATCTCATTATAGCAATTTCATAATCTTCTCACTTTTGTCTCACTTTAGCAGAAGTAAGATAAAAATGAAAGAATTATGAAACTAATATTAGAAGGAAAAAGCGAACCTATTGCAATAAACTGTATTTCTGAGTTCTGACTTAACCATGATTCCCTACTTTTGTCTTTTTAAAGGTTTTTTTGAGTGATTCAAATATTTTTGTTATTTACATCACAAACAAATATTTGATTATTGTGAAATAACTTACAGACAAATATGATATTTCGACTTTTTTATATTTTAAAAATTGCAAAAATAAATACATTGTGAAAATATTTTTTTGTTAAACAACTAACTTTTAAAAGTTTAATATTTATTGTTTTGACAATTCATAAAAATTTACTTAAGCTAAAGGATAGGTTAAGCAAATCAACAAACGACAGCGATTTGATTTAGCTACATCAAGAATTGCTGTTGCAGACTATTGGCATAAGGAAATGAATCAAAACAAAAATTATTCCATGTAGGCAATTTAACCAAATTTGGCTACAAAAAGCTAAGACATGATTAAGCGTATTGAACCGCGCAGATATTGAACAGAATCCCGTCAATTATGGATGGATACTTGTGGTGATGTTAGTGAGTGTCCATCAATTATTGAAGCTTGACTAGCGATTTTAGATTTTTGATTAGAGTCTTCTAGTTTATATCTCGTCTGGGACGGAATAAATCTAAAAGACGTTCGCTAAGACTGCGCGATCGCCAATCCAAAATCCAAAATTTATTGACCAAAGTGCGGTAGATATGTCCAGGAGAAGACAATGCTTGAGTATTTGACATCTTTGAACGACCACAATTTGCCCTATCCAGATACGATTCATCCCATCGTTGTCCACTTCGTAATTGCGATGGTGCTGTTTTCCTTTTTCTGCGATGTAATTGGCTATTTTACTGGTAAATCCGGTCTTTT
Source organism: Nostoc sp. (assembly GCF_036917355.1). Classification (GTDB taxonomy): domain Bacteria; phylum Cyanobacteriota; class Cyanobacteriia; order Cyanobacteriales; family Nostocaceae; genus Nostoc. The sequence goes on from NZ_JBALDP010000048.1 coordinate 7,696, forward strand.
CGAGGTGAGTTGGTGGAACATGTTAGTTGCCACGATCGCCATCTTCGTCGCGATCATTTTTGGTCAGTTTGAAGCGGGATTAGCACAGCCTTACAGCCTAGCGAAATCGGTGCTAAATTTGCATACGCTAATTGGTTGGTCGCTTTCAGGAATTATCACAGCGATTACAGCTTGGCGCTATGTAATTCGTGCCCGCAATCCTAAAAAAGTACCGATTTATTATTTGGGAGCCGGACTAGTTTTAACCTTAATAGTTGGCTTACAAGTATATCTCGGCGATGAACTTGTTTGGATCTATGGATTGCATACCGTGCCAGTTGTGGAAGCAGTAAAGGATGGTGTGTTGCGATGAACTCAGAATTAATTGACCAATTGAGCGGCTCTTTAGGTGCAAACGGACTGCCTTACACAATTCCCATTCATCCCAACTTAGTCCATCTGACAATAGGTTTGTTCATCATTGCGATGACCTTTGATATTGTTGGTGTTCTGTTCCCCTTTGAAAAATGGGTCTTCAAATTTTTGGCAATTACTGTCGAACGTGACAACTTATTTGCTGTTGGCTGGTACAACATGTTAGCTGCCAGCATCATCACATTTTTCACAGTGGGAGCAGGCTTTTACGAAATGCTATTGGCAGCACCACCGGCTGATATGAAGAGTGCCTGGGGATTGCAGGCAATGGAAACTATGCTCTGGCATGGTGTGGGTGGTGTGTTCTTATTAGCGCTGATTGTTGGCATGACCATCTGGAGAGCATGGCAGCGCTTCGTTTGGGGCAAACAAGAATATAAACAGACAGATAGAGAAGTGCAATGGATCTATCTGTTCGCAGGCATAGCAATCATGTTCATTCTGTACGTCCACGGCACACTAGGAGCGCAATTAGCCGCTGAATTTGGCGTACACAATACCGCAGATAATCTGCTGCGATCGCACCAAGACCTCAATACAACACTCAAGTAAGTCATTTGTTATTTGTCCTTAGTCATTTGTCCTTTGACTAATACCCAATGCCCCATACTTCGGCTTCGCTCAGTACAAGTGCCCAATAAGCAAAGACCATGAAAATCCAGAAGATTTTAAATATTTTGACGCTGCTTACAGGCGCGATCGCAGTGACTGTTACGAGTCTCTGGATCGGCAAGCAGGCTTACTCCTGGCTTCCTCCCCAAGCAGCGGCCGAATCCCTACTAATTGATGATTTGATTAGCTTCTTAGTAACCCTCGGTGCCTTCATCTTCTTGGGAGTAACAAGTACTCTGATGTATTCTGTCATCTTCCATCGGGCAGTCAAAGATGACTTCACTGACGGCCCTCCGATTGAAGGTAATGTCACCTTAGAAGTTGTCTGGACAGCAATCCCAATTCTCTTGGTGTTTTGGATTGCAAGCTACAGCTACCAAGTTTACGAACAAATGGGAATTCAAGGCCCATCGGAAATAGTTCACTTGCATAATCCATTAGGAATCCAATCGGCTTATGCAGACCCAAAAGATCCCCCAGCTAAAGCCTTAGCAGAACCCGTTGAGAAAATTGACGTATTAGCTAAACAGTGGGCGTGGGTTTTTCATTACCCAGAAAGAGATATTACCAGTACCGAATTGCATTTACCAAGCGATCGCCGGATACGTTTAGCACTGAAATCACAAGACGTTCTCCACGGCTTCTACATTCCTGCATTTCGCCTCAAGCAGGATATTATTCCCAATCATGCGATCGACTTTGAATTTACTCCCATCCGTCCCGGACAATACCGATTGACCGATTCCCAATATAGCGGCACATACTTTGCGACGATGCAAGCGAATGTAATCGTCGAATCTCCTGAAGATTATCAGCAATGGCTGGCACAAGCTGCAACCCAAAAGCCATCCCTAGCAAAGAATCAAGCAGCTTTTGAGTATGCCCAAACATCCAATCAATCAGTCCAAACTGGTTGGGTTACAGTTCCACCTGCTGCACCTCCTCTAGTCAATTCACCTGGTTGAAAGGAAAGTAACCATGACTAATGTTCCTATTGAAGGTATTCTTCTCCCTAATGAGAAGCCTAACTACGAATCTCCGAGTAGCTGGAAAGAATACTTCAGCTTTAGTACCGACCACAAGGTAATTGGTATCCAGTATCTCGTTACCTCATTCTTCTTCTTTCTCGTCGGCGGTATCTTTGCGATGGTGATGCGGGGAGAATTGATGACACCCGAATCAGATTTAGTCGATCGCACCGTCTATAACGGTATGTTCACCATGCACGGCACCGTGATGCTGTTTTTGTGGACATTTCCCTCACTCGTTGGTTTTGCCAACTATCTAGTACCCCTGATGATTGGGGCGCGAGATATGGCATTTCCCCGCCTGAATGCCGTCGCCTTTTGGATGGTGCCAGTAGTCGGGATTTTGATGATGGGTAGCTTCTTCGTCCCTGGAGGGCCAGCCCAAGCCGGCTGGTGGTCTTATCCACCAGTTAGTCTCCAGAATCCCACAGGTAACTTAATTAATGGTCAAGTTCTCTGGCTGCTAGCGGTGGCAATATCCGGCGTATCCTCAATTATGGGGGCAGTGAACTTTGTCACCACCATCGTCAAGATGCGGGCCCCAGGAATGGGCTTCTTTAAGATGCCGTTGTTTGTCTGGGCAGTATTTAGCGCCCAAATCATCCAACTATTTGGACTTCCAGCACTGACAGCTGGCGCGGTGATGCTGCTACTTGACCTCACAGCTGGCACTGCCTTTTTCGACCCCGCCAAAGGTGGAAATCCAGTGATGTTCCAACATTATTTCTGGTTCTACTCCCACCCAGCCGTTTACGTGATTATTTTGCCTGTCTTCGGCATTTTCTCAGAAATTTTCCCAGTTTATTCACGTAAACCCCTATTTGGTTACAAAGTAGTTGCCATTTCATCCATCTTGATTGCCGTAGTTAGCGGCATTGTTTGGGTACACCACATGTACGTCAGCGGTACACCTGGCTGGATGCGGTTGATTTTCATGCTAACGACAATGTGCGTGTCTGTCCCCACAGGAATTAAAGTATTTGCTTGGGTGGCAACTATTTGGGGCGGTAAACTGCGGCTAAATACCGCCATGCTGTTTGCCTTGGGTGCATTAGTCATGTTTGTGTTCGCAGGAATCACAGGCATCATGCTTTCTTCGGTGCCCGTTGATGTCCACGTTAACAATACCTACTTTGTAGTCGGACACTTCCACTACGTCCTCTACGGCACCGTGACAATGGGCTTATTTGCAGCCATCTATCACTGGTTCCCCAAAATGACCGGAAGGATGTACTCCGAAAGCTGGGGTAAAATCCACTTTTGGTTAGCCTTCATCGGCACAAACCTCAACTTTTTGCCCATGCACCCCTTGGGATTGCAAGGAATGTTACGCCGAGTTGCTTCCTACGCCCCAGAGTATCAATTCTGGAACATCATCGCCAGCCTCGGCGGATTCCTCTTAGGAATGTCCACCTTGCCTTTCATCTTCAACATGGTGATTTCTTGGATGCAAGGCGAGAAAGCACCCGCTAACCCTTGGCGAGCAATCGGACTAGAGTGGTTAGTTTCTTCACCCCCTCCAGTAGAAAACTTTGAAGAAACTCCCATCATCATCTCCGAACCCTACGGCTACGGAAAATCAGAACCCTTAACAGCCAACCTCCCAGAATAAACGCCAACCATCGGGAAGACGCAAAAACCCTCCGCGTACCTCTGCGCTTCCCTCCGCGTACCTTTGCGTTTCAAACTCCCCCTCAAAAACCAAAATGGACAGCTATATCAATTCCCACGAATTGCCCCATACAAGCGCAGAACACAGGCACGACGAAGAAGGCAACAAAATGTTTGGCTTCATTGTCTTCCTACTGTCAGAAAGCGTCATTTTCTTAAGTTTCTTCATCGGATATGCCATCTACAAAACATCAACGCCTAATTGGCTACCAGCAGGTGTTTCTGGACTAGAAATAAAAGAACCGGCAATCAACACAGTAATTCTTGTTGCTAGTAGCTTTGTAATTTACTTAGCAGAACGCGCCCTTCAACGCCACGACTTAGTAAAATTCCGCCTGTTTCTCTTGGCAACAATGGCAATGGGAACTTACTTTTTAATTGGACAGGCGATTGAATGGAACGGCCTCGCCTTTGGTTTCACCTCCGGGGTATTTGGTGGGACGTTTTACCTACTTACAGGCTTCCACGGTTTGCACGTTTTCACTGGTATTCTGTTGCAATTAATAATTTTGATCCGTTCTTTCCTACCTGACAACTACGATACAGGTCACTTCGGCGTCAATGCAACCTCATTGTTTTGGCACTTCGTCGATGTTATCTGGATTATTTTGTTTGTCCTTATCTATGTTTGGCAGTAAAGATTGATGGGAAGGAAAACCCAGATAATTCCTCTGGGTTGGTGTATGTGGCATTATTAATGACTTTTATGCCCCATACACCATTCACTGTAATAACTATAATTTAGGTCTTAGTTCAACCTTTCAAATTAACCCTCTCCTCAAACTTTGACCCATCTTGATGAGATAAAAATTTTTCACTACTGTGATAACTTCTTCGCCATTGTTCGAGCTTATCTATAGATATCGATTTAGATGTGACATTCACACCATTTCCTCGCCAAGCAACTTCTGCATCTGTTGTGAAAACCCCGCACTCTAATTGGTCTAGCCTCATATTCCAATATTCGCTAAATCGACCTTTTAAAGTAATAACTTGCTCAAATACCTTGTTTCTATGCTTATTTCTTCTTTTTCGTTCTGTTGCTCCAGTTGCCTCTGTATCAATAAACTTAGTTTCTATTAGAAATAGACTACCTTTAAAGGTTAGGAAGACAAAATCACACTTTCCTAAATCTGTATAATCTGAAATTGGAGACTTTTCAAATAACAGCAATTCAGCGCACGAGGGAAACAACTCTTTAATATTCAGAAATAAATAAGCTTGCAATAGAAGTTCCTTATCATAAGGAAATAATATCACTCCTTCAAAAAATTTTTGAATGTCCTCGTGAGTTTGGGGTTGAATTTTTTTACAGTATGAAACAAATCTATGTAGCTCGTTGACAATCATCAAGTTCTAACTCCTTCCCCCGGTCGCAGCCTTAAGGGTCTTAGCATCAAAAGATACCACTCCCTCAAGGAAATTATCATCCGCATAAGTAACTAAAAAAACGATTAAAATCCTGAATACTTAAGGCAATGTACTGTTGACAGTTCAATCAAACGAATTTTTAAGTTGCTTTTCAGTATTGGTGGATTTTTGACTCCTGGCCTCAGCTACCAGTCAGCGATTTTATATGAGCAGGAAAACTGGCATTTTGCAAAGCTTGAACGGTAATTCTAGAATCTTGTACACAAAATTGCCAACCCAAGCGAACAAGCTTACGAGAAGTTTCAGTTTGAATAATTCCAATCACCGGCATTTTTGCCTTTTCTTTGTCTACTGAATGCTCTTGCAAAATTGTTTTCAAGCGATGTAAATCTTCCATATTACCTGCTTGCTGGGGATTTAACTCCACCATTACCATTTGTACTGTTTCTACTGGTTCTGCATCTTCAAGAATAAATTGAGTTTGCTCGTCACGTCGATCTACTTTTCCCCAAATAATCAATCTAGTATCAACTTGGAGCAGGGAACTAATGCGTTCATAAGTTTTCGGAAAAACTACAGCTTCTGATTGCGTAGTTAGGTCTTCTATTTGCAGAATTGCCATCTGATCGCCTTTTTTTGTCACCACTTTTTTGACGTTATTCAACATCACAACTGCACAAAGCCTTGTATCTTCCCTTTGTTCTCCCAGCTGCGAAAGGTTAATTGGAGTCAAAAGTGGTGCTATTTGCCGTAATGATTTCAGGGGATGATCTGATACATAAAAGCCTAGTAATTCTTTCTCCATTTGCAACTTTTTTTGTGGGGGTAAATCCGTCACAGGTTTAGATTTAGGAGCAGTTTCAAAGGCATTATTTGCTCTTTTATTCTGAGTCGAAGAAAATCCGTCACCCAATAAATCAAATAGATTCCCTTGACCACTAGCTCTATCTTTAGCACGAGATTGTGCCCAATCATACACTAATTCTGAGTCGTTAATTAACTGTTGGCGGTTGGATTCAATTTTGTCAAAGGCTCCACAGTAAATCAACGACTCCAGAGTTCGGCGATTAACAGCACGCAAATCCACCCGATCGCAAAAATCAGCGAGTGATTTAAACTCTCCTGTCTCATTTCTCGCCTCCAAAATACAAGCGATCGCATTTTGTCCCACGTTACGCACTGCCGAAAATCCAAACAGAATCTTTCCTGCCGTTGGCGTAAAATCAACACCAGAACGATTAATATCTGGCGGATCTATGGATATCCCCATATTTGTACAGTTAGTAATGTATCTCTGTACCTTATCGGTATCACCACTGTTAGCTGTTAACAGCGCCGCCATATATTCCAATGGGTAATTAGCTTTTAAATATGCTGTTTGATATGTTACATAACCATAGGCTGTTGAATGGGATTTATTGAAACAATTAGCAGCTATTAAGCCATTTTTTATCGTAAAATTATGGTCACGCTCAACCCCAATGTCATAAACATTTTGTTTGCCTAAATATTTACGTGTAGCTATTTTTATCATCCTACCTTACCTCGAAAAATTTTGTTGAATTGAATAAAATTATGAAGTTTGTAGTATTAATAAGCTTATAATACAAAATTATATCATTAGAAAACACTGCTATACTCTTACACAAAAGCAGACAATATATATGAAAACTTTGGCAAACTATTCAATAGATGGTTAATAGCCATGTATTTGCTGTTTTCAAAACTTATGAAGTACATTTCAATACATATTAATCCGCTTTGTCAGATGAATGGGCAATGGCAAGCAGAGGAGAATAAGCAATGCCCAAAGCCCAATAACCAATACCCAATTTTGACCAATATGTACTAGAATCAATGACTTGAGTCACAAAGAGAGCAATCATGGCATCCATCCGCGAGTTGCACCAACAGCTGGTTAAAAAAGAACGTTCTGCCGTTGAAATTACCCAAGAAGCCTTAGAGCGCATTCAAGCGTTAGAGCCGAAATTGCACAGCTTTTTATGTGTGACGGCAGACCGGGCATTAGAGCAGGCGGGTGCTGTGGATGCAAAAATTGCCGCAGGAGAAGAAATTGGGCTGCTAGCAGGCATTCCTGTGGGTATCAAGGACAATATGTGTACCAAGGGGATTCCTACCACCTGCGCCTCTCGGATTTTGGAAAATTTTGTGCCGCCTTATGAATCAACGGCGACGCAAAAACTTGCAGATGCTGGGGCGGTAATGGTAGGCAAAACCAACTTGGATGAGTTTGCAATGGGTAGTTCCACAGAAAACTCTGCTTATCAAGTCACAGCTAATCCTTGGGATTTGTCACGAGTTCCAGGTGGTTCTTCTGGGGGTTCGGCGGCGGCAGTGGCGGCTCAAGAATGTGTAGTTGCTCTCGGTTCTGATACTGGCGGTTCGATTCGCCAACCTGCATCTTTCTGCGGTGTGGTGGGGATGAAACCCACTTATGGTTTGGTTTCTCGTTATGGCTTAGTAGCTTACGCTTCATCTTTGGATCAAATTGGGCCATTTGGAAACACAGTGGAAGATGCGGCAATATTATTAAGTGCGATCGCAGGTTACGATCCCAAAGATTCTACCAGCCTGAAAGTTGCCATTCCCAACTATGCTGCTAGCTTAAAACCAAACTTCAAACCCAGAGGTCAGCTAAGAATTGGTATCATTAAAGAAACTTTTGGTGAAGGTTTAGACCCTGTAGTGGAACAAGCTGTTACCAAAGCAGTAGATCAACTACAAAGTTTGGGAGCAGAAATTCATATAATTTCCTGTCCCCGCTTTCGCTATGGCTTACCCACCTATTACATCATCGCCCCATCAGAAGCATCAGCAAACCTGGCTCGTTACGATGGCGTTAAATATGGGTATCGCGCTCCTGATGCCGATAATCTGTTATCAATGTACACTCGTACCCGTGCTGCTGGTTTTGGTACAGAAGTTAAACGCCGGATTATGATCGGCACTTACGCCCTTTCGGCTGGCTATTATGACGCTTACTACCTGAAAGCGCAAAAAGTCCGTACTTTGATTAAGCAAGACTTTGAAAAGGCTTTTGGCGCGGTTGATGTGTTAGTTTGTCCCACATCTCCCACTACAGCATTCAAAGCAGGGGAAAAAACTACTGATCCCTTGAGTATGTATTTAAATGACTTGATGACTATTCCTGTAAATCTTGCTGGTTTACCCAGTTTAAGTTTGCCATGTGGTTTTGACGAACAGGGGCTACCGATAGGATTACAGCTAATTGGCAATGTGCTGCGAGAAGACCAGCTATTTCAGGTAGCTTATGCTTATGAACAATCTACTAGTTGGCATCTGCGTAAACCGCAAATATCTTGAAAATGGGTATAGGGAATAGGGTCTGGAGCATTGGTTATTGTTCTTGTCTCCCTTATCCCCTTCATCTTGCTCCACTCCCCACTCCCTACTTCCTCTGCCTTCTTGGTCATTTGTTAGTCTGATTACTGACTATTGACTGTTGATTATTGTCTTCTGGAGTCAGGGATTCAGCTGTAAGCTGTGGATTGAGTATATGAAGAAGACCAGCAGATGCACCGACCAATAATAAAATATAGGTCAGAACAAGAGGTATATATGTATTTTGTTTATTGTCTGAATTGTGATGAGCATTTTTAGAATCTTGACAGACAACATTGGCGATCAGGCTGTACGATAAAGCATTTCCATCCAACCCTAAAGCATCTCCATAACGACGGATGAATCCTTGCAGAAAAATCGGCTCAGGCAATTCTTCAAATCGATCTTCTTCCAAAGCTTGCAAAATGCCTACTCGAAGCATTGTTTGAGAGGCTATTTCTTCTATACGAATAGATTTTTCTTGTCTTACTTGTCGCAAGCGTGTGGTTATTTCCTTTAGTTGCTCTACTTGAGCTTCATTTAAGAGCGTCACAGTCTTCTCCTGTATGGGCTAATTCTACTATTCATTGAGAAGACTTAAATCCGCATACGTAATTTTACTGAATATTTGATTTTCGGATAAATTTTTTTGAGAATGGCTTAATCCTGGATTTTAAAATGCTAGTCGAACTCCAGCTAAGTATAAATTTGGTTATAATGAATACTTTGCTTTGCAAAAACTGGTTGCAAAAATAAATATGCCGTAACTTATAATACAGGTATTTTCCCACCCCCTACTCTGGGTCGGGATAATTGCAGCGATCGCTAATGTTTTGCTCAATAACGATTAGTCATCATTCTTGATTGTGCCAACTCCTTGGTGATTATTAAACATGGCATTTGCTGCACCATAGATATTGACAAAAAATGTTTCATTGGGTTCAACTTTATTATCACCTCTGACGCCAATACTAATAACTTTGCTAGTTTCGCCAGGGTTAAAAACAATTGTCCCCAACCCGAAATTGTAATCCGAGTCAGATTCTTGGGCAGTACCATCATTCGTACTGTAATTTACGGTTATCGGTTGATAGAATTCATTAGAGAGAGTGACGACAAAATTAGCATTAGTTGTCATCCCTGTTGTGCCTTCTTTGACTAATACATCTGCAATGCTGATGGCTGGGGGTTGGTCATCATTTATGATAGTAGCCACTCCCAAGCTATCAGTAATTGTGGTGTTTGTAGCACCAAAGAGATTGACGGAAAATGTCTCGTTGGTTTCAGCTTTGTTATCACCTATGACACCAATAGCAAGAGTTTTACTGGTTTCGCCAGGATTGAAAACGATTGTCCCGGAAGCAGGGTTGTAATCAGAGTCAGAAACTTTAGCAGTGCCATCACTCGTGTTGTAATTTACAGTAACCTGCTGTAAACTCGCTGCGGAGAGAGTGACGATAAAGTTAGTATTAGTTGTTGTGCCTGTGTTACCTTCAGCAATTGAGACATCCGAGATACTGACAGTTGTTGGGTTGTCATCATCAATGATGGTAGCCACTCCTAAACTATCTGCAATCGTGCTATTTGTCGCGCCTGAAAGATTGATAGAAAATGTCTCGTTGGCTTCACTTTGGTTATCGCCTATGACGCCAATACTAAGAGTTTTGCTAGTTTCACCAGGAGCGAAAATAATTGTTCCTGAATCAGAGTTATAATCAGAGTCAGCAATTTGGGCAGTGCCATCACTCGTGTTGTAATTTACAGTAACCTGCTGATAACTAGGATTGGAGAGACTGATAGTAAAGTTAGCATTACTTGTTGTGCCTATGTTACCTTCAGGAACTGAGACATCTGAGATGCTGATAGTTGGTTGATTATCATCGTTGATAATAGTACCAACTCCTAAGCCATCTGCGATCGCGGCATTTGTCGCACCCAAAAGATTGACGGAAAATGTCTCGTCAGTTTCAAATTTGTTATCGCCTAAAACACCAATGCTAAGAGTTTTGCTAGTTTCACCAGGATTGAAAGTAATCGTCCCTAAAGCCGAATTGTAATCAGAGTCAGCAGCATTAGCAGTACCATCACTCGTGTTGTAATTTACAGTAACTTGCTGAGAACTAGGATTAGAAAGACTGATAGTGAAGTTAGCATTAGTTGTTGTACCTATGTTGCTTTCAATAACCGAAATATCCGAGATACTAATAGTTGGTTGATTGTCATCGTTGATGATGGTAGCAATTCCTAAACTATCTGCGATCGCGGCATTTGTTGCAGCCGAAAGATTGACAGAAAATGTCTCGTCAGTTTCAAATTTGTTATCGCCGATGACACCAATGCTAATAACTTTAGTAGTTTCGCCAGGATTGAAAGTAATTGTCCCGGAAGCAGAGCTGTAATCAGAGTCAGCAACTTGAGCAGTACCATCACTCGTGTTGTAATTTACAGTAATCTGTTGAGAACTAGGATTAGAGAGAATGATCGTAAAGTTAGCATTAGTTGTTGTACCTGTATTGCCTTCGGTAACTGAGACATCTGAGATACTGATAGTTGGTTGGTTGTCATCATCAATGATGCTACCAACACCTAAATCATCTGCGATCGCGGCATTTATTGCACCCAAAAGATTGACAGAAAATGTCTCGTTGGTTTCAGCTTTGTTATCACCGATGACACCAATGCTAATAACTTTGCTGGTTTCCCCAGGATTGAAAGTAACCGTCCCGAAAGCAGAGTTGTAATCAGAGTCAGCAACTTGAGCAGTGCCATCACTCGTGTTGTAATTTACAGTAATCTGCTGATAACTGGCATTGGAGAGAGTGACAATAAAGTTGGCATTAGTTGTTGTGCCTGTATTGCCTTCAGAAACTGAGACATCCGAGATGCTGATAGTTGGTTGATTATCATCGTTGATGATGGTAGCAACTGCTAAATTATCTGCGATCGTGGCATTTGTCGCACCCAAAAGATTGACAGAAAATGTCTCGTCGGTTTCAAATTTGTTATCGCCTACAACACCAATGCTAAGAGTTTTACTAGTTTCACCAGGATTGAAAGTAATCGTCCCTAAAGCCGAATTGTAATCAGAGTCAGCAGCATTAGCAGTGCCATCACTCGTGTTGTAATTTACAGTAATCTGTTGAGAACTAGGATTAGAGAGACTAATAGTAAAATTAGCGTTAGTTGTTGTACCTGTGTCGCTTTCAGTAATTGAGACATCCGAGATACTAATAGTTGGTTGGCTATCATCGTTGATGATATTTACTGTAGCCGAACTGTTAGTAATTGTGGAATTTGGCGCTCCAGTTATGAGGCTGGGGTTACTCAGGATAATAGTAATGTCTTCATTGAGTTCAAATGCGTTGTCACCCAAAACATTAGCTGTAATTGTCTTTGTGGTTTCCCCAACAGCGAAGCTTAAAGTCCCAGATGCAGCAGTTCCTCCACCCATAACCTGAATATTGCTATAGTCACTGCCAAAAATTGCCGCACCGCTAAAAGCATAATCTACGGTACTAGCTACGCCAATACCACCACTACGAGTAACCGTGAAGGTAACAGCTTGAGTACCGCTATTACCTTCAGTTAAAGTTGAGATGGGAGTGGAAATTGCATATTGAATCGCATCATTAGCAGCAATATTTAGAGTAGTTTCAGTTATTGTCCCTAAATCAGCCCCTGTTAGCGTGCCGAAGTTAAGTACAACTGTTTCTGCATTCTCAGGTAAATCATCTGGGTTAATAGTAAAAGTAATTAGCTGTGTTAAATTTGCGCCTGTTGCCCCAGCAGTAAAGTAGATGGTAGTGGGGGAAAAAGTGTAATCGTTGCCACTAGTAGCCGTGCTACTGTTTTTAACGACAATAGGAATTGTGACAGCCGTTTCAGGAGAGGCATTTAAGGTAACAGAAATAGTTACTGTAGTGGCAGTAATATCTTCTATTGTATTGTACGTAGCAGCACCAAAGCTAACTTTTGGAAGCACATATTCAAATGCTCCAATGTCAATTCTGCCGCTTTCAATACGGTTAAAATCTGTGCCGCGTTGGTCGGTAGTTAAGCTACCATTGTAAGCCGGATTGCCAGCATTCCTGGCAAGACTGTTAAAGTCTAGAGCGTGAGTTTGTGTCGAACCACCATAATCTCCTAGCGGTTTGAGTCCGGGGTTGGGGTTAATAATATCTGTACCCGTACCCAAAGTTCCTGATAATTTACCAGCAATTTTGCCAATCAGGTTGTAAGCATTACCATTGAAGTTGCCACCATAGACATCGGGTGCATCATCACTTAAATCAATATTGCCAGCAATGATGCTATTGCTGATGCTCCAAGTACCAGCAGATCTATAAATGCCGCCACCATTACCTGTGTTACTGTTATCGCTATCAGCGATGTTGCCAAATATAGTGCTATTACTTACGGTGCCACCGCCAGAATAGATACCGCCGCCGTTGACTTTTGCGGTGTTACTGGAAACAGTGCTATTACTAAGTGTGGTCGCGCTGCTGTAGATGCCGCCGCCATTAGTGTTCGCTGTGTTGCCAGAAATAGTGCTATTAGTAGCTGTGACACTACTAGTGCTGTAGATGCCGCCACCGCTAGTGTTCGCTGTGTTGCCAGAAATAGTGCTATTAGTAGCTGTGACACTACTAGTGCTGTAGATGCCTCCTCCAAGGGTTGCTATGTTGCCAGAAAGATTACTATTGCTGACTGTGACACTACTACTGCTATAGATGCCGCCACCATTATTACTACTGCCTGCATTGCCCCCAGTTATCTTCAACCCATCAATTGACAGGGAGGCACTGGCATTAAAAATACGGGAAGTATTGTTACCACTGATGGTGAGTTTATTTGCCCCAGTTCCTTGAATGATCGCTCCTTCAGTGATATTCAATTGCCCAGAAGTGAGGGTAATGGTGTCGGGGGTAGCATCACCGAATATCCCAGTCATATCAAAAATAATTGTCTCAATCCCTGGATCGTTATTGGCATTGATAAGAGCTTGCCTTAACGAGCCAGTACCACTGTCATTGATGTTAGTTACTATGTAGGTGGTGTTATCTACTTTGATAGATACATCGTCAATGGCTAAACCATGATCGTTGCCTCCATCATCTATATCTTCCCAACGCAATATAATCTCTTCACCGTTAGCGATTAGGGTCGCTAGATTAAATATTACAGGCGTTATAACAACTTGATTGGCTATTTGATTGCCATTCAGGGCACCCACAGTTGCAGTTGCAATTGGCCCAGTGAAATCCAGCGAGGTGACAGGCGTCCACGTTCCTGTTGTTAAACTTGTGATAGTTGACCCAGTTTGATAACTGAATTTCAACTGTTGCTGTGATGTATTACCACCATTACGCCATTGTTCACCTGTGTAACTTACTTGCAACTTAGTAATTGCTGCACCTGTGTTGTTTTGGAGTCGCAACCCATAATAAATAGTTCCTGTAGTACCAGAAGCTAGAGAACCAAGTGCCCGGTCTGGGTTATTAGAGCTACCAAAACTGTACAATCCACCTGTGTTATTACTGCCAGTACCAGGGCTGTAAGTTGTTCTCGTAGAATACCAGCCCGAAATAGTTGAATCATTAACCCAAGCTGGTGTTCCAGAAATAGCTAATGAGCTAAAGTTTTGAGTGTATGCGCCAGTAAAACTAGCTGGCAAAATCGATTGGTAAGCCTGTATTACTTCAGGTTGAAATGCCAGAGAAGCCTCAATTTTCCCTGTCTTCACTTCTAAATCCCAGTCGCCATCTAAAGCTGCACTTCCAGTTTTGTCAGTGGAAGCGGCAACATCTGCTCCAGTAATTTGGCTAATCTGCTGTACAAATTTTGTGCCTTCACCACTGGCTACATCACAGCCATAAAGTAGGATATCAGCTTTATCAGTTAAAGCACTTGCCCACTTTTGTAACTGATTTTTGTAGCTATCCAGATTGCTAAGATTGAAGTTGATTGACCCTAGCTGCAAACTCCCTACACTTCCGTGAGAAACAATGTGAATTGATTGAACTGAATTGGATTCACGTTTTGCTAGGAACTCGGTGATTTGTGCTAAACCGTCTCTATTGGCATCAAGAATAACAACTTCATTGCCGAGTGTGATACCAGCCATTAAGCTTTGGTAATCTAGAACTTTTGGATCTATAAAAACAATATTTGTGCTTGCATCGATTAATTTTATAGTAGACTTATTTCTGGTTTTAGGATGAGAATTTTCTAGCTGTTTTATCATAATTATTATTCCTTAAATATAATTTATTAGCTTTGGCTTAGTAATATTTATCGTGCATAACAAAATAGAAAGTGAATGACTCTGCATTCGCTTTCATTCCCAAATTAAATCGGTAATTAAACCTTTTATCTAATGAGACAAAACCGCGATCTTTTTAGTTTTTATATAAGCAAGCACGCCTTGAGTAAAGTTAGCTGTTTTTTCATCACAGCTTTTGTTTATAGCAATTTATACTAAGCCTAGTGACAATACAACTGCATTTTCACTTAAATAACGATGGAGAGATTGATTGAAATTTGAGTATATCTAGCTTTATTAACAGTTCTGATACTACTAATCCTTTTTGGATAGCTAAAACTGTGGTCTAGGTGCGATCGCGTACTTCTAATTTCATACAAGATAGTATGGGCAGGAACCTTGATGAAAAACTATATTTAGTAAGTAGACCTATAAATTTTGCTTGCTTACCTGCATCAAGCGGAGTAATTTAGATACTCATGTAACATAAAATTCCGCTTATGCGCCTGACTTCACTGGATGTTTTTCGCGGCATTACCATCGCTGGAATGATTCTCGTTAATATGGCGGGTGTCGCAGATGATGTATATCCTCCCTTAGCCCACGCCGATTGGCACGGCTGCACGCCAACGGACTTGGTATTTCCTTTCTTTCTCTTTATTATCGGTATAGCGATGACTTTCTCGCTGTCAAAATACAGCGAAGGCAATAAACCAACCTCAGCTGTTTACTGGCGGATATTGCGCCGCGCCGCTATTCTCTTTGCCTTGGGATTGCTACTAAATGGCTTTTGGAATCAAGGTCTTTGGACTTTTGATTTGAGTAGTATCCGAATTATGGGAGTGTTGCAGCGCATCAGCCTTACCTATTTGCTGGCTTCCCTAGCTGTTCTCAACCTTCCGCGCAAAGGTCAATGGATATTAGCAGCAGTTCTACTCATTGGCTACTGGCTAACGATGATGTATATAGTAGTGCCAGAATATGGTGCGGGAGTTTTGACGCGAGAAGGTAATTTCGGCGCTTATGTTGACCGCCTGATTATTCCCAAAGCACATTTATACAAGGGTGATGGTTTCAACTTTATGGGAGATCCCGAAGGGCTTTTCAGTACTATTCCCGCCATAGTAAGCGTCCTTGCTGGCTACTTCACAGGTCAATGGATACGCAGTCAACCTGTACAGTCACGTACAAGTATCGGTCTAGGATTATTTGGAGTCGCTTGCTTAATTATCGGTTGGGCGTGGGGGTGGACATTTCCTATTAACAAAAAGTTGTGGACAAGCTCTTATGTAGTATTTACAACAGGTTGGGCGTTATTATTACTAGCAGCTTGTTATGAACTTATCGAAGTACGGCTGATGCGTCGCTGGAGTAAACCTTTTGAAATTATGGGCTTAAATGCGATCGCTCTTTTCGTTGCATCGGTTTTATTAATTAAAATTTTAGTCAAAACTACTATTGGCACTGCCAAAGACGCTCCCAGTACCTACAATTGGATTTACCAGAATTTTTTCGCATCTTGGGCGGGAGTGCTGAATGGTTCCCTGCTATTTGCCTTAGTCACCGTGTTGTTGTGGTGGGCTGTTGGTTTTCTGATGTATCGGCAACGCTGGTTTCTGAAAGTGTAAAAAAGATTTTTGTTATTATTTACGTTTTAGTGTTTTCAATGTTACAACAGGTGTTAAGTGATAGATTGTAACACTTTAGGAACAAAGGCAATCGCAACTTTATCAATATTATTGGCGCGTTAATCTGCGCTTTCTTTAGCAAACTTACTTAAGCCCTGATATCGTTTCTAACGGCAGAAGCGTATACAGATTTATCTGTGCGTTGAAAATTCTTATTTCTTCTAATTCACTAAATTAATCCATAGAAAAATTGTGAGGTAATCGATGCGTCGCATGAATTTTTGGGTATTTTTGCCAATTACCTTGGTATTGGGCTGCTCAAATCAACTGCTTCAATCTAACCCATCTGTAGCCAACTCTAACCCAGCAGTACAAACTAGTCCAACTTTATTAGCAAAGGCTAGTTACCTTTCACCGTTAGAACAACAGGTAATTGTTGAAACCAATAAGGTAAGAAAAAATCCTAAAGCATACCTCCCAATTCTGGAAAACTATAGAAAGCGCTTTGAAGGGAACCGAGTCAAAATTTCTAATAATACTTATCTGCGAACTCAAGAAGGAGTTAAGGCAGTTGATGAAGCGATCGCATTTCTCAAATCAGCACGTCCTGTAGGAACCTTGAGTGCATCTAAGGGTATGTCTTTAGGAGCAAAAGATCACGTAAAAGACCAAGGCCCAAAAGGTGCTATAGGTCATGATGGTAGCGATGGTAGCAACCCTTTTACTCGCATCAACCGCTATGGTAAATGGCAAACAACCGCAGGTGAAAATATCAGTTATGGCCCAAACAGCGCTCAAGATATCGTTATGCAGTTAATTATTGATGATGGTGTGAGCGATCGCGGCCATCGAAAAAACATTTTTAATGGTGCTTTTAAAGTCTCTGGTGTTGCTTATGGAACTCACAAATCATATAGAACAATCTGCGTGATTGACTACGCTGGCGGATATAAGGAAAAATAATTTGAAATGGGGAATGGGGAAATCGGGGAGAAAAAACGAATGTCTATTGCACCATTCCCAATTAAAAATCTCAAATCTAAAACCCAAAATAGTATCGTCTATGTCTCAAGATTTTCTTGCTATCATAATATCTGTTACTTTTGTAGTTGTTGTTACAAATATTTTATATTTTCAATGGAAAAACAAAAAAGAACAGCAAAGAACTGAAAAAATTAAACTTATTACTGATCAGTTAAAAATTAGTTTTTTAGCAGAAGACAGTAACAATATTATGCAACACTTACACGATTTTAGACTATTCAAGCAAGGAGGTAGAAAACTAGTTAAAAATATATTGTCGGAAGAAATAAAAAACTTTAATATATACATTTTTGAATACAGATATTCAATATCTAGTGCTAAAACTAGATATGAATATTGGCAAACGGTAGCTTTTTTGCATAGCGAAGATATACGTTTTGCTAAGTTTTTGTTAAAACCAAAAGGTATTTTTGATCAACTCAGTCATTTTTTAGGATATCAGGATATCAACTTTAAGAAATATCCCAGATTTTCTGAACAATATTTGTTGCGTGGTAGTGATGAGAAAGGGATTCGTCAGATATTTACTGACAATGTACTGTCTTTTTTTGAAGCCAAAATAGGATTTTACCCAGCTATACAAACAACGCCATGTCTAGAGGCAGCAGATGCTTGTTTGATTTATTACCGTGAAAATGTACGTCTTGAACCAGAACAGATTGAGTTATTCTTACAAGAGGCGATGAAAGTTTTTGATTTATTGAGAGCAAACATATCCGACAACTAAAGGATACTGTCAAAATTATCCTAAACTGAATAATTTTGCGATCGCAGGCAATAATTTATGACCCGCTTCCACCAGAGAGGCGATCGCAGGTAAACTAGAAAATATACCTTTCAACATGGTGATTGCGGTTTTTGCAGTCTTTTGCTTGGTAGATTCTTGGGGATTTTTACCCGCTTCAGCTAAAGTTTGCACCAGCAAGGTCTTGTCTACCTTTGAAGTTGCGTCCTCGAAGATTTTGATCGGAGAAATCTAAAGCCATGTTCCACTTTACAGAGGTGAGCAAATTTTACTACATACTCACTGCTGTAAATTCAAGAATAGTTAGATATATTTCTAAGTTGAGGCTAAAAGGTGCAACGTTGAGGTTCAAAGGCCCAACTTTAAGGTTCAGAGGCGCAACGCCGAGGTTCAAAGAAGCGATAAATCGCCGTCTCTACAATAATTAGTCCTTGGTAGAGACGGCGATTCATGGCGTTTCTTGCTTTAACCGAACAGTATTGTCTATCTAACTTATTCCCCCAGAACCCAAGCACCATGAAACCCATAAGGCACTCGTTGAGGAATTATCACCCGCGCTACAGGTTTAGCCATTATATCTTGAGCATTCAGCACTACTAATTCTGAAGTGTTTGAATTCTCGTCGTGGACGAAAGTCATCAGCCAACCATCATCCTCAGCCATTGCACCAGGACGCGGCGCAAATACAGTTTCACCGTTATAGCGCCCCTGCCCAAATTCATGTATTTGGGATTTTCCATTGCTGAAGTCGTATTTGATAATACCTTCAAATAAAGGTACGGGACTGTTTGCCGCTTTGTTAGTGTAGCCATATCGGTTTTGTCGCCCCAATCGATTTTCGTTGATGCGGGGAAATTCCGAAGCTACATCATCCAACATTTCTTCACGTACTGTCCCCGTGCTGAGGTTAAATCGCCAGCGATGCAAACGGGGTATATTTGCGTTTGGATCGGGTTGCGAATCATCAGAACTCAAAACAGTTGTAGAACTCATACGACACGCAATCAGCACTACTTCGTCTCCCTCTTCGTAAGCATTGAGGGTATGAAAAACGTAGCAAGCGGGACTTTCAAACCAGCGGATATTACTGTTGTCACCGTGACGTGGTACGATACCGAAACGACTGGAGCGATCGCGCTCAAACATCATTAAAGGTTCTCCCCGTTGCGATCGCTCTAGGTTAAAAGTCAGCGGCAAATCCATGAAAATTGTGTAGTTTTCAGTGATGGCAAAATCGTGCATCATCACCCCTATTGGCAGTTCAATTGGCACTGTCCGCAACAGTTCGCCTTCTGCTGAAACCACACTATATTGCAGATACGGTGGCGCAAACAGAGAATAGCCAAAGAAGATCATTTCCCCTGTAACGGGGTCTACTTTAGGATGGGCTGTGAAGGCAGAAACCAGCTTGCCATTATAGCTATACTCGCCAATGGTTTTTAATTCAGGTAGCTTGATGGCGTGAGGTTTACCCCCCTCGTTCAGCGCCAACATCTGACCAGCGTGCCACACTAAGGCAGTATTGGCAGTATTTTTGTAGCGCCCGTGCGGGTTATCCATTTGTGGTGGTTCTAACAACCCAGTCCAGATAGCTTTACCTGCTTCTCGTTCTTTTTTCCATCCGAAAGTCTGGACGTAGCGGTTACGATAAGTGGCTATGCCGTTGCTAATTTGCACACCATGCAACATCCCATCCCCATCAAACCAATGATATTGACCGATAGGTGTCCATTGAGGGTTAGGGCCATTCCGCACAAACATCCCTGATAGGTCAAGGGGTAATTCACCGATGACTGACAATTTGTCGGTGGTAATTTCTTCATGGACTGGAGCAAAGTTGCCATCGAGATAGGGATTGACTGCTATTGTTACCATTGTCTTGATTTCAGCGTACATTTGTACTGTACATTCTGGTTTGTCATTATGCCCACATGGAAATTTTGAGGGCGTTGTAGAATTTTTGCAATCAGTCTACAAATTAAACTTTTTTCTCTTGCTGTTTAATTCATTTTATTTGTAGGAGGTTCCAGTAATCTTCAGAATAGGGTGTGCTAAACCAGACATCTGAATATTTACTTAGCGATCGCTTCTGTAGTTTTCTTTTTTGCAAGTCTCTAAATTGATTTGCTTCAATCGATAACGAAAGATAATCAATCTTCAGTTTTTGTTGAATATACAGCAGTGCTACCACCATTCAATGACGCAGCTTCTACTGATATTTCTTGGTGCCGATTTGGTTTGATAAAGCGCTCTGTTGTCGTCTTAATGACGATGTACAAGATTGGCACTACAAACAAACTTAAAAAAGTCGCAATTAACATTCCACCAAAAACTGCTGTTCCCAAAGATTGGCGACTACCTGCTCCTGCACCTGTGGAATTAGCCAAGGGGAAAATTCCTAAAAGAGTAGCAAAGGCAGTCATCAAAATTGGGCGTAACCGTTCTTGTGAAGCTTCAATTACTGCTTTAGTCATTGAAAGACCTTGATCTCGCAATTGGTTAGCAAACTCCACAATCAAAATAGCGTTCTTACTAGCTAAACCAATCAACATTACTAGACCAATTTGACAGTAAACATCATTAGAAAAACCCCGTAACGATTGAGCTACAAGCGCTCCAAAAATAGCTAAGGGAACTGATAACAGAATGATAAAGGGGTCAATGTAGTTTTCGTATTGAGCAGCTAATACCAAAAATACAAATACCAATCCTAATCCAAAGATCAGGGGTGCTAAACCACCAGAATCTATTTCTTCTAATGCAGTCCCTGACCATTCATAGCCATAACCTGCTGGTAAAACTTCTTTAGCAACTTGTTCCATTGCTTTAATTGCGTCTCCAGAACTAGAGCCAGGGGCGGCGGCACCATTAATTTCAATTGAGCGGAACAGATTGTAGTGATTGATAGTTTGCGCTCCCACCGTTGAAGTAACTGTGACTAAGTTACTTAAAGGAATCATTTGATTCTTTTGAGAACGAACGTATAGTTTACCAATATCTTTTGGGTTGGAACGAAACTGCTGATCTGCCTGGAGATACACGCGATAATTGCGCTGCTGGAGATTAAAATCATTTACATATTGCGATCCCAAAGCAGTTTGTAAAGTACTGAAGACATCATCTATAGAAACTTGCAATGATTTGGCTTTATTGCGGTCTACTTCCACAAGCAATTGTGGTGTATCTGCGGCAAAAGTACTAAATACAGCTTGTAACCCTGGTGTTTGATTAGCTTTACCTAGCAACTGACCCATTGACTGGACTAGATTTTGTAAGCCACTGTTACCTCTGCGCTCTTGCAGTTGAAAGACGAAGCCGCCAAAGTTGCCTAAACCCTGAATTGCTGGGGGGTTCACAGGAAAAACTCTGGCTTCTGGGATTGCCATCAACTTCCCTTGCAAGCTGCCAATAATCGCCTGTACTGATTGATCGGGTTTTGAGCGCTCATCCCATGATTTTAAAGTGGTAAATATGATGCCGCTATTGGCAGTGCTACCACTAAAACCAAATCCACCGATCGCAAAAGTCCCCACTACTTCAGGAATTTTCAGAATTTCTTTTTCTACCTGTGCAATTACATCGCTGGTATATTGCAACGAAACCCCTTGTGGCCCTTGGATAATTGTGATGAAGTAACCTTCGTCTTCATCGGGTAGAAAAGCTGTCGGTACTGTCATGTACAGCCAAGCAGTCATTCCCAAGGAAACAATAAACAACCCAATGACGATGCCTTTAATGCGTGCGAGAAAAGTAAGCGATCGCTTATAACTATGCTGTACCCAGTCGAGAAAGCGATTTATCTGGCCAAAAATCCAACCCAGCCAGCCTGAAGGTCTTTGTCCTTGACGCAGCAATACTCCACACAAAGAAGGTATCAGAGTCAAAGCCAAAAAAGTCGAAATCGCAATGGAAAAGGCGATCGTCAGCGCAAATTGCCGATAAAGTGCGCCTGTGGTTCCCGGAAAGAACGCCACTGGTACGAACACCGCCATCAATACTAGTGAAGTGGCAATAACCGCGCCAAACAGTTCCCTCATTGATTCACTAGCGGCTCGGCGAGGACTAATTCCTTTATCCTGAATAAAACGGCTGATTTGCTCTACTACAATAATCGCATCATCTACCACCATCCCTGATGCTAAAGTCAGACCAAACAAAGTCAAACTATTAATCGAAAAGTTAAAAACTTTGACAAAGGCAAATATCCCAATGAAGGAAAGCGGAATAGTAATTGCGGGAATTAAAGTAGTTCGCCAGTCCTGCAAAAACACAAAAATTACAATTATAACCAGTACCACCGATTCAATCAGGCTCTTAAGCACTTCTGCCATCGACTCTTCGACAAACATGGTTGTGTCAAAAGCTACCTGATATTTCATACCTGGGGGAAAACTTGGAGCCAATCGCGCAATTTCGGCTTTGACTCCCTTAGCTACATCCAAGGCATTACTACCAGGAACCTGATAAATCCCTAAACCGACAGCATCGTTAGCACGAAATCGTAGAAATGAACTGTAGTTTTCTGCACCCAGTTCTGCTCTACCGACATCTTTGAGCTTGACTAATGTGCCATCATCTCCAGTTTTGAGGACAATTTCTTCAAATTCTGATGGTTCAGCTAATCGGCTAGCAGCACGCACATCAAGTTGATACCTTTGTCCTTCAGGAGCAGGTTCTTGTCCAATTCTCCCTGCACCAACTTGCAAGTTTTGTTCAGATAAAGCATTCGCTACATCCTGAGTTGTTAGCCCCCGATTGGCAAGGCGACTAGGATCTAACCACAGGCGCATTGCATAGCGGCGTTCGCCAAAAATTTGAACGTTGCTCACACCTTTGACTCTTTTTAAGGCATCTGCTAAGTAAAGGTCGGCATAGTTACTTAAGAATGTATTGTCATACTCTTTATTTTCAGCGAATAAACCAATCGCTAAGAGGATGTTACTAGATTCTTTCGATACTCGCACTCCCGTGCGTTGCACAGAGTCTGGTAGTTGTGGCTGGGCAACAGAAACCCGATTTTGCACATCCACAGCTGCAATATCTTTATCACGCGATGAATCGAAGGTGGCTGTAATGGTACTAGTACCATCGTTACTGCTGCTGGAAGTGAGATATCTTAGTCCCTCAACCCCGTTGATTTGCCTTTCTAAGATATTTGTCACTCCGCTTTCTACGACTTCTGCACTAGCTCCGCTATAGTTGGAAGTTACAGTGATTTGGGTGGGACTAATTTCTGGGAATCTAGCGATCGGTAGTGAGGGAATACTGATTAATCCTGTTAAAAGGATGATGATCGCACATACCGACGCAAAAATTGGCCGCTTAATAAAGAAGTCAACAAACATAGTTTAAAAATTGGGCTTTGGGTATTTGGTATTTGGCATGGGGGATGGGGACTATTGGGCATTGGTTATTTCCCCCCTGCTCCTCTGCCCCCGTGACCTCATCTTCCCTCTTCAGCTAAGGCTTCTGGCTACCAACTTCTTGTGTTTCAGGAGTAATGGGAGCGTTATTGGTTAAGTTAAGAATGCCGGAAACAACAATTTTGTCCCCTGCTTTTAGTCCTTCGATAACTTGATAACTATTCCCCTCAATAACTCCTAATTTCACCGGTTTTTGTAGAGCTACCAAAGCTGGCGCTCCAGGTTTAGACTTTTCCTGCGGCGTCTGCGCCACAAATACAAAAGTCTCTCCACCTAAGCGGGATATTGCTGTAACTGGAATTAAAATTCCTGGACGTTCGTTCCAGATCACTTTGGTTTGTACTGACTGAAGATTAAGCAGTCGATTTCTTAAATTGCCAAAGTTGGCTTTTACCAAAACTGTCTGCGAATCGGAATTAGCATTTGGGGAGATAAAACTGATTTTACCTGTTGCGATGGGTTTGTCTTGGATATCCAGCATTTGCACAGGTAAGCCCAAGCGCAACTTTCTGGCTTCGGCTACGGGAACGGAAATATTCAGTTCTAAGGAGTCGTTTCTGGTGAGTGTAGTTAGTTGATCTGCTTTTTCCACATAATCTCCTACTTTTGCTGGAATATCACCAACAATGCCAGTGAAAGGTGCTAGAACTTTTGTGTATTGCAGTTGGACTTGAGCGGCTTGGAGTTGTCCAGCGGCTTGAGTTACTTGCGATCGCGCTTGGGCAATTTCTTCTGGGCGGGAACCATTTTCTAGTTGCCTTAAGTTTTGTCTCTGTTGTTCCAAAGCACCACCTAGCTCGTTGATACTCGATCTTCTGCTTTGGCGCAGTTGATCTAGGCGTTTCTGGGCTACAACCAGAGCAGCTTCAGCACTTTGCTGTTCTTTGACATATCCTTCTAAGGTATCTTGGGAAACTGCGCCCTCTTTTCTCAATTGTGCGTATCGCTTGGCGCGTGACTGTGCTAGTTCTACATCGGATTTAGCTGACTGAATTTGAGCCTCAGCCTGAGCAATTTCTTCTGGTTGCGATCCCGATTGGGCATCTCTAAAGCGAGCTTGAGCTTGAGCTAACTGCGCTCTAGCTTGGGCAACTTCTTCTTGTCGCGTACCTGCTTTGAGTTCAGCAAGACGTGCTTGGGCTTGTTGCAGTGTGCCTCTAGCTTGTAATAGTTGAGCTTGGACATTATCACTTTGCAGACTAATAATGACTTGTCCTTGTTGAACGCGGTTGCCCTCTTGGATGAAAATCTCGGTAATTCGTCCTTCAACCTGTGGCTTGATGGTTACTGAACGTGGAGCCTCTAAGGAGCCAATAAACTCCGAACTTTCTTGAACGGTTTCAGTTTTTACTGTCGCTAGCTTGACTGGAACTGCTCTAGGTTGACTAGCATTTGCTTCAGCACCACCTGGTGCATTGCTAGCATTACTAGTTTTCCACCAGCGCCAACCAAAACCTACACCTGCAATTAATAAGACGATTCCTAATAGTAGGGGCCAACGACGTTTTTGAGGTGGCTTAGGCGATCGCTGTGGCAATTGTTGCGACTCTTGACTAGAATCAGTAACAGCAGGCTGTTCTATTTCAATGGGTAAGGGAGAGTCAGGGAACTCAGAATGGGACATCTTCGTTTTCTCGTCTTGTGGATTTAGACTTGGGCAATCTACTCTTCGCTAAAAATGCATTATTTGGAATAGTTTTTTAGCCCTTTTTTTTCTATAGTTGATGAAAAATATGTTTGGGTATTTGGGCGATCGCTCACGATGTCTAGCACCTAAAATGAAGCAATTTTGTTCAGCACATTATGGTTGATTTGTACATTACTTAACTCCGTTCAATTTCTTAAAGTGTAATTTATAGTTTTTTGTTAGCCAGTATAAACCCAGTGCTTTAGCTCAGAGAGAAAGCACGGTTCATGTTGTTGCAGCTAAAGCTTCTGCCTATAAAGCGTAGGCATAGCCCGCCGTTTGCGTAGCGTCTCGTAGAGAAGGCATCGCTTCGGTAATTAGAGCAAGTTAGTAGTTGCTTTTCAGTTCTGGAAATGACGAAATAAAGTTACCTCATTGACCGCAGCAACACGAGCAATTTCTCATGTTGTCGCTGTGGTTAAACTTGCCGTTGCAAATACCTTAGTTGCTGACTAGATCAAGGATGCATAAGTTTGTGCCGTACTTGACGCTAATTTTTCTATGAGTGTTTGCAAGCGCTTGCTTGCATTATAACCACATAGCAGACGAGATTGGTATAAGTTACAGATGAGTTTATCGCCCTTGAGTACTAGTGAATACTGATCTTAAGGAAGAAAAAAGTCTGGAGCTATGCCTTGTTTACGAGACGCTTGTCTGCGACACGCTATGTGTAGCTTTGCTTCTTTGCAGGAGTAAGACTACGCTGATTAATTCAGTTGTCTTTATCAAAGTTGCGAGTTTCATCAAGTTATCCTCACCAAGAACGACGTGCAATCAGCCAATGTTCTCTAGATTCCTATTTTTGAGCAGTCTCAACTTCCTACAGTTAGTTCACCCGATCGGTCGATCTTTAACTCACCCGAATGGGTGATTTAATTTATCCCAATCGGGGTTTTGTTTGTGTAGCCAACGAGTGAGAAATCCTCAATCCCCTTCAACCATCTACAACTGATTTCTTAGAATCAAATTTTGGTAAAATCCCCACAGTTGATTTTCGGTTAGTAACAATATGAGAAAAAAGCCACTCATAGCGATCGAGGGCTTGCTCTAAGGAATAGTTTTCTTCGGCAAATTGTCTTCCTGTGTTACCTAGCTTTCTCCCTAGAGCCGGATTAGCATATAAATCATGCACCGCAGCGGCCATTGCCTGGGGCGATTCTGGCTCAACAACTATCCCACCACCACTGAGTTCGATCGCTTTAGCAGCAGTACCAGTGGCGGGAACTGAACCCACAATTGGGCGACCACTCGCCAACAACAGTGGTATTTTTGAAGGCATATTGAACGAAATCACGTTGTGCTTTTGCACAATTAGCCCGACATCAGAAGCTGCTAGCATTTCAGGTAGTTTTTCTCGCGGCTGTAACGGTAGTAGCAAAACATTATCAGCTCCATTTGATAGACAATATTCCTGCAATCTTTGCAATGCTCTTGATTCGCCAACAATGACAAAGACAATATCTTTGATATGACGTAAAGAAACGGCTGCTTCTATTACTGTCTCTAAACCTTGCGTTAAAGCAATATTGCCTGAATAAAGTACTACGAATTTCCCATCTAGTTGATGGTTAGATATCCAAGAGTTGCTCTGTTTCGGTAACGGGCGAATAAAATTTACATTTACCCAATTGGGAATACAAACGATTTTATTAACAGGTACTCCCTTATTTACTAAATTCTCACGAAACCCATCAGCGATCACACTAATAGTATGTGCAGTCCGATATGCAAATTTCTCTAAAGCTGCAAGAGTTCGGATCATCCACTTGTTTTTTAATAACCCGATACGCACAGCAGCTTCTGGCAAAATATCTTGCACATTTAGAACTATTGGGCAGTTGTATAACCAGCCCAATATTGTTGCTGGCAACGTACCTAGTAGCGGCGGGACTGTTAAGATAATCACATCTGGTCGCCCACCTTTAAAGGCTTGGGGTAAGCTCGTAAAAACAAAGCTCAACTCCAGCAATAGCCGATCTATGAGGTTAGGTTTAGACTTAATACGGACGTAACTTCGCGCAATTGTGACGCCATTTTTTTGTTCAGTAAGATACCATTTATTCTGATACCCATCGTAAACTTCGCGCTGAGGATAGTTGGGCATTCCCGTAATCACTCGCACTTTATGACCTCGCTTTACTAGTCCTTCTGCCAATTCAGTCATTAACGGAGCAATTCCAATTGGCTCTGGATGATAGTTGTAGGAATAAATCAGAATATGCATGAATTATTTGTGAATTTTGTGAAGATAGCATGAGACGATCGGATTACTTATGAATAGCCAGTGGGGCCGCTATTTTTATTATTTACAGAACTTTTTGCATGAAGTACAAAGCTACCGATTTGGAAGCAGTAGGCAGAGATAGAAACTATTTATATCGGATTTGTATCCCTGCATTTTGTTACCTCATTTATTTACAAATGCTGTATTTTGACTGGTTAAATTGTTTGATTAAAAAAAATGTGTTAAACATTGGTAAGAATTTTTCTTTGTGGTTTTCAAAAGATAATTTTTGTCCGGCATAAAATACTTAAAAATCAAAATATGGCTTTGTATAAACAGGTTAGACTATTGATAAATATAGACTTTATTTTTTGGTGATTATGACAATAGTTGGTCTGTTTATTTCCGAACTAATGCCTCAATTTATACTGGGAGAATTGTAACATTATATTCACTGTTATGCATATAACCCTCATTCCGCCTTTTCAACTGGCACATGAAGTATTTTTAACCAAGTTATCAGTATTGTATTCATTAAGCAAAATCCAACTTTTTGAGTAGTTCAAAGGCACTGACCAAAACAGTGTTGGATGCTGAGTCATAAATGGTGGGGTAAAAGTAAAAATTAATTTCACTCAGCCCTGTAGCTTTGTAAAAGTGTTGATGACAAACTAATAGACTATTTGGTGAAATTAAATATGCGTTATCCAGAATCCTTGTAGAGACTTAGCGGTGCTAGGTCTCTACATTCTTTTTCACTCATATTTTAATGAGGTTATATGATAGCCCCACTAGTTAACTGAACTAGTAGGGCTAGAATAGAGATTCAGTAAATTTGGCAAGCTCTGACTAGAAAGCCCTAATTTCTAGTCAGAGGCTTGCTTTTTCTTGAAAGTTGAAGCTACACCCAAACCAGCAAATGCTAGCAAACCCAAGAGAGAAGCAGGCTCAGGGACTTTGGATACTTGGATAGAACCAGAATTTTGATCTAGTGTTGTTGACGTTCCCTGTTGATCGACATCCTGACGTAAGAACAAAGAGTCGCCAACCGTTCCCTGAAAGAAATATTCTCCAATTACACCCGTTCCTCCAGCGACATCAAAGGGACCAAATAATGTCTGAGTGGAAGTATTAAAATTGAAAGCAAAGAAGTTAGATTCTGATACTCCACCACTAACGGTGTTATAGGTTCCCAGAAGATTTTTAGATGGGTCTAAAAAGGAGACATTCAAGGATTGTAAAAAGTTGGTAGCTCCACTACCAGCTTCTGAAATGATTGTTGGTGCTGTAGTTTCGTCGTAGCTGAATGAACCTGTTGCTGAGTAACCAGCATTACCTTGCCAGTTAAAGTTTAATTCAATAGCTTGGGCTGGGTTGTTAGCACCAGCTGCGATCGCAATACTGGTTGCTGCGATCGCGGTGATTTTGGCGAAAATATTCTTCATGGTCATAACTCCGAAATTGATTGTCATGATGCATATATCAGTGCATCAATCAACACTAAGCTTACGATAGAAATATATATCCGTAAATACCGCACAAAACACGGTATGTAATGTAATGAATTTATGAAGAGAAGCACTTGTTTTATAAAGTTTTGCATAAAATGTCAAGTCTATGATTCAGCTAAAAATCACGAGCGATCGCTTGAGAATAACTGATAAAGTTGAGCTACGCAAAGTTGAAAACAGTGTTATATGCCTGGGTTTCTATTAGAAGTTGGTACAGAAGAACTACCTGCAAGTTTTCTCAGTGATGCTTTAGTGCAATGGCAGGAACGCATTCCCCAAAGCCTGGAAGCAAACGGCCTCAAGTCCGAAAGTGTCAAGGTGTACGGTACTCCCCGGCGGCTGGCGGTAGTGATTACAGGTCTACCATCGCAGCAACCAGATCGAGAAGAAGAAATTAAAGGGCCCCCCGCCCAAGCCGCCTTTAAAGATGGTCAGCCGACAGCCGCCGCCGCAGGTTTTGCCAAAAAGCAAGGTGTGGAACTGGATGCGCTATCAGTTCGCCCCACTGACAAAGGGGAATTTGTCTTTGTGCAAAAAAGAATTCCCGGTCGTCCTGTGGCGGAAATTTTGACAGAACTTGTTCCCCAGTGGATTTGGGGGTTAGAGGGTAAGCGGTTGATGCGTTGGGGGAATGGGGATGCGAGGTTTTCCCGACCAATTCGTTGGCTGGTAGCTTTGTTAGATGAGACAGTGCTGCCTTTAGAATTAGTGAATGGTTCTAAAACTATTGAGAGCGATCGCATTTCCCAAGGTCATCGGGTTTTGCATCCTGAACCTGTGACAATTGCCCAAGCTACTGATTATGTTACTGCCCTCAAGTCTGCTTATGTCACCGTTGACCCAGAAGAACGGGTAAATCTGATTAAAGAGCAAGTAAATGCAGTCGTAGAGAATTTAGGCGGGTATACAGTAATTTACCCCGATTTGTTAGCGGAAGTAACCAACCTTGTAGAATATCCCTCCGCAGTTGTTGGTAAATTTGAACCAGAATTTTTAGAATTACCAACTGAGGTAATTACTGAAGTGATGGTTACTCATCAACGTTATTTTCCTGTATTCAAACCAGGGAGTTTTGAACAAGAATTATTGCCCAACTTCATCACCATTTCTAACGGCGATCCCAAGAAATCAGATATTGTTGCTGTCGGGAATGAAAGGGTAATTCGTGCCAGATTAGCTGATGGTAGATTTTTCTACGAAGCTGATTTAACTAAGCCAATAGATAGCTTTTTACCCCAGTTAGAAAAAGTCACTTTCCAAGAAGAATTGGGTTCGGTGCGTGCCAAGGTAGATAGAATAGTTAAAATTGCCGAGCAAATTAGCAGTCAATTAGAATTACCGGAACATCAAAGCCAAAGAATCCAACGTGCTGCTTTATTATGTAAAGCAGATTTGGTGACACAAATGGTCTACGAATTCCCCGAATTGCAAGGCATTATGGGAGAAAAATATGCCTTAGCTAGCGGTGAAGATGCGGAAGTAGCAAAGGCAATTTATCAACATTATTTACCAAAGGGAGCAGGTGATGTTTTACCTGAAACACTCACAGGTAAAATTGTTGGTTTGGCAGATAGATTAGATACTTTAGTCAGTATCTTTGGTTTAGGTTTAATTCCTTCAGGTTCCTCCGATCCCTTTGCCTTGCGCCGTGCGGCTAATGCTGTAGTTAAAATTGTTTGGTTTGATAATATGCCAATAAATTTAGATGATTTATTGAAGCAAATATCGATAGACTTTGCAGCAAAATATCACAAAGATCGAGCATCATTAACCACAGCATTACAAGAGTTTTTCTTGCAACGCATCCGTACTTTACTACAAGAAGAAAAGCAGATTGATTATGACTTGGTAAATGCAGTATTGGGAGAAAATGACCCAGAATACACAGAACGGACGTTAAAAGATTTATTGGATGTACGCGATCGCGCCTTATACTTACAACAAATCCGTAACGACAGTACCTTAGATAACATCTACGAAACCGTTAACCGTTCCACACGATTAGCCGCCCAAGGTGATTTGGATACAAAACAGCTAGAACCAACAACTGTAGTTCGTCAAGAACTATTCCAAAAGCCCTCTGAAGACGCTTTGTATAATGCATTAATCGAATCAGTACCACAAACTCAAGCAGCACAGCAGAACCGGAATTATCAACTGTTACTAGCAGCACTCACAAAAATTGCTCCGGCAGTTAGTAACTTCTTTGATGGCCCAGATAGCGTTTTAGTTATGGACTCCGATCCAGAAGTCAAGCGTAATCGGTTACATCTGCTGGGATTAGTTCGCAATCATGCCCGTGTTTTAGCTGACTTCGGCGCGATCGTTAAAAATCTGTAGCGTAAGTCAACAAAAACTTGTGTAATTTTTGCCAAGAAAGGCTACTATAGGGAGTGCTTAACCAGGGACACTCTGCTTGCAATCTATGTCCAAAGCTCATGTTGTTGGATTGGGAAAGTCCGGTGTTGCTGCGGCGAGATTGTTGAAATGGGAAGGTTGGGAGGTAGAGCTGAGTGATGGCAACACCTCCAAAACCCTCCTAGAACAACAACAAGAACTCGCTGCCGAGCAAATAACCGTTAAACTAGGACAATCCCTAGAATTGAATGGTGCTAATTTACCCCAATTAATAGTCGTTAGTCCTGGTGTGCCTTGGGATATTCCCGTATTAATTAAGGCACGCCAACTAGGTATTGAAACCATTGGCGAAATGGAACTCGCATGGCGAAATTTGCGATCGCTACCTTGGGTAGGAATTACTGGCACTAATGGCAAAACTACTACCACAGCTCTAATTGCTGCCATTTTCCAAGCAGCAGAATTAAATGCACCCGCCTGCGGTAATATTGGCTACGCTGCTTGTGAAGTTGCCCTATCCCAGAGGGGACAGGGGACAGCACTTCGGCTCCCTTCGGCTCCGCTCAGGGCAAGTCGCTCAGTGGCCGAGGGGCAGGGGGGCAGAGGTGAAGGAACTGCGATCCAAAATCATGTTGATTGGGTGATTGCGGAAGTTAGCAGCTATCAAATAGAATCTTCTAGCTCTCTTGCTCCCCGGATCGGTGTTTGGACGACTTTCACACCGGATCATCTTAGTCGCCATCAGACTTTAGAGAACTATTACAACATCAAAGCCAAATTATTACGTCAGTCTGAGTTGCAAGTGTTCAATGGCGATGATGCCTACTTGAGCCAGCTAGGTTTAAGTGCTTGGCCTGATGCCTATTGGACAAGTGTGAGAGGAAAAGATTTTTTGATTAGCGAAAAAGGCTTTTACATTGAAGACGGCTGGGTTGTGGAAAAATTGACTGCAACCTCGACACCAGAACCGATTGTGAAAGTATCTAGTTTGCGAATGGTGGGAGAACATAACCAGCAAAATCTGTTGATGGCAGTAGCAACAGCAAGATTAGCGGGAATTAATCGTGATGCGATCGCACTTGCAGTTCGGGAATTTCCTGGTGTTGCCCATCGTTTGGAGCATATCTGCACATGGGAAGGTATTGATTTCATTAACGACAGCAAAGCCACCAACTATGATGCGGCTGAAGTTGGTTTAGCATCGGTTAACAGTCCAGCGATTTTAATTGCTGGTGGAGAAGCTAAAGCGGGTGATGATACTGCCTGGCTAGCACAAATTCAAACCAAAGCTGCTGCTGTGTTATTGATTGGCTCTGCTGCACCCGCCTTTGCCAAACGTCTCCGAGAGGTGGGGTATCATAACTACCATATTGTGGAAACTATGGAAAGGGCAATTCCCAAGTCGGCAGAATTAGCCAAGCAGTATCAAGCGCCTGTGGTGTTGCTATCTCCAGCTTGTGCAAGTTTCGACCAGTACCCGAATTTTGAGGTGCGGGGCGATCGCTTCCGTCATCTATGCCTTGCTTGGGCAGGAGGCTGGAAACCCGCCAGAGTAGAACTTCCAGAACTTGAAAACTCTAGTCAAGAGTCCATAGTTCAAAGTCGATAAGCATTATTTGTCAACAAGTTCGTAGTAAGGACTTTAGTCCTTGTTTTCTAAGCACTAAAGTCCTTACTATAAACTTTCAAAACTAACTTTACAAAATATCTAGAAGGATTGTTTAGTGCTAATTTAGTATTTTTCTATAATTATATTTTGCTGTAGTTTGCAACTTCAACCTCATGAGCGATGCTTGTAGGTTTAGGAATAGGTAAACCATCTTCTAGCATTCCTTCTATATGAAATTCAATAGCTTCTGCAATCATCTGCTTGACTTCTTCTAAAGTTTCACCCACAGCTACACAACCTGGTAAATCAGGGACATAAGCAGAGTAATTACCTTCAGCCTTTTCAATCACCACTACATACTGCATTGCGGTTCTCCTTATAACTGTGCTTGCCTCCAAATACTACTGAGAGTACCAGGGGCTAAGTCGTCAGACGATTTACCTGGAACTGTAACCACACCGGGTTTATCAGGATGTTTGAACTGTCGATGACTACCTTTAGTTCTATCTAGATACCAACCATCAGCTTCCAGTAGCTTGATTACATCACGTACTTTCATGTTACTACTTATCTGTACAGGTAAAATTTCTGTTACAGATAGAGTGCCTTATTAAGAAAGCAAAGTAAACACAATTATGTCGCAATTATGTCCGTCATTTTGTCATGGGTTTTAGTATTCCTACCCAACACATCAATCAACCAATGGGGCGATTTCCGGGATTGACTGCATGAATATATTCACTACCCGATCGCGGTCTTCCTCGTTTATAATAAGCTTCTTCTGGTTTACCCCATCCTAACTGCAAAATCATTTCCAAAAAGTTAGAATTTTCCCACTTGCACAAACTTGCCCACTCTGTTCTTTGAACAATTCTCTCTACATCAGATGTGGCAATTTGTTGGTGTTGTTTACTATTATTGAAACTCAAGTATAAATCCATTCCTATAGTGACTTCATACCAAAATTCTACGATGGAATTTTTAGCGGCTTTTAATATCTCTAAGTCACCATTGAGGGCAATTAACTCAGTATCTATTTCGGGATAGTGCAAGCTTTTTCCTTTAACTGTCACTTCTCGCCAAATAATACCGGAAACTCGATTTTCTTTCTGATACTCGTGAATTGCAGTTTTGAAATCTTGATAGGCAGTAAACTGTTGCAACCCATCAGTTCTGATAAACTGGTCAATTACAGGATTGCCAGAGACTTTTATTTCTAACTTTAAGCGTTTTCCTTTGAGGCAAGCTTGGCGTTCGGCTGCCAAAATTTGAATTAGTTCCTGGGTGGTGTAAACCTTTGACATCAGAATACACTCTAGTTAATTATTGGACAATGGGCATTGATTACGGACTATAGACTATGGATTAATTTCCTCAATTGTTAAGACAGATATTTCAATATTATGCTTTGACCTTGGTGGCAATGTAGTAACAGATATAACTAAAAATTAGGGCAGACCAAATTGGTCTACCCCATAATTTACTTAGCTAACTCACTACTAAACTCGTTAAAGGCTCGCCGCTTTAGCTGTGCTGTTTCAGTGCGTGGTAATAAATCAAAGATTTTACGAAATTGATCGTCTATATCTTCAAAAGGTACTTGACCCTTTTTATTCAAAACTACTTCACCTGATTTATTTAACACCACGACTTGAGGAACACTCCCAGCAAAGTAATATCCTGGTTCTGTTGGATCGTAGGTCTCTTTAGGCGGGATAGTATCTACATTAATCGGCATAATCTCTGCTACCCGACCATAGAATTCCTGTACCCGTGAAATGGAAATGGCATATCTTTTGGAATCGCTACTATCATCCAGATAAAAAGCCAAAAACACGGGTTTATGTTCCGCTAAAGTCTGTGCGAGTGTCTGTCTGGGAGGAACCAATGAACCATTCCCAGCATAAACGACAAAGATGTTGCCATCATATAAATCATTATTCAGACCAGCAGATGCAGGTTGCATACTTATAATGAAAAGACTTACAAGCAACAACAGGCATTTGGATAACCACCTTTGCCAGCTAGTAATTTGTTTATGTAAAAAAAGAAACTTTGTGCTATTCATCAAAAGGAACCTTGCAAGCTACTACTTGTTGTGAGTTTGTGCTGAATTTGGCCAACTGGGCTAGATATGTAATTACGCCCACGCACTATTTTTTAAGATAACGCCTACTGAGATTATCTCTCGCAAGTGGCTGGTATAGCTACGCAGAATTCAAAACAAAGGTAAAGTAGCGCAACCCAACAATCCAAAATCATTCGATGGTTCCTGAGCGAAGTCGAAGGACTGAGCGTAGCCCTACCCTTCTGAGGAAGCAAGCAATGTGTAGCATTCCGCAGGAAGTCTAAAATTCAAAATTGCGAATACTGGCTTTTTTAGCCAGGATTCGCTAAACTCACAAGATTAAATTTGCACTTTTAATTAACAACCGCCAGAACACTAGGGTACAGATGTGGGAAACAAAATACAATTCATAGATAGACTGCGATTGGGTTTCGCGGTGTCAGTGGCAAAGAGTGTCACTTTTATAGTGCGATCGCTCCGTCTGGGTGCTGCTAGTGTATTACCAGGCTCGATTGCTCGTCGCATTGAACCCAGACTCTTACAATTATTGAGTCAGCAAGTTAAAAACGGGGTGATTTTAATTGCTGGTACTAACGGCAAAACTACTACAGCGCTGCTTTTATGCACGATATTAGAACGCAAAGGTTTTCGCGTCACTCATAATTCTACAGGTGCAAATCTGGAAAATGGCTTGATGACGGCGCTGTTAGAAAGCACCAACTTACTAGGTACGCTAAATACTGATTATGCCATTTTGGAAGTTGATGAAAATATTGTACCAAGAGTATTAGCGCCACTCCAGCCGCGAATCATTCTCTGTTTAAACTTGTTCCGCGACCAACTCGATAGGTACGGCGAAGTAGATACAATTAGTAAGCGTTGGACAAAAGTTATTTCTACCCTACCAGCAGAAACGGTGGTAATTCCTAATGCTGATGACCCAACTTTATCTAACCTCGGTCAGCAGTTACCCCAACGGGTGTTATTCTTTGGCTTGAATGAACCAGAACATTATCTAGAAGCAATTCCTCACGCTGTTGATTCTATTTATTGTCCCAAATGTGGACATTCCCTAAATTACAAGGGTGTTTATTTGTCTCATTTGGGAGATTTTACTTGTCCCAAGTGTGGTTTTAGTAAAAGTAAACCTACTCTTGAAAGTAGTGAATGGTCGCAAATTCTGGTTGGTTTGTATAACAAATATAATACTTTGGCAGCTGCAACTGCGGCTATTGAGTTAGGAGTTGATGAAGTAACAATCAGAGATACTATTAATACCTTTCAAGCTGCCTTTGGTCGGGCTGAAGATTTAGTAATTAACGGTAAACGAGTGCGGATTCTGTTATCGAAAAATCCTGTGGGAACGAATGAAACCATTCGCGTAGTTACTCAAAGCACAGATAAAACCACATTGCTGGTATTGAACGATCGCACACCCGATGGCACTGATGTATCCTGGATTTGGGACGTGGATACCGAGAAATTAGTCGAACGCGGGGGTACTTTAGTAGTGAGTGGCGATCGCGTCTATGATATGGCACTACGTCTACGTTACAGCCAAAAGTCCCTTAATAGCAACTTAAATTTAATAGTTGAAGAAGATTTACGACAAGCGATCGCAACTGCATTAGAGCATACACCAGAGAATGAAACTTTGCATATTCTACCTACCTACTCAGCCATGTTAGAAGTGCGAGAAGTTCTGACTGGTCGGAAAATTCTTTAAATTTGTCATTTGTTATTGGTCATTTGTCATTTGTAATCGTCCCATTCCCTAAATTTATGACTTCTCAAAATTTAGAATTAACAATTGGTTGGCTTTATCCGACGCTGATGAGTACTTATGGCGATCGCGGTAATGTAATTACTATAGAACGTCGCGCTCAATGGCGGGGATACGATGTGAAAGTGTTACCCCTAGATCAAAATTCTACAGCCGCAGATATTAAAACTGTAGATGTAATCGTTGGTGGTGGCGCACAAGATCGTCAGCAAGAAATAGTCATGCGTGATTTACAAGGTGCGAAAGCTGACGCGATGCGCGAGAAAATCGAAAATGGAACACCAGGAGTATTTACTTGTGGTTCACCCCAATTACTGGGACATTATTATGAACCAGGATTAGGACAACGAATTGAAGGTTTGGGAATACTCGATTTAGTCTCCGTGCATCCTGGTGAAAATACTAAGCGCTGTATTGGCAACTTGGTAATTGAAGTGACAGCTTCCCGTCTAGCGCGGGATTTAAAAGAGATGACGGGTAGCACACCATATTTGGTAGGCTTTGAAAATCACGGCGGACGCACCAAGTTGGGAAAAGTGGAAGCTTTAGGGCGCGTGGTATACGGTTTGGGAAATAATGGTGAAGATGGGACAGAAGGAGCATTTTATCAGAATGCGATCGCTACTTATTCCCACGGGCCATTGTTACCAAAAAATCCTTTTGTCGCCGATTGGTTAATTCAAACAGCACTGCGGCTAAAGTATCAACAGGAAATTACCTTAGAACCTTTTGACGATAGCCTCGCTGTACAAGCACGAGAAGCGATGTTTAAGCGATTGAAAGTGAGTTTACCAAATGCTGCTGCGGCGAAAGTTTAACCTAAGTTCGTTGATTAAGCCTCTCTCCGTGTCGGGGAGAGGTTTGGAGAGGGGTCAAATTTGACATCAAGCAAAAGGGCAAAGCATGACTCAAGCCTTAACCAAACAAGTAACATTTGATGAATTTATCGCCTGGTATCCCGAATCTTCAGACAGGCATTATGAACTACATGATGGGGTAATTGTTGAAATGCCTAAGCCAACAGGGAAGCACTCAGAGATAGCTGGGTTTATAAATGGTTCTTTGTTTATTGAAATCGCCCGTTTGTCAATCCCTTGCTTTATCCCTAAAGAATGCGTCATCAAGTCACTTAACACTGATTCAGGTTATGAACCAGATGTCATTGTTCTTGATAGACAAGCTCTCAGCAATGAACCACGCTGGAAAAAAGAATCTATCATTACGCTGGGTAGTTCCGTCAAGTTGGTTGTAGAAGTTGTTTCAACCAACTGGAGTGATGATTATGCTTTGAAACTAGAAGATTACGAGTCTTTGGGCATTCCTGAATATTGGATTGTAGACTATTTAGGTTTAGGTGGTAGGCGATTTATTGGCAATCCCAAACAACCAACAATCTCGATTTACCAACTAATTGAAGGTGAGTATCAAGTTAGGCAACTTAGAGGAAATGACCGCATTCAGTCGCTAGCGTTCCCAGAGTTGAATTTAACTGCTGAACAGATTTTTCGGACTGGAGAAGTCGCGTAATTTAGATGGCTAAGGTTTAAATTTTTATCTGACTTTAAAGCAAGAGGAAAGTATGACTCAAACCTTACGCAAACTAGTAACATTTGATGAATTTATCGCTTGGTATCCAGAAAACTCACAACGACGCTATGAACTGCATGACGGAGTAATTGTAGAAATGGCTCCTCCCACAGGCGAACATGAACAGATTGTTGGATTTTTAGTTGGGGAAATAGTTACAGAATACAAACGTTTAAAACTACCTTATTTTATCCCCAAAACAGCATTCATTAAACCGACTCATAGCGAAGCAGCTTACTCACCAGATGTAATGTTGTTGAATAAGTCTAATTTAGTAAATGAACCTCTGTGGAAAAAAGAATCTACTGTAAGCCAAGCGGCATCAATTCCTTTAGTAATTGAGGTGGTAAGTACCAACTGGCGAGACGACTATTTTACCAAAGCAGGTAAATACGAGGAGGTTGAAATACCTGAATATTGGATTGTAGATTATCTAGGTTTAGGTGGTAGGCGGTTTATTGGCAATCCTAAACAACCAACTATCTCGATTTACCAATTAATTGAAGGTGAGTATCAAGTTAGGCAATTTAGGGGAAGCGATCGCATTCACTCGCCAGCGTTCCCAGACTTGAATTTAACTGCTGAACAAATTTTTCAGGCTGGAGAAGTCGCGTAAAAAACAGCTAAAGAAGTAAAATAACCATCAAAGACTCGTCCACGAGTATCAAAGACTCGTCCGCGAGTATTAAAGACTCGTCCGCGAGTATCAAAGACTCATCCACGAGTATCAAAGACTCGTCCGCGAGTATCAAAGACTCATCCACGAGTATTAAAGACTCGTTCACGAGTATCAAAGACTCGTCCGCGAGTATCAAAGACTCGTCCGCGAGTATTAAGGACTCGTTCACGAGTATCGAAGACTCGTCCGCGAGTATCAAAGACTCGTCCGCGAGTATTAAAGACTCGTTTACAAGGCCAATCTAAGCTATTGGTAATGATAAATTCTTTTTAGATTCAGTAAAAATTATTAGCACTCGTGTAGTGTTACACAGGATAGTAGATTGCTTTGATATCTTGCAGCATTCTTAATTAGTAGCCGCGATCGCCTAAAACTCGAAGTTCCAGGAACCAATAGCCAAAGCCACTCAAGTAGAGTAAAACCTAAGTCTGGAAAGAATTTAGCCCTCTGAAGAGGACTTTCGCTATGAGCCAGAGGTTTCTAATCTATGGCGGTTGTTGGGATTAGTGGAAGATACTAATGGTTGCGAGATTGTCCAATGAATCAGGGGCATTACATATAATTTTCGTTGACAGGTGAACTTCAGTATGGCAAACACGTCTCAACGTTTTCTTAAAAAAATCCGAGAAGCGAAAGAGAAACAGCTTAAACGATTAGATTTAAGCAATGATTTACGTACTAATGACAAGGAAAAATTAACAGACATTCCTACTGAGGTGTTTGAACTGGAATGGTTGGAGGTTTTAAATTTAAGCCACAATCAATTAACGACGCTGCCAGAAACCATCACCCGCCTGTCACAACTCACCTCCTTGAATTTAAGCCACAATCAATTAACGACGCTGCCAGAAACCATCACCCGCCTGCAACAACTCACTTCCTTGGATTTAAGCTACAACCGATTAAGAACGCTGCCAAAAGCCATTAGCCGCCTGCAACAACTCACTTCCCTAAATTTAAGCGGCAACCAATTAAGGACGATGCCAGAAGCTATCACCCGCCTGCAAAAACTGACTTCTCTGAATTTAACCGGGAATGAATTAACATCAATTCCAGAGCAGATTACTCATTTAAAAATATTGACAAAACTAGATTTTGGATTTAATAAATTAACTATTATTCCAGAATGCCTCATTCAGCTAAAAAATCTAAAAAGTCTTAGTATAACTGGTTATGAATTAACTACATTACCGGAGTGGATTATTGGAATAAAAGGATTAATCTCATTAGACTTAAGTGGTAATAAATTATCTTATTTAACAGAAGCTTTCGCTCAACTTCAAAAACTGAAATTCCTAGATTTAAGTAATAATAACTTTGATGAAATACCTAATTCTATTTTTAAATTAAAGTTTCTGAAAGAATTAAGATTGGAAAATTATGCTTCTTATTATATAAGAGAAAGAAAATATATAGAGTATTCAAGTCATAATAAAATACAAGAAATATCTTCTAAAATATTGCAATTAAAAAGCTTAAAAAAATTAATTCTGTTTAAGAATAATATAGAAAACTTACCACCAGAAATTATAAGGTCTGAACCATTTGGGAGTGTAGATGTTGAACAATTAAAAAATTACTTTAGACAGTTAGCAGAAGCGGGGGAAGATTATCTGTATGAAGTAAAGTTACTAATTGTCGGCGAAGGAGGAGCAGGAAAGACAACGCTGGCAAAGAAGATTGAAGACCAAAATTATCAACTCCAAGAGGAAGATAGTACAGAGGGAATTGAGGTCATCCAGTGGGGTTTACCAATGGAAAATGGGCGAGAATTTCGAGTCAACATCTGGGACTTTGGGGGACAAGAGATTTACCACGCTACTCACCAGTTTTTCCTCACCAAGCGTTCACTCTATGTCTTAGTAGCAGATACTCGCAAGGAAGACACAGATTTTTATTACTGGTTGAATGTAGTAGAACTATTGAGCGATAACAGTCCGCTGCTGATCATCAAAAACGAGAAGCAAAACCGCCACAGGGAGATTAATGAACTCCAGTTACGGGGACAGTTTACTAATTTAAAGGAGACTTTATCAACAAACCTTGCTACCAACAGAGGTTTAGAACAGGTTTTAAAACAAATCAAGCACCACGTTAAAAACCTGCCCCATATTGGCAGTCCGCTCCCAAAAACTTGGGTTAAAGTTCGGGAAGCTTTGGAGAGTGACACGCGCAGTTACATAGGCTTGGATGAATACCTAAACATCTGCCAACAAAATGGGTTCACCCAAAGAAATGATAAGTTGCAGTTGAGTGGCTATCTGCATGATTTGGGAGTATGCTTGCACTTCCAGGAAGACTCACTTTTGAACAAAACTGTCATCCTCAAACCCAAGTGGGGAACTGATGCAGTCTATAAAGTCCTAGATAATGAAACAGTGATTAGCAACCTGGGCAAATTTACAAAGTCTGACTTGGCAATCATCTGGTATGAAGACGAATACGCCACGATGCAAGATGAACTCTTGCGGTTAATGATCAACTTCAAACTATGCTATGAAATCCCTAGAAGCAAAGGAACTTACATTGCGCCACAATTGCTAACTGAAAATCAACCACCCTATAACTGGGATGAAACTGACAACCTGATTTTGCGTTACACTTACGAGTTCATGCCCAAAGGGATCATCACCCAGTTCATTGTCGTCATCCATGAATTGATTAATGAACAAAAATGTGTTTGGAAAAGCGGTGTTGTTCTCAGCAAAGACCAGACAAAGGCAGAGGTGATTGAATATTACGGCAAGCGGGAGATTAAGATTCGAGTTTCAGGTTGTCACAAAAGAGATTTGATGACCATAGTTACACATGAACTCGATAAAATTCATGACTCGTATAATAAGCGACTAAAGTACAACAAGTTAATTCCCTGTAATTGTTTCACCTGCAAAGATAGCCAAG
The DNA here is from genome assembly GCF_036917355.1 of Nostoc sp. Taxonomy (GTDB): domain Bacteria; phylum Cyanobacteriota; class Cyanobacteriia; order Cyanobacteriales; family Nostocaceae; genus Nostoc. Next base: position 49,664 of record NZ_JBALDP010000048.1, read on the forward strand.
AGCCACATTTTTATAAGCTTGAAAATTTAAAAAATCGCCTTGTTAGACAAAAATATGATGTTGAATGTGATATTAGCTTTTTCAAAGCTAATGTTTTGAGCTTAATTGATGATGTGATAGATAGAAGTAAAGAGAGGTTGTTTTTAGAGCAGTTAGGGATTGAAGCGAATCCTCATCAATCTCCGCAAATACCATCTAATATATATATCAACCTAAATCAAGTTCAAGAACAACAAAATAAAATTAGTCAAAAGGAAAACAATCCAATGTCAACAGTAAATCAATACGGTTCTGGGGATAACGTTGCTGGCGATAAAGTCATGCGTGATAAAATCGGCACTCAAATCAACAACTCGCAAAACTTGGCACAAGCTGCAAAAGATATTAAACAACTTTTAGATCAACTGTCACAGGAATATTCTAGTACTGCGATGGTTGGCGTCAAAGCAGTAGAGGAAATAGAACAAAAGCCAAAATTGAAAGCTCGAATTGTCAATGCCCTGAAAGAAGCAGGATCAGAAGCTCTGGAAAAAGCAGTTGATCATCCTGCTGTCAGCATTGTCATAGCAGCCACCAAGGGCTTCATAGATGGTTAAAGATATGGTGATTTAATCAGACTGAAAAGTAAAATTCACCGCCTAAATACCAGCTTGTTTTACTAGAAACTTGAATGGTAAATTTCTGTTTTCATTCAGATTCACAAGCGATCGCACCACCCCAGCATATTACTGTTCTTCACCTTTCTCCTGAAGGAGCACTAAAACCAAATTTTATTGTTGTTGAAGTGCAAACTTCATTTCTGTCAACTCTAATTCTCCTCCGGTTGTTGTTAATACTAAATTAACGCCTAAAACACTTTTTCCTGTAGTTGTATAGTTAGTTGGAGGTATTTGATTAGTCAAATCAAAATTCATAGCACTTCCATAGATCATTTGATATGGAGTTGGTTTATCGCCAAGTAAAAATGATGTGATAGCTACTCGTGCTGGTGCTTTCTTTACTACACCTTTTAAAGCTAAAGGCACGAGCCTAAATTGCTTTTGAGTATTAGAGGTATCAATTCTAACGATACATCTAGCCCTTGGCGATTGTGCATTTACAGTTATAGGAGCGCGAAGTGTAAACTGATTTATTTGCGGGTCGAAACTTATATTACATCTCCTATTAACCAAAAAATTTGGCTGGTTGTCTATTGCAGTAGCAGTGCTAGATGAATTGGCATCATAACAATAGAAAAAAAACAAGCACATTAATATGAAAAAATTACGTGCATCACTTAATCTCAACATAACTTCCTCTCCATCAACAGAAATTTTTAATTTTAAAGAAGAATACATTCGGTAGATTCAATGAGTGGGGGATTTAGACCCATCACTCATTGAAGACCACCAAATTTGGAATTTGGTTCGGTGTATCACCATCTATCAGCAGAATCGCTAAAAGCAAGGACTAGCAACGTCTTAGGTCAAAATAAAGCCTTACATCCCCAGCATTGATATCGGCTGTATCAACGAAAATAGAACTTCCTCGTGAGGATTGTGCAATCATATTAATACCTAATAGTCCTTGCCCACCACCACTACATAAACCTGTAGCAGCTAGAACAGTAATCTCATCTTGCTCCGCAAATGCCTTACTAGATGTAAACTTGCTAGTTTTAGGGGGAGCTACGGCTTGACCAAGAGCACCACCACTAAAGCTATAAGTTCTGCTTAAGCTGGTACCTCTACTCCCTCTATCAATATCAGTAGTTCCTTGGTACAGTACTTGTACATCTTGGACGATGAAACCACTTGGAATAAAAGTTTGAACGCGCAAAATACACTTTTGACGCTGACCATTGAATGCACTAAAGTTATCCAAGACGATCGATAAGCTTCTACCATCATCTCCAGGAAGCTGATCGGCAACACTACATCCACCAGAACCGAGTGCATCTCCAAAAGTAATACTAGGCTCTTCAGCCAAAACCTTGGTCGTAAGCACATTCATTCCAAGAATTGTAGATAGAGATAGTAATACACCAAATTGTTTAAAGTTCATATTGATTGTACCTATGTTGTTAAAGTTGTTTTTTCATGGAAAATGCAGTCAAAATGCATTTCCCTCAACTATTTAACTAGTGCAGGATAAATCTCTAGAAGATTTACTTTATTTAGAAACTAAATCGTTTTTAACTGTGGCAGGAATTAACTTAGTGTAGGTATAGCATCACCTACGTAAGACTCACCTGTAATAGCCTAAAGTCTTGAGATTCAAAAATGGCACTTTCTCTGTAAAATCCATGAGAGAACTCTCCTACAGATGCAAAAGTAGAATTAAGCCTTAATACCTTTGCTAAAAAAAGAGGTAGTCTAGCTTTTGCCGAAAGACCCCAACGCACGCAAGAAGGCTGTAAACTCTCAAGCTAATTAATTGCAATAGTTGAGTGTCTCTATCTTGAAGTTACAAAAAGAATCTGAGGAACTTGTGAGGAAATATGGTGCTTATTAAAACTTAAATTTTGTCAGGATTCAAACTGGAGTTTGCTGAAATATCAACAAAACTAATATTAAAACTACAGAGATATTTATGTTGTTTGTCCTTATATTGAGATATCTGATTAAAAAGAATGTGAGGAACTTGTGAGGAAATACGGTACTTATTAAAACTTAAATTTTGTCAGGATTCAGACTGGAGTCTACTGGGATATGAATAAAACTAACATTAAAGCTACAGAGATATTTATGTCGTTATCTTTTTGTATTAAACATTTGGTGAAAAAGTATGTAGAGACGTTGCATTGCAGCAAATTTTTGTCGGAGTTCCCATGCAACGGTATAGCTTCCCTGCGATCGCTTTTTATCCACGCTGCATCGGGCGATCGCAGGTTGCAATTGCAAGATCATTGGTATAATTTCTTTGACTACAGGTAAGTTGGTGGTCATAATTGCTTTTTGGCTACTTTACTTGCCTTCACTATAATCTCTTCACGCTCTAGGGCAAAATTATTAGAAGTGATTCGGTAGCCATAAGTCTATTCCCACATTTCTCACAAGCTTGAGGTTAGAGGGGCAGAAAGGCAGAGGGGAAAGAACTTGTAGAAGAACTCTCCCCTGCACAAGGTTTTGAGAGATGTGGTGAGAAATCCGGGTATTGTCCAAGCTTGAAAACAATTGTTGCATTAATGGGATAGTGATGTGAGTCGTTGTTTGCGTAGTATCTCGTAGAGCATGTATCGCTATCAGGTATAGTTAAAAACTATTATTTTTAAATAGAGAAAAATACAAAAGTATAAAATGTTCTCTTGGTTAATTCAACCAATTATCTACTTGAGGACAGAGGACTAATGCTGAAAATTTGTGCGGCTTTTTTGTGTGCTATCTTTCTGAGCTTTAATTTAGTCACCGCTAACGCTTGGGCAACTGGTCAATTTTCTCAGACTTGTAAAGACATTAGTATTGATGGCTCAACTTTAACGGCTACTTGTGAAAAAGCTGATGGATATACTCCTTCTACAACTTCTATCGATTTAAATCCATATATCGCCAATTTTGATGGAACATTAGACTGGGATGGAGAGAAATTTGCTCTGACCTGCGACAATATTGGTCTAGCTGGTGCTAGCAGACTGCGTGCTGAATGCGAAAGAGCTGATAAGCAAACATCTCTCGGAACATACATTGATCTTAATGAACACATTACCAATATTGACGGAACTCTCAAGTTTGAATAATTTTTAGGCAGGGGCAATACTCTGCGGAAAGCCGCTTCTCTACGTTCCCTGCGGGACGCTTACGCGAACGCGCAGTATGTCGCAGACAGACGCTTACGCGAATGCGTCTACATGAATTGCCCTTACCTAAAAATCTATTTCAACTCAATAATTCTAAAATTTTAGGGGTGGTTATGAAACCACCCCTTTTTTCTCCTAATATTTAGAATTTACTTGCAGACCCCTTAATGGGAAGTTAATTTACTCAGAAATGTTAATCGAACTTTCAACTTGAGAAGTAGCCAATGTTGGTGCAGAGAAAATACGCGAGTACAGACTTGATGGTTGTTGATGAGCAACAACTGGTAAAACTTGACGAGCATGAGCGGCTAATTCTACTGCTTTCACATCATAAGTCTGCGTTGCCAACTTGGGATAAAACCCGATTCCGATGATTGGCAGTAACAAACAAGCAGTAATAAATATTTCGCGGGGTTTGACATCAGATATTACAGCATCCAAGTGCAAATCTTGACTTTGCTCACCGTAGAACACTTGACGCAGCATCGACAGTAAATAAATCGGTGTCAAAATCACGCCAACCGCTGACAGCAGAACGACTACAACTTTGAAACTGGAACTGTAAACATCACTGCTGGCGATACCCAGAAACACCATCAACTCACCCACAAAACCACTCATTCCGGGTAAAGCGAGAGAAGCCATTGAACCAATGGTAAACAGAGCAAAGGTTTTGGGCATTACTTTAGCCATACCGCCCATTTTATCCATCATTAAGGTGTGGGTGCGATCGTAAGTCACGCCAGAGAGGAAGAACAAGCTAGCAGCAATTAAGCCGTGGGAAACCATCTGTAACACTGCACCACTGATACCAAGCTCTGTGTAAGAGGCAATCCCAATCAGCACAAACCCCATGTGGGCAATTGAAGAGTAAGCCAAACGGCGTTTGAGATTGGTTTGAGCAAAGGCACAGCAAGCACCGTAGACAATGTTAACCACACCCAAAACTGCTAACACTGGGGCAAAAGTCACATGGGCATTGGGCAACATTTCCACATTGAAGCGGATGAGGGCATAACCACCCATTTTTAACAACACGCCAGCCAAAATCATTGAACCGGGTGCTGATGCTTCACCGTGGGCATCAGGTAGCCAAGTATGTAAAGGGAAAATTGGTAACTTTACACCAAAGGCAATTAAGAAACCTGCATAAACCAATAATTCCAAGGTTTTGGGGTATTGTTTCATTCCTAGAGTCGCCATATCGAAAGTGACGGTATCTCCAGAGAATGCCATTGCAAAACCGGCAATCAAGATAAATATTGATGCAGCAGCGGTGTAAAGAATGAATTTGATAGCGGCATAACGGCGGTTTTGTCCTCCCCAAATGGAAATCAGCAGGTAAACCGGCACTAACTCGATTTCCCACATCAGAAAGAACAGCAGCAAATCTTGGGCAACAAATACGCCAAGTTGGGCGCTGTACATCGCTAACATCAAACCATAAAATAATCGCGGCTTGGTGGTAACTTTCCAAGCCGCGAATATTGCGAGGGTATTTATTAAGCCTGTCAGAAGTAGTAAGGGCATCGATAAACCATCAACCCCCACAGCCCAATGCAAACCTAACTGCGGTATCCAAGGATAGTTTTCTACAAGTTGGAGTGTTGAGCTTTGGAAGTCGTACTTATACCAAAAGGCATAAATCATCAGTGCAAAGTCGGCAAAAGCAACTCCCAGACCATACCAGCGAACAGTTCTACCTTCCTTGTCTGGGATTAGGGGGATGGCTAAGGCAGCCACCAAGGGTAAGAGGATTATGGCTGTTAGCCAGGGAAATTCAATAGCATTCATCACTTCTGACAATCAGTTTGGCTTATCGCTTTTAATTTAATTATATTAAGGAATCAATACTTTTGTAAACATTCTTTAACTCTATGAATATTAAATTTTTGACATAGATAAGAACATATACTCATTGAATGTCAAATTATCAGGATAAATAAGAATAAATACTTATCTGTTTTTGACGATTCCATTCTAAATGTAAACTTTTGCAACGTCAACTAAAGCCAGCGTTACAATACAGTTACATTTCCTGCTTCAGCCCCATTGTCACGGCTATATAGCCTATGCTTCTAAGTTGAGTCATAGACTTAACCCCCAACACTTCCCAACTAGGTTGGGCAGGGTGAAGAAAAATGGATAACTAACAAGTATGAATTTCGTCGAACAATTGCAGCAAGTCCCAGGCTATAGGCACATCCGGGGACGAAGACATGAATTATGGTTGGTATAAAAAATTAGTGAGATAGTGATCGTACAGCAATTAATATCCGAAGTCTACGATGGGCTACCTTATACACTTTTATGTAAACTTTCTTGAGATCGAGGATTTATCGGTGTTGGTGAATCATGGGATGATTTCGCCCAATTTTGAAAGAATTTTCAATGGTTTCAACCGCCAATTCAGCCCACATTTATGCAACGCCGATTTATCATACTGATTCAGTGTCTTACACTGACAAAAACTCATTTTATGTCGTTTACTTAATCCTATAGTTCCAAGTCTTAATAAAGCATCAAGCTACCCAATAGCCAAAACTTTGTTTAATTCCAAGTCAAAATTAATTAATGCAACCTAATAACTATTTTTTAAGGTTTCTTCTAGTGTAAAAGGAGATTCTTTAGGAAAGAAATTTGTTTGAATCCCGGTTTCCTCAGATGCTTTGAGACGAGCTTTTTGATAACAATCCTCAAATACTTCTGCAAGTAGAGGTTGCAAACTTGGACTATCTTCTAATAATGTTTCAATACAGATACGTTGTTCAGAAATGGTACTTCGCCAACTTTCACTGCGTTTTTCTGGTTGATATTGCCATTTGAGTAAGTGCATTAATAGCACAATTAATCGATTTTTTAACTCGCGTTTTTCACTTCTCCCCATGCTTTCAATTTCTTCAATTAAATTAGGTATATCTATTTCATTAAAATTATTTTCTTTTAACTGATGGGCAATTGTTTGTGTCCACAAGTAAAAGTCTTGTTCATAGAGATTTTGTTCATTTATAAAAGATGGACTGGTCATTAATATTCCTCTTGGAAACGCTAAAAATTAGGTGGGCATAAGACAATGTTTGAAAAGATTGGGCGAATATAATTCGCTACTACACAAGCGAAACTCATGTAATTCTTCTATAGAAATCCGGTTTGATTCCTGAATTTAGTTGCGTAGACAGGGGACAGAGAACAGGAAAGAATGGATAGATCCGTACTGAGTCTTGTTCAAAAATCAAATAGGAGTCCTATATAGTGAGTGAAGCATGGTAAATATCAGGTTCTATTTTATAGACTTCCAAAAAAGATGCGATCGCTTCATTAAGTTGCTTGATTGTTGCTTCTGGATTTATCCCTTGTCCTACAAGTCCATTTTCTAAGCATAAAGCAACCCAATAACCCGCACTATTTCGCAAAACTGTTGTGTAAAAGTTCATAAATGTGTAGACAAGAAGAAACTTTATTCCGCATTCATTGCAAAATTTTATCAAACAAGGTGCTAATCTCAGAGTAATTAGACTTTAACAGTTTACAAATATCACACTTTTAGGTTAATTAAAAGGACAATACACCTTTGTTTACTCCCATATAGTAAGTTGATAAATCTAGTAACTATACTTATAAGCAATTTTATTATGTTATGTTACACTTACGCTAAAATTGATACTTGGTCGTTTGTAAATTTTATCTCTCTCCAAAACTTTAGAAGAAGGTATAAATGATGGAGACGATTCCAATCTTAGTGAGCCTGCCCGACAAAGACGAAGAAGTAAAAGGCATTTTTTCTCCTGATGCAGAAGTAATTTTACGCGATATTCCCACGGAACTGCTTCGAGATAACTTAAACAAGTTATGCCAAGGAGTGGCTACTTTGCTTAATGATATTAAGAAGGTTGGCGGCTTTCGGCTAAAAGAAGTCACAATTCAAGTTGAGGTGAATGCTGAAGGTGGTGTGGAGCTAATTGGTACAGCTAAGGTAGGTGGCAAAGGGGCAATTACTCTAACTTTTGCGGAGTAGTTAATGAAAAAACGTCGAGCGCTACTAATTGGAGTTCCTGAATATGAAAGTGATGCTATTACCAATCTACCCATTGTCTGTCGAGATATAGAAAACCTTCATGCCTCCTTAGAAAAATCTGGCTTTACTATCCGCTCGTTAGGTACAGATGGAATTTCACAGACTGGGCGCAGTAAATTGTTACAAGCGCTACGGCGGGAATGCAAGGAGGCGCAAGGAGTAGAGACACTGCTCCTTTATTTCTCAGGACATGGAATGCATTATAGAGGTAAAGATTACCTTATTCCATCCGATGCGGTGTTAGATGATGCCGAGTATGTTGAAGAATACTTGGTATCTACAGATATAGGTGACATTATTGATCAGTCAGGTGCAGAGACGATTATTTTTTTCATTGATGCTTGCCGCGAAGGTGTTAAGTTAGGCTTCAAAGATACTTATCTTGCTGGCTGGAGCAGAGGTGATCGGCGACAAGCTTTACAGCGTAGTTTTATAATGGTGTTTGCCTGTGGGCCTGGTCAGGTCAGTCAGTATGTAGGAAATGAACAAGGGTTTAGTCTTTTCTCCAAAGCTCTGGCTGAGGTGTTAGATCCACAGCACTTCGCCTGTACTTTAAAAGAAGTTCTTGACGAAACTCAGGCAAGACTCAATACTTTGATAGCAGAACAAGGGAAGCAGTCACAAAAAATTTACTATGCTTCTGAGAGTGCTGTCGATGATAATATCTTATCACGGGTAATTTGTGAAAGTGTTACTGCGGCAGCAGTGAAAGGTAAAGCTAGTGACCCGTGGTCTGAAGCTGCATTACAATCACAACTTTGGAAAAATAAAGGCACTGAAGCAAATTCAATAGTTGCACAACTCAAGCAGCAGGTAGCTAAAGTGTTAGCTGCTTGTTGGCAAGAATGGAAAGCTGCAATCAATAGTTTTCCCCAAGATCAGTGGCGAGATGAGACACTGCCAATCAGAGTGCTAGAGGCACTAGATTTGCTTGTGTTTCGCTCCGATCCTCCGATTGAACTGACAGATGCTGAAACAGCGTTAGTAGTAACTGCACCATTTGTACGTGAAGCAGTTCTAGCTAGTGGTTTGGTACAAGTAGCTAAGGCAAATCCACTATCTTTAGAGGAAACTAACCCGAAAACTGGTCTTCGGAGTGGCATAGATAAAGTACATCAGAGTAATCCTCGCCTCGTGCGTAAAGCCCAACGTCTCCAAGATCAGGGTCGTACAGGAGATAAAGATATAGTTATGACATGGCTACTACACCGCTGCCTGCTGAAAACACTTGAGCTTTGGATGCCAGAATCAGAAGGTGGTCAACTTTCTAGCAATTTGCTTCAATCTTTGCAAAGTGTGAGTCAGTGTAGCTCACGTCTGACCAAGGAGACATTGACACCAAAGCGTTTGTTGGAACTTGCCCGTTGCTTGTTTGCAGACGTTGAGCGTATTAGTCGTGATGACCGTCCTGAAGCTCTACAGCCAAGACTAACAGTGGGTGGCTATTCAGAAGAGCAGCAAATTCGGGAAAAGATGGTAGCTTATCTGCTGAAGTTGGCAGGATTGCTAGCTATTGATATCCGCACTCTCCCTGATGTGTTAATAGACCATATTGGTTTGTCAGACCCCCTGACACCTAACGATATAAGTTGCACAATAGCAAAAGCTCGTTGGAATCCTTCTGGACGAGGGCGCACACTATGCGTTACTTGCCTCCATCCAGCAGTAGATTTGGTTATGCAAGAACACGTTGAGCAAGCTAATCTGGTTCTCACTCATATTCTTCGGCAAGTAGAAGTGAAAAGGGTGGATATGGAGATGCTGGTTGGTTTGCCAGTACACTTATCGCCCGATGGAATTATTGCTGAGAAGCAAAATGGTGTAGCAGTTTATCAAACACCACACGTTAACTTCCAACTTGCCCATGATGAAGTGCGGGAGTTGCTCATGGGAGAACAGCTTTATGGCGATCCTCGGTTGGCAATTCGTGAGTTATATCAAAATGCTCTTGATGCTTGCCGTTACCGTAAGGCAAGGCTGACATATCTTAAGCAGACAGGAAAATATCAAGGACAAGACCAGACATGGGAAGGACGAATCATCTTTCGTCAGGCAAAAGATGAGAATGGGCGAGAATATATTGAGTGCGAAGACAACGGCATTGGTATGGGTAAACAGCATCTGTCACAGTGTTTTGCTCGTGCAGGTCGTCGCTTTGCTGATTTACCTGAATTCATTGAAGAACAAGCAGAGTGGCTAAAATGTAATCCGCCGATTCGGTTATATCCTAATAGCCAATTTGGGGTAGGTGTTCTTAGTTACTTCATGTTGGCTGATGAGATAGAGTTGGAAACCTGTCGGTTAGATCGTAAGGGCAAACCTGAACAAAAATTAAGGGTACGTATACCTGGAAGTAGTGGACTCTTTCGAGTTCAAGAATTGGCAATTGGGGTTGATTCAGGGACGCGAGTACGTCTTTATTTAAACCGAACTCACTACGAAAATCAGTTAATTTCTTGTGTTGAAACATTACGTGAACTCCTATGGGTTGCACAGTTCCGAACAGAAGCCCAACATTCTAGTAAACAGGAAATATGGGAACCAGAGCAACTAAAACATCCGGAATTGACTGAAGACAAATACCTTAAGGTAGGAGATACAGACGTATGGTGGGTAGCAAGTAGTAGATACAGCGAATACGATAAGCAAGGATGTATCTTATCTGATGGACTTTTTACGGGTGAAAGGCAAACTTGTTTTATTGTAAATTTGCGCGGCAACAATTATCCCAAACTCACGGTAGATCGCACAGAAATTGTAGAATTAGACAAAGAATGGATTAGCCATTTACTAATCCACAATTCAGAGGCACTAATAAAATGGCAGCATCTAAATTTTCAATGGCTGTGGAGTCTTTCAGATGATTGGACAGCAGTTGCTGCACATATATTTGATGTTCTGAGCATAAATAATGTAAGTATCAAACTAGGAAGATGGCACAATGATACCTTAAAACTACCTATTGCTGAAATAGGTTGTTTTGCTGGTGATGCTCATCTATTGAGCTTTGATACATCTTCATTTGAAAGCTTATTCAATCTTTTTGGAATGCCTTGGTGGCTATTTCCTTATCGTCTATTTCTATGGAAGCAATATGGACTAAATAATTTATCTCTTTCGTTATATAAAAATGAGTTTATAGAAATACAACCTGATTTTTGTCCAATACCAACACCAGAGGATAGCTTGATACTATCTTGTGACTTGGAACATCCCCATACTAGATATCCTAGATATATCCAAGGCAAAATTTCTATCGCTCAGATAATTTTGTCTTCTATAAAACTTAATAAGCCTTTATCTTTTATAATAAAGCAACTACAAAGATTTGCATTTTTAGGATTAGAGGTAACTCAGGTAGAGCCAGAAATAGTAGATAATTTAAATCTAACTTTAGAAGATATAAATTTATTTAAAAATGATTTAGGATTTATAAACCATAAATTATTTGATGATAAAATATCTGTTGCTTATATTGTCAGAAGTGCACAAAAGTTAGGTCATCCAATAGATACAATTTTTAAAAGATTGCAGAGATTTGAAACTTTAGGGCTACAGTTACCTAAAGTAAATTTACAATATATTAGTGAACTTTCAATTATTCCTGAAGATATCCTACTTCTTTCATCAAATTTAGATGGTAAGACTCCTCTACGGGAAGATAAAATATCAGTAATTCATTTAATTTTAGCTTCACAAAATTTTAGTGAGCCGATTGCTAGTATCATTGTAAAGTTGAAACGCTTTGAAGTTTTTGGTTTAAAATTACCTCAACTCGATTTAGAAACTATTAAAGATATATCTATAACAGAACAAGATTTAATAGCCATATCTAAAAATTTAGACGGCAAGGCTCCTTTTTTAGAAGAAATATCGACTATTCATTTAATTATAGCCTCAGATAGATTAAATGAGTCAATTGCTAACACTTTTAAAAGGCTGCAAAAACTAGAAGTTCTGAAAATAAAATTGCCATCATTTGCTAGCGAGCTTTTAGACAATATCTCTATCACCTCTGAAGATATAATATTGTTCTCAAAGAATTTAAATGGAAATAGTCCTTGGTTAGAAGTCCCAATATTTACTATTAACATTATTATTGCTGCAAATAGTCTAGGAAAGTCAATAGATACAATCATAAATCAACTTAAAAAATTTGAACCTTTAGGTTTAAAAGTACCTCTAGTAAGTCTTTACTTATCATATAGTCAAAGTGAAATCAGAAAATATTTATTAATTTTTTCCAAAAGCATGGATGGTGAAGCACCTTGGATAGAAGATGATATTCATCCTACTCGTGTACTTTTAGCAGCATTAATTTTCAATGAGTCTATAGAAGCTACTTTAGAACGGTTACGTACTTTTGCACCTCTCATAGAGGTAAACTTTCCCGAAGGAAATGAATGGTTTTGGCAATTTTTGAATAAAATAACAAGATGAATATATAAGTTTTAAATCACTAATTAAATTGATGGGCAGGTGGGCATTGCCCACCCTACTTTAATTATCTACTAACGCAAACTACTAGCTGGCATACCCAAAATATCCTCAAGCCTCGGCATATCTTCCAACGCAATCACACGCCCTTCATCCTCAAAACCGGCAATTTGATCAAAGTTTAAATACCTATACAAATCATCTGCAAAAGGATGAATTCGACTCGCCACAATATCCAAGTATTCCTGCACTGTGGGAAGCCGTCCCAGCAGCGCACAAACTGCGGCTAATTCTGCTGAACCAAGATACACTCGCGCATCTTTACCCATGCGATTATTGAAGTTGCGGGTAGAAGTAGAAAACACTGTTGTGCCATCAGCAACTCGCGCCTGATTACCCATGCATAAACTGCATCCTGGCATTTCTGTTCTAGCACCCGCAGCCCCAAAAACGCTGTATACACCTTCTTCTTTTAATTGGTGTTCATCCATGCGGGTTGGTGGCGCTATCCACAGGCGAGTTTTTACCTCACCTGCGCCTTCCAAAACTTTTGCTGTTGCCCGATAATGACCAATATTTGTCATACAAGAACCGACGAATACCTCTTGCACTGGATCATTAGCAACTTCCGATAATAACTTAACATTATCGGGGTCATTGGGAGCAGCAACAATTGGCTCTTTGATTTCGTTTAAATCAATTTCAATTATTTCGGCATACTCCGCATCGGCATCGCCTTCTAATAACACGGGATTCGCTAACCATTCTTCCATCTTTGCCACACGGCGCAGCATGGTACGCGGATCGTGATAGCCCCGTGCTATCATATTTTTCAACAACGCTATGTTAGAACGCAGATATTCAGAAATTGTCTCTACACTCAGCTTAATTGTGCATCCGGCACAAGAACGTTCGGCACTAGCATCGGTGAGTTCAAAGGCTTGTTCAACTTTTAAATCTGGCAAACCTTCTATTTCGAGAATTCGCCCAGAGAAGATATTTTTCTTGTTCTGCTTCTCTGCTGTCAGCAAACCTTTTTGAATTGCTACGTAGGGAATGGCATTCACGACATCGCGCAGGGTGATACCTGGTTGCAATTCACCTTTGAATCTTACCAAAACTGACTCTGGCATATCTAAAGGCATCACACCCAAGGCGGCTGCAAAGGCCACTAATCCAGAACCGGCGGGGAAGGAAATACCTAAGGGGAAACGGGTGTGAGAGTCGCCGCCAGTTCCCACGGTGTCGGGTAGCAGCATCCGGTTTAACCAAGAGTGGATGATACCATCACCGGGACGGAGGGCGACACCGCCACGAGAAGCAAAGAAATCGGGGAGTTCGTGATGGGTTTTGATGTCTACTGGTTTGGGATAAGCTGCTGTGTGGCAGAAACTTTGTATCACTAAGTCTGCACTGAAACCAAGACAAGCGAGTTCTTTCAATTCGTCGCGGGTCATGGGGCCTGTGGTATCTTGAGAACCAACGGTGGTGATGATGGGTTCGCAAGATGTGCCGGGACGCACACCAGGTAATCCGCAAGCTTTACCTACCATTTTCTGTGCTAGGCTGTAGCCTTTGCCTGTATCAAAGGCTTGCTGGGGACGGGTGAAAACTGTGCTGTGTTCTAAACCAAGTGCAAGACGAGTTTTGTCGGTGAGGGTACGTCCAATAAGTAGGGGTATGCGTCCACCTGCGCGGACTTCATCGAGGATGGTGTCAGGTTTGAGGGCAAAGGTGGAAATGACTTCGCCTGCTTCGTTTGTAATTTCGCCTTTGTAGGGATGGATGGTAATTACCATGCCGGTTTCGAGTTTGGTGACATCGCACTGAATAGGCAAAGCACCGGCATCTTCTGCTGTGTTAAAGAAAATTGGCGCGATCGCACCACCTAAAACATAACCCCCAGCGCGTTTGTTTGGCACAAAAGGTATATCATTTCCCATGTGCCACAATACGGAGTTGATGGCAGATTTACGCGAGGAACCAGTACCAACTACATCCCCAACGTAAGCTACAGGATGTCCTTTTTTCTTTAGTTCGGCAATGGTTGCCAAGCTTCCCGGTTGCCGTGACTCTAACATCACTAAAGCGTGTAAGGGAATATCTGGGCGAGTTGTGGCGCTTTGGGCGGGTGATAAATCGTCGGTATTGGTTTCGCCAGGAACTTTAAAAACGGTGACAGTAATCGCTTCTGGGACTGTGGGGCGCATGGTAAACCATTCAGCTTCCGCCCAAGAGTCAACCACCCGCTTGGCGAAAGGATTGGTTTTAGACAACTCTAAAACATCGTGGTAAGCGTCATACACCAAAAGAATTTTGCTTAAGGCGTTGGCGGCGTAAGCGGCGATGGGTTCCTTTCCTTGTCCACCCATTACTAAAGGTGTTTCAGATGAGTCGGAGAGGGATACGGTGGGCCATTGCAGCAAATCGATTAAAGATTGCACGTTGTAACCACCTATCATTGTGCCCAGCAATTGCACCGCTTCGATGGGCGCAATCAACGGACTGGTGATTTCCTTCTTGGCGATCGCGGTGAGAAATCCAGCTTTGACATAAGCTGCTGGATCAACACCAGGAGAAACGCGATCGCGCAATAAATGTAATAATATCTCCTCTTGACCCTTGGGCGGATTTTTCAGTAATTCACATAATTCTGAGGTTTGCTTCGCATCCAATGGTAAAGGAGGAATACCGAGTGCTGCTCTTTCGGCAACGTGTTTACGATATTGTTCTAGCATTTTTATCTTCTCCATTGGGATGTTCTCCCTTCAATTATGAAATATTTTTAGGCAATACTCGGCTATAAAAGTTTAGCTTACTTTTATTAGTGAAAGCCTTACTGGTAATCGGTTATTAGCAACTTTTTTATACTGGAACCCACAAATTGGGAATTGCTGAATCCTGAAGTTTGGTTTTATTGGCTTTAGCTTCTCGTAGGAGAGCCTTGATTTCTAATAATTTGAGAATACAATCGCAGATTTCATCGGTAGAAACTGGATTGCGGTATGGTTCTATAATTGCAGGCTGTTTGGCAAATCTTCCTAGCAAACCTAGTATTTGTATATTAGAGTTTTGCTGTTTAGTAGGAGTGAATAAAACATCTATTTCTTTAATCTCTCCTGAGACTTTTTCTGATGCTTTGACTAGCCCTTTCAAGGTGTGCTAATGTTCTGTGTTTTCTGACCTAAACAAACTTTTACACGACGTGCCTTTAACAGTTGACCTGAAACACCTATTTCTTCAGCAGATGCTTGGTGGGCTGCATGTACTGATGGGTGGACTCCGCAGACGACAAGGCTCATCAAATTGACAACTGTGGAGAATAATAACTCCCAAGTGTACTGGGTTTTTGCACTACGTTCAGACAGTTCATCCAGAATTTGGGGACATAACGCTTTTTCTAAAAGCCCACGAACCATTACGGAAACAGGACTTTCTTTTATAAATCGCTCAAACACCTGTCCTCGCAACATTTCTATTCTCCACCCAACAGAGTTTCATCTCTTTTGAGCAAACTACAAATCAAGCCATTACACAACACCTTGAAAGGGCTAGTCCTAGAATCGACAAAAAACCTAAATTTCATAAATCGTAACTTGGGCTAAGTATCTTAACGGAATTTGCTCCTAGAGATAGAAATATCGTATTTCTGCGGTCGATAATGTAGCATTTGATAGCTATGCTAAGAAAAGCACTGAGACAAGACACGCTGAGTAATTAGTTAACTTCTTTATGCTTTACCGTCTAGCGTTAACCTCTAGCCTAGTGCTGGCAAGTGCATTAAGCTTGCAGGCATTCGCTCTAGATCGATCTGTGCTAGCTCAAAATGCAGATGTTCCGTTCAGTGGAACAGTTCCAGCGGAAGCTACTTTTGTTTCTCCTGCCCCTGGCACTGCTGAACCAAATATTTCTAGCACTTCTAGTGTAATTGCGACAAATCTTGAATCACAAACTCCTGCCACTATCGGTGTGCAAAGCAGCACATCTGCAACCGTTTCTGTTTCTCCCCCTAGGCTTGTATCTGGCCCTAGTCCCGATCCATCTGGGACAACGCACATTGGCTTTTTAAAATTTGGTTCGACCAATGTTCGCAGTGATGTTGGTGGTGGGAGCGCAACTTTGCCAGCAGGTAACACAAATTTAGAGGTGAATTTGTTAGTAGAACGACCAGTAGCATTTACGCCAGGAATTTATACCTACGTTGTCACCTTAACCATCGCACCATAACTGCTTTTCTTGTTGATGCTTCGTTTGATTGAACTCTAATTCATTTGAGAAGGATTTAAAAATGATTCGTCGTTCTTTATTAACCGCTGCTTTGATAATTGTTGGTTCAGTTGCTGTTGCGCCCAAAACAATGGCACAAACTGCTGATGTTCCTTTTACAGGAAATGTCGGCGGTGTCTGCAACTTCGATCAAATTATTCCTGGTAAACTGGGGCTTAACCAGCCGACTAATGCAACTGCACTAGCGGGTGGATTTCCTGGAGGGCAATTTGGTAAGGTTTTTGTTAGCTGTAACCAAGGTGCCAGAGTGAGTATATCTAAACCACAGCAGACTGGGGGCCCTAGTTTTACACCCATTAACTCTGTTGGGATGATCAACTCATCTTTTGGTAGTACGAATTCTCAGGGTGGTAGTCCTGTGTTACTGCCCTCTGGTAGCGGTTTGCCTTTGGATATAGACATGATCGTAGATAAGGGCAGTCCCCTTGTTCCTGGAAGCTACAGCTA
The DNA here is from genome assembly GCF_036917355.1 of Nostoc sp. Classification (GTDB taxonomy): domain Bacteria; phylum Cyanobacteriota; class Cyanobacteriia; order Cyanobacteriales; family Nostocaceae; genus Nostoc. Next base: position 66,685 of record NZ_JBALDP010000048.1, read on the forward strand.
TGTGACAACCTTGACTATCGTGCCATAGTCTAAAATTTTTCCCGTTTCCTTCAGATTGATTGAGAAAAATAGCTACTGAATATCTTGTCGCTAGAGAATAAATCTTCAAGCGGCAAGATATTTTTCTGATTACCTAGAGATAAAATAAGTCTGCTTTTGGGAATTATAAATCAAGAATTCAATTAACAATCCTGACATATTTATAAATATGCTCAATAATAATTGGCGCTCTCTAGCCACTGTTAGTGCTAGTTTATTCGCCCTAATTTTGTTTCCTGTTGCTGCGAAAGCACAAATGAGCGTTTCTCCTCTAGTGATTGAAGCCAAGGCGGAACGCGGACAAGCTCAAGGAATGATTACAATTTCCAATACCAGTAAGACTCCTTCCCGGATTCGGATCTATGCTCAACCTTTCACATATAGCCGCGATGCAGGATTTCAAACCTTATCCTCTAGTCCCAATGACCTGACAAAATATCTGCAATTCTCACCGCGTGAATTGACTGTTAAACCAGGAGAAGTTCGGCGGGTGCGCCTCATTAGCCGCTTGGCTCCTAATTTACCTGATGGGGAATATCGTGCAGTAGTATTTAATGAAACTCTCAGTGAATCCAAAGATGCTGCTGGTAATAACGTTACTTTGGTGGCACGAATTGGCGTGACATTCTACGTCAGAAAAGGCAATCTTTCTCCACAATTAGCAATTGATAGTGCCAGCTTTAACCCAGAGCAAAAACAAATTCAAATTTTAGTTCGCAATAACGGTCAAGCAACTGTTCTTCCTAGTTTAAATTGGACTTTACGCCAAGGTCAAACTGTTATCAAAACTGGTCAGGTAGATACTAATGCTGTGGTGGCAAATAGCGATCGCAATTTCTTATTAAATTACCCCAACAAAGACCAACCAGCCCTGAAACCTGGTCAATATCAGCTAAGTGGTGAGTTGTTTTGGGGTGAAGACAGTAAAAAAAGTAAGTTGCCCTTCAATTTAAATATTACTATTCCTACACAAACGGCGGCATCACAGAAGAAATAGCTTGTGTAATAATTCGTAATTCATAATTAAATTAGGCATCCGTAGCCTGATTTGGGAGAATTAGTCTTGCTATAAAATACAGTATTAATATAGATAATTTTGCCTGGCAAGTGGGAATTATATGTTGTGGAGACATTGCAATGCAACGTCTCTATTTTTATAAATAAATTTCCTGATAAATGAAAATTTTGTGCAACTTCGGTTATTAACTAATATAGGCAAATTTCTGCTAGCTGCGATCGCTCTGATCTGTCAAATTACGATCGCTCCAGCGAAGGCAGATACACCTGCGATTTCAAATCTACAAACCTCCACAACTGCACAATTAGCTAAGGATTCCGAATTTAAAGTTTTTCCCGTAGGATTGAATGTAGGGAACCGCAATGTTAATCCCAGCGTTTTAGTGCGTGGTCAAGAAGATGGTTCCGAAGCAATTGATTTTGCAAATTGGCTGTTACCATACGATGCTGTAATTCAAGGCTTAAAATTAAATATTACCACTTTACCTGATGGTCAATTAGAAGTGCGATCGCCTGGTGTTGTGACTCGCATCGACCCAACAAAACTTCGCACCGATCCAGAATTAGGATTAGTATTTACAATCCAAGATTTACAAACTCTCTTTGGTGTAGCAGCAAAATTTGATATCAATGAATACGCAATAGTTTTGGATGTTCCAGGACTAGATCAATCTAGTGGCAAACTAGCAGAAACGGAAACTCCGATTCAACTAGAAGGATTATCACACGTTGCACCTCAAAAGTTTAGTATCGCCGCAATTGAACAGAAGGTAAATGTTAGTGGTAGTGCTACCAGATCGACAAACTATAGAGGTGATTTTCTTGCTGTTGGTAGTGCTTTTGGTGGTTCGTGGTTCATCCGCACCGATCAATCAAATTTAGAAAATCCGCAAACTTGGAATATTGCCGAAGCACAGTTTTTGCGACAAACTAATTCAGCTGATTATTTTGTAGGTTCCCAGCCAACGTTTTGGCAGGCTCAAGGAACAGGAGACTATTGGGGTTTTACATCCATTCAACGACAGGAATTTGTACCACCTCAACCCTTCGGTGGTGGTTCTTCCGATCCTCGCCAACGGTTACAAGCAGATTCTATTGGACGGACAATTTCTGGTAAAGCTGAACCAGGTACATTAGTGCGGTTAGTACAAGGTTTTGGCGATCGCGTAATTGCCGAAATTTTAGTTGATTCTTCTGGCATTTACCGCTTTGAAAATATTAAAAGTCAAAATCAATTTTTGGGCAACAATTATCGCGTCTTGCTCTATCCCCAAGGACGACTCACCGCCCAACCAGAAATTCAAGAGGCTACTTTTTCGACAGTACTAGGACAATTACCAGCAGGTGCTTCAGGATTAATCGTTTCTGGTGGGTTACGACGGGATTTTGTGGGAAATCAAAATCTGTTGGGCAACTTTTCTGACTTTCGGGGTGGAATTGCTGGACGTTGGGGTTTATCGGAAAATCTGACAGTAGGCTTAGGTGGAGTGTATGACGAATCGGCTAGAGCCTTAGCAGAATTATTTTGGCGTCCGGGAAAGTTACCTTTGCAGGTAGCAGTTTCAGCATTGACGGGTAATAAGTGGGATGTGAATACAGATATTCGCTATAATCCATCTTCTACCTTGAGTGCTGCATTTCTCAGCGATCGCTTGTCTAGCCGTTTTAATCTAGATTGGCGAGTTTTACCTCAATTCACCTTATTCGCCAGTACTGACACAGCTGATGCAACATCTGGCGGAATGCAAATTAACTTGAGTGGCAAAGATGCCTTTACCTTTGCCCGTGTCAGCTTAGATACTAAAAACCGCCTGCGCTGGAATTTGCTGCAACGTCTTGGGAGACTAGAATTAACGCAACGTGGCAACGAAATTGGCAGTTTGTCGGAACTGACTTACAAATTTTCTAAAAATAGCTTTTCTAATAGTGGCAGCGCCCTGCTGTTAAATTATGAAACACAGAATCAAAACCGTAACGACAGCTTGCTAAGTGTGAGTTGGCGCTATCGTTCACAACAACAGGCGATTGATGGTAGTTATAGATGGGAAATACAGTTGGGTTATGGCACTGGTTCTCAGGGTAATGGACTATTAGCGACATTATCAACAACAGTTTTACCAGGTTTGCTATTACGGGCGCGTTATCAAGGTGTATCGCCGAGTTCCGATGAAGCAACTTTCAGCATAGATTTAGCTTCTAGCCTGAATCTACAAGGGGGTATTAGTCCAGGCGATCGCCGTTCTAATTATTTCCGTACACAAGGTGGACTGTCAATTAAGCCATTTTTTGACCGGAATAATAACGGCAAACAGGATAGAGGCGAAGAAGTTTATACAGATAACGCTGATTTATTGTTGACTTTGAATAATAAACCGCTGAAGTCGTTTTTACGACAAATTCAAGGCGATCGCACCTTAGTACGGATGTCTCCTGGCGTTTATCGCCTCGACCTCGATCCAGCAGGTTTACCGCCTGATTGGCAGGCTGCGGCTGAATCCTTAGCCGTTGATGTGATTGCTGGGAGTTATACCCCTGTGATGATTCCGCTAATTCGTTCTTACACGCGATCGGGGGTAATTACGGATGCTCAAGGCCAAGCGATCGCAGGCGCACGGGTAGAAGCTATACAGCCAGATCGGGGGACTCGGCGTTTTTCTGTTACTAACGGTGCTGGAGTCTATTATTTAGAAGGCTTGCCACAAGGTAAATACACTCTACAAATCAACGGTAAATCTGCTGGTAGCTTGAAATTGGAAGAGTCTTCTGAAGCATTCCAAGAGCTTAATTTACAACAGCCGTCAATCCCCTAGAGCGTGTCATCTATAAAGAGTGTCTGCCTTCTGCCTCCGTAGCCTCATATTTCATACAAAAGAAAACTGCTGTACAAATCCTCCCCGTACTTGAAGTATGAGGAGGATTCAATTATCCCAAATTAGCAATATTGCTGATTGCTAATTTGGATTTAGCTGTAAGCTTGCAGACATGCCTTAGCTTCTACGGATTTTGAGAGATGTTTACGCAACGATCTCAAAGTTTGTCGCTGATAATAATGGTGGGGCTGTGAATTGATTGTTATCGTTATCAATGTTGGCAAACAGACTACCTGTCCCATAGCCTGGTGATGTCAAGTTTTGATTGAAGAACAAGTTGCCAGTTCCAAGACTGTAAGTAATGAGTCCAGAGCTAGTTGCAGCTGCTGCATCATTAGCTACTATCCTAATTTGGGACAGATTATTGAGTCCGGCAAAAGTTGTCTTATCGAGGACAATTTTATCGCTAAAGTAGCTGAAGTCAGTAATTTTATCTACACCGAGATCGGCACTATTGTACCCAGCACCTGAGTTGAATACAAAGCGATCGCCACCAGCACCACCAGTCAGGATGTCATTACCTTTACCACCTCGTAATGTATCATTACCAGCATCTCCATAGAGTAAGTCATTGCCAGCACCACCATAGAGAATGTCATTACCCTCACCACCGAAGGCTCTCAACGGTGTTGTTGTGCCACTACCATCCAGGAAGTCATTGCCAGCCCCACCTGTGAACCAGACTGCATTTACAGAAGTTCCTGAGAGGTTGTTGACATCGAGGATGTCATCACCTCCACCACCATTGATTTCAAACCTCTCTGCACTGTCTACAGTCAGAGTGAAGGGAACCAGGTTCAGGCGATCGAAGATTGCTCTGCCTTGAGCATCTTGTTGCAGGCGGAAGTTGTCTCCCACACCTGCGCCATTGACCTCAACCACGTCATAGCCAGCATTACCGCTGATTCTGTCGCTACCGTCACCATTGTTCCAGATCAGGCGATCGTTGCCATTTCCACCAGTGAAGGTGTCGTTGCCACGATTGCCGAGTATGGTATCGTTCCCGTCCCCACCGGATAGAAAGTCGATACCATCGCCACCTCGTAACAGGTCATTACCGGTATCACCATAGAGGTTATCGCTGCCAGTACCACCTGTCAGGCTGTCATTACCCTCACCACCCAAGGCTCTTAACGGTGTCGCGGTGCCACTACCATCCAGGAAGTCATTGCCAGCCCCGCCTGTGAACCAGACTGCATTTACAGAAGTTCCTGAGAGGTTGTTGACATCGAGGGTGTCATCACCTCCACCACCATTGATTTCAAACCTCTCTGCACTATCTACGGTCAGAGTGAAGGGAACCAGGTTCAGGCGATCGAAGATTGCTCTGCCTTGAACATCTTGTTCTAGGCGGAAGTTGTCTCCCACACCCGCGCCGTTGACCTCAACCACGTCATAGCCAGCATTACCGCTGATTCTATCGCTACCGTCACCATTGTTCCAGATCAGGCGATCGTTGCCGTTTCCGCCAGTAAAGGTGTCGTTGCCACGATTTCCGATTAGGGTATCCTCTCCATTGCCACCGGATAGAAAGTCGATACCATCGCCACCTCGTAACAGGTCATTACCAGCATTTCCAAAAAGGCTGTCATTTCCATCCAAACCATTCAAGTTATCAGAAGCGGCATTACTAATACCTACATCTGCTCCATTAGTCGGGCCTGGGCCTGGAATCCAAGTTACTGCCATGATTAATACTCCTAATTCTTAATTTCTCTAAGTGAACAATGAGTTACTAATACTTCATTTTTAAGAAATGTATGGAAATACTAGTTTCTCTCTATGAACTACAAAACTTATAGTTTTTAGCTGCTAAGTATTACTCAGAGATATTTTCTTCTTTTATGCAGAATATTGGTTTTTGTAAAACTTCTTCACTATGAATTTTAGAGACATACCTAACTGTATCCTGACTTTTCACGTCATTTGAAAAAGAAAGAGTAACTCGTGAATGCCTTTAGCAAACTAGCTTTCAACCGATTGAACGATTGTCGCTAAAGTTTAAAATAGTGCTTATGATGTACGAAAATTGAATGCCTAATGGTTAAATTTAGCACCTAAGTCTGAAGTCCATACACTGTTTCAAAGATATTAATTACACAGTCACAAATGACTTCTATGAAGAGAGCAAAATCTTGTTAAAAGTAGTATAAAAAAGAATTTTAAGCGTTATTACAAAGCGTAAGATCAGTATCTTACTTAGTGCAATAGGCATTATATTAAACACGTGATTTGTTTTCGTGTGTTTTTAAGAATACCCATCCATAGTCCAATCTTGAAGACATAAATTAGGAACTTTGCTAAAATCTTTTTGATTACGCGTAACCAAAATTGCTCCCTTAGCCAGAGCGATCGCAGCAATTCTTAAGTCTTGTGTACCTATCTGGATTTTTTGCCAGCGCAAACTTTGGTAGCAACTGTATGCTGCATCATCGAACTCCAGCAAATTCATACTACAAAAGTAAATCTGGGTTATTCGCAAATTTCTATGAGCAACTGCTAAAAGTTCTGGTTTAGTAGCACATTTACTGATAGAAGCTAGTCTGCCTTTTAATTGTTCTTCGAGTGTAACTGTCGTAACAAATATGTTGGAACTGCCAACAACTTGAGCGCGTTGTAGAATTTTAGAATTACCATGTTGAGAAAGAGTAACATGATCAGTATCGAGGATATATAGGCTCAAGCTGACTGATTCTCCTCTAAGGAAGCTTCATAAGCACCAACTTCTGCATCTAATTCACATCGATTTGCATCCATACTTTCGACAAAATCATCAAAAAGCGGGTCATCTTTGAAAATACCATCAAACTTAACCCAAGGATTGGACTCTTCAACCTGCTGTTCATGTTTCAACATTGGCAAACAACAAAGCCGTAATGTGACCCACCATAAGTAAGACATGATAGGGCTGTTGAACTCACTATCATTAATTAAACCATGAGCCATACGGTTTCTTAAATTTGAACCTGAACGCTCAATTAGCAAGCCTTGAAGATCAAAAAGTGCGTCTTCATTAAAAATTGAGTTTATTTCTGGATAATTGCGGGGGAAAAGAGTAGTATTCAAATCACGCTCATCTTCAATTCCCTTATCAATATCAATTTTTGAGGGTAACGCACCCTGCCTTCGGAGTAAATAACGGATAGAATTTTCAAATTGAGGAATGAGAATATGAGTGGATGTGAAGAAATCTCCAATTAGTCCAGCGTAAAGCCCTTTTGCAAACTGATATTCTCTCCCAGGAGGTACAAAGAGGTTGTTTGAAACAAATGGAAATAAGTCTTTTACTTCTATACTATGTTCTAGATTTATTTGACCCCTTGCAGGCTCAATGTAAGCTTGGGCGTAAAGTTTGTGATAGAGGACTGCATTCCTGTACATCTCAAAACGAATTGCTTTCTCTGCTTCATCTGAATTACTAGATTGACGGGCTATAACCTTACCCATCTCATTCATAATTGTTATTGGCATGAACTGAGACAACAAAGCTGTCTCTTCCACCCTTTGTTGAAGGTGTGAGACTTTAGGTGGAATCCCCAAAAGAGCCAAGGCTAATATTGCATCTTGAAATTTTTTGCCCCTAACATAGGCTCTAGCTAGTTCTACGTCAGTGCTGATATTAAACTGAGAAGATATTGTTATTAACTCATTCAAGGATTGTTTTTGATACTCTGGCAGAAGCTTACGAACTTCCTCGGATCTAGCTTTTGCTGCTGCTTTTTGTTCCTCTGTACCTTTGCTTTTTAATTTTTCAAATTCTTCAAACGCCTTTTGTAAATCATTTGATGCTTTGGAATAAGGCTGAGGGTGTTTTGTCAATGAATCTTCAGCTTCCTTTATATAAGTTTCGGCAGCAAGCATTAGTGTTGCATATACCTTTTCGCTATTCTTGTCAATGCGATGCCATTCTGCTTTAATTTCCCAGTAGTTTCTTGCCTTATCCCAGTCTTTGGCAGATTCCGCTATAATTGCTGCTTTCTCAGCCAGAGCAGCATATTTAGTCGGATTACCAAGTTTGTATTCTTGCAAAAGCTCCATAAGTTTTGTTGATAGCCACAGTGGATCTTCTCCATTGCAGCGATCAAGGACTGCCTCTATGTGTGCGACAACTACTTCCACTTGATAATTAATTTTGCGTGCTAGCCGAAGCGCTCTTTTAATCCTCTCGACACACCGACTAGTCCATTTTTCAGGATCTTCTAATTCTGCGGCAGATTTTAAGTAGGCTGTAACAGCTAACTGTGCCATCTGATAATTGCCCTTTTTGACCCAGAGAATATCCGCAATTCGTGCTTGAAGTTCTGGATCTGATACTTCAGAAGCAATTTCAGTAAGAAAATTTAAATGTTCATCAGTAAGATTTTGAAATTTTTCAGCAAAAAACTCCTCTGTTGATTCTGGTTTGATTGCAACACGAGTTACGAACGCCAAAATCTCAAATACAGACTGTTCTCTGACATTTCCTGCCTCTTTTGCTTCCTGTGCCTTGTTCCAGAAGACTCTGTTGTAAGCAAGACACTCTTTTGTTTCGCTGCTATTAACCACTTCTAGCCAGCGAGAGTTAATGAAATCTTCTTTAGTGAGAGGAGGGTTTATTAATGGCATAGTCTAGAATTACTTGGCTATATATCTACTATGCCAAATCTGAAATAGATAGGGCTATTGTTAGCTCTGGCTGAATAATGCAAACAAAAGCTATAAATTAACATTCCCCAGCAGAGCCAGGGAAGGAGAGAATGCTAACTTGCAGCTAAATTGCCCCAACCCACGTAGGGTAATTTAGTAGCAGTTGCCCGAACTTGGTCAGCATTCGCCACCAACTGACCGCAAGCGTCCCAAGTTCCAGAAATAAATGTGCTTCTGGTACCTTCACCGATCGCAACTGGGGCAGTGTAATCACCAATTTGCACTTGCAAGGTTTCCAGGTTTACTGTTACAGCGGCTTGAGGATTGGCAGCGACTAAATCTTGCAGTTGTTTAACAGTCACAGCATCGGCTGTCAGACAAGGTATGCCCATTGCCACACAGTTACCGAAAAAGATTTCGGCAAAGCTTTCACCGATTAAAGCTTGGATTCCCCATTTTGCGATCGCTTGGGGTGCATGTTCCCGTGATGAACCACAGCCAAAGTTACGGTTGACTATTAAAATATTCGCGCCTTTGTATTGGGGTTGGTCAAAGGCATGTTCGCCTTTAAGTGCTGTCCGATCGTCGATAAATGCGCCTTCGCCTAACCCATCAAAGGTTACGGCTTTCAAATATCGCGCGGGAATAATGCGATCGGTATCTATATCATTGCCCACTAAGGGTACACCGCGCCCTGAAACTGTTTTAACTTCACTCACCATAAACTTGATTTACCTATCATTTCAATGACAGCCTGTTAATTTCTACAAATGACCAATGACAAATGACCAATGACAAATGACAAAAAAATTACAGCAACTCGCGCACATCAGAGACTTCGCCTTTAATCGCAGCAGTGGCGACCATTGCCGGACTCATTAACAATGTCCGACCGGAGGAGGAACCTTGTCTTCCTTTAAAGTTGCGGTTGGAAGAAGAAGCGCTGATTTGTCTTCCTTGTAGTTTATCGGGGTTCATGGCTAGGCACATAGAACATCCCGGTTCCCGCCATTCAAACCCAGCTTCTTCAAAGATTTTATCCAATCCTTCAGCTTCCGCTTCTTCTTTCACCCGTTCAGAACCAGGGACAACGAAGGCTTTAATTCCTTCTGCAACGTGGCGACCTTTGGCGATTTTTGCCGCTTCTCGCAGATCGCTAATTCTGCCGTTGGTGCAACTCCCAATAAAGCAGACATCTATTTTAGTGCCCTTGATCGGTTGACCAGGATATAAATCCATGTAGCGGTAAGCTTCTTCGGCAATGAATCGGTCTTCTTCCAACAGTTCTTCCGGTTGAGGTACTGACTGATTGACACCGATACCTTGACCGGGAGTAATCCCCCAAGTGACAGTAGGAGAAATTTCCGCAGCGTCGAATACCACCACATCATCGTATTGGGCATCAGCATCGCTCTTGATGGAATCCCACCAAGCCACTGCTTTATCCCAATCTGCATCTTTGGGAGCAAAATCTCTGCCTTTGAGGTAATTGTAGGTGACACGATCGGGATTGACATAGCCGCACCTAGCACCACCTTCGATCGCCATGTTGCAGACAGTCATCCTCTCTTCCATATTCATTTGCTCAAATGTCGTCCCTGCAAATTCATAACCATAACCCACACCACCTTTCACGCCAAGGGTGCGGATGATATGCAGGATGACATCTTTGGCGTAAACTCCTGGGTTGAGAGTGCCGTTAACTTCTATTTTGCGGACTTTCAGTTTGGAGAGGGCGAGGGTTTGGGAAGCGAGAACATCGCGGACTTGGCTAGTACCGATACCAAATGCGATCGCACCAAATGCCCCATGACTGGAAGTGTGACTATCTCCACAAGCGATCGTCATTCCTGGTTGGGTCAGTCCGAGTTCTGGAGCGATGACGTGAACTATACCCTGGCTACCAGAACCAATGTTGTAAAAAGTTATGTTATTTTCTTGACAGTTATTTTCCAGCGCTTGGATCATTTCCTCTGCCAAGCTATCGGCAAAGGGACGCGCTTGGTTTTCTGTGGGCACAATATGATCGACTGTGGCGACGGTACGCTGTGGAAAGAGTACTTTTAGACCTCTTTCGCGTAACATAGCAAAGGCTTGAGGACTGGTGACTTCATGAATTAGGTGAAGCCCGATAAATAGTTGCGTCAGCCCTGAGGGAAGTGTACCAACGGTGTGTAAGTCCCAAACTTTGTCAAACAGGGTACCTTTGCTCATACGTCAATCAATATTTAAGGAGTCCGGTCTTAAATAGTATCAAAAAATAGTCTGGATTTTTGCAGATCGCTTAATATTACTTACAGCTTTGGGTAAGGTCGTGGGGAATTGAGGGGGGAAATTTCAACGCAGAGGGGCGCAGAGGTACGCAGAGAATTCGTGATGTGATTGGATCGCTTTTGAGGTAGTAAATGCGAAAATTCTCCGAAATAGTGAGATGCAAAGATGTAAATAACTTTATCCTTTTCTACAAGGATATGTTAAGACAATACCAGATTATTGCACTACCAGGTTATGTCCATAGATTTACGGGAATTTTATCAGGCTAGCGATCCCAGCAGAACTCTGTTTGTCAACAATAGCTCTGATGGCAAGTATTATATAGATTTTTCCTCGGTACGAGGTGGTGATATTCTTGGCAAGCTGAAGCAGAAAATTACTTTTTTTAAACCGAATGAACCCACTTGTACTTTATTTACTGGGCATATTGGTTGTGGAAAATCGACAGAACTATTACGGTTACAGGCTGAACTGGAAAAGTTAGGTTTCCACGTCGTCTATTTTGAGTCCAGTGACGATTTGGAAATGACCGATGTTGATATTGCTGATGTGCTGCTAGCGATCGCTCGGCGTGTGAGTCAAAGTTTGGATAAAATTACTCTGGAGTCACCTAACAAATTTAATGAGTTGCTGCAAGGTGCTTGGAAGGTCTTAAACTCCGAAGTGACGGCGGGAAAAGTTAAGCTTCCTGTGGTTGGTGATGTGGGTTTATCCGCAGATAAAGATAAGTTTTCTCTGTCTGTAGGGATTGGTGAAATCACCGCGAAAATGAAAAATGACCCAATGCTGCGAGAAAAACTCAATCAGTATTTAGCACCGCAGAAAACCAAGCTACTGGAAGCGATTAATCAAGAATTATTGGAACCTGCGATCGCTAAACTCAAACAGCAAGGTAAAAATGGTCTGGTGGTAATTGTCGATAATCTCGACCGCATAGATAATCGTGCCAAACCTTGGGGTCGTCCGCAACAGGAATATTTATTTGTCGATCAGGGTGAGTTTTTGACGAAGCTGAATTGTCATCTCATCTACACCATGCCTTTGTCTTTGAAGTTTTCCAATGATTACGGAATGCTGACTCAGCGTTTCCCAGAAGACCCCAAGGTGTTACCAATGGTTCCTATACAATGGGCTGATGGCAGTGTTCATACACAGGGGATGGCACTCATGCAGCAGATGGTGCTTGCTAGAGCTTTTCCTGACTTGACACCAGAGGAGCGTTTAAATAAAGTTACTGAGATTTTTGATAGTGCTGCTAGCTTAGAGCGTTTATGTCAAATGAGCGGTGGTCATGTGCGGGATGTGCTGAGGCTGCTAAATACCTGGATTATGGAAGAGATGAGTCTTCCTTTAACTCGTGCAACCTTAGAGCAAGTAATTCGTTCTCGGCGGAATGAAATCATGTTGCCGATTTCTGAGGATGAGTGGCAATTGTTACGCCATGTCAAAGAAAAGAAAAAGGTGAGTGATGACCACGGATATCAAAAACTGATTCGCAGTCGCTTTGTGTTTGAATATCGCGATGGTGGCGAGTCTTGGTTTGATGTTAATCCGGTTTTGGCAGAAGCCAGGGAATTAGGTTTGTAGTCAGCACTTTAGTGCTTATTATTCCATATCTTTGAAAGCACTAAAGTGCTTACTACGAACTAAACACATAAGCTTATGAGTTCACAGCAACCATCAGAAGATGACCATGTAAACAGCGATGTCTACGACGAGCTACACCTACGCACTCTGAAACAATTAGCTTGGGCGATCGAATCCTCCGTCGGACAGTTTAAGCTAATTTTGGCACGGTGTAATTATGGTAGCTTGCGCGATCGCTTAATCTCCAGACTGCGAGAAATCTGTCAAGTCGAAGTTCGTGTTTTGGCCGTGCAGCAATCCAACAGGACTCTTTATACTGCGATTCAGGAAGAATTCAGCGCAGAAATACCAGCTTGTGTGATGGTTGTGGGGTTGGAATCTGTGCAGAATTTGTCTGTGATGTTAACTTCTGCAAATCAAGTACGGGAGGAGTTTCGCAAGAATTTTGCTTTTCCCTTAGTGTTGTGGATTGACGATGAAATCTACAAGCAACTAATACAGCTGGCGCCAGATTTGGAAAGTTGGGCAACTACTAGAAATTTTGCCATATCAACACAGCAATTAGTAGATTTTATTATCGAAACGGCTAATCAGTGGTTTAGTAATAACTTAAAATTTAGCGTAGATGTATATCTTAAGCTGGAAAATGAGTTAGAAGCAGCGCAAAGAGATTTAATTAAAAAGCCAGATGTTTATAATTTACAAATTCAAGCTAACTTAGAATCTTTATTAGGTTTTGTTAAACAGATAAACAATCAAAAAGATTCGGCACTACAACATTATCACAAAGCTTTAAAGCTCTGGCAGCAAAGTCATAATTTAGAAAGACAGGTAAAAATCCTCGCTGAGATTAGCTTTTGCTATTATCTCAAAGCTTTGAAGCATCAAGATATCAATTCTCAAGATGGGCAGACAACTTGGCATTATCTTCAAGAGTATATAAAGTTTATTAGCCAGTTTGAAAGTCCAGATTTAATTGCTAATTCAGTCGTTAAATTCGGTGATATCTTGCGAGACTTGAAAAAGTGGGAAATATTGCAGAGTCTTTCAGAACAAGCTTTAGTAATCCATCAAAATAACAAGCAGCCAAGGGAAATAGCCAAAGATTATGGTTTTTTAGCTGAGGTGGCTTTAGCTCAAAAAAACTGGGTTAAAGCAAATCAGTTAGTTAAACAAGCATTAGAAGTTTTTGCTGCGATTACAGATTTGGAATCAGCTAATATATCAGAGATTTTATCTGATATTCCCGAAAGGGTTTTAAAATCAAAAGACTTGAGCTTATATCAATTTATTTTAGGTCGTGCTCAATACTATTTAGGTCAAATTCAAGAGGCAACCCTCAGCTTAGAAACTGCTAAAGATGTGGGTAATCCCCTAGAAGATGTCAGGCTTTACTTGGATATTCTCAGATTTTTGCAGCAGCTTTATTTTGAGCAGAAAAAATATCTCAAAGCATACAAAATTAAACAGCAACGGCGTTCCATTGAACAGCAATTTGGCTTGCGGGCTTTTATTGGTGCGGGTAGGTTAGAAGCTACAAAACAGGCATTTGTAGAGACATTGCGCTCAAACTCTCCCCAAGGAAATATTGCCCCAGAAATTGCTGCATCTGGTCGCCTCTTAGATGTAGAACGTTTAATTGAACGTATGGGTCGCCCTGATTATAAGTTGATAGTAATTCATGGGCAATCGGGTGTAGGCAAAAGTTCTCTGGTAAATGCGGGACTAATGCCAGCTTTAAAGAATAAAGCAATCGGCACTCAAGATTATTTGCCGGTGGTAATGCGCGTTTACACCAACTGGGTGGAAGAGTTGGGGAGGCTTTTGGGAGGAAATGGGGAATGGGAAATGGGGAATGGGGAATGGGGAGAGTTAGAGCCTCAACTTTCAGCCTCGGAACTCGGAACTTCGACCTCGGAACCCGGAACTTCGACCTCGGAACTCAGAACTTCGACCTCGGAACTCGGAACTTCGACCTCGGAACTCGGAACTTCGACCTCAGAACTCGGAACTTCGACCTCGGAACTCGGAACTTCGACCCCTGAACTCGAAACTTCCGCCTCAGAACTCGGAACTTCGACCTCAGAACTCAAAACTTCGACCCCTGAACTCGAAATTTCAGCCTCAAAACCTCAACGTTCGACCTCAAAACTCGAAACTTCGACCTCCAATACACAAAATCCCCACTCCTCACTCCTAACTCCTAACTTCCTAATCACCCAACTTTGTAAAAACGAACAGCGTAACCTCCGCACAGTGCTAATTTTCGATCAATTTGAAGAATTTTTCTTTGTTTACACCGAACCTGCACAAAGAAAGCAATTCTTTGAGTTTCTGGGAGAGTGTCTGAATGTTCTATCAGTGAAAGTTATCTTATCGCTGCGGGTGGATTACATTCATTACTTGCTGGAGTGCAATGATTTGTCCAGTCTTAAGATTATTGGCAATGACATTCTCAGTAATAATGTGCTTTACAAGTTGGGGAACTTCTCACCAGCTGATGCGAAGTCAATTATTCAGCGTTTAACTGAAAATACTAGTTTTCACTTAGAACCTGCTTTAGTTGAACAACTGGTACAAGATTTAGCCGGAGAATTGGGTGAAGTTCGCCCCATTGAGTTGCAGGTTGTGGGGGCGCAACTGCAAACGGAGAATATTACAACTCTGGCAGAATATCGGCAGCGTGGCACTAAGGACGAATTGGTTAAGCGTTATTTGCATGAAGTTGTTAATGATTGCGGTGAAGAAAATCAGCAAGCAGCAGACATATTACTCTATTTGCTAACCGATGAAAAAGGAACTCGCCCTCTCAAGACTCGCGCTGAGTTGGAACGCGATTTGCTCCCGTACTTCTTCGATATTCCTCAAATCCCTCTTAAAAAAGGGGGCTTTATTCTTTTTACATCTTTTTTAAGGCGATCGCAGCAGGCAAAAGTAAGTCTGAGCCGCGGCTTTCGTCGCTCAGAACTTCAGGGAGGGTCAGAAGCTAGGGAGAAACAAGCTTCTGAAATCAGTAAATTAGATTTAGTGTTAGAGATTTTTGTTCAATCCGGCTTAGTGGTTTTGCTACCAGAAAACCCCGCCGACCGTTATCAACTAGTACATGACTACATCGCCGCCTTTATCCGCCAGCAACAGGAACCGAAGTTAAAGCAGGTAATGGCGGAACTGGAAAAGGAACGAGAACAAAGAAAACTGAGTGAGGCGAAACTAAATAACTTTCTCAAACGCGCCCTTTTTAGTTCTATCGCCGCAGGTTTAGGATTTGCTGGATTGGCAGTAGTAACATTCCAGTGGACAGTAGAGGCAAATGTTCATCTAATTAACGCCATCAATAATTCTTCTGAAGCCTTTGTTGCCTCTGGACAACATCCAAATACTTTAATTACAGCCTTAAGGGCAAGTAACAAACTTAAGCATACAATTTGGGCACAGCATAGAAGCGATACCCGAATGCAAACTGTAGCAACTTTACAGCAAGCGGTTTACTTAAAGCCAAATGAGCGAAAAGAAAATCGGGCGATTGAGGTGAATACTTTAGAAGGTCATAGTCATCCAGTTAATAGCGTCGCCTACAGCCCCAATGGACAACAGTTAGCTTCTGCGAGTGCTGACAACACTATCAAAATCTGGGATGTCAGCAGCGGTCAACTCCTCAAAACCCTAACTGGTCATAGTAGTCCAGTCAATAGCGTCGTCTACAGCCCCAATGGACA
>NZ_JBALDP010000049.1:0-44436 GCF_036917355.1 Nostoc sp.
TTCTGGTCCTATTGATGCCAATCTCTCTACTGGTGTAGTCAAGTTTCCAGGAAATTCTACTCTCACAGATAAATTAGTCAGCATTGAGAATTTAACCGGTACAGCTGGCAACGATACGATTGTTGGTAATGATGCCAACAATGTTCTCAACGGTGGAGCGGGTAATGACTTCATCGATGGTGGTTTTGGATTTGACACCATTAATGGCGGTGCTGGAACTGACACCACATCCTATGCTTTCTTTTCTGGTCCTATTGATGCCAATCTCTCTACTGGTGTAGTCAAGTTTCCAGGAAATTCTACTCTCACAGATAAATTAGTCAGCATTGAGAATTTAATTGGTACAGCTGGCAACGATACGATTGTTGGTAGTAGCGCCAATAATGTTCTTAACGGTGGAGCAGGTAGTGACACTCTTGTTGGTGGTTATGGCGCTGATGTACTTACAGGTGGTGCTGGCGCAGATAAGTTTGTTTTCAATAGCAAATTCGAAGGTATCGATATCATCAAAGACTTCCAGTGGAAAGAGGGTGACAAAATCCAGATTTCCAAGTCTGCATTTGGTGCTAGCTCTAACAACCAGTTCAGCTACAACAGCACTGATGGAAACTTATTCTTCGCAGGGTATCAATTCGCTACCATTGAGAACAAGCCTTCTGGCTTCTCAGTTAATCTAGACGTTGTGCTGGTATAAATATTTTCCTTTTATTCCATATCATTTATACTTCGATCAATTAACTTGAAAAAGGTAAGGATGCGATCGCATCCCTACCTTTTTTGGTTATCTTTAAGTTCAAACATCAGAGCGATCGCTTTGGTCTGTCAATGCTTTATTTTGTAACAAAATCTGTAACAGCAATGCTATTTTACCTAGTACTCGTCTAAATTGATGAGAAATCTACGGGGAATCCCTGAATTAAGGGTTGATGTTACTAAAAGATATACGAGATTATCAGATTTTATTTTTGGGCTTGTTCCTAGTTTTGGGAATCGGTACACGAGATTGGACGCTACGACCAGAATTAATTGCGGTAGCGATCGCCACTTGTCTTGCAACTCAATGGATATTGTCATTAGTCATTAGTCCTTTGTCATTAGCAAATGACAAAGGACAAAGCCCAAATTTTCGCAGTGCTTTAATTACCTCACTGGGACTGAGTTTACTGTTGCGGGCTGACCACTGGACAACAATGGCAATAGCCGCAGCAATTGCGATCGCTAGCAAATTTATCTTCCAAGTCGGCGATAAGCATTTCTTCAATCCTGCCAACTTTGGCATCATATCTGCCTTGATTCTCACTCCCGATGCTTGGGTTTCGCCGGGACAATGGGGTGAAGAGTGGTGGTATGGGCTATTATTTCTCGGCACTGGCGGCATGATTTTGCAGCGCATTGGTCGCTGGGACACCACAGCAGCTTTTTTGGGTTCTTACTCTTTGCTGGAAGCCATTCGCAATTTCTGGCTGGGTTGGACTTGGGATGTTTACTGGCATCGATTGATGAGTGGATCTTTGCTGCTATTCGCCCTATTTATGATTACCGATCCGCGATCGATTCCCAATTCCCGAATTGGGCGTATAGTTTGGGCAGTTTGCATCGCCGGATTAACCTTTATCCTGCGAAATTATTTCTTTGTTTCCACAGCAGTTTTCTGGGCGCTATTTGCCCTTGCACCGTTAAGCATCTTGCTAGATGTTTTCTGGTTAGCCCCAAGGTTTACTTGGCAAGAGAAAGATGAGGAAGCAGGGGAAGAACTTCTTACTCAGCACTCTTAACTCTTGTACAGACGCGATGAATCGCGTCTCTAGTCTCTAGCACTAAAAAAGATAGAGGTATAAAATAATGAAATTTTTTCGACTTTTAACACCATTATTGTTAGCAATTGTAGCTGTTTTGTGCTTTGCCCCCGCAGCTTGGGCATTTTGTGGATTTTATGTAGCCAAAGCTGATACAAAACTGTATAACAAAGCTTCTCAAGTAGCGATCGCACGGGATGGCGATCGCACTATCATGACAATGGCAAACGATTTTCAAGGCGAAGTCAAAGATTTTGCAATGGTAGTACCAGTGCCAACGGTGCTGCAAAAAGAGCAAGTTCGCGTCACAGAACCCAAGATTATCGAGCGGCTAGATGCTTTTAGTGCGCCGCGATTGGTAGAGTATTTCGACCCAGATCCTTGTGCCCCAGTTTACGATAGAGAGTTATCAGCAGCACCAGCACCAGCAGCAGCGAGAAGCGAGGCGGGGAATGCAAGAGGCGATGCTAGTTTGGGTGTGACGGTTGAAGCACGTTTTAACGTTGGCGAATACGACATTTTGATCCTCAGTGCGAAAGAATCTGGTGGACTGGAAACTTGGCTTAAACGCAATGGCTACAAAATCCCCAGAGGTGCGAAACAGTTACTTCAGCCTTATATTCGCTCCTCAATGAAATTTTTTGTTGCCAAAGTCAATTTGGATAAATTCGAGGAATCTGGCTACCAGTTCCTCCGTCCGTTACAAATTTCCTATCAATCACCTAAATTCATGCTGCCAATTCGTTTGGGCATGATCAATGCTAAGACTGAGCAAGATTTGATTGTCTACATCCTCTCGCCCCAAGGACAAGCAGAAATCACTAACTACCGAACGGTGAAAATTCCATCCGATGCAAATATTCCCTTATTTGTCAAAGATGAATTTGGTGAATTCTATAAATCCATGTTTCAAACTGTCTACACCAAAGAAGACAGGAAAGTTGGTTTTTTAGAATACGCTTGGGATATGGGTAGTTGCGATCCATGTTCTGCTGAACCCCTGACTCCAGAAGAACTCAAGCAAGCAGGTGTATTTTGGCTAGATGATAATTCTACAAGTAATGTGCCAGTACCCCCCAGCTTTCGTCGTCCCTCTCCTAGAAGTAACGTCTTCATCTCTCGATTGCATGTTCGCTATACCCGCGACAAATTCCCTGAAGACTTGATATTTCAACAAACTGCCAACAGTGAATCTTTCCAAGGACGCTATGTTTTACAACATCCGTTCCAAGGGGAACTCAAATGTCAGGCTGGTAGACAATATAAGCAGTCTTTACCCAAACGTTTTGAACAAGAGGCGCAAACTCTAGCTAAACTAACCAACTGGAAAATCCAAGATATTCGCAACAAAATGAAATTGAGTGTAGGTAATCTGAGATATTCTTGGTGGGAAAATATCCTATCCTGGCTGGGATTATATTAAAGAGAATAATTTTCAAAAAGATCCAGTATCTTGACGAAAGGTCATTCTTTCGGGTGTTGTTATACGCAATACTAAGATATTCTTGCTTTCTTCGCCAAGATTGTCATGGTTCAATTCGATGAACAGCTACGCCGCTTAGTTACAGAAGCCTGTGGACACCAACCTGGAAGCCCTCAGCGTCAGAAGCTGCTCACGCAAATTATTCGCTTGACAGCAAGTAGACTTTGGAGGGAAACTACTCCCTACTATCAAGACGCACTACAACAAACTTGGTTGTATTTCTGTCGCAATGTTTGTGAAGGTTTGACAGGTCAAATCTACGATCCAAATTATGGCAGTGTGATCACCTGGCTGAATGCTTACCTAAAACGGAGACTACAAGACTTTTACCTTAAGCAGAACCGAGAACAAGCCACAACAGTCCCTCTGAGAATTCGTCAGTCTACATCTGGTGGAACAAGTGAAACTATCGATCCTGTAGATAACCTACAGGCTACCCCCCAAGCACCTCCAATTTTGGAAGAGTTGGAGATATGGGCGAAGACAGATTCGGATGGGGAACTGCGCGGTACTTACATTAAAGGGCGTCCAGATGTGAATTGTCAGGTGTTAATTCTCAAACGCTTACCCCCAGAAGTTAGCTGGAAAGATTTATCTGAGGAATTTGGGTTGTCAATTCCGACATTAAGCAGTTTTTATCAACGCCAATGTTTACCGCGTTTGCGTAAGTTTGCAGAATTGGAGGGATTATTATGATCGGTGCTGTTAGCGAATAGCTAGCTAGGGTTGAGCCAGTGCTGAGTCAGAAGTAGTACTGATGTGATGAATTTTCCCATTTTCAGCCGAGGTATTCAATCCTGGAATTGATTTGATGCCTCAGCCTAATTAATTTTACTTTTTAGCCATCACTATTTCGGTAGGTTTTCGGTTAAGGTTAGCGATCGCTTTTTAACTACAACAGATTGCATGATGAGGTAGAGATAATCGTAGGGGCACAACATGTTGTGCCCCTACCCATGTAGTTGATTTACTTTGCTAATCAAGTTTCACTGCGATCGCTATAAATAAGAAAATTGTGGAAGCTCAAAGATTGATGAGGAATGGGAATGGTAACATTAGCCTGTTAGCCTATAGTTCATCCTATGTGTTTCTGGTTATCACCTACCTCTCGTCATGCTTATGGCTAAAACAACTAGGATTTTTGGGGCGAATTTTCTAAAGTTTAAAAGCAGGAGTCGAGAAACGGCAAGGACGCGTTGGCTCACCCCCTTAGCTCACTGTTTACGTTTGCCTTTGTACTTCCTGATCGCTTTGCTATGCATTGTCGGTTCACCAGTGTTAGCAAAAGTTCCTGGCTCAATCAATTCTTTATCCCAACTGCCAATAAATAGTACAATATCGCTGGCTGTGCCCACTGATGCCACCTCACTCCTACAGCAGGGCAAAGTTTTATATAGTAATGGCAACTTTGCCAAAGCTGTAGAAGTGTTACAACAGGCTGTCCAAATATATAAGCACACTTCGGCATTGCTCAGTGACCAGCAAGGGGAGAGCCTTGCACTAGCAGCCACATTAAGTAATCTTTCTTTAGCTTACCAGCAACTCGGTGCATGGAGTCAGGCGCAGCAGGCAATTACAGAAAGCTTAAATTTACTCCAAGGACAGGATAAAAACCAAAATCTACAAATATTTGCCCAATCATTAGATATTCAAGGTCGTCTGCAATTAGCAATGGGAAAGTCCGAGGCGGCTTTGGCAACTTGGCAGCAGACAGAAGAAATTTACAAACAAGCAGATAATCAAAGTGGCGTGGTGCGATCGCTAATCAATCAAGCACAGGCGTGGCGCACCCAAGGATTTTACCCGCGAGCGTTCAAAACACTCGATCGAATAAGTCAGACGTTAAAATCTCAACCAGATTCTCTAGAAAAGACGGTGAGTTTGCGATCGCTCGGTGATGCCCTTTTGGTATTGGGCGATTTGAAAAAGTCACGCCAAGCATTAGAAGAAAGTTTGATAATTGCTCAAAATCTCCAATCAAGCGCTGATATTGGGGCTAGTCTGTTCAGCTTGGGGAATAATGCCCGTAAACAAAATCAAAAGGAACAGGCGATCGCCTATTATCAAAAAACAGTCGCAGTATCTCCCTCACCCCTGACAAAAGTTCAAGCACAACTCAATCACCTGGGACTACTGATTAAAGACAAAGAATGGGCAAAAGTTCAAACTCTTTTGCCGTCGATTAAGTCCCAACTCAGTCAACTTCCCCTCAGCCGTGCGAGTATTTACGCTCAGGTTAATTTCTCACAAAATTTAGCAAAAGTCAAGAGTGGTGTATTACAAGCATCCAGCCATAGTTTTTACTCAGGATTAAGTACAAAAGACTCAGCAAAATTACTCGCTAACGCCATTCAGCAATCCCGCAGTTTAGGAGACAAGCGGGCAGAGGCTTATGCTCTAAAGAGTTTAGGCGGCTTGTATGAAGAAACCAAACAGTGGTCAGAAGCGCAAGACTTGACCCGGCAAGGATTAGCTTTGGCACAGAGTAGCAATGCACCAGAAATTACCTATAGCTTGGAGTGGCAGTTAGGTAGATTGCTTTGGGCAAAAAAAGATATTAATGGTGCGATCGCCGCTTATGATGCTGCTGTAGACACTCTTGAGTCTCTCCGTAGAGATTTAGTAGTCAATAAAGATGTAGTCAACCAGGATGTGCAATTTGACTTCCGGGACAGCGTAGAACCCGTCTACCGCCAGTCAGTAGAGTTACTGTTGCAATCTCAAAAAGGAAAACCAAATGAAAAAATATTGGAGAAAGCACGCCAGCGAATTGAAGCACTCCAACTAGCCGAATTAGACGACTTTTTTCAGGAAGCTTGTCTGCAAGGTCAGAAAGTAGCCCTCGATCGAGTGGTAGACAAAGGTAATTCCAAGGCTGCCGTCCTTTATCCAATTATTCTTCGTGACGAACTCCAGGTAATTGTCAAAATTCCTACACAATCTCTGCAAAGCTACAGTACCAAGATTTCCCAAGGAGAAGTAGAGAAACTCTTAATAGAACTGCGAAGAAATCTTGTCGATCCAACTGCTACTAAGATCGTCCAAACCCAATCGCAAGAAGTTTACAACTGGCTGCTTAAACCCATTGAGTCACAACTGCAAAAAAGTAGTGTCGATACGTTAGTATTCGTCCTAGATGGACCATTACGCAATTTACCAATGGCAGCTCTTTACGATGGTAAACAATACTTGGTAGAGAAATATGCGATCGCCCTGAGCGTTGGTCTACAACTCCTCGACCCGAAACCGTTGGTAAAACAGCAGCTGAGAGCGCTAACCGCAGGACTGACTCAGCCGCCGCCAGGATTTCCCAAGTTTGCACCATTGCTGGCGATCAAATCTGAATTTGATGGTATTGCTAAAGCAGGAGTTTCAACAACCAGCCTACTTGATGGGGATTTTAAGAAAAAGAATTTGGAAAGTGAAATTGGTGCTGCTTCATTCAACATAGTGCATTTGGCAACCCACGGTCAGTTTAGTTCCCGCCTTGAAGACACTTTTATTTTAGATTTCGATGGTCAGATCAATGTCAAAGATTTTGATACTCTCTTTCGCAGTCAGGGTAAAACCGTAGTAGAATTATTGGTTTTGAGTGCTTGCCAGACAGCAACAGGAGACAGCCGTGCAGCACTCGGTCTAGCAGGAGCAGCTGTCCGAGCTGGGGCACGTAGTACCATCGCTTCCCTGTGGCAAATTGATGATGAATCAACAGCGATGTTTGTTAGTGCCTTCTATCGAGAACTCAAGAGTGGCAAAATCACCAAAGCCGAAGCAGTCCATCGTGCCCAACTACAACTGCTGAAACATCCCAATTACAGAGCGCCAAGTTTTTGGTCTGCCTATGTATTGATTGGTAATTGGTTGTGATTTAGGGAGCCAATCTTCGTAATCGATCGCTCAAATTGTCCGCTCAAAATTTGGCAAACTATCTGCTAGTTGATAAGCCGCTTTTAGCAGCTTGAAGCTATCTTAATAAAAGTATAAATACTTAAAATCTCTATCTCTCAGATCGTTTCAATATACAATCTTTTAATTTTATGGGATATTTTTACCTAATCCCTAGTCCCCAATTCTCTTTTTCCAGTATTCAGTTTTTTTTTTCCAGTATTCAGTTTTGTGGCATAAATTTATTGAATGCGGGTGATATATACATAGCAGCATTGAACCCTAGAAATTGACTTATGAATAACTCCACCTATCAGCTAGATGATTTCGCTTTAACATTGCCGATTTCCCAAACAGCCCGCATAACTGCCCAGCAATTTGCTAACCAGCAACCAAATCTTGAAAAAGCAGAGCAAGTCCGGCTGAATACTTTAGCTGTATGGGTGGTGAATGACTACTTGCAGATGATGGATATTACTACCGATCTTCAAGCTAGTGACAGTTGGAACCCAATTGTGCGCCTTTGTGGAGATGTCGCTGATTTAGAACTGCCCTCAATT
Organism: Nostoc sp.; assembly: GCF_036917355.1. Lineage (GTDB taxonomy): Bacteria > Cyanobacteriota > Cyanobacteriia > Cyanobacteriales > Nostocaceae > Nostoc. The sequence goes on from NZ_JBALDP010000049.1 coordinate 7,725, forward strand.
GGCCGTCTGGAGTGTCGTCCTGTCCGTCTGCATCAGCAAATATGTTTTATTCCTCCAGAAACTTGGGAAGAACGGGTGGGTTATTTAATAGTTCAATTTGATGAATCGCTCGAAGAAGCAAGGCTGCTTGGTTTTATCCCTACTGTAGCAACTGAAACAGTTCCTTTAGCGCAACTACAACCATTGGAGGCGTTTATTGACCACATCTGGGAACTGCGTCAATCCCCACTTAATTCATTAGTGAATTTGAGTCAATGGTTTGCTGGTATATTTGAGACTGGTTGGGAAACTATTGAATCGCTGTGGAACGTCCCGGAACTCAGGCCAACTTATGCCTTTCGCAGTGTTGAAACTTTGGAATTAAATACCCTCAAACAACCAGAATCAATTACTAAACGGGCAAAAGTGATTGATTTAGGTATCCAAATCCACAACCAACCTGTAATGTTGATTGTGGAAATCAGCCCCGAAAAAGATCAACAAACTAGTATTCATCTCCAATTGCACGCCACTGGAAATCAAATCTATTTGCCACCAGGAGTTCATCTCACTGTTATAGATAGTTCAGGAGCAATATTTCTCGACGCTCAATCTAGAAAATTAGACAACTACATTCAGTTGCAGTTTCGTGGTGAACCTACAGAGCAATTTAGTGTTAGGGTAGCCTTGGATAATACCAGTATTACCGAATATTTCCGAATTTGAAATATGTAGCTATCTTCCTTCTTTGTCGGTAATTTATTAAGTGATAATTCATTAATTGAAAATTAAAAATCAAAAATCCAAGCTAGCTTTTGGGGATTTTGAAAAAAATCTGTAGACGCTTGTGAAGCTTGCGATCGGATATTAGAACAGGGCACGATCTTGCATGGGGAAATAGCGACGGTTATGGGTAAATTAGTGGCGATCAAATTTGGAGAGGGTAGTTTTGAGCAGGGGTTTGCTGTCACCCTCCAAATTGGTGAAGAACACGAGCGTGCTACAACCGAAATCACCGGGAGGCTCCCTTCATTCCCGGAAATGCCGCTCTATTATAGTCATTGGCAGTCTAGTTATCGGCAGATAGGCAATCGTTATCGCCTCCATGCTGACAAAATGCAGGTGACAAATGTATCGATGGTGCAAGACTGTGAAAACGCTTCTCATATTTTGCGGGCACGCTTTAATACCTGGCTGCGAGCAGAGGAGTTTCGCCCGTTGAGGGAAAAATGGTTAGAGAGATTATCGTCCAGCGACGAAGTCCGGGTGATTTTGCAAACAGAAAATAGCCAATTGCAGCTATTACCTTGGCATCTTTGGGACTTGTTAGAACGCTATCCCAAAGCTGAAATTGCCCTTTCTTCACCATCTTACGATCGCATTCAAAAGCCACGCACTCTCAATAAATTAGTCAATATTTTGGCAATTGTGGGCAATAGTAAAGGGATTGACACCCAAGCCGATCGAGCTTTACTGCAACAGTGTAGTAACGCAGAGGTGAGCTTTTTGGTAGAACCACAACGTAAGGACTTGACTGAGCATCTCTGGGGAAAAAACTGGGATATTCTTTTCTTTGCCGGACACAGTTCCAGTAACAAAAATGGAGAAAGCGGACGAATTTACCTGAATAGAACTGATAGTCTTACCATTGGTGAGTTAAAGTACGCTCTCAAAAAAGCCATTGAAAATGGTTTGCAATTAGCTATATTCAACTCCTGTGATGGATTGGGGTTGGCGCGAGAATTGGCTGATTTGCAAATTCCTCAAATAATTGTCATGCGCGAACCCGTCCCAGACCAGGTTGCGAAGGAATTCTTAAAGTATTTTCTCCAAGGCTTTGCTGGTGGCGAGTCTTTATATCAAGCGGTACGCCAAGCGCGGGAACGCTTACAAGGACTTGAAGATAGATTTCCTTGTGCGACTTGGCTACCGGTGATTTGCCAAAATCCGGCGCAGATACCACCGACTTGGGATGAATTAAGGTCTACAAAATCTAAAGATGAAGAGCAAGTAAGTTTACCTTTGTCTAACAGACGCAAATTTAAGAGAATTGTATTATCCAGCTTGGCAGTTACAGCTTTGGTTTTTGGCATGAGATTGCTGGAATTGCTAGAAAATCCAGAGATTCAAGCCTTTGACCTGATGATGCGATCGCGCCCTGCCGAAGGACTCGATCCCCGACTGTTGATTATTACAATTGACGATGAGGATTTAGCAATTCAAAGACAAAATGGTGAGTCCTTGATCGGAGCTTCTATTTCCGAAAAATCTCTGAATAAACTCTTAGCAAAACTGAATCAGTACCAACCCCGCGCGATCGGCTTGGATATCTACCGTGATTTTAATGCTAAAGAGCCAGATTTAATTACTCGTCTCCAGCAAACTCAAAACTTGGTTGGCGTATGCAAGGGGAGCGATCGCTCAGGAAATATCAAAGGCATTAAGGCGCCACCAGAAATCCCTCCAGCAAATCTGGGATTCAGTGACTTTATTCACGATCGCGATGGAGTTATTCGTCGGCATCTTCTGTTTATGAATCAGGAGACGACATCATTATGTTCTGCTCCATATTCCTTTAGTTTACAACTAGCATCCCTTTATCTGCACTCTTTAGGAATTCAAACAAAGTTCACCCCTGAAGGAAATTTGCAGTTGGGTAAGACTATTTTTCCAAATCTGAAGTCTCGTACTGGTGGCTATCAAAATATTGATGCGAATGGCGGTCAAATCTTACTCAACTATCGTTCTTCAAAAGAAATAGCCGAACAGGTAAAGCTAACGCAATTTTTATCTAGTCCAATTAACCCCAACGCCATCAAAGACCGGATTGTTCTCATTGGTGTGACTGCAAAGGGGGATTCTCCAGACACCTGGCCTACACCTTATGGCATTCCTTTAGATGAGCAAATGCCAGGAGTACTGGTACAAGCTCACATGGTCAGCCAGATTCTTGGTGCAGTCCAGGATGGGCGGCCTTTGCTGAGGGCTTGGTCATGGTGGGCTGAGGTCGCCTGGATTTGGGGCTGGTCTTTGATTGGGGGAGTCCTAGCTTGGCGCAGACTTTCGTTACCCTGGTTGGCGTTGGCAATGGGTGTTACTTCTAGCGTTTTGTATGTACTTTGCTTTGGTCTGTTCATTTCAGGTGCTTGGGTGCCTTTCGTACCGTCGGCTTTATCACTGGTAGCTATGGGGGTTTTGATGTCAATTTATAATAATTCATCAAAAACAAAAGTGCGGGTGGGGAATGGGGAATAGGAGCAGAGAAGCAGGGGAGCAGGGGAGAAGTTGAGTAAGTTTTTCCCCTCTGCCCCTCGGTAACGGAGCGTTGGTCATTGAGCGTAGCCGAAATGAGCCGAAGTGCTGCCTCTTTTAAATGCCCAATCTAAAATCTAAAATCTAAAATCCTATGAGGTCAGGTTTCTATGAATTCAAATTCACAACCGATAAAACTGTTTTTAGTAGTAGCTTTTAGCTGTACAAGTTTGTTAGCTAGTCTGACTCCAGTACTAGGGAAACCAACCCCTAATCGCTCTGATGCTAAAACGATCCTTGCTCAAGCCAAAACCTTTAATCAACCTCCAATTCCACCTGGCTCCCCTCCTGGAGGTCGCGTTCGTGGTGGAGCGAAGCGCACCGGGCCGGAGGGATGTCCACTTACTAAACCTGACCTGACTGCTTTAGTCCCCTTTACTCAGGAAGCTAACTCAGTGATCAATGTCTGGGGACAAACAACAGTAGAACATCCAAGTTGGTTTTTCTATGTGCCATATACCAAAGAGTCGCCATATACAGTTGAATTTGTGTTGCAAGATGGGGACGCTAACGAGGTATACAAAAAAGCGATCGCTTTATCAGATAAGCCAGGAGTCATCCGCGTTTCTTTGCCTAGCAATGCACCCGGTTTAGCAGTAGACAAACAATACCGTTGGTTTTTCACCATTAACTGTGACAAGCAAAAGAATTCGCCCCCAACTTTTGTTGAAGGGGTAATAAAACGAGTTAATCTGAGTCAAGCAACAGTCAAAGAAATAGAAACGGCAGAGCCTATAAAGCGCTATGCTATCTATGCCCAAAATGGGATATGGTACGAGGCACTGATAACGTTGGCTGAACTGCGTCAAAAAAATCCTCAAGATGCAGCCCTGAAAGCAGAGTGGCGAAATTTGTTAGGCAGCATCCGCTTAGATGATGTTGCTGGAGAACCCATTCTTCCAGGAACACCTTAAACTAGGAAGATGTAGAGACGTTGCGATACAACATCTCTACAGATGTGTTGTTTAGTTTACAGCAACACTTACTAAACCATTGTGCCTGAGCAAAGCGATCGTACTTGGTTCACGACCCCGGAAAGTTTTAAACACCTCCATTGGATGCTTGCTACCACCGAGTGCTAGCACCGTATCCCGATAAAGCCGACCTGTAGCTTTTATAGCTTTCTCATTTTCTAGACCAGCTTCTTCAAAAGCAGCAAAAGCATCAGCACTAAGGACTTCAGCCCATTTGTAACTGTAGTAACCTGCTGCATAACCACCCTCAAAAATGTGCCCAAAAGAACACAGCATTGAATCTTCTGGAAGCGGTGGTAAAACAGTAGTAGTCTTAGCTATGCGATGACGTACATCTGCTGGAGTTTCATTACTGCCGGAACGATAGCGGTAGTGTAGTTCTAAATCAATACTGCTAAGGTGAATTTGCCGTAACATACCAGTACCACTCATATAATTACGTGCCGCTAGCAGCTTTTGATAATAATGCTCTGGTAGGGCTTCTCCAGTTTCGTAATGTTTAGCCATACCAAACAAAGTGGGTCGCTCATAACACCAGTTTTCCATAAACTGACTGGGTAGTTCCACTGCATCCCATTCCACATTATTGATACCTGCGGCTCCCGCATAGTCAACCTTGGTGAGCATGTGATGCAATCCATGACCAAATTCGTGGAACAAAGTCTCTACTTCATAGAAAGTCATCAAACTTGGCTTGCCATCTACTGGGGGAGTTTGGTTACATATCAAATAAGCCACAGGCAAACGGATAGCTGTTGCCCCATTTTCAGTTTTGGCACGATTGATGCATACATCCATCCAAGCACCGCCGCGTTTTTCTGCTGGACGGCTATAGGGGTCTAAGTAGAAGTAAGCGATGGGAGAACGCGTTTCATCGGCTATTTGGAAATAACGGACATCCTCATGCCATACTGGGGCTTGACCATCGGCAGGGGTTACTGTAACGCCAAACAGCCGCTTAACAAGTCCAAACAAGCCATCTAGCACTTGGGGAAGGGGAAAATAAGGACGTAATTCTTCAGCGGTAAAGGCAAATTTTGCTTCTCGTTGGCGTTCTGCCCAAAAGCTGATGTCCCAATGTTTTAAATCCTGATATTCTTCTCCATGTGATGCAGCAAAAGCTTGGAGTTCTTTTAAGTCTTTGACAGCAGCATCATAACTGGCCTGGCGTAGTTCTTCTAATAGTGCTTCGACTGCTTCAACATTAGGAGCCATTTTACTTGCAAGGCTCAACTCGGCAAAACTCTTAAAGCCAAGTATATCTGCGAGTTCTTGCCGTAACTCCAAAATACGCACAATTAACGGATTATTATCTAAATCGCCACTAGAAGCGCGAGTGATATGAGCTTTGTAGAGCTTTTCGCGCAAATCTCGACGGGTGCTGTGCTGCATGAAAGGGCCGTAGCTGGGGAAGTCTAAAGTAATGCGCCAAGGGCCATTTTCTGGTGTGGCGTTCTCTTCTTTTGCTGCTCGTGCAGCTTGAGCGGCTAAACTCACCAAACTTGGTGGCAAACCGTCAATTTCTGCTTTTGTTGTCAGGGTTAAGCTAAAGGCTTTCGTGGCATCAAGTACATGGTTAGAGAATTTAGTAGAAAGTTCTGCCAACTCCATCTGAATGGCGTTGAAACGGTCTCTTGCCTCTCCTTTTAAGCCAACACCGGAAAGTTCTGCATCTCGAATGGCGGCTTCCACAATGCGCTGTTGGGCTAATTCTAAAGTTGCCCAACTATCACTGCTACGGAGTGCCTTAAAAGCATTATAGATGGGTTGGCTTTGACCGAGTTTGTTGATAAATTGTACAACTAGTGGCTGTACGATTTCATGAGCTTCGCGCAGTTCCGGGCTATTCTTAACACCCATTAAATGATTTACCACCCCCCAACTCCAGGTAAGCCGTTCTGTCAGCTTTTCTAAGGGTTCTACTAAACCACTCCAAGTGGGCTGTACATTAGCCTCTAAGGTGGCAAGTTGCTGGTCAAGTTCTGTTAGCAACTGATTGAAGGCTGGTACAACTCGTTCTGGTTTAATCTCTGTAAATGGAGGTAAACCAGTGCCTTGGAGTAAGGGATTATCGGAAATAATGGTACTTGCACTCATGATTTTGTGTGAACTGCGAACGAAAAAAAATCATTGTTGATTTTTATTTATATATCTTCTAATGTAACGATCGCTGTGCTATTTAGTATTGCCATTGTGGCAAAAAGGTAAAAAAAACGATAATTCCTCACAAAAGTATCCCTATACGACTATTTTGTTTAGTTTATGAACTTTGCGATCGCCTATTGTCGGCACTTTGCAGCGGAACCAGAGTGTATTCACCTACCTGAATCTGACTAAAGGCGATGCCTGCGGCGGGCTACGCCAACGCAAAAAGACGCGATCGTGTATTATGTCAAACAGGTAACTCGTCCGTCAGCATGGGCGTTACCTTGAAAGCGCAGTTTCAGCCCAAGAATTCCACGTTTTCAAGGCGTAGAAGCGTACAAATTAACTGAGCATCAGCGAGCTTCCTTACCAAACCGCAAAGGAACGCTCCAGATTTCCATATTTATGATATTATTTGGCAACTCATCTTTTTACTCGTAAAATCGAAGACAAGATCAAGGTCAGTAGAAAAGAGTCCCTAAATTAATGAATACGTTAATCAGTCAGGGTGGAAGAGCTATCACTAAATTTCAGATGGTAGACCGGATAAACGATATAGCTTGGCAAGCTCACCAAGGCAGCGTTGCGGCGATTATTCAGCTATTGAACGAAAAGCTAGCCCAGTCGTGTGTCAGAACTAGAGCCATTTTTTCTGATGGTGTCTTACAAATTCTGTGTGAGGCAGCTAAAGTAGAGCAACTTGAGCAATCTCCCTTGGTAGAACAAATCCAGCAAATTCTTGAGTCTATCGCCCCGCGTCACATTCGCCGCGTCAAAATCAACAGTCGGATTGTTCGAGAACAACAATTGCTGTGGTTAAAAGAAATAGATAGCGATCGCGAAAACCAATTGCTTTGGTCACAGGAAATTACATTAATTCAGCCAAATATTGTAAAGCAATTAATTAAAGATTTCACAGAAGCTCAAGCTGAACTAGGAAAACCAAATTATCCTAAAACTCAAGTCTCTCGTCCTTTAGTACTCATTAACAAAGAAAAATACAAAAATAAACCTAAAACCAAGATATTAGCAGCAGCTGGTTTATGCTCGCTGTTATTGCTTAGTTGGGTTGTTTATGCCCAGCTAGGTAATAAATTGAAAAACCTAATACAACCAGGAACTTCCAAATCTTTAACTACAGAAAACACCAACGATAGCAAAGCCCAAACACCATCTCGCTCTCCTAACAATAGCTTTTCTGAGCCTTCTGACGATCCATTTCAAATATCTGTGCGAATTGCTAACCAAGCTTCTGCATCTGGTAAAACAGCTACAACCTCAACTCAGTGGTTAGAGATCGCTGCTAAATGGCAACGAGCTTCAGATTTAATGAGTAAGGTACCAAAAACTCACAGCCGTTATCAAGAAGCTAAGATTCGTACTCAACTTTATAAAAAATACAGTGAAGCGGCACAGAAAGAATCAGGTAAGAGCAAATCTTAGTTTTTTCTGATTGGAAGACTTCGATTAGTGATTAGTATTCCAGCAGTAGGATATGGATTATTTACTTTAACTTATCGGGCTTCACCCAAGCGCATAAAACGAATTTCAATGGCTAACGTTTTTCTTGGGGAATAGGAGTAAATTCCCCAGTTGATAATATTAGTTGTACCACCGAATAGGCGCGAAAGGATTCTGGATAACACATATTTGATTTCTGGATATGTCTATAAAAAAAAGTCAATACAAGCTTTTGGACTAAACTCTTTGACACGGAAAATATGTTAGCTACTTTCCTGATTGAGATGTTTTTCTAAAGATGTGCCGCAACTATTTTTTCTCGAAGATCGACAGAGTATGACTTCTGTATAGCTGCGATTTATAATCGCTAGGGCTAGGTGCAAGATGTAAGTTTACCAGTATGAGCAAGAAGTTCATACGTGGCAATGATACCCTGTAACTTGTAGACGCGATAAATCGCGTCTTGAAATACTACACTAATAACCCTTAACCCAAGGGTATTGCCAATCAGTAGAAGTCTCAAGGCAGATGACCAACTCAAGTAAAATTTGGTACTCTTAAACTCGGAATCACTGTAATTACATTCGTGACCGAGATGAGTCGTCGAACAGCCCGCTCCTACGCTTTCTTGTCGATTGCAGCGGCAATCGTCACCATTGGCATAAAATTTGGCGCTTACCAGCTAACGGGGTCAGTAGGTTTGCTTTCAGATGCTATTGAATCAATTGTAAATCTCGTAGCTGCATTGGTTGCTCTATGGGCATTGACCTATGCTGAGAAACCAGCCGATGCCGAACACGCCTTTGGGCATTCTAAAGCCGAATACTTCTCTAGTGGTGCAGAAGGTGCGTTGATTATAGTGGCAGCCATTAGCATTGCTGTTGAAGCATGGGGGCGCTTGCTGCATCCAGAACCATTAACACAGCTGGGATTAGGGTTGGCACTCTCTCTATTTGCAACCGCAATCAACGGCGTTGTTGCCTTTATTTTGCTACGAGCAGGACGACGGTTGCGTTCCATTACACTCAGGGCTGATGCTCACCATCTGTTTACCGATGTGGTGACTTCGGGTGGTGTGATAGTTGGAATCTTACTCGTCAAGTTAACAGGCACTCTCGTACTCGATCCAATTGTCGCGCTGATAGTAGCAGCAAATATTACTTGGACAGGATTTCGTTTGCTGCGGGAAACCAGTAGCGCCTTACTGGATGCAGCTTTGCCTAAAAAAGAAATTGACGCAATTAAGAGCATCCTTAACGAGTACAAACGTCAAGACATCCAGTTTCATGCCTTGCGAACCCGCACTGCTGGAACCCGTCGCTTTGTTTCCTTTCATGTACTTGTACCTGGATCTTGGACAGTGCAACAAGGGCATGGTTTATGCGAGGCAATTGAGCTTGCGATTGTTCGGGTGCTACCTTCAACCCACGTTACAACTCATTTAGAACCTGTAGAAGATCCAGTTTCTTGGAACGATTTGGAGTTGGAGCGTTCGAGCAATCAGCAAATGCAAGATATGAGCGCAAGAGATTAATTGCTGCCGATCGCATCTCCATATAACAATACGGTTCAATTAAGCTCTACTGGCAAAAATTGTGGGTTTTCGAGACGCGATAAATCGCCGTCTCTACAAGTGTTTTGGTCTTATCTGAACTGTATTGCTCTATATAAACTGCAATGCCGAATACTGCAAATGCGTAAGCGTAGCCCGCCGTAGGCATCGCCAATTTTTCAACTCAATTAAGTTAATTAACTTGCGATTGCAACTGTCTTTTTCCGAGAAGGACGCTTGCGGTCTGATTTTTTCTTCAATCCCACAGCTTGAGCTTGATCGCTATCTGAGCCATATTGCCCGCGTACAACTTCTTTCATCGCTAATACAGCATTATGAAATTCCCACTCTGCTAATCGCGCAGCATCAGCAGCAGCACGGTATAAAGCTAGTTTCTCGGTTTCAGTTTGTTGAGAGAGAAATCAACATTGCCTGATAAGCTTCCTGTAAATTAGCAGCCGAGGCATCAGCACGAGTTGTGTTGTAATTGCTGACGGTTTGCAAACCGTGGAATGAGTCAATATCTTGACTAATCAGTTGAGGGCGCAAACGGTTTGTTGTATTTTGGGGAGGCATACATGCATACTTAGTAAGTTATACATTTAATGTACCCATTAAAACAAATAAAATATCAGTAAGATGAATTTTTCAGATAGGGCAAGGTTAGAAAGGATAGTTTAAGATAACAAGTCGATGTATTGGCATAACAGACCGATGTATTAACATAACAGACCAATGTATTAACATAACAAGTCGATGTATTGGCATAACAGACCGATGTATTAACATAACAGGTCGATGTATTGGCATAACAGACCGATGTATTAACATAACAGGTCGATGTATTGGCATAACAGACCAATGTATTAACATAACAGACCGATGCAATTACAAAACCGTAAGACGAAACCAAAAACCATGAGGAGCATTAAAATTTCTAACACTCTAAAGCTCAAGTGTCACTAGTGGGAATACAATCAGAAAATGATGCAGTTGTGTTAGTAAAGACTGCACTAAAAAATAGTGGAGGTTAAAGCAATGGATGAGCGCGATCGGTACTTACGAATCGCTCTAGTTCTTGTTGGCATAGCTTTTCTACTTATCTATCCGCTAACTCAGGTCTGGGCATCAGGATGGTTATGGCAACCAGGTCAGCACGAATACGAACAGATGATCGTTGGTGTTTATGCGACACTTGGTGTCTTTTTGCTGTTAGCTTCAAAGCAACCAGAAGCTCACCTCAGTTTAATCTGGTTCACCATCATATCAAGTGCAGTCCACGGGCTGATCATGGCGGTACATGCAGTAATTGACCCTCTTGAACAAGGACACCTATTTGGTGATGTTCCAGCATTGTTCTTGGTAGCAATTGTCCTTGGCTTTTTAGCGCCCCGCAAAGTAGTGTCAAGTACATAAACGAGCTACCCCTACGCTCTATTATTTACTGTACTTTAGATATGAGGGGGCATGAGAATCGAACCACAAAGAGCGCAAAGGAAGATAGAAGAGGGAGCGATCGCATCTCTCATAAACTGCAACGCCGAATACTGCGAATGCGTAAGCTCAGCCAGTACTTCTCTACGAGAGGCTGCGCCGACGGCATGGTTCGACTCCGCTCACCAGCCGCTCAGTGACCACCGTAGGCATCGCTGAAACGATGAAACCTCAATCATACGATTGGCGATCGCTAATTTCTAAACTCAATTAAGTTGATTAACTTGCGATCCCTTCCAGCAGGCGGTTACGCCATCGCAACTGACTGTTTGCTTTGGTGACTATTGCTCTAACCAGTTAAGCAGCCCAAGTGAAGTAGCGCCTCCGACAAAGTGAGCGCCAATCAGATTGACATTGGCCAAAACCACAAAAATATCTAGAGACCGAATGACATTTTCAGGTCTATAGACTCCTATTGTTTGAGGCAGAGCTAGCGTTTTCGCTAATACAGCAATAACAGTCACTTCAGATGCTAAAAAAGCTAACAATAGCCCTATAAAACTGACAATTAACCCAATTTGTAATACTTGAATTACGTCCTGTTTACTTGGATGTAATTCCCGATTAGGCAACTGTAAAAGTTTGTCTAAACGCCTGTAGCGGTTCATCCAGTAGAGTCTGAAACACAGCACTAAAATTCCAATAATTCCCAAAAATACTCCAAAACCCATAACCGAATTCGTCGTTGTTTGGGCAGTGACGTTACGGCTAAATATAGCCAGTAACAAAGCCAAGATAGAAACAGTGCCTAATGCTAACTGTACCCAAAAGCTAATTGGTCTTACTACACCGAAAGTGGCTGCAAATTTTCGTTTAGTTGGTACAGGTAAGTATGAATTTAGGTCATTTGTCATCTTTGTTCTCCTAAAACTTACGCCAATTGATCGTTGCAATCGAAACCTCTACGCGCTGCCTACGTAGATACTTATCGAAGAAGGCTTTTACTCTATTGTCTGCGGCAGTGCCAAAGTCACTATGCCTAGCACCTTGAGCATAGTTAGCGGATAACGCCCACTAACTATTCTCCCACACCTTTTTTCGTTCACCCTTGTAAATGCATTGGCTTGCATTATAAAATGCATCGGCTTGCACTCACAGTTGAATCAGTTTTAAACTACGAGGAGCATTAAAATTTCTAACACTCCAAAGCTGAAATATCACGCACAATCCTAACTCCAGATAGATGTCAGAGGGTAAGAATGAGTGCTATTTGTAGCCAAAGTATTTGTTCAATTTGGTGAGACTTCAATAGCTAATAAAAGAAGCATGACTACAGAACAGCCGTTAATACTTGATGCTGCCAGCGACGAATTCATTTCAAAAATTGGTTCAAGTGCGCCTGTTCTTGCTAGTCAAAAAGGATTCTGGAATGGAGTCAGAGTTAGCTATTACGAATACTACAATGCCGTTGAGACTCCTGAGCATTGTTTCTCACAGCATTTGATTACTATTCATCTCAATCACGCCGTCGCGATCAAAGAGCAATTGTTGAATGGTCATCTACGATGCGATCGCTTCAGCAACGGTGATATTTGTTTAACCCCTGCAACTGCTCCTGTATCAGTCCGTTTACAGGATGCAAGTGAGTGGATTGCTCTACACCTTGAACCCACGTTTATCGAGCAGATCGCGGCGGAAGTGGTCGATCCGGATCGACTTGAGATCGTACCCCAATTCAAGTTAAATGACCCATTAATTTATCAAATTGGGATTGCTCTAAAAGTAAATCTTGAATCTGAGAATGCCTGCGATCGCCTCTACACTGAGTCAATGGCAACCGCACTTTCTGCTCATTTACTACGGCACTACTCGACCCAAAAGCCCAAAATTGCAAGCTATTCTGATGGATTATCACAGACTCGATTACGACAAGTGACTGAATATATTCACCAGCATTCGGCGCAGAATCCTAGCCTGACGATCATGGCTGAAATGGTGCAGATAAGTCCTTATTACTTTAGCCGTTTATTTAAACAATCGACCGGGTTAACACCACATCAGTATTTACTCAAATGCCGCACAAAAGAGGCGAAACGGCTACTTAAAACTACAAATCTCTCGATCGCTAACATTGCAATTCAAGTAGGCTTTGTCGATCAAAGTCATCTTAACCGCCATTTCAAGCGCCATTTTGGTGTTTCACCCAGCCAGTTCCGCGCTTAAAGCAAGAATGTACTGTTAAAAAGCAAGATCGTCCAAGACAGTCAGGCTTTATTTTTCCTACGATTTCTAGAGATTAGTTAATCAAAGGATAAAAATAAAAGGGAAAAGGTTAAAGGGGAAAGGGGAAAGGGATGATGATTGTCGCGCCACTTGCGGGCGAGGTTTTTACCTTTCCCCCTTCCCCTTCTTCATAAAGGATTTATACATGAACGCACAAAATAAGCCACAAGCTTTTCAAGTTAATAGTGCCGAAGGTCGAGCTTATTGGGGTATGGGCATTCTTTGGATTATGCTGGCAACTGCTGAAGATACCGATGGACAATATTCTTGTATAGAAGAGCTGATACCGCAAGGTCCGGCAGCACCACCTCACATTCATGAGGCGGCAGATGAAACCTTCTACATTCTCGAAGGCGAAGCCACCTTTTTTGTCGAAGACCAGCCGATTAAAGCAACTGCTGGATCGTTTGTGTCAATTCCACGGGGTACAAAACACGCTTTTCAAATCGATTCTGAAACGGCTCGACTACTCAACACCTATGTACCCGCAGGTTTTGAGTACACAATTATAGCGACTACTGTACCCGCAGAGGCGCGCACATTGCCTCCTGCTTCAATACCTTTTCCCGATCGAGAACAAGCTAATCAAGCGCTTGAGCAAGTCATTCAGCAGTATCCTGCGGCTAAAACCAAATTCTTACAAGGTTTTGCAAGCTAAATTACCCGACACCAGATTATTTGAGTTTGACTCTGGAAGATCGATCGCTGGTGTGCAATTGCTTTTCAAGTAACGAGTCTGCCTGATTGATAGATAGCGGCAAAGGACAAATTCTGTAAACTTTACAAAGAAAATCATGACGACAAAATTGACGGTTCTAGTCGCTGGCTCTACTGGGATGCTGGGTTCTAAGATTGTTTCTGCTCTACTCGACAAAAGCAACCTTGATGTTCGAGCAATGGTGCGCTCAATCAACGACAGCAGTGCGGAGAATCGTCAAAAAATTGAGGCGATGCAAGCAAAGAGTGTCACGATCGTGGAAGGCGATTTAATGAAACCTGAAACGCTGCTCTCTGTTTGTGACGGGGTTGATGTGGTCGTCTCTGCGATCGGTAACAATGACGTGACTGTGCCAGGGCAGAAAAACCTGATTGATGCGGCGAAACACCAGGGCGTAAAGCGGTTCATTCCCTCCGATTACTCGGTGGACTACCGCAAGCTGGACTACGGCGACAATGATAACCTAGATATGCGGAAGGAAGTGTTTGAGTATCTCCAGATCATGGGTTTGGAATACACCCTAGTTCTCAACGGGGCATTTATGGAATTCATCACCTATATGCCACTGTTTGACTTAGAACATCAGATATTTCAATACTGGGGCGATGGTGAAACGCCGCTCGATCTCACCACTACTGATGATACTGCCAAGTATGTGGCTGAAGCGGTGAGCGACCCAAGCTTGGCAAACACGGCATTGTCAGTCGCAGGTGACACTCTAACCGCAAAGCAATTGAAAGCCACTTATGAAGAGGTGACAGGCAGCAAATTAACCGAAAAATCATTGGGCAGTATCGCCGAGATGAAAGCTTGGATTGCTAACAAAAAAGCGTCAGCCAGTTCACTTGAAGAGTACGTTTACCACCAATATATGTACGCGATGGTATCGGGTAAAGGCAAACTCGAGCGGATTGGGAGCGATCGCTATCCCCACATTAAACCCAAGACGGTTAAGCAATTTCTGAGCAAAGGAAATTCGTAAAATGTTACAACAGCAGCTTTAGTGGAAAAAGTGGTGGTGCCTTTGTCTCTCGCTTGCGAGTTCGTTAGGAGGCAAAAAACAGAGGGTTTCCCTGCTGCCCTTTAACTCCTACCTTTATTGATAAAGTTTTAAATCAAGCAAGCTTAAACAAAAAGTAAGTTTTTACAATACATCAACTTGCATTGTGAATGCATCGGCTTGCATTGTGAATGCATTGACTTGCATTGGGAATACATCAACTTGCATTGTGAATGCATCGATTTGCATTAAGAATGCATCGGCTTGCATTGTGAATGCATCTTGCGGAATATATTTAAAAGCACACCTTAGCTAGAGTCTCTGCGTCAGATAGCAGTGATAATATACGGCTCATTCCTGTTGGTGCTTGTAGGAGACAATTATGGAAATCAGTAGACGCAGCTTGTTAAAAACTGCTTCTGCTTCGGGATTTGTGGCGGCATTACAGTTTCGGAAGGATTTTTGCAACCGCTCCTCGCCCAAACAGAACTCAACCAGATGATATCCCTGCATTCAATCGAGAAATCTTGAATCTATTTGTACAATTTGCACCGGTGGCATCTGCTTCACATCAATCGGCTTTGTTTGTAGCTTACTTAACTGTGCGATCGCGCTTAGTTTTTCATTTCACGTTTCAAAATATAGCTTTATCCAAGGAGAACACTAATTATGTCCAATTTCAAAATACTCTCTACTGGTTTAGTAGCGATCGCTTTATCTCTGGCGACTGGTTGCACACCGACTACTCCGCACGACCAGACTACATCTGAAGTTCCAGCTGCTGTACCTGTACAAGGAACCGAGAGTCCATCCCCAACTGTATCACCAACTGCCTCATCAACTCCATCCGGGCAAAATAACCTCAGTTCGGCAGACAAACAGTTCATGACTGAAGCCGCTCAAGGTGGTTTAGCAGAAGTCCAACTAGGGCAACTAGCATCAGAACGTGGAACTAGCGATGCGGTAAAACAGTATGGACAGCGTATGGTTCAAGATCATACCCTGGTAAACAATCAACTCAAACAGTTGGCGACTCAAAAAGGTGTAACGCTGCCAACTACTCTCGACAGCAAAAATAAGCAAGTCCAGCAAAGCTTATCCAGACTCCCTCGTGCTAGGTTCGATCGCCAATATTTGAATCACATGCTTCAAGATCATGAAAAAGATGTCTCTGCATTTCAAACTGAAGCTGAACAGGGACAAGATTCAGATGTGAAAACATTTGCAGGTCAAACTCTACCAATTCTCCAAGACCACCTGCAAGAAGTTCGTTCTCTTGTTAATCCTGGAAGTTCAACTAGCACCCCAACTCCAACTAGCACCTCAACTCCAACTAGCACCCCAACTCCAACCACAACCCCGTAAGGCAATAGAGTTCAGTTAAGCATTTCTTCTTTCCCTTTGTATCCGCTGCGCGTACTCTTGCAAAGAAGCAAGCTGCGCGTAGCGTTTTTTAGACCAGAGAGGGGGGTAAAGCCTATGTGGGACAAACGTTTAAGCTTAAGTTGACACTAATGAGCAATGATGTGCCCTTATGACAGATGTGGTTCAAATACATAAAAACTGCTGTAAGCCCAAAATTTCATCATTAAAGGAGATTTTAAGGAACCACGATGTCTAAATTGTTTAAAGGAAAAATTTCTCGTCGTCACATTCTGACTACAGCTGGATTAGGAGCCGTTTCAGCCGCCGCAATTGGTAGTATGGGCGAAGAGGTTGCTGCCCAACAGCCAACTGGGCAAGCCACTCCTCGCGGAGGCCCGTTGCCGCCTCAGATTGAGTTTCCGCCCATCTCAGAAAAAACTGAGGTTGATACTGGTGGGCCACCAACTGCATTACCTCCAGAGCGACGCTTAGGATTTGCGATCGTTGGGCTTGGCAGACTGACATTAGAAGAAATCATGCCTGCCTTTGCAGAATGTAAATTAGCAAAGCCAACTGCATTAGTTAGTGGTGATGCTGCCAAAGCAAATCAAGTTGCCCAGCAGTATGGCATCAAACCGCAGAACGTTTACAACTATCAGAATTACGACAATCTCCGCAACAATCCAGACGTTGATGTAATTTATATCGTACTGCCCAACAGTATGCACCGGGAATATACGGTGCGTGGTGCGAAAGCTGGAAAGCATATTCTGTGTGAAAAGCCAATGGCAACCACAGTCGAAGATGCTCAACAAATGATCGACGCGTGCAAACAAGCCGATCGCAAGCTGATGATTGCTTATCGCTGCCAATATGAGCCGCACCATCGCGCCATGATTCAGATGATCCGTAGCAAAGAATTGGGAACTGTGAAGGTAATTCAAGCAGATAACGGACAAAACCAGGGAGGTGACTTAAATCAATGGCGATTGAAACGCGCCTTAGCTGGAGGTGGCTCTTTACCAGATGTGGGAATTTATTGCTTGAATGCAACTCGCTATTTGACGGGAGAAGAACCGATCGCAATTAGCGCCCAAATCTTCAGCACTCCTGGCGATCCTCGCTTCAAAGAAGTTGAAGAAAGTGTCACCTTTCAGCTGCGGTTTCCCAGTGGGATACTAGGGATTTGCTCCACTAGCTACGGGTTTCACGAAGGGCGTCGGTTTCGTGTCTTTGGCTCTGATGCTTGGGCGCAACTCGATCCGGGATTCTCTTACAACGGTTTGCGAATGATGATTTCGCGCAAATCGCCAACCAACAGCATGGCAGAAAACGTTAGCGAAGTGCGGATAGGTGAGAAGAATCAGTTCGCCTTAGAAATGGATCACATGGCGGATTGTGTGATTCAAAATAAACAACCCCATACTCCTGGTGAAGAAGGTTTACAAGACCAAAAACTGATAGCGTTGATTTACGAAGCGGCACAAACAGGCAAAACGATCGCTCTACCTCGTGTGTCAGGATTGGACACCACTCGTGGCCCCGTTCCTCGAATACTGAAATGATATGTGCATACCGCAGTTATGACAACCTCTACTTGCAGTCCGCTCCGTAAATCTTTGTTTTGCGATCGCAAACTACTGTAAATTGTCTCCAACATTGGAGGTTGGCTGGAGGATACAGAGGAAGCTTGGTTAATAACTTCTCTCACCATCTCTCCCCTGTTTCCTCAACTCTACAATCCAGTTCTTTTCTTACCCAATCTTTCTAGAACTGATATCATGTCAGGCTAAATACTTGTCATTACGTTCGCCCTTGGCGTTCCCGCAGGGTACGCAGCGATAGCGGGGTGAAGTAATCACATCCGAAGTAATTGCTGCGTTCCACTCTGTTCCACTCGCAATGACATATCGTAAGTGATTAAGCAGACTTGATATGACACCAAATGCTTGATTTTATTGTTACTAGATTTTAAATAATTTGAATATCTAGATTGGCTTGAAAACCAATAGGCTTATTTTCAACAATGGCAAATCTAGATTCTTGGAAGAACAAAGAACCAGTGAGGGCATCATAACTGAAGTCACTGATTGAAATAGTGCCAAAACCTGCTTGAGAAACCTGAATTTTGTCACCTTCAGCAGCCTTGAAGTCTTTAATAATGTCAACACCCTCTAATACGTTGGTAAAAACAAATTTATCTGCACCTACTCCACCAGTGAGAATATCGTTACCATTTCCACCAGTGAGTATGTCATTGCCACTTTTGCCAGAAAGTGTATCGTCACCACCATTACCAAATAAGAGATTATTTTGCCCATCTCCAACAATGGTGTCACTTTGATTGGTACCTTTGATATTATCAAAGTTTATAAATGTGAACTTAGCTGTGTTTCCACCAGGAAGATTATTCACTACGAAACTTCGAGTTTCAAGGTTGGCGTTGACTGATAGATCGGATAAAAATGAAAAGGGTATTGAAGGAGCCATTGAGGCGTCTATAGTATTATTTACAGCACTAGCATCACCAATAAGATTTTCAAAATTACCAAGTAAATCTGTACCTAATCCACCACCTTTTTTTAGAGTTCCATCAATGAATATGGTAGAGCTTTGACCCAATTTACTGTAATCAGCCGTATCAATACCATCTCCACCATTTAAGGTATCGTTGCCTGCACTGCCTCTAATAATGTCATTGCCGCCACTGCCAGATAATTCATTATCCCTAGCATCACCAGTAATTACGTCATTTTGATTTGTACCAATTATATTTACAAAATTCTTCACATTGACTACTATTGGCGGCGAACCTACAACTCTGATTTCTAGTCTTTCTTTAGATAAGTCAGCTATTATTGATACATTTGTGCTGTCAGAAGTCGCATCAATAATGTTAATCTGTCCTGTAGCACCGATCGCAGTTTCAAAGAAATCTTTAAACGTGTCATTCCCAACTGCACCTTTTTTAATAAGTACTGGCTGGACTATTACCGGTTGTTCTAAGCCACTGTAATCAATGATATCGTTACCTTTTCCACCGGTAATGGTATCGTTACCTGCACTGCCGAGAAATGTGTCATTTCCATCAGTTCCAACTAAAATGTCGTCTCCATCAGTGCCTATAATTAGTGCCATAATCTTGCTTTATGTGTTTGTAGTCAACTGCTGTATATTAGCGTGTTATCAACCACAAGATACTAAAAAATATGAAACTGAGTTAACTCGATTGAGCAGGGCTGTCTCAGTGTTTATATTGATGATGATTTCATTCGTTTCTCTATTTCTATATTTTTCAAATCAACCCCTTGCACCCGTGACATAAGCTGCTGTTAAGGGATGTTGGGGGTACTCAAAAATTTGCTGCACTGAACCTGACTCTATCAATTGCCCAACACCTGACTGCACCCAGAACAGAGCAACTCGATCCGCGATGCGCTTGGCTTGCGCTAGGTTATGTGTCACAATCAGCAAGGTATAACGCTGACGCAAACTAGTAATTAAGTCTTCAACTATTCCACTGGCAATTGGATCGAGGGCGCTACAAGGTTCATCTAATAACAGGATTTCTGGTTGCAAAGCCAAGGCTCTAGCTATGCACAACCTTTGCTGCTGTCCGCCAGAAAGTGCTAAAGCAGAGGTTTGCAGTCGGTCTTTTACTTCATCCCAAAGTCCAACATCTTTCAGGCTTGTCTCAACGATCGCATCGATTTGTTCTTTACGAATACCATGTTCTCGCAAAGGTAATTCCAGATTCTTCCAAATTGATAAAGGAAAAGGATTAGGCTTTTGAAAAATCATCCCAACTTGCCGCCGCAGCGCGTTCGCATTTGTTTTGGGATTTAGCACGTCTAAAGTACCGATGCGAATCCGCCCTTTGACTCGACACTGGGGAATCATATCTGTCAACCGATTTAAGCAACTCAAAAAGCTAGTTTTTCCACAACCAGAAGGCCCCACCAATGCCAAAATTTCCCCCAGATTCACACTTAAATTGACATTAGCAAATGCAGTTTTTTGACCGTATTGCAGAGTTAAGTTTTCCGTTTCAATCAACGGTGCAACAATTCCAGTAGCGATATTTGCCGATTTCATGCAGAAAAAATTCTCCTGTGCAACCAACGATCTGCAATCCATGCTGCTGTACCATTGATCGCCAGCAGCGATACCAGCAAGACTAATGCTGAGGCGTAAGCATTGGCATCTCCGCCAGAGACGTTCATTGATAAATCAAAAATATGAATCGAGAGGGCACGCCCGGAATCTAGCAGTGATTCTGGCATTCTATCTACGTAACCACTAGTAAAAATTAAAGCCGCAGTCTCGGCGATCGCTCGACCAATACCCAGCACCAATCCCACAACTAAACCAGGGACAGCAGCAGGTAACAACAGTTGAAATAGGGTTGTCGTGCGTGAAAAACCAAGGGCTGCGGCTCCTAATCTATACTCATCTGGAACAGCGCGAAATCCTTCTTCTGTAGAGCGAATCAAGATTGGTAGCACCATACACCCCAAGGTCAATCCTCCCGACAAAATAGAAAATCCCAACCCCAAAACTTGACAAAAGAAGACGTTGCCAAACAACCCAAAAACTATAGAGGGAACTCCTGCCAGTACATCTAAACTACGCCGCACCAACCCACCAAACCAACTATCTACGGGAGTGAATTCTGCCAGTAAAACGGCTGTACCAACACCAATGGGAATAGAAACTGCCATACACACTGCCATAATCAGAAAAGTAGAAACAAGAATGCTGGCAATTCCCCCTTCTCTGCCAGCATTTTCTGGCTCAGTTGTTAGGAATTCCCACGTCAAGTGTCCTATCCCATGCCAAAGGATATCACTGAGTATCCAAAGAAAGATACCAGTAACTAGGGCAGCAGTTGTCCAAACAATGATTGTTGGCAACCAATCTTTAGGACTTACAACAGGTTCACCCATATATTTTTCCTTGACTGATGACTTCCGCAACAGCAACTAACAGCACAATCATTCCCATCAAGACTAAACCGCTAACAAACAACGCCGAACGGTGATCTCCTGTGGCATAAGCCATCTCCAGAGCAATATTAGCCGTCAACGTGCGGATGGGGTCAAATATACTTTTTGGCATTTGTACGACATTGCCACACACCATCAAAATAGCCATTGTTTCGCCAACTGCTCGACCTGTTTCTAAAATTAAGCCTGTGAACAATCCAGATTTGGCAGCGGGAAGCACGACTCTAGAGATAGTTGCCCACCGGGATAATCCTAAAGCTGCTGCTCCCTGAAGGTAAGAAGTTGGGACTTTCGCTAAACTGGCATCGGCTACAAGCGCTATTGTTGGCAAAATCATCACCGTGAGAATGGCAATACCCGCTAATAGACTTGGCCCCGGTGGATGTATCCTACCAATCATCGGAACCAGCACCACCAATCCCCAAAAACCGTAGACTACAGAAGGAATTCCTGCTA
This sequence comes from Nostoc sp., assembly GCF_036917355.1. Classification (GTDB taxonomy): domain Bacteria; phylum Cyanobacteriota; class Cyanobacteriia; order Cyanobacteriales; family Nostocaceae; genus Nostoc. The sequence goes on from NZ_JBALDP010000049.1 coordinate 29,410, forward strand.
ATAGTTCAATTAAGCGACGGTATAATCGAGCCATTACTGGTGGGGCGTAAAATTGACAAAAAACCGCAGATATAATTCCTACAGGTGTAGCGATCGCTACTGAGCCAACCATTGCCAAAAATGTACCTAATAACATCGGGAAGAGATTATATAATCTGGCGGTTGGGTTCCAGGAAGAGTCTGTAAAAAAACGTGTTATTCCGACATGATTGAGGACTGGTAGAGACTCCAGAATCAGAAAGCCGATAATTAAAAGTGCGATCGCTCCGGCGATCGCCGCTAAAAAACGCAGTATCCAAATTAACCAAAAGTCATTTAGAGACGACGACAAAGTTTTGCTTTTGAACAATGTCATTTACCTGTTGTGATTGCGCGAAATCAAGAAATGCTTTTGTCAATCCTTGAGGTTGGGTTTTGGTTACTAAGTTAAGTGGACGAGAAATTGGAAAAGTCCCATTCTGGACGTTGGCTGTTGTTGCAGCTATCCCATTTACAGGTAGCAGCTTAATAGCTACTCCATTGGCTGCACTATTTTCTGCTGACCCGATCGACACATAACCAATAGCATTCGGGTTTCCTGCTACTGTCTTAATTCCCTGCTGATTGTCACCAATTACTACTTGGGCTTTGATGTCTGTATTTTTCAGTTTGAAATAGTGGGTAAATAATTCTAAAGTGGAACGTCCTTCGGCTTTGTTAACAACTGTAATTGCTCCATCTTTACCTCCCACTTGTTTCCAGTTCGTCACCTTCCCTGTGTAAATATCTACAACTTGCTTATCGTTGAGCGATTTTACTGGATTGTCTTTGTGGAGAATTACCGTCACTCCATCACGGGCAATAGAAAATGTTTTTAAATCGTTTTCTTCTGGTTTCAATGCACGGGAAACCATGCCAACATTAGCGACACCTTGACGAGCATCAGAAACCCCACGCGAAGACCCTCCTGATTGCACATCAACTCGCGCACCTGGATGCTGAGATTCAAAACGCTTGCCAATTTCAGCCGCTAAAGGTGCAATTGTACTGGAGCCTGTGAGTACTAGTTTTCCCTGAAGCTGATTTGTATTATTTGCACCTTGATTTGGGGAAGAACAGCCTTGTAACCAAATGCAGGTAGCCAACCCAATCGCCAGAGGTAAAATTTGAGAATTTTTCATTATTGCTTTTCAACCCGAAATTGGGTTTTTAGTTAAAACAGAGGACACAACAGCCAAGGTTCAAAGCTTTACCAATAGTTACTTCCACCTCTGGAGCCAGGCGGTAGAGAACTGCTTTCCCATTACGCGAGGTCACAACCAACTGGGAGCGACGCAGAACTTGTAAATGATGGGATAGTAGGCTTTGTTCCAAGCCCAAAATTGCATTCATCTCTCCCACGTGTTTGGGACTGTCGATCAGAAGTTCTAATACTGCTAGACGAGTTTCATCTGCCAGCACCTTCAGCTTTTCTACGCAGTTAACCTGCTTTTTGCTGCTGTTTTTCATTGCTCTAAAGGAATAGGTTTTTCTTGTTTCCGAAGTTACTTGGCAGCGAATACTCTCGTGTTCAGCGAAAATTAACAACTGCTGCGATCGCAAATAAATAGCAATTCATATGAAATTTGATTCATATTTTAAGGTAGAAAGTGTCACGCTCTACAATTAAAATTAAATTTTTAACCTTTCTTGCTGAGATTTACTGAGTTTTCATTGGTATAAACCAGAATCACTCATTAGGGTTTCACCTTTTTGGAATAAGTTTAAAGTACTCTGCCAAAACTGTAATTGTAATTTAGGGAAAATCAGTATTCCGTGCTAACTCTTCTGATAGATAAATGACTAAAGTTGGCAACTATCCTGTGGGGCATGATTTCAGTAGTGTTTTCGCTTATCTTGAATAGCAGAACACCGCGATGCGTGCGGCGGTAAACAACGCACCTCAATCTAACGTATATACTGTAATCGTTAAAGGGCAGCAAATCTAAGGAGTGTTTGAGACTAGCAGCGATGCACAATGGCACAGCGATCGCATTGTTTCCATTGAGACTGCCTACTTAAGTTTATAAACTGCTAGAAACAGAAAAATCAGCAATCAAATGAACGAATTACAAGCAATTTTAGAAGGCTTCCAGTCAAGTCAAAAAAATGGTGAAATTACTTTTCTTGCTACTGTAGTCAAAACTCAAGGTTCAACCTATCGCCGACCAGGTGCCAAAATGTTGATGACAGATACAGGTCGGATGATTGGAACAATCAGCGCTGGTTGCTTGGAGAATGACGTATTTGAGCATACTCAACAACGAATGTCGGACGGCGAACCAATTGTTGTGAATTACGATAACACCGCTTCGGAAGATATTCTTTGGGGCTTTGGTTTGGGATGCAATGGAACAGTGCAAGTTCTGATCGAACGTCTTGAAAAAGAAAGTTCACCGAATGCGATCGCTTTTACACAAGAGTGCTTTAATAAAAAACATTTGGGTATTATTGCTACAGTCTTTGCTTTTGAAGGCGGGGTAGATGTGAAACTTGGGTCGCGCTTACTGCTGTATCCAAATGGTAAAATTATCACTGATATCAAATATCCAAATTTAATTCAATCTTTGATTGCAGATACTCAAGCAGCTTTTACTAATCAAAAGTCTAGTGTAAAAAACTATCAGTTACCTTTAGGCAGTGTAGAAGTTTTTATTGAAGTCATCCAACCACCCACGCCTTTAGTAATATTTGGTGCTGGTTATGATGCTGTACCCGTAGCACAGTTTGCTCAAGCATTAGGTTGGGACATTACTGTAGTCGATTGTCGAGCCAATGAGGCAACTAGAGCGCGATTTCCAATAGCTTGTGATGTGATTCTTACTCGGCGAGAAATTGTACATCAACAGGTATTTATAGATGCCAACACAGTTGCTGTAGTGATGACGCATAATTACCTTGACGACCTAGAAATTTTAAAGATGTTGCTGCCATCTCCTGCACGCTACATAGGGGTTTTAGGCCCAAAGGCGCGTACTGAAAGATTGCTTGAAGATTTACATTTGCAAGGAATAGTTCATACTACTGAACAATTAACCAGATTGCATGGCCCGATTGGGATTGATATCGGAGCAGATACACCAGAAGAAATAGCGATCGCGATTATTGCGGAAATTCAAGCAGTGCTAACAAACCGCAATGGTAGTTTTTTAAGAAATCGCAATCAACCGATTCACCAATGTTATGAAAGCAACTCAAACTTGCTACTTACCATATAGTTTTTATGACTGCTATAGACAACGAAAAATCAACCATAGCCATTATGATTCTTGCGGCTGGTGCATCTACTAGGATGGGTACACCGAAACAACTATTGCTTTACCAAGGGCGTAGTTTGTTGCAATATATTACAGAAATGGCGATCGCTTCAGTTTGTCAACCTGTGGTAGTAGTACTTGGAGCCAACGCAGAACAGATTCATCTCCAAATTAAACAACTTCCCGTTAGAGTACTTAAGAACTCGGATTGGGCTTGTGGAATGAGTACTTCAATCAAGAGTGGTATTGAATTGTTAAATAATCTTCCACAAAAAATAGAAGCAGTAGTTATTACACTTTGCGACCAGCCATTTGTTTCTCACCAAATTATCAATCAACTTGTTGATACATATTATTCGACAGAAAAAACGATTATTGCTTGTGAATATGGAGACACATTAGGTGTACCTGCTCTATTTAGTCAGACATTTTTTTCAGAACTTGCCAGTTTAAAAGAAACTTCAGGAGCAAAAAAAGTTATTAATAATAACCTTAATGAAGTTTTTTCTATTCCGTTCCCACTAGGGAATATCGATATTGATACACCAAAGGATTACGAACAATTGCTATCAATTAATAGAGGAGTTTCTGGGGTATCTTAAAGAAGATACAGAATTCATAATCAATTCGTGGGAGATATTGTGTGGTAAGCAGAGCAATCGCAGAAGTTTTCTGGCTACCGATATTATCTAATCATTAAAATTGTACTGTCTTTATACTAAAGCTACTTTTTAAGTGTAAATAGCTTGAGCGTAAACAATCAGTAGTATTTTAGGTTAGCAAAAGCTTGATGTTTACTAAAAATTTATTTTTTTATCCTTTTGCTTTAATTAATTTGTTTATTACCAGTTGTAATGATATGTATTCACCTGGTGAAGAACCCTGACAGGTGTAGGTTTTTTACAAGGGTGTGAGTATTCAGCCTCTCTGGTCAGAAAATAAAATTAGAAACCCAAGGTGTGGATGAGACTCAAATGCTGAAAAATGAGTATCTCAAACAGTGGACACGCATAGTATCAGAGAAAATGCGACATCTGTCGATACCCCAAGTGGTAGGGCTGGCGACGTGGAGTTTTGGCATGGTAATGACCAAATCAAGTAGCTTAACAAAAGTTGCGCAATTGATCGCCAGAGTGAATGGCGAAAAAGTTGCAGCGGTACGTCAAAGGTTAAGAGAATGGTATGAGGAAGCAGAAGCCAAAAAAGGGCTTCATCGTCGCAGTCTGGATGTGAGCACTTGTTTTGCGCCATTACTGATGTGGGTATTAAGTTTACTGCCAACAAACATTGAACAAATAGCCTTAGCACTGGACGTAACAACTATTGGCAGTAAGTTCGTAGTCTTAATCGCTGATGTTAAATCTGACGGTTGGCAGTGGCACAACACCCGTTTACTTGACCCTCAACGTACTGAACGTATGCCGATTAGCGATCGCTGTTTCTACTCTTTGGATGGTTATGCTTGGTGGCGAGGCTGAAAATCAATCCTCTCCCCCTAGCCTGGAACAACTTCCCTCTCGACACCGAGTTTTTTCTCTACCTCTTTCCTTGAATTCTCCCCGCCACATCTCTTGTTTTTTGTTGGGATTACTGACCCTCGTGGCTGATTTACTCAACCATCTCCCTATTCATCTTCATCGCTAGAGTTCTTTTCCTCGTACTCCTGTTGATGATTTCTTTTGCTTTAACTCCTCCTAATTGTAAAAAACCTACATCTGTCAGCCCCTTCATTCACTTGGTTTATTAAAAACTTCTAAAATCTGTCGGCAAATTTGTTTGAGCTTATCCTCGATTTCACCAGAAGGCGAAGATGCGCCGACAACACTCCAGTTTTCCACCGTAGAAAGTCGCCACGCTTCACCGCGATGATCGAATCCAGCTACTTCCACGCCGATCGCACGCCGGGAATTATTGATGGGATCTTGATAAAATCGGATTTGAATTAAAATACTACGACTTCGCCAAGATTTGCTAATACCAGGAAAGTGAAAGCCAATATCTATAGAATCTGGGTCGACTAACTCCCTAGTTTCCGGGTCATTTTTCCAGGGTTTGAGATCGGATTTGGCATCAGGAAACTCGAATTTGAACAAATTAACTACCGTGGCAATGTTGCTGGCGAGTTCAAGGTTCGTTGCCTGTTCAGCTGCGTTCACTAAAAAACACTCCTATATCGCGTCGGCATCTTCAAGGATGTGAAGACAGAAAAACCGCCAGAAGGCTTATATTATTGGTGTTTCAGCTTATCAAGAGCTTTGATATTTAGCAACTCTAAATCATCCTTCCCTAACAATCCTCGTTACTAAACAGATGCCAAAAATCACTTCTTTTTGGGACTGGCTAACACCTATTAAGTAATTGTACTTAAAAATTCTTCAAAAGCAGACGGAACTCTGCTCTTTAGAGAAAATATCAAGATTTTATGCAAAATCCTTGGCTGACAAGAACGATTGACTGCGCTAGCGATCTAAAATGACACTGTGAATTGGTAAACCAAAAACAATTAAGTTCAATATATGGTGCGTCAACGCTCGATTTTTTCATTTTTTCTAGTACTATTGGCCACATTCCTGATTAGTTGTGGTGGCCCTGGTGTTGCGGTGGCACCTCCGACTTACACAGCAGTACAACTTGAAAAAATTCAGGCTTATGTTCCTGAAATTCAGGCTGTGCGCGATCGCTCAGAAGAATTGACAACCCTGATTAAAAAAGGTGATTGGATTAATGTGCGTAACTTTATACATGGCCCGATAACAGAAGCAAAGCTGAATCTGACTTATGTCACTCCCAACCTTCTACCCAAAGACCAACCCAAAGCACGTCAAATAACGCGAGATTTTTTTAAAGACCTGGTTAAACTCGATAAAGCTACTAGTGCTGGCAATCCTCTAGTTGCCTTGAACCAATCCCAGGCTGCTTTCGCAGACATTGACAAATTCCTCGACCTGCTTCCCAAAACAGAAGAGAGTTAGGAGTTAAGAGTTAAGAGTTAGGAGTTAAGAATTAAGAATTTTTAACTCCTAACTCCTAACTACTCACTTGAAACACAAGTTATGAATGTAGTTATTATCGGTTGTGGTGTGGTTGGGGCTGCGATCGCTTACGAACTGAGTCTAGTAAAAGGGCTGAAAATTACAGTTTGCGATCGCCAACCACCAGCAAAAGCTTCCACAGGCGCTGCACTTGGCGTTTTGATGGGCGTAATCAGCCAAAAAATCAAGGGTAAAGCTTGGCAGATGCGGCAAACTAGCATCCAACGCTATGAAACTTTGATTCCTGAACTAGAAGCTTTAACGGGTCGCAAAATCCCTTTTAATCGTCAGGGAATTCTCATGCTTTTATGTGATTCTTCCCTAGAGGGAATGTCAGCATGGGAAAAACTAGTAGAAATTCGCCACTCTCAAGGCTGGAATTTAGAAATTTGGGACACGGCTAAACTCCAGAATATCTGTTCTCAAATTAATAACGAAAAAGTTACTGGCGCTGTCTATTCTCCGCAAGACCGTCAACTCGATCCAACAGCCCTGACATTAGCTTTAGTTGAAGCTGCCCAGCAAAATGGTGTAACTTTCAAATTTGGCGTGACTGTTTTGGATGCCCCAACCTCAACATCTGAATTTTGCCATCAACTTGAGACTACAGAAGGAAAAATAGCCGCAGATTGGTTTGTAATTGCTGCGGGGCTAGGTTCAACACCGCTAACGGCAAAATTAAATCAGATAATTGATATCCGCCCCGTACTTGGGCAAGCCTTGCAAATGCGTGTGGGGAATCCATTAGGTAATCCCGACTTCCAGCCAGCGATAACGGGTAATGATGTCCATATTGTTCCTGTAGGCACTGGAGATTATTGGATAGGCGCAACAGTGGAATTTCCCAGCAATGGCGATGAGATACCGCCAAATCAAGAACTGCTGGAATCTGTTAGAGAACAAGCGATCGCATTTTGCCCAGAATTAGCCACAGCAACTATTCTCCGCACCTGGTCGGGGTTACGTCCTCGTCCTGAAGGACGCCCAGCCCCAGTTATTGGTAAGTTGCCAGGGTTTAGTAACGTCCTCCTAGCTACCGGACACTATCGCAACGGCGTTTTACTTGCACCCGCTACAGCTTATGCGATTCGTGAGATGATTATTTCTCAGGGAATGGGGGGATGAGGGGGAGCAGCACTTCGGCTACGCTCAGTGACCAAGGAGCAGAGGAGCAGGAGAAGAATAACAAACAACTCAATGCCCAATTCCCACTTGCCCTGAGCGAAGCCGAAGGGATGCCCAATATAGGAAAATAACGTGTCAATAACAGAACATAAAATCAATGTAGATTCACTGGAATGGTTTTATCGGGAATCTTTACCAATCGGCAGAAGTGACTTAGCGCCTGTGGTGTTGCTACACGGCTTAGTTTCACAAAGTTACAGTTGGCGTCATATTATACCTGCGTTAGCGAACCAGGGGACAAGAGCGATCGCTCCAGATTGGATTGGTTACGGCTTTTCTGCCAAACCAGAAAAACGAGATTTTGCTTACACTCCTGATGCTTTTATCACAGCTTTAGAAGGATTTATTAAAGCCTTAGAACTTGAACATTTTTCTTTAGTTGTCCAAGGTTTTTTAGGTTCTGTAGGACTACAATATGCTTTGCGTCATCCAGAACAAATTGCCAATTTAGCTATTTTAAATACACCAATTTCAACTGCTGCTAAATTACCCTGGAAAATTAAACAAATGGGTTTACCTTTAGCAGGTGAAGTCATGACCCAAGACCCCTTATTAGTCGATCGGACACTAGAAGGCGGAAGCCGTTATCGCATAGGAGATAAGGATTTAGATGTTTATCGAAAACCTTTTTTAAAAAGTTCTTCATCTGGTCGAAGTCTCTTAGCAAGTATTCGCAATTTACAGCTTGATTCAGCCATGACAGAAATACAAACTGGCTTTAAAGAATGGCAACAACCAATTCTGATTCAATGGGGTATGATTGACCCTTGGCTACCTGTAGACATTGCCGAAAACTTTGCCAATTCTGTACCAAATACTGAATTAATAAAACTTAATAACGTCGGACATTATCCTCAAGAACACTACCACGAGGCGATTTTGGAAGACCTTTTACCCTTTGTGCGTCGTAAAGATGCTCATTGAGAATATAGCTTTGGCAAAAATCGATATTATAAAAATGAATGTCAGAATTCAGGAGTCAGAATTTAGAATTCAGGAATCAGAATCAATTAGTAGAGGATGCAAAATCATCACTGTAGTTCACTAAATGGAAGATTAAGTGGCAGGATTCAAATGTTTTTTCTTGTTAAAACTCATACTTTAACGGGTAGAATATTCTGAATTCAGAATTCTGGCTCCTGACTACTTTTTATTACCATTACAAGTAAAGGAGATTATGATTCGTGGCTTATTCATGGTTTAAAGCCTTTCATATTGTCGGATTTGTAGTTTGGTTCGCTGGTTTATTTTACTTAGTACGTCTTTTTATCTATCACGTTGAAGCTAATGAAGAACCTGAACCAGCACGAACGATACTGAAAAATCAGTATCAAATTATGGAAAAGCGCCTTTACTCTATCATCACTAACCCAGGAATGTTTGTGACGATCGCAATGGCTATCGGTTTAGTAAGCACTGAACCGGATATTTTAAAAGAGGGATGGTTGCATATCAAACTGCTGTTTGTGGCTATTTTAATTGGCTATCATCATTACTGCGCTCGGCTGATGAAGAAATTAGCAGTAGATGAGTGTGGCTGGAGTGGTCAGCAATTACGGGCTTTAAATGAAGCTCCTACAGTTATGTTAGTAGCGATCGTGTTGCTGGCTGTGTTTAAAAATAATCTACCTACAGATATCGCTGCCTGGGCTATTTTCGCCATGATTATTTTGATGGCAGTCACTATTCAACTTTACGCCAAAAAACGCAGGCTGGATAAAGAGAAACTGACGGCACAAATAGGACAACCACAAGAACAAAGTTAGACAAAGTAAGGTAGCACGACTGTGCTACCTTACTAAACGTTGCATCACAACAATAAATGCTACCAATTAACTATTACTTCATCCTGGAAACGTTTACAGTAAATCATCCCCAGGAATTACGGTAGTGTAGAAAACATATTTGCGATTAGCGACATAACGACGGTCTTGTTTAATAATTGCCATAAACTCTCTATGTCCCTCACGGCTACGTCCCACTAAACAACCTGCACTAGCAAGGCGAATATCATTTTGGGGAAAATCAAAGCCGTAGTGTTGATTTACATAAAAATTATCACCTGTATCAAGTTTGTCGCCAGTCCGTTTAAAATCTTGGTTGAAATCTCTACAAACAGTTATATCTCCAACTTGCACTAATGCTTCATGAGGCTCGGCTGTGCCGTGAGTACCAACAGCCCAAGCTTTGTATTGCCCAAACTGAATCCTAGCTGCTCCTTTGGGATTCATCGGATTATAAGTGTAGTATCTCCCTGGTTCTGTAGTAGCTTCCCAGTGATCTACGATTTTGGGAACACCATTTACTACTTCAATCACAATCCGCCGATCGTTAAATTGATTGGGTGTATCACTGTTGAGAGTCCAGTCTCCATTGATACCCTCTACATAAACAATATTGTATTCTTTGGAATTGGTAAATACCTGATAACCTTTGGCTAGCATGTATTTCACAATCTTACTAGCGATGTCATTGCCTAGTTTTAAGGGAGGTTTAGGAAGATCGTCTATTTTGGTTTCAATTAGTTTCTTGGCTGTGACTGCTCCTAAAAAGCCACTCTCTTCAGTCTTTATTAATTCTTGAAATTTTTTGATAGCGATCGCAGAAACAGGGCCAAATTTACCATCGGCTGGAGGTTCTAGCAAACCTAAGCCGATTAACAATATCTGAATCTGACGAGCCAAGTCTGCATCATCTGCGATCGCCTCAAACGACCATTTCTCATCTTTCCCCAAGAAATCTTGTAGTTTCATTATGCACCTGCTTTCATTTACTAAGTTCTAAGTATAAACATCATTTTAGAAATTGATGTCGTCTAAAACTATACTCTAACCTGAAATATGATGTCATCTGGAGTCTGCGATCGCACACACATTGCCTGAATGCAATACTTCATACAGGCTACATTATTAATTACCTCAATTTCCTGCTGCGCGTCCAAGCAGCAACTTGTCGTCAGGCATCACCTCTGTAAAACCCGAAATGACTAACGAAGAACTGCTGGAAATTATTGAACAAGCTTTCAGAGACAAGGTGACAACATTAGACCTTTCTGGCAAAAAGTTAACAACGCTGCCAGCGGAAATTGTCCAACTCACCAACTTGCGATCCCTCGACCTCCGCAGTAATAAACTAAGCAGTCTGCCAGTAGAAATTGTCCAACTCATCAACTTACAAACTCTCGACCTCCGCAGTAATCTACTGAGCAGCGTGCCAGCGGAAATTTTTCAACTCATTAAGTTGCAAACCCTCTACCTTAGCGGCAATCAACTGAGCAGCGTGCCAGCGGAAATTTTTCAACTCATTAGCTTGCAAACCCTCTACCTTAGCGGCAATCAACTGAGCAGCTTGCCAGTGGAAATTTTCCAACTCACCAACCTGCAAACCCTCGGTCTCGACAAAAATCAACTGAGCAGTCTGCCAGCGGAATTTGTCCAACTTACCAAGCTGCAAACCCTTTCTCTACGCAGTAATCAAGTGAGCAGTCTGCCAGCGGAATTTGGACAACTCACCAACCTACAAATCCTCAGTCTCAACGAAAATCAACTGAGTAGCCTGCCAGAGGAATTTGGACAACTCACCAACCTGCAAACCCTTTACCTCAGCGGCAATCAACTAAGCAGCCTACCAGCGCAATTTGGACAACTCACCAAGCTGCAAACCCTCGGTCTCGACAAAAATCAACTGAGCAGTCTGCCACCGGAAATTTTCCAACTTACCAAGCTGCAAATCCTCGGTCTCAACGAAAATCAACTGAGCAGTCTGCCAGCAGAATTTTTCCAACTCACCAATCTACAATCCCTCTACTTCCGCAATAATCAACTGAGCAGTCTGCCAGCAGAATTTGGACAACTCACCAATCTGCAATCCCTCTACCTCTACAACAATCAACTGAGCAGTCTGCCAGAGGAATTTGGACAACTCACCAACCTTCAAACCCTCGACCTCTACAAAAATCAACTGAGCAGTCTGCCAGTAGAATTTTTCCAACTCACAAACCTGCAATCCCTCGACCTCGGCAGTAATCAACTGAGCAGTCTGCCAAGGGAAATCATGCAACTGATCAACCTACAAACCCTCTACCTCAGCAGTAATCAACTGAGCAGTCTGCCAGCAGAATTTGTCCAACTTACAAACCTGCAATCCCTCGACCTCAGCAGTAATCAACTGAGCAGTCTGCCAAGGGAAATCATGCAACTGCCAAACCTGAAAAAACTCGATCTTCGTAGGAACCCAGTCCCGATTCCACCTGAGATTTTGGGATCGAAGGATTTAACTGAAGATCCAGGTGATGTGAATGAAATTCTCGATTTCTATTTCCGGGTGCAAGATCCAACCGAAACCGAACCTTTCTACGAAGCAAAATTCTTGATTGTTGGCGAAGGGGGAGCTGGTAAAACTTCTTTAGCCAAGAAGATCAGGGATAAAACCTACGAACTCCAGCCAAAAGAGAAATCAACCGAAGGCATTGAAGTCATCCAATGGCACTTTACATTACCGAATGGCAAAGATTTTCGAGTCAACATCTGGGATTTTGGTGGTCAGGAAATCTACCATCAAACCCATCAGTTTTTCCTCAGCAAGCGTTCTCTCTATGCCTTAGTTGCCGACACTCGCAAAGAAAACACTGGTTTTTACTGGTGGCTAAAGGTTGTCGAACTCTTGAGCGACAAGAGTCCAGTTCTGATCATCAAAAACGAAAAACAAGACCGTCAATGCGAAGTCGATGGGGGCCAGTTACGAGGAGAATTTGACAATCTCAAGGAAATTCTGGCAACCAATTTAGATACTAATCGCGGTTTGGCAGAGATTAAAAAGGCTATTCAGCTTTACATCAGTAATCTTGACCACGTTGCTACACCTCTACCAAAACTCTGGGTAAGAGTCAGAAACGCATTAGAGAACAATTACCGAAATTACATCAGCGTTGAGGAATACTTTACCCTTTGCCGAGTCAATAATTTGACTGACAAGAAAGACATGCTGCGCTTGAGCAGCTATCTACACGACCTCGGCGTTTGCCTCCACTTTCAAGACGATTCTACACTCAAACATTACGTCATCCTCAAACCAGAATGGGGGACAACTGCCGTCTACAAAGTTTTGGATAATCAGACTGTCAAGGACAATCTAGGTTGTTTTACCAAAGACGACCTTGAAGATATTTGGCAAGACAACGAATATGCAGATATGCGAGATGAACTCCTGCAATTAATGATGCGGTTCAAGCTTTGCTACGAAATTCCGGGTCGTCGTGATATTTATATTGCGCCTCAATTGCTTTCCATTGAAAAAGCTGATTACACCTGGGACGATCGCAACAACCTAATCCTGCGCTACACCTATACATTCATGCCCAAAGGCATCATTACCCGCTTTATCGTCGAGACGCACCCTTGGATTGAACAGCAAAAACTCGTTTGGAAAAACGGTGTTGTTCTCAACAAAGACCAAACTCGTGCAGAAGTCATTGAAAACTATCATCAACGGAAAATTAAAATCCGTGTAGCCGGAAACCGCAAAAAAGAATTGATGGCTGTCATCACCCATGAACTCGAAAAAATCCACAACTCTTATGAACGTTTGCAATATCAAACTTTAGTTCCTTGTAACTGCGAAACTTGTAAAAATCTGCCCACACCTTATTCCTATTCCTTAGATAAACTCAATAAGCGTTTGAGCGATCGCCGTTACCAAATTGAGTGCGAAAATAGCTATGAAATGGTAGATGTCCGTAGGTTAATTGATGATGTCATGTTTTAAGCGATTAAAGCAGATAGGGAACTCAACCCCCAAGTTGCACAGTTGCAAAGCCAACTAGAGCAAGAGAGAAATGAATCATTGACGCATCGTTTACGAGATAGTGAAGAAGAACAAAAACAGATCGTGAATAGTCAATCTGCAATGGAATTCGAGAAGGAAATTTTCATCTCTTATGCTTGGGGTGGAGAAAGTGAGCAATTTGTCAATCAACTGGATGAGACTTTACAGGCAAAAGGAATCAAAATCATCCGTGATAAACGCGATTTGGGCTACAAAGGACTAATTAAAGCCTTTATGGAACGGATTGGACGGGGTAAATGTGCGATCGCAGTTATTAGTGACAAGTATTTAAAATCTCCCAATTGTATGTTTGAGCTAGTGCAAATTGCTAAAAATGGAGATTTTTATAATCGAATTTTCCCGATTGTGTTAGCGGATGCCCAAATTTATAAACCTGTTGCCAGACTTAAATATATTAAGCATTGGGAAGACGAAATTAAAGAATTAGATGAAGGGATGAAAGGAGTTTCCGCAGCTAATTTGCAGGGATTTCGTGAAGAAATTGACCAATACACCGAGATTCGCAACACGATCGCAGAACTAACCAACCTGCTAAAAGATATGAACACGCTCACCCCTGATATTCACAGCGAATCAGACTTTGAGGAGTTGCTGAATGCGATCGCAATCCGTTTAGATGAGTAAAACTAGACTATTGGTGACACTTTGTGGTGGAGCAATATCTACGACGGGCTATGCCTACGCCTTTTTAACTCGACAATTTGTGTTCTGAAGTGCAAGCTTTAAGTTCAGAAGTAGAATGATGAGGATAAAAGGCGCAACTTCCAGGCTTAAAGGTTAAGCGATCGCTCTTTTTACTCAACAGTTCATGCTAAAAGGTGCAACTTCCGAGTTCAAAGGCGCAAGCTTCGAGTTCAGAGATGGGGCGATCGCTCTTTTTACTCGGCAGTTGGTGTAAAAAGGTGCAAGCTTCGAGTTCAGAGGTGGAGCGATCGCTCTTTTTGCTCGGCAGTTGGTGTAAAAAGGTGCAAGTTCCGATTTCAGAGGTGGAGCGATCGCCCTTTTAACTGGACAACTCCTGTTCAAAGGTGCAACTTTTGAGTTCAGAGGTGGAATGATGAAGCTTTGAGGTGGAGCGATCGTCTTTTTTGCTCGACAATTCTTGTTCCAAAGTGGAAGCTTCGTGTTCAGAGGTCAAGCGATCGCCCTTTTTGCTTGACAATTCTTGTTCCAGACTGGAATGATGAGGTTTTGAGGTTGAGCGATACCTTCGGCACACTTCGTGAGCATCGTAAACAACAGGCGATCGCACATTTGTGAGATGAATAAAAATGAGAATATTCTACTCACTAAACAAACGTCCCCAAAAACCCTTCTTCTTATTTCTATAAATCTCTAAGTTGTCACGAAACAGAGTGTTACTAGGTTCGAGACGAACAGCTATTTCTAGTTCTGCGATCGCTTGTTCCAACTTCCCTTGATCGGACAGTACATTCCCCAGGTTATTGTGAGCGATTGCAAAGTTTGGGTCGATTTGCAGAGCTTCTTGGAAGGCGGCGATCGCTTCTGACAACTTCCCTTGATCGGACAGTGCTGAACCCAGGTTATTGTGAGCGTTTACATAGTTTGGGTCGATTTGCAGAGCTTCTTGGTAGACGGCGATCGCTTCTGACAACTTCCCTTGATCGGACAGTGCTAAACCCAGGTTATTGTGAGCGATTGCAAAGTTTGGGTCGATTTGCAGAGCTTCT